>CAVPJM010000006.1:0-116552 GCA_963705455.1 Sulfurovaceae bacterium | reverse complement strand
AACATCAATAATAGGGCCTGAGCTAAAAACGAATGGTACAGGCTTACTTGACTGGTTTTTTAAACAAGATGGTACAATCAATGGTTATAGACAGGCTTACTGGTCTGGTGTGACTACACCTGAACTTGCTAAAGCAACTGTAGAGTTTTTAAAGCAAGATATAACAGGTCTGTATCAACTTTGCCCAAAGATAAAATTTCTAAATATGATCTTTTAAAACTTTTTGCTAAAGTGTGGGATAAACCAATAGATACTAAGCCTTTTGAAAACTATAAAGTAGATAAAAGTCTTGTATGTATTCGTAGTGACTTCAACTATACAACTCCTGAATTTGAAAAGATGTTAAAAGAAACAAAGCAGTGGATGGATGAACATCCAACATACTATTCACATTATGGACTGTAAATTATGACGAATCGTAAAATTTGCCTAATAGTAGATGACTATATGCCAGACAGTATAAAAGTTGCTGCGAAGATGATGCATGAGCTTGCTTGTGAGTTTAAAGAACAGGGGTATGAAGTGACTGTTGTTACACCATCACCTAAATTTAAATCAAAAACTGAAATAAGTATGCTTGATGGTATCACAGTATGCCGTTTTAGAAGTGGTGAGATCAAAAATGTAGGTAAAGTTAAACGGGCTATCAATGAAACACTGTTATCCCACTACGCATGGAGAAGTTTCAAATCCTTTTTTCAGGATAATCCACATGATCTAATCATCTATTATTCTCCTACTATCTTTTTGGGGTGATTTAGTTTCTCGGCTTAAAAAACTTTGGGATGCTCCAAGTTATCTTATCTTACGAGATCTTTCCCTCAATGGGCATTGGATCAGGGGTTGATACGAAGAGACTCTACCATAGAAAAATACTTCCGTTACTTCGAAAAGAAGAATTATGCTGTTGCCGATACTATAGGGTTGATGTCCCAAAAAAATCTTGAATGGTTTAAAGAAACTACAGAGGTAGTGAAACCACTTGAAGTACTTTATAATTGGGCTGCGAATGTACCAGTCAAAGCAGAATCTAATTATAAAGAGAAGTTAGGCTTAGTAGGGAAGACAGTCTATTTTTATGGTGGGAACATTGGTCATGCGCAAGATATGATGAACATAGTAAGATTGGCTATAAATATGCGTGAGGAAGAACAAGCACATTTTGTACTTGTAGGTGCAGGGGATGAAGTAAAACTGTTAAAGAAGCAATGGAACAAGAAGCGTTAAAGAATATGACATTATTGCCTTCGGTATCGCAGGATGAGTTTAAGCAAATGCTTGCAGAGTTCGATGTGGGCCTCTTTACTCTAGATAAAGACCACATTACCCATAATTTTCCGGGAAAACTTTTAGGTTATATGGTACAAGAACTACCGATACTAGGCAGTATTAATGCTGGTAATGACCTTAAAGAGATAGTAGAAGAAGCAGGAGCAGGACTTGTTACTGTAAATGGTGAAGATGAAATCCTGTATGAAAATGCATTAAAACTGTTGAATGATAAAGCAGTATAAAAACAAATGGGAATGTAATGCACCGAAAACTGTTGGAGTCTACTTTCTCGGTGGAAGCAACGAAGCAGACAGATTTTCAAAAGTACTTTTTGAGTAGTAGATAAGGTCTAATAAAATAGTATCGACCCAGTACACCCCTCTTGGTAGATCGACAAACCAGTATTCGTTAAATGATGGTTTGAAGATGATCTTATTTAGATAAAGAAGTTTTTCTTTAATACCAGGAAAAAGTTTGAGCATTGCAGCGGTTGTTTTGCAAAAGTACTTTTAGGTGCTTTGCCAACTTCTCAAGAACAAAGTCTGAGAGAACGTTCAAGCTGTGGATATTTTTTGATCTGTTCCTGAATCATTTGCTGGCAGAGGTGTTGTAAAAAGTGAAGCACTTAGTGAAAGTCCTAGATAGACCATTTTTTCAAATCCTGTTCCTTTTGATTTTTCCATTACATTTTGCCAATCTATCGTTTATTTTGTATTAAAAGATCAATATCTTTGATCCATTCTATTCTCTCCCATAAATGTTTGGAACCATGAATACAGAGATAGACAAGTAGATTTTCGTTTGAAAAAGTAGGAATAGAGTGTCCATTGAGATCTACTTTTTGAGTCTCTTTCCAAAAATCTTCAAGGTTAACTTGCATAGGATAGTCTTCATCCATAAATGACCAATGCATTTCAAAGTGAACACCTTTTTTAGGATGGATAAACCCTATATCATGTGCATACTTGCATGTAAACTTTTTCTTGAGTAGGCGTTATGTCTAAAAGTCGTTGGTAGCCTTGTGATTTAAGTAACGTATCGATTTTGTATATATCTTCTTTTCTTGTCAATACATCTAAATCAGCATACTGTCGTAGCGTAATATCTCCATATGCCATCTGAGAAAGAGCTAGGACCTTTGAAAGCAAGGGCTTCAATGCCATTTTCTTCAAGTAGTTTCATAATACGAATGAGTTCAGCGGACATGAGCATGTTTCTTTGAGAAATACTCATATAGTGAGCTTTTAGCTCGGTGAGTATTTCAGTGTTAAGTGTTAAGCGTTGAGCATTAAGATTATCATTGTCTGATAAGTTTTTGATGGTTTTATAGACTAGAGGAAGAATACCATGTTGATTTGCTAACCTAATTAAAGTATTAATATCTAAGTGTTGAGTATCAAGGTAAGAGAGAATTTCTTTTATGTCATTTTCGCTTGGATCACTTTTACAGCAATTGACTAGGAAATTGTAATTCTTCAGAGAGATTGGCTTGTAATATTAAGTCTTTAGACATATGAGGAGCTTCCTGTAAGAGTTAAAGTGAATTATTTTTATTATAGCAGGATTGGATATAATTGATAATTTGGAATCTAAATCTATTATTGAGTTATAGAATTTTATTTAGATAATAAAATATTTTAGGGGTATTTATAGGGGTACATTTTTATAATATATCTATTTAATTACCTAAAAATAGAACTATATGAATCCTGGTGCCAACCTAATAAAATCCAACATAATTAGAATATGTATCAACTTCTTTAAAACAATATTTCAGCAGATGATAATTTTTTACTTAAATATTTTTGCATTTTTTATGTAACATAATAAATATGACGGAAATATGACAATGCATTTGATAGTATATAAGGTGGAATAGTTTTATTAA
The DNA here is from genome assembly GCA_963705455.1 of Sulfurovaceae bacterium. Classification (GTDB taxonomy): domain Bacteria; phylum Campylobacterota; class Campylobacteria; order Campylobacterales; family Sulfurovaceae; genus Sulfurovum. The sequence continues at coordinate 113,392 of CAVPJM010000006.1, read as the reverse complement.
AGTGTTGTTAGAAGTGAGGTGGTTCATGTGAACCTAAAAATTTATAGAGGAGAGTAAAATATGTATTTTAGAAATTTTGTAAAATCTGCAGCATTGGTTGTAAGTAGTGCATTGATAGTAGTTGGTTGTGGAGGTGGGTCTAGTTCTACGGCTGATCTTGGATACAATGGTAAACTTGTGGATGCTGCAGTTGCAGGGATCACGTGGTCTTGTGGCACTAAAAGCGGTCTGACAAATGCAGATGGTCTGTTTGGTGCATGTCCAACCGGAAGTGATGTAACATTCTCGATAGGTAATGTTGTTTTGGGTACGGTTGCACCTACAGCGGATTTTATCTATACACCGCAAGATATAGTCGGTGTGGATCGTAATGAAACTACTAATGATGATGTAAAGATCATAGCAGCATTGTTACTTTCTTTGGATGCTGATGGCGATCCAAGCAATGGTATACAGATCACACCTGCAATCGTAACTGCGTTCAATACGGTAACTTCACCGAGCACAACGATAGCAGAGTCTAAATTTAATCAATAGTGATGATATCGCTAATTTAATTGATGATATCAATACCGAAGACTCAAATCTTACTTTGGTACCAGTTGGTCTAGGAGAAGCAGAGAATCACCTTGAAGATACATTACTTGAACTTCCTTCTATTGTGGTAGTCCAGCCTACAGATGAGTCAACTGAGTAGGACGTCATGATGAAGTATTTCTTCTTTTTTGTGTGTATCACACTTGCAGGCTATGGAGGAGAGGTGAAGTCTCTTCCTTCATTTCAAGGTTTTCAAGGAGTGGTGAACACACCAAACGCTGAAGTACTTCAAGAAGGTGAGATACAGTTTTTGTATACCGATCAGGTAGATGCGCTTAGAGCATCATCTCCTGATTTTCGTGATCACAAAGAGCAGGAGAATTATTTTATCAATATGGGTGTTTTACCCAACCTTGATCTGAACTTTCGCTATGCATATGGAACAGATCTTTTGTCTGACAGTGATTATCTTTCGACTCGGATGATAAACTTTAAATACCAATTACCTTTTATTTCTAAAGACATTGCTACAGTGGCATTAGGAATGCAAGATATGGGAGGAGGGGCACAGAACTTACATAGTACCTATGCTGTGGTCTCTAAAGAGTTTATGAATACCCGTACAAGTTTAGGATATGCTCAGGGGAGTGAGTATGCTGCTTTGGATGGTGTGTTTGGTAGTGTTGAGTACCAGCCTTTTTCCTGGATGCAGGTAGCAGGAGAGTATGATACAAAAGAGTGGAATATCGCACTTAAGTCAGAGTACCTTACTGAACTGTGCGGTCAAAAGATCCATCTGGGGGTAATGGCCAAAAAGTCATTGGACTACAATGACTTTTCATTTGGTCTCTATGCGACTATACCGTTCAACGATAGCTTTTTACGTTTGAAGGATGCAGATACACAAGTTTCTCATTCTATGTCAGCGTTAGAGCGTTTAGGGTTGAGTAATGTATCTTCTGTGATGAAAGAAGATACGCTATGGTTTTCGTATGAAAATACAGTCTATACATGGAATGACATAGATGCCCTGGGAATGGTACTTGGTATCTTGGCAACCAATACCGAAGCTTCCAAGATCGTAGTGACCATTAAAAAGAGTGATATACCTCAGTATCAGGTGAGCGTTGACACTGAAATGTATAGGGCGTTTCTTAAAAGCGGGGAGTATACTGAAGATCTATTGACATTTAACTCTTTGGCAGATCACCAGGAGGTAGAAGTCAGAAAACTCTGACAGGTTTAAACCGCTTATTACGCTGCAACCTGCATTTATACTTGTGGATGGTTCGGAGTATGGACATATGGATTATACGTTGGCTATGCAGGCAGGTGTCTCGATGCGTCTTGCCAAAGGTACCATCTTGAGTGCACGGTACAATATACCACTTAGTATGAGTGATAACTTCAAAGAGGGTGGTGTGTTTGACTATCGTAACAGAAATAAAACAGATGCATCACTAGATCAACTGCTGCTTTCTCAATATTTTCAGACGAATCTGCCTCTTCCCTGGGTAAATTTACTGCAGGTTGGACTTTTTGAGAATGAACTGAAGGGAGTCTCCTGGGAGAGTGGAGTGAGTGACCTAAGTGGAAAACACTTTTTTCTCTTAAAACTGGCCTATCTTGAAGATGACCTCTACAGACAAATGGACCTTTACTCTGACAGCAGATACAGAGAAGAAAAACTCTTTTCTTACCGATACTATCTGGATGATCTCAATGCCAATATCAAGCTTACTGCAGGAGAGTTTCTTGTATGGTGATAGGGGTGCGAGTCTAAGTCTGAAACGCTATTTCTCAGATATGAGCATGCAGTTTGATATATCGCGTACGCAGCATGATCTGCGCGGTACCAACAATGTAGCCAAACTGACACTCTCCATGCCGTTTGGTCCTAAAAAGCGTTTTCAAACAGACTATTTTGACATACAAGGCGGAGATCTTACCTATGAGAGAAGAAAAACACTGGTCGCAAGTGGTGAGACCAGTTATGCTCAGCCTCATCATTTAAAAGAGGTTGATAATGACTTTACACTGGAGAAATACTATTTGGATAATGGACGTTTCCATCCAAGTTATATAGAGACGAATTCATCACCGTTTACGCAGTGTATTTTTCGATAATTGATTTTCTCTTGATCTTCAGATGAAATGAAAAATTTGGCGGTATTTTAAAGAGTTTATTTGTATATAGCCATTTGAAATCTTTTGTATGTAGGCTTATTTACATGCTGTTTTGCATCAATATGACATGGATGTGACATCTTTATATTATAATCTTCAATCTTGTATTTTACGTGTTGGTAATGAGGACAGTTAACGCTATTTTAGGCTATACAGTCAGTTAGGCAAAGAATAAAATGGTAAAATACCCGCATTAAAATACAAGGGTAAAAATGAAAAAGATAGTATGTGCGGTTGCCGCAATGAGTAGTTTGGGATTTGCCGGTGGAGACTTTAAAGAGGTTGAACCAGCAGTGGTTCCAGTCATTCCAATGGTTGAAGAAGAAAAGAGCGGGCTTTATGCAGGTCTTGCACTGGCCTACAATCAAACCTATTCAACAGATCATGGTTTTTGGGATGATACTGTAGCTAACACAAGATGAAACAGGAAAACTTGTTGGTCTTGTAGGGTATAACTTTAACGAGTATATCGCGGTAGAAGGTCGAATCGGTGGAAGTGTTTCTGAGGAAGATTACGCTGATGTGATGACGTATAGTCTCTTCTTGAAACCACAATATCCGGTTAGTGAAGATCTTACAGTTTATGGACTTTTAGGTTTTGGCTTGGTTCAAGTAGATGGTACGTGCATGGTGATAGCTAACCTGCTGCATACTAATATGCATTGGAGAAGAGATACTGAATGATACTTCTTTCCAATGGGGGCTTGGTGTAAGTTATAAGGTTAGTGAAAATTTTGCTGTTTTTGTTGACTATACGATATTGGCAGATGATTTAGATATCAGTTCTACACTTTACAGTTATGATCCTGCCGTATATGACAAACTCAGTAGCAAAGACCTAACTGTAGGTGTAACATACACTTTTTAATCTTTCTTCTTTAAGTCATTTACGTCTGACTTGAAGAGAATTTGTTGATAGTCAGGTAGATATATCATTCTAAATATTATGCTTTAAGGACATAAATGAATACACATAGAGTAGAGATAGATGAAGATGAAATAGACATAAAAGAAGTCTTTAGAACCATATATCGATATCGATACATGATACTTCTTTTTGTTATTGTATTTACTGTTTCAAGCGGTTTTTATGCGTATTTTCAACCTAATGTCTATAAAGCTTCTGCAACTGTTGAAGTAGGTTTGGGGCAACGCAGTTATGGAAGCCAGGACATGCTGGCTATGGCTATGGACCCGGGAACCATGAATGCCGATACAGAGATGGACATCATCAAATCCAGATTTTTGACTGAAAAAGCACTCAAAGATGTAGATTTTTCTCATCGCTACTATACTACCAGAAGATATAAAGAGATTGAACTTTATAAGGAGAGTCCATTTGAAGTGGGTATGTTAAAAGGGTATGGTGTCTCTTTTGATCTCATTCCTGTGGATGAGAAACAGTATCGTTTGGTTGTTGAAGAAGCTGAAGATAAGAATGGTAATGTGTGGAGTTATAATGAAGTCTTAACCTATGATAAAGAGATCGTGACAGAACATTTTCATCTTAATGTTATCAAAACCAGTGAGCCACAGGATGCAGCGTACCGTTTTGTGGTCATTGACCCGGAAGTGATCGGGAGTTTTGTTCAGGAGGGAGTAAGTGTAAGTCAGAAATCGAAATATTCTACGATCCTGGATATCTCTTACTCTGATAATGTTGCTTTACGTGCACAGGAATTTGCAAATGCTTTAGCTGCAGCATATATAGAGCAAAATATAGAGAAAAAAACAGCTGAAGCAACACTGAAACTTACTTTTATCGATGATCAATTAAAACACATTACAGAAAATCTTAAAGGCTCGGCCATAAAGCTCGAAGAGTTTAAAAAATCATCCAATACAGTGAATTTAAGCTCTAAAGCTGAAAATATCATTCGTCAGATGAGTGAACATGAAACCAAGCTGGCAGAGATATCTATCCAGGAAGAGATGCTGGATACACTCTATAAACAGGTTGAAACAGGTAAAAACCTTGAAAGTATCAGTGTTGCAGGAGTAGAGATAGGGCAGTCTTCACTCTCCTCTATGGTCAAAGAACTTCAGGATGCTATACTGCAAAAGAAAGTGCTGCGTGAAGACTATACTGAGATGTACCCGAGTGTACGTAAATTGAGTAAAACCATAGTGCAACTCAAACAACTCATTGTTTCTACAATTAAGGGGCTTAATGCCAGTATAAAAGAGCGAAAAGCCCTACTGGAGAAATCGATAGCTGAACTACAGAAGCATTTAAATACCCTTCCTGCTGATGAGAGAATGTTCGGACAGCTTCAGCGAAAATTTGTGGTAAATGAGAAAATATACTCGTACTTGTTGGAAAAACGTTCAGAAACAGCGATCATTAAAGCGGCTACGGTCAGCAAGAACAGGATCATTGATAATGCACTGTACCCTGAGTATCCTGTTAAGCCTAAACGAAAGCTGATCGTACTGGTAGGGTTGATCTTGGGATTGATCTTGGGGATTGCACTTGCTTTTTTGAGAGAGTTCCTTGATGATCGTATCAAGAGTGAAGAGGACGTCACAAAAGTAACGGATCTGCCTGTGCTTGGATTTATACCAAATATCAAAGATGATAGTGATAAGGTCAAAGTATTTTTATCTCCAAAGTCAGCTGTAGCAGAAGCGTTTAGAAATCTACGTACGAATTTGCAGTTTATGTTAAAACAGAAAAATACACATGTGATCGCTGTGACATCTACGGTAGGCGGAGAGGGGAAAACAACTGTGTGTATCAACCTGGGTGGGATCATGAGCATGGCAGAGAAGAAAACCGTGATTTTGAACCTTGACATGAGAAAACCTACTTTGCATGAAAAATTTGGATTGCAAAATATAAAAGGTATGAGTACATTGCTTTCAGAGCATGCACATTTAAATGAGGTGATCCAGCATACAGAGTATGAAAATCTGGATATCATCGCTTCTGGACCTGTACCGCCAAACCCAAGTGAACTGATACAAAGTGCAGTGATGGAAAGAGTGCTGGAGAAGCTAAAAGATGTGTATGATGTGATCATCTTAGATACACCGCCTATCGGTCTGGTGACAGATGCAAGAACATTGATGCATTTTGCAGATACCAGCATCTATGTGCTAAGAGCAGATCATTCAAAAAAAGGTTTCTTGCGTAACATAGAAAAACTAGCCAATGAAGATATACGCGGGTTTGGTGTATTGATCAATGATGCTAAAATGAATAGCCATGGTTATGGCTATGGTTATGGTTATGGTTATGGAAACGGTTACGGATATTATGAGGAAGAGAAGAAATGATCTTCCCTCTTTTTGGAAAGAAAAAAGAGAAACCAAAGGGACCTTCGTTAAAAATCGACCTGCATTCCCACTTCATTCCCGGGATCGATGATGGTTCCGGGAGTATGGAAGAGAGCCTGAAACTTCTAAGAGGCATGGAAGCACTGGGTTATGAAAAAGTGATCACTACACCACACATCATGTTCGATGCGTATAAAAATACGCCGAAGATCATCAATGAAGGATTGAACTCCTTAAGAGAAGCCGTACAGTCTGAAGGCATAAAGATCGAAATAGAAGCTGCAGCCGAATACTACCTGGATGAAGGTTTTTATGATCATCTGCACAGCAGTGATGTGATGAGTATACAAGGAAAGTATCTGCTTTTTGAAACCTCTTATGTCTCTAAGCCTTTGCAGCTTGAAGAGATGATATTTGAGATAGGCGCAGCAGGGTATATACCGCTTATGGCACATCCTGAACGGTATCGTTATATTAAAGATCCGCTAAAAGAGTATACAAGACTGAAAGAACTTGGAGTGATGTTTCAAGTGAATTTGAACTCCTTGAATGGACATTATGGAAAGTCAGCGAAGTTTTTGGCAGACTTTTTAAGCAAAGAGGGGATGATAGACTTTTTAGGTTCTGATGTACATCATATGAAACAGGTAGACACACTACATGAGGTTTTTGACTCGGATGCGTATAGCAGACTTTTTAAAAACAATACGATACGCAACGAAGAGCTGGCGTAAATGCTTTAATGCATAGGTGATATAATTACAAAATAAAGAGAAGAAGGGTTTAACATGTTAAAAATGAAGTTCATACTAGGGGTATGTGCAGTGTTCATTCTTGGTGGATGTGCAGGTTCAGAATATAAACTTGCACAGACTGAGAAAAATATGACAGAGCATAGTGTAAGTGACAGAAGTATCGAGTATCGTATCTTGCCGCAAGATAGACTCGAGATCGCCTTGTATAAGGATCCTGCACAAGATCAGATGGTTGGGGGATTCAATGAATTGGGTCAGAGTATGAACAAGCAGGGTATCCTTGTGAATGCAGCAGGATACATCTCTTTACCGCTCATTGGCAAGATCAAGGTAGCCGGATTGACACAAACACAGGCAGCAGATCTGATCACTACAAAGTATAAAAAGTATTTGAATACGCCTTCTGTCTATCTTGAAGTACTTAATAAACGTATTTTTGTTTTAGGTGAAGTAAAAAAGCCGGGTGTGATCAAGATAGATAAAGAGAAAATGACTCTTGTTTGAAGCGATCGCTTTTGCAGGAGACTTGACTGATGATGCAGTAAGAGATAACATCGTTATCCTTTCAAATAATCCTAAAAATGGTATGCAGATGCGTAGAGTGGATCTGACCAACTTTGATACAATGAACTATGCTTCGTTGATGTTAAGACCAAATGACATTGTGTATGTACAGCCGGACAACTGGAAAGAGTTTAAAGTGGCATCAGACAATTTCACTTCTCCATTTGAAACTGTTGCAAAGATCGCAGCACCATTTGTTACCATTAAATACCTTGATAATTAAAAGTCTCTAACTTTGACTTTAGAGTGCCTTCATAGGCACTTCATTGTGCAATGTATGACACAAATATGACATCTGTCAGGTTATAATACTTATATTTTATCTACTAAAATAGATATAAAAATAATAGATCTTACACTGGTCTAAAAATAGGGAATTCATGCTACTTAAGATATCTTCTTTTGTTTTAATTTTTCTTCTTTCAATTCTTTTTATAAGGATGATACGAAACAATGCTGAAAAGTTAGGTTTGGTTGATATACCTAATCATCGCAGTGCACATGCAAAGCATACTGCAAGTGGTGCAGGAATTGGTTTTTATCTTGCTGTGGCTTGTGTGCTTCCTGTTTTTTATTTTGATCTGATGTTTTCATATATTTGGACATGTACTGCTATTTTCCTTGTTTTCATAGTAGGAGTACTTGATGATCATCATGACACTTCTCCTAATACCAAGTTCTTTGTCATTATGCTCAGTACAGTATTGCTTTATTTTGATCATATTGTGATCGATGATATTGGTATGTTCTTTGGTTTTGAACTTTCATTGGGATGGTTTGCACTTCCTTTTACACTGTTTGCAGTAGTAGGGTTTACCAATGCACTTAATCTCATAGATGGACTTGACGGATTGGCTGCTACGGTAAGTATAGTGATACTGGGAAGTTTTTTTGTCGTAGGGTATATGCATGATGACTTGTTTATGCTTATGATGTCTGGGGCATTTATATCAGCTTTGTTGGGTTTTCTTGTATTTAACTGGCATCCGGCTTCCATCTTCATGGGAGACAGTGGTTCTTTGACTTTGGGGTTTGTTATTTCGGTCTTGGCAATTAAATCACTGGCTTACGTGCCTACGATCGGTATACTGTTTATCGCTGCAATTCCCATTTTAGATACTTTGGTAGTGATGGTACGCCGTAAAATGAAAGGAAGATCTGTGTTCTCTGCAGATAGATGTCATATTCACCATATACTCAGACACTTTTTTGCGGAAGATACACGAAATACAGTACTGTTTTTAGGAGTATTTCAGGGGATATACTCTTTAACCGGTCTACAGGTGGAGAGGCATATGGATGAAGGGTTTTTGCTTATTCTTTTTCTACTTAATGTGGTACTGATCTACATGTTTCTTTCTGCAATGATAAAAAGACAACAGCGAAACTGTTAAGTGCTTTTACCGCTAAGAATTTATACTCTTTTAAAACTTTTCCAGATCAAAATAATCACAACCACTTCAATACCTATGAGTAAAAAGTGTAAATTATAGACCTGTTCCTGAGGGGTTTGTATACCATAGTGGGCGAAGAGTTTATAGATGATATAGGAGATCCCCATACCTATAAGATAGCCCAGTTGTTTGGCCGTGTCAACTTTTGTGAGGAGTATATCTGTTTGCAAGAGCAGGGTTTCTGCCCTGATCAGGTAGCTACCAAAGAGAAAAGTCACTTGGTATCCGATATAGAGTAAGAGGGCAGTCTGATAGGTATAAGAAGCATACATAAAATAGAGCATTGCCAATAGTAAGATGAGCTCAACCAAGAGAGAAATTTTAAAGAACCAGTTGGCATTGAGTATGTGATGATAGAGTCTTGCCACAAGCAGCATTCCCATGGCAAGCAGTACTCCACCCAAAGAATAGATAGAGGGTTCAAGCGGTGCATAGAGTGTAAATATAGCACCCACACTGACTCCCAAAAAAAGAGAGTTGAAGAATTTGTACCTGATGAACCATTCTGGGATAATGTTTAACATAGTTGATTATATCCTATTTGTTAGTGTTACGTGCTAAGTGATATGTGTTAAGAGAAGTAAGTAGGGTATTTTTTTATACCGTCTTTTGAGTTGTAAGCCTTTGCTCTTTCGTAACACGTCATACGTAGCACTTAGTACAGATGAATCCCGATAGGGAATTCATCTAAAAACTATACTTGATCTTGGCATAAAGTGATCGGCCTTCTGTGGCATAGCCATAGATCGACTGATACTCTTTGTCCAAGATGTTATTGGCATTTACGGTAAGGTCTATGTTCTCCATCATCGCAGTGCTAAAGTTTAGGTTCCATACGGTGTAGTTCCCTGTACTCTGACCAAACTCTTCCCTGTCGCCTATGTACTGTGCTGTTATTCCATAATTGGTACGGTTGTCAGTATAATAATTTAAAGAGGTATTGAGTGTATCTTTTGCCCGTCTTATAAGATCTGTACCATCTTCTTTTTCATAGCTGAAGAGATGTGTGTAGTTTGCTGAGAGATCAAATCCTACAGTTGGAAGTTTATACTTTGTTTGAAGTTCCAGACCTGAAAACTTTTGTTCCCCTTCGATATTGGTATATCCATCAACAATCCAATCAATGCCATCTTCTACTTTAGTATTGAAATAGCTGATAGAGAATAACTCTTTATAATTGGCCGAAAGGTCATACCCTTTTGTATAAGTAGGCTTTAAAAGAGTAACTGCTGATGACTGATTTGCGAACTGGTATGCACTGGGAGCATCATAGGAAGAGTAATAGTTTGCAGAGGTTGTAAAGCCTTCAAGAAAATTATAATCGTGTTTCAATCCAAGTTTGTAGGTCGTTTTGTTCTCAAATGCATCATAGTTGTCGTATCTTAGATTGGTTTCTAAAAGCGTATTGTCATTGATATTATAGACATTTGAAAGATAGATTGCTTTGTTTGTGTAGGCTGATTGGCTTTCCGGGTACGTTTCATATTGGTTAAAACCATCTATATCTTTGTACTCTAAACCCAGGACTGCTTTACCTTTGGTATAGTCATAGCCATTGATAAATGCGTATTCTTGAAGTGTTGATCTATAGACATTGTGACCGTATGCAGTGTAATAGTCTCTGTCATACTCACCTCTGCTGGCATGAAGATCTGCACTGTAATTGTCAAGTTTGAAATGATGATCCAAAGCATAGTTTCTTTGATCTGACGTGCTGTTGCTGTAAGTATCATCTGCTTGATCGACAGACCAGCTGTCATCATACTGCGTATCTGTTTTGATACGATTATAACTAAGGGTGAGTTGATTATTTTCATTAAAGGCATAACCAAGTTTTAGATTGAGATTTTTATTTGTATATCCATCCTCTTCTGCATCTCTTGGAGCCAATGCTGAAAATCCATCGGTATCAAGAAAGGAAGCCAGTACTTGTGCAGTGATCTTTTCATCTTTGTAAGAAAGATCAGCATCGGTACCTTTAGTGTTGTATGAACCATAGCTTAGAGCCAGTGAACCATGCAGACCTTCTCTGGCTTCTTTTGTAATGATGTTTATCACACCTGCAGAGGCATTTGAACCCCAGATACTGCTTGTTCCGCCTTTGACGATCTCTATTTGTGCGATGTTGCTTGTGGTGAGGCTGTCAAGCAGTGCTGTACCGTTGGTAGTGCTTGGGTCATTGAGGCGCATACCGTCTAAAAGTACCAGTACTTTACCTGAGTCTGCACCTCTAAGGAAAAATGATGTTTGCTGTCCAAGACCGCCAGAATTTGTGACCGATATACCTGCTACTGTGCTGATAGCCTGTGCAACAGTTTGATACCCTTTTTCTTCTATCTCTTCAGAGGTAATCACTGTAATGTTTGATGTAGTGTTTTGAATAGATGTTGAGACTTTGTTGGTGGATGTGACTGTGATATCTTCAAGCTGGATATCTGTGTCTGCGTAAGTGTTTGTCAGTAATAGTGTAGCCGTGATGAGGCTGAGTGACTTGATAGTCATAGTTTGTTCCTTGTTTATTTAGTATGTTGTTGTGTTTGCGGATCAATAAAAAATGGATAAACAAGGAGGGGAAGTTTTATATTCGTGGTAGATAAAGGCTTTTTTATGGTACTGAAAATTGCTGTCGATCCAACACAACTTTGAAAGTGTGGAGTATAGTGCGATGACGGCTAATGAAAAGTAATTTTTATTATGACCTCTAAGATGTTTCATGTGCGGATTGTACATCAATTTTGATTAGGTGCCACTGTGGAGTTTTGGTTAAAAAAAGTATAATCTTGTCTTGGATCAATGAAAAGAAGGTAAGAGCATGAATTACAGTACATGGTTTGAGTCACATGGACAAAAACATAAAAAGATCATGAGTAAATTGGAAGAACTGAGTGATGATGATGTCATTGCATACTTTAAATTTGAAAATATGGTAGAAAAAGAACCGGATTTCTGTTTCCTCTATAAAGAGCATAAAAAATGTCATGAGATGGAAGATCTGAACTGTTATCTTTGTGCATGTCCCAATTTTCGTTTTGATGATGAAGGCTTACGAAAAGCGGAGTACAAGAGTACTCTACAGTACTTGCAGTATCAACTCCAAAGATGGCGCACAGTTTGTCTCCGAGGATGCCATACATCAAGACTGCAGTGCGTGTACCATACCCCATCATGAAGAGTATATCAAGAAACATTTTGCAAGAGACTGGTTTGAGATAATGCAAAACGTTAAAGAAAATCAAGTATAATCTCCTTCAAAACAACTCTTTCACCCAAATAACATATTTGATGAAAGAAATTACCATCTGGCTTTGCTTAGTGGTAAGTAAGAAAAGAATAAAAGGAAGTTCAATGGCTATTGAAACAGTGACAAGTACAGAGGCATTTAAACAATTGGTAACAGAGGTTACTTCACAAGCAGGTTATAAAGAGCCTATGGCATTTGGTATCGCGAGAGTAGACAGAGGTCAAAAAAATGCTGAGAAAATACTTCAGGCTAACTTTGGACTTATTAACTGGAAAGAGAACTTTGGTTCTGCAGCAGTATTCATCAAAGCATTACAGGAAGCAAAGTGTGATGTGGATTTTTCCGGAACTGAATTTGTAGCAACGATAAATGATAACTTTGTTCAAAATGCGATGGCAGCATTTGCTCCGTATCTTGCAGAAGCAACAGGTGATGCACATAAAAATGTACAGGTGATCAAAACACTTGCACATATGCAAGATATAGGTAAAAACTTTAGAATCGTATTTTTGTTTGAAGATGCCAATGCACAGAGTGTAGAAGCAGTTTATCTTAAACTTTATGCACTTTCTTTAAGCAAAGCAGAACTTAGAAAGATCAACCTTAATGGTGCGTTTGGTATCTTGTCAAATGTGGCATGGGTAGGTAATACACCATACGAACTTGACTACCTTAGAGAAAATGAGATCGAAATGAAACTGAACGGTACGTATCCGACAGTTGACTCTGTAGATAAGTTCCCAAGATACTTACAGCATGTGATCCCTGCGGACAACACACGTATACTTGAAGCATCTAAAGTACGTATGGGTGCTCAGCTTGCTGCGGGTACAACAGTGATGCCAGGTGCATCATACATCAACTTTAATGCAGGAACACTTGGTCCTGTAATGGTTGAAGGTCGTATCTCTTCATCTGCTATCGTAGGTGCAGGTTCAGATGTCGGTGGTGGTGCGAGTATCCTTGGTGTACTTTCTGGTACAGACGGAAACCCTATCAGCATCGGTGAGAATACACTTCTTGGTGCAAACTCTGTTACAGGTCTTCCTTTAGGTGATGCGTGTATCGTGGATGCGGGTATTACTATCTTGGCTGGTACTAAAATAAAAATTTCTCCAGAAGAGTTGGCTAAGATCGCTGCAGCGAATCCTGATGCAACACTTGATAGTAAAACAACTTTCAAAGGTGAAGAGCTTCAAGGGCTTAACGGTATTCACTTCAGACAAAACTCTACTACGGGTGAGATCATTGCGAGAAGAAGTACCAGAGAAGTGAAGTTGAACGCTGACTTGCACTAATTTTTAGTCTATTAGTTATTTTGGATCAATTTCCTTTTATTTGAATTGTGAGTTTGGTTCTCTCTTTACTTTTCTAGAAAAGTAAAACAAAAGTCGTCACGACTCTCGAATCGCTTCGCTTTCAAGGGCGTTCGCCGTGACAATTCACACTAACGTGTGATTATATGAGGAGTATCAGATATGCGTGTAGATAAATGGTTGTCGGCTGTGAATGTGGTGAAGCGTCGTACTATTGCTACAGATATGCTCAAATCTGGTGTTGTATATGTCAATGGTATGAAAGCAAAAGCCTCTAAAAATGTAGCCATAGGTGATAAGGTGACCATAGAGTATCTTAAAGGTCCCAAGTCTTATGAAGTACTGCAAATACCTACAACAAAGACCATACCTAAAAGTCAGAAAGAAGAGTATGTTAAAGAGCTGTCAAATTAAATAGGAGAGGGTGATGGGTATCAGAGAAGAGTTTGAAAAACTATTTAACAATGAAATGAGTACAGAGGAAGCAAGAACTTTTCTTGTAGATCTTTATGAAAAAGGTGAAAGCGGCAGCGATATCGCTGCGGCTGCTTCTGTGATGCGTGAACACTCCATTAAACTCTCTTTATCTGATGCACTGAAAGAAAAAGCCATAGATGTTGTAGGTACGGGGGGAGATAAAAGCGGAAGCTTTAACATCTCTACTACCGTGTCACTTCTCCTGGCTTCTTTGGGTCGTGTTGTGGCTAAACATGGCAATAGAAGTGTTACCTCTAACTCCGGATCAACAGATGTACTTGAAGCACTGGGGATCAATCTTGATCTTACTATAGACAATAAGATCAAAATGCTAGAAGAGACAGGTTTTTGTTTTTTCCCTGCGACAGATCATCATCCTGCGATGAAGCACATTATGCCTATACGTAAATCCATAGAACATAGAACGATCTTTAACATACTTGGACCATTGACAAACCCTGCCGGAGCAGAAAAATATCTTTTGGGTGTATTTGACCCTTCGTACATTAAACGTATGGCAGATGCACTTCTTGAACTTGGTGCAAAACGTGCTTATGTGGTGAGTAGTCATGACGGTATGGATGAGATATCACTTGCATGTAATTCCTCTTTTGCCTATGTTGAATCGAACCGTATCTCCGAAGGTGAGATAAACCCGGAGATGTTTGGATTTAAACTTGCACCTAAAGAGGCGATCTTGGGTGGTGATGCACATTTTAATGCACAGATCACTCGAGATATATTTTCAGGTAGAAGAGACAGGGTGCAAAAAGAGACATTGTTCTACTCAATGCGGCATTTGCACTTTTTGTAGATGGTAATGTACGAGATATAGAAGAGGCCATTGAGATAGCTAAAAATGGACTTGAAAGCGGAAAAGCAGGCGAACATTTAAAACAGATGGCTAAAGTGAGTCAGCAACTTTCAGGCAGTAGATCATAGTGAAAGAGATAATTGCATCCTTAAATGACTTGAATAAAGTTGTCAGCTACTTAAATGAAGTACTTCCTTCCAATGTAATTGTTTTTTTACGTGGTGATCTGGCTGCAGGGAAAACAACACTCACACAAGCCATAGCAAAAGCCAAAGGGATCGAAGGTGAAGTGACCTCTCCGACTTTTTCTTTACAACAATGTTATGGTGCAGAAGATGGCAGCAGTCTGTACCATTATGATCTTTATCGTTTAGAGCATGAAGAATTTATGCAGATGGGACTTTTTGAAGAGTTTGAAAAAGAGGGATGGCACTATGGTAGAGTGGGGCTCTGATGAACTTAAAGCCTTTTTAGAAGGTGTAGGTTATAATGTTGCAACGATAGACATAGAAGCCAATGAAAACAGTAGAACCTACAGGATAAACGCATGATGCATACACTTGAAGCCAAAGGGCTTGCCAAAACCATTAAAAAAACAAAGATCGTACATGATATCTCTTTGTATGTAAAGAGTAAAGAGATCGTAGGGCTTCTCGGACCAAACGGTGCAGGAAAAACCACTTCATTTTATATGGTATGCGGATTAACAGATGCTACAGAAGGTCAGGTTTTTTTAGATGGTGAAGATGTCACAAAACTTCCTCTAAGTGCTCGTGCACAGATGGGTATAGGGTATTTGCCTCAAGAGTCCAGTATCTTTAAAGACCTTACGGTAGAAGAAAATCTGCTTATTGCAGCTGAAGCTTTAAAACTTGACAAAGAGACGATTCATGCCTCGTATAGAAAAACTACTTGAGATCTTCAACATTGAACCTATACGTGCCCGTTTGGGTATACGTCTTAGTGGTGGTGAGAGAAGAAGGGTTGAGATAGCAAGAGCATTGGTAGGAGAACCAAAGTTTTTACTTCTTGATGAACCTTTTGCAGGTGTTGACCCTATAGCAGTGTTGGATATACAAAATATTATCAAACAACTGGTTGATCTGGATATGGGTATTCTCATTACAGACCATAATGTACGTGAGACACTGGGTATCTGTGATAGAGCCTATGTGATGCGTAGCGGGGAAATGATGGCTACAGGTACCAGTGATGAAGTAGCCAATGATGAGAATGTACGTAAGCATTACCTTGGTGAACACTTTACATTTTAGGATGAAGTGTTACGTGCTACGTATTACGAATGATTGGAATTCTTATTGAGATTAGCTCAGATCAAAACGCTTTTAGACAATGAAGTGAAAGCCAGAAACAACAGTGCTGAACTCTCTTTTGACAAACCTGATCCACTTCTTATTGCCTCACAATATCAAGATGAATCGATCGCTCTTATCTGTGCCTTATTTGCCTATGGCAATGCAGGGCTTATCGTCCAATTTTTGCAAAGTTTGGATTTTTCTTTATTGGAGTCCAGTGAAGAGAAGATACAAAAAGAACTCTCCTCTCACTATTATCGTTTTCAAAAAAGTGAAGATGTCGCAGCCTTGTTTATTGCATTGAAACGTTTAAGATCTGAAGAGAGTATTGAAAATATCTTTTATGCCGGTTATAGAAAAGAAGAAAATATTTTAGATGGTTTATGGTCTTTTATAGAGACTTTACAAACTGTTTATCCCAGACAAACACGAGGATATAATTTTTTAGTCAGGATCAGTACCCAAAAAAGTAGCTTCTGCAGGAACCTATAAACGTTATATGATGTACTTACGTTGGATGGTACGAAAAGATGCATTAGATATGGGACTATGGTCAAAAATAGATAAAAAAGATCTGCTCATGCCTTTAGATACACATACATTTCAAGTTTCACAGACGTTTAGGCTTACTTAAACGTAAAACATATGATATGAAAGCAAGTATAGAATTGACAGATACTTTACGTACTTTTGATGAAAAAGACCCTATCAAATATGATTTTGCACTTTATCGGTTGGGACAGGAGAAATTAGCCTAAAACTAAGTAATAAATAGGTATAATCCCGCAATATTTAACTTACAAAGAGGATGTTATATGGAAGGTATATTTACTTATCTAGGCGCAATATTTGGACATGGACAAATGTTATTTGTTTCGCACTTGGTTTTAACAGCAATTATTATCATTGCTATTGCAAAAATGGCGACAAAAAGTCTTAGAGCTGTACCAACAGGTACACAAAACGTTATGGAAGCATTCCTTGGTGGTGTTATTGCTATGGGTAAAGATGTTATCGGTGAAGAGCATGCACGTAAATATTTACCTTTGATTGCAACAATCGGTTTATTTGTACTTGTGAACAACCTTATCGGTATTATCCCTGGATTTGAATCTCCGACATCAAACATCAACGTAACACTGACTTTAGCACTTCTAGTATTTTTCTACTACAATTATGAAGGTGTTAAAAAACAAGGTGTTTTAACATACTTTAAAAACTTCGTACACCTTGGAGAAATGAATCCAATAGCAAAATTTGCAATGTCACTTTTAATGTACCCAATTGAGATCGTTTCACATATGTCTCGTATCGTTTCACTTTCATTCAGACTTTTCGGTAACATTAAGGGTGATGACCTTTTCTTATGGGTTCTTTTAATGTTAACACCATGGATCATACCTATCACGCCACTTGTTCTTCTTACATTTATGGCATTTTTGCAAACCTTTGTATTTATGATCCTTACTTATGTGTATCTTGCTGGTGCGCTTGCACTAGAAGAAGACCACTAAGATAGTATTGGACTTCTAAATATGAGACTGCAGAACGGACCTCTAAGTTTTGTAGTCAACTTTCTTTTAGGCGTAGCATGGGCATCTGTCCTGCTAGGCGCCGTTACATCATTTCTTGCTTTCTATGATGGCGGTTTCTTCTTTGCCTTGGTATCTGCATTTATTGGTGCACTGCCAGGATTAATATCTGTACTTTTACTTGAACACATTATTACAGCTAAAGAGAGACATTTGGAACTTACAAAAGCAGACAGCACTGCTTGAAAAACTTCTCATACAAAAAGAGAAAAACAACTTACAATGATCAGCTATGCTATCACTGATCCCTCTACTTTAGATTTCAATTATTTAGAACGTGACCTAAAAAGATTTTCCCAAAAAGCTTCTATGATCGTTTATCGAGATAAATCAAATGTCTTCTAAACATGCATGTAGATTTTGTTAAAGCAGCTAAAATGTTTGATTTTGAAAAAGTCTTGATCCATGGTGACCCTGTAACTGGCAAATGCTGTAGGAGCTGATGGTGTACATTTAAGCAGTTACAACTAAATGAAATACCTGATGCAAAAGCGATGAATCTTTTTGTTGTTGTCAGTACACATACTGTAGAAGAGCTCAAAAAGGCAGAATCATTAGGTGCTGATATGGCAACCTTCAGTCCTATTTTTGATACACCAAATAAAGGTGTGCCTATTGGTCTGAAAGCCTTAGAGACTGCTGTTTCACAAGTCAATATACCGGTGTTGGCTCTAGGAGGTATTTTGACAGAGGAACAGATAAAAGCATGTGCAATAGCCGGGGCAAGCGGTTTTGCTTCTATCCGTTATTTTGGAGCTTAGAAATGTTGCGTATGATCTCTCTTTTTATTACATCTCTTTTTGTCTTTTTTACACCTGTGTTAAATGCCAAAAACATAGAAGCGGATTACAGTGTTGAATATGGCATTATAGGTGAAGTAGGTAAAGTACATGCCACCCTGACATCTGATAAACAATATTATATGTTGGATGCAAATGTGTCTGCTGTGGGTATTGCAAGAGCAGTGACTGATGATCTTAAAGAGAGACACATTTCCAAAGGACATATCATTAACGGCTTACTAGTGACAGATATGTATCAGATGATAAAATCTTTTGGCGACTATACAAGTACGACCATATACAGTGCTAGATCATAAAAAAAGAGAGTTACACGACAGTATAAAAAGTGGAAATATGATCAACTTATCCGAAATGGAACGGTCACCCTTGATTACTATGGCAAAGATGATATGATGACTCTTTTTTTGAATTTGCCTATACATATTAAAGAGAAATACACAGCTAAAAAGTATCAGTACAAAGCCATAGGAGCAGACCGGAAAAATGGACGTGTTGATATCACGATACCATCTCAGGAACATTTAAAACAGATCCTACAGTCTGTAGGTGAAGGCCAAGAGGGTGATTGGTACAGTAGGGTAGTGATGCATCGTAAACTCTATCAGAGTAAACAGGGTGAACTTGATGTGAGAATAGGTCAAGAAGGTCTGGTAGAAAAAGCAGTGTTAAAAGACCTGATCTTCTTTGGAGATGTACGTATCATCAAGCAATAAACTCTCTTAAATAAGCAAAACGCTATAATCTATCTTATTCAATACGCGTTATATTTATAAGGAAAATCACTATGTTTGAAACCGTTATCGGTCTTGAAGTTCATGTTCAACTTAATACTAAAACGAAACTATTTTGCTCTTGTCCTACCTCTTTTGCAGAGCATCAAAATACAAATACCTGTCCTACATGTTTGGCACTTCCCGGTGCATTGCCAGTGGTCAATAAAGAAGCTGCTATCAAAGCGATGAGATTTGGATATGCGATCAATGCAAATGTAAATCATGCTTCGATATTTTGATAGAAAATCTTATTTTTATCCGGACAGTCCTTCTGCATATCAGATCACGCAACTTACAAAGGCGATCGTGCAAAAAGGTGAACTCTTCATAGATCTTGAAGATGGTACGCAAAAACGTATCGGTATGACTCAGGCACACCTTGAAGCTGATGCAGGGAAGAACATGCATGAGGGTAACCACTCAAAAGTAGACTTGAATCGTGCAGGTACACCATTGCTTGAGATCGTATCTGAACCTGATATGAGAAGTTCTGATGAAGCAGTCGCATATTTGAAAAAACTTCACTCTACAGTACGTTATCTTGATATTTCTGATGCAAACATGCAAGAGGGATCGTTTAGATGTGATGTGAATGTTTCCATACGTCCTAAAGGTCAAGAAGCGTTTGGTACGAGAGTTGAGATAAAGAACATTAACTCATTCAAATTTGTGGCTGCTGCCATAGCGTATGAAGTACAAAGACAGACCGAAGCCTATGAAGATGGTGTGTATGAGCAAGAAGTACATCAAGAAACGCGTCTTTGGAATGTGGATGAAGGTGTGACAAAGTCTATGAGAGGAAAAGAGGAAGCAGCGGATTACCGTTATTTCCCAGATCCGGATCTTCGTCCGCTTATCGTGACAGATGAGATGATAGCTGAAGCAAAGATCATGCCGGAACTTCCAGATGCCAAAGTAAAACGTTATGTGGAAGAACTTGGTATCAAGTCTGATGATGCACATGTGATCACTTCAGACAAAGAGATGGCATACTACTTTGAAGAGATGCTGGAAAATGGTGCAGTAGCAAAAACAGCAGTGACCTGGTTGACTTCTGAGTTACTCGGTCGTTTGAATAAAGCTGGGATCTCTATGGAAAATACACCTGTAGATGCTAAAACACTGGGTACATTGGTTTCTAAAATCTCTGACAGTACTATCTCTGGAACAGGTGCTAAAGAGATCCTTGATCATATGATGGAAAATGAGAGTCGTGATATAGATGCACTTATTGATCGAGCTTGGACTTGCTCAGGTGAGTGATGATGGTGCTATCTTGGCTATTATCGATGAGATATTGGCTGCGAATCCAGACAAAGTGGAGCAGTATAAAGGTGGTAAAGATAAACTCTTTGGTTTCTTTGTCGGACAAACGATGAAAGCAAGTAAAGGGTCTGCGAACCCTGGTAAGGTAAATGAGTTACTCAAACAAAGATTAGGGTAGATATATCTCATCCTTTGTATTGAAACATGGGATGATAATTTGGGGAGGTAGAAACATATGCATGATTTCATAGTTAAACTCTCACACATGATAGACAGTTCTGTACGCTATCAAAAAATTAAATCATTTTTTCGCTCATTGCTTGAGGATGTAAATTATCCTTATAAAAAGTACTTTGATATATTTATGATAGTACTTATTGTTATTTCTATCTCTATACTCATTTTGAGTAAAACAGGGAAAATCCCAGAGTGGCTTGTGGATTTTGATCTCTATTTTGTGACAAGTATTTTTGCAGTGGAGTATCTGTTAAGATTATGGATAAGTCATGATATCCATAAATATCTTGTCTCTTCAGCCTCTGGATCCAATAGATCAGAACGGTACTGGACAGTACTAAGATCTAAATTACGTTATATGATCTCTCTGCCTGCAATTATAGATCTTATAGCGATCTTCCCTAAATTTAGAATATTACGACTACTAAAACTGTACCATTATATGCATGGGGCATCCAGCCTTTTTAATGCATTACTAAAAAAACGTTTTGAATTCATTTTTTTGGGTTACATGCTTTTAGGTGTCACTTTTACATTTGGTTCTATATTTTATCTGCTTGAATTCGGTATCAATGAATCATTAGGTTCTTACCTGGATGCAATATATTGGGCTTTGGTGACCATATCTACAGTAGGATATGGTGATATCTCTCCTGTCACCGAACTAGGTAAGATAGTCTCGATGTTTGGTATTATTTTTGGTATTGCAATGATCTCATTTGTGACCTCAGTGATGGTTTCTGCATTTTCAGCAAGATTTAGTGAACTGCGTAATCAAGACAGTATTAACAGTGTAAATAAAATGCAGAACGTGGTCATCATCAATGGATATGGGCATTTGGGTATGACCATTGCCAAGAAATTAAAGATACACAAAACCTATGAACCTGTTATTATAGAAATTGATGAAAATAAAGCTAAAATGGCACAAGAAGATGGCTACAATGTAATACATGCAGATGGTTCCAGTGCGAAGCTCGTCACAACTTTATATCAAAGAGGTAACATATCAGCAATGCTTACATTGAGAAGCTCTGACATAGATAATATCTATTTTATACTCAATGCCAAAAGTGTTCAGTCAGACTCTGTGGTGTATTCCCGTTTGAATCAAGTGGAGTTGAGACCACAGTATGAAGCTACAAAAGTGGATGGTCTAGTTGAGCCTTATGATGCGATAGATACAAAAGCATTTCATTTTTTGAAAAAACACAGTGAAGAAGAAAAGAAAGATATTTCCTTTTTCGGATATACACATAAGAGTGGTCATATCTGCAGAATGTTAAAAGAAGAGGGAGTAGAAGTGACTATCTATGAGATCGATAAGGAAAATTATAATGCAGCCAAAAGTGACGGTTTCACCGATGTGATCTTTATGGATAAAAAAAGCAGTGAAGCACCAGATATAAATGATGGTATTGCAGTGTGTGCTATGGATGATGAATCATTAAATGTATACTACAGTATTACCTTACGTGCAAATGGATTTACGGATGAAATAGTAGCACTTTCTGATACTAAAGAAGACAATAGAAAACTGCTTTTAGCAGGGGTGAGCAGAATATTTGATATGTATGATGAGAGTGCTTCTCAGTTTGTTGATATGATTGAAAATAATGTAAGAAGGCTGGATGAGTTATGAAAATAGCAATTATAGGTGCAGGGAAATGGGGACAGGCATTGTATCATGCTTATAGTCAAGATAATGATGTGGTTATCTCTTCTCGTCATAGCCAAAGAGATAGAGAACTTTGTTCCAATGAATGAGGCTTTGAAATATGAGTACTTGGTTATGGCTATTCCTGCACAGTTTGTTCGTGGCTGGATGGAAGAGAATTTTGTAGATCATGGACAAAAGATACTTGTGGCAGCTAAAGGCATAGAGACAAGTACAGGTGCATTTTTAAATGAAGTGTATGGAGAGTTTGTATCTGCTGACAGATTGGCTTTTATCTCAGGTCCTTCATTTGCGGCTGAAGTGCAACAGTCTTTGCCTACTGCACTCAAAATAAGCTCTAGCAAATACAAAATTGGCACAAACCTATGCAGATGCATTGCCTGAGCTTCATCAAAGGGTATGTAGATGATGATGTGATAGGTGCAGAAATCTCTGGTGCTTATAAAAATGTCATTGCTATAGCAGGTGGTGTATGTGATGGCTTAGGTCTGGGAAACAATGCACGTGCCGCACTCATTTCAAGAGGTTTGGTGGAAATGACCCGTTTTGGAGAAGCGTTTGGTGCAAAAACAGAAACCTTTCTTTCCTTGGGCGGGGCAGGTGATCTTTTTCTTACGGCAAGTTCTACACTCTCTCGAAACTACAGAGTAGGTCTGGGAATTGCAAAGGGCAAGAGTATGGATGAGATACTTGAAGAGCTTAGGTGAAGTTGCAGAAGGTGTACCTACTGCTAAAGCCATCTATAAAATAGCGAAAGAAAAAGAGATCTATCTTCCTATTGCAGCAGAAGTATATGCAATGATAGAAGAAGGGAAAAGATCCTTTGGCAAGTGTAAAAGATCTGCTGGGTTAAAATGAAGTTAAAATATGTAATGGAAGGAAAATAGTGTATGCAGCATAAATTTAAAATTTTTATGACTTTCTGTATGTTTACTTTTCTTTTCTCAAAGGATATAGTATTACCTACCCATGAGATACATTTTACAGGACAAAAACATTTTGAAGAAGTCAGATCTGCAAGATGCTTTAGGTGTGACAACACCAAGTTTTTTTCAATTTTGGAAAGATGATACTCCCCGCATTAAAGATAAATTAATACCTTCTTTAGAACCGTCTTTAAAAAGTTTTTATGACTCTGAAGGTTTTTATGATGCCAAATTTACCATTAAAGAGACCAATACAACCATTTTTGTGAACAATCAGTGAAAATGAACCTGTAAGAGTGAGAGATATTAATATCTCCAGTGACTATAATATCTCTTCTCTGATCACAATGAAAAAGGATGATATCTTCAGGGCTGAAACATTTATATCGATAAAAAATAAGATCATTGAACAATTACTTAAAGATGGGTATTGCAGTTATGATCTTGATACTAAAGCGTATGTAGATCTGGATAAGCATACTGTTGATCTTCGTTACATGCTGCAAAAAGGTGGAGTATGTACTTTTGGCAAATTGACAACAAGAGGTTTGGAAACGATAGATGAAGATGTTATTCAATCACGTGTAAGAGCAAAAGAGGGTAAAAAGTTCAGTACTGAACTGATACAAAGAACATCCAATAACCTTTATGGATTGAATGCCTTTGACAGTGTTGTGATTAATGTAGATAGAAAGTTTTATAATGTTGTCCCTGTAGATATCACATTTACTGAAATGGAAAAGCCCTATCAGTTTGGAAGCAGGGTGCAGGCTATGATACCTATGTCGGAATGCGTGTTCTTGGTGAGATCACTAAACATAATTTTATGAGTAATGCCCAGAGTTAACTTTTAAAGCTTCATGGTCTCAAAGAGAGCAAATTGTCAAGTTGAGTTATTATAAACCAGCACTTTTGGATCTTTTTGAATTATAATATTGATCTTGGAGGAAATCTTGGATACTCCAATTTGGAATTTGAAGGATTTAGAGAAGAAAAATCATTTGTAAGAGCTTTTTTACATCATAAAGAGCATAAGAGTCAATTAAGAGCAGGGGTTGCTTTAGAAAATATTATTATTACTGCTTTAGATAATCTTTCCGGAGATGAATTATCACAAGCTGTGAATGAGGGTACTTTTTCTCTCTTTTATCCGTATGTTGATTTTATTTATGATGCAAGAGATGATAAGTTAAATCCTAAATACGGCTATTATCTGTCTGCCTACGGTGAATTTGGGTTATCTAACGATGAAGAATCCAGTGTATATTTGAAAACATTGTTTGAAGGAAGGATCATTCATACTTTTGCAGATCTTACACTTCTGCAGTAGGAAAAGTAGGTATATTCGATGATTGAATCAGATAATGGACTTCCTGAATCGAAGTATTTCTTTGGTGGAGGTTCATTCTCTAACCGGGCATACGGTTTTAGGGAACTGGGTGTTATTACTTCTCACCTACTGAAGATACTATCAATGGGGCTTCAACTATGGCTAATCTTTCTTTAGAAGCTAACTATCCTGTTTGGGGTGATATCTATGGTGCTGTTTTTACAGATAACACCATGCTCACAGAAGAGAGTTATGATTTTTCAGGGGAAATCATTACTTCTGCAGGTGTCGGGAGTACGTTATATGACGCCGATAGGTCCATTTAAACTGGATGTTGGGTTTAATGTTCAGTGATCCTTCACAGTACGGTATCTTCATTTCAAATAGGACAATCATTTTGAAGTACTTACTACTTTATGGACCATTACTTGTGGATAAGAAAAGTCATCGTATATCTGTTGTCACAGCGATAGTATTGGGACTTGTCATTTATTTTATAGCCAATTCTCCTTTGGTGGTCAAAAAAGCTGCCGATATGTTTGCACCTGATTACAATATAACGTATAGTCGTATACACGGTAATGTAATTACGGGAATAAAGATAGAAGATCTGGCCTATAAAGAAGACTCATTGGCGAAACATATCACATTGAAGTGGAATCCTAATGGACTTGTAAAGAAAGAGATTATTGTGAATGACACTTCAGATAGAAAAAGCCAATGTTGATACGATAAAAACATTGATAGCTTCTTTTTCTGACACAGATGACAATGTAACCAGTGAAAGTAATGAGAGTACAACTTCTGGTCTTTTTGGTTTTTCTGTAAGTGTAGATCATGCATCATTAAGCCTTGATCCTTTTGTTGAACAAAATATCAGTGTATACAGAGCTCAACTAGGTGTGAAAGATGCAGAGTTTGCAAATAACAGTGTGAGCATAAGAGCTTTGGATTTGCAGATAGACAGCAATGTTACAGATATGGTGTTTAATGCACATGTGAAGAATAATCACCTAAGGGGAAAGGTACGCTTTGCTCCCACTGAAGAATTCTTAGCACTTTACGGGCTGCCGTTTCGAAAAGAAGCGATCAATGATATCATCATAGATATACGTGTTACACAAGAGCGTGTGGAAGCAGTGTTCAGTACAAAGATACACCAACTGCTAAAGGGTAATGCAGATGCGTTTAATGTAGACATTGATAGTTTGAGAACAGATGTGGATTATCTTATCGGTGATGGCATCATGAAAGCAAATACAAAAGTGTTGCTCAGTACGCCTTATGCAAAAGATGTTTTGATAACAAATCTCTTTACGATGGATGACAATATAAGTTATAGTGGAGAGATCAATGTGAAAGAGATCATAGGTGTAGATGCAAAATTTGTAAAGCCGCTGAATAATTTACAGATCAAATATGAAGGTGATATCACAAAGTATTAAAACAGATATAGAGTCTGATAATCTTCAAGGAACATTTATATCACCTGATTTTAAAAAAGCTGTATTGCATTTAGAAAATAAAGAAGCCATTGGTACTTAATGAATTTATAGAACTTCCTGAAGAACTGAACCAAACGAAAGCCAATATTATGATAGATGCACCTGTACAGCTTTGATGAAAATGGTTCATTAGTGGCTTATGTAAAAATAGACTCTAATGTGCTGAATATGGATGCAAATGTAAGTTATAAAGAAACATTACAGGTAAAAACGGTCACTATATTCCCGAAGAGTCTCTTTTACGTGCTTACAGTGAAGAGCTTAAGTGGGATAGTTTGAATCCGATTAAGAACTGATGCTGAACTTAAAAGATGGTAGCGTATAAATGTCATATTCACTGCAGGTACCTTTGTCGCTAAAGCACATATATGATCTAGAGAGTACAAAAGTAGACGGTAATATCATTTAGGCGGTTTACATGCAAATATTTCTGGTATTGCCGAAGAAAAATTCAGTTAGATACAAAAATAAACTCTATGGAATCTTTGATAGAAGATGTCAAGGTATCTATACCTTTGCCGAGGTTCCAGTTGTAAAAGGAAGTGCAGATATCTCTGTTGAAGATGACTGCACTTAAAAACAGTAGATATCACACTAAAGTCACCTGAGATCATGTATCAAGCTGATCATAAAACAGAACATTATGTGAATGATATTGATCTCGCAGTCAATTTGGAAGACTCAAAACGTGGTATTGAAACATTATTCACTGACGTATGCAGAGCAAAAACTTTTTTCAACCAAACCTTCAACTGTTTTATTTAAAGATGACAATGTGACCATTGAACCTTTTTGGCTCAATGATCAGTTAAAAGTGGTAGGTGACTATAATATAAAAGCCAAAAAAGGAACCATTGATGCAGAAGCTGAAAATCTGCATATTTCCCATGAGATAGTTGAGCTGGACAGTGATGTAGATATCAAAACTGTATTAGATGGCAATAAGACATCTGTTAATGGAGATGTCATTCTTTTGGGTGGTAATATCTATTATGACTTAAGTCAAAAAACGTTTTGCTTCGGACAGTGATATCATCATTGTTCAAGATATGAAAGAGAAAAAAGAAAGTCCATTTATGGATAACCTTAGTGTTTCAGTACAGATAAAGACAAAAAACCGCTCATTTATAAAAAGGGTGATATAGATATTCAGGCCAATAGTAGATGTAATTGTATATAAAGCAGAAGATTCAGAGTTGATGGTACTGGGTTCAATAGAGATACTTCAAGGTGGCAGCTATACTTTTGAAGGTAAGAAGTTCGTATTAGATAAAAGTTATGTCCATTTTACAGGTAATCCAAACAAACCTCTGCTTGAAGCAAGTGTCAAATATAGATCAGCGAATCATCTTATTACTATTAAGGTTACAGGTTCAGCAGATGCACCAAACATTCACTTTTCATCCAAACCTTCTTTGACCAAAGAACAGATATTATCGATCATCCTATTTGATTCTGAAGGTGGTGCAGGAACAAACACTGGTGATGATATGATGAAAATGATGGGTGGTGCCATGGCAAAATCTGTCCTTTCAAATCTAGGTGTGCAACTTGATCACCTTGTACTAGGTGAGGAAACAGTGTAGAAGTAGGTAAAAAATTGACAGATGAAATAACGATCATCTATGTCAATGATGAGATCTCGCAGTGTAAAACTCAAATATGAACATGGAAAACATACTGGAAAGTGTTATTGGTGTAAGTGAAGAGTCTCAATCTTACGATATTATCTATAAAAGAGATTTTTAAGACATCTTTGCTAAGAATGTATATGTCTTACGACTATTAGATATTACGAGAATTCAATAGTGAAGCATTCTATGAAAGTCTGTTCTTAAAATCCTCATAGCCGAATTCACGTACCACTTCTACAGTTCCGTCTATTCTTTGTATGGCGATAGAGGGGAGTTTTACACCGTTAAAGGTAGTGGCTTTGACCATGGTATAGTGCATCTGGTCTTCAAAGATCACTTTATCTCCAATTTTTAACGGGGCATCAAAACTGTAATCTCCCATGATATCTCCGGCTAAACAGGTATTGCCTGCCAGACGATAAGTATGTGCTTTTTCTCCCGCCTCTCCTGCATCACGTACATCTGCACGGTAAGGCATAATGATCGTGTCAGGCATATGGGCTTCTGCAGATGAGTCCAGGATGGCTATATCGATACCGTTGTGTACGATGTCAAGGACTGTGGTGATAAGGGTACCTGTTTCCCATCCTACGGCTTCTCCTGGTTCAAGGTATACTTCTACCTCATACTTCTTTTTAAAGTCTTTGATGAGCTGTATGAGTTTCTGCGTATCATATCCTTTACGAGTGATATGATGTCCCCCGCCAAAGTTTATCCATTTCATTTTTGGTATGTATGATGCCAAATTTTTCTTCAAAATTTTTAAGTACATTTTCAAGGGCACTGCTGTCTTGTTCACAAAGTGCATGAAAATGTAAACCATCACAGTGTTCTAAAACAGTCTCATCCATATTTTCGAGTGTTGTGCCAAGTCTGGAGTAGAGTCCGCAAGGATTGTATATCTCTTTAGGTGATTCTGAATACTCTGGATTCACACGTAGTCCCAAGTGAAAGATTCGGATTTATTTTTTTAGCCAGTGCTGAAAAGCTATGAAATTGGGCAGGAGAATTAAATACCAAATGATGTGATATTTTGGCTATCTCTTCAATCTCTTCTTCTTTAAATGCAGGAGAATAGGTATGTACTTCTTTGGAAAATGTCTCATCTGCAAGCTTTGCTTCATGCAGACCACTGGCACAGCATCCATCAAGATAAGGTTTGATCAGTGGAAAACTTTTCCATAAAGCATATCCTTTAAGTGCAAGTAATACTTTGGCTCCAGCTTTGTTGTTTAACATCTGAGATCAGTTCAAGGTTTTTTTGAAGTTTTTCTTCTTCAAGTAGCCAACAAGGAGAAGGTAAGGTAGATAGTATATTTTTCATAAGAAATTATACAATAGAATCTAAAATATTTTGTTATAATGGAACAAATATTTTATAATTAGATGCTTAAGGGGACATATCGCGATGGGAAATAGAGAAAATGAAAATCGTTCAAATAATTTAAGTTTTACGGGTAAGGAAATTGAACTTGCTGCAAATATGCTAGAAGACATTGGAACCTACTATTGATATCATGTATTATCTTATGGATCTTGAAAGAGAACAGACTTTTGTACTTATGCTTTTGACAGCAAAAGATATCGATTTAAATACATTATTGAATAAAGAGAAACGAGATACGGACATCTTATATGAGATTGACAAAGAAGAGTCCATTTATGTGATGCTTTGTCAAGATACAAAGGTTGATGGAGGATATCGGTTTGCAGAGAGAGTGATCCGAAATATTCAATTAGATAAGGGTACAGATATTTATTGTACAGAATTGGAAGTAAGGGTTAGGCATTATTCTCCTAAACAAGTGGTATTAAAACTTACTAGAAACATTTGTAAAAAGTAAACAGATGAATAAGTCAAATGAAATTATTTTCAGAAGTCTATATTAATTAGTAGGTCTTAAGGGATTTTACTGTAAAATCCCGTCCAAATATACCGCAGGAATGTAGGTAAAAATTTATTAAGGATGATTCGGAATGAAAAGAACATACCAACCTCATAGTACACCAAGAAAAAGAACACACGGATTTAGAACAAGAATGAAAACTAAAAATGGTAGAAAAGTAATTTCTGCAAGAAGAGCTAAGGGTAGAAAAAGACTATCAGTATAATACTTCTGGTATAAAACCATCAGTTCTATAAAACATTTTACTAGGATTAAAACCAGTAAAGAGTTCAACGGAGTGTATAAGCACTCCACACAAACATGGCACACACCTTACTTTGTACTTTTCTTCAAAAAGAGTGATGAGTATAAAGTAGGTTTTGTAGCATCTAAGAAAATTGGAAATGCAGTTCATCGAAACAGAGCAAAACGTTTGTTAAGAGCACATTTCATCGAAAATATAAACCTCTTATCTCAAGGTAGTTATGTCTTGGTCGCAAAACCTGCGCTTATTGAAGAAAACTATTCTGTGACTCGCAAAGCGTATCTACATGCACTTAAGAAGTGTGACTGCAACATAATTTAACACATATAACACTATACTATCAATGATATATTATAAAAGGCATAATTTTGGAACAACAAGATTTAAATAGACGACTTCTTCTGGCACTGGCACTTTCTTTTTTTGTATTTATAGGATATAGCTACTTTTTCCCAGCTCCAAGCACACACAAAATGCAAAGCAAACATCAACGGCTACAAATCAAACACCTTCAATTGAACAGCATCTAACATAAATGCACCTACCGTAAGTGGTACAGCTACAACAGCTGCAAGTGCTCCGGTGCAAATGGCATCTACAGGTTTAGTGACTGTCAAATCTGATAACTTTATCATGACAGTAGATGAGTTTGGACGTATCTCTCAAGTTGAACTTTTAGAAGCAAAGTATCATGATGACGAGGGTAATAATTTAAAGATCTTAAATGTAAATGAAGTCAAACCTCTGGAAGTAAGATTTTCAGATGTTAAGCTGAATGAAGAAGCATTTAAAACACCTTATGTCAATACAGGAAGTAATACTGTTGATGTAAGTAAAAGTGCACAAACTGTCACTTTAACACAAACACTCTCTTCTGTGACAGTCACAAAAAAGATCACTTTCAAGTCTACGGGTGAGTATAGTGTTACTATATCAACCTCTGCATCAACACCATATTTTATCACACCGGGACATAGACCAGATGCTGACAAATCTATGTATATGCTTGTAAGAGGTGCCTTGGTCAAAGGTGCAGATGACATTATCAATACTGTTGAAGATGGTGATGCTGAAGGGTATGAAAAATTCCAAAATGCAAAAATAGCTTCAGCTTTTGACAGATATGTAGCTTCAATGTTCTTTGATTTTGACAAAGGTATGAATGTTTCTATTTTAAAAGAAGCAAACGGTGATCCTCTCATCTTTGTACAAGGTGCAGATACATTACATTAAATGCTTATATCGGACCAAAAGAAGAGAGAATATTACGAGCGATCCATCCGGAACTTACAGATGCGATCGAGTTTGGATGGTTTTCATTTCTTGCAAAACCATTTTTTCAAGTATTACTTTGGATCAATGATTATGTGGGTAACTGGGGATGGGCGATCATTCTCTTTACCTTACTTGTAAAAGTTGTGCTTTTCCCACTTTCATACAAAGGTATGATGTCTATGCAAAAGCTTAAAGACCTGGCACCTAAAATGAAAGATATCAAAGAGAAGTATAAGGGTG
This sequence comes from Sulfurovaceae bacterium, assembly GCA_963705455.1. Lineage (GTDB taxonomy): Bacteria > Campylobacterota > Campylobacteria > Campylobacterales > Sulfurovaceae > Sulfurovum. Next base: position 82,042 of record CAVPJM010000006.1, on the reverse strand, counting down.
ATCCTGCAAAAATGAATGCACAGATGATGGAAATGTATAAGAAACATGGAGCAAACCCTATGGGTGGATGTCTGCCGCTGATCCTTCAGATACCTGTTTTCTTTGCACTTTATCGTGTTCTTTTAAATGCAGATGAGTTACAAGGTGCACCATGGATACTTTGGATAGAAAACCTTGCAGCGATGGATCCGTATTTTGTACTTCCAGTGTTAATGGGTGCATCTATGTGGTTCCAACAAAAGATCACTCCAAGTAACTTCACTGATCCGTTACAAGAAAAGATATTTAAATGGTTCCCTGTGATCATGACAGTATTCTTTGTGTATTTCCCATCAGGTCTTGTATTGTACTGGTTAGTGAACAACCTCTTTACGATCGCACAACAATACTTCATCAATCACATGTATGAAAAACAAAAAGCTGTAGCTATTGCAGCACATAAAAAATCAAAGGACTAGTTTATGAGAAAGGTTGAAGCACCAACACTTGAAGAAGCATACCAAAAAGCTTCCCAAATGTTGGAATGTTCTATCTCTGAACTTCAATCATGAAGTAATGCAACATCCTTCCAAAGGTGTCTTTGGCTTTTTGAAAAAAAATGCAATTATTGTAGTAACATGTAAAAAACCTGTCTCAAAAAATAAAGTAAAAGAAGAAGTACATGATATTCCAACTGAAGAAGAGAGTGTTGCTTCTGAAATAATTGCAACAGTCAAAGAAGAAGAAACTAAACAAAAGAGCCATCGCTAGAACCTAAGATCGAAAAAGATGCTATTGTAGATAGTTTTTTTGAAGTGGATCATCCATGAAGACTGACATTGCAGTATTTGAAGAAGAAACGATTGTCTATGATGAACTGGCACGGGTGATAGAAGATCAACTCAAAGAGCTGCTTTCTCACTCATGTTTTGATATAGATGTGGTTGAAGTAGATGTGAGAGACAACACAGCACTTGATCTTCATAGATGGTAATGATGCTGCACTGCTTATAGGAAAAGAAGGGTATCGTTATAATGCACTCTCTTATATGATCTTTAACTGGTTGCATGCAAAATATGAACTTTTCATTAAACTTGAAATTGCAGAATTTTTGACGACACAACAAGAGATGATACGTAACTATATTAAACCAGTGATAGAAAATGTTGAAAAACAGGGTAAAGGGAAAACACGTTTCCTTGACGGTATTTTGGTGCAGATAGCACTTGAACAGTTGCGTGAAAGATTTCCAGATAAATATGTGGCAGTCAAGACAGCCAATGAAGGTAAAAAATTTGTTGTTATAAACGAATTTAACAATCATAAGACCAATGCATAACACTATAGCTGCTATCGCCACTGCAAACGGTATCTCTTCTATCTCTATTATTAGAGTGAGTGGAGATGCAGCATTGGAGATAGCACATAAAATTTCTCGTTTAGAAAACATTACTCCAAGACACGCTCATCTTACCTCACTTTATAATTTTACAAATGATCTAATAGACCATGCTATCATGATATACTTTGCAGCTCCGCATAGCTTCACTGGTGAAGAGATAGTAGAGTTTCAGTGTCACGGGGGAATGATCGTTGCGCAAGAGATACTTGATACTATCACCTCTTATGGTGTGAGACTTGCTGAACCAGGCGAGTTCTCTAAGCGCGCATTTCTCAACGGTAAGATCGATCTGACAGAAGCTGAAGCCATTTCAAAATTGATAGAAGCAAAGAGTGTGGATGCGGCGAGAATATTGGCCAAACAGATGAAAGGCGAACTCAAAACCTTTGTGGATGAGAGTAGGGATGCACTTTTAAGATCTCTGGCATACTCAGAAGTGATGATAGATTATGCTGAAGAAGATATTCCTGATGATATTATGCAAAGTATTAAGACACAATTAGATGGACTGACACTGCAGATAGAACAGATCGTTGATGCGAGCCATAGACGAAGAGGTCTTATAGAAGGTTTTAAAGTAGCTATTATTGGAAAACCAAATGTTGGTAAAAGTTCTTTACTTAATGCCTTGCTTTCATATGATAGAGCTATCGTGAGTGATATTGCGGGAACGACAAGAGATACTATTGAAGAGCAGGTACGTATAGGTTCACATATTATCAGATTAGTAGATACAGCAGGCATACGTGAATCAGAAGACACCATAGAGAAGATAGGAATAGAACGTTCTCTTTCTTCAGTTGAAGATGCAGATGTTATTGTCGCACTTTTTGACAGTTCACGTGCATTTGATGAAGAAGATGCCAAGATCGTTTCTATTCTAGAAGCATTGGAAGATAAACATATTGTAGTTGCATTAAACAAATCTGACCTAGACAGAGCATTTAATACCAACAAACTCCAAGCCTTCGACCTACTAGAAGTAAGTGCTAAAAAAGCTTTTGTAAGATTAACCCAAAAACTTGAACAGCTGTTTGATAGTATTGGAGAGGGAGAAGAGCTCATGCTTATCTCTGCTAGACAGATAGAAGCGGTGAATAAAGCAAAGGTATCTATAGAAGAAGCGAAAATTCCACTTATGAACGGTGAGTTGGAGTTTTTTTCTTATCATTTGCAAGAGGCGGTCAAGTCCATCTCATCCATCTCAAAACCTTATGACAGTGAAGAGATACTGGACAAAATGTTCGGTGAATTCTGTTTAGGAAAATAAGATGCAGATAATCGAATATTTTAATGATATAGAAAATATAGAACTTTATTTGATAGCATCTTTGTTTGTTTTTACGGTCTGGTTCATACTCAATACCTTTAAGTATTATAAAGGTGAAAAGAGAAAAGTAAAACATCTTCATAGGTTTGCAAAAGAGGGTGAGGCTGAAGCACAACGCCATTTGGCAAAGCGATATCAAAAGGGATATGCAGTAAAGAAAAGTTGTCAGAAGGCAGCCTTTTGGTATCAAAAAGCTGCCTTCTCAGGTGATGATGATGCAAGAGGTTTTCTTGATAAGATACTTAAGAAGAAACGTTTTTAATATACGATATTAGAGATGTCCTAAAGTTAATTGTGTATAATGTCGAAATTATGAATGAAGGTATAAAATGGTAAAAATTGTAACTATAGTCTTAATGTCACTCATGACAATGTCTTTATTTACAGGATGTGTACAATCTGATCTACGTCTCGAAAGTAGTCAAACCAAAAGTTTTTGGGGTGACACATCCAGTGCAGATGATGTGGATATGTCTGATGATGATCTTACTGAGTCTGAAATGATGATAACAGAAGAAGGCGAAGAGAATGCTATGCAACGTATGGAATTCCCTGTATCAGAGTACACTCATTTGGCAAGAATAGGTAAAGGCACTATTAAGGGTACGATTTACGTGAAGGACTACTATGATAGACGTGTATTAGGTGCAAGTACACGACTTTACTTAAATCCGATTACAAGTTATTCAGAACAGTGGTATCAAGAGAGTTATTTGGGCGGGTATAAAATGAAAGCAGCAGATCCTAGACTCTTTAACTACTTAAAATTCACCGCTTCAGACAAAAATGGAAAATTTTCATTTTACGGTGTACCTTCTGGAAGCTACTATCTTATAGGTACTGTTAAATGTGGAGAAGAGTGTGGTTATCAGAGTATGAAAAATATACGTATAGCAACTAAAGTGAGTATACGTGGAAATCAAATCGTAGAACAGGATCTGACTAGAATACTAGAGTAACATGCTCAAAGTGGTTGCATCGCAACCACTTATCATGTAATACTTATTTGCTCGGATAAGCATTTTTCAATGCTTTATAGAGATCATCCGGCGTGATCTCTTCATTTTCTTCAAGTACACGCTGCATCACAACATTATCTTCCTCTCCATTCCATATTTTGATATAGGTGCCTTCTTTATAGCCATGGTCCTGTCTGAACTGATTTAAAATATTCTTACCAATGTAGAGTCCATAAAGTGCATCGAGATTGAGTCCAGACTGTATTGCTACATCAATAAATGCTTCTATGAGTCTATCTGTAGAGTCATCACAAAAAATCGCTCTCATCAAATTTTCTACTATTTCTATCTGTGCATAATAGTCTTTTGTCGTAGGTGTAATATCAGTCAAAAAAGTTTGAAAATTCGGTAATGCATTGATACTCTCAGCCAAAGTTTCAATACTTCCAAGATTTTGCATTTTATAGTCTTCAAGTCCTTGTGACATGATGAAGTGCCAGATATCAACAGCTTCTATTTGGATATTTGCATAGTCAGGCTGGGCATCAATGTTTTTCCAATGTTTCCAAGGATAAGACTCTATAAGTTCAGCACACTCTAGGTAGGTACAACGTTTCCAGTCGATAAGTTTACCGTTCTTGGTAGTACCTTTTTCCCAACCTTCACCATTAGTTGCATCATTAAGTTGTTGTTGCAGAAGCAGCATCTGTAAAATTTTATTCATATATTACCTTTGTTATGAAGTGGATTATGAAATCGTAGCGTAAAATCACCTTTTAAAGCGGTGGATATAAGCTGCATAAGTATAGCCTGTAAAAATAAATATGACAATTTGACATAATTTTACTTAATACTGGGAAAAACTTATAAAATAACTATAGCACACCATACTAAAAAGGAGAAGTAATGTTAAAAGCTGTTAAAGTCCGCTTATATCCAAACAGTAAACAAAAACAGACTATTGCTTCTCAAATTGGTGGGGCAAGATATGTCTATAACCGTACATTGGCTTTACGCAAATTTGCCTATAAAAAGTTTGGGTTAAAGGTCGGAAAATTTGCACTCATTAATCATATCACAAAACTCAAAAAAGAGAAAAAAACTCCTGGCTTAAAGAGATAGATTCTCAAGCTATCCAACAGTCTATAGGAAATATGGATAAAGCTTACCAACACTTCTTCAAAGGTGGTGGCTATCCCAAATTCAAATCAAGACACCATTCAAGACAGAGCTATCAATACCCACAGAGGGTTAAAATTGATGGCAATAATGTGTTTCTCCCAAAAGTAGGATGGGTTAAGATGAGAGGATGGAGAGAAGAGTTTAATGGAAAGATCAAAACCGTAACTGTAAGCTATGAAGCTTACCAATATCATGCGAGCATTTTGGTTGATATTGAAGGTGAGTCGCTAAAGCCTTGTAGCAATATCGACAAAGCCATAGGTGTTGATGTTGGTGTTTCGTTAGTGGTTGCGGACAGTGAGGGCAACATGGTTAAACCTTTGGCCCTAATGAGAGAACTCAATAAACTTAGACTCAGATCAAAGCAGTTGAGCCGAAAGAAAAAAAGCTCAAAAAATAGGGATAAGGCTAAAGTTAAACTTACCAAGATCAATCTAAAAATAGCCAATAAACGTAAAGATTTCTTACATAAACTATCATTTCAATACGCTGAAAATCAAGGCATTGTAGTGGTAGAGGATTTAAAAATAAAGAATATGACAAAAGCGATCAAAGGAACGGTAGAGATCCCTGCAAAGAATGCCAAAGCAAAGAGAGGGCTTAATCGGTCTATCATCCAGCAGAGCTGGGGACTTCTCTTTAAGATGCTCGAATACAAATTGGAGGAGAGAGGTGGACAGCTCATTAAAGTTGATCCGAAATATACTTCTCAAACTTGCAACAATTGTGGTCATATCTCAAAACAAAATAGAAAAAGCCAAAGCAGGTTTGTATGTGATGCCTGCGGTTACGCCAGGAACGCTGATGTGAATGGTGCTAAAAATATACTTGACCGTGGGATTCACGGCAATAATGCTTCCCAACAAATAGCTATTTAGGCTATGGAGGAAGAATCCACCTCATTTATGTTGTGGGACATCAACACTTATTTAGCACTTTTTGTGTAGAATATACCTCTTATTTTACCTCCCTAAAGGACCCTTTTTATGTTACAGCCTATTGAAAATTTAGATGAAGTTTTAAAGAATCACAAACTTAGTAAAGCAGAGTATGAAGATATTTTACGTATCTTAGATGGTCGTCACCCGAATATCGTAGAGATCGGTATTTTCTCTGCAATGTGGTCTGAACACTGCTCATATAAGTCAAGTACAAAGTATCTTAGAGGTTTTCCAACAGAGGCACCATGGGTTATTCAAGGTCCAGGTGAAAATGCAGGTGTTATTGATATAGGTGACGGTATGGCAGCAGTATTTAAAATGGAAAGTCATAACCACCCATCGTTCATAGAGCCTTTTCAAGGTGCTGCAACAGGTGTAGGAGGGATACTTAGAGATATCTTTACCATGGGAGCAAGACCTGTAGCAAATCTCAATGCTTTGCGTTTTGGTACAGTGAAAGGTGACAGTGATATTGCAAGATACCAAAGACACCTTGTTCGTGGTGTAGTAGATGGTATCGGATCTTATGGTAACTGTATGGGTGTTCCTACTATCGGTGGTGAAGTAAGTTTTGATGAGTCTTACAACGGAAACATTCTTGTCAATGCATTTTCATTAGGTCTTGTAAAATCAGATGAGATATTCTTGGGGGTTGCTTCAGGTATAGGTAACTCTGTTATGTATGTAGGTTCAAAAACAGGTCGTGACGGTCTTGGTGGTGCAGTCATGAGTTCAGACAGTTTTACTGAAGAGTCTAAATCTCTTCGTCCAACAGTACAGGTTGGTGATCCATTTACAGAAAAACTGCTTCTTGAAGCATGTCTGGAACTTTTTAAGACAGACCATGTAGTAGGTATCCAGGATATGGGTGCTGCCGGTCTTACTTCTTCAGCATTTGAAATGGCTGGTAAAACAGGTGCAGGGCTTATTATGCATTTAGACAAAGTACCTGCAAGAGAAGAGGGAATGATGCCTTACGATTTCATGCTTTCTGAATCTCAAGAGCGTATGCTGATCTGTGCAAAAAAAGGAAGTGAACAGGCGATCATTGATATTTTTGAAAAATGGGAACTTGATGTTGCTGTTATTGGTGAAGTGACTGACACTGGGCGTATGGAGTTGATGTGGCATGGAGAAAAGTGTGCAGATATGCCTATCGCACCGGTAAGTGAAGATGCCCCAGTACTTGATAGACCTGTGGCTAGACCGAAGTATTTGGATGAAGTGAATGCCAAAACGGTAGAGAATTATCCTGCTGTTGATGATCAGGAGGCCTATGAAACACTGCTTTCAAGCATGGAGGTCTCAGATAAAGCATGGGTATACAATCAGTATGACTCTATGGTACAAACCAATACAACCAAAGGGCCAGGAAGTTTAGATGCCTCTTGTATCAGAATCAAAGAGAATGGAAAAGCCTTGGCGATGAGTTCTGACTGTAACCCACGTTACTGTTATATTGATCCTAAAAAGGGTGCAGCACTTGCAGTCGTCGAATCAGGTCGTAATGTTGCAATGTCGGGGGCTAGACCGCTTTCAATTACAGATTGTCTGAATTATGGTAACCCTGAGAATCCAGAGGTTATGTGGCAGTTCGCACAAGGGTGTGAAGGTATCAAAGAAGCATGTTCAGAGCTTAATACACCAGTGGTTAGCGGAAACGTATCACTTTATAATGAAACAAACGGCATCTCTGTATTCCCTACACCTGCGATAGCAATGGTTGGATTGAATGATGATGAGAACAAAGTACTTCCTTCAGCATTCCAGGAAGAGGGAAGTCAAATTCTTCTTGTAGGCGAAACTAAAGGTGAGTTTGGTGGTTCATTGTATATTAAGGCATTGCATGGTGAAACAGCCGGTTCTTTGCCGACATTTGACTATAAAACAGAACTTGCACTTTGGGAGCTTGTCATTGAAGCGAACAAAAAAGGACTTTTAAAGTCTGCAAAAGATGTGAATGTAGGTGGGTTAGCAATAGCACTCTCTAAAATGGCAGCTGTATCAAATAAAGGTGTAGCAGCCGAGGTCACTCTGGATGACAGTAAAAACATCTTTGATGAGTCACAAAGCAGAGCACTTTTAGAGGTTTCTTCTGAAAATGTAGAATCTGTAGTTCGTATGGCTATGGAGCTTGGGATCAAAGTGACCAATATCGGTACTGTTGGTGGTGAGAGTGTGAAAGTAAATGATGTGGAGCTTTCTTTGGAGAAAGTGAAAGATATTTACTTTAATACATTTGCTCGTACTATCGAGCAGGATCTATAGAACTTCATATTTTATTTTAGTTTGGAGTTTCTTTTCTACTTTTTTAGAAAAAGTAGAGTAAAAATCGTCACTACTCTCGATTCGCTTCGCTTTCAAAGGCGTTCGTAGTGACATTATTAAAATTATTGGAAAGAGAGAAGAATGAGAGCACTAATATCTGTAAGTGACAAAAGCGGTGTAGAGAATTTTGCCAAAGAGTTGGTAGCGTTAGGCTATGAGATCATCTCAACGGGTGGTACATATAAAAAACTTCAAGATGCAGGTATTGCAGTGATAGAAGCAAATGAAGTTACTAAGTTTCCTGAGTGTTTTGAGGGAAGGGTAAAGACGCTTAACCCCTATATCCATGGTGGAATCTTACACAGAAGAGATAAGCAGTCTCACTTAGATCAAGCAAAAGAGCTTGGTGTTGAAGGCATTGATCTTGTATGTGTGAACCTTTATCCATTCAAAGCCACGATTGAAAAGACTGATGATTTTGAAGAGATCATTGAGAATATCGATATTGGCGGTCCGGCGATGGTAAGAAGTGCTGCAAAGAACTTTGACAGTGTGATCATTGTAACTGATGTTGCAGACTATGACACTGTACTTAATAACCTGAAAAATAATACAAATACCGTAGAGTTCAGAAGAGATATGATGATCAAAGCTTTTGAACATACTGCAGCGTATGATTCAATGATCGCAAACTATATGAACGGTCGTTTTAATGATGGTTTTGGTGAGTATCAGTTCATTACCGGTAAAAAATCATTCCAAACACGTTATGGAGAGAATCCGCACCAAAAGGGCGCACTCTATGAGTTTGACAATCACTTCTCAAAGAACTTTAAACAACTCAAAGGTGAAGCAAGCTTTAATAATATCAATGATGTAAATGGAGCATTAAAGATCGCTTCAAGTTTTGGTGATGAAAATGCTGTATGTATCGTAAAGCATGGTAATCCTTGTGGTTTTGCCATAAAAGATACACTTTTGGAATCATATACGGAGGCACTTAAATGTGACCCTGTATCTGCATTTGGTGGTGTAGTTGCCGTGAATGGTGTGGTGGATGCTGATTTGGCAGAGAAGATGAATGAGATCTTCTTAGAAGTAGTTATGGCTGCAGACTTTACTCCTGAAGCTTTAGAGGTATTTGAGAAGAAAAAACGTCTTAAGCTTTTTGCGCAGGGTGGTACAAAACTTGTCATGTCAAATGACAGCCATGACTTTAAACATGTTGATGGCGGATTTGTGTATCAAAACTCCGATTGTATCTGTGACAATGAAGTACACAATGCTCAGCAAAAATCAGAGCTAAAAGCTACGGCTCAAGAGATGAAAGACCTTGAGATCGCTTGGAAAGTGGCAGGTCTAACAAAATCTAACTGTGTTGTGTATGTAAAAGATTCAGCAATGGTAGCAGTAGGTATGGGTATGACAAGCCGTGTTGATGCTGCACAATGTGCACTTAAAAAAGCAAAAGAGATGGACTTGGATGTATCTGGTGCAGCTATGGCATCTGAAGCTTTCTTCCCATTCCGTGACAGTATTGATGCAGCAGCAGCAGCAGGGGTAAAAGCAATTATCGAGCCTGGTGGAAGTATTAGAGATGATGAAGTAATCGAAGCGGCTAACGAGCATGGTATCTCACTTTATTTTACTACAGTAAGACACTTCTTACATTAAAATCTATGAGCAGTAAGAGATATGTGCTTACTGCCTCTTCTTTCAACTATCATAAAAACACTATAATAAAATATTACATTCTTAGGAGTGATCATGGATAAACTGCTCATAGTATGGAGTACTGCCGAGATAGAAGTGGCTAAAAAAATGGTGTTACTCTACTCAAGTGTCATTCTTCCAAGAGGATACTGGGATCAAGCCCATTTGATGATTTGGGGACCTTCTGCAAAACTTTTGGCAGAAAATGAAGAGCTCCAGGATATGGTAGCTAAGGTCAAACAGACAGGTGTTGAACTCTCTTGTTGTGTAGTGTGCAGTGATGAATATGGAGTGACCGAGAAACTTAGCTTCACTAGGAATAGAGATGATACATACAGGAGAGATTCTCACTAATGCGTTGAAAGAAGATTGGAAGGTGATTACTTTCTAATCTCCTTTATGTTTAAACTGATACATCATAATAGAAGCTGCAACACCTACATTAAAACTTTTTACACCTTCCATCATCTCTATAGTGACCACTTCATCACATAGAGCCAAGATATCTTCTGATAATCCCTGAACCTTCATGTCCCATAAGAAGTACCCATTTGTCTACGACTTTTACAGAAGATAAGAGGTGTCGAGTCATTCGGTGACTTCTGCTGCATAGATACGGTAACCATTTTCTTTAAGTGTCATAATGGTCTCTTGTAAATTTTCGTATTGATGGGTTTTAAGCATACTGACATGTCCCATAGAGACTCTAAGTGCTCGTCTTGAGTAGGGGTGTGGTCCATGTGTAGGTAAGTAGATAAGAGTTTATACCTATTGCAGCAGCAGAACGTGCTATAGAACCTATATTTTGTGTAGAACTTATCTCGTCTAACATTATGATCTTGTCATCTAGATCATCTAGTGGTGTATGATTCGGGACGTGTTCCATGCATCATGACATTATGATGTATCTTGTGTCCTACGATCATCTTGCATAAGAGCTTTACTTGCAACAAAAAGTTGAGGAATATTTTTCTCTTTAATGAGATGTTCATAAGTATCATAATACTCTTGTGTAGCAAGTATACTTCTTATTGTGATATCTGTCTCAAGAAGAAGGTTCACGACCTTTGGACTGTCAGCAACAAAGCTGTTATCTGAAGTAAAAGCATTGTCTCTAAATTGATGGTAAATATTTAGTTCTGGTAAATTAATGTCATTGATATGTTATAAAATTCATAAAGTATTGTACTAAAAGGGGATGTAATCCACGATTACTTTACTTTAATTTGGTTACAATATATAAAATTTAACTCATATTATAATAAATATAAGGAATAGAAATGAAGAAAATATTTATAGGTTTATTTATTGTGACCACCACTTTAATGGCAGAGTTAAAACAGGTTTGGGCGACACCATAGTTTGCTGAAAAAAATATCAAAATTATAGATATACGTACACCTGCAGAATGGAAAGAGACAGGTATCGTAAAAGGTTCTTATACCATAATGTTTTTTGATGAAAAAGGGAACTTTAATGTAGAGATATTTTTAAAACAATTAGATATGGTAGTTAAAAAAGATGAGCCGTTTGCACTCATATGCAGAGTAGGTAGTCGTACAGGTATGGTTTCTGAATTTTTATCAGAAAGACTTAGGCTATAAGGTCACTAACCTCAAAGGAGGTATCATGAAAATGATACATGAAGGCTATAAAACAGTACCCTACAAACCATAAATTTGTCAAACTTGATTGACATAGACTAAACTTTTTTGATATAATTTTCTAAATTAAAGAAATATATTATTTTAGGAATAACATGTCAAAAAGTTTATATGAAACACTCGGTGTAAGTGAAAATGCTTCTGCTGATGAAATTAAAAAATCTTACAGAAAACTCGCAAGAAAATACCACCCGGATATTAACAAAGATGAGAGTGCTGTTGAAAAGTTTAAAGAGATAAATGCTGCATATGAAGTACTCTCAGATCCAGAAAAAAAAGCACAGTATGATCAATTTGGTGATCAGATGTTTGGTGGACAAAATTTCCATGACTTTGCACAGAGGACAGGGTGGGGGCGTAGACCTCGATGAGATACTCAGACAAATGTTTGGTGGAGGCGGTGGTGGCTTCGGTGGAGGCTTTGGTGGTGCCAAGGAGGTTTTGGCGGCTTTGGTGGTCCTGATCTTGATATGCAAGGCACGTATCACTGTACCTTTTATGGTCTCAGTGAATGGTGGAAAACATAATGTATCTGCCAATGGTCAAAACTTTGATATCAAGATACCTGCAGGAATTAAAAGTGGTGAAACCATGCGTGTACGTGGCAAAGGTAAACAGTACCAAGGACAAGCAGGTGATCTACTTATACAGGTAGAAGTTGCAGCTTCGAATGAATATGAAAGAAAGGGTGACAATCTTTATAAAACATTTGATGTCCCTTTAAAAGAAGCACTTTTTGGTGGTAAGATCGCAGTAGATACACCGGAAAAAGAAGTTTCACTTAAAGTACCGCAAAATACTAAAAATGGTCAAAAATTCAGACTTAAAGGTAAAGGTGTCGCTGACAGTAAGACAGCACTGAAAGGTGACTTGTATCTTGTAGCAAATGTTGTTTTACCAGATGTAGATACATTAGATAATGAACTCAAAGCGATGATCGAAGCAAAATTATAAAGGAGTAAAGATGCATAGTTATGATGAACCCGTATATCTTATATCAGTGGTAGCCACAATGTTGGAAATTCATCCTCAAACTCTTAGGCAGTATGAACGAGAAGGTTTGGTTGAACCTTCACGTACAGAGGGACGTATGCGTCTTTATTCTCAACGTGATATTGAACGCATGAAACTCATCTTGCGTTTAACACGTCAAATGGGTGTTAATCTTGCAGGTGTTGACATCGTACTTCAGCTCAAAGAACAGATAGATGAAATGCAAGAAGAGATAGACCAACTTAGGCAAGAACTATGTAAAGTAAACCGTAATGGTTCTGTACATTCAAGTAAGGCATTAGTTACAAAAAGTTCTTATGATATTATTATTTTTGAAGATTAGACATAAAAAATTCTACTATGTTATCTATTCAAAAATATTATATAATGGTGTACTATGAAACAACAAAAATATTATAAATTTCTTCAAAAACAGATACTTCTTATGATTGGGCTTTCTCTTATTACCTGGATTGGTCTATGTTGTTTTTGGTTGGATATTTGATGTCTTTTATCCAGCACTGATATGGTATATTTTGTTATACTTACTTCACTTTATGGATGGTCTATCTATATAGAGAATTTGAGTATCATAAAATGGATGAAGCGATTTAAGCGATGGTACAAAAAGCTTACATGGTTTATGTATGTTATTTTTACTTCCTGGTCAGTTATCTTTGTAGTCATATGTCGATATACAGAATATGATTTACATTATATAGCTATATTTACACAACTTGGTGCATCTGTTGTTGCATCAACCTTATTGGTATCAGATAAAAAACTTTTTGTTCCGATTCTTATTTACATTGATGTTACCTTTAAGTATCTATTTTCTTCTTGTTGGTACATGGTTTGGATATGTTCTATCTGTATTTTCTCTTATTTTTTTTGCTGTACTTGCTCTATGCTGCATACAATACAAATAAACTGATACAAGAGAATTATTACAAGCACAGCATGATATATTGACAGGTCTCTATAATCGCAGATATTTCCTGGAATATATGGAATCCTTGAATGAAAGATTATGGAAAAATGATAAGTAGCCTATATGTTTCTCATTGACCTGGATCATTTTAAAACGATTAATGACTCATTAGGACATGATATTGGTGACAAATTATTGATAGAAGTTGCTAAACGTATTAAAAGATTATGTGAAAGATACTCATATGCTGGCACGTTTGGTGGAGATGAATTTATACTGGTAAGTAAAGAGTTAAGATGAAGATGAGTTTGCAATATGATCAGGATGTATTTTTGCACAAGGTTTATTGAATGTATCAGACAACCTTATATTATTGATAAACATCATCTGCATATGAGTGCAAGTATTGGTGTACATCAAATTAATCCAGTTTTAATAGTACAAATTTTATTAAAGAAGCAGATATTGCAATGTATGAAGCAAAAGCTGAAGGGCGAGATGGGGTTATGATATTTAATAAGGATCTTGCAGAAAGGGTTGAAAGACACCTAGCTATAGAACAGAAACTGCATCATAGCACTAAAAGAAAATAAAATAAAGTATATTATCAGCCACAGTTTGATGCAGATGAAAAAATGATAGGTTGTGAAGCGCTTGCCAGGTGGACTGATAATGAGCTGGGTATATTAGCTCCTGATGAGTTTATACCTATAGCAGAAAATACAGGTCTGATTCTGGAACTAGGAATTATGTATTTACAAGAGACATTTAAAACTTTACACTCATGGAATGAACAGGAATGAATACTTAGAACACTTTTCAATTAATATTAGTATACGACAAATTATTAATGAACCATTTGTTAAAGAAGTAGAAGTACTTTATGAAGACTTATTATTTCGACAATGAAAAGAACAAAAAATATATTTTTGAAATAACAGAACATGTTTTTGCTGATGATATGAAAAAAGTAGTTGCTACGTATGAACGGATTAAAAGTTTGGTATATCATTTTCTATTGATGATTTTGGTACAGGATATTCATCTTTAAGTTATTTAAGGAGTTGCCCATAGATGAGGTGAAAATAGATAAATCGTTTATTGCAGGTTTAGTAAATAAGAGTAATAAGAAAATGATCATACCATTATTATCCATAGCAAAAAATTTTACTTGAATATTGTAGCTGAAGGGGTAGAAACAGAACAGCTAATACATTCTTAAATCATATGAGTGTGATATATTTCAGGGCTTTTATTTCGATGAGGCACTCCGTAAAAGTCACTTTGGAAGAAAAGTATTTGAGTATTAAGTGAACTACTACATGCTGCAATAAGATGGATGGCCATACCATAACTTGTTGAGTTATTATAACGTGTAAGTACGCGAAAGTTTTTAGCACCTAACCATAGATCATCATGTGTGAGATTCCGATTTTTCAGTAGATATGCTTTTGATTCATTAAATGGTTTAAGTGGTTTGATGCCATTTTTTGTAATGGTGCTTAAAGGTAAAGTTTTTCTATGTGTTGTTTTAAGTCCTTTATAGCGTTTACCTTTGAAACTAGCTGGTACTGCAACCAAAGAGCCTTGTCTCCAGCCATTTTTATGCATAAACTTTGCAATAGAACCTATGCAGTCTTCCAAATCCCAAGGATCTGTAATGCCGTCATCATTAAAATCAGATTTGTGTTTACGTGCCATAGAGGGTACTTGTTGTACACATCCCATTGCTCCAGCAAAAGAACCTTCAAGTTGTGTGATTTTATAGCCTTTTTCTCTTGCCAGTAAAAAGAGATGTTTAAATTCAGATTTAAAAAACTTCTTCATACGGTTAGGGTGAAAGGCAAGTGTGGCCAATGCATCCAATACATTATAGTCTCCAGTATACTCTCCAAACTTACTCTCAACACCCATAAATCCAACGATATAGTCCATATCAACCTTATACTGTTTACTTGCCCGCAAAAGTGTTTTATAGTATTGTTTTTTAAATTTTTTAGCTTTATTTCAAACTCACTTCGATCAAGCACATGTGCTTTGTATCGTTCCCATGGACCGTTGGTTGTTCCTACTTTATATTTACCCGTATATCTGTCTAAGGTATCACGGTCAAGTTTTGCATGTTTGAGTACAGAAGGCATATAGGTTCGTTTAAAATGGTACTTTTTGACCATCATATCAATAAATTTTTGGCTTCTTTTTTGGCTAAAAAATCATAAGCAACAGGCGGTCTGTCATCATTAGCAATCAGTAAGAATGGAAGAAGCAGAGTGAGTAAAAAGAGTTTAAAAAGTTTCAATGTATTTCCTTAAATATTATTTAGTATCAATAGGCTGTCACGATAGATAGGTTCATCTATAAAACCGTATTGTTCATCCATAAATCCATTGATACCTTGTGCGGAATGTGCTTCAAAAACTTCTTTAATATGTTTCGCTCGCTCTATTTCATATTTATTAATACCAAATATTTCATTTGCTATCTCTACTTGTTTTGGTCCCATACATGCTTTAGTTTCAAATCCCATCATTTTTTCTCTTTCACACCAGGCTTTGAATGTCTCCGTATCATTATACTCCTGGAACATAAAAGAGATGGGGTGGATACCTGCAGTTTTTGCATCTACTAAAAATTTAGAGAGAATATAATCGATAGTAGGGTTTTTCAAGTGTAACTATCGATTGAGGTAAACCAAGAGAGGTAAGCAGATCCAAGATACCCAGATTTGCAGTGGTAAGACGTTCATCTATACGTAAGTGTACTTAAGTTCTCAAATGCTTCTTTTGTTTCCAATGAGATATGTAGTTCTTTATCTTTCTAGAGAGTAGAGTAAGAGCCTGTGCTATTTCAGTTTGATTTTTTACTTTTGCTACACGCACGGCATCAAAAGAAAAATCATTTAAAAATTTTATCTCTTCTGCTCCACCTTCATTTAATGGATTAGTACGTACGATGATGAAGCTATTTGGAGTGTTCCATATGTGAAAGAAAAAGAGCAATGTTATGAAGTGCCTCTTTTTTACGACAAGGTGCGATGGCATCTTCAAGGTTAAGGGTGATCATATCTGCATCACTTTCATCCATACGGTTGAGGTGTTTGAGATTAAGAGGGTTAAGCATCATGTTTGAGCGATAGTAACTCTTTGCAGCAGAGGCTTTTCGTTTATTTCCAAAGTGTGTTGGTAGTGTGTCTAAAGTATCAAATATCATACTGTTATGGTATCTAAAAATAACCAGAATTAACCCAAAAGAGATATAATTTTCCATGTTAAAATATCTTAATGGTTACGATGACCAGTTAAAAGCACAAGTACAAACCCTTATACATCAAAAGAAGCTGGGAGAGTATTTACTGTCACGGCATAGTGATGTGCATAGCTACACAACAGACAAAAGCCTCTATGCCTATGTAATTGATCTTAAAAATACGCATATGAAAAGTGCATCTCCCATTGCCAAAGTACTTTATGATACCAAGATACGTGACATTAATGCTGCTCTTGGAACACATACCTTTGTCTCACGCGTGCAAGGGGGAAAGCTCAAGGCAAAGAATGAGATACGAATCTCACATGTGTTTAAAAAAGTGCCTGAAGCCTTTTTACGGATGATAGTTACACATGAATTGGCCCATCTCAAAGAAAAAGAACACAACAAAGCGTTCTACAAACTATGCACATATATAGAACCTGCCTACCATCAACTTGAGTTTGATCTACGTCTATATCTGACCTATCGTGATACGTTTGGGGAGTTATATGTTTGACGGGTTTGTGGATTTAAATAACAGTTATTGTACCCCTCAAAAGTTTGTTACAGTATAATAGTTAAAAATTTTAGGGTATCACTGTATGAATAAACTCATCCTCATATTTATCTTTTTTACTGTTTCTCTTTTTGCAAGATAAGATGCATTTCCAACTCAGGACTGTCCCGCTTTTAATAACATGAAACATACGAAAAATACCCATAATGTACATTTGGATACACAGAAAAATATACGATACTTAAACACCATAAAGGACAAAACCTTATACTTGGTAAAAGGGGAACAGCCTGCTCAGAGATGGGTAGATGATACGTGTTTTTCTAAGAGTTCAGAATCATACAATCCTGTCAATGTCGAAAAAGATGAAAACAGGGTGATCAGTATAGAAGATGAACTCTCAAAACTCGTCATCAAGTACTGATTTAACGAAACATACTAAAAAATATAAAGAAAAATACTAATAAATATAAAAATCTAATATATCAAAACAAAACCTCTTGGCACTCTCCTGGCACAATGCTTTTTGTGAAACACACAGGTATAAAAAAGAGTGTAAAAGAAGTATGTTTTCTTTTGGTAGACCCAACTACAGTGAGAAACATTTTGTACTTCATGGATTATGGCCACAGCCTAAAAATAAGATATATTGTGATGTAGATAAGCAGATAGTAAATTTGGATAAACATAAACAATGGAACAGACTTCCGGATCTTGATCTAAGTGACGAAGTAGAACAACGTTTGCAAAAAGTGATGCCTGGATTTTCTTCAAATCTGCATAGACATGAATGGATCAAACACGGTACCTGTTATGGTACGGATGCAAACAGGTATTATGAAGATTCCATTAACATGGTAGAGCAAGTGAATCATTCAAAAGTAGGTGATTTTTTCAGACAGCATATAGGTAAAACGAGTCACACTTCAACAGATCCGTGCAGCTTTTGATAGAAGCTTTGGTGTAGGTACAGGAAAACGGGTAGAGTTAAAATGTGATAAGGGGCTTATCACTGAGCTTTGGTTACATTTAGGTTATGGTAGTGATGCATTAGGTACACTTTTAAAACAAGGAAAACAAACACGAAGCCATTGTCAAGGTGGAATCGTAGATAAGGCTGGATTTTGAGTGATAAAGTAGATGTATTAGAAGCACTGAAACATTCCAATGTTTTTTTGACAGGTGGTGCAGGGGTAGGAAAGAGTTATATTACCAATGAAGTGATCTCTGACTACCGTAAAAGAGGAAAGCAGGTTGTCTCTTTGGGTTCTACGGGCGTAAGTGCAGTGAACATCGGAGGATTTACTGTACATAGTTTTTTTGTCTTTGGCATAGCAAACAATTTTGAAGAGTTGGCAGCGGGAGACAAACGTGCCAAAAAAAGGCTTACAGACCTGAAGAAGGTACTTAAAGCCACGGATCTTATCATCATCGATGAGATCTCTATGGTGAGTACAGATCTGATGGATATGATCGCATACAGACTCAACCATTATGGGTACCTTGGAAAAGTACTTTTTGTAGGAGACTTCTTTCAATTACCGCCTGTCCAAACACAGAGAAATAGAAATGATATTTTTGGAGAGAAACTCTATGCATTTGAGAGTATGGCCTGGGAACGTTTTGACCTTATGGTCATAGAACTTACTGAAATGAAACGTACGACAGATGCAGAGTTTACACATATACTCTCTAAAGTACGTAAGGGGCAATGTG
This sequence comes from Sulfurovaceae bacterium, assembly GCA_963705455.1. Classification (GTDB taxonomy): domain Bacteria; phylum Campylobacterota; class Campylobacteria; order Campylobacterales; family Sulfurovaceae; genus Sulfurovum. Next base: position 63,197 of record CAVPJM010000006.1, on the reverse strand, counting down.
ACGAGGAAGTGGTCAATTATATGATAAAGCTCTGGAACACTGAAAGCATGGAGGAAGATCCAACGTACTTGTATGGACGCAACTTAGAGGTAGAACAGACCAACAGAGCAAAGATCAATGAACTCGATACCGAAGAGACGATACTCTTTGCAAATATTGAGATGCATGGTTCTGTACATGAAAAGAAACTTACTGGCTGGAAAAATATGCTGCCTATCTCGGAACACCTTACACTCAAGGAAGGGGTTCCTATTCTCTTTACTGTGAACAAATGGGGCAAATTCGTCAATGGTGAGAGAGGAATACTCAGAAAGATAGAAGAAGATCATCTCATCGTAGAAAAAGAGGATGAGTTCGTACGTGTTGAAAGACATGATTTTGACCTGGTCGATATGCTAGTTAAAAATGATGGTAGTGTGGAGACAATGTCCCTTGCCACCCTTTCACAGTTTCCTTTAAAACTGGCATATGCTGTGACCATACACAAAAGCCAAGGAATGAGTATAGACAACCTTGTTTGCAATGTAGACAATATCTTTGCACCAAGCCAATTCTATGTAGCTATATCACGTGCTATAGATCCTAAAAAACTCAAGATAGATTTTAACCGGGGTGATCTGACTCAGTATTTACATAGGGTCATTAATGTGGATCAAAGAGTAATTGAATATTATTCAAATATAGATACCTGATATTTTAAAAGGATATGAATGCAACTGGCTATTATTTTAATTGCAGCGCTACTCGGCTTGATCTATGGTGCAAATACAGACGGATTTATCTTTAGTTCCAAGATCTGTTTATTTGCGGGGCTGACCTTGATCATGCCAACACTGTTTAATTTAAAGATTCAAGATATAAAACTTATTTTTGAATACAAAACAGTCATTATAAAGAGTATAGTGGCAAATTTTATTCTTTTACCTATCATGGCTTTAGTGATTGGGCTATTGACGCATAATTTCGGGTTAGCAGCAGGACTTTTTTTACTTTCTGTACTTAGCGGTGGCGGTATGGTAATGTACTGGATCAAAAAGTCGGATGCAGATACCTCCATAGGTTTTATTTTACTCTTTATGAATCTTGTCTTTGTTTCACTATCATTGCTTATGTTACATACTTTTGGAATGCATACGGCAGAGTATTTTGGGGAATCTTATTCAGATGAAAGGAACTTAAGCAATTTTGCCAGACCTGTTATTATGCTATTGATCGTGATTCCTTTTGTTGCCAGTAGAATTGTTTTATTTATAAAACCATTGAAAAATTTTATAGAAGAAAAACGAAGTTATATAAGCAACATAAGTTTGTTTATTATTCTCTTCTATCTTTTTGGACTTCAGAAATCACAACTGCTTTTTGAACTTTATACCTTTGAACCGGAACTTATCTTGATAGGCATGATAGCAGTGATCGCATTTTATTTTTCTATCTTTATCGTTTCAAAATTTATCTATAATCTTGAGTCTCGACAGGAAAGAGCGGCTTTTTGGCATAGCATAACAAGATACATCACACTGGCATTGGTTCTGGCTACATTCAGTATAAATACTTTTGGTGTTTCTGTGATCCTGCCGATCATGTTCGCATATCTTGTGCAAATTCCTTTTGCGATATTTATAGATTCAAAAGTTGTGGAAAAGGGATTGAAGGAGACGATCGATTAGATTTGTATGAATCTATCATCAGACTTTTTCCTACTGACTTCTTCTTGTGAAGATTTCATCCATCCTGACTTTGTATCGCCTTCTATTTTATCAAAGTTTTCAATATAGGGTTTGATATCTAAAAGTGGTGTTCCATCTAATATATCAACTCCCTTGATGGTGACAATATTTTCTTCCACTTTCACTAATTCTACTACAGAAAGTCCCAAACTGTTGGGATGCATCGGTGTTCTTGTCGAGAAAACACCTCTAGGTGTATGAGTTTTATCATTAAAGGGAATTACAGAGAGTTTTGGCTCTTTCACTTTATGAAAATAGTATATAAGATAGACATGTGAAAAACCATCAAGATCTTTCAAACCTTCGACATACTCATGTTTGAATTCTATGGTAGCATAGACATCTTTCGCACCTTTTGGTTGTACCGGCATGTTAACAAGATCACAGTATGGTGATCGTATAGTTGCGATCTGATCTAATGTGAATATCATAAAGCTGTTACCTTTGATCTTTTAATGAACGTGATGTTCATGCGTATGGTCGTGATGTGCATGTTTTGATTCATGATGTTCTATTATCTTTGACATACTTGCTTTATTGAGCAGGGAAAGTTCATTGTTGGAAAAAGTTTGAAGCACATCATTTAAAAGTGTACGTTCAAATCCACAATGGTATAGTCTGAGATTACCAAGCTTTTGAATCATACTGTAGGGACCTTGTCCCATTTCTTGCATAATAATCGTATCTACATTCATATGGGTAAGCCATTCTATAACTGCACGTCCTCCATTTACAGGATTTTGTTCAATGGTTATTTTGCCATCTTCTATAATAGCAAACCATTTTGCCTTTCCAAAAAGTGGTGCTACAGGTGGATTTACTTTGTTGGTTTTTACGGGTATTGCGATTTTCATACCTAGCTCTCATGCTTTATAAATTATCATTAATATTAAATCAATGCATTAAATTAAATGCATTGTATCCAAGTATATATTTATTGTCAATAGTTATAATAATTATAAATTTAAATAATTACAATAGTTCGTTTTCTTCTTTGAAACAATGAATTGAGTAGTTATCTGGTGACAATGAGAATGTTTCCAGCTGGTTTGATACGAAGTAGATTGTCCTTTATAGTGACGATATCACCATCTAGTTCTATATGGTTATAGTTATTTTCCAATTCAATGGTCATCTCTTTTACTTTTCCATAGAAACTACCGAATTTTTTAATGAAAGAAGCAGGAGTGAAAATAAAAAAACGATTGCTGCTTAGAAGCATAAAAGGTGTCATGATGAGGTGTAGAGGGAATAAAAATAGTAGGGCTAGTATGTATTTTCCCATATTGTTTTTCAGTAGACCAAAACGCAGAGTTTCAGAAAGAAATATATGTTGAAGATCACCCATATTGCCTGCAGAAAAGAGAAAGATCTCATCGTTTAGGGAAAAGTAGTGGTGTTTTTGGGTTTGGAGTGTTTCCTGATTTTCAAGGGCATGAAGAACTTTTTCGATTTTTGGGACCCTGTGAAGCTTGGCGACTACATTAAAAGAACCAATAGGATTGAGTATGAATATAGCTGAGTGTGGTATATCCTGCAATGCTTTGATAACGCGTCTAATACTGCCATCTCCACCAGAAATAATGATATAGCTGTACTCTTTTAGATCAGAGTATGTTTCAAGTGCTGATATTTCTATGGAAGTGATATGGAGTTTATCATGCTGTAGTGTTTTACCTATAGAAAGAATACGCATTATTTTCCTTTAAAAATCAGCTATAATTATATCCATGAAACTTGAAAACGAAGATGCACTTGATAACCTTATTATCTGTAAACAATGTTTTACTCTACATGAAGAGGTACCTATAGAAGATGGTACTAAAGCATGTTGTACTGAATGTGGAGCTATACTTTATAAATATGACAGTAAACTTATAGAACATGGTTTGGCATTGAGTATCACTGGATTTATCTTTTTTGTTTTGGCAAATCTTTTTCCTTTGGTACAGATAGAGATACTTGGACATGAACAGTTTATTACTATTCCTAAAACTATTATTTCTCTTTTTGAGAGTGAATTTTATATTGTAGGGCTTATTTGTATTTTTCTTATCTTTATTTTTCCTCTGATGATCTTTATTATAAATATTTCGATCTTTATATCTTTAAAGCTGGAACGTGGTGAAAAATTGACAAAACGACTTCTTATTTTACTCTCTCATATCATCCCGTGGAGTATGACAGATATTTTTCTTATAAGTATTCTTGTGGCACTTGTCAAACTTATAGGATATGCTCAGATACATATGGGGATCTCTTTTTGGGCATTGATGATTTTTGTAATCATTGATCTTTATATTGTAAAACGTATTAATCTTTCTGAACTATGGATGATGAGAAAAAGAATCCTGGAAAATAAGGATATAGAGTGATAGAGATAGATGAAGATAAACTCATTAGATGTCCTGTATGTGAAGCAGTAAACATAGATAAAGGTAAAAAGAATGTTTGCCGTCGCTGCGGTTCTGCGATCTATCAGCATAAACATTTTAGTACAGAAAAAAGTTGGGCGTACCTTATTACAGCTATGATAGCTTACATTCCTGCAAACCTTTATCCTATGCTTATTACTAAACAGTTTGGAACACAAGAAGGCAATACATTGCTTGGTGGTGTGGTGATGTTATGGGAACATGGTTCATATCCTGTAGCTATGATCATCTTTGTTGCATCTATTCTTATACCTGTGTTAAAGTTTCTTGTCTTGATTTATCTGTTAATTAGTGTAAAATACGCAATAGGAAAAGACAAAAAAGTCAACAAGCATAAACTTTACTATATGACAGAGGCTGTAGGGCCATGGTCTATGATCGATGTCTTTGTTGTAGCGATACTTGCAGCATTGATACATTTAGCCAATATTGAAATCATTGCAGGAACAGCAGCAACAGCTTTTGCGATTTCAGTATTTTTTACACTTTTGGCAGCACATGCATTTGACGAAAGACTTATTAAGGAATATAAATAGATGTCAGCACAGATACCACAGGTAGAAGAATCAAGCAAATTTAACTTTATCACTTCCATATGGATCGTACCTTTTATTGCACTGATCATTGCCGCATGGCTAGCATATCAGTATTTCTCTGAATTAGGGCCTGAAATTAAAATTAGTTTTCCTGCCAATGAAGGGTTGAATGCAGGACAGAGTCAGATAAAATATAGAAATGTACCTATAGGAACAATTAAGAAGATCGTATTGCAGAAAGATGGTGAAGGTGTTACAGTGATAGCAAGAATGGAAAAATCAGCAGTTCCATATCTTAATTCAAATGCTAAATTTTGGATTGTTAAGCCTGAAGTAGGTATGTCAGGTGTTTCGGGATTGGACACGTTGATCTCAGGAACCTATATCAACATGCACTCTGAAAAAGGTGGAAAATCACAAAAGATTTTTAGCGGTTTGAGTGAAGGATACAGGTATTCAGAGGAAGGAAAGTACTTTCAGCTCACTGCACCATCAGGATACAATATTAAAGAAGGTACACCTATTTTCTTAAAAAATATTCAAGTGGGCCAGGTAGAGCATATCAATATCTCTCTTGATGGACAAAGTGTTGAATTTGCGATCTTCATCAAGCAGCATTATGTAGCGTATGTGCATAGAAGTTCAAAGTTTTGGGTTACAAGTGCTATTGATGTAAGTTTTTCTGGCGGCAGACTTGATGTAAATATGGCACCTGTAACTTCTTTGGTACAAGGAGGTATTGAATTCACGTCTACAGGTGAAGATATAACAGATACTGTTCCGGATAGATTTACTTTCCGTCTTTATAAGAATGCTCATCTTGCTGAAGGTCAGACAATTGGAAAAGGCGGTGATTTTATTCAATCTTTTGAAATAGTTACAGAAGATCCAATAGCAAAACTTAATAGAGGTGCTTTTGTTGAATATCAAGGTTATGAGGTAGGTCGGGTGAAAGATATTGAACTTTCATATAATGATGACACACACAAGATATTGGGGAAGGTCTTAGTAGATATAGATCTATCATCTTTTGCATCAAAGAAAGATGATGTATTAAGCTGCCAAAATAGATTTTATAAGGCAATTGAAGAGGGTATGAGTGCAAAAATATCATCTACTGATCCTTTTACTGGTACACTTTTTGTTGATTTGGTTTTCGATGATAACACTACACATAGGAGTATCACACAAGGCACGAAATATGTACTTCTACCATCCCTTCCGAGTGACAAAGGGGGCATAGTGGCTGAGGTTGAAAAATTAATTTCTTCCCTCAATAAAGTCGTCAATAATAATGCAGAACCTATAGAACTATTGGTAGCAGATCTTCAAGAAACAGTGAAGAACCTTAATGAAATGACAAGTACAAAATCATTTAAGACTATGCCGGATGAACTTAATAAAACCATGAAAGAGTTGACCCAAACACTTAATACAACTAAAAAAGTGCTCGAAGGATATGATAATAATTCACTGTTAACACATCAGGTTGCCCAGACACTTAAAGAGGTTACAGAAACATCTCAAGAGATGCAACAGTTCTTGAAGTTGATGAACCGTAAACCAAATTCACTTATTTTTGGAGATAAATAATGATCAAGATCAAAATATTTTTAACATTTAGTGCTTTCTTTATATTAAGTGGCTGCAGCATTTCTAATTATTATGTACTATCGACAGCTACACAGCCTAAAAAAACATACTCTTCTAAAGATCAAGTGATAGGAGTAGAGAAGGTTTCAGTACCTGAGTATCTTTTCAAAAGAGAGATTGCAGTAGCAAAATCAGCAAGTCAGATCATATTTTTGGATGGGTCAGAATGGGCTGAAGATTTAGATTCTGGATTGACTCATAGACTTATAGCATTTTTACAAAAAAAGTTTAAACAGCCGAGTGTATATGCATATCCTTGGGGTACGGATATACAGCCAGATATGAAAGTAAAGGTACGAGTAACACGCTTTATTGCACAGGGAGAGAATGTCTATCTTGATGCCAATTGGGAAGCGAGAAATATGAAATCTGAAAAAAGGACTCTTAAACTGTTCAGTACCATAGTACCAACTAAGACGGATGCTGGCAGTATAGTTGATGCGATGAACAGAGCATTCGGTCAACTCGAGGAAGATGTTGCTAGAGGGGTGAAGCAGCTTTAGTATATTTTCAAGGATTTTTCCTCGAATAGATAGATACATTATAATAAGAGAAGAGCAAAATAACGATTTGAACACTTAAATGATGATGTGAGGTTTTAAGATATTGAAACAGATAAACAAAAATGTCATCATGTTAGGCTGGGTAAGTTTTTTTACTGATCTGGCTTCGGCGATGATCATGCCGATATTGCCTATTTTCGTTGTCCTTGTCCTGGATGAGGGGATGGATAAATTGGGTCTCATTGTAGCGATATCTACCTTTGCCTCTTACGCACTTCGATTGGTATCGGGTTATATCTCTGATCGCTATGGTATTGTTAAGCCTCTGGTTGTAGGAGGATATGCTTTTTCTGCTCTGAGCAAACCCCTAATTGGCTTTACACACGGATATAAAAGTGTGGCAGCTCTGCAGGTAGCCGAGAGATTGGGAAAAGGGCTTCGTTCTGCTCCCAAAGATGTAATGATCGCAGAGTACAGCAAAGAGAATGCTTCTGGAAAGACCTTTGGTTTTCATAAGATGATGGATATCGCAGGAGAACTTTGTGGTGCACTTATACTCTTTGGGATACTTTTGTATTTCGGACAGAGTGAAACGGTCATGCGAAATATCTTCTATGCCACTTTGCTTCCAGGTATCATCGGTTTGGTCATCGTAGCATTTTTTGTACGAGATGTGCCTAAGACAAAACATATAGCTAAACAATCTTTCACCTTGGTTGATAATGACAGGAAGAGTATTGGAGCACTGTTTTTTTATTTTTTATTTCTGCTCTTTGCCTTCAGTCCTTCATTTTTCACTATGCAAGCCAAAGAAATCGGCATTGCTACAGCGGTGATACCTTTACTTTTTGTTGTCTCTTCAGGAATACAGACCTTAAGCAGCTATTTTTTTGGGATCCTCATTGATCAATTCGGTGTGAAACGTATCCTAGCATTTTCCTATGCATGCGGGGCGGCTGCACAGGGATTATTGTATCTTCAAAGTCCGTTTTTTACATGGGTGGCGTATCTGTTTTTAGGACTTTTTACGGTTGCTTCACTTAATGCAAACCGTGTTTTCATAGCACAAAATGCATACAATAAAGGATCAGTCTATGGTATATTCTATGCCGGTGTAGCACTTTTTGGCGCAGTCGGTGCCTATATAGGTGGTCTCATATGGGAATATTTTGATATGCAGGCAGCGTTAGCATATTCTTTTGCGGGAACATTGATATTAACACTGATTTTTTTTGTGGCAAAAGGACCATTCTCCAAGGCTATGTCTTGACCTTTAATAATTAAGTAATGTTTTAGCAGGTAAATTATAAATGAAATGTGCTATACTTTTTTAATTGACCGACGGTCAGTCATAAAAAGGAATGCTATGGCAATCATTGTAAACAAAGAAAAGAAACGTAGAAATATTGCGCTTTCGTGTAGAGAGTTACTCTTAGATCACGGGATAAATTCACTTACCATTTCACAAATAGCACAAACTGCAGGTGTTGGAAAAGGAACGATCTATGAGTATTTTGAAAATAAAGAGGATATAGTTTTTGAGATCATAACAACGTTCATTGCAGAACATGAAAAAAAATTATTAGAATTGGTAGCAGTATCAGACTACAACCAAAGAAAAACTGTTTCACTTCTTTAATCTTCTATTTGAGGATGAAATGGCAAGAAAACAGCTTAAAGTATATAAAGAGTTTCTTGCTATTTCATTAACCAGTGAACCTAAAGAGATGTTGCGGTTTAGTCAACAGTGTCATGATAACATTTACGATAATTCTAACTCAGATTTTAGAGGCAGGAAGAGTTAAGGGTGAGATAGCAAAGAATAAACAAATATCTATAAGCTCTTTAATGTTATTTGCTACAGGATTGGTGGTAGATTCACGTTTGGATGATTTTGATATTAAAAAAGAGATAAACATGTTTTTGGAGATGTTGTTCCCGTTAAATGAGAAGGAGTTATAGATGAAAATACTACTAGGATTATTTTTACCTTTATATATCGCTGCACAAACATACAGTTTGACAGAATTGGTAGACAATGCCAATAAAGAGAATGGATTAATTAAAGCAAAAGAGATAAATATTCAAGCCAAACAGAAAAACGTAGAGGCTGCTAAGAGTGCATTACTGGCCTACTGTGGATGTTGGAGCAAGTCATAGCTATATATCTCCTAACAGTATAGTCAATCCAGGAGAAACATCTTCTGCCTATGCAATGGTGAGTATGGATCTTTATGATGGTGGTAGAAAAAGTGCAGAACTTCGTGGAAAAAGTTATGAACATGAAGCATCGCTATTTGAAAAAAGTGCTTTTGAAAAGAGTATCACACTTGCAGATAGTACAGTCATTATTATGGTTTGACAAAAACTCAAAGCAACATTAGGAGCATTAGAGGAACGATCTACTGAATTAAAAGAACAGATAAAACGTATAAAAAAGTTTAAAGTTGCAGGACTCTCTACACAGGAAGAGGTTGATAAACTTCAAGCAGAATATGACAGCAATAGTTATACGATGGCCAATACTCAACTTGAACTTACAAAGAAGTGAAAAAAACTTACAGCTTCTTAGCGGTTTACCTGTTAAAGATTTGAAAAAGAATCATTTTAAAGAACCGAAAAATGAAAAATTTGAAATTTTTGAAAACATTAAAATGCTTCAAGCAAAAGCAAATGCGATTGGTGAAAATTCAAATGCTATAGATGCAGGGTATAAACCTCAGGTCAATATCTCGGATACCTATTATAAATCACATTTTGATGATACTGTCGCAATGGCTGGTTTTGATGGGGATGGATTATTGATCGATCATCAAAATAAATTGATGATCTCAGTGAATATGAGAGTTTTTGATAAAGGAAGAATGTCTAAAGAGAGTGAAGCAGTGAAATACCAGAAGCTTGCATTGCTTTCAGAGATAGAGTATGCGGAGAATGAGCAAGAAATGAACTTTCATTTATCACAGAAAAGTTTAGAAACCATACGTACAAGACTTAAAAGTGCAAAGAGTGCTTTACGTGCTGCAAGAAGTACGTATGATGTACTTAAAGAAAAATTTGAAGTAGGTTTAATTGACAATATTGCGTTCCTTGATGCACTTACAGAAAAAACATTGGCACAATCGCGATATCAAGAGACATTATTTGATTATGAGATCGGTAAATCGATCTATTATTATTATGCAGGGAAAGACCCAAAGGAGTTTATTAGATGAGAAATATTGTAATTTTAATATTGATGGTATTGCATTTGAATGCAGAGGATATCTATGCAACATTTGATGTTTATGCAGAGAAGAGTGCTTCTCTGGCATTTAGCAGTAGTGGTATTGTTGGAAAGATGAATGTGGATATTGGTTCAGAGGTGAAGAAAGATGACCTTTTAGCTGAATTGCTGAATGATGATATCAAAGCAATGGTTGAAGTTTCAAAAATAGATTTGAAATATGCAAAGAGTGATTACGAGAGACAAAAAAAGGTCCAGCAGCATATCAATGAATCATTGTTTGACAGTTATGTCTATAAATATGATCATGCAAAGGTGCAACTACAGTATCAGGAGACAGTGTTAGACAAAACCTACCTACGTGCACCCTTTGATGGTATTATCACTGCAAAAAGAGTTGAGATAGGTGATGTTGTCAGCGGCCAAATGATCACAGAGGTATTTGATATTCAGAGTCTTAAAGCACGAAAGCTTATCTTGAAATTTGACCAAAAATACCATAATAAAGTGAAGGTTGGAGATAGTTTTAAATATAATGTTGATGGTGATGATACTGTCTTTACCGGAACCATTTATAAAATTTATCCAACTATTGATTCCAAATCACGAAAAATGTTAGCTGAAGTCAAAGCAGAGAATTTTCCTGTGGGACTTTTTGGTGATGGCTATATCACAACAAAGTAGGAAGCTATGTATAAATTTGCCATAAATAGACCCATAACAACATTGATGGGAGTATTGTCATTCATTGTCTTTGGATTGATGTCATACAATACCATGCCCGTAAACCTTTTTCCAAATGTCGATTTTCCCGTCGTAACTATTCAGACCAATTATAATGGTGCTGATGCCAGTACAGTAGAGACCAAAGTAACAGATAAACTAGAAGAAGCTGTTAGCGGAATCGATGGAATCGATAAACTGATGTCTACATCATATGAAGGATTTAGTGCTGTAACCATCCAGTTTGAGCTTTTTAAAGATATCGATGAAGCAACCAATGATGTACGTGACAAGATAGGTTCTGTATTGCTGCCAAATGAGGTCGAGAAACCTATTGTAAAAAAACTTGGTGCAAGTGGAGCGGTGATAAACCTTTTTATTGCGACGAAAACAGGTGATGTAACTGCACTCATGAGAATGTCTGATGAAAAGATCAAGCCCATATTGCAACGGATACAAGGTGTAGGAGAAGTCAATATTATCGGATATCAAGATAGAGAAATTCGTATTTTTGTTGATCCGTTTAAACTCAATAAATATGATCTAACAGCACTGGATGTTCAAAATATTGTTTCAGCACAAAATATCAATCAAGGAGCCGGTAAGCTTATAAGTGAGCAAAAAGAAACCATTATTAAAGTCAAAGCAGATGCGATCAGTGTTGAAGATCTTCAATCATTGGTACTTAAGCCAGGACTTAAACTTAAAGATGTTGCAAGAGTCGAAGATGGTTTGAGTGACAGTAGCAGTTACTCTACTTATAATGGCAACCAAGGAGTAATGCTGGAAGTCAAAAAGATCTCTGGCGAAAATGTGCTTAATATCATCAAAGGAGTAAAGGAAGTGATGCCACGCCTTGAAACGATAGCTGGTGAGGATTATACGCTGCAATTGCTTCAAGATCAAAGTGACAAGATCATGGTGAATATCAACAATGTAACATTTGACCTTATTTACGGATCTATCTTAGCTATCATTATTGTTTTTTTCTTCCTTCGAAATGTGACAGCTACTATCGTCTCTGCTCTTGCGATCCCTACTTCTATTATTGGTACATTTGCCATCATTGACTGGATGGGATATGACTTAAATAAACTTACACTGATAGGATTAACACTTGCAATTGGTATCTTTATCGATGATGCGATAGTTGTCATTGAAAATATTACCAAAAAGATGGAAGAAGGAATGGAGCCGTTTCAAGCATCATTTGAAGGGATCAAAGAGGTATCATTTTCTATTTTAGCGATCTCTTCAGTGTTACTTGCAGTTTTTGTACCTGTAGCATTTATGGATGGTATCGTAGGGATGTTCTTTAATTCCTTTGCTATGACCGTTGCTGCAGGTGTAGTACTTTCTTATCTGGTAGCAGTTATGTTCATTCCTACTGTTGGAGCACGGGTTTTAAGTGCCAATCAGAGCCGGTTCTTTCACCTGACCGAGCCTTTTTTTGTAGGTTTGGATAAAACCTATGTAGCCATACTTAAGCCATTGATACGTTTTAAGTGGATCACTATCTTAGTGACGATTGGACTGCTGGTTGTATCTACGAAACTTTCTACAGGAATGGATTTTGTTCCAATGGAAGATAATAGTGAATTCCAGGTGTTTTCCAAAGCTCCGGTAGGTACAAGTCTGGAAGAGATGAAAAAAAAGATGAAACCTATGCTGAAGAAAATGGAGAGTGATGAGAATATAGAGTATTCCGTACTCTCTATTGGGTATAACAGTGCAAAGGAGATTCACAAAGCAAAAATTTATGCAAAACTCAAGCCGGTTGCAGAGCGTAATATTTCACAAGAAGATGTGGTACAGCACTATGCCAATGAATTTAAAAATATCAATGATATGGTTGTAACGGTTGAGGAGGTAGCACCATTTGATACGGGGGCGAGTAATGCTCCCGTGCAGATAGTTGTAACAGGTCCTGAGCTTAATATACTAAACGAAACAACACAAAAGATCATGGATCTTCTTAAAGAGACAAAAGGTGTAGTAGGGATAGATAGAGATTATGAGAGTGGTAAACCAGAGATCAAGATAGATATCTTAAGAGAAAATGCCCAGCGTTCAGGTGTCAGTGCCAATGAGCTAGCGGGTATTTTATCGAGTGCTTATTCGAGTGACAGAGCTATCTCTTATTATGAAGAGAACGGCCGTGAGTTTGATATTACATTGCGTTTTGAAGATCAATACCGCAGCAGTATAGATGATATCAAAAAATTACAGGTCAAAAACAGTGATGGTGAGTTTGTTTCACTTGAAGGATTGATCAGCTTTGAAGAACATACGGGAACATCATCTATTAATCGTTTTGACCGTGAAAGAAAGGTCATGGTAACTTCAGGGATCTATGAGACCAGTTTGGATGTTGTCATGAAAGTAGTGGATGAGAAAATAGGAGAGATACTGCCTGCAGGATATAACTACCGTTATACAGGAGATATTGAGAATATGGCCGATACCAATGCAGCATTTGGTGCAGCTGTATTGCTTGCCGTGATCTTGATCTATCTTATTTTGGCAGCATTATATGAGTCTATCATTCAACCGTTCATTATAATGGTAGCAATGCCATTATCATTGACAGGGGTGATTGTCGCACTTTACTTGACTGGAAACAACTTCAGTCTTTTTGTCATGATCGGGATCATTCTTTTACTTGGTATGGTCGGGAAAAATGCGATCTTGGTTGTTGACTTTGCCAATCAGGCGATCAAAGAAGGCAAAGAGGTGAATGAAGCTATTCTCGAAGCAGGTGAAAAAAGACTTCGACCTATTTTAATGACCACTTTTGCAATGATAGGGGCAATGCTGCCTCTGGCATTTGGTACAGGTGCAGGGCATGAGAGTAATGCACCGATGGCACTGGCTATCATAGGAGGGCTCATAAGTTCTACTATTTTAACCCTTTTAGTGGTTCCATCAATTTATCGTATCATGTACCCGATGGATGCATGGCTTAGGAAATGGTATGAAAAAGGCAAAGTATAATATGAAATGGATACTATTAAGATTCAACAAAACTATCAGTAGGACATTTCATTTCCTTGATAAAGATCAATTAAAATACAAAGAGTTAATAGTATGATGACAGAATTGCAAAAAAAGGATATAAATGCACAATAAATTAGAAAATCTCATGCGAAAAATGGGAGCATTCATCTATGATAATCCTTTTAAAGTCATAGTAGTTGTTTTAATACTTTTGGCTTTTCCTCTCTCACATGTACCACAGATAAAGATGGATACTTCAACAGAAGGATTCATGCATGATGATGACCCTGTACTTTTGGAATATAATGCATTCAGGGCTCAGTTTGGACGTGATGAACGTGTGATTGTAGCATTGAAAAGTGATAATATTTTTACATTAAATTTTTTTAATACACTTAAATCTATACACGAAGAGTTAGAGTCAAATGTGCCTTTTTTGGATGACATTACATCTCTTTATAATGTAAGAAATACCAGAGGTGAGGGAGATAAACTGATTACCGATGATCTCCTGGAACCTTTTCCTACTACACAGCAAGAGGTGGATGCCATTAAAGAGCGTGCTCTTGCATCACATTTTTATAAAGACCTCTTTATAAGCAATGACGGAAAGATGACTACGTTGATCATAGAAACAGATGCCTATTCTCATGAAGGTGAGGAGAAAATATCAGATATAGATGCATTTGAAGAAGGCTTCGAAGATGATGCAGCAAATGTAACGACTAAAGTAAAAGAGAGACCATTTTTAACAGATAAAGAAAATGCACAACTGGTCTCTGCTGTTTTGAATATAACTAAGAAGTATAAACAAGAGGGTATAGAGATTTATATGGCAGGTTCTCCTTCTGTGAATCATGCACTGAAATCTCAGATGCAGGCAGATATGCAAAAGTTTATGCGTATTACATTCCTTATTATCCTTGTATTTTTATTTGTGATGTTCAGACGTGCTTCGGCTGTATTCTATCCACTCATAGTGATCATCCTTTCTTTACTTGCAACCGTTGGTACCATGGCTTGGAGTGGGGTAGCGTTTAAACTTCCTACACAAATTGTCCCATCTCTTCTTTTGGCTGTAAGTATTGGTGCTACAGTACACGTACTTTCTATCTTTTTTGATAAGTTTAATACGACTGGAGATAAAAGAGAATCCCTTAAATATACTTTAGGACACTCTGGTCTGGCCATTGCGATGACCTCTGTAACAACAGCTATAGGAGTAGGATCATTTTCCGGATCAGAAGTAGCACCTATTTCAGACCTGGGGATGTTTGCTTCACTTGGAGTGATGATATCATTGTTTTTAACACTTACTCTGCTTCCTGCTCTTTTGAGTATCACTAAGATGAAACAAAAGGTAAAAATAGAAGCAGGAAAATTAGATAAATTTATGGAAACACTTTCTGTTATTCCGGTAAATCATTATAAAAGTATCATTGGTGATAAGTATTGTATTGGTAATAGTGGCATTGGTTGCTGCAACAAAGATACGAGCTTTCGCATAACCCTCTTAAATGGTTTCAGCCAGACAGTTATGACCGTATTTCTACAGAAACAATAGATCAAACACTCAATGGTTCAGTCACTATAGAACTCATTATTGATACACAAGAAGAGAATGGATGGAATGATCCAGTAAGACTTGAAAAACTAAACAAACTCTCTAAAGAAATGGAACAGTATGTTGATAGCTATACACACATAGGTAAAGTGGTTTCCATTGCGACTATCATAAAAGAGACGAACAGAGCATTACATGAAAACAATGAAGAGTATTATAGGATCCCGGACAATGCAGACCTTGTTTCTCAAGAGTTGCTACTGTTTGAAAATTCAGGTTCTGATGATCTAGAAGATGTTGTAGATAGTCAGATCTCTAAAGCACGTATCAGTATTAAACTTCCTTGGACAGATGCAGTACAGGGCTACTCAAGTTCTAGGTTATGTAAAAGAGTCAGCAATGAAAACATTTCCAGATGATAAAATTATCACTACAGGAATGATCCCTCTACTGATCAATACATTTTCCCATGCTGTAAGTTCATCAGTGATAAGTTATTTTATAGCCTTTATTGGGATTACTTTCATGATGATACTTATTTTGGGTTCTGTACGTATAGGACTATTAAGTATGATACCAAATCTTGTACCGATCATTATGGGATTATTGTTGATGTATTTTGCGCATATCCCACTGGATATGTTCACACTGCTGATCGGTTCCATTGCCATAGGTCTTGCAGTAGATGACACTATCCATTTTCTACACAATTTTAGAAGATACTACCTGGAGAGTGGAGACAGTGCAAAAGCCATAGAACAAACATTCTTTACCACAGGTAAAGCGATGGTGATCACTACTATAGTGCTCTCATTAGGTTTTTACGCATATATGATGGCCAATATGATCTCAGTACAGAACTTTGGACTGCTTACAGGTACAGTGATCATTCTAGCACTGTTGGCAGACCTATTACTGGCTCCGGCACTTATGATAGTAGCTGCTAAACGTGGTTGGATAAAATAATTAAAGGAAATAATATGAAGACAAACAAACTATTACTTACACTTACATTGGGATTTTTATTGATAACCACACATCTTTTAGCAGATGATCCACAAGCAAGATCGATCATGGAAAAAGTGGATGCCAGAGATGATGGTAAAACACTTGAACAGGATATGCTCATGGTTCTTATAGATAAAAATGGAAACCAAAGAAATCGAGATATTAAGTCTTATGGTAAAGATTTTGGGAAAGATGAATATCGTATCATGTTCTTCAAAAGTCCTGCAGATGTAAAAAATACAGCTTTTTTGACGTATGATTATGATGATTCAAGTAAAGATGATGACCAGTGGCTTTATCTTCCTGCTCTTAAAAAAGTAAAACGTATTCCTACTTCAGATAAAAGCTCCAGCTTTATGGGCTCAGATTTTTCTTATTTTGATATGACAGACAGAGATTTGGAAGATTATGATTTCAAATTGCTTAAAGAAACAGAAGTGAGAGGTAAAAAAGCTTGGATGATAGAAGCTACACCTCGTAGTGTGGAAACCGTAAAAGAGTCCGGATATACAAAAACTATAGCCCTTGTAAGACAAGATAACTATATGGTAGTACGTTCTATAGGATTTATGAAAAACAATAGAAAGAAATATCTTGATGTAGTACGGTTACACCAAGAAAAAGGTATATGGCTTGCAGATGAAATGACAATGACAACGAAGAAAGGTAAAAGTACTGAGCATAAAACCATTTTGAAGTTTAGTCATATAAAACTCAATAACCCTATTGATGACAGTATGTTTACCACACGTCGACTAGAAAAAGGGATGTAAATTGTCTAAGAGCCTTTTATCAGTTTTTTCATTCATAGTTTTGTTGAGTCTTCATGCTTATGCAGATGAGATAGATGAAGCAATGAGTGGATTTGAGGATGCTCCTGTTACTGAAGTCCAAGAGAAGAGTGCTGAAGATGTATTGTTGGATGGTTTTGATGATACTCCAGCTACTGTTACAGATAATAAAAAGAGTGAAGACGACGAATTACTTGATGGCTTTGATGATGATAATTCAATGATCTCTGAAGCAGATGATGAAACTGGCAGTTTTTTACCCGAACTTACGGGAAAATTAACGGAACAGATAGCATTTTCTTTTTATAATGATAAACCCCATAACAATATCTCATCACTGAAAAGTTCACTCTTGCTGGACTATGAACATAAATTTGAAAACGGCTTTAAGTTTAAAGCCAATGCAAAAGCCTATTATGATGCAATATATGACATAAAAGGAAGTGAAAAATTCTCACAAGATGAGTTAGATGAACTAAGAAGTGAAATAGAACTGTTTGATGCCTATGTTGAAGGAAAGATCACTGATGTTTTTGACATGAAATTAGGACGTCAGGTAGTTGTATGGGGACGTAGTGATACCATACGGGTAACAGATATACTTAATCCTCTGGATAATAGACGACCTGGAATGGTAGATATAGAAGATCTGCGTTTGCCTGTGACTATGGCAAAGTTTGATTATTTTATCGGTGATTGGCGTGTAACACCTATAGCTATACTGGAACAGCGCTTTACTAAAAACCCACCTTATGGTTCTGTTTTTTATCCTGCACCTTTTGCTGCACCTAATGATGAAGACTACAATGATGTTACCTATGCACTATCTGTAGGAGGTGAATTTGCTGGGTGGGATGTGAACATTTATGCTGCACGTATACATGATGATGCTGGACAAGTATCATCAACTCAGCCAATTAGATATCATGAGAAAGTCAATATGTTCGGTACGGCTTTCAATGTACTTACTGGATCCTGGCTTTTCAAAACAGAACTTGCTTACTTTGATGGATTAAAATATTCGAGTACAGGTGATAAACAATTCACAAGAAGCGATCTGCTTTTAGGGTTTGAATACAAAGGTATAGCTGATACATTAGTTTCCTATGACATTGTAAACAGAAATATGGGTGAGTACACTGAGGAACTTTTGAATGAACTCATTCCATTAAACAAACATAGCTATCAACATGCTTTCCGTGTAAGTTCCGATTTTATGAATGCCTCATTGACTGCAAACTATCTATTGTCACTCTATGGAGAAAAGCTTGATGAAGGTGGTTTTCAAAGAGCCTGGATAAAGTATGAACTAGGTGAGGGTATTAATACAAATATCGGTGTAGTTGATTATATAGGAGGAGCTTTATTCTTTGATAAAATAAAAGATAATGATATGATATTTACAGATATATCTTATAGTTTTTAATTATGCTACAATACTTCAATTAATATATAATCTACAGACAAGGAAGCTTATGTCTATTGGACACTACATTAAAACAATAGTATTCTCTACATGCATTGGAGGAGTGACACTACTTCATGCAGATGTTGTAACACATCCTTTCGAGATCGAAAGAGGTATGGTCACTTATGATATTAGTGGTGGAACGCAGCTTACGCCTGAAACCAATCTGACCATAAAAGGTAATGCAAAACTGCGTTTTAAAGAGTGGGGTGAGGTTAAACTGGAAGAGGAAAGCGGAGTGGTACTTACAACAGGTGCCATCAAACATAAAGAACTTGTAAAAAGATTAGAAAAACAGACAAAAGATACTGTGATCACTGTTGATTATGAAAATGAACAACTTTTGGAACGTACAAAAGGTTCAAATGAGAATATCGTTCATGATGAAACGGCTTCTTTGGTACATACTGGTCAAGAAAGTGTTGCCGGTATTCTTTGTGATGTATGGGAAGGTCCAGGTGTCAAGAAATGTGTCTATAAAAATATTTTACTTAAGTTAGAATCTCATGTATGGGGTGTCACCTATATCAGAGAAGCAAGCACAGTACTTTTTGATATTAACACATCTGCTACTGAAAGGTGTGCAGTACCTGATTATCCTGTACAGGATTTTGCTCTTTTTAAAGACAATATAAAAACTAAAAATAAGTATAAGGCTCAAAATTTTTGCAAGATATTAAAGGATACAGCTTTTAATGTCAATGATCTTAACCTAAGTTTTAGTACAGATGATATATTAAATGAAGAGAGAAAAAAGTTTATCAATAATATTGCTCAGAGATATTTATGAACAACAAAAAGAACTTTTACCTGAATTATTGAAATCCATGCAAGAAACACGTGCATGTCTGCAGACAGGTGAAGATCCGTTTACAGCAAATGAATGTATTGAGAACTTTAGTCGTATGAAAGCACAGCTAGGAACAGAAGAAGAGGACTATATTATACTTTGGGATGATAAAAGAAAAAATATACTGCTTGATAAAGTAGAAGAGGAAATCATAGACCTGGAATCTCGTATGCCATGCGTAAATACGTGCGCAAAACATTACTGATCTTTCTGCCTGTCTGAAATAAGCGTATATGAAATTCTACCGTATATACATAGAACTCACTAATGTATGTGGGCTCTCTTGTAGTTTTTGTCCGACAAAAGAGTTACCTTCTAAAGTCATGGATCTAGGTTTTTTCGAATCCATTGTTAAACAAGCCAAAGCATATACCAATGAAATAGCCTGTCATGTTGTAGGTGATCCGCTTACACTATCAAATCTTCATGACTATTTGGATATCTTACATAAGCATGGGCTTAAAGCGATGTTAACAACCAGTGGGTACTTCTTAAAGAAACACAGATATGAGACTTTGTTTCACCCTTGTGTAAAACAGATAAATATCTCACTCAACAGTTTTAATAAAAATGATACCTCTATCACATTTGAACAATATATTAATCCGGTACTTGAACTATGTCAAGCAAAGTTGGAAAGAAAAGAAGATCTGTTTATTAATTTACGTGTATGGAATTTGGATGAGATGATGAGTGAACATGCATTTAATGAAATATTGTTTGAAAAGCTTTCTTCTACTTTTGAGACTAAACTTGATCTACAAAACATTTATGAAGAGAGACCAAAATCTATACGTTTGGCATCAAAAGTACTTGTACATTTTGATAATTACTTTGAATGGCCTTCTCTTAATAATAAAAACTATGGAGATGGTACATGCCAGGGATTACAGTCACATGTGGCTATCTTGGCAAGTGGAAAGGTAGTACCTTGCTGTTTAGACTGTGATGGTATCATAGAACTTGGAGACCTACATGAAGATACATTGGATGCGATTTTAAATTCAAAGCGTGCTGTAAATATGTTAGAGGGATTTAAAGAGGGCAAAGCCATCGAAGAACTTTGCCAAAAGTGTAGTTATAAAGATCGTTTTAATGCTTAATCTATATCAGGTGTAATTCTTTCAAATCTTGTACCTTCAAATGAAAAGTTACCCATCATACCCTTAGAGTCAAATACAAAACCAACCATATTGGAACCAAAATCGACATCATCCGCCTCTTCTTCGGCATTATATTCAGCTACAGCTATATTTACATCAAGTTCAGTTTCCCAATCATCATCATTCATAAAAGTGTTGAGTGCCTGATCTGTTGTAAAGGCTATGATCAAAGAGTATTGTTGTGCTCCCATTTGCATACCCATTGATGCAGATGTGATACTGTAATATCCTTTAGTAACACCATTTACACGCAAGGCACCTTCACCATATTTACCACCAAGAAAAAATCCTGCTTCTTTGACATCAGGAAAAACAACATAACCTTTTGCATTGTCTAAAAACTTTTTACCGCCATTTACTTCTTTGTAAAATACTATTAGTGCTTCATTTGAATCATTATCAATTTCTTCTGCTGTGTCTTCAGCCAAAGATATAGTACTAAATGCCAAGAGCATAGCCAATAAGAGAGGTATAGTTTTTAATAGTTTCATTACATGTCCTTAATTTGTTTCATTTATTATAACATAAAAAATGTATTAAGAAATAGGATGAAAAAGATTTAAAAGTGCAAAGCTCAAAGAGCCTTGCAAGAAGTTTTTTATGGAGTAGCAATTTAGTCTTTAATTAAGGTTTGATTCTTTCAAATTTGGTACCCTCCATAGTAAAGCTACCCATCATTCCTGTAGAATCAAAGACAAAAGCAACCATATCATCATCAAAATCAACATCATCAAGTTCTTCTTTTGAATTCCACTCTGCTATGGCTATTTTACCATCGACATCAGTTTCCCATTCATCATCGTCAAGAAGAAGAAATTTATTGAGTGCTGCATCAGAAGTAAAGGCTATGATCATAGCTGTAAACTTGTGCACCCATTTGGAAACCCATAGATGCTGATGTGATACTGTAATATGCTTTAGTAGCGTTACCTACACGTAGAGCACCTTCACCATATTTACCACCAACAAAAAATCCTACTTCTTTAATGTCGGGAATAACGAGATAGGCTTTTGCATTTTCCAAATATTTTTTAGAACCCTTGACTTCTTTATAAAATGTTTTAAGTGCATCATTTGCATCTTTGTCAATTTCACTTGCAGAGTTTAATGTTGCCATTGAGGATGTGGTAAATGCTAAAAGCATAACGAATAGTATTGGTAAAAACTTGAATTTTTTCATAACTTGTCCTTATTTGAATTCATTTATTATAACACAAAATAGAATTGAATCAAGTATAATGAACATATTCTAAAGATAAATTTATGAAGAAGGTATTAAAAGTCTTTTTTAAAGTGAAGTGAAGAGATAGTATAAAAATTTGGATGTTCTGATGGAGAGAAACTCCATCAATATGATAGGCTGAAATTAATTAGGCAGTATTCTTTGGAATTTTGTACCTTCTATACTTACACCTACCATTAAACCTTCTGATCCAAATATAAATGCAACTATAGGCTTTTCATAACTTATAGATGAAATATCTTTATTCTTTCCCCAGTCTGCTATGGTAACAGAACCATCTACACCTGCTTCCCATCCGTTACTTCTAATAAAATTGTTTAAAGAGGCATCAGATAAAAAGGCGATAAGAACGGAATGCTCTTGAACACCAACTTGATAGCCTATGGAAGCAGATGTCATACTGTAAAAATTCTTTGTAGTACCATTTACACGCAGGGCACCTTCACCATATTCCGCACCAAAGATAAATCCGCCTTTAATAACAGAAGGAAAGACAAGATATCCTTTAACTTTGGAAAGAAAGTTCTGATCCGCCTTTGACTTCTCTTTCAAATTTTTTGATAGCTGCATCAACATTTGCATTAAGTTGATTGGCAGTTTTTGCTAATGAAAACTGAGTAAAAGCTAATGAGAGAAGAATCAATAGTACCATTGGGTTAAATTTTTTAATAAACATGTCTAATCCTTATGAAAATTGTCATATTATACCTTATAAAAGTAAAATGAATGAATGTATAGGACAACCATGGAAAAAATAAGTATAAAATCTTATGCAGTAAAACATAAGTTAAGTATGTTCAATGTGATAAAAATGACGAAGTCTGGTCAACTACCAACTGAAACAGTAGTAGAAAATGGCAAAGATGTAGTGTATATTTTGATAGATGAGGCGTATGCAAAATGACGTACAAAAAGCTCACGTACAAAATGAAAAGAAAGTACCCTTTAGTTTACAAAAAGAGAATCAACGACTTAAAAAAGAGATAGAAAAATTAAAAAAAGAGATAGCTGTACTTAAAAAATAGAGTATAATAATAGTATGAAAGTAGCATATATAACAGATGATATTTATCTAAAGCATGATACTGGTGCAATGCATCCTGAATCTCCACAACGTCTTAAATCGATCAATAGGGCTATTGAATCACTCCATGCATCATTGATATGGAAATCTCCTATTAAAGTTTCTGAACGTATACTTGAACTTGTACACTCTGCAGAACATATTGAAACTATTAAAGATGTATGTGAATATGGTGGCAGTATTGATTCGGATACTATTTGCAGTAATGACTCCTATGATGCAGCAATTATGGCCGTTGGAGCAGGGGTTGTTGCCTTAGATAGTATAAAATCCGGAGAGATAGAACGGGCTTTTTGTGCTGTAAGACCTCCTGGACACCATGCAACACCTACACAAGCTATGGGATTTTGTCTTATTTAATAACATTGCTATAGCTGCAAGATATGCACAAAGTATAGGATATGAAAAAGTAATGATCATTGATTTTGATGTACATCATGGTAATGGTACACAAGATACATTTTATGCGGATGATTCTGTATTTTACTTCTCTTCACACCAAGCTTACACGTATCCTGGTACAGGTGCAGAGTCAGACAGAGGGGAGGGTAAAGGTGAAGGGTATACTGCAAATTTTTTGATGATGCCTGAAAGTACAGACAGTGAGTTACTTGATATTTATGAAAATGACTTATCTCCATGTATTGACAGATTCCAACCGGATATCATTTTGGTATCAGCAGGCTATGACTTACATGAAAGTGATCCTTTGGCACAACTCAATATCACAACAGAGGGTATAAGAAAAATGGTCAGAGTCATCTTGGACAGTACAGACGTTCCTTTTGTCTTTTTTTTGGAAGGCGGTTATGATGTAAATGCCTTGGGAGAGAATGTAAAAGTGACACTAAAAGAAATGATTATGAATTGAGCAACGATTTATTGTATATAATGTAATTAACACTACTTATATTTATGTATATAACTGATATACTTCATACATGGAAGTGTATAAAATAAAAAATATTGCCGGACATTTAGCTAAAGGATTTTTAAGTAATCCTCTTACGCCAGTTTTAGCTGTTGCTATTTTACTTTTAGGTTTTCTCTCGTTGCAGGTCATGCCAAGAGAAGAAGACCCACAGATAGAAGTGAGTGGTGGTTCTATCATCGTTGCCATACCTGGTGCTACACCTAGTGAGATCACCAATGTCATCATTAAACCTCTCGAGAGACGTATACGTGAGATTAAAGGAGTAGAACACGTTTATGGTACTGCGATGAATAATGTAGGTATGATAAACGTACAGTATTTTATTGGTGAGAACAGGGAAGAGTCCAACCTCAAACTGTATGATAAAGTCATGCAAAATATGGATCAGCTTCCTAAAGGTACTATGCCGCCATTGGTAAAACCTTTTGATATTGATATAGATATTCCTATACTTACTGTAGCATTTTATAAAGCAGGAAATTCAGATATTGATACGATCAAACTTTATAAGATCATACGTGAACTTCAACAAGATATCAATGCTCTTGATAATGTAGCAAAAACTACACTTAAAGGTGTGAAGAAACCACAGTTTAATATACTGATAGATCTACATAAACTCTCTGCCTATAATATCTCTTTGGGGCAAGTGACACAGGCTGTTAAATCTATTTCTTCTAATGCACCTGAGATTGATACAAGAACTTCAGAAGGCAAGCTTATTGTCTTTGGTGTGCAAAATGCCTTGGATAATGTTGAGGACCTTAATGAACTGATCATTGCTCAATATAGAGGGTCACCTATTTATTTGGAAAATATTGCCAAAGTGGAATATAGTTATGATATTCAAAATTATGATTCAGCTTCCATAACTTACCAGGAAAATATGGATAAAGAAGAACCCGGACCGATCCTCTTCCGTGATGCTGGTGATCAGATCACTATGACGATTGCCAAACTAAAAGGAACAAATGCCGTAAAAATAGCACAAAGAGCGATAGAAGAGATACAAAAGAATAAAGAAAAGTTATTAAAAAATGGTGTTGGATTTATTGTGACACGTAATTATGGTATCCGTGCAAATGAAGCGGTAAATGAACTTGTGCACCATTTGGAGATCACTATACTTATTATTGCATTGATATTGGTACCTTTTCTTGGTTGGAGAGAATCACTGGTTGTGACTATTGCTGTACCTATGATTCTTGCAACCACTCTTTTTATCGCATTGATGACAGACCAGACGATCAATCGTATTACACTGTTTGCATTCCTTTTGAGTTTGGGACTGATCGTTGATGATGCGATCATTGTGATTGAAAATATACATAGAAGACTGCATCTTAAAGAATCTGAAGAGCTTGAGTTTGATGAAATTATCATACAGGCAACTGATGAGATAGGTCCCTCAACAAACATTGCGACCATTGCTATTATGCTTACAATGATACCTATGGGATTTGTTGGAGGTATGATGGGACAATTTATGAAGCCAATTCCTCTTAATGTACCAGTAGCTCTTGGTATTTCACTTTTTGTCGCCTATGTATTTGCTCCATATCTTGCACGTAAATTTATTAAGTTTGAAAGTCATCCAAAGACTGTTAAGGAAGAGAATTAATGGAAAAAATTGTCTATAAAATCATTAACAGTAAACGTAATAAGTGGATCGTAACTCTTATAGTTCTTTTTTCTATGGGAGCTGCAGTCATGATGATACCTACAAAACTCGTACTTGCACGTATGCTTCCGGGGAAAAGTGCTAATACTATGAGTATTTATGTTGATACAGCAACAAATGCATCTGTTAAGGAAACACAGTCTGTTACAACCTGTATCGTAAACTATCTGAAACAAGAAAAAGAGATCACAGATATGGAAGTGTATCTGGGACAGGGAGCACCACTTGATTATGCAGGTCTAGTAAAAGGAAGTGCGCTAAAAAGATTAAAAAATCAAGCAGAAATAGTCCTTAATTTTACAAATAAAAATGATCGTGATGAGCCTACATATATGATGGCACATCGCTTAAGTCCTCTTATTCAAAAAGAGTGTGGAAATATTGTTCCTCATACCTCTATTAAATTCATAGAGATGCCTGCTGGTCCTCCGACTCTAGCTACGATCGTTGTAGAGCTTTATAGCCCAAATGATGTTGCATTACGAAAAATGGCATCTCAAATCTCATATATTCTTGAAGATACAGAAGGGTTGGTCGATGTAGATGTGATGCAGGATGACATTTACACCAAGTTTAATCTTGTACCGGATAAGGAAAAGATCATACTGAGCGGACTTAATGTTGAACAGGTAAATCAAATTATTTATCTTGCTTTTAAAGGGATGCCAATAGCTGAAAAAAATACAAAAAATCAGCAAGATCAAATCCCAATCTTTCTAAGGCTCAATAATGAAACACGTATAGTAGATGCAGATACAAAAGTTTCTTTACTCAATAAGCTCTTTTCCTTAGAGCTTATGAATGATAAAGGAATGATGGTACCTATAAGTGAAGTAGTTGAGATAAAAAGTTCGGATTCCAGTCCCACTATCTTTAGAAAAAACCTTAAAAACATGGTTACTATCACAGCTGAATGTGATATGGTAAGTCAAGTCTATCCTCTTCTTGAGGCCAGAGAAAAGATGCTGGAAGTCCTTAAGAACGAATATAATATGAGTAAAGTACCAGGTATCAATACCTATATGTTCGATCTTAATGCGGTAGATAAACAGACTGGGGATGAAATACTTATACGTTGGGATGGTGAGATGAAGGTCTCATTAGATACTTTCCGAGATTTGGGTGGTGCATTTATCGCTGCATTGGTATTAATGTTCTTGCTTATGGTTGTATACTATAAATCTTTTGCATTGAGCGGGATCGTTCTTGTAGGAAGTTTCCTTTCTATTATAGGCGTTATAGTAGGGCATTGGATCACTGATAAGATATCACTTTATGCAGCAGATACACATTTCTTCCTTACTGCGACATCTTTGATAGGTTTTATCTCACTTATGGGAATCAGTGCAAGAAGTTCATTACTACTGATAGACTTTTCAAAGTCTTTGATCGAAGATGGAATGGAGAAGAAAAAAGCCATAGCCGTTGCAACAGCCACACGTGCAAAACCAATCATGCTTACTGCTATTGCGATAATTCTAGGAAGTTTATTATTGGCAACAGACCCTATCTTTGGTGGATTGGGTATAGCACTTATCTTTGGAAGTATAGCAGCTACATTAGTATCCTTGTACTTCATCCCTGTATTGATGGATAATACAAAGGCTTTAATGCCAAATGGGCATAAATTAGATGATGAGGGCAGACGTGGTACATGGTGTATACTAACAGATAACATTAAATCACTTTTCCCTGGTAAAAAAGAGAAAAAAAGTGATAGTAAAGATACAAATACATCATGAAGATACTGTTCTGTATGAAGGTTATGAGTGTGAAGAAGACACTAGGACTACATGGTGTACTCTGATTGATAATGTCAAATCATTTTTCCCTAAGAAAAAAGAAACGAAAGATGATGAAAAGCAGCCAATGTCTGATAATGATACTTTGGTAAATGAAGAAGAGAAGCCTGAAAAAACGAACAGATGGCGTACTTTAATCAATGACGTTATGGCATTTATTCAAGAAAAAATAGCATTAAAAACCGATGAAAAGAATTTAACGGATGAAAAACAGGAATCTGAAAAAACGGAAAGATTCACTCCGAGTATATTGGTAGACAAAGTCAAAGCATTTTTAAATCTTAAAAAAGATGATGAGATCAATCATGCATATGAAAAAGCAAAAGCTGAACGTGATTTCATAAGTTTATTTAATTTGGGTAACAATCATCTTGATAAAAAAGAGTTGGATGAAGCAATCGAGTCGTATAAACAAGCGTTAAAGCTCAAAGAGGATAAAGGTGCAAGATTTAAGCTTGAACTTGCAATGATGCAGAAGAAAAAAACTCAAAAGAAACAAGAGAAAAAAGATACTAAAAAAGATCAAGATATAGATGAAAAACAACAAGATGAAATAGATACTAAAAAAGAGGATAAGGAGTAAGCAATAACTGTTTACTCTTAGTGCCAAAATCTTCTTGGTCGTTGAGAAATGTGTCTATTTTTATCTTCTCAATCACTCTAAAATCATGATACCTAAAGTGCTCTAAGGTATGGTCGTAATTCTCTTAGCTCTTGTTATAAATCTAATCATCACAACTAGAATACAAGTACTCTTCTGAAATGAAATTTATACCACAATTCTACTCTAAAAGAAAAAAAATATCCTTTAAGTTTTGAAATGTTATATTATACATAGTTAATAAAAAATAATATGTATTAATAATTTGATAATGTATTTTGGAGAGTGATCAGATGTACTAATTAAATTGCTTTTATCATTGAAAAGACAATGGATTCATGTTCTCTTTGGAAAAGTTTTACAGGAGTATTTCAACTATACTAAAAGTCATAGCGGTTAGATACCCTTCATAGTATCTTTAACATTTATATCTCAAAGGAGAATGTTATGGCAGACACTAAAAAGACAATGCAAGATACTTCAGGTCATGGCACTACAAACAAAGATTGGTGGCCGAACCAGCTTAACCTTGATATTCTACACCAACACTCTTCTCTATCAAATCCTCTGGGTAAAGATTTCAATTATGCTGATGCATTCAAGAAACTTGACTATTATGCTCTTAAAAATGACTTGACATCACTTATGACCGATTCTCAGGATTGGTGGCCGGCAGATTGGGGTCATTATGGCGGTCTGTTTATCCGTATGGCATGGCACAGTGCAGGTACTTATCGTATGAGTGACGGCCGTGGGGGCGGAGGATCAGGAAACCAGCGTTTCGCTCCGCTTAACAGCTGGCCTGACAATGCTAATCTTGACAAAGCACGACGCCTGCTTTGGCCTATAAAACAAAAATATGGCAATAAAATATCATGGGCAGATCTTATGATCCTTGCAGGTAACGTCGCTCTAGAATCGATGGGTTTCAAAACCTTTGGCTTTGGTGGTGGACGTGAAGATATCTGGGAGCCTGAAGAAGATACCTACTGGGGAAGGGAAAGCGAATGGCTCGGTGACAAACGATATACCGGTGAGCGTGATCTGGAAAATCCTCTTGCTGCTGTGCAGATGGGTCTGATCTATGTGAATCCTGAAGGACCCAACGGTGAACCGAATATGTTGGCTTCAGGCATAGATGTACGAGAGACCTTTGCACGTATGGCAATGAACGATGAAGAGACAGTTGCACTTGTTGCAGGAGGTCATACATTTGGTAAATGTCATGGTGCCGGTGATGCTGCACATGTAGGTCCTGAACCTGAGGCTGCATGTATAGAAGAACAGGGGCTTGGATGGACAAGCAGTTATGGTAGTGGCAGGGGTGATGATACGATCACCAGTGGTATAGAAGGTGCATGGACACCAAATCCGACTCGATGGGACAATGGCTATTTTGATATGCTTTTAGGTCATGATTGGAACCTTGAGAAAAGCCCTGCAGGAGCATGGCAATGGGCACCGGTCAATCCAGGTGAAAAGGATCTGGCACCTGCAGCACATAATCCATCCAAACATGTAAAGACCATTATGACCACTGCTGATATGTCATTGCGTATGGATCCTATCTATGGTCCGATCTCTAAACGTTTTCATGAGAATCCAAAAGAGTTTGCAGATGCCTTTGCTCGTGCCTGGTTTAAATTGACACACCGTGATATGGGACCGTGTTCACGTTATCTTGGCCCTGAAGTACCGGATGAAGAGATGATCTGGCAAGATCCTGTTCCAGCAGTAGATCATAAGCTTATCGATGAGAACGATATTGATGAGCTTAAGACTAAGATATTGGACTCAGGATTGAGTGTATCACAGCTCGTCTCTACTGCATGGTCTTCAGCATCTACATTTAGAGGTTCTGATAAGCGTGGAGGCGCTAATGGTGCACGTATACGGCTTGCCCCACAGAAGGACTGGGAGGTTAATCAGTCTTTTGAATTAGTATCTGTATTGAGTATATTGGAAGGTGTACAGAGTACATTTAACACTACACAGTCTGATGGTAAAAAGGTTTCACTTGCTGACCTGATTGTTCTTGGCGGATGTAGCGCTATTGAGAAGGCTGCAAAGAATGCTGGTTTTGATGTAATTGTTCCTTTTAGACCTGGACGTACCGATGCATCGCATGAGCAAACGGATGTTGTGTCTTTCGCTGTACTTGAACCGTCTGCCGATGGATTTCGTAACTATCAAAAAAGTAAATTTTCTGTCACAGTAGAAGAGATGCTTATTGATCGTGCACAACTGTTGACACTTACTGCACCTGAGATGACTGTACTTGTGGGTGGTATGCGTGTATTGGAGACTAATTTTGGACAGAATAAACACGGTGTCTTTACTGATCGTCCTGGAGCGCTTACTAACGATTTCTTTGTGAATTTGGTAGACATGGCAACAGAATGGAAAGCAACATCAGAAGAGGCAGAGCTATTTGAAGGTCGTGATCGTAAGAGTGGCGAGCTCAAGTGGACTGCTACACGTGTCGATCTGATCTTCGGATCAAACTCAAGATTACGTGCACTCTCAGAAGTCTATGCACAGGATGATGCTAAAGAAAAGTTTGTTAAAGATTTTGTATCAGTTTGGAACGAAAGTGATGGAACTGGATCGTTTTGATCTAACAGTGCATAAAGACGATATAACTTTGTGAGAATAGTTTAGGAATATGATATCTATAAGGTAGGTTAGAAGAGATGCTAAAAGCATCTCTATCTAAAAGTTGGATCAGTGATTAAAATTTATATGATAACTGGAAAGAAACACTCTTTTCTGTATGATCTGTTGTGATAGAATCCATATTGTTCATACCGTATAAAGCAAATGTTTTACTTGATTTCTGGTGAATAAACATATGCTAAGTCAACAGAAAAAGCATTTGTAAATTCATAACTTCCACCAACTGTATAATGTTTTTCTGCTGTTGCAGGGAAACCTAAAAGATTAAAGAAATTAGGCAGTCTCAGGATTGTCCATTGTATTCTACTACAGCAGAATCTGCACGATTATAACCAGCTCTTAAAGCCCAGTTATCTTGTGTATATTGATAACCAAATGCATAAACATCTGAGTCTTCCCAACCAAAGTCACCATAACCTTTAGCATCAGACCATTTTATTTTTTTATAGTCAAATGCAAAAGTATGTTGACCCATTGCATAAGCAAAACCTACACCATATTCTGCAGGTTGCTCAAGTATGTCACTGCCCATCAAGTAATACCAAATACCAAATGGTCCTGTAGCTGTAGTAAGTTGATCATCATAGTTCATTTCTATAGAAGATTTATATATCGCACCTAAAGTTAGACCAGCAATACCATTTGCAGAGAAGTCATATGCAAGACCTAAATTATATCCAAAACCAAAGTCTTGTGCTAATCCAGCACCTGATGTTATAATCAGCAGTAAGTGCACCACCCATAGTCATATCTGGCATAGCATAATTAATATCTAAGTTACCATATTGAACTATAGGTGTTACTGCAAGACTTAATCCACCTGTTTTATATGCAATTGGTACACCAAATTGCATAAGTTGAAGGTTAGTTACCATATCCATGTTACCCATATTCATATGCAGCAAATTTGTATTTGCATTGATAGTCTGTACCCATACCAGCAGTTCCCCACATACCTACACCGATGTACCAGTTGTCATTGATTTTATGTGCAATAGAAACTTCTGGAATCACATTTGTATCTGCATCACTTGTAAGTGTTGCTGAGCCGAAGACTACCAAATTTAAAGTTGTTTTAATGTCTGGCATAAAAAGTGTACCACCAAATGCAATTTCAGTACTTTCTACACTTGTAATAAGTGCAGCATTGCTTAATCCAGATTCTGCACCATGAGCTCATTGCAATACCAATTCCACCCATACCTCTTGCTTTAGTACCTACAGCGATAAGATTATCTCCATTTGTTGCATGTATCATAGTTGACGTGATGAGTGAAAGCGTGATCAATTTCCCTAATGTTCTTGTTGTTTTTACGTTCATTTCCTTGTCCTTTTTTAGTTAATGTATCACTATAATATCTAAATTATATTTAATATTAAAGCATATCTGCTATTTTTTACTATATTTTTAATTAATTGTATAATATTTGTTTTTATTATAAAAATAGCATGTAAAGATAGATTAAATGAGGTTATGATTTATGATAAGTAAAAGAGAAATTATGAATGAGTGAAAAGTGTAGAACTACCCACTTATATAGTGGGTAGTTTAGTTTTAGATCTTACTCTTAACGAATGTTTCCATGTCTGCAACAACTTCTTCAAGTGTTCTTTCACCAGAAATTACTTCTAATAAGTTTTTCTCAGTATAGAATGCTTGGATTTCAGCCAATGGATCTGTATAGATCTTCATTCTATCATTGAATACTTCTTCACTGTCATCACTTCTTTCTTCACCAGGAGCTGCTTCTGCACGACGACCTAAAATTCTATCTCTAGCTACTTGTTCAGATACTCTTACTTCGATCACCGAAGCAAGTTCAATGTTATCTTCTTTAGATACAAGTGCATCAAATGCAGTCATTTGTTCTGTACTTCTTGGGTAACCATCTATAAGTACATTATCAACAGGAGCATTTTTGATAGCAGATACGATAGTATTTACGATGATCTTCAAGTGGCACAAGAGCACCTTTAGAGATGTAACTTTCTATCGTTTGTCCCAGTTCGCTTCCACTTGCAACTTCTTCTCTAAGCATATCACCAGTTGAGTAGTGTACGATAGTGTCACTGTTTTTCTCAGCAATGATACTTGCGTCTGTTGTTTTACCAGAACCTGGTGCTCCGATGATTAAAAATAGTTTTTTCATAGTTTTTTCCTTTATTTCTTGATGTAGGAGTATCTCTTTTAGTAATCTTTATTGTTTATGCAATTAATGACAACACTATAGATTGCCCCTACATGGTTCATTATGCTGTTGGTGTTTGTCTAATTCTAAGACTTAACTCTTTAAGTTGTTCTGCATCTACCGGGCTTGGTGCCTGCGTAAGAAGACACTGTGCTTTTTGTGTTTTAGGGAATGCAATAACTTCACGGATACTTGAAGCACCTGTCATAAGCATAATGAGTCTGTCAAGACCTAGTGCAAAACCACCATGTGGTGGTGCACCGAATTTGAGTGCATCAAGTAAGAAACCAAATTTCTCTTGTGCTTCTTCTTCATCGATACCAAGAAGTTTAAATATCTCTGCTTGCATATCTTCTTTGTGGATACGGATAGACCCACCACCAAGTTCTGTACCGTTAAGTACGATGTCATAAGCGATAGACTCTATCTCTTCGATATCTTCATAGTCCAATGATTTTGGCTGTGTAAACGGATGGTGAAGTGCTTTAACTCTTCCGTCTTCTACTTCAAACATAGGGAAGTCCATGACCCATAAGAATTCAAAAGTATCTTTAGGGATGATATCCATGATCTCTGCAAGGTAAATACGGAAACGACCCATATAATCCCATACCAGTTTTTTCTCACCTGCACCGAAGAATACGGCATCACCTACTTCAAGTTCACATCTGTCAACAATAGCTTGAATATCATCTTCTGTGAAGAATTTTGCAAGAGGACCTTTAAGTCCATCTTCTTTCATTTGGAAGTAACCTAGACCAGATGCACCAAATTTACGTACATAATCTTCAAAACCTTTCATTTGACGTTTTGAGAAGATCTCATCACCTTTTGGTACTTTAAGTGCTTTGATACGGTTTTTCTTAGGTGTTTTTGCAATGCTTGAGAAGATCTCATTGTCACATCTTTCAAAAATGTCTATAACATCTACCATTGCTAAGTCATAACGCATATCAGGTTTGTCTGAACCGTATTTTTCCATCGCTTCAGAGTAAGGCATACGTTTAAATGTAGCAGGGATATCAAAACCACAAGCTGAAAAAACATTATTGATAAGTTTTTCAGCGACTGTTATGACATCTTCCTGATCACAGAAAGACATTTCGACATCTATTTGTGTAAATTCCGGTTGTCTGTCTGCTCTTAAGTCTTCATCTCTAAAACATTTTGCTATCTGGAAATAACGGTCAAAACCACCTACCATTAGAAGCTGTTTGAAAAGCTGTGGAGACTGTGGAAGTGCATAGAATTCACCAGGGTGTACACGAGAAGGTACAAGGTAATCTCTTGCACCTTCTGGTGTAGATTTAGTAATGATAGGTGTTTCAACTTCAAGGAAGTCAAGTTCATCAAGTGAATTACGTGCAGCGATAGTTGCTTTTGAACGAAGTTTGAAAATATCGTAAGACTTCTGTGTTCTAAGCTCCAAGTAACGGTGCTTTAGTTTGATCTCTTCATTTACTTTTTCATCATTGAGGTCAAAAGGCATAGGCTTAGAACGGTTTTCTATAACAAGTTTATCTGACTACCATTTCAACTTTACCTGTTTTAAGTTTAGGGTTTTCAAGACCTTCACCACGAGCGCGCATAGTACCTGTAGCAACAAGTACAAACTGATCTCTTACACTCTTCAGCTATTTTGTGAGTTTCTACATTATCTGCAGGATCACAAACCAGCTGTATCACTTCATCTTTATCTCTAAGGTCTATAAATATAAGTCCACCATGGTCTCTACGGGAAGAAACCCAACCTGCTACGGTAACTTCTTGTCCGATATGTTCTTCATTTACTTCTGCACAATAATGTGTTCTCATAACTATCCTATCTGATTATAATGACGCGATTATATCAAAAAGTAGTTTAGGGTTAAATTCATTCTTAAAAATATGGCAATATGACATATTTTCAATTACTAACAGTACATTTATGATACTCTAACAATAATATTTCTTAAAATACAGTAGGAAAAAGATGAGTAATCAAAAATTAGCACAGATCAAAACAGCAGGGTTTATTTTAAAACCTAATGATCCTGAGATAAAAACACTTTATGAACGGATCAAGAGATCAGTTTGAAGCTAAAGGTATTTCTGTCATCTTAGCAGAACATTCGGCAAAGATGATAGGTCTAAAAGGTATTGCTTTTAAGGATATGTGTGAAAAATCAGACTTTTTAGTCTCTTTGGGTGGAGATGGTACATTACTTTCATTGGTACGTCGTTCTCATGGGTATAATAAACCTGTTGTAGGTATTAATGCAGGAAATTTAGGATTTTTAGCAGATGTGACGATAGATGATGTAGAGTACGTTCTTGGAACAACTTATTCAAAGATGAATACCGTATAGATGAACGTATGATGATAGAAGGATATATACAAAGAAAAAATGGTGAAAAAGAGTCGTTCTTTGCTTTTAATGATGTGGTTATCACACGTCCAGTAGTCTCAAAGATGGCGACGATCTATGCATCAATTGACGGAGTAAGATTTAATACATATAAAGGTGATGGGCTAATAATCGCAACACCTACAGGGTCAACTGCATATAATCTTGCTTCAGGCGGTCCTGTAATGTATCCACTTACACAGGCACTTATTATGACACCTATAATGGCACACTCTTTAACACAGCGTCCTTTGGTTGTACCTGCTGATTTTACGATTGAACTTTCTTCACCTGAAGAACGTATCATTGCAGTAATAGACGGACAAGATGATTATGAGATGGTTCCAGAAGATATATTGGTAATTATGGGTGCAAAACGTGGTGCAAAACTACTTCATAGAAAAGAGCGTAATTATTTTTCTGTTTTGAGAGAAAAACTTATCCTGGGGTGATGAGAATTGATAGAACGTTTATATTTGCGTGATCTTGTTACTTTTGATGAAGTAGAGTTAGAGTTCGAGAATGGATTGGTCGTTTTAACAGGGCCTAGCGGGGCAGGCAAATCTGTACTTATGTCCGCGATACTCTCAAGCTTTGGACACACTACACAAGGTGCAGCAGCACTGTGTGAAGTAAACTTGGTTAAACCGCTTGGGTTACTAAGTGATGCCTATGAACTTGATAATGATCTAACGCTGAAAACACTCAAAAAAGAGAAGCTTCGTTACTTTATAAATGGACAAAATATCTCAAAAAAAGCATTAGGCGAAATGTTTATGCCTTATGTCAAGTATCTCTCTGTACGTGACAAAGGCGGCTTTGAATCTAAAGCACTTTTAGAGATGATCGATGTGCAGCTTTTAGGTAAAGATAAAACATTTAAAATGTTGTTAAAAGAGTATACAAAACGTTATCAAAATTATAAAGTAAAAGCTTTGCAACTCTCAAAAATAAAAGAAGATGAAGCGAAACTTGCCGAACTCATAGAGTATGCTACGTATGAAGTAGAAAAAATTGCTTCGATTAACCCAAAAATAGGTGAAGAAGAGGAATTATTAAAAGTCAAACAACAGCTTTCACGTATTGATAAAATAAAAGATGCACTTGCAAATGCTACAGCTATTTTTGCTTTGGAAGGAAGTGTTGAAGAGGTCTATAGACTTTTAGATAAAGACGGGTCTGTATTTACTGATGCAATGAATCAGCTTCGTGCTGATTTTGAAGAGACAGAAAATCTTGCAGATGAACTTGAAGATGTAGATGTAGAAGAAGTTTTGGATCGTCTTATCTGATCTTACAACACTGAAAAACCGTTATGGAAGTATAGAAGAGGCTTTAGTGTATAAAGAAGCCAAGGAAAAAGAACTTTCAGGATATCAGAATATAGAAAAAGACAAGAGTATGTTAGAGTCTTTTTTAGCTTTAGAGTTTTCAGAACTAAAGATCATTGCTTCAAAACTTTCTCAGTCACGTCAAAAAGAGGCTAAGGATCTCGAGAAGCAATTGGAAGCGTATTTGACTACACTTAAACTTCCTGTCCTGACTTTTGAGTTCACTTCCGATTCTTTATCGCAAACTGGTATAGATAGTGTAGAAGTTATGCTTGGCTACTTCAAAAACAGACACGCTTAGTGGTGGAGAGTTTAACCGTGTACGTTTGGCACTGATGGCAACGACAATGCCTGCAGATAAGAGTAAGCAAGGTGTACTTATACTGGATGAAATAGATGCCAATGTCAGTGGGGATGAGTCCATAGCTATAGCAGAGATGATACATAAACTATCATCTGTCTATCAAGTCTTTGCGATCTCTCATCAACCGCATCTTTCAGCGAAAGCAGGGCAGCATATAGTGGTAACAAAAACAGGTCAAAACAGTAAGGTAGAAATACTTAATGATTCTAGCCGTGTATCAGAGATAGCAAGGATTATTGCAGGAGAGAATCCTACAGATGAAGCATTGGAGTTTGCTAAGAAGTTAAGAGCTTAAGCATATTGTGCTTTAAGCTCATTCGTATAGTGTATAAGATGGTCTAAATACGCTTTGGCGATATCAATATCTGTTCCTGATTTTAAATAGGTATTGTACTCAACTAAAAGGTCAGATACACCACCTGTTCCCAAGTTGGTTGCTGAACCTTTGATACTATGGGTTAAACGTTCCATTTTATGAAAGTCCTCCGCTTCCATTGCTGCTTCTATAAGAGGAATTTCCACTTCTATTTGCGGGATAAGTTCAGCTACGAATTCTTTTGCTTCATCATCTGAAAGCCCCATCTCAACTAGACGTACATGTGTAAATTGAGGGTAATTTGCCTCAGGTAGTTTTTTTGTTTCCTTTATTACCTCTATTTTAGGTTCAGGTTTTGGTTCTGTTCTTACTTCCGGTTCTGGTTTAATTTCTACGGCAGGTTCAGGTTTAACAGTTGGTTGGGGTTTTAGCTCTTCCCTAGGTGTTTCTTTCTGTATAACTTTTGGTTCGGGTTTAGGTTCTGGTGCACTTTTAGGTGTTGGAGCGGTTTCTTTTGGAGGGGTACTGCGTCCGGTACGACTTGATGATTCACGCTGTTGACGTCTTTTTTCCTGATATTTTTTTTCATTTCTATATTCAAGAAAAATGATTAACACTATGATTAAAATAAAGATAGATAGGATGGTTAATGCAAGCATAATAGCCCTCTCAATTATAATTTATACTTAACTATATCTTATTTAATATTACAGTTGCGTTGAAACAGACGTGAAAAATAAGAATTTTGTTATAATGTTTCAAAAAATAGGGCATAGGTAATGTTGATAGATACACATTGTCATTTGGATGATGAACGATATAATGATGATATAGAAGAAGTTTTAGAAAATGCCAAGAGCAAAGGTGTGGAAAAGTTTATTATACCGGGTGCTGATCCCAAGACGCTTCAAAGGGCAGTTGAATTAGCTGAAAAGTATGAGAGTGTTTATTTTGCAGTAGGTGTACATCCTTATGATGCCCATCATTATGATAGAAGCTATTTAGAACGATTTGTGAAACATCCTAAATGTGTTGCGATAGGTGAATGCGGATTGGATTATTTTAGACTGCCGGAATCTCAGAGTGAAATTGAAGCAGAAAAAAAAGTGCAGAAAGAAGTTTTTATAGATCAGATACTTTGGGCCAAAGAAGTGAAAAAACCGTTGATAGTCCATATAAGAGAATCCAGTGCAGATTGTCTTGCCCTGCTAGATGAACATGCGGGTGAAGAAGGTGGTGTATTGCATTGTTACAATGCTGATGAATCGTTACTCAAACTTGCTAAAAAGAATTTTTATTATGGTATCGGTGGAGTATTGACTTTTAAAAATGCAAAAAAGCTCATCAATGTATATTCTAAGATCCCCCAAGATAAATTAGTCATAGAAACAGATGCACCTTATCTTACGCCTCATCCGCATCGTGGTGAAAGAAATGAACCGAGCTATACCACTTTCGTGGCAGATAAAATGGGAGAACTTTCCAATTTAAGCACTATTGAGATAGAAAAATTAAGTACGCAAAATGCCCAAAGGCTTTTTAGGTTCTGATGTATACTTCTATAAGATATTTTAGACGTATTTTATTGCTGTACACTCTATGTGTAGGTACCATTTATGCCATATCATTAGAACATAAATACCCTAGTTATACCTATGTATTTAATGAATTTGATGTAGATGCATCTTATCTGTATAATGAAGACTTTATTTCTTTTGTTTCAAAGCATGAAAAAAATTTAAAATCGTTTTACAAACGCTCTTTAGATCGAGGCAAAGAGATATTGCCTACGATGCAGGGGCTTCTTGTTGATGATGGTGTGAGTGATCTTTTTATCTATCTTTCTATGGTGGAATCAGGATTTTCTACAGATGCCGTCTCTCCTAAAAAAGCTGTAGGTTTATGGCAGTTTATGCCTGCTACTGCGAAACACTATGATCTTACAGTATGCAGCTACTATGATGAACGATGTGATACGGTCAGTGCTACATCTGCAGCGATAAATTATCTCAATAAACTGCATAAACAGTTTGGAAAATGGTATCTGGCTGCGATGGCATATAATTGTGGTGAAGGTTGTGTCAGCCAAGCAATCAAAGAAGCTGGTACAGATGAATTAAATGTATTGGCAAATGAAAGATTGAAGTATGTACCGCGTGAAACACGTCAGTATATTAAAAAACTGCTTCTTCTCGCCATGATAGGTGAGAATCTTACTTTGGGCTTTAGTGATGAAAAAAATGATGACTTGGGAAAATCCTCTAATACAGGTTGATGTACATTCAGGTACATCCCTAAAAGAGATTGCTTTACTTCTTAAAATGGAAGAAGAGAAACTGTTAAGTCTCAATAGAAGTTTAA
This sequence comes from Sulfurovaceae bacterium, assembly GCA_963705455.1. Lineage (GTDB taxonomy): Bacteria > Campylobacterota > Campylobacteria > Campylobacterales > Sulfurovaceae > Sulfurovum. Next base: position 23,584 of record CAVPJM010000006.1, on the reverse strand, counting down.
AAAAAGGTATAGTACCACATGATAGCCCAATGTATAAACTTACGATCCCAATAGAGAAAATGTATGCTTTTTATCTACGTTATGAACGACCGACACCTCCCAAAGCGTTATAAATCACATATGATATCTCATCATGTAAGTTTGGGTGAGACAATTGAGAGTATCGCCAAGGTCTATGAGGCAGATTCGAAAGAGATAAAAATATCAAATCATTTGATAGATGACTTTCTGACAGTAGGTGACATACTGGTGATCCCAGTGACTCAAAAAATATTTGAAAAGTGGCAAAATAATTAAGATCATGGTGTGAAAATGATTGTTGAAGAGAGTACGTGTCAATGAGAATATCAAGCAAAAACAAAGTCAAATAAAGTGATAATAACTGCCTGACTAAAGACAAGTAATTGACCGAGGTATTATGAAGAGGCTTATATCCCCAGTATTATTGATAATCATTTTGGGGGCGGGTACTCTTTTTACAGGGTGTTCGCAAAAAGCAAAGAGCAGTAAAACACTATGTGCAACCAAATATACCAGTGCAGCTAGACATAGAGCGACAATGCGTCCATATGAAGTACTTGGTAAATGTTATGAACCAACATATGTTGAAGTTGGGCAGGTTATGAATGGAATTTCAAGCTGGTACGGCCCGGATTTTCATGGAAAACATACGAGTAATGGTGAAGTGTATAATATGCATGGAAGAACAGCAGCACATAAGACTTGGCCAATGGATACTATGGTAAAAGTAAAGAACCTTGAAAATGGTAAAAGTACAGTGGTTCGTATAAATGATAGAGGACCTTTTGTCAAAGGCCGTATTATTGACTGTAGCTATACTGCAGGTAAAGAGATAGGACTTGACCGAACGGGAATTGCCAGAGTTTCTGTGCAGGTACTCGGATTTGCAGGAAAAGTAGCATCAGCGGCTGCCATAGCTAAACAAAAGAGAGAACATACACAAGAACGTATAGTACTCTCTGACTTTGGGGTGCAAGTGGGTGCATTCAGATATCCTGAAGGGGCAAAGATATATCAAAGAAAATACAGTAAATTATATACACGGTATAGAACTATCATAAGACGTTTTGATGATGTTGATGGTGCACCTTTATTCCGTGTTTGGCTTATGGGATTCGGATCTGAAGATGAAGCTAGGGATTTCAAAAATACACATGACCTAAAAGGTGCATTTATTGTAAGAAATTAAGATAAACAGGAAAAAACATGATAGAAGTTACAAGAGAAACAAAAGAGACACAGATTACAGTTAAACTTAACCTTTACGGTTCAGGACAAGCCAACATAAACACAGGAGTAGGCTTTTATGATCATATGCTAGAGGCATTTACAAAGCACGCACATATAGATATGGAAGTAAGTTGTACGGGTGATACACATATAGATGATCATCATACGGTTGAAGATGTGGGTATCGTAATAGGCCAAGCACTTAAAAAGGCTATATATCCCGTAAAGAGTATTGAACGTTTTGGTAATGCAACCGTGGTAATGGATGAAGCAAGTGTTACATGTGATATAGACTTGTCAAACCGAGGATACCTTGTATTTGAACTTCCTATAGGAGGTAAAGTAGGGGATTTTGACGTGGAGCTTGTAGAAGAATTCTTCAAAGCATTTGCCTTTAATCTTCCATTGACACTTCACCTTATCTATAACCGGGGTAAAAATAAACACCATATTATTGAAGGTGCATTTAAGGCATTGGCCGTTGCCCTTCGCAGAGCAGTAACTGTAAATGAAAATGCAGGTATACCAAGTACAAAGGGTGTACTGTGAGTATTGAATTAATTGTACTCGATGTGGATGGTACGATGACAGACAGTCGTATCACTTACAGTGAAAACGGTGATGAGATAAAGTCTTTTAATGTTAAAGACGGTTTAGCGATTTCTTCTTGGAGAAAACTTGGTAAACAGGTAGCTATCATCACAGGAAGATCTTCAGCCATCGTAGCCCGACGTGCAAAAGAGTTGCATATAGAACATTTTTATCAGGGAATACATAACAAAAAAGAGGTCTTGGAATCTCTTTTGGAAAAGCTTGATCTAACAATGGATAATGTAGCAGCTATAGGAGATGATCTGAATGACATGCAGATGCTTAAAGCAGCTAAAATGTCATTTGTACCAAGAGATGCAAGTGCACTATGTAGATAAAATTGCTACCGTGATACTTTCAAAAAAAGGTGGAGATGGTGCAGTACGTGAGATGATAGAGCATCTTATAACTAAAGAAGGACTTGAAGAGAAGTATCTGGAGCTATGGGAATAAAATTAGAATTTGTGTTGATCATTGCTATTATAGGACTTATAGCAGGATCCCTCATGCTGAAATTACGTAATATACCTGTACCGACTCAAATATGGACCAAAGAAGTTGAATTTACAAATACCACTTTGATTGAAGTAGATACCAACGACATGAAAAGTCGTGTATATACAACACATGGAGTTAGAGATAAGGGTGTTTTGACATTAGATAACATTGTATATTTAGGGGATAGCATAGAGTCTCTTTCTGCGAATAGAGGCTAGACTTAAAGATGATTTTCTCTATTTGGACGGCAATGTTGTTATGCAGGAAAAAGGTGGATATAAGTATGAAACACAACATGCTATTTATAACAAAGAAACCGAAATTTTAAATATCACATCACCTTTTACCGGTGTGAAAGGACAAAATATTGTTCAGGGAAAAAGTATGGAGTACGACACACATAAAAAAAAGGCTACAGGCACGACCGTGGGTACAGTCTTTTATACACCAGACAAGTAATATCATGGTACAATGTTTAATTAAATAGCTTACAAAGGGGTTAAATTGAATTTTTTAAAAATTATACTTTTATTCATGCTTACTCAGACGCTTTTTGCAGAGAAGGTAGAAATTACCTCTACATCTATGGAGGCAGAAGAGTTAAAAAAAGAAGTACATTTTATAGGTGATGCCAAAGTAAAAAAAGGTGCTGATTGGCTGCATGCAGATAGAGTAATTGTTTACTTTGGTGAAAATAATGAAACCAGTATGTATGAAGCTATTGGATCTGTATCTTTTGAATTTAAAAAAGATGAAAATCATTTCAAAGGGAGTGCCGATAAAGTCATATATAACATAGTTAAATCACTTTATGTCCTAAAAGGCAAGGCAGTCATAGATGACTTGGTTAAGAAAAGTCATGTAAATGGTGATGAGATAGTACTCAATATGTCTACAGGGAATGTAGATGTTAAAGGAAGCAGTAAAAAGCCGGTGAAGTTTATTTTTGATATGGAGGATAAATAGTGAGTATACCTCGTGTAGTTGAAGCGGAGTTTATCAAATCAGCACAGAGTATTGCTGATTCTTTACCTGAAGATATGAGTGAAGTGGTTTTTTTAGGACGTTCAAATGTAGGTAAAAGTTCCACACTCAACTCATTGACCCAAAGAAAGAACTTGGCGAAAAGTTCAGCTACACCGGGTAAAACACAACTGATCAATTTTTTTGAAACGAGATACCTTTACAATGAACAGAGTTATCCTGTACGTTTTGTAGATTTACCGGGTTTCGGATATGCAAAAGTCTCTAAGTCACTGAAAGAAGTTTGGCAGAAGAATCTTGTTGAATTTATTCAGCAGCGTGTTTCTATACGTCTTTTTATCCATCTGCGTGATGCACGTCATCCTCATGCCAAGATAGATGATGATGTAGAAAATTATATCTCTGAGTTTATTCGTCCTGATCAGAAATATTTAACAGTTTTTACAAAGATAGATAAACTCAACCAAAAAGAGAGAGCAAAGCTTAAAAAAGATTTTCCTGGTTCTATTACACTCTCAAATTTGAAAAAGAATGGTCATGATAAGGTCCATAAAATAATATTGCAAACGATCTTTGGTGTGGAAGATGAACCTAAAAGAGAAAATGGAGAAGAAGTGTGATTGAACTTGTTAAAGCAAAATTAAGTGATATTCCTGCAATGCAGGCACTGGTTGCTTCTGAAGTGAAGGATGGAATTATCCTCAATCGTACAGAAGATGAAGTTGCAACCAATATCCGTTCTTATGTCTTAGCAAAAGACGGTAATAAACTCGTGGGTTACACAGCTTTACATATTCATTCTAGAAGATTAGCAGAGATTCGAAGTCTCATTGTTGATGAAGCCTATCGTGGACAAAAAGTAGGTCAGAGAATGGTGCAGTTTACATTGGATGAGGCTAAAAATATAGGTGTGGAAGAAGATGTACTTGTGTTAACCTATCTCCCACAGTTCTTTCTCAAACTAAACTTTAATGAGATCAACAAAGAGGTAATACCTGAACATAAAATTTGGGCTGATTGTATCAAGTGTATTCATTTTCCTATTTGTAATGAAGTAGCCTTAGTCTACAAATTAGCATAATCAGAGTTCTTCAATATGGATCATGTAACCAAAACACAACATGGACTGTTTTTTTGGTTATTTGCCGGGCTATTTATCTTTTTTTATCCTATGCTTATTTCGATTTATGTTTTTTTACCTCTCTTAATCGGGGCCATGAGTTACATATTAATCCTAGGGTTAGAGAGAGAAAAATCATTTTTTATTTTACTCGCTATTGTCTATATGGTCAATCTGGAAGTCAATCTTTCATTACCTATCTTTCTTACAGTTATTTCTTCTTTACTGTTTTATGTGCTTATCTATTCGTCTTTTAAACATTTTCGAAGATGCAAAATATGCAGACCGCTGCTAAGTGTGCTTTTCTTAGATCTCATGTATCTTGGATGCCTGTTTTCTTATGATTTTATCTTTCAGACCCAGAGTATTATTTTAGATGAAATTTTACTCTATACTCTTATAGTAGATATGCTGGTTGTGGTGATCTTATGAGATATAAATTCATACTATTGGTTTTCATGGTCTTTTGGGCTGTTATGATAACACGACTTTATCATGTCAGTATTAAATCCAATTTTTACTATGAAGGATTGGCAAAAGAGAATATTGAAAGAAAACAATTTATAAATCCCGTGAGAGGTGAGATAACCGATGTCAATGGAAACTTATTGGCAATGAACCAGATAGGATTTTCTCTCTCTATTGCACCGCATTTAAAGATAAACGGACAATCATCTGGAAAATGTTATCGATACACTGATTGAAACATTTCCTGATCTTAATAAAACGGTGATGTTAAATGTCTATAAAAAACATAATTCTCCTTATAATCATAAGTATATTAAAGTCGTTGATTTTATACATTATTCAGATATGATGGGCGCTTATCCAAAATTAAGTTTAGTAGAAAATATTAACATAGAAGCAGAAACAAAACGTTATTACCCTTATGGAAAGTATGCAGCACATATTGTCGGATATACTGGTAGATCCAATAAAAAAGAAAATGAAAAAGACCCTGTGGTCAATGAAGTAGGAAAAGTAGGAAAGAGTGGTTTAGAACATCATTATAATAAAGTACTTGAGGGTGAGCTAGGCTATGAGATCAGTAAAGTAACCGCAACCAACAAAGCCATAGATGTACTTGAAAAAGAACTGCCAAAAGACAATAAAAATATACGTCTAAATATAGATATAGAACTACAGAAGATGATCTATGAACGTTTTGGGGATGCTACAGGTGTTGCAGTTGTCATGCGAACCAATGGAGAAGTCTTATCTGCTGTAAGTTACCCTTCTTACGATCCGAATCTTTTTGTGGGGGGTATCAGCAGCAAAGACTGGAAAGCTTTACAGGATGATCTTGCACATCCTTTTACAAACAAGATTCATACATGGAACATATCCTCCCGGGTCCACTATAAAAATGGGAATGGCCTTGGCATTTTCTAAAGCTTTGCCTAATTCGCTTGGCACTCATGAGTATTGTAGAGGGCATATCACACTTGGGAAGAGTAATCACAAATTTAGATGTTGGTCAAGATGGGGTCATGAAGGAGTAGACTTAAGAAAAGCTATACGTGAGAGTTGTGATGTGTACTTTTACAATAAGAGTTTGAAAGTAGGGATAGATGCAATGGCAAAAAATCTTCGTACTTTTGGTTTAGGTGTAAAGACCGGTGTTGATCTACCACGTGAGTTTGCAGGGGTAATGCCGGATAAAGCAGTGGAAGATGAAAGCGTTATAAACAGCCATGGTATTTGGGAGAGACGGTCATCGCATCTATAGGTCAGGGGTATGACCTGGTCACTCCTTTGCAGGTAGTACGTTATACGGGTTTGATGGCTACTTCCTATCTTGCTACGCCACATATAGCTAGCGAAGTAGATGGTAAAAAGATCGAACCTGAAATGAAGCCTATTGAATTTGATCCGTACTACTTGAATGAGATCAGAAAAGGGATGTATGATGTGTGTAATATACCAGGAGGGACTGCATATAGCACAATGAGTAATCTGCCTATTATTGTTGCTGGTAAAACAGGTACCTCACAAGTTACTGCTATCCCTCAGTCAACGAAAGTACGTTTAAAGGAAGAGCAGCTTGCATATTTTCATCGTTCACATGCTTGGATCACAACCTATGCACCATATGACGACCCTAAATACATTGTTACAGTATTGATAGAACATGGTGGGCATGGTGGTAGTACAGCTGGACCTATCGTAGCAGATATCTATAAGTGGCTTTATAAAAAAGGGTATTTTGCTGAGTCAGAAGCACCTGCTGATGGAGTGGAAAACAGTAACTCCAAATAACACTTTACATCAAGCTCTCTAAAGTGTTATTTAAAAAGAGTCCTAAAATGATTATCAGGCTGATACCTGCTGATTTGGTATAGAGTTTGTTTGCTGTGATAAATACAAGAATCAAGGGTTGCTATTAGCATTGTAGCGATATCGAAAATGTAGGTGGATGCATTGATATTCATAGGGTTTGTAAAAGCTGCTGCACCAAGAACGACTGTAGTATTTGCCATATTTGATCCTATAATGTTTCCTATGGCCATATCAACTTTACCTTTGACCGCTGCAGAAATACTCACAACCAGCTCTGGCAATGAGGTACCCAATGCAATCATGATAATACCTATGATCCATTCAGAAATACCAAAGCTTTTCGCTATTTCAGAAGCGCTTTCTACAGTAAAATGTGCACCAATGATGACTAAAATAAGACCGCCTAGAAGTATAGGTATGGTTCTCATCCAAGAGAAAGTACCAAGACTCAAGATCTTCCAGATCCTCATCAGGTATATTTTTGGCATCTTGAAGAAGAAATACAAGGTAGGCACCCATTAAAAGCAATAAAAGCGAAGCATCAAATCTGGAGATGATCCCATCAAGTATCATTAAGATAAATACCAATACAGGTACAAGTGCCCATGTACTGTCCTTGGCAAAGAAATCTCTGCTTGGATTGATGTTCTTTGCTATGAGAAAAACAGCTGCTAAAATAAGTGTGATGTTGAGTATATTGCTTCCGATAACATTGGCTACAGCTATATCGGGTTTATGATTGAGACTTGCAGCTATACTTGCTGCCATTTCGGGCAAGGATGTCCCAAGGGCTATAAGTGTCGCACCGATAATAAACTCTGGTATGTTAAACTTTAAAGCAATACGTTCACTTTGGTTTATAAGCAGGTCTGCACCCCAGATCAACACACCCATGGCAATAACAAAAATAAGAAAATCCATAACTATTACTCCTCTGTTCGTACGATTAGACTTTTTGGGAGATCGAACTGCTCTATGAGTTCTTTTTCTCTCGCTCTCATTTCACCATCATCAATTTCATGGTCAAAACCAAGTAGATGCAACATACCATGAATGAACAATAGTGAGAGTTCATCTTGAATAGTGTGTCCGAATGCTGCAGCTTTTTCTTTTACAAACGATTCAGCTATGATGATAGACCCTAAAGGCATACCAAAGATGGACTGTTCAGTAAAAGGGGCATCCATAGGAAAAGAGAGAACATCTGTAATACTGTCTTTATCTCTATATTCAGCATTGAGTTCTCGCATTGTTGTATCATCAGTAATAATGAGTTCTACTTCTTTACTGGAGAGTGACTCTGCGATCTTATCAAGTGCTTCTATGTCAACTGGTAATGTTGTTTGATTATCTAAATCTATCATGCTTGAAGTTTACCCAAATCTTGGTAAAATACGAGTACGTTAAAAGGCAACGATAAAATATCTGTGCACTGTGAAAAGGAGACACACTATATGAAAAAGGCTGTATGTATTATTTCCGGAGGTATGGACAGTGCCTTAAGTGCCAAGATAGCACAAGTTGAGGGATATGAGATCATTGCTCTGCATTTTAACTATGGACAGCGTACAGAAGTGAAAGAACTTGAATGTTTCCGTAAGATAGCATTGGCAGTAGATGCAAGTGAGCAGTATGAGATTGATCTGCCTTTTTTTGAACAGATAGGTGCTTCTGCATTGACTGATAAAAGTATAGAGGTACCAACAGGAGGACTAGAAGAGGGTATACCTGTAACCTACGTACCCTTTAGAAACGGTATTTTTCTCTCTATCGCATGCTGCCGTTGCAGAGAAACATGGTGCTGAAGCACTTTTTATAGGTGTAGTAGAAGAAGACAGTTCTGGTTATCCTGACTGCCGTGAGAGTTATATAGAACAGATGCAAAAAGCCATTAATCTCGGCACAAAAGATGAGACGAACTTAGAGATAAAGATGCCATTGGTGGCTTTGAAGAAAAGTCAGATCGTTCAAAAGTCTTTAGAGCTTAGATGTACCACTGAAAGATACATGGAGCTGTTATAAATCTGAGAGTTTGGCCTGCGGTGTCTGCGACAGTTGTAGATTGAGATTGAAAGGGTTCAGGGAAGCGGGAAGTAGTGACCCGATTCCCTATGCTTAGCAGGGTGTTAGTTAAAAGTAAACCCTCTAACAATAAAATTCAATTCATATCCATGATTAGGATATCGGCTTAATCCCTCTTTGATAAACTGCTGTCGAGTGATCTGTCTGTCCCACAATCTGTAGGTCAATTTTTTAAACCACTCTTTTTTTTCAGGTGTATCAAGTGTTAGTCTCTGGTAATTAAAATCATCCTTGATACCTGAAGCCACCTTTCTCATAGTCTTTTCATATGCTTCTTGTTTTTCAATGCTTGGTTCTTCATAATATTGATCTGCTGCAGCCGTTTGTTTTATTTGTTTTGGTTTAGCAGGCTGACTCGGTTCTACGAGATGGTCCATGGAACTTGTACAACCTGAGAAACCCCATGCAATTAGTGTTGCTATTATTAAATTTTGTTTCATCATTTCTCTTTCTTTGCTAATTATTTTACTATGCTAATTGTAGCAAAATGAAATAAAAATTAGTATGATATAATTGTTATTCCAAATAAAAAACAAAGGTTCTACAACTATGATGATCCCTGCAAAATCACTACAGGCAAGAGAGGCAAATAAACTTGTAGAAGGACTACAGCTTTATTTTGTTTCAAAGCTTAATTCTCTTGCTTTAAAGTTTGGAGAAGGGAGGTCATGTGAAGCTGTTTCATGGAAACGTGATGGAGGAAGACATGGTGGCGGTGTACGTTATGAAGCCAGAGATTCTATGGTATTTGACAGAGGTTCTGTCAATGTTTCTCAGGTACACTATGATGATGACAAGAAGAAAAAATTAGGCTCAGCTACTGCCATTTCTACCATCATACACCCACGCAATCCACATGTACCTTCCATGCATATGCACATCTCTTGGACACAAATGAAAGACGGAGAAGGGTATTGGCGTGTGATGGCTGATCTAAACCCTTCGATCATAGGTGAATCTGATGAGGATAAAGAGCCGTTTTTCTGAAACACTTAAAAAAGTGACTGGTGATCTTTATGAAGAAGGTGCTGCACAAGGGGACAGATATTTTTATATTCCTGTACTGAAAAGACATCGTGGTGTGAGCCATTATTATCTTGAGGGTTACAATAGTGGGAATTTTGAAGAAGATAAAGCATTTGTATTGGAAGTGGGTGAAAGGGTTATAGACACCTATATTGCTATTGTCTCTGATAAATTAGCAGCTTATCCTACCTTTACGCAAGAAGATAAAGAAGAACAGCTTGCCTACCATACACTCTATCTTTTTCAGGTACTTACACTGGACAGAGGTACAACTTCGGGTCTGCTTATACATGACCAGAATGATGTAGGTATCATGGGTTCCATTCCTTCTCATGTAAATAGAGATATCTTGGAGTCATGGGTAAGAAAAATGCCTGAACCTCAGGACCTTTTGGTTCAAGCATTGCTGAAAGTACTTCCTAAGGTGAATCCTACACCTGTAGATGAGAAAACGAAAAAAGCATTAGCCAATGCCGTACGTAAACACTATAAAAAATATCCAGAAGCATTAAGTATGCAGGCTAGTGGAGAGATCATTCCTCCAACGGTAGATAATCATAACTAGTACTCACTAAAGGCTGAATTTGCCTTTGCTTCTATCTTTTTTCACTTTTTCATAAGATGCCCATTACACCATTCATAGCGATGAAAATACCTTCTTGTTCCAGAGCATTTATGTACCCATATGCTGAACATAGATTTGCAGTAGCCTCTACCGGGTCTATACTGTATGGTACCATGGCCCCAGTCAGTACGATACACTTTTCCAGGTCCGCATCTGCAAGATACTCAGCTGTCAGGTCCATAGTATCTGTTCCATGTACGATGAGTATATGATGATAGTCAGATTGGCTGATAGTGGCCAATAGTTCCAATCTGTCCTGATTGGTCATGTCAAGACTGTCTTTGCCTATGATATTCATGATCTTGAATTCACAAAGCCATTTGGATGCTATCTGCTCCAGAGCATGAGACGCTTCATCTATATAAAATTCACCTTTTATGGGGTCATATACTTTATTAAATGTGCCGCCTGTACTGATAATAAGTATTTTTTTCATTCATGGCCTTAGTTTGTTTAGAAAATAGATGTATATTTTAACGCAATAATGGTAAAATGATACAATTAATTTTCTAGGGAGAATATACATGATAATGAAGGGCAAAAAAGGTGTCATTTTAGGCATCGCTAACAAAAAGTCTATTGCCTATGGTATCGCAAAAGCATGTCAAGAGCAGGGTGCTGAAATGGCTATTACTTTTTTAAATGAAAGATTTGAGCAAAAATTGGCTCCTATAGCAGAAGATCTAGGGTGTGGTGCAAGACTTTATCCTTGTGATGTAAGCAAGCCAGAAGAGATCAAAGCACTTAAAGAGTCTCTTGAAAAAGATATGGGTCAGATAGATTTTATCGTGCATTCCATTGCTTTTGCACCTAAAGAAGGTTTGAGTGGTCGTTTTTATGAGATATTTCAAAAGAAGCCTTTGATGTAGCTATGGATATCTCTGTGTACTCACTGATCGAAATCGTACGTGAGTTAAAACCTATTCTTTCAAGTAATTCTTCAGTCTTGACACTTAGCTACTACGGTGGCGTGAAATACATTCCTAACTATAACCTTATGGGTGTGGCTAAAGCAGCTTTGGAGATGACAACAAAGTATCTGGCAGAAGATCTTGGTAAAGACGGTATCCGTGTAAATGCCATCTCTGCTGGTCCTATCAAGACACTTGCAGCTGCAGGTATCGGTGATTTCTCATTTATGCTTAAATGGAATGCTGCTCACTCTCCTATGAAACAGAATGTAACGATCAACCAGGTAGGAAACTCTGGTATGTATCTGCTTTCAGACCTAAGTTCAGGTGTAACTGGTGAGATCCATTATGTGGATGCCGGGTATAACATCATGGGTATGCCTGCTGTTGAGTTTGATAAGAATGGAAAACCTAAGATAGCGTGGAACGGCGAATAATAAGTGCCAAACACTCATAAAGATGATACTCCTGAGTATCTAGCTAAAAAAGCTTTCTTCGATAAAGTACTTACCATTTACGGACGCAATGCCGTGATGGAAGCACTCGAAGATGAAGCTGTCACTATACATAAACTTCATTTCTCCAAATCAAATAAAGATGCAGATGTTCTTGAGCAGATGAAAAGTATTGCTAAAACAAGAGGCATTGAAGTCGCTTATCATGATAAACAGTCACTCTCACGTATCTCTAAGAATGCTAAACAGGATCAAGGGGTAGCTCTTGACATTGTTCTTGAACATTTTGGTGATGCAGCATAGTTTTATGGATAGACAAAAAGCGTATCGTATCATCGCACTGGATGGCGTGACCAATCCACAGAACTTAGGAATGATCATCCGTTCCTGTGCGGCTGGAGATGTAGATGCCATTTTGCTTCCTACCAAAGGTGCAGCACAGATATCTCCACTGGTGATCAAAGCCAGTGCAGGTACACTCTTTAAAATGCCCATCATCAAAACAACAGATCTCGCAAAGACATTAAAGTTATTTCGTGAAGATGGTGCAAACCTTTATACGCTCTCATCTCATGCTTCAAACTCTTACAAAGAGCAAAGCTACAGCAACAAGACCATCTTTGTTCTGGGTAATGAGAGTGAAGGTGTCAGCAAGAGCATAGAAGCTCTTTGTGACAGAAGTATAGCCATACCAATGCAACGCGGTGTTGAGTCACTTAATGTCGCAGTGACAGCTTCTTTACTGGCCTTTTTATAATCAATTGAAAATGTGATATACTCCGAAAAATATTAAGGAGTTTACATGGCAGAACAAGACAAAGACATCTTCTCTAATATGGGTATAGAGATCGCAGATGATAAAATAGATATAAACCTTACGCAAACCAAAGATTTTTTAAATACATTGCAGCAAACTTTAGAAACAACAGCGGAAAATATCCAAAAAGATATTTCTGAAGGTAAAGTAGATATGTCTCAAAATGTAGGTATAAAAATAGATGAAGAACATATAGACATTGATATGAAAAAAACGAAGCGTTTTATAGAAGAAATGGGAAGAAAAATAGAACACTTTTTGGGTGAGATAGATAAAGTAGTGGATAATATCGATAAGAAGTAAAAGGGACAGAGTATATTTTAGATGAATATAGGTAAAATTCTATAAAAATATGGAACTTTATCTATGCAAAAGCTTACAGCTCTACTAGCAAGTAAAACAACCCTCAATGAAAAACAAATACAAAATATTTTAATGCTCCTAGATAAAGGAGACACCATCCCATTCATAGCTCGTTACCGTAAGGAACTCACAGGTGGGGCTGATGATGAGCAGTTACGTCTTTTTAACGATGTGTATCTGAGTGCCATGAGACTTTTAGAGCGTAAAGAGGAGATACTCCACATTCTTAAAGAGCGTGAACAGCTCAATACCAAGCTGGAGTCTGAGATAGATGCTGCTTCAACTATGACACTCTTAGAAGATATATACAGACCCTATAAAGAAAAGAAAAATACTCGGGCAGCTACAGCCATAAAACAAGGTTTAGAACCACTTGCAAATATCCTACAGTCGGCCAAGCTAAGTAAAGAGGCTTTTATGAGCGAAGCCAAACGTTTTGTCCGTGGCGAGGTAAAAGATGTAGCACATGCACTCAAAGGGGCACAAGACATCGTTGCAGAGCGCTATGCAGAGATGCCCAAAGAGCGTGAAGTGTTACGTGATATGGTACAGCGTCATGGGAGTATAGAAGTAAAAGGCACAAAAACCTTTCAAGATAATGGAAGCTTTAAAAACTACAAATCTCATTCTGAAAAGGTAGCCTACATTCCTTCACACCGCTACTTAGCCATAAAAAGAGGGGAGAAAGAGAAAGAACTCTCTGTAAAACTTACCATAGACACAGAGCATTACTTGGACACGCTTAAACGTTATAAGCTCAAAGAGTGGATGGGAAGTTCAAAAACGTTACTGTTCGATGCGTATAAAGATGGCTTCAAGCGTCTGCTCTACCCCTCCATAGAACGTGAGGTTTCTGCACTACTGAAAGAAAAAGCAGATGTAGCTGCCATAGGAGTGTTTGGCAAGAACCTCTCTCAACTCTTCATGACTCCGCCGGTGGTGGGTAAAGTTTTACTGGGTGCTGATCCTGCTTACCGTACAGGTTGTAAACTTGCCGTCATAGATGAAAATGGTACGTACTTAGACCATGCGGTCATCTACCCAGTACCGCCAAGAGATGAGTATGAAAAGTCACGAGATGTAGTAGCGCGTTTAGTAAAGAAATACAATATACAAGGTGTAGCCATAGGAAATGGTACAGCCTCAAATGAAACTCAAGCCTTTTTTGCCAAGCTGAATGCAGAAGGATTGACACTGCCTTACACGGTAGTCTCGGAAGCAGGTGCTTCTGTCTATTCTGCTTCGAGCATCGCAGCACAGGAGTACCCAAACTTAGATGTCACCATTCGTGGTGCCATCTCTATAGCGGGGAGGGTACGTGACCCTATGGCAACATTGGTAAAGATAGACCCTAAGAGTTTAGGCATAGGGCAGTATCAGCATGATGTAGACCAAAAGTTGTTAGAACGTAAACTTCATGAAGGAGTAGAGAGTCTGGTCAATGCTGTAGGCGTAGATGTGAACTCTGCTTCAGCGTCTTTGATATCGTATGTGGCAGGGATAGGGATGAAAGTAGCAGAAAATATAGTAAAACATCGTGAGAGTGAAGGTAGCGTTTGACTCTAAAAAATCAGTACAGAAAGTCAAGGGTCTTGGGGCAAAAGCGTATGAGCAAGCAGCAGGCTTTATGCGTATTCGTAAGGGAAAGAGTGTCTTCGATAACACAGGTATACATCCAGAAAGTTATGCTGTAGCCAAAGCACTGGAAAAGTATGATGATTTGAGTGACACAAAATCCATCGCAGACATCATTAGGTGTAGGAGAGCCCACCCTTAAGGACATCATTCATGAGTTAGCCAAGCCAGGATTTGACCCACGGGAAGATCTACCTGCTATACCTTTTAAACAAGGACTAACCGATATACATAGTCTAAGAGAGGGAAGTATCGTTTCAGGTGTGGTACGAAATATCGCTGACTTTGGTGCTTTTGTGGACATAGGACTGAAAAATGACGGGATGATACATATCTCCCAAATGAGCCAAAAACGCATCGCTCATCCACTTGAAGTGTTGAGTGTCAATCAGTATTTACCTCGTGTTGAGGTCATAAGTATAGATATGGAAAAAAATAAAGTTGGCTTGAGTTTGAAGGAAGTGTAAAAATATATTATATATTTCTGGTTAATTGTCATAATTTTATATAAATATTACATTGTATGGGTATGCTATTTTTTAGAGTTGTCTTAAATTAGGGGAGTGAAGATTGAAAATAAAATGGCACATTTATGTAACTTGTACTATCATTGTTCATCTATCTAATGAGGCAAATTATAAATAATGAAAATCATACATTTTTCAGATACCCATTTAGGATTTAGCGACCTTAGATAAAGTAGACAGTGACAGGTGTCAATCAAAGAGAAGCAGACTTTTATAAAGCATTTTCCGATGTCATAGATGCCATTCTGCTTAAAAAGCCTGACTATGTCATACATACCGGTGATCTCTTTCACCGTGCATCTCCTTCCAATCGTGCCATCACCTTTGCGCTTACGCAACTTAAAAGACTGGAACAAGCCAATATTCCTCTTGTCATCATCGCAGGAAACCACTCCACACCACGTACCTCTACCTCTTCACCCATCTTGGAAGCGCTTAGTACTTTAGACAATGTGAAGGCAGTTTTTGAACAGCGAGTATAAGACTGTTGATGCTTGATGAGATTGTCTTTCATGCTTTGCCTCATATCAATGATGAACGTATCATCCCAAATGAGCTTGACACTATAGAAGCCAATATCGATCCGAAGAAGAAAAACATTATGATGATGCACTGTTCTGTGGGAGCACACTATCTTATGCATGAGTTTGGGGAGTGGGTGTACCCTAAAGAGCGTGAAGACATTTTTGAGAAGATGGACTATGTGGCTTTGGGACACTGGCATGGGTTTGGTGCTGTAGGTAAACATTCAAATGTCTATTATGCAGGCTCTACAGAGCGTACAAGCAGCAGTGACAAGCGAGAAGACAAAGGGTATGTGGTAGTAGAAGTTAGGTGAAGACACTGACATATAGCACATCATACCATCCCTCTGCGCAAGTCACTCAGTTTCAGTATAGATGTAGAGAAGTATGAAGAAGAGATAGCCTTCACTTGACTTCTCAAAGATCAAAGATGCTTTAGTAGAGGTCAAACTTTTCAACCTTACTGCTTCAAGTTCCATAGACATTACCAACAAAGAGACTGATTGAGATCTTTGAAGAGGCTTTACATGTAAAAGTGAAACGTGAGTTTAAAATGGTCGAGGGTGAGACAGCTAGAAGGAAACATCGAGTCTATCTCATTGGAATCGTATTTTATCTCTCATATCAATGAAAGTGTAGAAGATAAAGCAGAACAAGAGAGGTTGAGTACGAAAGCCAAAGAGCTTTTTGCACTGTACGAGGAGGACGACGATGATACTCACTAGCCTCCATATGCAAAACTACAAAAAATACAGAGACTACACTTTGGAGTTTGTAGAAGGATTGACAGGGATCATCGGTCGTAACGGTTCTGGAAAATCTACGATCTTTGATGCGATTACTTTTGCATTGTATGGTGATGTACGAGGAGAGAAAGAGACCATACGAAATGCCAAAGCAGATGAAAAAGATGCCGTTGTCGTCACACTCGTGTTTGAAATAGACGGTAGTGAACTATAAAGTGGTACGTCAGAGATGCGCGGTAAAGACACTTACTGGCTAAAGCGCATCTTTATGATGGTGATGATGAACTTACTGAGTGAAGTGCCAAAGATGTGACCAAGCAGATCACTAAGCTCATAGGCATGAACAAAGAGGCATTTATGCATACGGTCTTTGCGTCACAAAAAGAACTTACCGCTCTGAGCGGCTTAAAAATGAAGATAGAAAAAAGATCATCCGTAAGCTTCTAGGCTTAGAGAAGATAGACAAGATAGAACTTGAGATACGGTCCAAACTCACACAGCTAAACCGTGACATCAAAAGTTATGCAGAGATACTGCTCAAAGAAGCAGAAGTCAAAGAGTTAGAAGACAGAAAAAGAGGCTAAGACCAAAGAAGCTGACCTACTAAAAAAACAAGTAGATGAAGTGCTTAAACGTTTTGAAAGAAAAAGTAAAGAGGTAGAGGCGTTAGACAAAGCACTAAAAGCCCTTCAAACACTCAAAGATGGCATTTGTAAAACTTGGTTCTGATCTTGAACTGTTAAGACAACGCTTAGCAAACCAAAAAGAACAATCTGTACAAATCAAAAAGCAAAACTTACAGAGTTGCAAAGCAAAGCAACACGTATGAAAAAGAAAAGCCACTGCTTACAGAGTACAAAGCTCTTGAAGTGACCATAGACAACCTACAAAAACAAAAAGAACTGTACTTAAAAAAGCAAGGTTTGGAGAGAGAACAAGTAGTTCTTCGTAAACAGTATGAAGATGATAAAATAGAGATCAACACGCTTAAAGAAAAAACTTGAAGTCAAACCCAACTACTAAAAGAGCAGACAGAGCAAAACACACAGTTACAAGCTCTTATGACCAAGACTAAAAGAGATAGAGAACAATGAGAGCACACTCAAACAAGAGATAGCCAAATACAATGGACTCATAGAAAATACCAACAACAAATAGCCAAGATAGAAGCCATAGGTAAAGACTCCAACTGTCCTACCTGTACCAGACCACTGCTTGAAGAGTATGATAATGTCATTGCTTCTCTGCAAAGCACCATCACTACAGATACACAACAAGAGATAGCCAAAAGAACGACTGAACTAAAAACTGTACAAGAGACTAAGACACAAAGAGCAAGAGAACAAAGAGAAGACAGACACAGATTTTAAAAGAGCTTAGGTGAGAAACTTAGTGTACTTAGGCAGATGAAGTGACACTTGTTCAAAAAAGAAGAAGAGTTCAAGAAGATCACTGCACAAGGGCTTGAAAAACAAAGCAGAACTCGAAGCACTCAAAGAGGTGAAGTATGATGAAAAAGCCCACACCGATGCGCTGACAACGAAAGAGCAAACTAGAACCTAAGTACAAAGAACTATTAGGGTCTTCAGTCTCTCATAGCACAGATACCTGCACTGGAACAAGAGTTAAAAGCCATAGAGCTAAGCATCACCCAGAGTGAAGAGAACATCAACAAACAAACATAAAGCCATAAAGAGCACACCTATAATGCCAAAGAGCATCAGAAGCAAGAGGGCATTTATGCTAGAGGCAGAAAAGAAAAAGATGCCATAAATCTGAAGAGCTCACGCAAAAGAAAGTAGAACACACAAAGATTATGGGTGACATCAAAACACTTAAAAGCAAACTCAGACAGAAATGAAGAGCAGAAAAAACAGCTACAAACCAAACTAGAGACAAGAATGACTACGAAAAGCTCAAAGCTTTCATGGGTGAGTTCAAAAACAAGATCAACTCACAAATAGCCCCACGCATCAGCCAACTTGCCAGTGAAATGTACGGACCATCACCAGAGGAAAGTACCAGCACATAGAAGTAAGCAACGAGTTTGACTTCTTCATCTACGATGATGGTGTTAAGTACCCCATAGAGCGTTTTAGTGGAGGAGAGGTAGACCTTGCAAACCTTGTGTTACGTATAGCCATTTCTAAGACATTGAGTGAGCTTAGTGGTAGTGGTGGGGTTGGTTTCTTGGCTTTTGATGAGGTGTTCGGAAGTCAAGATGAAGAACGACGTTTTGAGATCATGGAAGCATTCCATACCATCAAAGAGCAGTACAGACAGATATTTCTGATCTCACATGAGAGTGAGATTAAGGAGATGTTTGAACGGGTTGTAGAGTTGTGAGTTCTAAGTAAAAACACTTAAATTCAATGAAATAAACTAGAAGTTTATAAATTCATTTGAGTTTATGTTTTCATTATAAAACCTCCTATATAGAACATTTTATAAGGTTTTCTGTTGAAGGGGGAGGATTTATGCCTCGCAAACGTCGCTACAGCGATAAACGTTATAAAATATGTTAGATTATAAGGTTACTACCTTTGGTTTGATTCATACTTTAATTATAGTAAATATTAGTCTGTTATTATTTTTGAAGGTAATGTTATAAAGATTTCTCCCATAACCTTGTTAATATACTCAACTATTCTAACTACATATTACAAATTTTATTTAATTTTGTGTCCTCAGTTGCCTTATACAATCGTATTATTCTATAAGGTTTTAAGTGACTAATTATGAAACACATCAAGAAAAAAATAATGAGTTTATACATAAGTTTAATATCAATAAAAAGATTAACACAAAATTAACACAGATGTAATAATATCTTACTATAAAACATAACAGGGGGGAAATATGAAAATAAAATATTCGATGATAGCAGCTTTAGCAATTGCTTCAACTATGCATGCAGCAGAAGATCTTGGAGAAATTACTGTTACTACTGCAGGGTTAGGTCAGGAACAATCTATAGATGACGTGCAGGCATCTGTTCAAGTAATAGATCAAAAATTTATCCAAAGCACTACAGCAAAAAGTGTGCCTCAAGTTCTGAATGAAGCGCTTGGTGTTACAATTAAAGATGGAGGAAGTAATTCCGATGTATCTATTAGAGGATTTAATGAGGGGCATACATTGATCCTGGTAGATGGATTAAGAATAACTGGAAAATATGGGTCACCAGATCTTACTAGTATATCGTTAGAGAATGTTGAGCGCATAGAAGTAGTTAGAGGTCCAATGTCTGTACTTTATGGTGCCGATGCAGTTGCAGGTGTGATAAATGTCATTACAAAAAAAGAGGCAACTAAGGATACGATGAGCGGTAGTATTTTAGGCGGAGTATCTGATAGTGGTCAAAGAGACACTTATATCGCATCACTCAGTGGAACAATTGGCGGTGAAAAGATAAACCATAATTATTCTATAGAACTGAGAGAAAAAGATGATTTCCGATATGATAAGTCAAGTATACCTACAGACTTAAGAAATGAGTCAAGACAATTTTTGAGTTATGGCAACAGTATCAAAATAGACGATAAACAGACACTAACAGCGAGGTTGGAGTATGCAAGACAAGATGATGATGGTGTAACTGTATCACGTTTTGCACCAACAGTACCTATAAAAACATATGAAAAAGAAGATCGTTACCGTGCTGCAATAGTACATAATTATACTGCTGAAAATTATCTAATTGATACAAATATGGGATATAGCTATAGTGATACAAAGGTAGACAGGGGAACAGGCCTTGAAACTACAGACTATAATCAATTTGAAGCCAATAGTTATTTTAGACATTATACAACAGATAAAATGACCAATATTTTAGGAATAGGCTATAGACAAGAAGAAGTTGATGTATCAATATATACCCAAGAGGCTTCTAGAAATAACACTAATATTTTATATCAGAATGATTATGAACTCATTGAAAATCTAACAACCTCAATTGGTGTACGTTATGATGACTTTAGTGACTTTGGAAGTAGTACTAATTTAAAAGGATCATTAGTCTATAAATATAATGACTTTAAGTTCAGAGCAGGCTATGGAGAAGCTTTCAAGGCCCCATCATTTACCGATATGTACAGTCATTTTCTAAGAGGAACTTTTGATATTTCTGGAAATCCAGACCTTAAACCTGAAGAGTCAAAAACACAGGAATATGCAATAAACTATTCTAAAAATAACTTTGGTTTTGATATTATTCACCATAGGTCAAAACTTGAAAATCTCATTGAGTCACAATTTGAAAGTTTTGATCCACTAACAGGAATAATGTATTTAAAATATGGAAATGTTGCAAAAGCTACTATCAATGGTACTGAAGTAAGTTTAAATTATAAGTTTGACAACGGGTTTGGTGTAAGATTAGGATATGAAAATTTAGATACTGAAGATGAAACAACTGGAGAAAGACTCACTGGTAGTGCCAAAAATACGTTTAAGGGGAATCTATCTTACACATGGAATGATTTAGACATATACTTAAATATCAAAGATTATCAAGACTTCTATGGTACAGATGAAACACGTAGCGACGTAAATAGTGACTATACAGTAGTGGATCTAAAGTTAAACTATAATGTACAAGAAAACTTAGAATGGTTTGTAGGGGTTGATAATATTCAAAATAAAATTATGCCGTACAATATGACTTTATTTGGTTCACCTAATGATCCAGGTGAAAGATTCTTTTATACTGGTATGAATTATACATTCTAAATTTAAGAGAATACAATGAAACATATACTCACTATATTAATTATGATTAGTTATCTATATGCAGAGGAATTGACTCCTCTGCATATAGCACCAGATAAATCATTAAGAGGTACATTCCAACTCAATGATGTTACTTTTTCAGTTGATAGCAATATTACTTGGATTAATCCTGATTTAGAAAAAAAATCAATTCAAATTATTGAAAATAGATTTACACTTCCAAAAAAACAAAAAGCATTTTACCACCTTTTCAGGTTTGATCAGGTCGTTCAAAATAGTAGCTATACAGCTAAATATTTTCATAAACAATTCGGTAAACCTTCACAAAAGTCACCTGAAAAGGTAGCTTCTTTTTATGAAGGGGGATTTGAATTTATTCCTTTGCCACTTCCAATGGAACACGGTAGCTACTACAGTTCAGACGAATACAAATTTAAGTTGTTATTTAATAACAAGCCTTTAAAAAACAGTGTTATCAAACTCATGACACATAACGGTACGAATCAAAGTTATAAAACGGATGATGAAGGATTTACTTATGTTACTTTGCCAAATGATTTTACTGAAGTAAAACCAGGTTTAAGATCAAATAGACCTTCATACTTTATACTTAGTGCCCATATGGTTCATAATTCAAAAAACTATCATACAACACTTTGTCAAGCTTATCATGTTAATCCTATAGATCATTGGCGATCAATTCCATATGCTATAGTTGTATTGATCTTGGGTAGTTTACTTGGTATATTTATTTATAGAAGGTTCAAAAATGGATAAATTTCTTACGTTGTCTGTATTACGAAAAGTAGTACAACTTTTTTTCTTTGTAATCCTAGTATATGGTGGGTTATTTTTCAGTAGTTTTTATAGTAAAGATAAGTTTACTAATGCATGGCCCTCACTTACATGTGCCTATGACAAACATAGTGGTGATTATTGTGCATTAATTCCTTTACAGCACCAAATGGATCATAGAGTTTCATCTGTAATAGATGGAACTGTATCACTCGTACCTGGACTCATAGGGACAATCATTACTTTAGGAACATTTCTCATACTCATTGTTATTTTAAATAAAGCATTTTGTGGATGGACATGTCCTTTAGGTTTTTTTCAAGAAATTGTTTCAATCATTGGTAGAAAACTTAAGATCAAACAGGTTAAATCACTCAGTAAAGAAACGCTAGCAAAAGTCCGTCCGATCAAATGGTTTGTGTTTTTGTTTTTGGTTCTTCTTTTTCCTCTTTTATCTGGATTAGATTTTATGAGTCATGATATGGGAGATCCTTTTTGTAAGGTGTGCCCAAGTAGAATTTTAACGACTCTTGCTGTTGGCGATGCCAGTCAACTTTATATAGATAATTCATCACCAACCTATATGATCTTATCTATCCTTGCAGATCTTCTTTTTGGTCTAATAATTGCTCTAGCACTTTTTGTTAAACAACCATTTTGTCGAATATGTCCTATGTTACCTCTTCAAACAGTTTTTAAAAAGGTGGGATTATTGAGACTTGTCAAGAATGGTGGTAGCAAGTGTGAGAACTGTAACAATTGCGCAAAGGCATGTCCTATGGATATTTTTGAAATAGCAAATGTAGAGACCAATAAAAATATTACCTATGAAGACTGTACTCTGTGTGGACGTTGTATAGAATTTTGTCCTGATGATGACATATTAAAATTTAAATATGGCCCTTTTACTGTATTTAGATCGTCTAATGAATATTTTAAAAAACGAAATAAACTTGAAAAGTTAATTTTTAGAAAATAATGATTACTATTTTTACACTTTTTTTGGTAGGGTTTCAACTTGGTGCAACAGCTTGTGCACTTAGTTGTTTACCTATTGTAACTCCCATCTTGATATCTAACTCAAACTATACTAATAATAAGTCTTTTTATATACTTTTACAATATTTTAGTGGCAAACTAATTGCTTATACGTCAATTTCGATCCTAGCTTTTTTCAGTTCGCAATTTATTAAAAACTCTCTTACATCAGCTAGTTCCATTTACCCAAATAGGAGCTTTTTCCATAATTCTAGTAGCAACACTATTGCTTTATAGAGCTTTTAAAACAGAAGAAAATGTAAAACATCATGTCATGTTCAATTGAAATATGGATACTTTACTCTTAGGACTTTTAAGCTCTTTCAACCTCTGTCTCCCAGTTGCCACACTTATAGCTACCAGTGCTATCAGTGAATCATTAATCCTCTCTTTATTTTATGGATTATCTTTTGGCTTTGGAGTTATTTTCATTCCATTTCTGTTTTTATATTTTGTAATCAATAAAGTTTCACATAATTTAATAAAAGAAGTACAAGCAAATAAAAAGAAGATTGAAATAACTTCAGCATTATTTTTACTGATTATTGGATTTTTAGTATTTTTTGAAATTTTAAAATTATA
>CAVPJM010000005.1:0-33374 GCA_963705455.1 Sulfurovaceae bacterium | reverse complement strand
AGACATTCTATATAGAACATTTTATAAAGTTTTCTATTGAAGGGTACAAAATTATACCTTGCAAACGTTGCTATAGAAAACAACCTTATAAAATATGTTACATTATAAGGTTATTGTTTAATCTTATTTGTAGGATAATAGTTTTATAGTCAAGATAATTCAATAAAATCAAAAGGAATTCAAAATGAGACAATACGAAACATACAAATGTAACAAATGTGGTAACGAAGTTGAAGTGCAAAGTGTAGGTGGTGGTGCTTTACATTGTTGTGGTGAAGCAATGGAAATGATAACTGAAAATCTTACAATGGTTAACTTGATGAAGGCATTTGCAGGTGAATCTCAAGCAAGGAATAAATATGAATACTTTGCCAAAGTAGCCCAAAAAGAAGGCTACAGAGATATAGCTGAACATTTTCAAAGAGCTGCAAACAATGAAAAAAAACATGCAAAGCTAGAACTTGCTTTGAAGAATAGAATTGAAAACAATAGTGAAGATAGTTTTGGAAATACAAAAGAAAATCTTCAATACGCTATAGACGGTGAGTCTTATGAAAGTACGACAATGTATCCAGATTTTGCGCAAATTGCAAAAGATGAAGGATACAAAGAAGCAGCAAAACTATTTACAGGTATAGGTAAGATAGAAGTTGAACATGAAAAGATGTTTCAAATGCTATTAGACAGACTTGAGGCTGATGCTGAGTTTGTAAGTGAAGATCCAGAAGAAGCATGGATCTGTGAAGTATGTGGCCACGTGCATTATGGTAAAAAAGCGTTAAAGAATTGTCCAGTATGTGATCATGGACAAGAATACCAGTCAAGATTAAATTCTAAAAAATAGGTTTAAAAATATCTCTCAAAACCTTATAAAATATGTAACTTTATAAGGTTTTCATCTTGTTGTTAATCTTTAAAAATTTGTAGAACCCTAGTGTGAAAATAACTTCTTCTCTTCCTCTTTCTTAAAGAAAGTAAAATACGCCCAAAGTGTCGTACCATAAACAAAAATTGACATCATCACCACTCCTGTGGTCACTACTTCAAAAAATTCTTTATACTCAAAAGAAGATGGGATCATATGCACAAGGATGATAGAAAGTGCACCTTTCATTCCTGAGAAGGTGAGAATGAACCACCCTTCAACACCTACCGGTTTGATCTGTTCGAGCTTACTGCCCCAAAAAGCAAACTTTGCCATAGAGATCGCACGTATAAATGTCGTAATGATAAACATTGTTAATATCTCTGCTTTATACTCCCAAAACTTCTCCAAACTTACCATCTCTGCCAAAACAAAAAAGATCATAACTGCGGCGATATATCCAAACTCTTTTGCCATCTCATAGATATATTCCATACGTTCAGAAGTTGTCGAGTCAATGCCATGCAGACGAAGCTTCTGTAAAAATGTTCTGCTTTTTTTGGCTTTCTCTTCATCTAATGTCTTAATATCTATATCGATCCAAGCTTTAGTTGCAATGATCGCTGTGATCAATGTCAAGATACCACTGACATGTAAATGCTCTGCCAATACATATGCAAGATATGCTTCAATGATAAAAACAAAAAGCTCTCCTCTCTTATCATCAAACAGTTTCATCAGCATATAGAAAAGATACCCAAGCCCGAGCCCGATTCCCATGCTCACTACAAAGACACGCAATGCATCCATTGTTGCTTCACCAGCATCAATCGTACCACTCATCATCCAAGGAAGCCCTATAAAGAAAAAAGCGATGACCGCAGTGGCATCATTACCCAAAGATTCACCCTCGATCAACACTTTGATATCATGACCTATCCCTTTAAAACGTGAAAGTACCGACTGTACACTGACGGCATCAGTAGCCATATTGATCGCAAAAAGTGAGACGTAAGCACCAAGTGTAAGCCCTTCAAAAATCCCGAAGTAGTACATACTCGCCCCTACAGTTATAGAAAGTGCCACAGCAACCACTGCCAGATAGAAAATACTCCAACCATGCTTTTTAATGTCACTAAAATGCAGATGCAATGCATCACCCATAAAGATAAGCGGGATACAGAACAAAATGATCGTATCAAAATAGTGTGGAAGGTCTATAGGTACTGCCATAGGTACATAAGTATAGATCGTATAAGAACCGATCAGTAGTAAAAAAACAGAAGGTATTTTAAATTTGTTAGCCAGTGCATCTGAAAGGACGACCAGTCCCAATATAGTGATAAGTATGATCTCCGGTGCGAAACTATGCATTATTTTCCTTTAAGTGTATTATTTTAAGAGCTTTTGCATTTCAAGCAAACTTCTATAGCCTTTTTGACATACCATATGCCCTTCTTCATCTATGATGACAACGGAAGGAAAGGCATTAGCTCCCATAGAACGTGCTTTTGCAAAGTCATGTTCCATTAGAAGCTCTGCTCTCTCACTTTCAAAAAATGTTTTAAATGATTCTTTATCTGACGTGATACTACTAAGCAAATCTATTAAAACCTCTGGTTTTGTGATATCTTCCGCTCTGGTATAAAATGCCTCTTGTATCGTATGCAGATACGAAAAAGCACTTTGCATACCAAAAAGTTCGCGTACTGTTATCACGGCTTTACATGCAGGATATGTATCATAGTCAAAAGACTCTTTTTCAAATAGTCCATCTGAAAATACTTGTCCTGTTCTTTGTGAAACTTGTTGCCAATGCCCTTTAAGATACTCTTTTGAACTTCATTCCAAGACATTTCACCTTTAGTACGTAAGCCACCTAAGACCAAGTGAAAATTTATACTCATCATCTAAGTTTCTACGTAACTCTTCTATAATAGGAGCAAATCCCCAACACCATGAACACATGGGATCAAGCACAAAGATCAGCTCTTTTTGCATCCTAAAACAGTGTACCACTATCGTTGGAAACAGGTCTCAACGGTACTTTTCTTTTAGGATGCAAAGGATCATCTTCCTCTAGCATTTCTTCTTCAGAAACCGGCTCTTCATCGATATTGATCGTAGGTGCATAACCTATCTCACCATTATCCGGATCAATATCTTCTGTGATCTCCGTCTCATCTTCTAACAGTTGATCATAAGGGTGTTCGTCTTCTTTTTTGTGACTGTCAGGCAAAGGAGAGATCTGTGTGTAGAGTTCTGATCTGCCTTCATACTCTCCTCTATATACACCCTCAGGTATGTCAAATGTCCGCTTTGTATCAGGATAGAGTTCCAATAGCTTTTTATAGTAAAAAGAAAATGCCGGTGCAGCCAAGGCACCTCCTGTAGCACCATGCCCTATACGTGTATTGTCATCCCTACCAAACCATACAATGGTTTCAATGGTCGGAGAGTATCCACAGAACCATGCATCTATGTTGTTGTTGGTGGTTCCGGTTTTACCTGCAAGTTCTATACCGTCTACCCTTGCATTTCTTCCTGTACCCCTTTTAACAACATCTTTTAAGTACATCTGTCATTAGATATGCTTGTTCAGGTGTGGTAAAATTCTCTATCTCTTTAGGACGTGTTTCGTAGATCACAGCACCTTCTTTAGAGATGATCTTACTCACCAATCTTGGTTCTATCATATGACCTTCGTTTGCAAAAACTGAAAATATCTGTGCCATTTTAATTGGACTTAATCCAAGGTTACCCAGTGCGATAGACATGTCTCTAGGAATGTGAGGTACATCTAAAAATGATAACCTTTTACGAATGGTACCCACACCCAGATCAGATACTAAGTTGATTGTTGCAAGGTTACGTGAATGTACCAAGTGCTTCTCTAAAGGGTATAAATCCTTTAAAGTCACGTTCATAATTTTTTGGTGCCCAAATTTTTGGTTTCCCTTTATAATAATACTGGAATGTTCTCGCAAGATCTGTCAAGGAAGTTGCCGGATTATACCCCATGTCTAATGCTGTCTGGTAAATAAATGGTTTAAATGCAGATCCAGGCTGACGATTGGATTGTGTGACACGATTATATGAAGATCTTTCATAGTCAGCTCCACCGACCATCGCCAAAATATCACCTGTTTTACTCTCTACAGCTACAAATGCAGTATTTAATGTAGAGGTCTCAGCTTTCTCTTTATATTTTTTCAGTGCTTTCTTGTAGGCAAAGTCAACTGCTTCTTTAGCTATGGCTTGCTGTTTCATATCTATAGTGGTGTAAATCTGGTACCCACCAGTACGTATATCCCCCAGTTTTCCTTTAAAACGTCTCAACACTTCATCTACTATACCTGGTGCTATATTTTGTGTTAAAGAGGTTCTGTAAACTTTAGGTGATTCTTTAACTGCTTTAAGATAATCACTTTGCGTAACCCACCCTATACTTTTCATACGGTAAAGTACATTATTTGCACGGTCTAAAGCACGTTTATAATGCTTTAGAGGATTATAAAAACTCGGGGCATTGGGTAAACCTACTAAAATGGCTGCTTCTTTCAATGTTAACTCATTAAGTTCTTTATGAAAGTATCCGTTTGCAGCGGTTTTCACACCAAAATAGTTATTTCCATATGATATTTCATTAAGATATCGCTCAATGATATCTTCTTTACTTAGTTCATGTTCTATCTTCAGTGCCAAGATGGCTTCTTTGATCTTACGTGCAAGTTTCTTTTCATTTGAGAGTAGTTTGTTCTTGATAAGCTGTTGGGTCAGTGTACTTCCTCCCTCAACAAAAGCACCTGCTTGAATATCTTTAATGATGGCTCTGAGGATAGCATCCGGGTTCACCCCATCATGTTCAAAGAACTGTGTATCTTCCATCGCCACAAGCCCTTCAACAAGAAATCCTGGTATTTCATCATAACGTGCGTAAAGACGGTGTTGATCTTTAAAAACATATGCCAATCTCTCACCATTTCTATCGTATACAATAGAAGAGGTTTCAGGTTTATAGTTTATGAGTTTATCTGCATCTAAAGATATCTCTTCATAAGCATATATAAAAGCTGCAGTAAGTGCTACTCCAAATACCATTGCTAAGATAATGGAACCTTTTACTAAACTATTGAACACATAGACCCTTTATATGAATATAGACATTTTTTTATTTAACTGCTTATTGTACCGTGTTATGGCTAATGAGTGCTAACGCATGTCTGATCTTCTGTACAGATACGCTCAAATTGAGTATGACCCTTATGATAGGTTTATCCACTGTAGGCTGACGTATAGCCCCTACAAGATACCCTTGAGCCATGAGTCCTTTTTGTACATACATTGCATGTTCATTGCTTGGCATCTCTATAGGAACAATCAAACTCTGACAGTTAATTCCCATCTGTTTTCTTACTGCCATCTGCCGCTCCAAGATCTTTTTTGTATATTTTTCTGCATTTTTACGTATATGTTTTACATTGACCAGTGCCAATGCAGTATCAAATACTGAAGGTGCTGTAGAATAGATGATAGGTTTTGCTCTGTTTTCCAGAAAACTTATTACATTTTTGGAGGCCAGGATATATGCTCCATAAGAACCATATGCTTTACCCAGTGTCCCCATCTTTATATGTCTTTCATTGATAGTAATGCCATAATATTCAAAGATACCCAACAGTTTTAATCCCAATACCCCTGCACTGTGTGCCTCATCAACAATCAGTAGTGCTTTGACTTGATCCGCAAGGTCAAATATCTCTTTTCTACAAAGATCTCCACCCATTGAGTAGACACCTTCTACTGCAATGATCTGTCTTTTAGCCGGATGGGCTGCAAGTTTCTCTCTTAGATCATCAACATCATTATGGGCAAACGTCACTACCCTGTCTCCCAAAAGTTGTGAAGCCATGACACCTGAAGCATGATACTCTTCATCCATAAAAAGCATATCTCCTTTACGAACCAATGCTTCTATAAGTGCCATATTTGCTAAAAATCCAGAACCAACGACAAGCCCTTCTTCAAACCCATTATACTCTGCCATGGTCATTTCAAAGATCCTGTGTATAGGATGATAACCATTCACTAACATACTGGCTTTGGAACTTACTGTCTCATATTCATTGACCAGTTTCACAGCTTTTTTAAACTGTTTTTTATTGAGTGACAAACCCAGATAATCATTGGATGCTAAGTCATCCAACCTGTCATCAAAAAGCTTGCGTTCTCTAAACCTTCCCGCTTTTTTAAGGGCTTTTAGTTCATTTTCATACATCTTAATTTCCAACCTTTATCCATGGCAACAGTGTTTCCACTTGTAATCCCATTGCCGTACTTTCATATCCATCTACTGACTTAATATACTTTTTACAAAAACCTTCGACCATACATCCTCCTGCTTTACCCTGCCAGAGTCCACTTTCAAGATATCTCTCAAGATCATCCTCTTCAAACTTTGAAAAATGATAATGTGTTGCTGAAATATCTGAAAAAGAGAGTCTTTTTGATTTAAAGTGTGCAGAAGAGATAATAGAGATAGTAGAACCGCTTTGTATGTTCAAAATACGTCTTGCATCTTCTACATTTTTGGCTTTACGCAAGATAGTCCCATCAGCAGCTGCAATGACCGTATCGGCACAAAGCAGAGGTACCTCTAAGCCAAATTCACGGATGGCTGCATCCAACTTGCCTTTACTTGCCGTATAGACAAAATCTTTTGCTATAGGTGTAGTGATCTGTTCTTCATCATAATCTACTGATCTTTGGACAAAATCAATCCCAAAATTATTGAGAAGCAATGCCCTGCTTTCAGAAGATGAACATAGACAGATCATTACAGTCCTCTAAGAGATACACCTAACCATAATGCTACTATTCCCAAAACAATATTGATCGGTAAAAGTAAGTTAGGGATAAAACTCATCTGTGCTTTAGCAAGTGCAACTTCATCTTGAGAAAATAACTTCCATGCTTTTGCACGTTTGATATACATATAAGTATAATTGACTGCCATGATCGTCCAAATGATCTCTTTGGAAAGAAAAATCGATTTTAAATCACCATGATGTCCACCTGTGGCTATCGCCATCATCAAACCTGTGGCAAATAAAAGTCACAATGAAAGGTATCAACAAGATTAAATAGTCTGCCTGTAATCTGCAAAGTGATACCTAATCTCTGTTTAGGTTTCAACATAGCCAGACATTACATCGTTTTGCAACATCTCTGCTGCAGTCACACCACCTCTTTGAATTACAGGATGGACTGCCACACGAATCGCGATCATACCGCCTACCCATATAAAGGCAGAAAGTACATGTAAAAAAACGATCAAATGTCCATAATTGTTAAAAAGTTCTGTCATGTTAATTTCCACCTTCTAATACTTCACTCAAATAGACTTTTGCTTCTTCCAGTGCTGTAGTGATCTTACTTGGATCTTTCCCACCTGCCTGAGCAAAGTCAGGACGTCCTCCACCACCGCCACCAACGATCGGAGCGATTGACTTGATCCAGTCACCTGCTTTGATAGGTGTATTTTTAGACCCAGCAGCAAGTATGCACTTTGTCACCTTTTTTCATAAAGAGCATTACAGCAATGTTTTCATATTTGTTTTTAAGCTCATCGATCATGGTTTTAATGTCACCATTTTCAACTTCTTCTACAATCACATTCACACCATTGACTTCAACTGCACTCAACTCTTTTTGAGAGCTGCTCATTGCAGAAGCCAATTCACCTTTAAGTGTTTTCACCTGCTCTTTGAGTTTAGTGATACCTGCAATTGGATTTTGGTTTTTAAGTTCAGCTTTAATCTATCGAGTTCATCTCTAAGTGCGTTGACCGCTTCTCTTGCAGCGTTTCCACAAATCGCTTCTATACGTCTCACACCAGCACTTACACCACTCTCTTTAGTGATCATAAAAAGACCTATCTGAGAAGCATTCTTCACATGTGTACCACCACAAAGCTCTATAGAGTCTCCCGCAAAACTGACCACACGTACTTCATCACCGTATTTCTCGCCAAAGAGTGCCATTGCACCAGAATTCTTTGCTGCTTCTACAGACATCACTTCTGTTTTTCTTGCAACAGCTCTGGAGATTTTATCATTCACCCAATCTTCTACTTTACTTATCTCTTCTGCCGTCATCGCTTGGGGATGAGAGAAGTCAAAACGCAATCTTTTGTCATCATTGAGTGAACCTGCTTGTGCGATATGGTCTCCTAAAATGTCTCTAAGTGCCGCATGAAGCAAGTGTGTTGCAGAGTGGTGTTTTTCTATCTCAGCACGACTGTTATCTACTACTGCTTCCACTTCATCACCCACAGAAAGCTTACCTTTCACTTCTGAAAGATTCATCTCTAAGAACTTTCTTGTATCAAGTACTTTTACATCTGAATTAAGTGTTCCTGAATCACCTGTTTGTCCACCTGACTCTGCATAAAATGGTGTTTTGTCAAGAAGTACCCATCCTCTGCCATCGATGCTCTCTACCTGATTAAACTCTTCATCAAGCAATGCCCAATACTTTTGCCTGTGCTGTATTACTTGTATAGCCTACAAACTCATTGTTGTCAAACTTCTCTTTAAGTGCTTTAAAGTCACCTGTTTCAGCAGCATCACCTGTACCTTTCCAATTGGCTTTGGATTGTGCTTTTTGCGCTTCCATTTTTGCATCAAATGCATCAATGTCCAGCTTGATATTTTTCTCACGAAGCATATCCTCTGTAAGATCAAGCGGGAAACCATAGGTATCATAGAGTTTAAATGCCACTTCACCATTGAACACATCAGAAGTATTTTTTAACTCTTCATTAAAAAGTTTTATTCCTGCTTCTATCGTATCGAAGAAACGCTCTTCTTCCATTTTCATTGATGTCTTCATCGCTTCAGATCTACTTGGTAGATAGTCATACTGTTCACCCATAAGTGCCACTAAAGTATCTACAAGCTTATACATGAACGGTTCACGTAATCCCAGTAAATATCCGTGACGGATCGCACGACGCATAATACGGCGAAGTACATACCCTCGTCCCTCTTTGTCAAAGTTCACACCCTGGGCAAGCAAGAAAGAAACTGATCGTAAATGATCAGCAATAACACGGTAAGAAGCAGAGTTTTCTGCTTCAAAATTATAAGGTGCACCTACAAGTTCACCGATCTTCTCCAAGAAAGGCATAAAAAGAGACGAGTGGTAGTTGTTTAACTTACCTTCTTTGATTGCAACCACTCTCTCAAGCCCCATACCTGTATCGATACTAGGTTTAGGAAGCGGTGTAAGTGTTCCTGTTTCATCACGGAAGTACTGCATAAATACCAAGTTCCAGATCTCTAAAAATCTATCACCATCTCCACCCATTTTATCTTCTGGAGCAGTTGAAATGTTCTTCACCCTGGTCATAGAAAATTTCAGAACAAGGACCACAAGGACCCGTGTCACCCATCTGCCAGAAGTTATCTGCATCACCAAAACGAAGGATACGATCAGCAGCTATATGCTTTTTCCACAGCTCTTCAGCTTCATCATCACTGTCATGTACTGTTACCCATAATTTATCTATCGGAAGATTCAGATACTTCTCACTTGTAATGAACTCCCAAGCATAAGCAATAGCTTCTTCTTTAAAGTAATCAGCAAAAGAGAAGTTTCCCAACATTTCAAAAAGTGTATGGTGACGTGCAGTGTAACCGACATTGTCAAGGTCATTGTGTTTTCCCCCTGCTCTTAGACAGGTTTGAGAAGAAGTGGCACGAGGTATCGCAGGGATAGGTGCTTCACCTGTAAAAATGTTCTTGAACTGTACCATACCTGCATTGGTAAACATAAGTGTCGCGTCGTCTGGTACAAGTGGTGAAGATGGTATGAGCTCATGCCCTTTACTTTGAAAAAAGTCTAGAAATTCTTTTCTGATATCCATGATAAAATGATCCTAAAATTGTGTTATAAAATTTAGAGATATTTTATCTAAAATGTGGTTATTTGGAGGTAAAGAGGAAATTTTGTTTAATTGTATGCTACTCTTCCCCATCTAGTAATACGGAAGAAGATAACTGATCAATAGTATTGTACATCTAAATATATAATACACAGTAATGTATCAACCATCATAGTCAAAACTTCCATCTTCAATAATACCATCAAAATCTAATACTGGATCGTAACTTAGTATAACCTACATTGCACTAAGAGTACATTCATATAGAACATCATTTTTCACAATATATACCATTTATACCTACAATCCGTAAATGAGTCATTATCATATTCAATACATAATCATCCATCAGTACCATGTATATACCATAAAATCAAAATTACAATTATCTCCAAGATATCAAATGAAAAGTCACCATTACAAAATGTAGTGACTATCACTGGTAATACCACTTGATCACAATGATAAGGTATATCACTTACACCATTACCAAACTCATCTACTAAAAATAAGGTTGTCAAGTACCGGTCCATCATAACTCCTACCTCCACCACCACAACCATTCAATACCATAACAGATAATCCTGACAATACCAACATCATTAATTTTTTCACTATAAATCCCTTTTCTTTTAAATTTAAAAACATTCTACACCAATAATCGTGTTAGATTTGTGTCAACAACTCAGCGATCTTCTCACTACCGTTCTTTTCAACAATCTCCATAAGCCCTCTGCTTTTTTCTGCCAGATTTTCATCTAATAAGTGCCAATACCTTTTCAGTATCTATCTCATTTTCTCTCATGATCCATGCAAGATCTTTTTCTACCAAGAACTGTGCATTATGAAACTGATGGTCACTTGCCGCATAAGGATAAGGAATGAATAGGGTTGGTAAAGCTGTAGCCGAAAGTTCCCACAGCGTAGAAGCCCCTGAACGTGCTATGGCAAAATCTGCTTCATTCATATAGTCTGCCAGTTTGTCCGTAAAACCGAACACTTCAGCTTCTATACCCAGATCATCATACGCTTTTTGTACCTCATCGATGTTGTTTTGACCAGCCTGATGAATAATTTTAATGCCTCTTGCTTTCAGCTGTGGTGCTATCTGCAAAGCCAAAGTATTTATAGCCTTTGCCCCTTGAGAGCCTCCAAGAAAAATGATCGTATGAACCTTATCTCGTATACGGGCATTTTCAAAAAACACCTGCTTGATCGGATATGCTTTGATAGGACTCTCATCAAGATAAGAAGAGATGAATGCTGAGGCATAAGGCTTGAGCAGTTTATTGAGTGAACCAAGTGCTGCATTTTGTTCGTGTATCACAAGAGGAATACGTAAGATCTTGGCGGCAAATGCAGTAGATGCAGCAGAAAAACCACCCACAGAAAAGACTACGTTAGCCTTATGTTTTTTTAAAAGTTTTATCGCTTGTATCGTTGCTTTAGCCATCATCAAAAGAGATTTTACTTTACCTAAAGCACCCTGATTTACAACACCGCGTGTTTCAAAAAAGTATTTATAGGCAAAATCATCATCATGTTCAAACCACTGTTTGTCTTGTCCTTTGGTTGAACCGATATAAATGAGTTCTTCATCATTCAAATGTTCTTTGACTGCTTTGATGATAGCCAAGTGTCCACCTGTTCCACCACCTGTCATCACAATACTCATTGCATTCTTCCTTTAGCAGTCCCTTGGTACTTTTTTAGATATCATTAAGACCATACCTATAGCGATACATGAAGCCCAGATATGCGAACCTCCATAACTTAAGAACGGTACAGCAATTCCTTTAATAGGTGTAATCCCCGAAATACCATAAGAGTTCAGAATAAATGCCAAAGCGATCAACAACCCTACACCTATAGAAAAAAGATAATACATGGGATTTTTTACTTTTGAAGCGATCTTAAAAATACGAAATACAATAAACAAGCATTGTTAATGTTACCAAGGAGAGTCCTAAAAACCCTAACTCTTCTGTGATACCTGCCAAGATAAAATCTGTATGCACTTCACTTAAATAACCCAATTTAAACTGTCCGTTTCCCAAACCTTGTCCATACAAACCGCCATTGTGAATAGCATTAAGTGAATTAGATATCTGATAAGGCTCTTTTCCCGCTTCTATACGAAGATTTTGAACTGATTCAAAAGGCAAAATGGAAAGTATACTGTCTTGTACCGTTCCCCACCAGCTTTTGATACGTGCCATACGGTGAGGTGCAAAAAAGATGAGTCCTATAAATGCGAAAAAACCGCCAGACAGCAGTGTCAAGAAAGAATTTCCATGAACTGCCGATAAACAAAAAAAGTACCATCAATGTTGCACCCAGTACCACCACTTGACCTAGATCTTTTTGAAATACTGCAATGATCACAACTGCCACAAAAAAAACAAAAAGATAAGGTGCAAAGACACGTACTTCTTCCCAAAATTCCATTTTTGTTTTATCAAGTAACTTACGGGAAAAACTCCATGCCAAAAAGAAGACGAACCCTACTTTAAAAAACTCAACAGGTGCAAGTAGACATCGGTCCTAGACGTATCCATCGTTTTGCACCTCCTACTGCATGTCACCAAAGAAGAAGGTAAAAACTGCATCACTATCATTAAGATAAAAAAGAGTATAAACAGCACTAATCCGACTCTTGAAAACCATTTATCAGGATCTAGTTTACTCAAAATGACCATCGATGACAAACCCTATGAAAATAGCCATCATTTGTCGTATGAAAAAGTGAAAATCTGCATAATTAAAATGCACTACTGTATAGGTTGAAAGAGAATAACTCATCACCAATGAAAGTGTCAAAAGTATCATAACACCAGCTAAAAGGGGTTTGTCTATCATATCGTAATCTCTTTTCTTATAGTAATTAGTATTTTATCAAATTTAACAGATAACTTTGATAAAATTACACTCAATAAGAGGGAAATATGAATAAAGAAATACAAAACAAAGCAATACATCAAAGAAAAAACAAAATTTCTTTCCTTTTTTTACTCTTGATACTTGCTATGAGTATATTTCTTATTTTCCGTACTGAAAACCATCTCTTCAGACAGACGTATTCCCAGCCATCATTCTACTATCCATGACCGTTCATTTCGCGGATCTATTATCTCGGCAGATGGTTATACACTCAGCAGTTCACAAAAAACCTATCAGGCTGTAATACGTGGTGCAAGTATAGTTCCCGAAAAAAAAGCACTCTTTGTCAAACTTTTCAGTATCTATAGCGGTATCCCTGAAAATGATCTTCTAGAAAAGTTTAAAGATCGTAAAGGTAAAGAGATAAAAGGCAATATTATCCTCTCTAAAACCATCAATTCACGCTCCGCCATGCAGCTTAAATCACTCGCTAGTAAACTACGAAAACTTGATGTCTTTCAGTCTATCAAAACCCGCAGTGGTATAGAGGTTGTTTATGGTTTGGATATCATCGAAAATGGTGAGAGCAGACGTTTTCCTCTTAAAGATGTACTAAGTCCTATCTTAGGATATGTAGGTAATGAGAGTGATGGAAGATATACCCGTACTTCAGGTAAAAAAGGCCTTGAACGTGCTTATGAAAAACACATTACATCCAAGAAAAATGGATATTTTCAAGGGAAGCGTGATGTTGTTGGTGCAGTGATACATGACAAGAACAGTATTAAAATACAACGGGTTGACGGACTGGATCTGCATCTCAATATTCCTCTTGCACTACAAAGACGTGTTGAACTTATGATTGACCAAATGAAACTCAGTATTGATGCTGATGAGATCATCGTAGGTGTCATGGAGAGTGAAACAGGTAAAGTACTGAGTTTGGCAAGTTCAGTGAACGATACGACCCTTCACACATTACGCAAAAAGATATCGCTGCACTGGTACCCAAATTCACAGAGTACCCTTATGAAGCAGGTTCTGTACTTAAACCCATCTCACTATTGCTATTGCACTTGACCATAAAAAAGTGACACCTGATACCTGGTTTAAAACCTATAATGGATCGACTTACAGATCGGAAAAGACGATGGATCACAGATGATGAAAAATTTGACTCTCTTACCTGCTACAGATATTATTGTACACTCTTCGAATGTAGGTATATCCCAAATCTGCATGGAGACTCACAGGAAAAGAGTTTAGAGATGGTTTACTCAAATTTGGTGTTGCCAAAACCTTCAGGCATAGACCTCTCACGTGACCTACCTGGACAACTCAAACCTGTCCGTTTACTTAATCATCAACTGCACCGTGCCAACACTTCTTATGGCTATGGTATGATGATCACATTTGCCCAACTCATGAAAGCATACTCTGCATTTAACAATGATGGTTTAGCCGTCACTCCACGTCTGG
This sequence comes from Sulfurovaceae bacterium, assembly GCA_963705455.1. GTDB lineage: Bacteria > Campylobacterota > Campylobacteria > Campylobacterales > Sulfurovaceae > Sulfurovum. The sequence goes on along the minus strand of CAVPJM010000005.1, from coordinate 19,203 downwards.
TAGACTATCTTCAAGATGCCAAAGGAAACCATTATACTCTGGAACCGAAAATCGGTGATCTGCAAGCTGTGAGCAAAAAAACTGCTAATCAGATAAAAACTATCTTAAAAGAGGTTGTTGCAAGAGGAACAGGAGTAAAAGCTCAGTACCCAGGTTTAGAAGTAGGTGGAAAAACAGGAACCGCACACATCGCTAAAAATGGTCGCTATGTAAGAGAATACCACAGTAGTTTTTATGGTTTTGCCAATGATAAAGAGGGGCACAAATATACGATCGGGGCATTGGTGATACGCGCTAAAAAACGATATCATTACTTCGCATCACTATCAGCAGTACCTACAGTTAGAAGAATTATGGACATACTTGTAGAACTAGATTATCTTAAGCCTGAAGGTGGACTGGAAGTAGTCAGTCCTGAAATAAAAGTTCCTGAAACAAAAGAAGAAACACCAACACCTGCTGTCCCACAAAAAGCACCCGTAGAACACAAAGCAGTAGAAAAAAAAGTGATTGTTAAGCCGATTGCGAAACCTCAGCCTTCCAGTAAAAGAACTTTTTAAGCTTCAAGCCTAAACCAAGTCCTAAACCAAGTCCTAAACCAAGCCCTAAACCAGTCAACACAAAGCCTGTAAAAGATAAATCGACACAAGAACTTTTTGAAGATATCTTTTAAAAGATATACTTAGATCCACAAATTATCTATCAATCTAGGCTTTCCTACCCATGCGGCAACAAGTATGATCGTATTTCCTATCTCCACAGTATCAATTGCTTTGAATTCTCTATCGACAATTGCAACATATTCAACCTTATCTGTCTCTTCAAGCACAGTAAGCATCTTTTTTTGATCACTTCAACATTGAATTCACCTGCCATTACCATTTTGGTTGCATGTTTGAGTGAGCGTGCATAGAGAGAGTGCACGTATTTTTTCTTCACCTTGCAAATAGACATTACGACTGCTCAAGGCCAATCCATTCTCATCTCGCACAATGTCACAAGGGATGATATTTACATCCATAAAATAGTTTTTCACCATCTGTGTGATAAGTGCCAAGCTGCTGTGCATCTTTTTTCCCAAAATAAGCATTGTGTAGCGCCACTGAGATTGAGAAGCTTCATGACCACTTGCAGCATACCATCAAAATGTCCCGGACGTTTTTCACCTTCTAAGATATACCCACGGATAGCAGGTGCACTGATACGTAGTTCATCATCTTCATACATTGCATCTATCGTTGGCATAAACAGTATATCTACACCTGCCAATTTACATATCTTTGTATCTGCTTCTTCTTTGCGAGGATACGCATCTAAATCTTCCCCTTCTAGGAACTGTGTAGGGTTTACAAAGATAGAAACGATGAGATGCTCATTTTCTTGTCTTGCTCTGTTGTATGAGTGAAAGATGTCCTTTATGCAGTGCTCCCATTGTCGGTACAAAACCTATAGAACCCGATAATGCATTTTTTGCTTCCTGTAAAGCCTCTATTGTCCGAACAATAACCATTTCTAACCTCATATTTCACTATATTTTGATAAAATCATATCAAAATTACACTAGGTTTTTACTATGGATGCATACGAATACAGCGAATTACTCAAATCACTTACTATCAAAATGGATAATATTAAAAATATTGTTAAACCTGATCTCTTGCAAGCAGAGACTTGAAGAGATAGAAGAGATGCAGCAAAATCCTGATTTTTGGAATGATGCAGCCAATGCAGGAAAGATATCACAGGAAAAAACGAAAACAGAACGTATCCTGGCTACTTATAAAAATGCTTATGATGCAGTACATGATGCAAGTGAATACTTTGAACTCTCTAAAGCTGAGAATGATGAAGAGACTTTAGAAATGCTCTATGAAGATGCCCAAAGCTTACAGGAAAGTACCAATGCTCTAGAAGTACAGATAATGCTTAACGGTGAACATGATGGAGCAAATGCCATCGTTTCCATACACCCAGGAGCTGGCGGGACTGAATCACAGGACTGGGCAAGTATACTCTACCGTATGTATCTGCGTTGGGCAGAGAGACATGGTTTTAAAGTAGAAGTACTGGACTATCAGACAGGAGAAGAAGCAGGTATCAAAGATGTCTCATTCATCATCAAAGGTGAAAATGCCTATGGTTACCTCAAAGTGGAAAACGGTATCCATAGACTTGTACGTATCTCTCCTTTTGACTCCAATGCCAAGCGTCATACTTCATTTTCATCAGTGATGGTCTCACCTGAAGTAGATGATGACATAGATATCACCATTGAAGACAAAGACTTACGTATAGATACCTACCGTGCTTCCGGTGCTGGTGGACAACATGTCAATAAAACAGAGTCTGCCATACGTCTTACACATATACCGACAAATATCATCGTACAATGTCAAAATGACAGAAGCCAGCATAAAAACAAAGCTGCTGCAATGAAAATGCTGAAATCCCGTCTTTATGAGTATGAAATGGCTAAAAAACAGGCTGCACTTAGATGGTATAGAAAAATCAGACATAGGTTGGGGACATCAGATACGCTCTTATGTAATGCAACCATATCAGCAGGTCAAAGATACCAGATCCAACCAGGCTTTTACAAATGTGGAAGCCATTCTTGATGGAGATATAGATAAAATGTTGGAAGGTGTGCTTATTGCACAAGCAAGGTAGATAGCAAGTAGTAGTCTGTCTACTCTTGTTCTTCTCATCCTCTTTTTTTACATATTTAGAAATCGTTTTTGTGATCACTATAGCTGCAACAAAAGCCAAAATAATCATAGAAGTTGTATAAAGAACATTCAATAGATCTATTTTCAACCTTTCTCCTTCAGTATTTTATCTTCGATCTTATACGCGATATCACAACGAGCTTCCATACTATCATCATGTGTCACCAGTAAAAGTCCTGCCCCTGTTTCCTTAATGTAATCCAGTAATACATCCATCACAAGTTCTGCAGTCTCTTTGTCCAAGTTCCCAGTAGGTTCATCTGCAAAGATGATACGAGGTTTTTTACTTAATACTCTGGCTATAGAAACACGTTGCTGCTGTCCACCTGAGAGTTCACCTATCTTTTGTTTCATCAGTTCTTTGATCTCTAGTTTTTCAAGTATGGCATCATCGATCTTCTCTGCACTTAACATACGTGGCTACTTCAATATTTTCCATGGCAGTCATACCTTTAAACAGATAATGGAACTGAAAGATGATCCCTATATCATAACGACGCAGTGCTTCAATGGCCTTATCATTAAGCGTGTAAAGATCTTTTCCTAAAAGTGTGACACTACCCTTATCAGGTTTAATAAATGTTGAAAATATATGTAAAAGTGTAGACTTCCCGCAGCCGCTTCGACCAATGATCGCTGCACTCTGTGATGGCTTTAAAGAAAAATTTACATCATGAAATAAAAGTGTATCAAAACCGTGAGAAATATTTTGTGCTTCCAATAAATATTGGGACATTTGTTGCCTTTAGATTATTTTACAAGTGTGGATTCCATTTCACTTCATGGTATATTTTAACATAAAAAAAATGACTGACAGGTTGATAAAAAGAGGAAAGATATTAGAATCTACCCAAACTGCTCTGTTTGGATAGGAAGATAAGTATAAGGGAAAACCCTTATCCCATTTGTGCAGCAACTTCAGCAGCAAAATCTTCTTCTGCTACTTCAATTCCTTCACCCACTTCTAGTCTTACAAAATGTACGATTTCAGCTGAACCACCAGCAGCTTTTGCTTTTTCTTGAATGTACTCAAGAACTGTTTTACTGTCATCCATTACAAATTTCTGATCAAGAAGACATTGCTCTTGGTCAAGTGTTGTATTGTCTGAAATAAATCTTTCGATCTTACCTGGAAGGATTCTGTCCCAGATCTTTTCAGGTTTACCTTCTGCTTTAAGTTCTTCTTTAAGTAGTGCTTCAGCAGCAGCCATTACTTCTTCAGTCAATTGGCTCATAGAGATATACTGAGGAATGTTTTTAAGTGTTTTACCAAGTCTAATAAGTTCTTCATTCTCTTTTTCGATAGCAATGATTCTACCTTTAGTCTCTTCTTCTACATATGTAGGATCAAAATCTTTATAAGAAAGTGTACTTGGTGACATAGCTGCTGCATGCATTGCAACCTCTTTAAGTACAGGAGTCATTGCTTCAGCTGTCTTAGCAGAGTCACATTTTGCTTCGATAATTACACCATTTTGACCATTTGAGTGAACATAACCGTTTACAGCTGTAGTTTCATCTCCAACGATAAGTGCAGCTCTTCTTACATCAAGTTTTTCACCGATAGTTGCAATTTGAAGAGAAAGATACTCAGCAAAAGGCTCACCGTTGATCGTAGAAGCATTGATAGCCTCTGCATCTGCAAGATTATTGTCAAATGCATGATTTACAACAGTATTCATAAGTGCTTTAAACTTATCATTTTGAGCAACAAAGTCAGTTTGAGAGTTGATCTCAACGATCACTGCTTTATTACCTTCAACTTTAACACCGATAGCACCTTCAGCAGCTACTTTTCCAGCTTTTTTAGCTGCAGCACCCATACCTTGGTCTCTAAGCCATGCAACTGCTTTGTCCATATCTCCATCAGCTTCAGTCAATGCTTTTTTACAGTCCATCATTCCTGCATCAGTCATCTCTCTGAGTTTTTTGATATCTTTAGGTCCAAAGTTTGCCATGATTACGCCTCCGCCAATTCTTTAGCAGATGCTACAGCGTCTTTAAAGTCACCTTTAAAGCTGTATTTTTCTTCCATTACTTCAATTTGTGCATCAGTCATGTTTGCTACATCAGCGTATGTATAGAAACCTTCATCGTTGAGTTTACCTTGGTATACTTTACCAACACCAGCGATCTTAGTAAGATCATCAGCTTCTTTCTCTGCTTTAGGTGCTGATTTTTCTTCTACAAGTTCTGCTACTTCTTCTTCAGATGCTGCTTCAGCCATAATTGCTTCTACTTCATCACCACTCAGCTACTTCTTCTGCTTCGTTCACCGTGTGTTTCAGCATATATTGCTTTACCTTCGATGATCGCCTCAGCCATTTCTTTACAGAAAAGATTGATTGAACGGATAGCATCATCATTTCCAGGGATTGGATAATCAACCATATCTGGATCACAGTTAGTATCAAGTGGAGCAACAACTTTCATACCAAGTCTTCTTGCTTCTTTAACTGCAATGTGTTCTTTAACAGTAGTCGATAACGAACATCATGTCTGGAAGTTTTTTCATGTGTCTGAAACCTTCAAGATAAGAGCTCAATTTCTCTTTTGTTCTCTAAAGCATCAATGCTTCTTTTTTAGTCAAAAGATTGATCTGACCAGTCTCTTCCATTTGCTCAATGATCTCAAGTTTTCTGATAGATTTTTTCATTGTTGGATAGTTTGTTAACATTCCACCTAACCATCTAGTAGAAACGTAAGGCATACCACATCTTTCAGCGTGCTCTTTAATTGCTTGTCTAGCTTGTTTTTTAGTACCTACGAAAAGTACTGTTTGTCCTTCAGCTGCTGCATCTCTTACAACATTGTATGTATATTTGAAGTATCTAAGTGTTTTTTGAAGGTCGATAATATAGATGTTCTTTCTTGCACCGAAAATAAATTTTTTCATTTTTGGATTCCATCTTCTTGTTTGGTGTCCGAAGTGTACTCCACACTCCAATAGGTCTTTCATTGTTACCATAAGTTTCTCCTTGGTATATAATCATAATAGAACTTTTTCTCTAAAAGCTCAGTTAAAAGCATAGCTTCATCACTAGGTTTGATCCGCTGTAGTCCTCAATGTCAATTCTAAATTCAGAATCACACAACCGTGCAAGGAATAACTACATGTGTATTTCCAGTTATTCAAGATGTTTTCACACCCTATAAGAGAATAAGGAACGCGATTATACCGAAATGATGTTTAAATAAATATAAATATAGGGGATTTTTGTAGAGACACCCTTTAAGGATGTCTTTTTAGGTATCGTAAATGTTATGCTTGTAACTCTTCGAGTTTCGCCTTTACTTCATCAACATGACCTTTAACTTTTACTTTCTTCCATACTGCAGCAATTTTCCCATCAGGGTCTATAATAAATGTTGAACGTACAACGCCCATATACTCTTTACCCATAAACTTTTTAAGTTGCCATACACCAAAGGCATTACAAAGTGCTTTCTCTTCATCTGCAAGCAATGTGATCTTTAATTCTTTTTTTTCTATAAAGTTTCTGTGTTTTTGAGGAGAATCCGGACTTACCCCCAATACAATAGCAGAAAGGTTTTCAAAATGAGGAAGTGCCGCTGTAAAATCACAAGCTTCTGTCGTACATCCAGGAGTATTGTCTTTAGGATAAAAGTAAAGCACGATCCATCTTTCCTTTAATATCTCTAAGACATATCTCCTCTTCGTCCTGATTTGGCAAACAAAAGTCTTGTACCTGTATTCCTACTTCTAGCATACTCTATCCTTTATTATTTCTTTTTGGGTAGTATATCAAAATGAATAAAGAAAATGAACACTCAAAAGAAGAATTACTAGCAGATATCGAAAAACTGATCGCCTATGGACGTGAAGAACCAACCATCAATCCAGCCCTTCTGGCATACTTGGAAGTAGATGACCTCATCTCTACAAAGAAAAAACTACTCGAAAGGGTCGGAACACTCAGTGAAGAGGATAAAGAGTGGTTACAGCAGTTTAAAAAATATGAATAAATACTTTGAAAAACCAAGTAATACTAACTACAAATTATAAGCAAACAACAAAGACTACAAATTAAATAATACATAATTAACACTCTTTATACTATACTTATAGGATAAAAATTATCAATAAGAAGGATATAAAATGAAACCCTATAAAATACTTGCAACATCTTTGCTAATATCTTCATGTTTATTTGCTACAACAGCAAAAGAGAACAATGAAAATGCACTAGTCACTAAGGCAAAACAAAACGGATTGGTGGGTATACCTGAGAATAAAGCTGATCTTTTAAAACTGATAGATCCTAATGGAAATATGATTACACCAGAAAAAGTGGAGCTTGGTAAAAAACTTTATTTTGAACCTAGACTTTCTAAGAGTGGGATCATCTCATGTAATACCTGTCACAACCTTGCACTTGGAGGAGCAGACGGTGCACCGGCCGCTGTGGGACATATGTGGGTAGCAAATCCACACCACCTTAACTCACCGACTGTTTACAATGCAGTGTTCTTTAAATCGCAGTTCTGGGATGGTAGAAGTCCTCACCTTGAAGATCAGGCACAAGGACCTATGCAAGCAGCACCTGAAATGGCTTCACCGGCTTCATTGGTTGTAGATAGAATCAACTCTATCCCTGAATATGTAGAAGAGTTTAAAAAGACATATGGAAATGATGTAAAAGTTGATTTCCCAACGATTACATCAACGATTGGTATCTTTGAAAGAACTCTTGTAACACCATCAAGATATGATGATTTCCTAAACGGTAAGGAAGATGCATTGAATGATGCTGAAAAAGAAGGTCTAAAAGTATTTATGGATCAAGGGTGTACATCATGCCATAGTGGAGTAGCACTAGGTGGCTCAATGATGCCTTTCCCTACGGTAAAACCATATAAATTTGCAAATGTAGGTGACTTTAAAGGTGATAAAAACGGTATGGTAAAAGTACCGACACTAAGAAATATTACTGAAACAGCACCTTATTACCATAATGGACAGATCTGGAGCCTTGCTGAAGCGGTTCAAGAGATGGGGCGTACACAAACTGGTAAAGACATCTCTGATGCTGATACAGAAAAAATCGTTACATTCCTAAAAGCGCTGAAAGGTAGAAAACCACAGATAATCTATCCTCAACTTCCGGAAAGTACACTTCAGACACCAAAGCCTGACTTTAACTAGTTATAAGTAGGAGTTTTAAAACTCCTACACCCTTCAACTTTATAAATACTTATTTTTTACTAAACTTCATGTAGCCATAAAATCTTATAAACCCCATATTTTATAAAGCAGAAGAAAACCACATTATGTTCTGATGATCCCTTATTTTCTTAGATCTATCGACTTATCAAACTCGATATTATACTGTTTAAGTATATCACTCTGTTTTGTTTGAGCTTCTTTTCTATCAATGATCACTTTCACTCCGTCATTGTCTTCTAAAACGATATATTCACTTTTGGCTGCTTGCATCTTTTGATAGAACTCTTTAAAATCTTTAAATGGTTCTCCATTGATCTTATCGATAGGCCACATTGCAAAATCATTATCTCCTCTACTCATATCCGAAGCCAATACTTTCAATAGAACCACCGCTTCACTTTTATCTTTTTCTTGCCATTTTCCAGCCAAATAACTTAGCGTTAAACGATTACGGTTTGTAGAGACAATAAGATTTCTCGTTAAAGGAGAAAAGACATACCCGCCATAGACAAAATAACTCGGCATCGTATCATAACGTGTTGTTTTAACCAGGTACATATCATCAGCGACATGCTCTAGCGGTGCTAAAACTTGCATTTTTTTCTTATCTCTGATAATATCAAGTTTCACAGTTTCACCCATCTGATAGGCATCGACAAAGTGCTGATAATGAGTATATTCATGTTTCCTAAATTCTACTGTACCATCATTCTCTACATTATGTCCGTCAACTGCAGTTAAGATATCACCTTCCTTCAGCGATTCTGCCAGTGATGAATTATGTACTACTTTCACTATAAGTTTTCCACTGACATTATCATCAAGTCCATAGTAACGCCTTATGGCTGGATTTTCCAATTTCTGTGTACCTAAGCCAAGATCCGCAAAACCGTCATACTTTCCATCTTTCATGTCTTCGATGAAGTGTTTTACCATATTCACAGGAACTAGGTAACCAATGTTTTGAGACTTACTGATCATTTGCATTACCACACCGACTATTTTGCCATCTGAGAGTGCAGGACCTCCAGAATTTCCAGGATTCACTGCAGCATCTACCTGTACTGCCAAAAAAGACTCTCCACTGTGGGCATACGTATGATGTTCTATACGTGAAACCACTCCAATCGTTGCAGAAAGTGTACTTCCCCCCATCGGATATCCATAAACAACAATTTTTTGTTCAATATTGGGAAGAGAACCAAACGTCAATGGTTTGACCCCTTCAAAAAATGCCTTTTCTTCTACTTTTAAAAGTGCCAGGTCTGCCTGATGTGAGACTGCATATACTTTGGCAATATAACGTTTACGTTGACCATAACGCTGTACTTCTAAAAAAGATTGGTCCGCTACAACATGTGCATTCGTAAGGATGTACCCACCTTCTATTATTGCACCAGAACCTGTGCTGCTGCGCATTGAACTGTTCCAAGGTTCTTGATAGTTTGGTATTTTTGCAGTAGTGTAGATCTTAACGATAGCTTCCTTGGTGCCATTCTCTTGATGTTCACTTGCAGTTAAAAAGAGTGTACTTAGCAGTACTATCCATAGTATTCTCATTCTATTCCCCTAAAATCTTCTGCATCCACGCAGTGTATTTGTCGTTTTTTTGCTTCTTTTGCCATAAGACCTGCTTCTTTTGAAGAGAGTAAATTTTTCTCTTCATCATATAATCTTGCTGAACATACTCCACAACTCGGACTTCGATCTTTACCTATAAATAGATCTAACTCTGGATGCGTGTCAAAAAACAGTGTAGCATATTGAATGACAGGAGCAGATAAATCTTCTCCTTTTAAATTGGATATAGCTTTATGTCCTTGTGAAGTGTCTACCAGATCCATCGTTGGTCGAGGTGTACCAAAAGCAAAATCTTCAGGACAAAAAGGGATAATACACATACCCTCAAGCTTATTTAAAAGAGCCTCATTTTTATTGTCAGTCCCATCATACCGACATTTCTTACCTAAAAGACAAGCGGAGATAGCGACATTTTTCATCATTTAAAATACAAAAAGTAACATATAAACCCAAGCACCTGTCAACATAGTTAATATAATACCTATAAAGGTACGTTGCCCATCTTTTGCATGTGACTTGGAATAAAGTCCTGGAAGCGTAGATTGTTTTTTATCACGCCTTGCATAATAAAGTGTCTTTACCCATAGAACTAAGGTAATGACAGAAATAATGATATGAAAGATCAATACATACAAGAGATAATCATGTGATACAGAACTGCCTTCCATCAGATTTTTATATCCACCCTCCATACGCACACCATACTCAAAAAATCCTACCACGATCACTGAAATGATAAAAAGTAGTTTCTGTACACTTTCATGTGCACTATAATTTTTTTTCTTTGCAAGCATGATCGCCCCATAAATCAAAAAAGGCAATACAGCAACAATTATAGATACAATATCCATAAAAAGTGGTGCCCTCGTTCCTAAAAACCCTGCTTGAAATAAATAATCCATAAACACTCCTAATTAATTTTTTTAACAAATCACAACTGATTTGATTTCTGTGAACTCTTCAAGTGCCCATTTTGGACCCTCTCTTCCCACACCTGAAAGTTTAGCACCGCCATAAGGCTGCACATCAAAACGAAGTGTTGGTATGTCATTGATCACTACACCTCCGCACTCTGCATCATCTATAAATGCCTGTGTCATTTTTAGATCATTTGTAAAAATAGAAAACTGTAATCCATAAGGTGAATCATTCATTTTCTCTACAGCTGTTTCATAATCAGGTACACAAACCAAACTTACAATTGGTGCAAAGACTTCCTCACAAATGATCTTCATATCATCTGTGACATCTGCCATAACGGTTGGAGAGAATATTCCATCTATCTCTTCACCCCCAGCAATCACTTTTGCCCCTTCATTTTTTGCTGAAGCTATCCATCCGTTCGCTCTTTGTTTAGACTCATCATCAATCAGTGGTCCCATAAACGTATCTTCTTCATAAGGTGAACCGACTTTGAGTTTATTCGTCTCTTGTGCTATAAGCTCTGCAAACGCTTCGTAGATCTCTTCATTCACATAAATACGTTGAAGAGAGATACAGACTTGTCCCGAGTTATAAAAAGCTCCAAAAGCACAACGTGCCGCGGCAAGTGCCAAATCTGCACTTTTATCTATATATGTTGCAGCATTACCACCCAATTCAAGACTTACTTTCTTAATACCGGCCTGTTTGGTAATAATATTTCCTACAGGTACAGAACCTGTAAAACTGATCACCCTTGGAATATCACTTTGTACCATCGTCGAACCTACTACGGCATCACCATACACCACAGAAAGTGCATCTTTAATGGCATACTCTGAGTCCACAAAAAGCTTTGCAAACATATAGGCCGTCATAGGTGCCTCAGGTGTAGGTTTTAATACCACAGCATTCCCTGCGCCCAATGCAGGAGCTATCTTGTGCGCCACAAGATTTAAAGGAAAATTAAACGGAGTGATACATGCAACCACACCTACAGGTTCACGTCTAAAATATGCCAATGTCTTTTTACCGCTAGGCATAATGTCTGTAGGAAGCGTTTCACCTGAAAGATTTGCAAGTTCCATCGCAGTGATCTTGATCGTCTCCACACATCTCTCAACTTCGATACGAGAAAATGCGATAGGTTTTGCCACTTCTTTAGCCAATATCAAAGCGAATGCTTCTTTAGCTTCTGTAAGTCTTTTAGCTACATCCTCTAACCATAAAATTCTCTGAGACAGTGGTGATCTTGCGGCTGCTTTACTTGCTGCTTTAGCAATCTTTAGTGCCTTAAGTGTATCATCTGCATCACAAACAGGTGCAGTACTCACAACAGCACCATCAAAAGGACTCTTTCGTTCCTGTTGTGCTTCTTTATTTTCTTCTGTAGAACCAAAAAAGATTTTGGCTTGTGCTATATTAGACATTCTTGTACCTTATAAGTAAAATTGTTTGATTATAGCAAATTGGGGATAAAAGGCAATGGAGTTTTGATGTATTTCATTTTGTGTGTTGGAAAGAAGCACTATCATAGTAACTTTTTACAAGAGAAGATTAAGTAAAGTAGATCTCTTTCATCAGCCGTTAGGTGTCCACTCTGCACTCTCTTGCACTGACTGATTTTGCTGTGCCTCGATCTCAGCTTCATAGGCCATAATTTGTTGACGTACTTCGTTTATCTGTACTGGAGTAACATTATCTTCCGTTGACCATGCAACCTCAACCTCGCCATCATACTCTTCACCCATCATTTCTATTTTCTGAGCATATTCGTTAATGTCCAAGCAGATCTCCATGCTTTCCTCTTTCATGGTATCATGTAACTCTATATACCAACGTCCCAGAGGGTTTTTTTTGATGACTGACTCTATAATGACCATTACACACCACCTTTAAAATCTTTCTTTTTCAAGTCACCATTATAGATGATATCACGGACATCCACACTGTCCATATTTAACATATCAGGTACTACATCTGCTTCTTCAAGTTCTTTGATGGCACCCTCAAGTTCTTCTTGGTAGGTTTGCATCATATCTGCGGCAAGTACACCTTTGGTTGTCTGAATGTGTACGAGTTTTTTGATCTCCTCTTCAACACCCTCACCTTCTACTGTGACGATCATCTTACCTTTTTCTTTGTCTCCAAAGTGATAATCACAAACACCACTGACTTCCAATGCTTCTTTTACTTCGTCATAATTTTCTGGCTGTACCCGTACTACAATACTTGATATATTCATTATATTTCCTTTTATTTTATTTACAAATCATGAGATTATGTCAGCGATCATTTCTAACTGCTCATCTGTGACATACAGGACGACACGTGAACTTTTTTCTTCACTTTTTCTCAATGCATCATAATGATTTTGCATCTTGATCTTCCTTGCATCATCAACTGGAACACGCAATGATTTATACTCTACCAGTTTCCCCTCTTTATACACCCCTGATACATCCGCATGTACCCAATAATAGCCATTATCTTTTCGTCTGTTCTTGACAATACCTTGCCAACTTTCTCCGCGTTTCAAAGTCTCCCAAAGGTCTTTGAAAATAGACTTTGGCATATCAGGATGCCTAACAACATTGTGCGGTTTTCCTATGAGTTCATCTACCTCATATCCGCTGATTGCAGCAAATGTCTCATTGGCATAAGTAATTATACCGCTTAAATCCGTTCGAGAGATAATAAGTTCATGTTCAGGTACTTCTGTCTCTATAAACATATCATATGAAGTATCCATTTGATTCCTTTTAGTTGAGTTTCCACATCAATACAGTGTTATCATCACTGGCTGAAAAAAGTATCTCTTCATCTTTAAACACTATGACATTGAGTGTACTTTTTTGACCTTCAAGTACTGCAGTTTTTGCTTTGCTTACACGGTTAAAAACGGAGATATTATTTTGCTCATCCATAGCAAATGCTACTTTTTTTGCACTTGGACTTAGCCCTGTAGCATAAATGAGAAAACTCCCCTCAATGTAGTCACCCTTGCCTGTCTCTACATCATAATAAGCACCTCTTCTGTCTTGTCCTGCAGCTGAGACTATCCCCTGCTTAAAATCAACCTTGTAGGTGTTATCAAGGTTCATCCCTTTGAGTTCTTTAACCACACTTCCATCTGCAATATCTATCACAGAAATGACACCGCTTTCACATCCATAAGCTGCGCGTGTCTTCTTTTCATTCAGTACAAAATCAGAAAACTTTGACTCACTAAGCTGCACACGATAATGCTCTTTTTTACTTTTTATCTCAAAAAGAGCTGCCTCATTGCCTAAATATCCGAGCAATATATGATTCTTGTCAACAAAACGAGCCTTAACCAGTGCTCTTTTATCTTCAGCAGAAATGAGTTGTGTCGTGATGTTATTTTCATGTATCCAAAGGTTCGTATACCCGCCTTTACCACTATCACTCAAAAGAAGATACCTGTTTTCTATAAAATCAACACTGTAGACACGAGGAGGAACCGTATCACCCATAAAATCTCGTATCAGCGGTAGAGATATATCTTTAATGAATTTGTGCTCTTTAAAGTCATACACTTGTAGTTTTCCTTTGTCTGTTCCAACGTATAAATGTTCTTCATCCACTACCATATCTTTTGCCGTACCGTCTACAACAATTTTTTGTATAGGTGTAAGTATTTGTGTTGCAAACATACAAAGAGGAACAAAAAATCCTAATATCATCATCTTTTTCACAGATTTAATTCCTCTTTTTGGATCATTCCAGTGGGAAAATAACTAATGGCCTGAGTAGGACATCGTCCCACACAAAACCCGCAGCCTGTACACTTGTCCATGTCTATCAACGGATTGAACATTCCATTAAAGAGTATCGCATTATCTATACAAGGCTCTTTACAGGAAAAACATATCACGCCATGATGTGCCACACACCCTTCTGTTGAAATACGAAATACTGCATTGGTTTTTTCTATATAATTTTCATACTCTAAATTCAATGCGTGCATACCAGTGCTTTCACAAGCCTTTGCACAATCCTCACAAAAGACACATCCGCTTTTAGTGAAATTAAGCATTGGAGTACCCTCTGCCCCTATCAAAATGATCTTTTCATCACAAGAAGCTACACATGCTTTACTTTCACATATAATACACTCACTCTGAAAAAGAGATTCACTCAAACCATAGGGAGGTCTTACCACAAGTGGTAAGCTTTCCTTGGTTTTTTCTGAAAATTTTCTAAATGGATTTAAAAAATCACGTCTTGATGCCACTATTCAACACCTTCATTCATTACATCTGCTAAAGATGAATGTTCTTTATAGGCAGCATTGCCTTTGAAATCAGGCCTAAAGGTGTTGGCAACGTCTGTTTCTGTTTTAGACTGTGGAGCATGACACTGCGTACAATTGAAACGCCCCTGATAAATAGTGTCACTTTTTCTTGCTTTAGCCAGTTTAATATCTGATGTATTGTTTATATCATACCCTAGAACCTCACCATCTTGAACCACGTAACCATCATTCATTGCGGTGATCGGTCTATAGTTGGTAAAGTGAGATGCTGGAATAGGAGTAGAACCTACACTCGGTGCAACTTCAGGTAAATGGCATCCGAGACATTGATTGTTCATTTTAGTAATAGGAAGTAAACCTTCTACAGAGTGAGGTATCATTGGTGGTGCATCTTTAAAAGCTCTCTCAAATTTTGTTGATTCACCGGGACTTGGTCTATCATAGTCTGTTTTTGTTCCAGATGTTGTATCTTCATTATAAATATTCGTTTTTCTAAGCCCCAGTGCTGTTTCAGAAACCGTATTTCTATTGCCCAAATCTTCTTCTTCTATGCGTATGGCATCAGAAGCATTTTCATTCAGATCTACATAGGATCCACCTGCGGCAGCTACCGCTGCATCTGCTGCAAATTGAGTTGCTTTTTCTGTCGGAATCCCTGTATTTGTCTTAATAAGCAAGGACATTGCTTCAATATCTGAATCTTTCAAATTTTTTACTTGTGCTTCCATGAGGCCTTTCATGGTATCACCATAAGTACCATTTTTATAACCTTTAAGTGCATCAAGTATCTCTTTAAGAGACATGTCTTTAACTATCTTTGATTTACCAAGTGCCACCTTTTCAAAATGCTGTCCGTGACATCCCGCACATACAGCTACACTTGCTGCATATATACCTGAAGTTGCAAATAAAGCACCAAGTGCTACTGTTTTTACTAATTTTTTCATTTTCTTCCTCCATCTTGCTATTTTAAATAATTTCGAATGTGAAACCTCAAGGCTTCATCATCACACACATCTACACATCTTCCGCAATTTGTACATGCTGCCATGGAGACAGCTTCACTGCGTTTACCTATCATGTCAAGTACTTGTATTTCAGGACAGATATCTTTACATTTCATACAAAGTGTACAGTTATCACTATTGTGTTTTACTCTCAGAAGACTATATTTACCTATCATAGCATGCACACCGCCCAATGGACAGATATGACCACACCATCCGTTTTTGAGTACAAAAAGATCAAAAAGAAAGATTGCTACAAGCAACCCTGCTCCCGTCCCAAAACCAAATATCACCCCACGATTCAAGATCGTAATAGGTGAGATGATCTCAAATGCCGCTAAACCACTCACAAAAGAAACAATGAATGCAAGAGAAATCATGTAATATCGAATATTACGGCTCATCCATACTTTTTTCTCTATCTTATTCATATACAGTTTTCGTCTCAACCAATTTGCCGAATCAGTCACCATGTTTACAGGACAGACCCATGAACAAAATGCACGACCACCTATAATGCCGTAAAAAAGCACAATAATTATCGCGCCCAGCATCACATCAAAAGAGAGTACCGCCCCTGCAAAAAGCATCTGTAAAACAGCAAAAGGATCACTTAAAGGCATGACACCCAGCACAGAAGAACTTGAAAGGGTTCCTGAGAGTATCTTCCAACCGTAAGCATTCGCAGTAAAATAAAGAACCAGTAACGTGATCTGACTTAACCTTCTGAGGATAAGATATTTAACATTAGTCAAAATCTACTCCTTCATTCAGATAGTCAGCTGCTTTTTGATCGCTTCTTTTAGTTGCTGTTGTCACATCTTTTCCGCTCTGATTCGCGACTCTTTCCTGATCTTTACTATCCCAGCCTTTCACATAATGATCACCCGGTTTACCCAGTGCAATTTCTCTAGGACGTATAAAAATAGCCGGCTTCTCCGTTACGCATGCCTGCTCACACAAACCACAACCTGTACAGATATCCATGTTTATGACAGGTTTTAAGAAAGCATGTTTACCTGTTCTTTCATTTCTGTCAAACTGCAATGTGATCGCTTCGTTCATTAAAGGACAAGCACGGTAACACGCGTCACACTGTATGCCCCAAAAAGCAATGCAGGCATTGGGTTCTACTACAGCAATGCCCATCTCCATCATCCTAAAATTCAGATGGCCTTGTGTATTGGTTACTGACGCCAAATTTAGTGCCCCTGTCGGACAAACCGGCACACAGGGAATATCTTCACACATATAACAAGGCACATCCAAAGGTTTAAAAAATGGTGTTCCAATGGTCACATCATCTTTGGCTTTTGCCATTTGAAGCGTAGAGGGTCTCTGTTTTCCTGTTTCTTTGTCGATATTACTTGGACGGTTAACACACGCTTCTGCACAAAGCCCGCACTTGATACAGGCCCTTAAAAAATCCTCTTCATCCAACGCACCTGGAGGTCTGAGAGTAAGTGGCGAAGATTTTGCTTTATCGGTATACCCTGCCCACAATAATCCACCCATTACTCCTAGTCCTGCATTATGTGCAATGTTCGTAAAAAACTTTCGTCTTTCACTGATTGGAGGTTTTTCTTTCGTATTCATCATGATTCCCGCTATGCTTTATACACTTTAACTGCACATTTTTTAAAGTCTGTTTGTTTTGACATTGGACAGGTCGCATCAAGACACACTTTGTTGATAAATACCTTTTCATCAAACCAAGGTACAAATACCAAACCTTGAGGAGGTCTGTTACGACCTCTGGTTTCAACCCTGGCTTTCACTTTTCCTCTTCTTGAATCTACCCAAACAAGTTCCCCCTGTTTTACACCTTTGTTTTTTGCATCAGTAGGGTGTATGTAACATAGTGCTTCAGGTACTGCACGGAAAAGTTCAGGAACCCTCATCGTCATCGTACCTGAGTGCCAGTGTTCAAGCACACGTCCTGTACATAGCCACATATCATACGTTGCATCCGGCATTTCAGGTGGATCCATACTGGTCTTGCAAAAATCTTCGCTTTGTTTGGAAGCGGTTTAGGCGTTGGGTCTTTAACACCTGTCAGGTCGCCCTGCACCAATGCTTTGGCTATTGTTCCATAGAACGCAAAATCATTCGCACCCGTTGTTTTTGCCGCTTTTGCAGCGTAAGGGTCATATTTTACGTTAAATCTCCACTGTGTTTCTTTACCGTCAACGACAGGCCATTTAAGTCCTCTTACTTTATGGTATACGTTAAATGGTGCCAAGTCATGACCATGACCTCTACCAAAGCCTGCATATTCTTCAAAAAGGTACTCATGGATCATAAATCCATACCCTTTCCAAGGCTTACCGTCTGATCCGAGAACATTACGGCTATCGCCTCTTGATTCTGTATCGTCATATCCAGCTTGAGGAAATTTGTCTGTGAGCTTATAAGATCTTGCTTTTTTATTCGCAAATAAAATGTCATACATGGTTGTATTTTCATTATAACCCATTTTTTTAGCTTCTTTTATCAAATCAGGAAGTTTTGTACCATCTCTGAGTGTCGATGCTCCCCATACATCTTTTACGGTAAATCTTTTAGAAAGTTCTACCCACTGCCATGTATCAGACATCGCATCACCTACTGGAAGGACTTGTTGTCTCCAGTGTTGTGTACGACGCTCTGCATTACCATAGGCACCCCATTTTTCATAGATCATCGCTGAAGGAAGTACAAGGTCCGATACTTTTGCCGAAATACCTGGATATCCATCAGAAGTAACAATGAAGTTATCCATTTCTCTGGCTGCTTTGATCCAGTGTGAAGCTGATGCTGTATCTTGGTATGGATTACATACATTGACCCATGCAAACTTGATCACACCATCTTCGATATCTCTATGTATCTTCATTATATGTTGATTTCCAACAGGATTGATCGTACCGGCAGGAACTTGCCATCCTTTCTCGGTGAGTACTTCTTTCTGTGTTCAGGATTTGCCACCATCATATCTGCAGGCAATCTGTGACAGAAAGTTCCCACTTCTCTAGCTGTACCACAAGCAGATGGCTGACCGGTCAATGAAAATGCTCCTGAACCAGGCTTTGCTTGTTTGTTGAGCAGAAAGTGTACGTTATAAGAGAGGGTATTGACCCGATGTACCTCTGGTATGCTGATTCATACCCATGGTCCAGAAAGATACAACCTTTCTTCCTTTTTCAATATAAAGGTCTGCGAGTGCCTGAAGCTTTTTCTTAAATACTTCAATATCTTCATTCGGATCACCTTTGGATATCTTCGCTACATAGTCAAGCGTATAAGGTTCAAGTGATTTTTTATATTCTTCAAAACTAATCTCCCAGTGCTTTAAATCATTGGGTACTCCAGCAACCATCGGAGTTTCATTTTTCATCTCGTCACCGGCTTTGTAACCATACGGTGCGAGCGAAGGCGTTCTTTTTCAGAAATGATTTTGCTCATCTCTTTTTTGACGATTTCCATTTTGCATCTGGATATTTACCATCCAAAATTGAT
>CAVPJM010000004.1:0-312646 GCA_963705455.1 Sulfurovaceae bacterium | reverse complement strand
TATAATGAAAATGATAAAAGAAAACATATACTCAAAAGAGTTTTAAAAAGTAAAAATTTATAGATATATTTTGAAGACAAAAGAAGTGTCTTTCGGGCAAGAGCCCGAAAGGAAAAATTAACAAGAATAAGTTGACATAAATTCGAATGCTGTTGGTCTAGCTTCATCAGGCCAAATTTGTCTTTCAAACTGGTAGTGTTGGTATGTGTCGATAAACTCTTGTGTAAATACCGGTTTAAGGAAGTCATTATCGGCGATAAGACCTTCCATTGCTTCTCTTAGTGTGTGAGGCATTTGAGGGATATTCTTCTCTCTAATCTCATCAAGGCTAAGTTCAAAAAGGTCTTCATTCATTGGACCAACTGGAATGTATTTGTTTTTGATACCGTCAAGTCCAGCCATCATCAATGCAGCAAATGCAAGGTATGGACATGCAGTAGAATCTGGGAACCTTGTCTCAATTCTAGTAGCCATTTCACCTGCACCATAAGGGATACGACATGCTGCTGATCTGTTTTGACTAGAGTATGTCAAGATTGATGGTGCTTCAAATCCAGGAATAAGTCTTTTGTAAGAGTTTGTACTTGGATTTGTGATAGCAGCTACAGCTTTAGCATGTTTGAAAATACCACCAAGATAGTGAAGTGCCATATCACTAAGGTTTGCATATTCACCTTGCTTATAGAAAAGGTTTTTACCGTCTTTCCAGATAGATTGGTGTACATGCATTCCGCTACCGTTATCTCCAAGAAGTGGTTTTGGCATAAATGTAGCTGTTTTACCGTTTAGGTGTGCTACCATTTTTACTACATATTTGTATTTTTGAACATTATCTGCTGCTTCGATCAACGTACCGAATTTTATACCGATCTCACCTTGACCCTGTGCAACTTCATGGTGGCCAAGCATTACTTCAAGACCTACTTCTTCCATTAGTAGCATCATTTCAGCTCTAAGGTCTACCATAGAATCTGTAGGCATAACAGGGAAATATCCGCCTTTTGTACCAGGTCTGTGTCCCATGTTACCATTTTCATAAGCAGTATCACTGCTCCACTGACCTTCTTCAGTATCTACTCTAAAGTATGCACTGTTTACATCATCTCTGAATTTTACATCATCGAAAATGAAAAATTCATTTTCAGGACCGAAGTATGCAACATCACCGATACTTGCTTCTGCAAGATATTCAAGTGATTTTTTAGCGATCGATCTTGGACATTTTTCATACATTTGATCTTTGTAGATATCATATACATCACAGATAACAATGATAGTACTGTCAGCAGTGAACGGGTCAAGGAATGCAGTATCTACATCCGGCTTAAGAATCATATCTGATTGGTTGATTGGCTGCCAAGCATCGATAGAAGAACCATCAAACGGGAGTCCCGCACTTAACATCTCAGGTGTTACAGCACTCATTCTGTAACTGATATGGTGCCATGCACCTTTGATATCTGTGAATCTAAAGTCAACAAACTCTACTTCATTTTCCTCACAGTATTTATAAAACTCATCTGCATTGTTAACAAATTTACCCATGTAACTTCTCCTAAATTAAAATTATCCTATATTGTAGCCATATATAAATTAGTTATATCAGTGTTTGTGCTTAAAAAATAACCAATTTTCTATCACGACCTTCAAAAGTAGCAGCTTTTGTATATCCGACGTCTTTTGCAAGCGTTGTAGCAAGATCATAACTAAAGCCGATTTGTTCAACTGAATGGGCATCAGAAGAGAACGTAATAGGGATGTCAAGTGCATAAGCCTCTTCAAGTAATTCACGTGATGGGTAGAGTTCACCTATAGGTTTACGAAGACCGGCTGTATTGACCTCTAAAACCATGTTAGATCTCTTGATAGCGTGTAGTGCATCTTTTGCCAAGAGCCTTACATCTTTTTTAGGCAGGAACTTAAATACCTTGATAAGGTCAAGATGTCCTACGATGTCAAATTTTCCAGATTTTGCCATCGCCTCAGTAGCTTCAAAATAGGCTTGCCATATCTCATCTATATCTTTATTTTTCCATCCGGCGATGAATTCAGGATTATCAAAGCTCCATTTGTCTATGAAGTGTACGGAACCTATCAAGTAGTCTACTTTTGCCTTTAGAACCCTATCGTCCATGTGCCCTGGTAGATAATCCACTTCATAACCAAATAAAATGCTGATATCATTTTTATACCGTTCTTTTGCTGTTAAGATATCATCTGTATAGGCTTGCATCTCTTCAAAAGCAAGACGATAATGTGGATCAAAATCCATAGGTGCATGTTCAGAAAATCCATAAATGTCTATGCCTAGTTCTATGGCTTTTTGGATGTAGTCATCAACAGTACCTTCAGCGTGGTTACATCGGGTGGTGTGATTGTGTATGTCTATTCGCATATTAAATTCTTTTTATTCTTAGTTTAGCATAAAACTGGATTTTGAAAGTTTAGTAAGCAGTAATGTAGAAAAAATTTGACATTTTTATGACATTTTTATTATATAGTGTTATTATATGTAATTAAGAATATATTATTTTTTAATTAACATATTCATATTGAAAAGACCAAACTTATCGTGAGGTAAGGACGGAAAGCCATGGGTCTCAAGCAGATCGCCAGGTTGCCAATAGAATTATGTTCTCGTGATGAGGAGCATATCTTCTTTTTTTCTATGATTAGCACTTTTATTTATAGGAGCTACATTATGACCAATTATATGAATGTTACAGAGTTAAATATCCTTAAATTAGAAAATAAAAAGTCTCTTGAGAGCATGTTAACCAAAGTGCGTCATGCAAACTCAAAAAATTCTTCTTTAGAGGCGAAAGTCATAGAGATATTTGCTGCATCGCTTTTAGCACACGGTAAAGATAGAAATCAAATGCGTCAAATAGCACAGATCAGTAAAATATTGGGCCAGTCACTAGGGCTTGGCATGGAATATTGTAATAAACTGGAGCAGGCTGCAAGAATTTATGATGTTGGCAATGTGATGATTTGTCAGGAAGTCTATCAAAAAGATGAAAAGCTAAGTTCTGATGAGTTTAAAGCGATGAAGTATCATACCTTCTTAGGAAGAGATCTTTTGAAAGAGCAAGAGTTACCGATAACAGATTTAGCAGCTATTATTTCTGAAGAACATCATGAATGGTGGGATGGTGGAGGATATCCTGTCCAAAAAAAGGGTCAAGAGATAGATATAGCTTCACGTATAGTAGCAGTTGCAGATACTGTAGGTGCACTCTTTAGAGAAAGACCAGGAAGAAATGCATGGAAATATGAGAAAATTTTGCAGTATATTAAGACAAGAAAGGGCATACAATTTGATCCGGATGTCGTAGATGTATTTTTGATCAATCAAGAAGCCATACATAAAGTTTTGCGTGTAGACTTAGAAGAAGTGCCAAGTAATTGGTATGATTAATTTTAGAAAAACCTAATTTTTACCACTAATAGGATAGAATAAGAGTCAAATAAATCCTATTAGGCAAAAGATGACAGATCAAAATAAAGTGGAACTTTTAGCACCAGCCGGTAATTTAGAGAAGATGAAAATCGCTCTAAACTATGGGGCTGATGCAGTTTATGGTGGCACAAGTACCTTTTCATTACGTATACGTTCAGGAAAAGAGTTTGATATGGAGTCTTATGCTGAAGGGATAGCATATGCCCATGCACGTGGTAAAAAAGTTTACTCTACAGTGAACTCATTTCCTTTTAATTCACAAATAAAACTCTATGAAAATCACATTGCCAAGATAGCAGAGCTTAAACCAGATGCACTTATCGTTTCAAGCCCGGGTGTGGTCAAGATAGCACATCGTATTGCGCCAGATATTCCTATTCATCTTTCTACTCAAGCCAATGTGATGAATGCAATGGATGCAGAAGTGTATTATGACCTTGGGGTCAAGCGTATTATTGTTGCACGTGAAATTAGCCTTAAAGATTGTGAAGCAATTAAAAGTCATTTACCTGAACTTGAGTTAGAGATATTTGTGCATGGTTCCATGTGTTTTGCTTACTCAGGGCGCTGTCTCATCTCTTCATTTACAAACGGGTCGTGTACCTAACCGTGGATCTTGTGCCAATGACTGTCGTTTTCCTTATGAAATCTACGCACATAATCCTGAAAGCGGAACCACATTTAGACTGGATGAAGAAGAGGGGATCGGTACGTACATCATGAATGCAAAAGATATGAATATGGCTTCACATGTAGATGAGATACTCAAATCAGGTGTCATAGATTCACTTAAGATAGAAGGACGTACCAAGTCTCCTTATTATGCAGGAATTGTAACCAAAGCGTATCGTCATGCGATAGATGATTTTTATGCCAATGACTTTGATCCTGCAAAATATCAGGCAGAACTTAATACCACACAAAATAGAGGTTTTACTGATGCCTATTTACTTTCACGTCCTTTTGAAAGAGGTGAAACAGAATCTCATGATTTTTCTATACAATATGGTACCCATCAAGTAGCAGGACTTGTTCTGGAAGATGGCTTGACATGGAAGTGTAAAGATAAAACGTGTGTAGGTGACAGTGTAGAGATAGTTTTACCTGTAGGTGCTACTGTTGACTTGGTAGACAATGAAGTAGGAAAGATAGAAGAGATAAACGGAAAGTATTGGCTTACATTTAAGAAGATGCTCTCTACAAACAGGCAAAGAGTTTGAGTGTATTCACTCTGGTGACTTGAATAATATTCTCTTACCTGCTAAATTACCAGGGTATACTATATTGAGACGTGAGATAGGTGAAGCATTAGAGAACAAAGGGTCTGACGGAAAGTTCAACACCTATGAAGCAGGAACAAGAGAGTAAATCAACAATTAAGGATATAAAATGAAATTTGTATCGATCGTAATGGAAAGTAAAAGTGACTATAGTATTATGTCTGAGTGTTCAGAAACATTACAAAAGTTTGGTGTACCGTATGAGCTTATTATCTCTTCAGCACACAGAAGTCCTGAGAGAACTATGAAATACGTCAAAGAAGCAGAAGCCAAAGGTGCACAAGTGTTTATAGCAGCATCAGGTATGGCAGCACACCTTGCAGGTGCATTGGCAGCAGCTACAACTAAGCCGGTACTTGGTGTACCTATGGAAAGTGGAGCACTTAAGGGTGAAGATGCACTTTTGTCTACAGTGATGATGACAGCGGGTATGCCCGTAGGTACACTTGCCATTGGTAAAGCAGGTGCAGTCAATGCTGCGTATTTAGCTATTCAGATCATGGCACTAGGCGATGATGAGCTCAAAGTAAAACTTCAAGAAGACCGTATCAGCAAAGCAAAAAAAGTAGAGCTTGATTCTTCAGAGATTGAAACAATACTGTAAAATTAAAACTAGGTAGAAATATAGATGAACAACAACGCCATTACATTTAGTGAACTACTCCTCAAACTACAACAATATTGGGCTGAACAAGGGTGTAATATTGTGCAACCTTATGATATTCCTTCGGGTGCGGGGACATTTCACCCTGCAACACTGCTGAGAAGTCTAGACTCTCAGCCTTGGTCTGCTGCGTATGTGGCACCTTCTCGCCGTCCGACAGATGGACGTTATGGTGAAAATCCAAACCGTTTGGGTGCTTACTATCAGTTTCAGGCACTTATTAAACCGAGTCCGGATAATATTCAAGAGCTTTACCTTAAAGTCTTTAGAGTATTTGGGACTTGATCTGACTCAGACATGACATACGTTTTGTAGAAGACAATTGGGAATCTCCAACACTTGGTGCCTGGGGTCTTGGTTGGGAAGTATGGCTTGATGGTATGGAAGTGACGCAGTTTACCTATTTTCAACAAGTTGGTGGGATCGCCTGTGATCCTGTAGCCGTGGAGATAACCTATGGTACAGAGAGACTTGCAATGTACTTGCAAGGTGTGGATTCAGTCTATGATCTTAGTATGGAACCGTATGGGTGATACCGTGACAACCTACGGCGATGTACATAAAGAGACAGAGTATGAGTTCTCTAAGTACCATTTTGAAGTGGCTAATGTAGAGAATTTGTTCCAGCACTTTGAAGATGCAAGTAATGAATGTAAAGTCTGCTTAGAAGCAGGATTACCGCTTCCAGCATATGATCAGTGTATGCTGGCTTCTCATGCTTTTAATATACTTGATGCGCGAAAGGCTATCTCACAGGCTCAGAGACAGAATTATATTCTCAAAGTAAGAGAACTCTCCATAGGGTGTGCAGAGCTTTATAAGGCACAAGAAAAAGAGCGTAATGCACGTGTCAGAGGCTAATAGCATCTGTATAGAAAGGGTAAACCATTGATTGAAAAACTAGTGACTTCAAGTTTAAAAATGGGTGTGATTGCAGGTGGACAGCTTGGCAAAATGCTTATTCAAGAGGCTAGCAAATGGGATATTTCTACCTATGTGCTTGATCCGGATGAAGGATGTTCGGCACGTAATGTTGCATCTGTCTATGTAAAAGGGGACTTTACAGACTTTGACACAGTATATGAATTCGGTAAGCTTGTAGATATCTTGACCTTTGAGCTTGAGAATGTCAATATAGAAGCATTACAAAAGCTTAAATCTGAAGGTCATCAGATAGCCCCTGATCCTGATATCTTGGCACTGATACAAGATAAGGGACTCCAAAAAGAGTTCTATGCCAAGCATAATATACCTACTTCACCTTTTATTTGTTGCGACAATGAAGAAGAGATAACACAAGCCATACAAAGTGGAAAGCTTACATACCCTTTTGTACAAAAAGTACGAAAAGGTGGTTATGACGGACGTGGTGTCTCACTTATCAACAGTAGTGACGATACACTGCTGATAGGTGCTTCCATGATAGAGACAAAAGTAGATATTGATAAAGAGATAGCAGTCATAGCCGCACGAAACAGTGCTGGAGAAGTACGTTGTTTCCCTGCAGTGGAGATGACATTTAATGATCAGACAAATCTGGTAGAAGAAATTTTTTGTCCGGCAAATATCACACAGGATCAAGTTCAAAAGGCTGAATCACTCGCAGTAGAGATCATTGAAAAACTGGAGATGATCGGACTTTTAGCCATCGAGTTTTTTATAGATAAAGAGGGTAATATCCTCATAAATGAAGTAGCACCAAGACCACATAACAGTGGTCACCATACTATAGACAGTGTTGTCACATCCCAGTTAGAACAATTGCTTCGTGCCATACTTGGCTTACCTTTGGGAAGTACGGAGTTAACGAGTGCTTCAGTGATGCTTAATCTTTTGGGAGAAGCAGGGTATGAGGGGCAGGTCTATTATGAGGGCTTTAGTGAATGTTTGGCGATAGATGGGGTCAAGATTCATCTGTATGGTAAAAAAAATACAAGACCTTCTAGAAAAATGGGACATGTTACAGTACTTGCTGACACTGTTGAACATGCATTGGTAAAAGCAACTAAAGTTAAAAGTATTATAAAGGTTAAATCATGGGAAAAATAGTGGTAAGTATAGTAATGGGGTCAGACTCTGATCTTCCTGTCATGCAAGAGGCTGCCAAGATGTTGGAGCAGTTTAATGTCGGATATGAGTTAGATATTGTCTCAGCACACAGAACACCGGAAAAACTGTTTGAATTTTCACGCAATGCACATAAACGCGGTATTCAAGTGATTATAGCTGGAGCTGGAGGTGCAGCACATTTACCGGGTATGATAGCTGCCATTTCTCCACTTCCAGTCATAGGCGTACCTGTTAAATCAAGTAACTCTATAGATGGTTGGGATTCAATACTATCTATATTGCAAATGCCAGGAGGTGTGCCAGTGGCTACAGTGGCACTCAATGGAGCTAAAAATGCAGGTATTCTTGCCGCACAGATTGTTTCAACAGCTTGTGAAGAGACAAGAGATGAGATCATTGCATATAAACAAAGTCTTTCTGAGCAAGTGATAGAGAAGTCAAAAAGAGTTAGATCCAAGAAAGATTAGTATGAAGTTACAGGAAATATACAACCATTTAGACAAGATAAGTCCCTTTGAACTTCAAGAAAAGTGGGATAACTCTGGGCTAATTGTTGGAGATATGTCTAGAGAGGTATCTCAAATTGTAGTGGCACTGGACATAGATGAAGAGATGATAGAGAGTACAGAAGAAAATACACTTTTTGTTGTTCATCATCCGCTTATCTTTGGAAATTTGACACAGCTTGATTTTGCCAAGTACCCTTCTAATTTACTTGAAAAGATGATACTTAAAAAGCACTCTTTGATTGCTTTGCATACAAATTTTGATCAAACACATTTGAACAGATATGTGTTTGAAAAGGTTTTAGGGTTCAAAATAGAATCACAAGATCCTTTTGTATGTACAACAAATGGGGAATGGCATTATAAAGAACTTTTAACCCTTATAAAAGAGAGACTGAATTTGTCTACACTCAAGGTGATAGGTAAAAAAGAGAAGATCAGATCTATTGCTTTAACCACCGGTGCAGGTGCTTCTCTTATAGATGAAGTAGAGGCTGATTGTTTCTTGACCGGTGACATTAAGTATCATGATGCAATGAAAGCTATGAGTGAAGATTTGATGATGGTCGACATTGGACATTATGAAAGTGAGAAGTTTTTTGCAGAGATCATTTTAGATGAGTTGAAAATTTTACCTCTTTTAGCTATAATTTCAAATTCAAAAAACCCATTTCATTTTGAAACAATATAAAGTATGGGTTAAACCTCTCAAAAATAACAATTGAGAACCCTTAAACTCCAAAAGGACAGAGATTGAACAAACACCTAAATGAGCTCATCGAGCTTTCAAAAATTGACAAAGCTATAGACAGTTACGCGCCACAACTTAAAGCGGCAAATAAAAAAGTAGCAAAAATAGAAAATAAGATCAATGAAGCACAGGCTGAACTTGATACATTGAATGCTAGAATCAAAGAGAATGATGCAAGAGTAAAGACATTTGAAGAGCAACTCGTAATGCTTAATCAGCAATTGGCTTCAAATGTAAAAAAGTCTAAAGAGATCACAACAGAAAAAGAGATGAAAGCACTCTCTTTGGAAGAAGATATCGCTAAAGAAAAGATGACTTTTGCGAATGAAGAGATAGAAAGACTTCAAAATATCAATGAAACAACCAAATCACTTCTAGATGAGGCAAGTGAAAAAGTAAAAGCATTTACAGAAGAATATACAGCGATGAATGAAGTTGTATCTGTAGAAAAAGCAGAGATCGAACAAAGCAAGGGTGAACTTTTTGTTGAAAGAGAAAAACTTAGTAGAGATCTTGAACAAAAAGTACTTGCATTTTATGAAAAAATCCGTATCTGGGCAGGTAATACAGCGGTTGTTCCTGTTAAAAAGCAAGCATGTTACGGATGTTACATGAAGCTCAATGACAAAACGTATTCAGACGTAATCAAAGCAGATGAGATCTGTAATTGTCCTCACTGTGGTAGAATTCTCTATATAGAGAGTGTTAACAGCAGAAGCATAAGTGATATACTATGGAGAAATTTTTCTTTTTTCTCTATAGTTTCTTTTCTTTTTTCTTTTTTGTTATCGCCCTTCCTTTTTTAGCTTTATTCTCTTTTAAAACCAAATATAAAGACTCAATTCCTGCAAGATTTTTCTTATGGAACAACAAACCTTTAAAGCCTCATGGTATCTGGTTTCACTCTTGTAGTTTTGGAGAAGCAAAAGCCATAAAATCTTTAGTGGATGCATTGCCGCAAGAGAGTTTGCGTATGAGCACAACAACATATACGGGTTTTAAAGTGATAGGGGATTATACGAAAGAGAGTAGATATCTGCCTTTTGAACCTTTGCTTTTTGGATGGCTGAACCCGCAAAAGGCATTGGTGGTAATGGAGGCTGAGTTTTGGTATCTTCTTTTTGCCTTGGCACAGAGAAGAGGGGCTAAAACTTTACTTATCAATGCACGTATGAGTGACAGGTCTTTTCCTAAGTATGAGAAGATGAGATGGCTTTATAGACAGATCTTTAAGCACATAGATGAAGTGTATGCACAAACAGCCAAAGACAAAGAGCGTTTAGAATCTTTAGGGGCTAAAAATGTAGTAGTTACGGGTAACATTAAGTTGGCTCATTTACCTGATGTGACCAAAGAGATCAAAAGGCCTTCGAGTCTGGTTGTATGTGGAGCCAGTACACATGAGGGAGAAGAAGCAGTGATCCTGGATGCATTTGCTTCATTGAAAAAAGAACATCCAGAGGCAGTTTTACTTTTAGTACCGCGTCATCCGGAACGTTTTGACAAGGTAGCTAAAATGATGGAAGACTTTTCTGTAGAAAATCATTGTACTGCACAACGTTATTCTCACAATAAAGTGTTCAGTTCCGATATAGTTTTAGTAGATACTTTGGGTGAATTGGTCAATATGTATGCCATCAGTGACATTGTCATACTTGGGGGTGCATTTGAACCAATAGGTGGACACAATGCAGCAGAAGCAGCGCAGTTTGGATGTAAGATCATCTCAGGAAAGCACTACTTCAATCAAAAAGATATTTTTGATGCGATCGAAGGTATTGCAGTGGTGGAAGCATCAAACCTTTCGAAAAGATTGTTACAATATGGATTACTTAAACCTACTGTGATTAAAAATAAGAGTGAATCTACACCTCGATCATAGAGAGCTTAAAAAGTGTTTTATAATATAGAAGAGGAAACAGTCAGTCTACGTATCAAAGCACAACCCGCTGCTAGCAAAAGTGAATTTTGCGAAACGTATGGGAATGATGCGATTAAGATACGTATAAAAGCACCTGCGGTAGAAGGTGCAGCAAACAAAGAGTTAGTAAAGTTTCTTGCAAAAAGTTTTAAAGTCTCAAAAAGTGATATACTTTTTAAAACAGGACAAAACAGTAAGATTAAAATAGTGGCATTCCCACTGAATGATAAATTTAAAGATTGGATAGAAAAAAATGGCTACAGATAAAGCATATAAAGTCCTTGCAATGGCAAAGGATATATCAAATAACAAAGCAAAAGAACTGATAGACAGAGGGCTTGTCTATGTTGAAGACAAAAAAGTAAAGATAGCAAGAGCCGATATACGTACAGATACTATCTTTCGTATAGAATACCCTGAGGATATAGAGATACTCTATGAAGATGAAGATATCATTGCCGTGAACAAACCTGCACAAGTAGACAGTTATGAGATCCAAGATTCTATAGAAGGTGCAGAACTTCTTCACAGACTTGACAGAGATACATCAGGTGTATTACTACTAGGAAAGAACAGGGCATTTATAGAACGTGCGATCAAAGAGTTCAAGAACCGTAATGTAGAAAAACATTATGTAGCATGGGTTGAGGGTGTTCTGTATGAAAAAGTGGAGATAGATGAACCTATTTTTACTGTTAAAAAAGGTAAAGCCTTTTCTATGATAGACCCGGTACGCGGTAAAAAAGCACATACGATAGTGAAACCTGAAGAGATACAAGGTAAAAAGTCCAAAGTACATATAGAGATCACGACAGGAAGAACGCATCAGATCCGTGTACACCTTGCACATATAGGACATCCTATTGTAGGTGACGAACAGTATGGAAGCCGTACACAATCAAAACGCATACTTTTGCACTCGGCTAAAATGAAAATTCTGGATTATGAGTTTAATGCAAAAGAGCCAAAAGACATCGCGAGATATAAGTAATGATTTTAAGCCCAACTAGGGTAAAATCGCGTCAATATAAATAATAAAAATCTTAGAAAATATTCAGATATTTGTCAATAAATGTGACCAGTCGCATGAGCCAACTACTGAAGTTGATATAGCGTCAACGTAGTATTTTGGGCTTTGCTCAAAATATGTCCTAAGTAATCTAAGGGTAAGAAATGTTTGATACTTTAACCGATAGTTTTAAAAATGCCATAGGCAAAATCCGTTTTCATGATGATGAAAAAGCACTTAAAAAAGCAACTGCTGAACTGAAGAAATCACTTTTAAAAGCAGATGTACATCATAAAGTAGTTAAAGAGCTTATTTCCAGTGTAGAGATCGAAACCAAGCAAAATGGTGTAGGTAAAGAGAACTTCCTAAGAGCACTACAAACTAAACTTACAGAGATCCTAACGATAGAAGGTGCACCTAAAGGTTTCACTTTTGCATCTAAGCCACCAACCGTTGTCCTGATGATAGGTTTACAAGGGTCTGGTAAAACGACTACTACAGGTAAATTAGCTTATTTCCTCAAAGAGCAAAAGAAGAAAAAAGTACTTGTCATTGCAGCTGACCTTCAGAGACTTGCAGCGGTAGAACAACTCAAGCAGATCACTTCACAGATAGAAGTGGAACTTGTAGCTGATGAAAATGCTACACCTGTAGAGATCGTTAAGCAAGGTCTTGCAAAAGCACAAAAAGAGCTTTATGATGTCGTACTTATAGATACCGCAGGACGTTTGGCCATAGATGATGAGCTTATGGATGAACTTGCAGAGGTGAAAAAAGTAGCAAACCCGGATGAACTTTTCTATGTGGCTGATGCGATGACAGGTCAGGATGCAGTTAGAACAGCACAAACCTTTAAAGAGAAGATAGGTATTACTGGTGTTGTACTTTCAAAATTTGACGGTGACTCTAAAGGTGGTGTTGCACTTGGGCTTACTCAACAAGTAGGCGTACCGCTTCGTTTCATCGGTGCGGGTGAAAAGATGCCAGATCTTGAGCAGTTCATTTCAGACAGGATCGTAAGTCGTTTGATGGGTGCAGGTGATGTTGAGTCACTGGCAGAAAAAGCAGCAGCTGCCATAGACCCTAAAGAAGCAAAGAGGTTTACACAGAAGATCAAAAAAGGTCAGTTTAACTTTAATGACTTTTTGGCACAAATGGAACAGATGAAAAAGCTTGGAAGTATGAAGTCTATCATGGGTATGATCCCGGGTATGGGTAACATGGCAAAGCAGATAGGTGATATGGATCTTGGAAAACTCTTCTGAGATCAAGATGATCAAAGCGATGGTCTCTTCTATGACAGAGAAAGAGAGAGAAGACCCGGACTTGCTTAACAACACACGTAAGAGACGTTTGGCTGCAGGGGCAGGACTTGATCAGATGCAGGTTAACCGTGTACTTAAGCAGTTTAAAAATGCAGCAAAGATGGCAAAAAAGTTGTCAGGTAAAGGCGGTATGAAGCAGATGCAAGACATGATGGCACAGATGCAAGGCGGCGGTGGTTTCCCCGGTGCACCACGTTAAAATACTATAGCCACTTCAGTAGAGGTGTATCATAGTAGCAGTTTCCCTTTTGTGTTCACAACATAGCATTCCACTTTAATAAATTCTTTATAATATTTATGGTAGAATCGCGTTCCAAAGATTTAAAGTATTGATGAGTGTTTTAGTCATTAAAAAGCAGTTGTCAGTACTTGAAAATAAGTAAAAAATTAAAGGACATACCATGACAATGATCAGAATGACAAGAATGGGTAGAAAGAAAAAACCATTTTATAGAATCGTAGTAACAGATAGCAGAAAAAGAAGAGATGGTGGTTGGATCGAAGCAATCGGTCACTATAACCCAGTAAGTGTAAATAAAGAACTTACTCTTGATGAAGAGAGATTAAACTACTGGTTAAGTGTTGGTGCACAAATGAGCCCAACAGTACAAAGACTATGCAGGTAAAAAATAGTCTTAATGGTCAAAGATTTCTTACTCTCATATACCAAGCTTTTGGTAAACAACCCTGAAGATATCTCTATAGAGATCACAGAGGTTGATGAGGGTTTTGATGAGATTACGATCTTTGCGAACAGTGAAGATATAGGTAAGCTTATCGGTAAAGAAGGACGAATGATCAATTCTATTAAAACAGTCATCTCCGGCTGTAAAGCAAAAGGCGGTAAAAACTACCGCGTTAATGTAAAAGCTTCAGAGTAATATTTTATGTCAAATGACAATTCTCTTATCGCTCAAATAGGGCGTACCATTGGACTTTGGGGCGATCTTAAATTTCATATTCATACAGATTTTCCAGAACAATTTAAAGTAGGTAAAACCTATAAAAGTAATCGTGGTGATCTTACTATCGCAGATATTAATCTTGCGCGAGGTATCGATTCGTTTTAGAGGGCATGAAAGTATAGATTCTGCAAAAAAATTGACCAATACTAAACTTTTTGCAAATGAAGAACAGACAAAAGAAAATTGTGAACTTGGAAGAAGGGCAGCATTTTTGGTTTGATGTGATTGGCTGTGTAGTGAAACAGGATGATGAAATCTTAGGTAAAGTAGAAGAGATACAACGTATGGCTGATACCGATTATCTTTCTGTAAAAACAGAGAAGGATCTGGTTGAAACAGGGTTCTCTAAAAACTTTTTACTCCCTTATATCGAACGTTACATTATCAAAATAGATACAGAAGAAAAAATAGTCTATACGAAAGATGCTAAAGACATTTTAGAGGCTAGTTAATGCGTTGTCTTATAGGCACTTTTGCCCGAAGAACTACTGACACTATGTCAACTTACGACTCGGTATTTAGTGTCTAACTTGCACTGCAATTTAGTTTCTTGCAGCAGCTAGAACCAGCGTATTTAAAAGGGTATTTATGCATTTCTCTTTTGTCACACTTTTCCCCAATCTTATCAAAGGGTACTTTTCTGAAAGTATTTTAAAACGTGCGATCGAAGATGAAAAAATCATCTATCGATTTTTATAATCCGCGTGATTTCACCACAGATAAACATAACCGTGTTGATGCACCGATGATAGGTGGAGGGGCAGGTATGCTTATGACACCACAACCTTTGATGGATACACTTCAAAAGATAAAAGAAACATCTCAGAATGCACATATAGTATTTCTCTCTCCTGTGGCAAAACCTTTTACACAAAATGATGCAAGACGTTTAGCTAAAAAAGAACATGTAGTATTTGTAAGTGGACGTTATGAAGGAATAGATGAACGTGTGATAGAAGCTCATGCAGATGAACTTTTTTCTATAGGAGATTTTATTTTAACAGGTGGAGAATTGGCAAGTATGGTGGTTTGTGATGCTATTAGTCGTAATGTTGAAGCGGTATTGGGCAACAGTGATTCTTTAAGTATAGAGAGTTTTGAAGAATCACTTTTGGAAGCGCCTTCTTTTACGAAACCTAAAAATTATGAGAACAATGAAGTAGTTTCAGAATTTCTAAAGGGTAATCATAGTAAAATCACGGACTTAAAAAGAGGGCTGGCTTTGTGTAAAACAAAGTATTTTAGGCCAGACTTATACAAAAAAGGTATAACATATGAGAAATAAATACATTGAAAGCTTTGAACAAGCACAACTAGAAAACAAAAATATTCCAGCATTCAGAGCAGGTGATACACTAAGAGTAGCCGTTAACATTAAAGAGGGTGAAAAAACAAGAGTTCAAAACTATGAAGGTCTTTGTATCGCTATTAGAGGTCAAGGAACTGGTAGAACATTCATGGTAAGAAAAATGGGTGCTAACTCTGTAGGTGTTGAAAGAATTTTCCCACTTTACTCAGATTCTATCGAAAGTATTGAAGTACTTAGAAGAGGTAGAATTAGAAGAGCTAAATTGTTCTATCTTAGAGAGCTTAAAGGTAAAGCAGCAAGAATCAAAGAACTTAGAAGAAAGTAATCTTTCTTTCTGCTTCATCGCATCTTTGAATGGAGTTGTTCCGTTCAGTCACTTACTGTAAGTAAGCTCCTTCACTCACAGACCTACAAATCTACAACAAATCAAAAAGAAATCTAAACTTTAACATACAATTTACATTAAAAACCATTTTTCTAATTAAATCGCTATAATAATTTTAAAATTTATTTAGGGATACCCCATTATGCTATCAACCATAAAACACAAATTTATTTTACTTTTACAACTTTTACTTGTTATTATCTATATTATCTTTGAAGAGTTGATCTGGGAGGGAATAGCTAAAGCCTATCTATGAGACTATTCATGCACTTAAAATTCTTCAGAAGATTGAAGCAAAATTGGAACAGTGTAAATCCTTCTGTTGTTCTTGTTATTTTTGTTGTATTGCTTGGCTATAGTGGAAGCATTTGGTATTTATGCGGGTATGTTATTTGTAAGCGGACAGATGATTTTTGGTTTGGTCTTGTATATCTCTAAAATACCTATAGCGGCATTTACTTTTTGGCTCTTTAGGGTCACAGAAGATAAACTTATGCAGTTTGGATGGTTTAAATGGATGTATGATCGGATAATGAAAGCAATTGACTGGATTAAGTCATGTGAAATGCATCAGAAAACCATGGAACATTTGGTACAGATGAAAACGCGTATTAAAGTTTTAAAAGAAAAATACTTTGCCAATAAAAGTCCTTTTATAGAGAAAATAAAACATCTTTACAAGACACTTAAAGAATCACTTGAAAAAATAATTTAATATGAAAAAACGACTTTTTTTATGGAGTTTACTCCTATTTCTTGTCACTATTATGATCGTGTTCAGCCATGAGGAGAGCCGTGCATTTCTATGTAGCATTTTCTTTAAGAATAGTGTTTTTTATAAAGAAAAATCTTTTTGCGCTTATTGGCTGCTTTTTTTCTTGTAAAAGGAAAGTTTATTTTGACACTTTTTCTTAAAAAAATTGCACTACTTTCTGCTACAGGATTGGGAAAACGTTATGTGGTGGAAAAAGTAGTCATGGATAATGTAAAAATACATTTTTTGGATCATCTCTCAAGTGATATGAGAAGAGTGGTGCGACATGCAAAAAAGAATTTCAAAAACTTTCCTTTAACTAAAAAGATCATTACTGTTTTTGCATTTTTAGGTTCATTGGGTTTCATCGGTAAGTTTATGGGTGGGATGCTTGCAGTAAAAGTCTTTGTTGCAAAAATATGGAGTTTTTTACTGGCTCTATTTTTGAAAGTCGGTACAGCTGTTACCTATTTCTTTACAGATTACTTATGGGGAAGTTGGCTTGCACCCATTGTCGAAGTCGTTATATTTACATGGCTGTTATCATGGATGGAAAAAGTACCATTCCTAGCGAAAGGATTACGTAAAATATATACTTTTTTTGTATTTTGGTTTGGTTGGTTAGAGTACTATTTGGAAAAGGTATTTCATATTCCTCTCAAAGGTTTTTTAAAATGGCTGGTTAAAAAGATACAAAAGAGTATTTATCATTTTATAGGGTATGAACAGATATCCTCATGGAAAAGATTAAAACAAAGTAGAACACTCAAGCCAAATACGTATACCCGACTCATAGTGAAACGTAAAAAAAGAATGCAAGAGAAAAAAGAGCGTACTTTTCTTTCTCCTCGTGAAGTGTTGTTAGAAAAGAGAAAGCGTAAAGCGTAAGTACTATTTGTGGCCACTGCCACCAGTTCTTGCTATCAATTCATTCATCTTCTCTCCACCAATGTTATAGGCTTCCCCAAATCCAAAAGTCGCTTCACCGTAAATGGGTTTAAGCGCATAAAGATTAAAGTCCTTCATCCCCATGAGCATGGTGACCATATTGGTGTCAAATTTATGTTGAAAAGATTCCATAATAGTGTTAAATCTCTTTTCATCCCTAGAGACAGAAGTCACATCACATTGCAGTGAGATACGTTTTCTTGCAAAGATATTTTCACATCTTGCTTTCATCTTCTATAAAAAATGCAGAAGCTTTAGATGTAGTTTGTATATTTTTTGCATGTGTTGCAATGTTTGAAATGAAGATATAGATTTGTTCCCCATCATAGTAAAAAGGTGCATAAGAGGAGAAAGGATAACCATTATGTCCTTGTGTTCCTAGCACAACACTTTGATAGTCTGATAATAACTCTGAAAGTTCTTTCATTTTTAGTAGCTTTCTGTTTTTCATCGCTTGCTGGGCTTCACGGTTGAGTGTCTTTTGCTTTCATATCTGCACGTTTGTCATGGAGTTTTTTACCTTTGGCTATAGCGATGCTTACTTTGGCAATGTTGCGTTCATTGAAATAGATCATCAGCGGTACGATGGTAAGACCATCTTTATGTACTTTGACATAGAGTTTTTCCAGTTGTTTTTTATGCAGGAGAAGTTTTCTTGGTGCACGTGTATCCGGTGTAAAATGTTTACTTGCTGTCTCAAGATGGGCGATATGTGCATTCATAAGGTGTAGTTCACCCTTGATAAAGCGGCAAAATGCATCTGCTAGATTGGCACGTTTTGCACGCAGTGCTTTGACTTCAGCACCAGCCAGTACGATACCCGCTTCAAACTTTTCAAGTATCTCATAATCATGTCTGGCTTTTTTATTTTGTGCTACGATATTGATAGCCAAATCAGTCCCTTTATCTATATTTTGTAGAATTATATCATATAATTCACAATGGATAATACAGAAGCATACCTCTAGAAATACTTTATCAGGATGAATACCTGGTTGCCATCAATAAACCCTCAGGGTTACTTGTACATAAGTCACCTATAGACAAACATGAAACACAGTTTGCCTTACAGTTGGTACGTGATCAGATAGGGCAATATGTCTATCCTATCCATC
The DNA here is from genome assembly GCA_963705455.1 of Sulfurovaceae bacterium. Lineage (GTDB taxonomy): Bacteria > Campylobacterota > Campylobacteria > Campylobacterales > Sulfurovaceae > Sulfurovum. The sequence goes on along the minus strand of CAVPJM010000004.1, from coordinate 294,181 downwards.
GTTTGGACAAACCTACTTCAGGGGTATTGCTTTTTGCACTTAGTGCACAAATGGCCCAGACGATGTCTCTTCTTTTTCGCTCATCCCAAGTACATAAAGAGTACATTGCCATTGTAAGTGGCTTTACCGAAGATGCATCGCTTATAGACTATCCGCTTAAACAGATGTTAGATACCAAAGAGCAAAAGAAACAGGGAATCACTAAAGAGATGCAAGAGGCACAAACAGTGTATAGACGTTTGGCTACAGTTGAATTGCCCTTTCCTGTAAGCCGTTATCCTGTAGCACGTTATTCATTGGTAAAGCTTTTCCCAAAGACTGGAAGAAAACATCAGATAAGACGCCACATGAAACATATATTTCATCCCATTGTAGGTGATACGAAACACGGAAGAGGAGAACATAACAATTTGTTCCGTGAGAAGTTTGAATGTCATAGATTACTATTACATTCAGACAGGATAAAGTTCGTTCATCCCCTAAGCCATAAAGAAGTAGTGATCAATGCACCCTTGGATGATATGTTTAAAGTACTCTTTAAAACGTTTAATTGGGATTTTGATGGTATGATGTTATATGACAAATGATGAACATAAAAATAATCCTTTACACGGCATTAAACTCAAACAGATACTTGAAGAGTTAGAGAAAGAATACGGCTGGGAACTGTTGGGACAGTTTGTAAACATACGATGTTTTAATTATGATCCCAGTATTAATTCATGTCTCAAATTTTTAAGAAAAACACCATGGGCAAGAGATAAGGTTGAAGCGTTGTATCTACTTATGATCAAGAAGAACGCAAAAGAGCACTAGAGATCTCTTTAACATCCCTGAAATAAGACTTAATACTCTTTTAATGCGTTATTGATCTGTATGTATGCCATCATAGGTGTCGTTTCAAAATACGGAATATTGTACTTTTGGGCAAACTCTTTTGTCATCTTTTGTACTTTAAGAAGATTAAAACGTGGTGCTTTTGGAAAGAGATGATGCTCTATTTGTGTATTGAGTCCACCATAGAACCAATGTATTAAGAAACCGCCTTTTAAAGAACGGCTTCCTCTCATCTGCAGTTCCATCCAAGAGAAATTTTTGGCTTCTTCTTCATTAAATGTTTCACAGCCCAAGTGATTGGTAATGAAACCAAAAGCAAGCCATGGAGAAAGAACAAAATTAAGTGTTAGTGCTACGATGAGAGTATCGAGTGCACCTATCTGATAAAGCAGTGTTCCCCAAATGAGCGGCCAGTGAAGCAGCATCAGTGCAAATTCACCCCAAAGTTTTCGTGTGATCACAAATTTATATGACTGTGCTATAAATGCAGGAAACATAAAAAACAGTGCTCCCCAAAAGATGAGGTGTTTATACTTTTTGATAAAAGGTTTGTTGCCTTTATTGGGCGTAAATGCACCGTCAAGAGCTCGTATATCAGCATCTTTTTCGACAATGTTACAGTAGGTGTGGTGATTGACATTATGTTTATGGTCCCACCATGCAGAAGAATTACTGAGTATCAGTGCTGAAAAAGGGTAAGAGAGTTTTTTGGAAAGGGCTTTATTTTTAAAATATTGTGTATGTAATATGTCATGGGATACAAAAACAGAACGTGTAAAAAGCAGTGTTAAAAAGAGTCCTAAAAGGATAGGATTCCAAAGTGCTGCAGTGCCAAGTGCAGCTACCATGCAGACGAGTATAGCGATCATCTCCAAACTTCCACGAACAGGTACACGTTCAAGAAGACCGGCTTCACGAACACGTGTTTTAAGTTCATCAAAGATATCAGGATATTGGGGTGATTTGGACATTATTCTTTCTTCCTATTTAATTTTTTTATTATAACTAGTATTGATTAACGGTATATTTATGTGTAGCAAGCTAGGCTATTCGAAAAAATGTGCTTCCACTCCCCGAAAAGAACCATCCTTCTTTAGCAATATTTTTTAGCTCAGGATATGCAATAAGTGCTGCTCTGTAGAGATCATTCAGCATGATTGGGTCTGCAATACGCTCCAGTAAAGTTTTTGAGTCAAGTTTATCCCATCCTATAAAAGAACTCAGGCTAATATCATCAAAAAGATTTTCTTTAAATGTTTTGTAGACTAGAGCTGTGTCGCATCCTATGTCAGGAGTATAGAGTTCTAAAGAGAGTGGTTCTTCTTCATAGTATTCGACTATATCACCAAAACCACTGACATTAGCTGAAGGATAATTGTAGATGAAAAAAGGTATATCAGCACCTATGGTACTTCCCAGATTTGCCAGCTCTTTTGTACTGATTATGAGGTTACAGACCTCTTTTACCAAACGCATAAAAGCAGCAGCATCAGAACTCCCGCCACCCAAACCTGCTTGACTGGGTATGCGTTTAGTGACGACCACTTTATGTTTGTAAAAGAAGTTGAGTATGTCCAAGTCTCCGGTATGTTCGTTGAGTGCCTTGTAGGCTTTGTAAATGGTGTTTGATTCAAGGGGTACTATCATCACACCCTTCTATGGTAAATGTATCACATTCACAAGGTTCAAAAGTGATGGTGTCATACAGATCTTCTACTCTCATAAATCTTGAGAGCAGGGTATGATAACCGTCTTTATGACCGGTGATCTTTAAAAAGATATTGACTTTTGCATGGGCTCTGATACTGTAGACTGAACCATCTCTTTCTATATAGGATTCTCTTTTATCCGTACTCTTAAACTTATTGTCATTTTTTTCGTTCATAGATGAAGGAATACTATCGATATCCCAGTATCCACCCTCATCACCACCTTCAAAACCACCCATATAACTAAACCCTTTTCATTGAAATTGGATGAGTATTATACTATAAAAAAAGATTGCTGGTAAAATCAAACTAAGATATAAATAAATTTAATTTTCCTCAAATTTTGGGATACGGTTAAATCTATATTTAATCTCTTCCCCTACTATTTCGATAATAGAAAAAAAGTTTGAATGTCTCTATAAGATAAACTCCATCCTCTTTCATTTCAAAATATTCCCGTGAGAGTTTTTTACCCAGTTCTATATACTCTTCATCACCTGTATAGACATTGGAGGGAATGGCTAAATGGGTAAATGGGTTTAGGGCTTTTTCCTCATCAAAGTAGAATTGTCCTTCATGGATACGATGTAAACTTGAGAGAGTGCCGTCTACACCCAGTTTGTCTGCAACAAGAGCTCCTAGACTTCGTATATACGTCCCTTCACTTACTGTGGCTTCGAAATGCACAAAAGGATGGTTATAGTTCAGTAGTTTAATGTCATAAATGGTAGAGGTGATGGTTTTAAGTTCTACTTCTAACGCCTTCACGTGCAAGTTCATAGGCACGTTTGCCGTTGATCTTTTTGGCACAAAATTTTGGGGGATAGTATGTAAGTTCACCTTTAAGAGAATATAAGGCTTCCACTACTTCTTGTTCGGTGAATGCCGGTACCTCTTTAATGCTGTCTATCTTCTCGATATCAAGGCTTGGAGAGTTTGCTCCTAGCCATAGTGTAGCTTTGTAGCTTTTTGGTGTTTTATTGAGGTATTGGAACAGTTTAGTGTATTGTCCTGTAGCAACAATGAGACATCCAGTGGCAAAAGGGTCAAGCGTACCTGAAAACCCTACTTTTTTAGTTCCGTATTTACGTTTGACATATCCCATGTATCCGTTAGAGGAACGGAAGATAGGTTTATTGACTACAAATAATCTATTCACGAGCTTTCTTTAAATTGGCTGTACGAATGAACTAAGTATCTCTTTTTTGTTCCCACCAAAGTTAATAAGCAGCTTGTACTCTTTACCGGATTTGTTGGCAGCTTGTACACGTCCGATACCAAAGATCTTATGTTTAACCAAGTCCCCTTTTTTGAAAGCAGAACTTTTAGTGATCTTGAGACTTGTCTCTTGGATGAGTCCTGCTTCACCTAAGAAACGGCTCTTGTCTATCATTTTACGACGACCTTTGTAAAATCGACTGTCGACGTAACAAAGTGTAAGATCCGACTTTGCTCTGGTGATTGCTACATAGCCTAGACGACGCTCCTCTTCCATGTTTGAGCCTTCGCCAAGCAGAGGAAAGAACTCTTCTTCAAGGCCTATGACAAAAAGGTGTTCGAACTCCAGTCCTTTAGCCGCATGGATACTCATGATGGTGATGGTATCCTCCTCAACCTGGTCTTGGTCACTTTGCAGTGAAATGTCATTGAGGAACTCATCTAGTGTAAGGTCAGGATTTTTGATCACAGCATCTCTAAAGTAACCATAAAATTCATCGATATTCAAGATACGGTCAAAACCATCTACCATACCGGCATAATGGTCTTTAAGTTTAATACGCTCTTCAAAGAGAGTAATAAAGTTGCCAAGTTCATTTTCCAAAGCTTCTCGTAAAAATGTGATATCTTCGACAAGTGTACCCAAAGCTGTGGCTACCTTTTTACTAATGACAGAAGGGAGCTCCCCTCGTATCGATCGATCTATATACTCATAGAGTGATATATGGGCATCAAAGGCTGCTTTTTGCAACTTTTCTATGGATGCCTTTCCGATACCTCTTTTAGGTTTGTTGATGATACGTATGAGCGAAAAATCATCATGTGGATTGGAAAGAACCCTTAAGTAAGAGATGAGGTCTTTGATCTCTGCACGTTCATAAAAACGCATACCCCCGATGAGTTTGAATCCTAAACCCGCCTTGGTAAAACCCTCTTCAAGTGAGCGTGAAAGTGCATTGATACGATACAGTACTGCAATCTCATCTGGATCTGCACCTTCATCAAGCAGTTTTTGTATTTCATGTGCGATGGCTTTGGCTTCCATTGATTCATCAAGAGAATGAAGGAGTTTCACCTCTCGGCCCTGTTCCTTTATGTGAAGTAAGTTTTTTGCCCAGACGTGTCGAGTTGTGCTCTATGAGAGTATTTGCTGCCTTAAGTATAGGTTCAGTGGAACGGTAGTTTGTTTCAAGTTTCACTGTTTTACATGTCTCAAAATTGTTTGCAAACTCTAAGATATTACGAATGTTTGCACCTCTCCAACCGTAAATACTCTGATCATCATCACCTACAACACAGAGATTGTTATGTTCAGAGGAGAGTAGTTCAAGAAGTTGAAACTGCAGTTCATTGGTATCTTGGTACTCATCTACCATGATGTATTGATATCGTTTGCTTGTCTCTCTTCTTAGCTCATCGTTTTCACTAAGAATTTTGTAGGTAAGCATTAAAAGGTCATCAAAATCTACAAGATTATTTTCTTCAATATTCGCTTGGTATTTTACATAGATATTGGCTATTTGTTTGTAGTCAGGGAGTTCGGCTTTTTCTAAAACCAGTTCAGGCGAGAGAAGTGAATTTTTGTATTTTGAAATCTCAGAAGCGATAAATGAGATATTGAGGTCTACTTTTAACTCTTTAGCTATAGTGCGTATAAGTCGTTTTTTATCATCACTGTCTATGATCACAAAGGCATTACTTCTGCCGAGTTTTTCAATATGAAATTTTAAAAAAAGTAAGCCGAACTTATGAAAGGTACATAAAAGTGGTGGATAACTTACTTTTTCAGGCATCAGTTTAAGGGCACGTTCTCTCATTTCAGCAGCAGCTTTATTGGTAAAAGTAAGTGTTAAAGTATTTGCCGGGTCTATACCTACTTCACCTACAAGGTAAGCAAGTCTGGTAGTAAGTGTTTTGGTTTTTCCACTTCCCGCACCTGCAAGAATAAGCATCGCACCATCAATATGCTCGACGGCTTCCCGCTGTGATGGGTTTAGTGCATTTAAAATTGTTTCCATAACGTTATTGTGCTCCTATATAGTATTAATTATACCTTTTAATTGATTAGAAGTGCCATAAAGAGAAAATTTAGATTTTTATACAAAATAAAATTATTCTAATAAGAATAACTTATGTTAGTTTAAGTATAATTTGATATAATGACTTTATTAACTTATTTATTTATATATTTAAGAATTAGTTTAGAATTAAGGACATAATTGAATGTTAAAAGATTTTGTAAAATTAGAAACATTTTTAACTGTAGCGCGTGAAAGAAGTTTTTCTAAAGCATCTGCAAAGTTAGGTATTTCACAGCCTGCTGTAACACAACAGATCAAATTTATTGAAAAATATCTTGGCATGTAAAGTGATTGAGCGTAAAAAGAACGGTATTAAACTTACCAATGAGGGTGAAGAACTCTATAAAATAGCAACAAGACTTGAAAAAGAGATACTCTCTTCAGAACAAGATATACTTAAAATCATCAACAAAGAGATCACATTTAGATTAGGTGCTTCATATACGATAGGTACATACATTATTCCTGGTCAATGTCTCAATACAATTGGTGAAGCGATCAATAACAGTGTAAATTTGGATATCGATCTAAGTGACAACATTATAGAAAAACTTAAAGATAGAAAACTGGATGTTGGGCTTATTGAATCACCGGTCATCGATCCAGATCTTAGTTTACAGAGAATGGTTGGAAGATGAACTTGTAGTTGTAAGTAATGTACCTATAGCCAAAACATTGAAAACAGAAGAGTTATATGATTTTGATTGGATCTGTAGAGATGAGGGTTCACATACAAGAAGAGTTGTTCCTGAAGTATTTGATGAATTGGGTGTTTCTTGTAAAAGCTTTAATGTACTTAGTGAAGTAAGTAACACAACTACTGTACTTGCAAACACTTAAGAAGAGTGATAGAAACCCAGATAGACCTGTAGTATCTATCATATCAAAATATGCTATTATGGATGAAGTTGCAAATGGTGAACTTTTTGAAGCAAGACTTAGAGGTTATACAATGACACGTAAATTCTATATTGTGTATTCTAAAGAGAATAAACACAATGCCTATGTAGAAAATGTTGTCAATTATATCTTAGCAGGCCGCTGCTAAGAGTAGATTCTACTTTTTATTCTTGAGGAGTTTTTTATTCTCAGGATTCTTTAAAAGTGCTTCCATGGAAGATTTCTTGGATGCACTTATTTTTTCTCTCTTTTCACTCTCTATTACAGGATTTGCAAGATTAATAACAATAGGGTTCTCTCCTACAAAGACCTGTTTGATAGCAAGTAGAGGTAAAGATACTACGGAACCAAAATTTTCACTTCCAAAGCCCGCCTCAAAAGAGAAATACTCTTCATGTAGCTGAGCACTTTCAAAAGTAAAACCACTTAATATAAATAGAACCGTATCATCAAATGAATCTTTGATATTCGCAGGTAATTCCGGTGTAAATGTAATGTATTTTACCTCACATGCAAGTGCAAATTCTTGGTTTTTGTTAAATAGATATTTAATTGTTTCAAAGATATGTGTTTGAATGAGTGTACGATATTCAGGTGTCTGCAAAAGGTTAATGGTCATTATCTTCCCTTTATGATATTTTGTATGGTATCCATATTTAGAATTTTAAATCCTATCATAGCATTCATTAAAGCCACTTGTGAGTAGTTTTGGAGATCTTCTTTCTTTATCTGCGTTGTTTGCAGAAATCCTTCATCGATCAATTTGGCTCTCATAGTACCTTCAAGTAAAGGTTTTTCAGGTGTTAACCACTGCTTACCATCAAAAAATGCAATATTTGAAATGGTAGTGTCGGTTAGATATCCATTTTTTTCTATGATCACTTCATCCACATCTTTATTTGATTCAAGCAAAGCATTTAAAGCATTTCTATTGGCATATTTTAAACTATATTCAATGTCTGAAGAGACGATCTTTAATCTCTGTATCTCTTTGGGAATATAGGGGATATACTCTATAGAGTGTAAAGTCTCTCCATAGAGTATACGGCAACGATATAAGCCAACTTTAGGTGCTTCTATCATGGAGGACAATTCCAGTATATCGCTACTATGAAAGAGTCTCTGACGGCTTTTGGTACATCGGTTCTGATGGTATTTAAGATTGTGTATTTCACCATCCTCTATTTTGATAGTTTCAAGTAGAAGAGATGTTGATGTATGTTTTTGAGACATTAAGTGTCAAAGAGTTCCGTAGAGAGATAACGTTCAGCAGTATCGCAGAGTATCGTTACGATGGTTTTATCTTTGTTTTCCGGTCTGCTTGCTACGGTATAGGCAGCATGCAGGTTTGCTCCTGCAGAGATACCAACAAGCAAACCTTCTTCTTTGGCAATTTTTCGTGCCATAGCAAAAGCCTCTTCATTACTTACCGCAAGAACTTCATTGTAGATCTCTGTATTGAGTATTTCAGGAACAAATCCTGCACCAATACCCTGTATCTTATGCGGACCTGCTTTTCCACCTTTTAAAACAGGAGAATCAGAAGGCTCAACTGCAATGATCTCTAGTGAAGGTATCTTTTCTTTGAGTACTTCTCCTGTACCCGTGAGTGTTCCTCCTGTTCCTACAGCAGCGACAAAGATATCTAAATGATCTTCTGTGTCTCTTAGGATTTCAGGAGCAGTTGTTTTACGATGGATATCCGGGTTATTTAGATTGTTAAATTGCTGAAGTACTTTGGCATTGTCCAGTTCTTTTTCCAAATCAGATGCTTTGGATATAGCACCACCCATACCTTCTGATGCAGGTGTAAGTACAAGCTCGGCACCTAAATGCATAAGAATTTTACGACGTTCTATACTCATAGACTCAGGCATCGTTAAAATAAGTTTTAGACCCTTTGCTGCACAAATAGCAGCAAGACCGATACCTGTATTACCGCTTGTCGGTTCAATGATAGTGGTATTTTGATCAATATCCCCCGATTTAAGTGCTTCATTGATCATATTAAAAGCAATCCTGTCTTTGACCGAAGAGGTAGGATTCATAAATTCACATTTACCCAAGATCGTGGTACCTGTCTCTTGAGAAAGTGTGTTGATTTTAACTAAAGGCGTATTTCCTATAAGTGCTTCAATATTATTTGCAATCATTTACTATCCTTATTGATTTGTCTTATGTTAGCAAGTTATTTTTGAGTAAGTGCTTTAAATGTATGATTTTTATCATCATAGCGATTTATATTACCATTTTCAATGTAATAGTATTAGCGATGCAAGAAGTATTCCATATATCTTACATCTGTCTAATGAAAAGACTATCCATTTCTTACTTCTTTGATGCTATAAGCTAAGGTTTCATCTGCATACATAGGAACAACACCATTATAGTCTGAAGGTACGATAAACTCTTTTTTTTCAAGTGTAACGGTTTTGCGTAAAGGTGTAACACCATAGATCCTTTGTGCATTTCCTGAAATAAAGGCTTGAAGGTTCTCCAGTGAAGCATTTTCTCTTTCAAAAAGTTCAGCCAAGACCTGTAAGGCGATGGGTGCAGTAAAGACGCCTGCCGCACAGCCACATGACTCTTTGGCATGTTTTGGATGTGGTGCAGAGTCTGAACCGAACATGACTTTAGGATGTGCTTCAGGGCTACTTTGAGCAGGGCACTTCTGTCTTCAGGACGTTTGGCTATAGGTTTACAGAAGAGGTGTGGTTTAAGCATACCTCCTGCAACATCATCCAGTGTGATGATAAGGTGATGCAGAGTAATGGTCGCATACAGGTTTTCAAATTTGTCTAATGCTTCGACACTCTCTTTGGTTGTGATGTGCTCCATAATGATCTTTAGATCAGGAAATGCAGTCGCCAATTTTTCATAAATACTGACAAACTCCGCTTCTCTGTCCATGACAAAACCATTGGTTTCTCCATGGACACACAGTGGAATATCCAGTTCACTCATCGCTTCAAGTGCTGGACGTAACTCTTCTACATCAAAACCGCTTACCCCACCTTCGGAGTTCGTAGTGATACCGGCAGGGTAGAGTTTAATAGCTGTGATATCATCTTTGACAGACTCTAAAAATGCTTTATCGTAAGAAGGTTTAAAAAAGAGTGTCATGTAAGGTGTGAATTTTTCATCACCTATGGCATCCATGATACGTTGTTTGTATGCCACAACTTCTTCTTTGCTGCTCACTGGAGGTACAAGGTTAGGCATAATGATCGCACCTGAAAAAGTATTTGCTGAGCTTTTAGCGATATTTTTTAACATCTCCCCATCTCTGAGGTGTAAGTGCATATCAAGTGGTGCGTTTAATTGCATCAAAGTCCTTTAAAACATAATAGTTGGTATTGTCCGGGTCCGTACTTTGGGGTACCAACCAATAAATGACATTAATTTTGCCACAAAATGCATTAAGTTTGAGTAAAGCTGAAGGCTTTGGTGGTCTAAAGTGAACCAGTGGATAGTCAATACCCCCTTTAAACAGTTGATTACATCGTAAAATACGTAAAGAAGTTGCTGTAAAGGCTTTGTGAGGTGCATTAAATTCAAATTGCCATTTGGCATATTCAGAACATGAAGGATAATAACGGCAGGAAGCAGGCAACATCTTTGAGAAATATTGGTAGCCTTTGATAGGTGCTAAAAAGAAGTTTTTCATGGCTTATTATAGTTAAAAAGGAGCATAGAGTCAATTTTTTATTTTGTGATATAATCCCTGACATGAATAATATACAACGTAAGTTTTTAGTATCTGCAGACATCCGGCGTTGGCTTAAAAAACAACTGTCAAAAGTTCAGAAAACAGAACAATTTTACACTGTTTTAAATGCTGATGAAGCGTGTTACTATCATAAACTTTTTCCAGATACCTATACTAAAATTACGGTAGATAAACATGGCAATGAAAAGATCACTTCTGTCACGGAAGAGGTGTATGTCGATCAACGTAAAAATCATTTGGGAAGAATCATCGTTAAAATATCTTATACGGTCATGATAGATGATAGTACTTTTGTTGTTGAAAAGTACTTAAAAAAACTTGAAGGAATCTATATCCTGATCGGATATTTTCAAGATGAAAAAGCACTGAGAAGACTCAGAAACTATTAAGGAATTAGAACTCTTTTGTTCTTAAAGAGATCGACCAAGATGAAAAATATAGTGATCATGCACTTGCACTGTATGTGAAACCTATGGAGTATAATGTACAAAAATTATTTGAAAAGATAGATGCTTTTGAGTCACCCAATCTTTTTTTCTGGCAAGTGCCTCAACGTGTTTATGTACGTGATGGTGTCTCCTTGGTACTTTACAAGAACATTCGTCTGCTGAACTACTATAAGATGAGTTTTCAGAAGAAACATTTTAGTGCATCATTGCATCGTCTACGTGTTCTTTTACGTCGTACAGCTACTTTACTGGAAATTTTTTCAGATCTGTTTAATCCAAAGGTACAGCGTTTTTGTATTGAGTTGCTGCAACGTTACTATGAAGAGACAAAGGTATTGCGCTATCTTTACTTTTTAAATGAACTGTGTGCTACACGTGAAAATGCTAAATTAACACTTTACAGTGAGTTAAAAAGTCTCATCACTCAAGAAGAGAAATCCGTGATACAAATGCTCTTGTCTCAACCTTTTAGACAGATGATAACTATCCTTACAAAAGAGATCGAAACTGCAGGAAAATCAACAAATATATCTCTTTACAAAAAGAGGTGAAAAATAGGGTTAGAGAGCGTTTAGGAAGATTTGAAATGCTATTAGGCAAAACGAAAGAGGGGTATGATGATGAAGTGCTTGAAGAGCTTTATATCTCTATGGATTCTCTACAAACTTTAATAGAAGATTTTTTCCATATCATAGGAGAAAAAGAGTCGCGAATTATTGTCGAGGAACTTAACATTCTGTTTAAGCCTTTGCGGGAGTACAGAAATTGTAAAGAGCGTGCAACGATACTTAGAGAAGATTAAAACGAAGTCTGAGACCAAATCATTAGATATCGATCCTCTTTTATGCGAGAATGAAGAGACTTTAAAAGATAAAATTGCATATGCTTTGAAGTTGTTGAGAGCTTCTAGGTTTTACGTATAATTACACTCGATAATATACTAAATGAGAGAACATACTTTACGATATAAAATATATAACTTTATATTTTATTACTTACTACAATTAAGTATAATGATGAGATAAGGATAAAAAAGTATGTTAGAAGAACTTACGTCACTTGTTTCACAGTATGGTTTATGGATTGTGTTTTTTGGCATGATGACAGAAGGGACCATTATGATCATTGTCTCTGGAGTATTGTGTTATCTTGGGATGTTGTCCTTAAAAGAGACCATCCCCATAGCTATATTTGGAGCAATCATAGGTGATCAGTTTTGGTACTGTATAGGTAGATGTTATGGTCAACATATATTAAACAGATTTCCCTTGCTTAAACAAAGAATAAACAAACTTGAATACTCTGTAAAAAAACGTGGTATCTGGCTAGCTTTTAGTGGGCGTTTTATTTATAGTGGTGCGATATTATTTCCTGTAACATTAGGGACATATGGTTATTTGCATAAAAAATTTACTTTTTTTAATACACTAGGTATCCTAGTTTGGAGTGTATTGGGAATTTCATTAGGATACATATTGGGTACAGGTTCAGAACACGTTTTTGGAAAAATTGAAAAGATCGAACATTTTATGGGACTTGTATTTATCATTATTGTTTTAGTTTGGTTCATAAAACCTTATTTCAACAGTAGAGAAAAAGTTTGAAATAGTGAAGTTTCACTACATATATTAAACCTTATAAAATATATAGTTTTATAAGGTTTCCATTTAAGTATGTAACTTAGCACTGTACAGGGAGGGGGGAGTAATTACCTAGTGTATATAGTATATAATGACAAAAAAGTTTATGATATTCGCTAGCATTATATAGAGCACAAATAACCTGTCTTCTATTTTCCAAATATCATTACGTAAAAGTTTTGATACTATATTTCTCATTTTCCATCCCCTAATGTTTAGAATAAATATAGCATTATGGATGTCACATTTGTGTCATATTGTCTAGTGATTGATATAGTTTAGGGACTTCTCATAGAATTTACTCTTAAAAAGCTCATAAATTTATAAGGTTTAAAAAGTAAATCTTGATAGGCAGTGTTAAAAACTAGTTATCATCTTCTTCGCCAAATGTTGCTAAAAGTCCTTTACTCAATTCTTTAGTCTCACTTGCTGATAATTTGGCTTCAGGATGAGGAATAACATAGAACCAAGGAGGCATTTCTCCCTCTTCAAATTCTTCTTTAGCTTCATCTCCCTTATTCTTTTTTTGAACACCCCACATAGAGATATTAAAATGTTCACGACCTTCTTCTACATCATATTGAACTAGCCAAGATATTGGTGCAACCTTACTGTACCAAGGCCATTTTGTTTCGTTACTATGACAATCTGCGCAAGCACGCACAAACAATTCTTTTGTTTTGGGGTTATCCCACATAGGCTCTGCAACAACAGGCGGGTTAGAATGATTTTTGCCATATGGTATAAATTGTATGGCAACTGCTACTAAAATGACAATACCTAATATTTTATATTTCATATTCATTTCCTATTTTAGAGAAGGACCAAACTATTCTTCTGTTTATGATATTCTAATATTCTCAGTATATCATAAATGTGTTCTAACTGAATATTATAAGGATTTCTATTGATTAATTTTTCTCTTTTTAATCACATAAGATTCGGACATATTTACCGAGTGATAAATAGTAGTACCGTACTTCTTACTATAGTATTGCAATAAGAGTTTTTGCAGCGTAGGTTCAATAGAAGGAGTGAACCATCCATTGTTACTTAAAACGATCATATTTTTTGGTTTTCCTTCATAAAGCTTTTCACTGGTTGCTTCAAAACAGATGGCATTTCTATAGCTTTTCCCATCTATTTTATAGTCTACTACATTTGGACTGGCTACATAATCTACGGCACCATCATAAAAGACTTTATTGACCCAGTCACTTAAAAAGTCTGGCAGAGGGTTGCTTTCTCCAAAGGGAACAAGCAGTACTTTATTGGCTACTGAGATCGTGTTGTCTGTAAAAATATAGGTTGAATTCCGTGGTGTTTTCCCATCCCAGTAGAGTCCCCCAGTGACGATAGAGATATGCTTGGCTTTTTCTTTCAATCGATCCAGAAGTTCTGAGCGATTGAGAAAAATGGGAAAGACAGACTCAGGGAGTATGATAAGACTTTTTTTCTCTTCGATGGCTTGATCAATGTGTCTGAATAGATCTTCAAACTGCTTGTGATGGAGTGTTTCATTCCATTTTTTCTGGACGGATGTATGGGTAGTGATGAGCGTGATATTCTCTTCTGTTTTAGTATGTGTTAAAAGGTTTGATTCATAAGCAAATACAATCAGTAAAAGATAGATGAATTGCTGTTTCCAAATACTCAAGACAATGGCACTCAAGACAATGGCAAACTGCCATTTTTCTATACCTAGATAACTCTCTACAAACATGAGCTCCGGTTTGAGCCAATCAAAAGAGAAGGGGTGGATATAGCTTAAGATCAAGAGCCCTAAAGCTTTAAGAGCTAATGGGAGTAAAGTGTCAGTAGTTGAGAAAAGTAAAGCGATTTTTTGGCTGATCCATGCAAGAAGCCAAAAGAGTGTCCCGTAGGTTAACATAATGATGATTATCTCTATGGGTACTGCCCAAACCATACCGTAGTGTTGGAGACTTAAAGCAATCCACCAAAACCAAAAAAAACCTATAAATGCACCAGATAGGAACCAGATATTTTTCTCTTCTTGCAGTAAAAGATAGAGTGTAGTGACTCCCAGGATAGTGTTTGCTAGTGGATGTGAAAAGCCCCAGTAATGAAGGTATATAAATGCAGAACCTAAAAGAGCTATCAGCAAGGCTCTTGTTAGTTCAAAGGTGCTAAAATAATGTCTAATTTTATTCATAAAGGATTCCTATGGAACAACAAGGTAGCGCTATTGGTTCATTTTTGCCACTCATTATCTTATTTGCGATTTTCTATTTTTTGATTATCAGACCACAACAAAAACACCAAAAAGCACACAAAGCAATGCTTGAAAGCCTGGGTAAAGGTGATAATATCATCACAACAGGTGGTCTTATGGCGGTAATTGTTAAAACTGAAGAAGATTTTATCAAAATCAAACTAAATGATGACACTGTTGTGAAACTCGATAGAGCATATGTTGCAAAAAAGGTTGAGCTGGGTGAAAACGCTTAATTTTAGGGTAATCCTTTTTGCTTTCGCACTTATTTTCGGTGTCGTTTTTTCTATTCCTTCTTTGACACAAAGTGAAAGTGGAAAGAAGATCACTTTAGGACTTGACCTTCAAGGCGGGTTGCATATGCTTCTTGGGATCAAAAGTGAAATTGCTATTGAATCACGTATTAAGTCTATGGCAGCGTCTGTCAAATATATCTTTGACGATGAAGAGATCATCTTTGATGAACTTCGTATGGTAGATGGAGAAAAGATCACTTTTGAACTTCTTGATACTGATGATATTGCTAAAGCCAAAGCACTCCTCAAAAAAGAGTTGGAAGGTACAGTTGTTATTGATAATGGATTAAAGTTCTCAGTGGCGATGACCGAGGCCGAGGTAGAACGTACTAAACAAAGTGCTATTAAACAAGCAGTTGAAACGATTAGAAGCAGACTTAATGAGTTTGGACTTGCAGAACCAACTGTTGCAAAACAGGGTGAAGATAAGATCCTTGTAGAAGTGCCAGGTATCAAAACACAAGAAGATGAACAGCGTATTCGTGAACTTATTGCCCGTGCGGCACACCTTCAGCTTATGGCCGTAGATGAAGACAGAAATATAAGAGTAAACACGATGAGTGTTCAAGAAGCAAGAAGTTATGGTGATGTGATACTTCCAGATGTAAACACGAATGAAAAGTATCTGCTTCGTGCTATTCCTAGTACTTGATGGTTCTATGCTGACAGATGCAAAAGTAGGTTTTGATGAGAGTAATCAACCTGTGATCAACTTTACACTCAACGGACAGGGTGCCAAAATATTTGGTGATTTTACAGGTATCAGTGTAGGTAAACGTATGGCAGTTGTTTTGGATAATAAAGTCTATTCTGCACCGAGTCATCAATGAGCGTATCGGTGGTGGGCGTGTACAGATCTCTGGAAGATTTGAGACTTTCAGAAGCACATGATCTTGCGATCGCACTTCGTTCAGGAGCATTGCTTGCACCTGTATATGTCATGGAAAAACGTTCTGTAGGACCAAGTCTGGGTGCAGACAGTATCAAATCAAGTTCTATGGCATTAGTTCTTGGGTTTGTTATGGTTGTTTTTTTTATGGTACTTTACTATGGAATGGCTGGAGTCATTGCCAATGTTGCACTTGATAGGAAATCTTTTCCTTGTACTTGCTGTGATGTCACTCTTTGGTGCAACACTTACTTTGCCAGGTATGGCAGGTATCGTACTTACTGTCGGTATGGCAGTGGATGCGAATGTTATTATCACTGAACGTATTCGTGAACTGCTAGAGGAAGGAAAATCTATAGGTAAATCTATAGAAGACGGATACAGTAATGCATTTACTGCCATTTGGGATGCGAACGTCACAACTTTGATTGCAGCAACCGTACTTTATGCGTATGGTACTGGTGCCATTAAAGGGTTTGCACTTACAATGAGTATCGGTATTATTAGCATCTATGCTTACAGCTATTGTGGGTACACATGGTATTTACCAATGGATATTGCCCCGTATTGATAAGAAGAAACTAAACTTCTGGTTTGGTATTAAAACAGAAGGGGCAAAATAATGGAAGTTTTTAAATATGATAATCCTATTTCATTTATGGCCAAGAGTAAGCGTGTTGGTTTACTTTCTATTGCAGTAGTGATTCTTTCTTGGGCCATTATTTTTACTAAAGGGTTAAATTACGGGATTGACTTTGATGGGGGTACACTTATACAAGTACAGTATGAAGGTAAAGCACCCATCAGTGAAGTAAGAAAAGCCATAGATACTGAGAAAAGCTATGAAGGTGCAACAGTAACTTTCTTTGGTAGTGAGGATGAAGTAGTTATCCGTACGAAGACGAGTTCAAAAGCCTTAGGTGAGGATGTTGCAGATAAAGTGCGTACATTACTTAAAGATACAGGTAACTTTGAAGTAAGACGTGTCGACATGGTCGGTGCAAAAGTAGGTTCTGAGTTACGTGAACAGGGACTTATGGCTATGGTACTTGCTATCATAGGTATTCTTATTTATATTTCATTTAGATTTGAATGGCGTTTTGCCGTGGCTTCAGTGATAGCATTGGTTCATGATGTCAGCATTGCTATGGGGATGATCGTGCTTTTTAATGTTGAAGTGAATTTAGATATTTTGGCAGCAATGCTTACGCTTCTTGGATATTCACTTAACGATACGATCATTGTCTTTGACCGTATACGTGAAGGAATACGAACTATTAAAGATCAGGATTTGGGTGATATCATTGATGCATCTGTGACACGTACACTTTCACGTACAACACTGACATCAATGACAACATTATTTGTTGTTCTTATGCTTTACCTTTTTGGTGGAGAGATCATTGAAGGATTCAGTTTCACTTTACTTGTAGGTATTATTGTCGGTACATACTCTTCTATCTTTGTGGCATCACCTATCTTGATGTGGCTTGGTTTCTCAGTGGGTGGCTTCAGAGAAAAAGAAGCAGAAAAACTCAAAAGAGAGAAAGAGAAAGAAAAAATGCGTGCTATGTATGAAAATGGTACAATATAATTAGATTTTAAGGAGTTTGAATGAATTGGGGAAAAGTTTTTTATATGTTTTTTACGTTGATGTCACTTACGACATCAGCGGCATTTTTGTATGAACATTCAGTGGTAGCACTGTTTATAGCAGGGTCTGTGAATGTGATTTCTACACTTTTAAAGATAGGAGTAAGAAACCTGCTTTCTGCTGAACTTTTGGCAGGTTCATTGGTTGCAGACTTGCATCTCCTGCCTGCATTTTTTGCTTTACAGTTTTACGGGAATGATCCTATGGCAACCGGATTGGTCATAGGTGCAGTGATTGCAAACCTTTATACTATTTTTATCTCTATGATCGAGAGTGCAAAAGAGAAGGCAGATTTTTAAGGGTAGTTAGCTATCTTACATGTAGATTAATTCGAAGGAATGAGACGTGTTAAGTATGCCTACGCTTCATGGTACAGACTCAGAACAGAAACGAGAAGAGATTAAACGCTATTTTCAAATCTGTTATAAACGGTATGAGTCTCTTTTTCGTATTGTTGCAGATGAAAATGCTTATTTTCGAAAAGCAGATCCTCTTCGTCACCCTATTATTTTTTACTACGGGCATACCGCTACATTTTTTATTAACAAATTCAAACTTGCAAAGATCATCGATGAACGTATAGACCCTAAACTAGAGTCCATCTTTGCTGTGGGTGTAGATGAGATGAGTTGGGATGATCTGAATGAAGCACATTATGACTGGCCGACTTTGTCTGAAACGCAGGCCTATCGTGATAAAGTATATGAAATTGTCTTAGCTGTTATAGATACCCTTCCTTTAGAACTACCTATTACAGATGATTCACCCTGGTGGGTTATTTTGATGGGTATTGAGCATGAGAATATCCATCTTGAAACCTCTTCTGTACTTATACGTCAACTTCCATTTGAATCTGTACAAGAACAGAGAGAATGGAAAGAGTGTGATATTTATGGAGATGCACCTAAAAATGAACTTCTTGATGTGTGTGCAGGTACAGTGATACTCGGGAAAAATAAAGATGCAAAACTTTTTGGCTGGGACAATGAGTATGGAAACCATCAGGCACATATACCGGCATTTAAAGCGGCTAAGTATCTTACATCCAATGCAGAATATTTGGATTTTGTGAAAGATGAAGGGTATAGCAATGATATATTTTGGTGTGAAGAAGGAAAAGCATGGAAAGCCTATACTCATGCAGAGTATCCTATGTTCTGGTCTAAAACAGATGAAGGGTATAGACTTCGTACATTAAGCAGAGAGATAGAGCTTCCACTAAACTGGCCTGTGGAAGTGAATCATTTGGAAGCATCTGCATTTTGTAAGTGGAAAAGCCAAAAAGAGGGTATCAGTATCACTTTACCGACAGAAGATGAATATGTAAGATTGCGTGATGAAAGTAAAGTACTTTCTTATCTGGAATGGACAGCTAAAGGTAAAACAATCGCAAATATCAATCTTGAAGGTTTTGCCTCGAGTGTACCTGTGGATACTTATAAACATGGCGAGTTTTATGATGTCATAGGAAATGTCTGGCAGTGGTCACGTACACCGATATATCCTTTTGAAGGATTTAAAGTACACCCCATTTATGATGATTTTACAGTACCTACGTTTGATGGAAAACATAATCTTATCAATGGTGGGTCATGGATAAGTTGCGGGAATCTTGCCACACAAAAGAGCCGTTATGGGTTTAGACGACATTTTTATCAGCATGCAGGGTTTAGATATATACAGAGTGAGTATGAAGAGAACGTAACAACCAATATTTACAATACTGACACTATTATCTCACAGTATTGTCATTTTGGTTGGGGTGAAAATGTTTTAGGAGTAGAAAATTATCCGGCAGCTTGTGCACAGGATCGTTTTAGACTATATGAAAGAAAAGCCTAAGAGAAAAGCCTTTGATATTGGATGTGCTATAGGACGAAGTACATTTGAACTGGCACGGGGGTTTGATGAAGTGATAGGTGTAGATTTTTCTGCACGTTTTATACAAGAAGCAATGCAGCTCCAAGAAAATGGTGTACTTCGCTATACGATGCCGACCGAAGGTGAACTGGAAAGCTTTCATGAAGTAAAACTTGCAGATTTCAACTTGGAAGATGAACGAAACAAAGTCTCATTTTGGCAGGCAGATGCTTGTAATTTAAAGCCTATTTACAAAGATTTTGATCTGATCTTTGGAGGTAATCTTATAGACAGACTGTATGATCCTAAAAAGTTTTTAGACTCACTGGCTTCACGTATCAATGATGGGGGGATGCTTATTTTAACCTCTCCGTATACCTGGCAGGAAGAGTCCACTCCAAAAGAGAAGTGGATAGGTGGATACAAAAGAGACGGTGAAAATGTTACAACACTTGATGGGCTTAAAGAGATACTTGGAAATGACTTTGAACTCATTGATATCAAAGATGTTCCTTTTGTCATACAAGAGACTGCACGTAAACATCAGTATACAATAGCCCAAATGACAATTTGGCAAAAGAGGTAAAATGTTTGAAGCTATAGACCGTCATGGTACATATACCGTAAAGTGGGATGAAGCCAAGAAGAAATTTGGTACGGATGATCTGATCCCTTTGTGGGTAGCAGATATGGATCTTGCTTCTCCAAAGTGTGTACAAGATTCCATGATGAAAAGAGCTTCTCATCCTTTGTACGGGTATACGATATACCCTGATACGTATTATAAAGCAATTCAAAACTGGATGCAAAACCGTTTTTCATGGCAGATAAAAAAAGAGTGGATCGTTCCTTGTTATGGTGTGGTTCCTTCTTTAAATTTTATTATCTCCGCGTATACTCAAGAGGGTGATGGTATTATTGTGCAAACACCGATTTATCCGCCTTTTGTAAGTTCGGTCAAACATAAAAACAGAAGAGTACTTGATAATACACTGGTGTATCAAAATGGCATGTATCATATAGACTTTGAAGATTTTGAAACCAAGGCAAAAGAGGCAAAACTTTTTTTACTCTGTTCACCACATAATCCGACAGGACGTGTATGGTCTCAAGAAGAGTTGGAGAAGATCATTGAAATTTGCATAAAGTATGATGTTTTGATCATCTCGGATGAAATTCATGCAGATATTGTCTATGAAAGATGTGCATCGAAGTCATAGGTAGTTTTGAAAAGATAATGCATCACTGTGTCATCTTAAATGCACCTTCCAAAACATTTAATGTTGCAGGACTGAATACTTCTTATGCTATCATACCTGATACAAGATTACGCCAAAAATATAGACTTGAACAAGACAGATCAGGTATTACCAATGGAAACCCTTTTGGTATAGAAGCATTGATAAGTGCGTATAGTGAAGGTGAACCATGGTTGGAGAGTTTAAAAGAGCATTTTCTGGCAAATATCAGTTATGTAAAATTTTTTTTACAAGAGCATCACATACCCATATATGCAGTTCCAACAGAAGCTACTTTTTTAATGTGGCTTGATTGTAAAGAAATGGGTCTATCGCATGATAAATTAGTGGATTTTTTCGTTCATAAAGCAAAACTTGGGCTGAATGACGGTAAAAAGCTTTGGTAGATGCAGGTGAAGGGTTTATGCGTCTAAATGTAGGAACATCGAAAGAAGTATTAAAAGAAGCGATGCAGAGATTGCATGCATGCATATAAGGAAATATCATGAGAAGTTTATTTGTATACTTCATTCTTTCCATCTGGCTTTATGCTTTACCTCAAGTCATCAATGAAGAGATACGAAAATCAGGTATAGCCAACAAAAGATATCAGTATTTATATAAAAGAAGCAGGTAAAAACGGTAAGGTTATTGCTTCACTTAATGGCGATACAACACGTACCCCTGCATCTGTTATCAAGGTGTTAACAACCTATGCTACACTGCTTGAAACTGGGATTTGACTATCGTTGGCCTACCAAGTTTTATACGACAGGAGCATTGAAAAATGGTGTACTTCAAGGAGATCTTCTTGTTAAAGGATTTGGTGATCCGACATTAAATGACGAGTGATCTTGAAGAGATCGTTTCTGATATCCGAGCAAAAGGTATACGCCAAGATAAGAGGTGATATCGTTATAGACAGAAGCTATTTTAAAGTGGGGAATAAAGACAATTCAGGTTTTGATCAATATACCTACAGTGCATACAATGCCATGCCTGATGCAATGATGTTCAATGAACGTGTGGTGACAGTATGTGTGATACCCAAAGAAAATAAAGTAGTATAAAAAGAATGCAGATGGAAGTTATAAAGTTGTCAATCAATTAGCAACATGTCAATAAGCCCTGTAAAGGAAAATACTCATGGCCTAGAGTGAAAATCGACAAGAGTACTAATGTGACTCCTACAGTATTCTTAAAGGGAAGATATCCAAACAATGCGGAAAACGAAATATCTGTAAGGTTATCGACCAAACCGTATAAATCATTTTATTATGCATTGAAAGACAGACTTGATAAAAGAGGGGATAAATGTCAAAGGGGACCTTAAATTACAGAAGATACCTTCAGAATGCAAAAGAACTTTTTACCCATTATTCAGACACCTTCGAAGAGATCGTTTCAAAAACAGCCAAAGAGAGTAACAACCTTTATGCAAGACATCTTTTGCTTCTTGTAGGTGCAAAACTCTATGGTGCACCTGCCACACTGCAAAAAGGAAGAGATGCGATCCGTTAGATCTTGGATTCAAAAGGTGCATTGGGTGAGGGGGTATTGAAGGATAGATAACGGAAGCGGACTTTCACGTAAATCAAAAATGACTGCAAAAATTCTGGCAGAGATGTATGACGATGCGTATGACGTTATGGAGAAAGATGGATGGATACACTCTCCATAGGCAGGTGTGGACGGTACCATCAAAAGACGTTTTAGATATACGGTAGTAAAGAAACGTGCATGGATGAAGACAGGTACACTTAGAAATGTGAAAAATATAGGAGGCTATGTTAAAAACAAAGCAGGAAAACTCTATACAGTTGTCATACTGGTTAACAGTACGAAGAGCAAGATACCGTGGTTCAAAATTACAAGATGAAATTATAAAATGGCTCGTGAAAACGTTACAGCTAAGATCGCTACCGAGTGAAATCTTCTTCTAGCAAAGTACGACAGACAAATAGCCTGTATCGAGAAAATCATTGTACACGGGTAAAAACAAAAAAACCGGTAAAAACAAAAATGGTATAGCAAAGCTCTTTACATCAGAAAGTATTATGTACAAGTAGGTTCATTTTCTGAAATGCCGAATAAGAGGTATTTATCAAAAATAGAAGGTTTAGGATTGACATTACAGTGTAAGACATACAGATAAGTATAAAGTACTTATAGGTGCCTATCAAGATGAAAAAAAGGCAAGAGAAGTGTTGGAAAAAGTACGTAAACATATTCAATAAAGGTGCATTTATCGTAAAGTTATAGTTTACTCCAAGTACGCTATAATCTTTTAAAAATACAGGGCAACAATGAACTTCGAAACCTACCCTTTTGAGAAACTCAATCAACTTACTTGAAAATGTGACACCTAACAATGATTACAGCTGCACTGAGTTTGACGATCGGTGAGCCTCAGTTTGAGACACCGACATTTATACTTGGATGCACTCAATAAGGCATCTTCACTGCTCAATAAATATCCGAAAACTGCTGGTGAAGACGAGCTTAGAGAGGGGATGTTGATCGTATAATAAAAAGCGTTTTGGTTTAACACTTGATAATGCACAGATCATTCCTACTTTTGGGACGAGAGAAGTACTTTTTAACTTTCCGCAGTTTTTACTACATGATGTAAAAGATCCTGTGATGGTCTTTCCTAACCCTTTTTATCAGATCTATGAAGGTGCAGCCAAAGCATGTAGAGCAGAAGTGATCTATCTGAATCTTAATGAAACCAATAACTTTCAGCCAGAAGTAGATGAGGAAGCTCTGGGTAAAGCAGATTTTGTGATACTGAATTCACCTAATAATCCTACATCATCTGTCATGCGTATGGAAGATTTGAAGCGTTGGGTAGAGTTGGCACTTAAACATGACTTTGTCCTTTTGAATGATGAGTGTTATGTTGATCTTTATCTTGATGAACCTCTTCCGTCACTTTTAAATGCAAGTATAGAAGTAGGAAATGAAAGTTTTAAAAATGTGTTGGTGATCAACTCCATTTCTAAACGTTCATCCGCACCGGGGCTTCGTTCCGGTTTCATTGCAGGTGATGCAGAGATACTTAAAGAGTATATGGTCTACAGAACCTATGTAGGATGTGCTTCACCATTACCACTTCAGCATGCAGCTGCTGCTGCATGGGCAGATCAGGAGCATGTTGAGGTATTTAGAGAAAAGTATAAAAAGAACTTTGAAGTAGCTAAAGAGGTTTTAGGTGTAGAAACACCTGAAGCGACATTTTATATTTGGCTGAAAGTAGAAGATGAGATAGCCTTTACGATAAAACTTTATCAAAGAGTATAATCTTAAAGTGATTCCCGGTTCCTTTTTAGGACGAGAAGGTGAAGGACAAGGGTATGTAAGACTGGCCCTTGTCTATGAAGCAGACAAGACAAGAGAAGCATTAGAACGAATCAAATTAGCATTGGAGCAATAATGGAAACCCCGGAAATACATGTAGAAGAATTAAAAAAAGACCCAGAATTTTTAGCGAATATTCAAAGGCTCGAGATCGAATGTAAAGAAGAAGAGAGTATTGCAAAAGGATACCAGCTTTTAGATGCACAGCTTATCATCGAAGCACCCGAAGATGAGATCAATGAGATCTTTACATTTATTGTAAACACAGCATTTGACAGACTGGCAGAAAAGCTCACTACATCTCAGTCATTTGATATGAATGATGCAGAAGATCTAGCCACGGCTAGAGCTATATATGAGCATGGGATCCAACGTTACAGTGAGAATGATAAAAAGGGTGCAAAAGAGATCTTTCTTGTGTTGAACTATACGATTGACCATGCAGACCTTAAAGATGCGATGATGGTCCATGCAGCTGCAGTGATGGCAGGAAACAGTTTTGAAGACTTTATAGAAAACCTTGTTGATGTTGAAGGAGTAGATGAACATGATCCGCTTGCATTCTTTCATTCAAACATTTACACAGCCTACAGATATTTTACTGACAATGTTTGCAAAACATGTAAAGCAGGCCAAAGAAGAACTCAGAGTACTGGACGAGTCAAAGGAAAAATAGGTGAAAAAAATTCATTTTATCGGTATCGGTGGTATCGGACTCTCTGCATTGGCTAAATTTCTCTTCAATGATGGACATAAGATCTCTGGTTCAGATATTAAACAAACAGAGATCACCAATGATCTGGCAACAAACTTTAATGCAAAGATCACCATACCTCACCATGGAGATGCCGTAGAAGGTGTGGATAGAGTGATCTATTCTGCTGCAGTACGACCTAATAATCCTGAGTATCAAAAGGCAAAGGAATTGGGCATAGAATTACTTTCGCGTAAAGAGTCTTTGAAAAGTATTTTAGGGGAAAAAGAAGTCTATGCTGTGGGTGGAGCACACGGTAAGAGTACGACGTCAGCAATGCTCTCTTCCATCATACCTGAGTCTAATGCTCTTATAGGTGCTATAAGTAAAGAGTTCGGTTCAAATGTAAGAAATTACCCGAACAATAAAGTGGTTTTTGAAGCAGATGAGAGTGATGAGAGTTTTTTGAATTCGAATCCCTATCTTGCCATCGTGACGAATGTGGAACCAGAGCATATGGAGTACTACGGATATGATGAAGAGCGTTTTTACAATGCGTATAGAAACTTTTTATCATTGGCTAAAATACGTGTGATCAATGCAGAAGATGAATTTCTCTCTTCTTTAGAGATGGAAAGCATTAAACTCTATCCTTCCAAGGACATAAAAAATCATAGAATTTGTCTTGGTGGATGGTAAGCCACATACAAAGTTTGAACTTTTAGATCTGGGTTCATTTGAAGTATTCGGTTTTGGAAATCATATAGCTTTAGATGCAGCATTAGCGATATTGGGTGCTTTGGAACTAGGTGAAGAGTTAGAAGAGATAAGGACAAATCTTTTACACTACAAAGGCATTAAAAAACGTTTCGATATTGTACAAAATCAAGAAAAGTGTGTGGTCATAGATGACTATGGACATCATCCAACAGAGATAAAAGTAACGATGAAATCATTGCAAACCTATAAAAACTTACGTGATTTTTCAAAACTCAATGTCATCTGGCAACCGCATAAATACAGCCGTACGATGGATAATTTACAAGGATTTGTAGAGTGTTTCGAAGGGGTAGATGAACTTGTGATCCTTCCTATCTGGGCTGCAGGTGAGTTAAAAGTTGATATAGACCTAAAAGGCGCATTCAGCCGTTATACACTTCTTATGGCAGACTCAGTTACTAAAGAAGATGGTGTGGTCAAAGTAATCAAAGATGGTCATGTGATACGAGAATACAGTGATGGGCTTGTGACAGCCTTTGGCGCGGGGGATATTACTTATCAGATACGCGGAGAGGCATAAGTTGATGTATTCGCAGGGTAGTAGCGAAAAAACCATCATACAAAAGTTAGATCTGGATGGTTATATCCAGCAGTTTCAAAAGTTTTTAGCCAGAGAAAAACCTGTAGCGATGATGGGTGACATTAATCAGCATTATCGCTATATACAGGCACTGTCCCAAGTCCAATTTCCCATACCAAACGCAGTACCCAATTTAGACAGAGAATTGAATCTCATTAAGAAGCAAGGTGTGCTCTCACTCGAGGAGATCTATGCATTTGTCACTATGATCTCATATTTCAATACCTTGAATGCAGTGGGATTCACAGAACCGCTCATCTCTTGGATACAGGGTATAGAGATACCTGAAGAGATCAGTAGAGATCATAGGGTATTTTACGGCTGAAGGGGACATTAACCCTGAGCGTGATCCGGAACTCTATAAACTTGAACGTGCTATCAAGCAAAACAAGATAGATATCAAAGAGACACTCTATAAGTTGGCACACTCCAGTAAGCTAAGAGACTATCTTGTAGATACACAGGTGCATTTCAATGGTGGGGAAGAGACATTGCTGGTACGTGGAGGATTTAATAATGCCATTAAAGCTACCGTCGCTGCTCGTAGCCCCGGAGGCTTTTTTTATATTATTCCCCAGAGTATCTCACATTTAAAAGAGAAAGAATCTGCACTGCTTAGTAAAAAAGAGGAGATGATCTATACTTATTGTAAAAACATCTCGGAGATTTTTTTTAAATGGGAACGTTTCTTGTCATTCATCAACAAAGAGTATGACAGGTTTGACCACTATCAGGCACGTGTCAGTTTTGCAAGAGCAAAAGAGTATGAGTTTATTTTACCAAGCAAACAAAAACGTATTAAGTTAGAAGATTTTGCACACCCTGCTATAGAGAACCCTGTACCCATAACGATGGATTTTTCTAAACAGATCATGCTCGTTACAGGAGTCAATGCAGGTGGTAAAACAATGCTGCTCAAGTCGATGCTTTCAGCAGTCTATATGAGTAAGTATCTACTTCCTTTTAAATGTAATGCTGCACAAACTGAAGTGGGACACTATAAGAGTATAGAAGCTGTCATAGACGATCCTCAATCTGTGAAGAATGATATTTCTACTTTTGCAGGACGTATGCAGGAGTTTGCAAAATTATTTAATAAAGAAGATGCCATTGTAGGAGTAGATGAGATTGAGCTGGGTACAGACAGTGATGAAGCAGCAAGCTTGTTTCGTGTAATGTTGGATGAATTACGAAAAAAAGGTATTACCTTTATCGTGACGACACACCATAAGCGTTTAGCTTCACTGATGGCAAGTGATGATGAGGTAGAACTCATCGCAGCACTCTACGATGAAGAACGAAGAATGCCTACGTATACCTTCTTACAGGGAAGTATCGGAAAGAGTTATGCGTTTGAAACAGCACAGCGGTATGGGGTACCTGTATGCTATCGTGAACAAAGCAAAAGAGGTCTATGGAGAGGATAAAGAAAATCTCAATGAACTGATAGAAAAATCTACTTCACTTGAACGTGAAATGCGTATGAAAATCGCTAAAGATAGATGATGAACTCAAGTCTGTAGAGAGACAAAAACAAAAGCTTCTGGATGAAGAAGTAAAGCTTCAGGAGAGTCATAGAAAAGCGATCGCGACACTTGAAAATCGTTATAATGCAGCGACTAAAAAAGCAAGAGAAGCCTTAAAGGCACAAGAGTCAACCGAGGGTAGACGTCTGCTTAATGTGGCACATCAACGTAAAGACTTTAAACAAAAAGAGAGTGAAATTAGCAGATGAAATACCACTGAAAGAAGGCGATAAAGTGAAGTATCGTTCTCATAAAGGTGAGATACTTGGTATTCGAGGAAAAGATGCTACGATCATCGTAGATGGTTTGAAAATGAGAGTACCTCTGGGACAACTTAAAAGAAGAGGAGATACACCTCAGATCAGAAGTAAAACCTAAAGCCAAAGAGGTGAAGGTAAATGTTGAAAAGTCAGGGGCAGCTGTGTCTGTAAAACTACTAGGTATGTATGCAGATGAAGCCATAGATACGGTAGATAAGTTTCTCTCAGATGCACTGGTGAACGGATTGCATGAAGTACAGATAATTCACGGTACAGGTGGAGGTGTGTTATCAAAATTGGTAAGTGAATATCTTAAAAAACATCCTAAAATTCAGAAATTCTATAGAATGCCTGGAAACTTAGGAATTACAGTCGTCGAACTATAACCCCTCTTTTAACTCCAAAGGGTATAATATAAGCATTAAAATGTTGCAGGAGAATTACGTGAGCATTAAAGATGATGTGAATTATGTAAAAAAAGAGTTAAGTGGTGATGAAAAGGTACTTGAGAGTGCTTTTAAACTAGAATCACTTTACAAAAAATACAAGTTTCAATTATGGGGTGTTGCTGCAGCACTTATTTTATTTTTTGGTGGTCAGGCAGTAGATGATGCAATGCATGAAGCAAAACTTGTAAAAGCAAATGAAGCATTCTTAACATTACAAACTAAAAGTGATGATGCAAATGCACTTAAGGTACTTAAAGAGAACAACCCGGCACTTTTTGAACTTTATAGCTATGCACAAGCAGTGAAAAAAGAAGATATAAAAGCATTAGAGTCTTTGGCTACAAGTAAGAATAGCGTGATCGCAGATGCAAGTGCTTATACTGCAGGTGTACTCAATAAAAAACCTGTGGATTCAAAACTCTATAATGAGATGGCACTGTTTGAAGAAGCATATTTGGCTATTGTTGCAGGTGATGTAAAAATGGCTCAGAATAAATTGGAACTTATAGATGAACGTTCAGCTCTTTCAGTTGTTACAGAGTTCCTTAGACACTCTACCATAAAGGCAAATTAATGAAAGCTGTTGTCACTTATTACATTTACCATAGCAGCATTATTTTTTTCAGGATGTAGCAGTAAAAAATATTTTGAACCAGAACAAACATTTTCAGCATCAAGTGCTTCAACTTCATATGGTGGAAGTATGAGTGATATTAGCCGTGATGGTGGAACACTTAAAAGTGGTCAATACGTTGGTAAAGCGGGTGTAAGCAGCATCAATCTTGGTGAAGGGTATAGATTTTTAAATGAAAATGAAAAGTATGTCTTGGCTAGCAAATGCTGAGGGTATTTTAAAGATCATTGATAAAAAAACGAAAGAAGCTGTACGTGCAGTTTCTTTAAATAGTACCTGTTGTTTCTGCAACAATTAAAAATGGTGTGATTGCATATATTCTTAACAGTAATACCTTTGGTATCTATCAAATGGCAGACAATAAAAAAGTGGTTGAAAGTCGTTCTGAGACAACATTTGCCATCGATACAAGAGCAGCAAGTCCGATCTTTATTGATAATCTAGTAGTTATGCCTATGCTTGACGGAAAACTCATTATTGTAAATATAGCAGATACTGAAAATGCAAAAGTAGTCTATATCTCTAGTACGAAAAAGTATTTAATAATGTTATCTACTTGTCTCGTAAGGGTAATACTATGATCGCTGCAACACCAAAAAAACTGATTACATTAGGTAATGGCGGGCAAAGAGAGTATAAAGCAAATATCTCTGAAGTTGCATATGATAATGGTATCATCTATCTCTTTACAAAAGAGGGAGAAATTATTGCTTTGAATAGCGATCTTGAGAAAGTAGGAGAATCAAAGTATAAATTTGCACACTTATGCTGTAGGTACAGCCTTTAATGGTAGAGTATATGGTTTAGATCAAGGAGGTTCACTTATCGTTATGAATAGTGCTTTGACAAAACATAAGATCTATGATCTTGGAGAAGTAGATGAACCGGCATTTATTGCAGGAACAAAGCTCTATAAAGATGGTGATGTTATTGAATTATCTAAATTAGGTTATGAGTGATCTACTGATAGCTTTTGAAGAGTATCTAAGTGTCACAAAGGCACTGGATACACTTACTATCTCTTCTTATCTGGGTGACCTTACCCAATTAGAAGAGTTGAGTCAAAAAACACTGACTAAACTTGATACGACAGATATATTAAAATTTTTAGCTACTTTTGAAAATAAAAGAACGTTAAACAGAAAACTCTCTTCTATCAATACATTTTTTCATTTTTGTCATAAACAGGATTTTAGACATGAAAAAATTAAGATCCCTATGGCAAAAGTACCCAAGAATCTACCCAAATATATGAGCAGTGATGAGATCCTGCAAGGCTTAAAAAATATTGACAGAAGTAAAGTGATGGGATTACGTGATTATGCACTTATATTGTTTTTATATGCAAGTGGATGTCGTATTTCTGAAGCATTGAATGTACAGCGCAGTGATATTGTAGATGGATGGCTGAAGATACGTTTTGCCAAAGGGGAAAAAGAACGTATTGTTCCTCTTGCACCTATAGCTATTGAGGCATTGGAGATGTATATGCAGGAACAGGATATGGCCAGTAGTTATATTTGGCTAAATTACAAAGGTGATCTGCTAAGTCGTATCTCTGCATATAAAATAGTGAAAAAGTATTTAGGTGTTTCACCACATGTATTGAGACATTCATTTGCTTCTTCTCTTGATTATTGGTGGAGCAGATCTACGTGTGGTACAAGAGTTGTTAGGACATAGTTCTCTGGAGACCACTCAGATCTATACGCATATACAAAAGCAGAATTTGGCAGATACAATGAAGAGTTATCATCCGTTAAAAGGAGTATCATGAAAGCACTGGTTGAGTATTTAAACCATAAAAATATTATTTTTAAATCTCTTCAAGAGATCATGCCCAAAGAATTGGGTTCTCGTAAAAAAGTTTCACTCTATTTGGGCGTTGATCTAAAGGGGTATTATGCACTTGTCATGGAAGTTGAAAAAAAAGAGCAGGGTACTTCGAAAAGAAGCAGATGAGTTGATGCTTTTACATGAAAAATTAGAACAGTATATTGACAGTAAGATCACTAAAAAATACATCATTATCAAAGCACCATTGTGTTCTCATGCTAAAGCAATGCTAGAAGAGAATGGATGGAAGGTATGGCATGACCAGGATGAAGACAAGTGTTACTTAGCAGATATTGGAAACACCTATTTTCATATTTACAATGGAAGAGAGATAGAGCATTTGTCTTATGAAGAGGCTATCCGTAAATATAGTAAAGAAGCGCTTTGTTATATTTCAGTCAAGCAGCAATTGGACAGTACCATAGAAAATATACACTTGTGGAAAAATATCTCCAAAGAGATTCAATTACAGGGTGCGTATGAAACAATGGGTGTTGATAGAAAGGCATTGTGTTTGAGTCATAAAAATGGTGTTTTTGTGGATGCTGGTTCTGCAATTACGGTTGATATTATGAAAAATGGTGAGTATATGGGTGGATTTATTTTACCCGGTTTGAAAGCGATGCTAGATGCTTATAGCTCCATTTCTCCAGTTTTGAATACAGAGTTGAATGAGACTATATCCTTAGAGAGATTACCTACAACAACTAAAGATGGGATAAGCTATGGTATAATCGCGTCTATAAAAGCACTCATAGATAAGCATAGTAATGGTAAAAAGCTGTATTTTACAGGTGGAGACGGAAAACTTCTGTCAAGTTTTTTTGATGAAGCCACTTATGACGAAATGCTGGTATTTGATGGGATGCGAAAAGTGATTAAGGAATCAGAGATATGTTAACAGTAGCACTTCCAAAGGGAAGAATAGCAGAACAAACACTTGAAATATTTGCTGAAATTTTCGGTGGAGAATTTAAGTTTGAAGGTAGAGAACTCATTTTGGATATGGGTGATTTTCGTTTTTTAAATGTACGTAATCAAGATGTTCCGACTTATGTAGAACATGGTGCAGCAGACATTGGTGTTGTAGGGCTTGATGTAATTACTGAAAAAGAGTTGGATATTATCCAGCTTCTTGATATGCAGTTGGGTAAGTGTAAAGTGGCTATCGGTATTAAGAACGAAGATGAACTTGACTGGTCACGTCCTCATATCAAGGTTGCTACAAAGATGGTAAATATCACTAAAAACTATTTTGCAAATAAAGCAGTAGGGGTAGAAGTGGTTAAGCTTTACGGTTCAATAGAATTGGCACCTCTTGTAGGTTTGGCAGATGCTATTGTTGATATTGTAGAAACAGGCTCAACGATGAGAGAAAATGGATTGAAAGTGGCAGAAGATATTATGGATTCTTCTGCACATCTTATCTCAAATAAAAATAGTTTTTATGCAAAGAAGGAAGAGATACTTTCTCTATATGAAAAGATAAAAGAAGTTGTAGAAAGCCGTGGCTAATTCTACTGCAGACTCTCTTGACCTTTATGCAAAAGTAGAGGATCTTCTTGGTGTTAAAGAGGCTGCTCCAAGTCTCTATGCACATTACCTCCTTTTTTTAAATTCTATAGACTTTGATACCCTTTTGGATGTAGGGTGCGGTTCTGGAGATTTTTTACGCCAAATACAAGGGGCATTGAAGATCCCTCAAGTTAAAGGGATAGATCTTAGTCCTCTTATGGTCTCAAAAACACTTGAACAGGGCTATGATGCACAGTGTATAGACCTATGTGATCTAAATGGTCATTATGATGTAATAACAGCGGTATTTGATATGTTGAACTATCTTAGATAAAAAGCAATTAGCACATTTTTTAGAGTGTGTAAAAGAGCATCTGAATGATGGAGGATATTTTCTTTGTGACATCAACACTCTGTATGGTTTTGAAAATGTAGCAGTAGGTTCTTATATTGTAGATGATGAAGAGAGATTTTTAACAGTGGACAGTGACTTTGAAGAAGGGTGAATATAGTGCTGAATTCACACTTTTTGAAAAAGAGGGAAACAGTTTTAAAAAGTCTCAAGAGACAATTAAACAATATTATCATACTACTAGATGATATTGTGATGTTAAGTGGTTTAGAACTGGTACAAAGTGATGATGTCAATCTCTATGGTTTTGATGAAGCTGATAAAGTCTTTCTCGTATTGAGAAAAGTGTAAAGAAGGAATAGGTTTTGAATATGAAGTCCATCATTAACGATGGACTTTGTGTAAGACAGGTTTAAACCTATTTTACGTTTTCAAATGGATTTTCAACAACATTCTTTCTATCTACGATATAAGGAATAAGTGCTGTTTGTCTAGCTCTTTTGATTGCGCCTGTTACAAGCTCTTGGTGTCTTTTACAGTTACCAGTAAGTCTTCTTGGCATAATTTTAAATCTCTCACTTAGTGAAAATTTAAGTTGTCCTAAATCTTTGTAGTCTATATAAGTCTACTTTTAATTCACAATATTTACAAAATCTTTTTTTAAATTTTCTTCTTTCTGCCATGGTGTTCTCCTAAAATGGTATTTCATCTTCATTGATGTCAATTTCTGGAATGTTTGACGTAGGTTGTGGTGCAGCTTTTGGAGCAGACTGTGCAGGATGGCTATAGCTGTCATTTGATGGAGCATTATACTCTGATCCACTTTGACCGTAGCCATTATCACCCATAGGTGCTGCTTCGTCTTTTCCTCCTAGCATTTGAAGGCTTTCCACTGTTACTGAGTGTCTACTTCTTTTGCTTCCATCTTGTGCTGTCCACTGATCTAGCTTCAATCTTCCATCTACTAAAACTTTGCTACCTTTACGTAAGTACTGATTTGCAATTTCAGCAGTTCTACCAAAAAAAGTAAGGTCTATGAAAAGTACTTCTTCTTTTTGTTCACCAGTTGCAGATTTGAATTTACGTGAAGTTGCGATGGCAGTATTGCCAATGGCACTTCCACTCGGTGTATATTTAATCTCAATATCTCTAGTGAGGTTTCCCGCTAAAATAATCTTGTTGTACATAAGGTTGCTCCTAATCTATGGTTGATTATGCTTCTGTTGCTTCTGCTTCAGGTGCTTTTGTCTCTGCTGCAGGAGTAGCGCCTTTGTTCGCTTCTGCCACAAGTTTATCAAATTGTGCGATCTCTTTGTTTTTAGTATATTTCACAGTTAAAAACTTAATGATATCTTCGTTGATCTTAAGGTTTCTCTCAAGTTCTTGAATAGTTGCACCTGCTGCTTTATAGAAAAGAACAGTATAGTAACCTCTATTGTGTTTTTCTACTTGGTATGCAAGTTTTCTCATACCCATATCATTTGTACCAACTAATTCAGCACCCTCTTTAGCCAGAACATCTTTTATTTTTGCAATCTGTGCTGCAATCTCTTCTTCTGTAAGTGTAGGTTTAACTACAAACAGTGTTTCATAACAAGTCATATTGTCTCCTTTTGGTTTAATAGCCCATGTATACAGCTGTAAACAAACATTTAGTGTCAGTTTAGCTGTCCAAAAATGAGCAAGAATTTTGGAAGCATTATATTACCAAAATATTCCTTAGTTTTTTATTGTGCTAGACATCAACATGTTAGAGGCTAATAAGGTAGTTTCAAAGGTTTGAAACAGTACTCCATTTCAGATGCAGAACCCATTCAATGAAAGTTGATTGAATGTTCGAAAAAATAATCTGAAAGCAAACTGCTATAAACAGATACGAATACACTATTGTCATTGTCAAAAGATTCAGTAGAGATTATTAAACATGCTCCTTTAGCTTTTCTAAATTAGAATATCTTTGTGTCTAATTTTGTTACATATGCAAATTTATTTATTAAGTTCATAATAAATAATGTTGAATTATAAGAATAGTATGTCATTATGATTTTGCTTTATTAATTTAAAGTTAATAAAAAATTCAAAAAATCATTATTAAAAATGATTTTGTAACGGGAGATTACAATGAAAAAAACATTACTGCTGTCAGTAGCAGCATCGACAATGATTATGGCTGGCGGAGATATTGCTCCAGTTGAGCCAGTAGTAGAAGCACCTGTTCAAGAAGCTTCAAAATGGGAACTGACTGCTGATATTAAAGCGATCTATCAAACAACAGATCTTGAGCTTTATACTGGTGAATTAGCCGAAACGGGTCTATTTGAATCAGGTAACCAGGAAGTTGTGGGAGTATCCCCATACAATGCTGCATCTGCAGGTGGAGTTAGTGGACGTCTTGGAATGACAGGTGGATTGCTTTCAAACGTGCGAGCAGGAGTAGAAGGACAATTTTATGGTTCTTTGGGACTTGGCGGTGATCTTTTTAATGACAATATGATCAATGCGCCGTTTGGTGGTACAGGTTTTGATACTGATTTTAGTGGACGTTTAAGCGAAGCTGCTAACCTTAGCCAAATTTGGATAGAGGGAACATTTGGTAATACAGTAGCTAAAGTGGGACGTATGGAACTTAATACACCGTTACTATCTACAGAAAAATGGAATTTGGCTTACAATACATTTGAAGCACTGACATTGACAAATACAGATTTGCCTCAAACCACACTACTTGCAGCATACGTAGATAGACATAATGGTCATGGTGTCGGTGCTACTGAAGGTGGAGGTCTTGTTGCAGGAAGTCCGGGACGAACTGTAAATATGAATGACTTTACGGATCTTCATGGTGGCGTGTTTTTAGTAGGTGCTGTAAATAAATCTATTGAGAATACGGCAATTCAGGCTTGGTATTATAGTATGCAAGATAAATCAATAACCTCAGTTATAACAGAACAAACTGATGCTTATTGGATCCAGGCAGATACAAAAGTGATGGATATGTTTACATTGGGCGGTCAATATGCAGCTATGACTCCTGAGAATGCTGATAATTCAAGTATTTGGGCAGTAAAAGTTGCGGCAGATGTAGCCGGTGTGAATGTGTACGGAGCTTATTCATCGGCAGATGACGATGGTTATTTCGGGTTTTGCAAACCTATCTACAGCGGATAAAACAAGTATTTATACTGGTCTAGCTTCTATCTATTTTGATGGCGTTCTTACTGCACCAGGTGTTGATACGTTTAAAATTGGTGCCTCAGGATCACTTGCAGATGTAAAATTGGCAGCAGCATATATCAACGCTGAAGATGTGTATGGTGAAACTATCGATGGATTAGATTTTTCAGCAAGTACAAAAATTGGTCCAGTTGGTTTAACAGCTATCTATACAACGATACTTACGAACGATCAAGATAATACAGTAACTCCTGCAGTAGTTGGACAACCATTCTATAAAGGTCGTGAAATTGATACGCTTCGTCTAATTGCTTCTTATAATTTCTAAATTCTACTGGAAATTGGAAAATTAATTTTTCATGGGGTCTTTGCACCCTGTGATACTTTTGATAAAATTTCTCAATATATTTTACAACTGTCTTTTAATTTTAATCAATTTTCTTGTAGTATAAAATTAAGTTAATTTATTAAAAAAGGTTTTATTTATGGAAAGAAGAAATTTTTTACGCTTATCAGCGACATCGGCAATGGCAGTAGCAATTACACCATCATTAATAACGCAAAAACTATATGCGGAAGATGGAAGTCTATTTCAAACATTTGAAAAAGTTCAGCTTAAAGACGCAGAAGGTAATCCGCTTAAATCTAAATCGTTAGTGAAAGAAGAGAACTATATTTTTATGTACCCACACGCAGCAACTCCTGCTATCATGGTCGATCTTCCAGAGCCTGCTCAAAAAGACATAAAACTTAAAGCAGAAGATGGAACGGAATATGTTTATAGAGGTGGTGTAGGAGAAAAAGGAACACTTGTTGCTTATTCTGCTATCTGTGCGCATCAATTAACGCATCCTACAGCTGCAATGACCATGTTCCAGTATGTGCCGACTACAGGAAAAACATTAGCCTATGAAAAGCCGGGTATTTTTGTCTGTTCTTCACATCTTGCTGCTTATGATCCAAAACAAGGTGGGAAAGTGGTAGGTGGACCGGCAAATCAAGGTTTGGCTTCTATTATCCTTGAAATTGATGCTGATGATAATATCTGGGCAGTTGCTGTACTTGGGCCAGAGAAATTCCAAGCCTTCTTCGATGCATTTAAACAAGATCTTAAAAAAGTGTATGGAAGAAGAGGTGCAAACAAGCTTGTCAAAGAAGAGACAAAAGTACAACCACTTAAGAACTTCACTGCCGAACTTATCCAGGCCTAAATACGTCATATAAGGTATGATAAACCACATCATATCTTATAGTTATTACTTAAAAAAAACCTTGTACCGTTTTGTTACATCTTCAAAATAATTCATAAATACATTCAAAATAATTGAGATAAGATGCAACTTTTTGTCATAATTTAATTACTTTATATTATATAAAGAGATTAACAATACAATTCTAATAGGAGACATTATGGCAATGAATAGAAGAGATACGTTTAAATTGGCTGGTGTAGCTGCAGCGGCTGCAGCAATGCCAAGCATCGCAGTAGCGAGTGAAAAAAAAGCAGCTGCTAAAAAAACTACAGGTAAATCAGTAGTAATCGTAGGTGGAGGTTTTGGTGGACTTACTATGGCCAAAGCACTTAAAAAGAAAGATAAGAGTATTGAAGTAACTGTAATTGAAAAAAATAATATCTTTATGGCATGCCCTTTCTCTAATACACTACTAGGTGGACTTGATGGCGTAACGTTGGATACTTTTGTTGGTGATTATTATCAGCCATCTGCGAAACATGATTATAGTTTTGTAAATGCAACAGTAACTGCAATCGATAGAAAGGCAAAAACTGTTACAACGACAACTGGTGATATTGCATATGATATTCTTGTACTTTCTCCAGGTATTGCATATGATTATGAAGGACAATTCCCAACATGGTCAGCAGAAAAAATTGCAGAAGTTTCTCAAGCTTGTCCAGCTGGTTTGATTCCGGGTAATGAGCATATTGCATTGAAGAGACAACTTGACAACATGGATGATGGTAACGTAATCATCGTACCACCTGCAAAAGGAAAGTACAGATGTCCTCCAGCACCATATGAGAGAACAGCTATGATTGCAAACTACATCAAAAATGAAGGTATCAAAGGGAAAGTAATTGTTCTTGATACAAGAGCTGGTCAATTTGCCAAGGGTGCAGCATTTATAGAATCTTGGAATGATCTATTTGCAGACATCATTGAATATAAAGGTTTGACTGAAGTCGTTGATGTTGATGTGGCAGCTAAAACAATTACATATAAAGAGTTTGCAGATGCTGATGATGAAAAAGGTGTAGTTAAAACTGAGAAGTATGAGGTGTGTAACCTTATGCCTGTTAATAAATGTTCACCGGTAGTTGCAATGGCTGGTATCGAAGTAAATGGTGCAGGGTATGCAATGATGGATGGTTATAGCTTCAAATCTAAAACTGATTCGAACATTTATGTAATTGGTGATGCAGTAACACATGGTATACCACCAAGTGGACAAACAGCTATCTGGAGTGCACACAGAGCGGCAGGTCAAATCGCTAATCAGCTTAATGGAAAAGTGTCTGATCCTAAAGAGGGTCTTCCTGCAAATGCAGCAAACGTATGTTTCTCAATGGTAGGTGGTAAACCAGAAGAAGCGATCATGGTAACACACACATTTACAGCAGACCCAAGTGGTAATCTTGGAAGTGCAGGAAGTGTTCCTAAACCAAAAGATGGTGGTGGTAAATTCAGATCTAAGGGTACTGCTACAGCTACTAGAGAGTGGTTTGGTGGTGTAATGAGAGAAATGTTCTCATAGTCGTCAACCTTTTCGATATTTTGCACTCACCTTTAAAGGATGAGTGCAGTCAGCTACTAATATGTAGCTTCTTTTACTCAAACCCTTAAATCTAAGTACACACTATCAAAAATCTTCGACAAATATTATTTAAACTTTTCAATATAAAAATAAAATTATTTTACAGATATCCCTGCAATTTGATCAACATACTGTAAACCAATACCTCTTTTTGCGTTGTAGGGGCTTGTTTGATGAGTATTTCACTTTCCAGTAAATGTTCGAATATCTTAAGAAGTGCAGCAGATTTTACACGTAAGGCTAACTGTGCTTTTTGTTCTTCTATCTGTTTAGGTAGCTTATACCCAAGAATGGCAGCAGAATCTACGTGACCATG
Source organism: Sulfurovaceae bacterium (assembly GCA_963705455.1). Taxonomy (GTDB): domain Bacteria; phylum Campylobacterota; class Campylobacteria; order Campylobacterales; family Sulfurovaceae; genus Sulfurovum. The sequence continues at coordinate 255,136 of CAVPJM010000004.1, read as the reverse complement.
GAGTTTGATATACGCATGGAAAAGGAAGATCTGATTGACAAAATATTGTGTAGAGCGAAGCAGAGAGGCTTCATCTTCACCTAGATCAAGCAGTTTGGTAATGGTTGCGGTAATAGGTTTTTTGTTAAAGAGGTCTATGAGTAACTGCTCTGTTGCTAGAGGTGCAGTAGAGTATACAAGCCTATCGATATCTTTACTAGTGACTTTCATGCCCAGTATGGCAAGCTTATTTAGTTCATTGGCACAAAGAGCCAGGTTGTTATTAAGTAAAAGCATTAGATGCTGAAGGGCATAATGGTCTATGTCAAGCTGTATCTGTTGTGCTTTTTGTTGTAGCATAGCTATACCGTCACGTATGTTTGGCTCGAAAAATCGTACCCATACAGCACCTTTTTTTTCAGTAAAGGAGGATTGCATACTTTTTGCATCTTTGGCTGCACCGGAATATCCATAGAGGAAATAGTTGTCTTCATTTTTGTTGGCAAGTTCTATAAGGATATCCAGTTCTTTTTTGGGTATCTTTTTATCATGTTTGACCACTACAAGGTTTGTACCGCCAAAGAGAGAAGTTTGAGAAAGAAAATTTTTTGCCTGTTCAAAGTTCCACTCATCATGATAGAGACTAAGCATACTCTCTTTTGCATCTGTCCTTTTGATATAGAGATCAATGTAATGATCAATGAGATAGTCATTTTCACCATAAAACAGAACAGCCTTAGGTAAAGTCTGTTTAAGTTTCTGGTCAAATTCTCTTTGATACATTAGGCTAACTCCATCTCATCTTTACTTAACTTTTCGACAAATTCAACCATGATGAAAGCCTGTGCTATATTTACTTCGTTTATTTTGACTTTTATCTTATCAAAAAGCATGACGTTATCACCTCTGAGATGAACCGTAACACCTTTGATCTCACCCACAAGTACAGCTTTGGCACTCTCTTCTACCTCTATGACCTCTGCTTCAAAGATCTCACCTAGGTGTTCTGCTGCCCAGCGTGCAAATTTACGGTCTCTAAAGTCCCATTCTGCTTTGGTCGCTTCTCTTTCCAGTTCACTTACTCTCGCACAGAGTGGTTCTATGTTTCGCAGCAGGTAGTTTGCTTCTTCTACTTCATCACGTAGTTGGGTCTTGATGAGACGGTGCAGAATCAGGTCAGAGTATCTACGTATAGGTGAAGTAAAGTGGCTATAGTGGCTAAAGCCCAATCCAAAGTGTCCTACATTATGTGCTGAGTAGCTTGCACGTCGTAAAGATTTGATGACCATAGCATCTACTTCTGAGGAAAGGTTCATCTTTTCTGCTTCTTTTTGTATGGCACGTATAAGAGAAGGAGAATCTTCATACTCTTCTACATAAAGACCAATGGCGGCAAGTTCAGAAAGTAAAGCTTCTATTTTGGTAAGTTGAGGTGGTTCATGTATACGAAATATACTGTCACCTTCACCTGTAAAACGTTTAGCAGCTGCCTGGTTAGCTAAAAGCATACACTCTTCTATCAGTGAGTGTGAAGGAGTTCCTGTTTCTATCTGTGTATTTACCAGTAAGTGTTCAGCATCAATCGTGAGTTTGGTCTCTTCAGATCTAAAATCAAAACCGTGTTTAAGTCGTTCATGATGCAACCTAACTGTTATTTTTTGTAGAGGAAGCAACCATGTTAAGATCTGGGTTATAGTAGCTGTTTGCTCTTTTGTAGGATTTTCCAGTATACCATCTACAGTATCATAATTAAAACGGTGTTTTGAGTGAATGATCGCTTCAAAGAATTCTTCATTCAATGGTTTTAGTGTAGCTTTGTCCAGTTCTATCTTTGAAACAAATGCCAAGTCTATCTACTTGAGGTTTGAGTGAACAGATGTTTTCACTCAGTTCACGTGGGAGCATAGGGAAAGACTTATGTGGCAGATAGGTGGTGAACCCTCTTTTTTTTGCCTCTTTGTCTATGTTGGTAAAGAAAGGGACATAGTGGCTTACATCTGCAATGGCAACATAGAGTGTATAGGTTTCCATATCAAAATAGATGGCATCATCAAAATCTTTTGCAGTGACCGGGTCAATGGTACAAAAATCCAGATGGGTAAGGTCTACACGATCAGGATGTTCTTCTTTGGTGACTTCCAGCTCAACATCCAGTGCATCTTTCAGACATACTTGAGGGAATTCATCTTCACGTTCATAGAGTGCGAGTGAGATCTTCTCATCAACTTTAGGGTCATCCAGGGTTCCCATGACTTCAAGGACTTTGTCTGTATCAACATCTACTTTCAATACCGTACCCAGTTTGAATGCCTTTAAATCCATTCCTTCCATGACAGCATGGGTAGGTTCTCCTGTACGGATGTTGAGTATAAGAAAATTATCTGATTCATCTCTGTGGGTATAGGCAATCGTAAAAAGATGTGCTTTTTCTATAATCAGTTGCACTTTACCGCTGGCACGTCCACGTCTGGCGATGATACGTTTGGCAACGACCACATCACCATGCTTTGCACCCCAAAGATCATCAGGTTCTATAAGCAGATCTCTTTGTTCTTTGAACTCTGCTTCAACATAGCCTTTACCGTCTTTACCTATGTAGAGTCTTCCTACACGATAGATAGACTTCAGTTTCCATAGTCCATCTACCTCTTCTACTGCACCCAATTGCTGCAGTGCCTGAAAACTGTTCTGGTCTTCTTGTTCGATGTCTGAAATCAGACATCCGTTGATAAGTTGTATGGCAAATGGGGACATGGTTAAAGACTCTCTTAAATGGTATGTAAAGTAAACTGTTCTGTCACTTTCATTAAGAGTTATTATATTACTTTAACGCTTCAAGTCTCTCTATTCTTTGTTCTGTACTTGGGTGTGTACTGAAGAGTTGTTTAAGTGACATATCTTTACCGGTAAAAGGGTTTATGATAAACATATGTGCTGTTTGAGGGTCAGCATCATGCATGATGGTTCCTCGGGCATAATTGTCTAGTTTGGCCAAAGCACTCTGTAGCCATTCAGGATGACCTGTCATCCTAGCCGCTCCTTCGTCCGCCATAAATTCACGGTTACGGCTTACTGTCATTTGTATCACTGTTGCAGCAAGTGGCATGATAATCATTAATGCGATCATCACAATAGGATTGGTAGGTCTATCTCGGTCTCCACCAAAGAACATACCAAACTGTGCCAACATGGCTATAGCCCCTGCGATGGTAGCAGTTACTGTACCGATGAGCATATCGTAGTGTTTGATGTGACTGAGCTCATGGGCGATGACAGCTTCTACTTCTTCTTCTGTCATTAGGTCTAAAAGACCCTCCGTGACAGCAACGGCGGCATGTTCATAATTTCTACCTGTTGCAAATGCATTGGGCTGTGCTTCAGGTATGATGTAGAGTGCAGGCATCGGTAGATTTGCACGATGTGTAAGTCTCTCTACGATCTCATAGAGTCCTGTAGCAGAGTTATGGTCTACGGGTATCGCATGATAATGTTTCAACACTTGTGTATCACTATAGTAATAGGCATAAAAGTTCATCCCCGCTGCAGCGATAAAAGCAATGATCATACCTGTCTGTCCCGCTATCATACCGCCAAACCAGATAAACAGTAAAGTAAGCCCTGTCATAAGCGCATAGGTTTTAAATTGTTCCATTGTGTTCTTTATCCTTATAGTAGCTATTTTTATTATTAATATAGCATACAGATACAAACCGAAGGTAAATCACAGGCTATGTTATAATCCAAATATCATAAACATTAAAATGCAGTGCACTAAATAATGTTCTGATTTATGTGAAATTCAATATAGGGGCATCCAATGCTAAGTCATGCAAAAATAATAGTAGTTACATGCATATTGACTTCGACTATCTTAGCAGAATACCGTTCAAGTATTTCTCCTATTGGAGTAGAAATAAAAAATCGTATGATAAAAGGTAACTCATGGAGAAAAGGGTGTCCCGTTTCTTTAAATGATCTTCGGTATCTTCGTGTAAAATATATCAACTTCAGTGGTGAAGATAAGATGGGTGAGCTCGTAGTCCATAAAGAGGTCTCTGATGAGTTAGTAGAGATTTTTGAAGTGCTTTATAATACGGGGTATCCTATCAGGAAAATGAAGTTAGTGAGTGACTATAAAGGGAATGATTGGCAATCCATAGAGTCAGACAATACTTCAGCCTTTAATTGCCGTAAAGCAACAGGCAGTAAAAAATGGTCTAAACACTCTTACGGGAAAGCCATAGATATCAATCCTATAGAAAATCCTTATATTTCGAGAAAAGGCTATATCTCACACAAAGCATCTGAAATTTATCGAAAAAGGGTACATAAAAGTTCTGACCAATGCAGATAAAGCAGTGTTATTGAAAAATGATAAAGCAGTGCAACTATTTAAAAAATATGGTTGGGAGTGGGGTGGTGATTGGCCTGGAGTAAAGGACTATCAGCATTTCTCGAAGTGAGTTATTTTATTATACAATATGTCAGACCATAAGGGTTGACTTTTTTCAGACAGACCAAAATAGAATAATGGTCTGATAATAATCAATATTTGATTATCATTTTTTTCTTGCAGTATGAAAAATATCCATATTTTCTTTATAAATATTACATTCTACTCCGAATAGTCCTAAAAGAGTGTGAAATAGATTATCTTGTGAAAGTTCTTTATCGCTACACGATAATAGCTTTTTCCTATCCATATCTTCTCCTCCGAACCACACAAGTGAACCTATGTGTTTTTGTTCATCAGGAGCCATAAAATATGGAAGCCCATGTAAATAAAGTCCATTTTCACCCAAGCTTTCTCCATGGTCACTCATGTAAAGCATAGCAGTTTTATGCTCTTTAGAATATGGTTTTAAAAAGTTTATAACCTTTGATAAGAAATAATCAGTATATAGAATTGCGTTATCATAAGCATTACTGACTTCTTCCTGTGTGCACTCTTCGAGTTGATTTGTTTTACAAACAGGTGTAAATTTTTCGAACTCTTTTGGGTATCGTTTATAATATGCTGGACCATGATTTCCCATTTGATGCAATACTATTAAAATGTTTTTACCTTTATGTTGTTTGATATATTTATCAAGCCCTACTATCATACCTTCATCTCTACACTCATCATCACATATGGTATTTGTTTTAGCTGTTCTGAAATCTTCATAATCAACTCTAAGGGCTACACCTTTTGAATCAGAATTGTTATCTCTCCATAAAATATTTACATTCTTTGTATGTTTTAGAACATCTATGACATTTTCAGTTGATATGCCTTTTTTGTAATTATAGTCTGATCTATCATATACAGAAAACATACAGGGAACAGAGTCTGCTGTTGAAGTGCCACATGAATACATATTTGAGAAGTTAATTATCTCTTCTTTTTTAAGAAGAGGGGTTGTCTCTTTTTCATAACCGTTTAATGAAAACCTATCTGCCCTTGCAGCTTCACCTACAACCATTATAATCAATTCTTTTTTATCATTGTCCTCTTGAATTATTTTTGCATCACTTCCTAATTTCTTTAATACAATAGGACCACTGTAGTAGGTCTTATTAATATACTTACCTATACTATAGATCCAGAAAACGGGATTTACATGGTGTCTAAGGGGTTTATGTTCTCTGAAAAATGATGTATAAAACTTACTAAAAGAAAAAAGAATGACCAATATGACTGCAAGCGATAAAGACAGGGTTTTTAGTTTCGAAAATATCTCTTTTTTTAATGGCATATAGTGTATATTTGCTTTATATACAAAATAAGATGGTAACAAGCCCAATAAAACTACATACAATACAAGCTTCATACTAAATAGATCGGATGATTCGCTAAGATCTGTCTGCATTGTATTTCTAATCATACTATCATCGATAACTACATGATAACTATCCATAAAATATGCTGTAAATGAAGAAACAACAAGTGTTAAGATTAAAATAAATTTTGTCGTGTATTTAGAACTGAACAGTGTCAATAAAAAAACAATAAAACTAATTAATAAGAATGCTATAGAAAATATATAATGGAAGTTTGAACTATTGAAAGAGTAAACATCTATAACATTTTTAAAAAATGATAAATTATAAAAAACTGTGAACAATAGGGCAGTAAAAAATATAAGTGTATATTGGGATATAGATTTCAACCAGTTTCCTTTTTTAAGCGCAACTATAACCAAAAAAAGTAAATAAGGGGTAAATGTATATTGTTGAATAGCATAATATTATGGGAATACTTTAAAGAAGAAAGAATGCGCAGTAGACCTTATAAAATAAATAACTTTATAAGGTCTACTGCGTTCTATGAATTAGTTATTGTTTAAATACATTTCCTAACATACCTTTAATTGCACCTTGTAAGTCTGCAGGATAGATTACGAATTTTGAGTTATCACTTTTACTGATCTGTTCTAGGGAATTAATATACCTGTCTCCCAGTAAGAACATGGCAGGGAGCTCTTTGTCTTGTATGTTGTCAGAGATGAGTCTAATCGCTTCTGCTGAAGCATTAGCAAGGGCTATTTGTGCCTGCGCTTCTCTTTTTGCTGCTTCTAGTTTACCATCTGCTTCTAAGATGGCAGCATTTTTATTACCCTCAGCCGTAGTTTCAATGGCACGTCTTTCTCTCTCTGCTGCTGCCTGTCTCTCCATAGAGGCTTGCATCGAAGGGCTAGGATTGATATCTTGGATCTCTACTGATTTCACTGTAACTCCCCAGTCAGCAACATCATCAACTATGGAGTCTTTTAGCTTTGCCTTAATGGTTTCACGGTTTGAAAGAGCTTCATCAAGGGACATTTCTCCTAGAATTGAACGCAGTGTTGTCATCACCAGTTGCTGGATAGCCAGTCTGAAATCTTCAATTCCGTAAAGGGCATCACGCGGGTTGGTCACACGTATAAATGTTACGGCATTGGTAAGGATGACAGCATTATCTTTTGTGATCACTTCTTGTTGAGGGATATCCAAAATGATATCCCTTGTGGTAATACGCTGACGAACCGATTCAATATATGGAACGATGATATTGAGTCCGGGGCTAAGTGTACGAGAAAATTTCCCCAGCCTTTCTACGACCCACTCTTCACCCTGTGGAACGATGTTTATACCCTTTATAGAGGGTGACGATAAGACGCAATGGCTAAAATGATGACAATATTTAATGCTTCCATAAATGTTTCCTTTAAGATTTAACTAGGGGTTCAACTTCTATGAGCTGTCCATTGATTTGTACGATTTTTACACGTGTGCCCTTGTCTATATCCACTTTAGATATAGCATGCCAAGAGGTATTGCCAAGAACAGGTGTGTCAAAGGTAACTTTTCCTCGACTGTGAGGTTGTATATCTTCCATGACTATACCTAAGGTATCAAGTCTATAATTTGACTGTCCGCTATCTGTAACAGGATTTTCTCTGAACCATTTAAACCAAGCAGCGATAGCAAGTATGGAGAGTATCATCCAGATAGTGAGTTCTACGGTAAAAGATGTGCCTATAAATGCGTCTATTATTCCTACAATAATTGCAGCGACACCAAGTCCCAGGACAAAAAATGTACCCATACTCATATCCCAAATAAGCAATATGACACCAAAGACGATCCAATGCCACCATAAAACAGTTTCGTTGAGAAATTCGATCAAAGTCACTCCTTTTAACTACGAATATTTATTATATCATAAAAAACAATTGTGGGTTAAATTTAGAAGAATAAGTATAATTTCGCTATAATCGCGAAAATTTTCGTACTTCGTACATCAAGGATAATAAATGTCAACTTTAAATGTATATTATGACAAAGATTGTGATATTAACATCATCAAGTCAAAAACAGTAGCAATGATCGGTTTCGGTTCACAAGGGCACGCACATGCAGAAAACCTTAGAGATTCAGGTGTAAATGTTGTTATTGGTGCAAGAGAAGGTGGTTCTTCTTGGAAAAAAGCTGCGGCTAAAAACTTTGAAGTACTTTGCGTTGCAGATGCTACAGCAAAAGCTGATGTAGTTATGATCCTTCTTCCGGATGAAAATCAAGCTGAGATCTATAAAAATGAGATCGAGCCAAACCTTAAAGAGGGTGCTACTATTGCATTTGGACACGGATTTAACATTCACTATGGAAGAATCACTCCAAGAGCAGATATTAACGTTACAATGATCGCACCAAAAGCACCAGGACACACTGTTCGTTCTGAATTCGTAAGAGGTGGTGGTATTCCAGATCTTATCGCTGTAGGTCAAAATCCAAGCGGTACAACTAAAGAACTTGCACTTTCTTATGCATCAGCTATCGGTGGTGGTAGAACAGCGATCATCGAAACAACATTTAAAGATGAAACTGAAACAGACCTTTTTGGAGAGCAAGCTGTACTTTGTGGTGGAGCTGCTTCACTTGTACAGGCTGGTTTCGAAACTTTAACAGAAGCTGGTTATGCTCCTGAACTTGCATATTTTGAATGTCTTCATGAGCTTAAGCTTATCGTTGACCTTATGTTCGAAGGTGGAATTGCTGACATGAGATACTCTATCTCTAACACAGCTGAGTATGGTGATTATGTTTCTGGTAAAAGAGTTATCAATGAGCAGTCAAAACAAGCGATGAAAGACATCTTAAAAGAGATCCAAGATGGTAGATTTGCTAAAGACTTCATCCTTGAAGGTCAGGCAGGTTATCCTCGTATGAATGCTGAGCGTAACAACGATAAAGAAAAGTTAATTACTAAAACTGGTAATAAACTTCGTGAAATGATGCCATGGATTTCAGCAAACAAAATCGTAGACCAAGAAACTAACTAATCTTTTTATTGATTTGCACTCATCTTTGAATGATGGGTGCGGTCAGCTACTTACTCAAACACATTCAAAGCTAAGTACAACTCAACAAAAATCCTCCTTTACTCAAACAACAAAATCTAACACAACTTACTAAAAATCTTTAGTTAGTTTTATTTCTTTATCTTTTTCTCGAAACACGTAAAATTTTATATCCCATTCTTAATGCATCTTTGTTACAATAGCTCAAATTTAAACATTAGTGGACAATATGGCAACGCAACCTAAAAAAACAAATACCAGATCTTCTATCAGAAAAACACCATCAAGTAAAAGCAGAGGCAAAAAGAGTACAAAAGGTTCTACTTTCAAACAAAGTCTCTTTATTGTTCTGGGGGTGTTTTTGATGATATCTTTGGTGGCATTTGGGTATTTTTTAGGACAGAATGATATGGGAAGTAGTCAAAATCCAATAGCCCAGACCTATAAGACATATGAAACAGAGACTAAAAAGAAACTCTTAGAGGATCTTTCAAAGGTCAAAAAAGAGAAGCCACAACCACAAGAAGAAAAACAAACTGCTGCTAAACCTTTAACGCAAGAAGCAGAAGTTGAGAAGAGAGTTAAAAAAGAAGACGTAGTAGAAAAGAAGAAGGACAACAGAGTGATGTTGGCCAATAAGAGTGGAAAGCCGAGACTTGTTATTATCATTGATGATGTCTCGACAAGAAGTCAGTTGAGAAAGATACAGGCTACGGGGCTAAAGATCACTCCTTCTATATTTCCTCCATCAGAGCGTTCCATGACGTCACATAAGTTGGTTAAAGGACTGGAACATTATATGATCCACTTGCCAATGGAGTCAGGGAGCGTACAGTTCAATAAACAGACTAAAACACTCATGACAACATTTGGTCAAGAGCAGATAGAAGCCAGAGTGAAAGAGTTAAGAACACTGTTCCCTTCGGCACGTTATGTCAATAATCATACAGGTTCTGTCTATACGGACAATTATGATGCGATGAAGAGACTCTATAGTACACTTCGTTCAAAGGGGTTTGTTTTTGTGGACAGTCGTACCATTGGTTCTACCAAGGTACCTCAGATCACAGCTGAAGTTGGTGATGCTTATGTGGCTAGAGATGTCTTCATGGACAATCAACATAATGTTCCCTATATACATAAACAGCTTAAAAAAGCAGTAGATAAGGCTAAAAAAAGAGGCTATGCTATCGCAATAGGACATCCACATAAAATGACAATGAAGGCACTTTCTAGTGCAGATAGTATTTTACAGGATGTTGAGCTTGTGTATATAGATGAAATTTATAAGCACTAGGCAGTAAATGAATAAATCTTAGGGTGAATGATATTGGTAGATAAGGATACTATACGCTTACTACTTTGTTTTTACCTCGAGACTTTGCTGTATACAGTGCATCATCAACCGCTTTAAAGCAAGCGTCATAGGAACTTTCTTTATCATATTCTGTAACACCAAAACTTCCTGTGACTTTTTGGTCTATCTCAAAAGCTGTTGACTCAAGGATATAACATAGTTTTTCAGCCAACACATGAGCATTCTCTAGGTTGGTTTGTGGACATATAAGTAAAAATTCCTCACCACCCCATCTTCCAACGATATCATTTTTTCTTGAGTTCTCTACTAAAAGATTAGCGACCTGTTTAAGAACAGTATCTCCTTTGGTATGTCCAAAGTTATCATTAATCATTTTGAAGTTATCGATATCTAATAGTATGATTGAAAATGTAGTACCATATCGTTCAGTATTTTGAACTTCCCTGCGTATGATAGCATCAAGGTAACGCCTGTTGAAAAGGCCAGTAAGTGAATCAGCATTTGAGAGTGATTGAAGCTCTTTATTATGTTGTCTTATCCTTTTGTAACGTAAGTAAAGCAAGATAATCAGTATGGCAACTACGGACAACAGTTTTAGGAAGAAGTGAAAGTTAAATCCTTGCTCATAGGTTATGCTCATCCATTGGTTGAAGATCTGTTGTTTGGTTTTCTCATCGATAGTGTTTATGCTCTTGTTAAGTATAGAGAGTAGTATTTCATCATCTTTGACAGCAAAGGCAAGTTCTAATTCTTTATTCATAGTACCTGAGATCTTTAATGAGCCAATGTAGTTTTTTTGTATATGATAGCCTATAGTTGTAAGACTGTCTATGATGCCGTACAGTTCTCCTGAGGCTACTTTTCTAAGACCATCTTTAAGATTGTCGACTTCTATAAGATTTAATTTCGGATATTGGTACGAGAGAAGTTCAGCTGTAGCATACGCTTTGACCACTCCAATTTTTTTATCACCAACGTCAGTTAGATTTGTAATAAAAGAATCGTGGATCTTCGTTGCTATCACAAGAGGTGTATTAAAATAGGGTGTTGTAAATTTTAGATAGAATGATCGGGCTGGTGTTGACATAGCTGATGAGAGAATATCACAACGATTTTCCTTCGCATAGGTAAGTGATTGTTCCCAGTTTTTTGTTGAAATAAGTTTAAACGGTATATTTAGTTTTGATGCAATGATATCCATATAGTCATGGCTTATCCCTACATGTTTGCCCTTTGTAATCATTTCAATAGGCATCCAATTTGGATCAACACAGTAGGTAATTTCTTTTTTTTGTTCTAGATAATTCATCTCTTTATCATCTAATTTGAGTGTCTCTGATACTTTATGATAGATGAAATGTTCAAATTCAAGTGAAGTTTCTTTTGGAATTAATCCAAGTTGTATAAAGTTTTCCGCCATCAGTTGTACCCGTTGTACATCTATGTACCCTATAGGGTGGAGGTCAGGCATCATGACTCTTTTTACCTGTTTTGCTTCAAATTCAAGCATATCATAGGTTTTATTTTGTGTATTGTATTTGTCTAGTATGAGTTCGATGATCTCAGATTGATTTTCAAGGGCATATTCCCATCCTTTTATGGATGCATCACGAAATCGCTTGGCACGACCAGGATGTTGCTTTAGTTCATCTTCAGAAGTAAAAAGATTGATGTCATAAAATTCTGCACCGTAAACGGTAGGATCAAAAAGATTGTATTTGATGCCATGTTCTTGAAGTAAAAAAAGTTCATTGGTTTTAAATACGGACATGGCATCTACTTCATGGTTTGCAAATGCATCTATATTATAGCTTGAATCTACATGAAAAAATGTTTTTGGATCTACACCAAATTGTTTAAATATCATTTGTAATGATATCCCATCAATTCCGGAAAAGTTACCCATGACTTTTTTCCCTACAAGTTGTTGTGGCTGTTTAATTTCGGGTTGTGCAACAATTGCCAAGGGGGATTGTTTGAAAAAGTTTGCTAGAAAAATAAGAGGCTTCCCTTGAAGATAATCAATAATAATTGATGAATAACTTACAGCATAGTCCGCTTTTTTATCGAGTATCGATTCTACTGGAGGAGATTCTTTGGAGTACTCTTGAATTGTAACATCAAGACCAACTTCCTTATAAAATCCTTTTTCTTTTGCTGCATAAAAACCGGCAAATTCAAATTGATGTTTCCATTGTAGTTGCAGGGTGACTTTTTCTAATGGTATTGTAGCCCATAAAGAATATGGTAAAAAAAGGATAAAGAAATACAAAAGTAATTTTATATGTTTACTTGAGATATTCATTTGGTTTCCTTTTTATGATTGACTTAGTATACTATTCTTTTATAAATATATGACAATTTGAAATATTTTTTATGATGGGAACTTAAGCATGATATCATAGGCCTAAAAAGGCATCGTATGAGTCAAATTCTCACTCAGTATATACCTAGTTTGAAAGATATGAAGAAGTATCCTTCTACACTTTTTTATAAAGGTGATACGGATCTACTGAAACGGCCTAAAGTCTCTATAGTTGGGACAAGACGGCCTTCGAATTATACACGTCAGGTTACCTATGATCTTGCCAGTGCTTTAGCCAAACGAGGAGTATGTATCGTTAGCGGTGCAGCTATGGGAGTCGATGCTATAGCTCACTCTGGTGCAGGAGAAGAGAATACCATAGCAATTGTAGGAAATGGACTTGATATACGCTATCCTGCAGTAAATAAAAATCTCATAGAAAATATAGAGAATAAAGGGCTTCTTCTTAGTCAATTTAATGACGGTTTTAGGGCAACAGGGTGGAGTTTTGTGGTACGAAATGAAATGGTCGTTGCACTTGGAGATATTCTGATCGTTACTGAGGCAGATATGAACAGTGGTTCCATGCGCTCAGTGGAGTATGCGTTAAAGATGGGCAAAGAGATCTTTGTTCTTCCCCAAAGAATTGATGAAAGTTTGGGTACGAGCCACTTGTTGCATCATATGCAGGCTAAAGCCATATATGATATCGAAGCATTCGCATCAAGGTTTGGACAGGTCACACATAAGGAGTTAGTGAAAGATGATTTTTTTATTTTTGCTAAACTACACCTACCTTTGATGAGAGTCTTAAAAAATTTGGTGATAGGGTGTATGAAGCAAAGCTTGAAGGTGTCATCACGATACAAAATGGTATTGTAAGATTGTTATAGAACCTTTTGCAAAATGATAGGCCTATTAACCAATATCTCCCTTCTATAATAGGGAGATAGGATGAGGGAGAGCTTATTTTGCAGTATTAGAAAGTTGTGAAATAAGCTCTTCTAGTGATGCTTCAGGAAGCATACCCGCTTGAACAAATTGTACATCACCTTTAGTGTCAAGTGCTACCAAGAAAGGAATACTTCCTCTCCACTGTGCTCTTTGCTGGATATAATTTACTAATTCAGAAGCTTTTTCTTCAGCTACTACAATGTAATTCATGCCGTTCTCTTTAGCAAATTCTTTAGTCTGCTCGTGATTGTACCCTTGTACTTCAATAGAGACGATAGCCAATTTATCTTCATGTTTCTTTTGTAATCTGATCAAATGGGGGATAGACTCTAGACAAGGAGGACATCTATGTCCAAAAAATTCTAAAAAGATCACCTTTCCTTCAAGGCCTTTTATGTTAAGTCCTTGTTCTGTACCTATAACATCATAGGTTTTTCCTGAAATGTCAGTCATCGTCATTTCTGCTAGTGGTTTTTCATTTTCTGCAGCTTGTGAATAGGTGAAGAGTGACAAGAGTAGAAGAGATACGGTCAATAGTTTTTTCATAAAATGAGCCTTTATATATATTTTACTCAGATTATACACTATGAAGATGTAAAAATTGTGTAATTGATCTATATTATATAAAAGATTTTTTAAAAGAGCATCATAGGATGTAAAAGGGAGGGAAAAATGAAATTAAAAAATAGACCCAAATTAAAATAATAGGGGGGAGGATTCAAGTCTATATCTATTGATGCTCTTGAGTAGAAGTATAGTAATATAAGGTTAACTGAATACTAATAGAAGATAGAATTATAAATAGAAAAGAAAAAAGTGAATGAAAAATTTCGAAGAGCATCTTGGGGATAAAAGGAGGAAAATATTTTTAAAAGGAGTCCTAAAATTTTTGTAAAAGGGAAGGGGGTATTTTAGGTGCCCTAGATGCTCTTGTAGACGTAGTGTATATATATGAAGGTTAACCGTATGCAAATAAAGAGTAGTTACACTATAATAATAGGATTAGTTGAAGGATATTTTTATGGTAAAAAAAGTTTTATTACTGGGTTTGTTTTTATTTACCTACACTTGGGCACAAGAGTTGACACTTGAGAAAAGAGTGGGCCAAATGCTTATGGTCGGATTTCATGGTACGCATGCACCAAAAGAGAGCCAAATCTGTAAAGATATAGCACGATACAATCTTGGTGCAGTGATTTTATTTGATTATAATCCGGTGGATAAAGATAAGCCAAAGAATATTGCTACGAAAACACAGTTGGCCAACCTGACTAAAGAGCTGCAGGCATGTAGTGCAGATGGAAAACTACTCATTGCCGTAGATCAAGAGGGGGGAAAGGTTCAAAGACTTAAAAGTAAATATGGTTTTTATGGTAAATTCCCTAAAGCTTCTGATGTTATTAGAATGGATCAAAGTAAAATAAAAGAAACCTATATGCAAATGAGTCAGGAACTTAAAAGTGTGGGGATCAATTATGACCTTGCTCCCGTAGTGGATCTGGATATCAATATGAAAAATCATGTTATTCACGGTTTGGGACGTTCGTTTGGTAAAGAACCTAAAGTGGTAGCAGAGTATGCCTCTACCTTCATCGATGCAATGCACAGCAATGGTGTTCTTACTTCTATTAAACATTTCCCAGGACACGGTTCTTCAGTAGGAGATACACATAAAGGATTTGTTGATGTCACGAACCTTTGGCAAAAAGTTGAGTTAGAGCCCTACAGACTTTTAAAAGATAAGGCCGATACAGTAATGGTTGCCCATGTATTTAACAAAAAAATAGATGCTAAGTATCCTGCAAGTCTCTCTTACGATACAGTTACAAAGATATTACGCTGGAAATTGGGGTATCATGGTGTGGTCATCACAGATGATCTTCAGATGGGTGCCATCAGTCAAAAATATGGTTTGAAAAATACACTTAAACTAGCGATCAATGCAGGAGATGATATATTGTTGATAGGAAATCAACTCGATCCTAAAAAAACTGTTAGTACAAAAATGTTGGTTGACACTATAATGACATTGGTTCAAAGTGGTGAGGTGAAAGAGGAGAGTATCAATAAAGCATACAAAAGAATTCAGGCTATTAAAGAAAAAACTCTAACTGCATTATTGCTGTTCCAACCATCGTTCCAATATGATCTTTGCAGCGATGGAGTCGATCTTTCCATCTTTTTTGTGTTTAAAGAGACCCATTGTTAGCTCTTTGGCTTCAATACTCGAACTCTGTTCATCCTGATAGGCTACTTCTATTTCTAGGTCAAGCAGTGAAACAAAATGTTTGATACGTCTTTCCATCTCTTCAGAACTTTCAGCATCTTTGGGAAGACCTACAATGAGTTTTTCTATATCCCACTCTTCTAAAAAGTTTTTGACATCTTTTGCAGCTTGATTACGGTTTCTTCGCAGGATGGCATTTTGGGGTATGACAATCTTCCCATCGAGGCAGATTGCCACACCTATACGTTTAAGTCCTACATCTATACTTGCTAATTTCATAGTGAAATTGTACCCAAACTTTTGTCATCTTCTCTAATAGATTGACAATAGTATGAGTTACAAAAAATGTAATATCTTACATTGACTGGCATCTAGTAAAGTCCACGACCTTATGTTCACTACTAGGTATCATAAAGTAAGTTTGTGTAGATATTGTGAGTATAAAATATATTTATATAAGTAAAAAAATAAAATCCTTAGATAAAATTGTAGTAGGGAAATGTCAGCATGAAGAATATTAAATTATGACAATAAGGTAATATCTATGCATTTTAATAAAATAAGTACGGTCATTATAGGTTTGAGTAGTATCGGTTATGCACAATCAGATGCAACTACAAATGTAGAAACTTTCTGGATATGGGTTGCTCTTTTTACTTTGGGAATAGTGGGAATAACAATCTTATTTATTACCTCACAACAAACTCAGAAAATGCAGCAGTTACACCAGTCCATGTTTGAAAAACAGTTAGAGATGGAAAAAAATCAAAATCTTTTACTTACAAATATGAGTGAAAATATTCATAATATCGCGAAGCAGGCACTTGAAAAAAATGCTCAGGCAATAGATCACAGATCAAGACTATTTAAGAATAAAGATGAGATTTCAGAAAATGTAGAAAATAGACTTTTAGATGTGACCAATGATCTCCTTGACTTTCTCAGATTAAAATCAAAAAAAATCGAAATAGTCAATGAAGAATTTAATATCAATAACGTTCTGAATGAATTAGCAGGCTCAATTTGTTCACAATTCTCTGGAAGTCATGTTGAACTTATTTTTGATATCGATAAAAATATACCAAGACGATTAGTTGGAGATTCATTACATTTAGGACAAATACTCAAAAGTATACTTGAATATAGTATGGAACAGATAGATATGGATGAAGTTAAATTAGAGATAGAAATGTTTGATACTTTTGAAGAAAAAATTGAACTTCAGTTTCAGATCTCTGACAGAGGTAGAGGGCTTGATCCTACAGCGTTGGAAAACCTATTTATTCCGTACTATGATGAAGATACAGGTATATATGTAGGTCTTGGACTTTTTGTTGCGCATGAATTGGCTGGTATGATGGGTGGAGAACTCTCAGTACAGAGTTTAGAAGGTAAAGGAAGTACATTTACACTTTCTTTACTTTTTGATGTAGTAGAAAAATCAAATCGTAGAATGTATAGACTACCAGAGAAAGTACAGATAGAGAAAAAAGTGTTTATTGTTGACAGCAATTATAATTCAGCACTGGCTGTCAAAAAAATGTTTGCATATTTCAGACATGAAGTGACAGTACTCTCTAAAGAGGAATTTATGAAAAATATTCCTAATTTAATGCCGTTTGATATTGTTGTTCTGCATGAAAGCCTTTTTAATGTCAGATTGGTTGAGTATCTTAATAAAATTAAGAAGGGAAAAGAACTTAAGGTGATAGCGCTTAATTCATTGATTCAGTCCAATGAAAATAGTTTTGTGAATGAAGTGATAGATACACATCTCTTTAAACCGCTTAATCAAGAACGTGTATTTGAAATGATTGTGAACATGTTTGATATAAAAGTACCTTCCTATATGGAAGAAGAGCAAAAAGATAAAGTAAAACAGGTACAAACACACAGAAAAAATATTATGGAAACAAAAGGTGTCACACAACATTCGTTTAAAACTTTTTCTGGGAAAAACATTCTTATTGTTGAAGATAATATTATCAATCAAAAAGTACTTATGAGTTTACTCCATCATTCCGGTATGAGTATCAGTATTGCAAATAATGGACAAGAAGCTGTTAATATGATTAAACAGAATAAAGTTCAATTTGATTTAGTACTTATGGATATCAATATGCCTATCATGGATGGGTATACAGCCACACAGATGATACGTCTTGACAGCAGATTTGATAGATTGCCGATAGTGGCATTTACTGCATTGGTTTTGGATAGTGAAATTCAAAAAATGTTCAACAGCGGTATTAATGCATTTTTAGCCAAACCACTTAATATAGGTAAACTCTATACAGCATTATCCATCTATCTTTCTAATACAGACGTGGCTAAAACCAAGGAGGAAGAAGCTGAAACTAAAGAGGTCATTACTTATAAAGGGATCAATATCGACAATGGTATTAAACATGCAAATAATAGTGAAGCACTCTACGTTGAAGTATTAAAAGAGTTTAGTACAGCATATGGTGCAAGTGATGAAATTTTCGTTAAATTGATACAGGAACATCGTTATGAACAGGTAAAGATGTTATGTGTAGATATGAGAGGTTTAACCGGAACCATCGGTGCAGAAGATATGCATAAGTTGGTAAATGAGATACTACAACAGATTCTTTACAAAAAGTATGAACTACTTATCAACTACAAGGAAAGGTATTTATCTAATATACAAACGTTAAATCGATCTATCGAGAAGTATATTGAAGCAGCCTGACAGATGTCATGCTGTTAACGAATTTCTGCGATAAAGGCATCTTTTTGTATCTGCTCTTTAATATGTCCTAAAAGTTCTACTGCATCAGCTCTTGTTCTGTATGGTCCTATTAGAAGTTTCGAGATCTGTTTGCCATTGATAGAAAACTCAATGAGTTTATAGTGGTATCCGGCTCTTGTGATCTTGTTGAGCAAAGCATCCTTTGGTTTTCCGGAAAAAGAGCCCACTTGTACATAAAAATTACCTAAGCTGTGTTTTTGTATCACTTTAGGTACTGTTGCCACTGCTGTAGAAGAAACTTTGGCTTTTACAGCTTCTTTTGTTTTCCATGTTTTTGCATTATTTAGTGCGATCTTTTCTTTTGGATGAGGTAAATATCTTCGACAGATACGTAATCTTTTTTTGTAATAGGGTGAAGTATTTAGATTGGAGTAGACAACCTCATATTTGGTAGTACTTGCATGTGTGAACCAACCATTACCCAGATACATACCAACATGAGTGATCTTTCCTTTGGGATTTTTATCTGTATCAAAGAAGATGAGGTCACCATAGACTAACTCATGCATCTTGATCTCATCCCCTTTTTTCGCCTGTTCTCTGGCAACACGAGGTATCTCTATCCCCATACTTCCGTACATATAGTAGGTAAATCCAGAACAATCAAATTGATTTGGTCCTTCTTCTGCCCAAACATAAGGACGTCCTTGAAGTTCCTTTACCATTTTGTCAAGACTTTTCCTGTTCGGTTCATACTTTATCAAGGGTTTTTTAATCGCATAGTTTGGATTTTTGGGATGAGGGTCCGGTTTACATCCTGTTAATACTAATAACAGAGGAAAGACTAATAGGAGATACGTTATTTTACGCATAGTACTACTGCTAGATGCATTTGAATTTTCTTTAGTCAACTATTAGCTCGGTACAGCTTTTTTAGGCAGTTTCATCCCAGGCTGCCATGGTGTAGTGTAACGTGAACTCGTAGTTTTCATCTCTTGTATAGGTACATCACAATTCATATATTTTGCACGTTCATCTGAACTTAAATAGCGTTTACACAGCTTCATCCGTTTCATATAGACAGGCTCTTTTTCAAAGTGGCTTATGGTTACTTTTCTATCTTTACTACTTGCATGTGCGAACCATCCATCTCCAAGATAGATACCTACGTGGTTGATATACTTACTTCTTTTATTGGTTGAACCAAAAAAGATTAGATCACCATAATGCAAGTTTGTAAACTTCACATGTTTACCCATCTTTGCTTGTTCTCTTGCCACACGAGGTAAATCGATACCCATAGATCCGTAAATGTTATAGGTAAGACCGGAACAGTCAAATGCATAAGGGCCTTCTTCTGCCCACACATAGGGTTTTCCAAGGTAAGAGTATAGAAGGTCTTGAATATTTTTTCTGTTGGGATCACAGGTTTTCTCAGGTTTGATAATATCATAATTTGGGTAATTGTAAGGCTTCTTCTCTACACTTGCACAACCGCTAAAGAGAAGCAATATTGGCATGAGTAGTAAAATAGATTTCAATCTATACAGCATAAGATGCCCCTTTCTAAAGTATTAACATAGCATCGCCATAGGAGAAAAATCTATATTTTTTTGCTATGGCTTCTTTATATAAGTCTAACGTTTTTTTTCTTCCGATAAAAGAAGAGACAAGCATGATAAGTGTACTTTTGGGTAAATGAAAATTGGTGAGTAGATAAGTGACTCTTTGAGGTGGATTGGAGGGATTTAAGAATAGATCACACTCACCCTGTGTTTTTTTTGTTCGCGCATAATATTCTATCGTTCTTGTAACTGTTGTACCTATGGCTAATACAGGGATGTCACTGTCCAAAACTCTAGCAGATGATTCAGGGATCTCAAAATACTCTGAATGCATAGGGTGATCCAGTATCTCTTCAGCTTCAACAGGTTTAAATGTTCCAGCACCCACATGGAGTGTGACTTTATGTGTCTTATGCCTTTTTTCTAATGCCTTGAAAAGTTCAGGGGTAAAATGAAGCGAGGCTGTAGGTGCTGCAACCGCACCTGCTTTTTCGGCAAAGAGCGTTTGGTAGTCTGTCTCATCTTCTTGATTATCTTCTCTTTGCATATATGGAGGTAAAGGAATGTGTCCAATGTTATCGAGAACTATGACCAACTCTTCAAAGCGTATCACTTTATCATGATGCGTAAAGGTAACGATACGAGAACCATCATTGTTAGAACCGGTGACTGTAGCCACTAAATTATCATCAAACAAGAGTTCTGTCCCTACCTTCACCTTACCTCGTATAAGTACAAGATAATGGTGTGCATCCAGAGGTTTATTAAAAAGAAGTTCTACTTTACCTCCGCCTTGGTTGTTCACAGATTTTTTATGACCAAATATACGTGCCTTGATCACACGTGTATCGTTGAGAAACACATCACACTCTTTGGGTAAAAAGTCCAGTAAGTGTTGAAATGTAGTATGCGTAACGGTATCTGTTTTTCTGTTATAAACCAGAAGTTTTGCATGGTCTCTTGGGTGAACAGGTGTAGTGGCTATGAACCCTTCGGGAAGTTCATAGTCATAATTCTTTGTAAGGAGTTCTTCGTTCATGTAAGTAGTTAAGTATGATTTTGAACAGTTTCATCATCATTTTCATCTATTCCTTCTGTTTCATCATCATCTTCTATGTAAGGATTTACTGCTCGTACGATGAGAATAGATATACCATAGAGGCCTACAAGAGGTATGGCCATAAGAAGCTGTGTAATTACATCAGGTGGTGTAAGGAGTGCAGCAACTACAAAGATGATCAGTACTGCATACTTAAAAAAGTCTTTAAGTGTTTTGTCTGTGACCAGTCCTAGAAGAGCTAAGAAGTAGGCAAATACAGGAAGTTCAAAAGCGATACCAAAGCCTATCATGATCTTTGTAAAAAAGCCGACATAATCTTCAATATTGATAAGCGGTGTATAGAGGAAAGAACCAAAGGTAATGAGGAACTGAAATCCAAATGGTGTTACGACATAGTAGGCAAACAATACACCTACACTAAACATCACTGTTCCACCTATAACAAAAGGGAGTACCATTTTTTTCTCATTACTGTACAGACCTGGTGCGACAAAAAGCCAGATCTGATAAAGTATAAATGGCAGTGCCCCTAGTAACGCCGCAAAAAATGAAACTTTCAGTGCGACAAAAAATGCACCTCCGACCTGGTGTGTTGTTACCATACCTTCAGCAGCTTTTTTTGAAAGTTGTGCGACTTGGTCCAGTGCTTCATTAAGAGGTGCTGTTACCCAAGCCAATATAGCTTCATGAAATGCAAATGCAATGAAAAAGGCAATAAATACTGAGAGTACAGACAGTCCAAGTCTTTTTCGTAGTTCAACAAGGTGAGGGGTAAGTTCACTAAACATTATGCATCACCTTTAGAGTTAGTTGTTGTTTCATCATCAGCTTCTTTTTTCTTTTTTTTCTTTTTAAATGTCACTGTGTCATTTTTTGCCTCAACTGGCGTAGCAATGACTTTCTCTTCTGTTTGGTCAGGATCATTTTCTTGAGAAGGCTTTGCGATCTCTTTAGGAGATTTAGTTGAGATCTCATCCTCATAGGTAAGATCACCAAAATCATTAAAGTCTATATTTTTAAAATTTTTAAGTTCATTTGTCGCTTCATCAAGTTGTTTTTTGTAACTGAGAGCTTCTTCTTTGAGGTCTGCGATCTTCATCTCTTCCTCTAGAGAACTTTTAGCTTCACCTATAGTCCTTTTGACACTTTTGATAAATTTAGCGATATCTATCATCGCTTGAGGTAGCTTATCTGGACCTAAAAAGAGTATAGCAACAATGGAAATGAGAAGTAACTCGGTAAAGCCAATGCCAAACATAATATGCCTTGTAATTTAATTGCTGTATTTTATCAAATTATCCTAAAATGTAGAGCGCGAGTTCATCACTCAAGAAGAAATTTTCATTATAGTAGTGTACATCATCACACAGAAGTTTCTTCTTTTCACAGAGGATATTTGCTTTTTCTATCATTTTGTTTGAGAGAAGAGACTTTTGTATGCCTACAGTAGAGCGTAATCCTAAAAAGATTTTTTCTGTTAATAATTCATCCGGGGTTAAAGGCTCTTCAGTAATATTGAGGGGATCTGCTATATATGCATCAATATCTGTTTGAGGGTAATAACGTCTTTCCTTCAAAAATCCTACTGCTCCGGCTCCGGCACCTATGTAGTCTTTGAGTTCCCAGTAACCTTTGTTATGTTTGCTTTGGTAAGTACCAAAATTTGAAATTTCATACGCTTTAAATCCCCGTTTTTCTATCTCATGAGTTACGAAAAAAGCAAGATTTTCATTTTCTTGTCTTACTTCTGGAGTAGTTGAAAATTTCGTACCATCCTCTATGGTAAGTTCATAAGCAGATATATGGTCTATAGGTAAAGAAAAAGCTTCTTTTATGTCAGCTAAAAGCAGTGCTTTTGTGTCCCCTTTGTAATTGTATATTAAGATCCAAAGAGAGATGTTCAAATCCAAGTTTTTCAGCATACAATATGGCCTCTTTTGCTTGTTGTGGATTATGTGCCCGGTTGAGTGCTTTTAGCTTTTGAGCATTAAAACTCTGTACCCCAAAACTGACACGGTTTACACCAAAGTTTTTCATGCCTTCCAGCCACGCTTTTGTTGCAGAGTTAGGGTTTGCTTCTGTTGTGATCTCAGCATTTTTTTTGAGATAGGGTTGAAGCAGTTTAAAAATGGGGGCATAGAGTTCAGGACTGATGGTCGAAGGTGTACCACCACCGATAAAGAGTGTTTCAATGCTTTTGGGTTTTGCATCAAAACGTTGGAGTTCAAAAGAGAGTTGTTGATGAAGAGCATCCATATACTTGGATTGGGTTTCGAATTTGTCGACATAGGTATTAAAGCTACAGTAGTGACACTTAGAATCACAGTAGGGGATATGAAGATAAATTAGCAAATAGTTTTCTCACTTTTTGAATTTTTTCAAATGTTTGTAACCGCATTTTAGGTAGAATAATATCAGAAAACTAGGAATGTATAGATAAACTTTAGTAGATTTGGAGTGAAAATACAGTTTAGTGCTGATTATCAAAAAAGATCAGTCTTTCAAGCTTCTTTTGAAGAAAATGCAGTGCTAACGCAATATTAAGAAGTTTTGCTTTGTTGTGTCCTATTATGAATAATTAGTGAAATGAGTATTAAGTATGCAGAAGAAAAAGAGCTATAGGCCGAATGTTGCAGCTGTCATACTCTCTTCCAAATATCCGGATAAGTGTGAGTTCTTTGTTGCACATCGAAGTGATATAAAGAATGCATGGCAATTTCCTCAAGGAGGTATCGATGAAGGTGAAACGCCACGAGAGGCTTTGAGACGGGAATTGCTGGAAGAGATAGGCTGTAATCATGTAGAAGTTTTGGGAGAATTCCCTGAATGGATATCGTATGATTTTCCTAAAAGGTCACGGGGGAAGACATACCCTTTTGACGGGCAGACCCAAAAGTATTTTTTGGTACGTCTTAAAGAGAGTGCAACCATAAATTTACAGGCATATGATATTCCTGAGTTTGAAGAGTATGAGTTTGTAGAGTATGAAGAGTTATTTAAAAAAGTGACCTACTTTAAACGTAAAGTTTATCGTAAGGTGATTGATTATTTTATAGAAGAGGGTTTAATATAGATGTTAATTGTACATAAGTATGGTGGTACAAGTGTTGGAGATCTGGATCGTATTGAAAATGTGGCCAACCGTGTAGCTAAGGCAAGAGACGCAGGTAATGATATTGTAGTAGTTGTATCAGCAATGAGTGGTGAAACCAATAAGTTGATAGCTTATGCAGAACATTTTACACAGTATCCTGCAAAAAAAGAGATGGATATGTTACTTAGTTCAGGTGAACGTGTTACTGCTTCATTGCTCTCTATAGCATTACAGTCAAAAGGCTATGATGCAGTAGCAATGACTGGACGTCAAGCAGGTATTGTAACAGATAACACGCATACGTATGCACGAATAGAGGAGATAGATCCTACTGCGATGCAAAATGCTATAAGCGAGGGTAAGATCGTTGTTGTAGCAGGTTTCCAAGGTATCAATAAAGATGGTTCAGTCACGACACTGGGGCGTGGTGGTTCGGACCTTTCTGCTGTGGCTCTGGCAGGAGCACTGAAAGCAGATCAGTGCGAGATCTATTCGGATGTAGATGGTATCTATACAACAGATCCACGTATAGAACCTAATGCAAAGAAGCTTGATACCATCTCTTATGATGAGATGTTAGAGCTTTCGTCATTGGGTGCGAAAGTGTTACAAAACCGTTCAGTAGAACTGGCAAAAAAACTTAATGTAAAACTATACGCTAAAAGCAGCTTTAGCGATAATGAAGGTACGCTTATTACAAAGGAGAGCAATAGTATGGAAGAAGTATTAGTCAGTGGCGTTGTCCTTGACAAAAATCAAGCAAGAGTTACACTTAGAGGTGTTTCAGATAGACCGGGGATCGCAGCAGAGATCTTTACAATGCTGGCAAATGAAAACATTAATGTAGATATGATCATTCAGAATATGGGCACTGATGGTTCAACAAATCTTGGATTTACTGTACCGCAAAGTGAACATGCAAATGCCAGAAGACTGATGGAAAGCTTTGATCATGATATACAAGGGATGGATTTTGATGATCATGTGTGTAAAGTATCTGTAGTGGGTGTAGGTATGAAGTCTCACTCAGGTGTAGCTGCTAGAGCATTCACGGTACTTGCACAAAGTAATATTAATATACAGATGATCTCTACTTCGGAGATCAAGGTCTCTATGGTGATAGATGAAAAGTATGGTGAGCTTGCTATTCGTGCACTTCATGAAGCTTTTGAATTAGACAAGTAGCATAATGCAGCAGCTTTTAAAGTGGACACTGGAGACCATACGTGAAGAAGAGTCTTCTTTTTCATGGATGGAGGAGTACCGTTATGAATGGGCACCTCTTGTTAAAAGTGCAATCTCTCAGAGTATTGAGGGGAAAACGGTCCTGATCATTACTGATGAGTCTCATGAGTGGTTTGCCAAATATATTTTAAATAATATCAATGATCTGAAAAAAAACAGACCACTTCTCCCTTTTTACTCTTTATCAAGCTGTTTTCCACATCTCCATTCTATAAAGTCGACACAAGATATACAGCTTCTTGAAGATATGTTAGATATTTCTTATCCCAACGGGTATTATATATGGTATATCGGTAAAGGAGATCATCCTTACACAAAACTTGCATACCGAAATAATAACAATTTTTTATGGGTTATGGATGAAGAGGTGCAGGACAGTTTTGCATTTCGTAGTTCAGATACTTTACTGGATATTAAACTATTACAGCTTTTCAAGCTTTTTGACAACACGCTTTCAGCAGTACTTTTCGGGGACTTAGACTTAGAGTCATGAGACTAGTTAGCCAAGTGATCATCAGCAGCGATATCGATGACACAGTGATCCAGCTAGAAGGACTGCAGTCAAAATGAAAGTTTTGTGAAGATCATTAAAGAAGACACTTTTTTAGTTGAAGATGCAAAGCTTGCTATAGAAAAAGCCTATATGGCCAGTGAAGAGACCACTGTTATCATCATCGCGGCTAAAACATTCTCTCCAGTGGTACAAAATAAACTTTTAAAAGTGATAGAAGAACCTCCTGCCAAAAAAGAGTTTATACTGATTACGCCCAATAGAGCTACGATCCTAGATACGATCCGTTCCCGTTTACCTATTCTGGTATTATCTCAGGAAAAGGAAGAAGAAAAACTAGATTTAGACCTAGGTCAGCTCTCCTTGTCTACGGTGTATGACTTTGTACAAACCCATAAACGTACTGATGCCAAAGCAATGAAAGAACTTGTTGAGCGTATTGGTAAAGCAGCTATACAGTCACAAGCTTATGATTTAGATGAAAAGACATTAACGCTCTTTTCAAATACCTACATTGCGCTAGATGTTGGGTCACCACCGCCATTTGTACTGAATACACTGCTTTTGAAACTTCTGGCTCGAAAAAAACGGTAAAATATACTAGTAAGCTACTAGGGGGGTGCTATGAAACTATATCAACTGGGACATATAACAGATAAAAAAGCTGCCCTTAAAGCACTTGAAGTTGAGAGTGGCGGTGTAAGTATCATGGCAAAAAAGATGGAACTTCTCTATTTTTTCATAAAAGACCTTAAAACTCCTGCAGCCAATATACTCAAACAAGATGCTCTCAGTATAGGTGCAGAACTAGCTGTTCCAGGTGGAGTGATACTCTGTGAAAAGCCTATGTATGATTGTATACTGATAGGTACAAGAAAACATATGGAGCTTCTCTCTAAAAAGGAGTTAGCACAACCTTTTGGGCTTAAAATTGTTGCTGAAGAATTAAAGAAGTTTCTTTCTGTCAAAACCCATCCTGTACAGATCATGGGTGTGATCAATGCAAATGATGACAGTTTTTTTGCAGGAAGCAGATTTCAGGCAGATGATGCCATTGAGCAGATTGAATTCATGATAGAGAGTGGTGCAAGTATTATTGACATTGGAGCAGTGTCATCCCGTCCGGGTGCAGACGAAGTGAACGAAGAAGAAGAGATGGCACGTCATTAAACCTATTTGTGACATCATAAAATCTGCAAAATTGTATGAAAAAGCTGTTTTTTCAGTAGACAGTAACACACCAAATGTTATAGAGTATGCACTCAACAGGGGATTTAGACTTATTAATGATATTACAGGTGCAAGTAATGAAGAGATCATTAAACTTGCAGTGCAATATAATGCTAAGCTTTGCATCATGCATATGCAAGGTACCCCAAAAAGTATGCAAAAAGATCCTCAGTATGATGATGTAATGGTTGAGGTGAGTGAATTCTTTGAAGAACGCATTTCCAAATGTGAAGTATTGGGTCTTGGTAGAGAAAACATTATTTTAGATGTAGGGTTAGGTTTTGGTAAAACTTTGGAACATAATTTGACACTTATCAAAAATATGGCACATTTTAAAGTCTTTGGCTGTGAAGTACTGGTAGGTGCAAGCAGAAAATCGATGATAGATAAGATCATTACTTCTTTACCTGAAGAACGTTTACCTGGAACTTTGGCCATTCATCTCAAAGCAGTGGAAAACGGTGCTTCAATCGTACGTTGTCATGATGTGGCTGAGCATCAACAGGCATTAACTGTCTTAAAAGCGATGCAGTAAGATTTTGATACGCATACTAAAATGGATGTTGATGATTATAGTCGTCACAGGGATGGGGCTTGTTAGCATAGATATGTATATCTCAAAACAAGCAGAGCCAGATCTTTATCAGAGCACTGAAAAAGTCCCGGCGAAAAAAGCTGCTTTAGTGTTGGGCACAGCCAAATATATGGTAGGTGGCGGGAAAAACTATTTTTATACCTATCGTATACGTGCCGCAGTCGAATTATTTAAATCTGGGAAAGTAAAAGCAATTGTGGTTTCTGGAGATAACAGTACAAAGTACTATAATGAAACAAGTAAAATGCAGAAAGATCTTATAAAAGCAGGGGTTCCAAGTCAATATATTTCCCTTGACCCGCTGGGAGTAAGAACACTTGATTCAGTGGTAAGAGCAGAAGCGATTTTTGACCTAAAAGACTATATAATCGTCTCTCAGAGATTTCACCTTGAAAGAGCACTGTTCATTGCTAACGCTAAAGGACAAAAAGTCATAGGATTTATGGCAAAAGATATCCCTGGTACAGCTGCAGCTTACAGGATGAAAGCCAGAGAGTATTTGGCCAGAGCAAAAGCTTTTTTAGATGTGTATATCTTACATACTACTCCGAAGTTTGATGGAAAAAAAGAGAAAGTAAACTATAAAAAATGACGAACGAACAATACCAAGAAAAAATCAATATTCTCAAAAAATGGGCTCATGCATACTATGTTGAAGATAACCCTATCGCTACTGATGAAGAATATGACAGACTTTACCATGAAGTCTTAGACTATGAAACAGCTTGTCCTTCTCAAATAGCAGAAGACTCACCTACTAAACGTGTTGGTGGTGTAGTACGTGATGAGTTTTCCAAGGCAAAACATATTAAACGTATGTGGAGTATGGAAGATGTATTTACCAAAGATGAAGTGCAGGAATGGCTTGATAGAACAGTCAAGAATGTAGGTGAATGT
The DNA here is from genome assembly GCA_963705455.1 of Sulfurovaceae bacterium. GTDB lineage: Bacteria > Campylobacterota > Campylobacteria > Campylobacterales > Sulfurovaceae > Sulfurovum. Next base: position 226,618 of record CAVPJM010000004.1, on the reverse strand, counting down.
ACCTATTTTTGTGAACCCAAGTTTGATGGTGCGAGTATGAACCTCTTGTATGAAAATGGCAAGTTAGTACGTGCCATAACCCGGGGTGACGGTGTAGTAGGTGAAGAAGTAACTGATAATGTACGTACTATTCGTTCTGTTCCTTTAAGTATTGATTATGATGGTCAGATAGAGATACGTGGTGAAGTAGTGATACGAAAAGATGATTTTGAGATCATTAACAAAGAGAGACTTGAAGCAGGCGAGCAGGTTTTTGCAAATCCACGTAACGCTGCAGCAGGAAGCCTTAGACAGTTAGACTCTTCAATTACTGCAAAACGAAGGTTGGTATTTTACCCTTGGGGTTTGGGTGAAAACAGCTTAATACAGTCAAAACTTTCCCAAAAGATGGATTTTGTCTATACATTAGGTTTTTTGGAACCTCCACATGTGCAAGAGTGTCATAACATTGAAGAGATAGAAGCTTTCTATCAGGATTTGATCTCTTTGCGCAACGAAATACCTATGATGATGGATGGCATGGTTATTAAGGTTGATAATGTCAGTAAACAAGAAGACCTGGGCTATACGGTCAAAGTGCCAAAATGGATGTGTGCTTACAAGTTTCCTGCTGTAGAGAAAGTAACCAAGGTAAATGCCGTTACCCTGCAGGTTGGAAGAACGGGTGTTATTACCCCTGTAGCGGAAGTTGAACCTGTAGAAGTAGATGGTGCCATCATTAGCCGTGCCACACTGCATAATTTTGATGAGATAGAACGTAAAGGTTTAATGATAGGTGATAGCGTCATACTGATACGTTCAGGGGATGTCATCCCTAAGATCACTAAGGTTTTGGATGACAGACGTGATGGTTCAGAACTGCCTATTGAAAGACCGACAGAGTGTCCGACCTGTCAAAGTGAAGTATTGGATGAAGGGACACTGATCAAGTGTCAGAATCTTGATTGTCCGGACAGAGTGGTGAACTCCATTATCCATTTTGCTAAAAAAGGGTGTATGAACATAGACGGGCTTGGCTCAAAGATCGTTGAATTACTTGTAAAAGAGCATAAAATAGATGATATCCTAGGGCTCTATCATTTAAAATTTGAAGACCTTGAGGGAATGGAAGGCTTTAAAGAAAAGCGTATACAAAATCTTCTTGATGCGATAGCTAAGACAAAAGGTGTTCCTCTTTACAGACTCATTTCTGCAATGGGCATCGAGCATATTGGAGAAGTTGCCAGCAAGTCACTAGCCTTAGAGTTTGGCTTAGGTATTGTAGATGCTGCATTTGAAGATGTGGTAGCCCTAGACGGTATAGGTGAAGAGATGGCAAACTCTTTACTGGAATTTATGCGTGTCAACTATGATTTTGTCTTGAAACTGTTTGAAGTGGTCCAGCCAACTGTAGAGGAAAAAATTATTGCAGAGGAAAATCCGTTTAAAGATAAAACAGTAGTGTTGACAGGAAGTATGTCTGTAAGCCGAGGGCTCATTAAAGAGATGCTTGAAAAACTTGGTGCCAAAGTGAGTGGTTCGGTAAGTAAAAAGACAGACTATGTTATTTACGGCGAAGATGCAGGATCCAAGCTGGCCAAGGCAGAGAGTCTTGGAGTGTAAAACACTGACGGAAGAAGAAATGAGGGAGATGCTTTGAGGCTAGATAAATACTTGGTTGAAGAGGGATACTTTGAAAGCCGTAATCGTGCTAATGATGCGATTAAAGCAGGAAAAGTAAAAGTAGACGGAAAAGTAGCAAAAGCATCAGCTAAGATAGATGAGAACTCTTCAGTGGATGTAGAAGATGAAAAGTTTTATGTCTCTCGTGCAGCCCGTAAGTTAGAGAACTTCTTGACTGAACACCCTATAGACTTTCAGGGTAAAAAAGCACTAGATATAGGTTCCAGTACGGGAGGGTTTGCCCAGATAGTACTTGAGAATAAGGTCGATGTACTTTCATGTGTCGATGTGGGAAAAGACCAACTGCATGTTTCATTACGTAAGAATGAAAAGCTTTCACTGTATGAAGAGACAGATATACGTGAATTTCAAAGTGATGATGCTTTTGAATTGATCACCTGTGACGTCTCTTTTATCTCTATCTTGCAGATCATAGATGATATAGACAGGCTTAGTCAGAATGGTACAGATATCATTATACTCTACAAACCACAGTTTGAAGTAGGTAAAGATGTGAAGCGTGACAGTCGAGGTGTGGTACAGGATCTTGATGCGATAGCCAGACGAAAAGAGGAGTTTGAAGCACCAAGCTGAAAAGTTAGGATGGTCACTCAAATACCAAGCACTCTCCCAAGTCCAGGGTAAAGAAGGTAATCAAGAGTATCTCTATCATTTTGTAAAGATTGAGAAATAGACTTGCAGTTAAAAAGTGAGATCAAAAGTATTGCTATAGGCTCATTTGACGGGATACATCTAGGACATCAGACCCTTATTGATAAAGCAGATGCACTGGTGATAATAGAAAGAAACAGCGGTTATCTGACACCTGGGTATAAACGGTCACTTTTTACCTCTAAAGTATGTTGTTTTTACCATTTTGATAAGATAAAATCGCTCACACCTGAAGCATTTGTCCATAAACTTGAAGTTGATTTTCCTGAACTTCAAACGATAATTGTGGGCTATGATTTCCATTTTGGTAAAAACAAAGCGGGGAATGCCCAAATGCTTACCACTTTATGTGATAAAGAGATAGTTATCATAGATCAGGTAAGCCATGATGGAATACCTGTTCATTCACGTACCATTAAAGAATATTTACGTGAAGGTAAAATAGCACTGGCAAATACATTACTGGGTAGAATCTACTATATACAAGGCGAAGTGATACAAGGGCAAGGTCTGGGAAAAAAAGAGCTGGTACCTACGATCAATTTAAATGTCAAAGAGTATCAACTTCCATTAGAAGGTGTATATGCAACACGTACACTTATTGATGATCAGTGGCTAAATTCTATAAGCTTTTTAGGACACCGTGTCACAACAGATGACTCTTATGCCGTAGAGACACATATTTTAGATAAAGAGATCGGAGAAGTAAGCGGAGAGATAGCATTAGAATTTGTAGACTTCATACGGATCAATCAAAAGTTTGACAGTTTAGATGCCTTAAAAAAACAAATTTATGATGATATTGGTATGGCAAAAGAAATATTGTATAAAGCACGTTAAATAGACGAGCAGATATCTATAGGATCCATACTTCCATATTTTTTTAAACAATAGGTATTGAGGTCTAATTGCGAGTACGCTATACGGTTTTTCCCACTGTTTTTTGCCCTGTACATCGCAGTATCTGAAGCATTTAATAACGCTTCTGGAGTTATACCATCATCTGGATAGATCGAAGCACCAATACTTATACCTATAGAGATAGTGTTTCCGTCTATAACACAAGATGTATGGGTGATTTCATTGATCCTTTGTAAAATTTCATTAAGATACTCAAAGCTATTTAAGTCTTCAACAAGTATTACAAACTCATCTCCTCCGAAACGACAAACCGTATCATCTTTTCTTAAAATCTCTTGGAGAGAGTTTGCTACTTTTTTGAGGATTTCATCTCCAACTGAGTGCCCATAGGTATCATTTATGGGTTTGAAATTGTCTAGATCACAAAATATGAGACTAATACATTTATTGAATCTCTCTGCATGATTGATCGCATGTTCCAATCGATCGTTGAATAAGAGTCTGTTGGAAAGTCCTGTAAGAGGGTCATGTGTTGCTAAATACGCCTGGTTATGTGCATCTTTTCTCTGATGTGTAACATCTGAAAAGATACCGATAAAATTTTCTATCTGGCCTTGGCTATTTTTTATAGTATTAATGGTCAACCATTCGATATATATTTCTCCATTTTTTTTCCGATTTGTTATTTCTCCTTGCCAATAACCATCTTGGGATAACTGATTCCATATCTTTTGGTAAAAGTGTTTATCGTGTTTCCCTGATTTGAGGATTTTAGGATCTTTACCTATGACAGAAGCTAGTGGATATCCTGTTATGTCAAGAAATGCATCATTCACATGTAGAATTTGGTTATTTCTATCTGTAATTAAAACACCATCCATAGTATGTTTATAGACAGCAGAGGACATTTCAAGTGATTTAATGTTGTTCCTGTTGTTGATAGCAGAACCAATGATGGAAACTGCAGTACTGAGCATTTCTACATTTGTAGGTTCCAGTATTTGATTATGCTCATCTCCAATACCAAGAAATCCCCACCATGTATTCTGTACAAAGATAGGTAAGATGAGTAGGGAATTGATCTTAAATAGGTCTAAGAGTTTCTTTTTTGATTTATCATAATCTTCTCTACTTCCATTAACAGGTAAATTCTTTTCCAATTGGTTTTTCCATCGCATAAAATAATGTTTACGATAATGGATACGCTTTTTACTTTTTGCCTCTATATTATCATTGATATATAAAAGTTTTTGTGCGGTGAGGTTATCGTTATCTTGTTCATTTTGGTATATAAATATACATGACATATTGGAAGCTTGTTTAAGATTATTTATCTCTTGATATAGTGCTTCCATCCAGTTGGATTGTTGTAAAAAATTATGAGACATTTCATTGATGGCATGAAGTATATTTTGTTGCCTTTGAATCTCTCGATTGCTACGTCTCTTCTCAATTACTTCATTATAAAGTTGTTGTATGGTCTTTGAAAAACTTTTAGATGCAAATGGTTTTGAAAGGAATTGATTCACTCCAAGTTCAATAGCTTTGATGAGAATATCACGTTTTTCAAAGTCAGTGAAGATAGCTATCTTCACATGCTCATCTATCTTTCTAATCTGATCAACCATATCAAGTCCATCCATACGAGGCATGTTGATATCAGAAAGGATAATGTCGGGATGATACTCTTGAAAAAGTTCAAGTCCCTCTACTCCATCGGATGCGGTAAGTATATTATCTGTATATGTATATAACATATGATTCAGTATTGAGGTAGTAGTTTTGTCATCATCTACGATAAGTATAGTTAATTTTTCCATATTTTGAATTCTAATCTAAAAAACTTTGATTTTCATGAAAAAACATAAGATATTCAAATTTAACGCTTCAACTGATTTAGAATACTCTTTTAATATAATGATAAAAATAAAATATAAAGAAATGATAATGCAAGATAAAGTCTTTAATAAACCTATAGAAAAAAAATTTGAATTTGATGAGGCTGTCGCTTCTGTTTTTGATGATATGTTGAGTCGTTCGGTTCCTTTTTATGATGAGGTACGAAAATTAGTCATCTCTTTGATACTTGCAGAACAGGAAGAGGGGTTAAAAGTACTTGATCTTGGCTCTTCTACAGCAAAATTTTTACTGGATCTGCATAGTAAAATGGATGTCAAGATGCAACTCAAGGGTCTTGATAATTCTCAAGCAATGTTAGATAGAGCAGAGCAAAAATGTCACGCTTTTGGTGCAAATATAGAGTTGGAATTGGCAGATATGTTGACATATGACTATCATCAAGAAGATGTAATTGTGGCAAATTATACTTTACAGTTTATTCGTCCTATGCAGCGGATAGAGCTTGTGAAAAGGCTCTATGACGGATTAAAAGATGATGGGGTTTTTATTTTTTCTGAGAAAGTGGTTTTTGAAGATAAAAAGCTTGATAAAGAACTCATAGATATTTATTATGATTATAAAAAAGAGCAGGGGTATAGTGAATATGAGATTGCACAAAAGCGTGAAGCATTGGAAAATGTGCTTATTCCTTTTACAATAAAAGAAAATATACAGATGTGTAAAGATGCAGGATTTAAACAGATAGAAACTGTATTTCAGTGGGCAAATTTCGTGACTTTTTTCGTGAGAAAGTAAAACTTATTTTAATTATTAAGATAAGTTATTCACTACCCTTTCACCCCTGTGAATAACTTTATTCCTTACTTTCATTTTTTTTAGCTATAATCATCCAATTTATTTTTAAGGACATACCATGAGTTGGACACCTAGTAGCTGGAGAGAGTTTCCTATAAAGCAACAACCAACATATCAAGATCAAGAACTTCTTAAAAAAGTAGAAGATGAATTAAGTTCATATCCACCACTTATTTTTGCAGGTGAAGCAAGAGCACTGAAAGAGAAACTTGCACGTGCAGGACGTGGAGAAGCATTTTTACTTCAAGGTGGAGATTGTGCAGAGAGCTTTTCTGACTTTAATGCAAAAACCATTAAAAATCTTTTTAAACTGATGCTTCAGATGAATATGGTTTTGATGTACAGTACAGGTAAACCAGTAGTAAAAATAGGTCGTATTGCCGGACAATTTGCAAAACCGAGATCTTCTGATTTTGAAGAGATCAATGGTGTAAGTTTGCCAAGTTATCGTGGAGATATTATCAATGGAATTGAGTTTAATGAAGCAGCAAGAGTACCTAACCCTAAAAATATGCTCAAAGCATATAATCAGTCTGCAGCCACACTCAATCTTGTACGTGCATTTTCAAGAGGAGGCTTGGCAGACCTTACCAAGGTACATCAATGGAACCTTGATTTTATCAAGGATAATCCACTTGGAAAACGATATGATGAACTAAGTACTAAAATTGACCATGCTATGAACTTTATGTCCGCATGTGGAATCAACAGTGACAGTATACTTCAATTACATCAAACCACTCTCTATACATCACATGAAGCACTGCTTCTAAACTATGAAGAGGCATTGACAAGACAAGACTCTGAAACAGGTGAATGGTATGACTGTTCAGCACATATGTTATGGATCGGTGACAGAACAAGAGATCTTAATGAAGCTCATATAGAATATTTTAGAGGAATTCAAAATCCTATTGGGTGTAAAGTTGGACCAAGTATGGGAGAAGATGAGCTTATTGAGCTTATCGATGCTTTAAATCCAAATAACGAAGAGGGAAGATTAAACCTTATTGTTCGTATGGGTGCAAGTAAAATTAGAGAGTATTTCCCTAAACTTCTTAAGCGTGTAAAAGACGAAGGAAGAAATGTAGTATGGTCTTGTGATCCTATGCATGGAAATGTTGAAAAGAGTTCTACTGGATATAAAACTAGAGATTTTGACAATATTCTCTCTGAAGTAGAGCAGTTCTTTGCTATCCACAAAGAAATGGGAACTGTTGCTGCGGGGATACACTTAGAAATGACAGGAAATGATGTTACTGAGTGTACAGGTAGTACATCTTGTGCGATTACTCCGGAAGAACTTGCAAGCCGTTACCATACACAATGTGACCCAAGATTAAATGCTTCACAAGCATTAGAACTTGCATTTATGCTTTCAGATACAATTACAAAATCGTAATATTTTAGACTACCATGAAGATGTTTTGGCCATCTTCATGTTGGTAGTCTAACTCCATATGATGAATATCTAAAATACTTTTTACAATATAGAGTCCTAAACCTAAACCTTGTTTAGAGGTATGAAATGGTTTAAAATAATTCTCTAGCGGCTCTTTTAATGCTTCACCTTTGTTTATGATTTTGAGTTTATTGTCATCTATGATCACGGTGATTTGTTTATCTGTACTGTACTTTATACCATTATCAAGTAGATTTTTAATCACTAGAGTGAAGAGTTCAAAATCAACATTTAAACTATAGTCTTGTTCAATTTTTGTCGTGATAAAACGCTTTGGATTTTCTATCATAAGCATATCTTCACTTGCTTCAAGCAAGTCACTCATTTTGTAAGGTTTAATGGTCAGATCAAAGTTTTTGGAAGTGATCTTTTCGATCTTTGCAAACTCATCTATAAGAAGATTAAGTCTTTCAAAGATACTATGCATTCGTGCTTTATTCCTTTCATCTCCGAGCATTTCACTTACAAGACGACCTTTAGCTATAGGTGTCTTAAGTTCATGCATGATAGCACGTAAAAAGAGTTGACGTGAGTGTAGAAGTTCTCGTATCATTGTTACAGCATGATCAAACTCATTTGCTACTTCGGCTATCTCATCTTCTTTATCACTTTTACACTCTATATCCAGGTTACCTTTTGAGAAAGTTTGTATTTGACTTTTTAGCTTTGATAACGGTTGAAAACTTTTCATGATCCATAAATATAAAAGTACAATGAGAAGAAATACAGCAGAAAATATAAGTGCACGCTTGAGTGGAAAGAGAGCTTTATTTTTATTTTCAAGTATGAGTTTAAACCTATCATTGTTGATGATAATAATACGCTTTAAACGGAAAGTATCCACAGCATAACGTTTGAATTCACCTTTTTCTTTAAAAAAACGTTCGATCTGTACGACAGTTCCTTTATCCGTGATAAGTGAGACATTTTGTGCCTCAAGGTATGCTTCATCTATCTTTCCATATTTTAAATAATAGGTATAGAGATAATGAGAAATGGCTTGTTCTTGTGCTATGTTTCTCTCTTCCACCATCGCATGATCATATTTAATAGAAAATATAAATAATGCACCCAGTAAAAGCAGTGTAATAGAAAAAACAACCCTTATCTTACTTCGAAGTGATGTAATGATCATACGAGTTTATAACCCACACCACGCACAGCCTGTATACGTTTATTATCACCCAGTTTTGTACGTATCTTTGAGATGATAACATCTAGACTTTTCCCTTGTGAGTCTATACTCATTGCTCCGGAAGTATTTATGATCTGCTCACGTGATTGGGTTATACCCTGATGTTTGACAAGCAAAGAGAGTACTTCGAATTCAGCAGGTGTCAAGGAGAGTGCTTCTCCTTTAAAGTAGATAGTATCTCCTTTAAGTTCAAAATCACTTTTTTGGGATATTATTTTGCTATCGCCTGATTTGGAATAACGTCTAAGCAGTGAGGTGATACGTGCATACATCTCTTTTGGATCATAGGGCTTAGGCAAATAGTCATCTGCACCCAGTGCAAAACCTTCGACCTTATCGTTAATATCTGAACGTGCAGAGGATATAATGATGGGGATATCGTATTTTTCTACGACTTCTTTACATACTTCCAATCCATCCATACCCGGAAGTGTAAGATCAAGTATTAGCAAGTCATATTTTTTAACACCTGCACTGAGTCCAAGATACGGGTCTTCAAAGTTGGTCACCTTGATGTCATATTGTGCGAGATATTCAGTGAGAAGTTCTGCAAACTCAGCATCATCTTCAATCATTAAAATATTTATCATGGCTTACCTCAAATAGTATCTATATATTCTTATTTTAATGAGTAAAGGTTAATTGAAGTCAAATGGAGAGTTATAGTATAAAAGCTCTGCTCATATACTTTTTGATCTCATCAAACGTAAAAGCATGTTCTGTAAAATATTCAAAAGCGATGATCCCTTGATAGAGCAGCATGTCACTTCCATCTTTTGTCGGTTTTTTATATCTTTTTGCAAGTTTTAAAAAAGGTGTTTCTTTTCCATAGATGACATCCACACAAGCCTTTGCTGTAGGTATGACTTGTTCTAATATTTGAGAAGGACAAGGAAGTGAATCATCTTCAAGTCCTGCTGACGTCATATTGATGATAAGATCATAGGATTGAGGGATAAAATCATCAAAGGTATATGTTTGGAATCCATGCTCTTTAAAGTATGTTAACCTTTCTGAACTTCGGTTAATGATGGTCACATCATACCCTGCCTCTTTAAGAATAACCGACGTGGATTTTGCAGTACCTCCTGCACCTAAAAAAAGAACTGTTTTAACATTTTTAAATTCTGAGATAGCTTTCAAAAATCCGGGTGCATCTGTATTGTATCCATAGAGTTTTCCCTCTTTCTCAACGATAGTATTGACTGCACCCACTTTTTGTGCAAAAGGATCTAAGACATCACAGGCAGCATAAGCATGCTCTTTATGTGGTACAGTGATGTTAATACCTTTTAAGCCTAGTGAAAAGAATGTTTCTTTGAGTTTATTCCCATCATTAAGAAGGTAACGTGCATAGCATCCGTCAAAACCCAATCCTTGAAAGGAGAGGTTATGCATCAATGGGGATTTTGAGTGAGAGACAGGATTTCCAAAGATGGCAAAAAGTGCCTTAGCTCATCTTTAAAGTACTTCCATTTCTTTAAGTGTAGAGAGCAGTGCTCCCAGTTTATTTTTGACTTCCAGGTATTCTAATTCTGGCTGTGAGTCTGCAACAACACCGGCACCAGCCTGTAGGGTAATACTGTCTGGTTTGATGAGTGAAGTACGTATAGCAATCGCTGAGTCCATATTTCCATCAAAAGAGAAGTAGCCAACAGAACCGGAGTAGAAACCACGTTTGAGACCTTCATATTGAGCAATGAGCTTCATGGCTTCAATTTTAGGGGCACCTGTCATTGTTCCAGCAGTAAAGGTAGCGGCAAAGAGATCAAACATATCTTTGTCTTCTTGTAGCATTGCTTCAACATCCGATACCATATGCATGACGTGAGAGTATTTTTCCACACGCATCATATCGGTAACTTTCACGGTACCTGTCTGTGCAACACGACCGACATCATTACGACCTAAGTCTATAAGCATAAGGTGTTCTGCACACTCTTTTGGATCGTTTAACATCTCAAGTTCTAACTCTCTGTCTCTATGATGATTTTTACCCCGTTTACGTGTACCTGCGATAGGACGTAGAAGTATTTCACCTTCTGTCAAACGTACCATGACTTCTGGTGAAGAACCACAAATTGAAAAATCTTCATAGTCAAGTAAGAAGAGATAAGGAGAAGGATTTTTAGAACGTAGCACCCTGTAAAAACTCAATGGATCTATTTTCCCTTTTTGTGTATATCTATTAGATAAAAGTATTTGGAAAATATCACCAGAACGTATGTTTTCTTTAGATTCAACAACAAGTTCTTTGAAACGCTCTTCTTCTATACTAAAACTGCCTTCTCCTTCAAGTTCTACAGCTTTCAATGGCATAGGAGTACATGTGTTTTTCAAGATGTTTTCAATAGTTGAAATTCCTTTTTCCATAGAATTATCATTTAGAATCATTGTAAGCTTTGCACTTTTGTGTGAATATGCAATGATGATTTTAGGACGTACCAGGTCAAGGTCTGGTGTGTCTAATGGATCAAGCAGACCATCCATGCTCTCTTCAAGCACAGGTTCAAATACTTTTACCATATCATAAGCGATGAAACCGATAAATCCGTCTACAAAAGAGAATCCAACCTCTAGCGCTTTCTCTTTATAAGAAGTTCTATCAACAGATTTGTAATACGCTTTTAAAAAACTAAACGGGTCTTCGTCTAATGTTTTTTTAGTACCTTTTTGATCGATATATGTAGTTGTTTTGTTTTTATAACTGAGGCGTTCTTGTGCACCGATAGTGATGAAAGAGAAGTTCCCATCATTGGTATTTACGACACTCTCAAAAAGCATGGTCACTTCATTTGGAAAACTTTCTTTTATTTTTCCATAGAGTGCAACAGGCGTAAGTTGATCAAAAAGAATTGTTTTATACATTGCTATTTACCTTTTTACTACAAAAGCACTTTTATTAATACGGTCTTTTACTATGACAAGAGCACTATTGACCGAAGCTCTGTCTTGATAAGGTCCAATAAGTAGTTTATTAGTACCATCTCCGGCACGTTTAATTGTATAGTTGAAACCATTATTTCTAATAACAGATGTAAAACGTGTACTAGGTTGTGTCCTGAAAGATCCTACCTGAACATAGTAATTTCCTGTAGAAGAGTGATTCTGAAGTACAGGTCTTGTAGGTGCAGGTTTAGGTGTTTCTACTTTTTTAGGTTTGACTGGTTCTTTAATTTGAACCTCCTCTTCAGCCACTACAGTTGACTTTTGCTTCTGGCTATTCTCTTGGCCTTTCTTTCTTCTTGTACTGATTTCCAGTGTGCTATATCAGCTTTATCTTGTGCTTCTTTTTCTTTTTGCGTTAGTAATGGTTCTTGAATTGTGACTGGTTCTTTTGTTTCAGGAAGCAGGTACTTTAATCTCTTGATCCTGTATGTTTGAAAGTTCTGGTTCTCTTTGTGTCTCAACTACCTTAGGTACTTCTGGCAGTTTTAGTTCTGGTGTGAGCTTTTTCTTTTTTGATCACTACAGACGGTTCTTCAGTAACCACAGGTTTATTTGTCTTCAACCTCAGGTTCTTCGACTCATTATCGATAATCTTTGAAAGAGATGGTTCCTCTTTTATTTTTTGTCGGCTCAAGTCTCTCTTTTAATTTTAACTCAGGAGCTATCATTTCTGTTGCATCTTCTTCAAAAGCAAGTGCATTTTCATCTGGTGTTTTAAGTAAAATTTTAGTGAGGATAATAGCCACGATCAATACAACGATCATTAATGCGATAATGGTTAAAAAACTTTTGGTTTTACTATTGTTAGGTTCGATATTATCGATAATCAGGTCATCAAGATTGTGATCATGCATAGGGGGGAAAGTCTCCAGGTATAATTTTGAATTGATTATATCATATTTATATATATATTATTTAAATTTTAGAGTCTATTATAGGGCAGGGTGACGATATTATATGCTTCTGGCAGTGTCAATGAAGGTAAACATTTCCACTTTTTAGTCATTTTTTCTTTGAGTGCATTTGAAAGTGTTTGAAGTTGGATCATCTGCTTCTTCCAAAGTCAGTTGTTTCACTCTTATAAATACCTGTAATCGCTCAATATCTTTACCCTGATAGATATGATAATCAGTGATATTTAGTGTTTTAAATAGGTGCCTGATAAGATGCTGAAATCTTTTGTGTTCATCACCTTTATACTCGATAACAAGATAGTTGGTATGGTTATCTTTCAATAAAGGTGCTGCAATAATATATTGTCTATTTTGGTGTTGTTCAAACAGTAGAGGTGTAAGTGGTTCATTTATGCGTTCAAATTTGGCATAAAAGGTACGATTGTTAAACTGTATCTGTTCAACAATCGTATTTCTTTTGATGTAATAGTGGTCATCAAAAAGATCTAAATCAAAAACTTTTATTGTTAGACCTTTTTAGTAGATAGGCTTCTCATAGATAACAAAATCTTGTGCCAATGCTTTCATCTCTTCTTTGATCGTTGCATGAAGTGCAGTGTCATTGATATTGTCAAGTACATCAGCGATCTTATTTGCGATGAGTTCAAACTCTTTCTCTTTCATTCCTCTGCTTGTAAGTGCAGGAGAACCGATACGTACACCTGAAGTCACAAATGGGCTTCTTGTTTCACCAGGAACAGTGTTTTTGTTTACTGTGATACCTGCAGCACCTAAGTGCAGCATCCGCATCTTTACCAGAAAAATCTTTGTTAAGGAAAGAAACCAGTACAAGGTGATTATCTGTACCGCCTGAAACGACGTCGTATCCTCTTGCAACAAGTACCTCTGCAAGTTTAGAAGCATTTGCTTTCACTTGTTTCGCATATACTTTCCACTCATCACTAAGATTATGTTTGAATCCGACAGCTTTCGCAGCGATCACATGCACAAGTGGTCCACCTTGGAGTCCAGGGAAGATAGCTGAATTGATCTTCTTTGCTATCTCTTCATCATTTGTCATGATCATACCACCACGAGGACCAGCAAGTGTTTTATGTGTAGTTGTCGTTACAACATCTGCATAAGGGAATGGACTAGGGTGTTCACCTGCACATACCAAACCTGCAATATGAGCAATATCTGCAAAAAGGATCGCACCTACTTCATCTGCAATACTTCTAAATTTTTTAAAGTCTATCTCTCTTGCATATGCAGATGCACCACATACAATGATCTTAGGTTGAACGATCTTAGCGATCTCAAGTACTTTATCATAGTTGATACGGCCGTCAAGCTCTACACCGTATGTGAAAGAGGAGTAGTTCTTACCAGAAAAACTTGGCTTAGAACCATGAGTCAAGTGACCACCGTGGCTTAAATCCATTCCGAGTATCTTCTCTCCAGCTTTAAGAAGAGCGGCGTATACAGCTCCATTTGCCTGAGATCCTGAATGCGGTTGAACATTGGCATAGTTACAGTCAAAAAGCTCACACGCTCTGTCAATAGCAAGTTGTTCTACTATATCAGCAAATTCACATCCACCATAATATCTTTTATATGGGTACCCTTCAGCATACTTATTTGTAAAAACAGAACCCATTGCTTCCATAACAGCAGGAATTGTAAAGTTTTCACTTGCGATCATCTCTAAATGATCTGTTTGTCTTTCTCTCTCATTTTCGATCGCTTTAAAAATCTCTGGGTCAAATGTTTCTATGGCATAACTCATAAGGTATCCTTTATTAGATTTAGTATTGGATTTATATCCAAATTTTACTTTTGCTTCTCTTGAACTCTTTGATTACAGGCGGCTACATCTATACAGAACATACCTTTACCTTTTTTGGCAGGTTTAAGTTCATCTATATTTTCGTTACCACATTTTTTACATTTATTTTCAACGGCACAGATAGGTGCAAGCTCTTCTCTTGGTACTTCTGGTTTCATTGCAGGGAATAAAAGTACATCACGGATACTGTGTTGATTTGTCAGCATCATGACAAGTCTGTCTATTCCGATACCCTCACCCGCTGTTGGTGTCATACCGTAACTAAGTGCTTTTACATAGTCGGTATCCATATGCATTGCTTCATCATCACCTGTAGCTTCTTTGGCATCCACCTGGCCCTTAAATCTCTCATACTGGTCGATAGGGTCATTGAGTTCAGAGAAGCCATTGGCTATCTCTTTACCAGCCATGAAAAGCTCAAAACGCTCTGCTATGTCTGGATTTTCATCACTTCTTCTTGCAAGTGGCGAGATATCTACAGGGAAATCAGTGATAAACGTAGGGTTAATGAGCTTTCCTTCAACAAATTCATCAAAAAGTTCAGCTTGCAGGTAGCCTAATGTAAGGTTTGGATCTACTTTGACATTGTGTTCTTTAAGATATGCCATTGCTTTTTCTTTATCTGTAGCAATATCTTCAGGTACTCCACCAATACTTGTAAGCGACTCAATGTACGGTATTTTTGCAAATGGTGTTGCAAAGTCTATCTCTACTTCACCATAAGGCAACTTTCTTTCAAGACCAAGATTATCAAAGAGGTAATCAAATAACTCTTCAGTGATCTCCATAAGTTCAATGTATGTTTTATATGCCCAGTAAAATTCGATCATCGTGAATTCAGGATTATGGGTATGGTCCATTCCTTCATTTCTGAAGTTTCTGTTTATCTCAAAGACTGCTTCCATTCCACCAACGATAAGACGTTTGAGGTACAGCTCAGGAGCGATACGCAGATAACGTTCTACATCCAAAGCATTATGATGTGTGATAAATGGCTTTGCATTCGCACCGCCAGGAATAGGGTGCATCATAGGTGTTTCTACTTCTAAAAATGATTTTTCTTCAAAAAATCTTCTTACCATTGAAACGATCTTGGATCTCATAACAAAGTTCTTTTTGATATCAGGATTCATGATCATGTCAAGGTAACGTTGTCTATATCTGAGTTCCTGGTCTTGCAGTCCATGGAACTTTTCAGGCAGTGGAGAGATCGCTTTAGAGACGATTTTCATATCTTTACAGTGAAGTGTAAGTTCACCTGTTTGTGTAACAAACGGATACCCTGTTGCTTCGATGATATCTCCAACTTCAAAGAGTTTCTTTGCTACATTATTGTAAAAACCTTCAGGAAGTTCATCTCTATTATAATAGATCTGAACCAAACCTTCTGCATCTTCTATTTTTGCAAAAGCTGCTTTCCCCATAATACGAATAAACTTCAGTCTACCAGTGAGTGAGTATGTTTTGGTCTCATCTTTTTTTTCATCACTCTTTTGTTCTTTGATATAAGCACACTCTTCTAAAAACTGTGTAGAAGGCGTTCCTTTTTGTATTTGGTTAGGGTAAGGGTTGATACCTTCTTCTCTTAATTTTTCTGTTTTTTTGATTCGTTCTTGAATATATTGATTTTCAAATATCAAGCTATCTCCTATTATTGATCTGATTATTTAATGTGTTGAGACTGTTTTAGGAAACAGCCTCTTTAAATTCATTGTATTTTTTAGCGGATTAAATCTGGCTATTGGCACTTTTCACAGAGGCCTTTGATCTTCATCGTATGGTCTGTCATTTTAAAGTTGAACCTCTTGGCTATCTCTTCTTGTTTTTTTTCAATGGTTTCATCGAAAAACTCTATAATAACACCACATTTAGTACAGATGAGATGATCATGGTGTTTTTTAAGTCCAAGCTCATATTTTTTACCCTGAGCACCAAATGAGATAGAACTTGCTATCTGTGATGTTTCAAGTAAGAGTAAGTGTACGATATACAGTGGCAATTCCAATATTAACATTTGGGTATTGTTCTTTTAGTAAGTGTATAAATATCCTCAGGTGTGAAGTGCCCATCATTTTCATAAAGGAACTTGAGTACAAGCTCTCTTTGTTTAGTGAACTTCAGTGCGTTTTCTTTTAGAAGTGTTTGAAACTTTTCCAAAAGGTAGAGGGTATTCAATCATTTTAAACCTTAGTTTTCTATAGTTGTAATGGTATTTGTTTCAGTTTTTGAAGCATTTGTCTCAACAGATGTATTCTTATCTGTAGGAACTACAACCTTTGTTGAATCGGAAACAGTTAAACCCATAGCTGATGTGTCAAGGTTTATCAGGTATGAACCTGCCTCTTTAAGGTAAGGATAAAGTATAGAATCACTTACATATTTTTCTAAATTATCTTTTACAAGTGTAACATTTGATAAGGCAGTTACGATCAGTGCAAAAATAAGGAAATATTTTCCTCCTCCTGCAATGAAACCAAAAAGACGATTAAGAAAACCTAAACCACTTTCATTACTGAGTTTTGAAAATATACTACCAAGGATGGTAGCACTGAGCCAAATAACAATTAAAATTGCAAGGAAGCCAATAAGTTTTAACAATGAAGGATTTTCTAACTGTAAAAAATTTGTATCAATAAATGCAGCAGCTTTATCTGAAAGTCTAGAGGCAAAGTATACACCTCCTACAAGACCCAGAAGACCAAATGCCTCTTTTATGAATCCCTGCATAAAACCTTTGATACCGAGTATCAGTATGATGGCAGAAATGGTGACATCAAAGTAATTAAAGTCCATCATTGAAAAGTTTTCCATATTGTTATCCCTTATTATTTACTATTTTTAGCATATTGTATCTATATATCTCTAAAAATGCTTTTAGAGATATTTTTATTAAGATCACACTTTGCCAGTAAGTTCAGCTGGTCTGTTAGCATACTGTAAAGCAACGTCACGACTGATTTTTCCTTCTTTGAGGAATTTAAGTAGTGCCTGTGTCTGTGTTTGCATACCAGTACCTTCCTGACCTAGTTGCATTTGTGAATAGATCTGGTGTACTTTATCTTCACGTATGAGGTTTGAAATCGCGTGATTGGTCACTAATATTTCTGAAGCAGCCACACGACCTCCGCCTAATTTAGGAAGAAGTGCCTGTGCGATAACAGCCACCAGTGAAGATGAGATCATTGCTCTGATCTGTGGCTGCTCATCCCCTGTAAATACATCGATAATACGGTTAATAGTCCCTGGTGCTGAAGAAGTGTGCAGTGTACCAAATACAAGGTGACCTGTTTCAGCGGCAGTAAGCGCTGCTTCAATGGTTTCTTTATCTCTCATTTCCCCGATAAGTATGATATCAGGATCCTGACGCATTGCATATTTGAGTGCTACTGCAAAAGAAGAAGTATCCTCACCTACCCCTCTATGAGAGAAAACACATTTTTTATTTTGGTGAATAAATTCCACAGGATCTTCAACTGTAACGACATGCTTTTGTTCATGAAGGTTGATCTCATTGAGCATCGCAGCAAGTGTGGTAGATTTACCAGAACCTGTTGGTCCAGTTACCAGGATAAGTCCTTTTTCTCTTTTTATAAGTTTTTTATATATTTCTGGAGCCCCAAGATCATCTAGAGAAGGTACATCAATAGGAATAATCCTGAATGCTGCAGCAGCATCACCCAATGTACGATAATAGTTTGCTCTAAATCGTCCTATACCAGGTAACAAAAGTGCGAAGTCAAGTTCATCATGCTCTTCAAAATGTTGTTTTTGTTTTTCGGTGATAAGTGAGTAACACATCTCCTCAATATCTTCTCCGGTAAGTTTGGGAAGGTTAACAGGCTTAAGTGCACCATCAAGTCTAATTTGCGGTTCAGAACGGCTTACAAGGTGAAGATCTGATGCGCCATGTGTCACAACACTCTGGAGTAGTTTTTTTATGTCAAAATCAGCCATGATTATCCTTTATTTAGTGTATATTTTCTAGATATTGAGACTCATTATACCCAACTATAACCTTGTTATCAAGCTCAATAACCGGTCGCTTAATGAGCATGTTCTCTTTTGAAAGCCAAAGTTGTTTATCTTCATCAGTGAGAGCTAACTCTTTGAGTTTTAATGTTCTGTAGGTAGTACCTCTGGTATTGAAGAGGGTTTTTATATCTGTATGTTCTAGCCATGAGTCTATAGTATCTTGCATTACAGGGGTTTCACGAAAGTCTATAAATTCGTAATCTATCTCATGGGATTTAAGATATTTTATGGCTTTTCTGACACTGTCACAGTTTTTAATACCATAAATTTTTAACATGAATCTAACTTATTCAATAATCGCTGGTACAATAAAGAAATCATCTTCACTCTGAGGTGCATGAGATAAGATATCTTTTGCGATGTTATTTGCTACTCTAGGGCTATCTTCTCTTAGAGGTGTACCACCATCAAGTGTTGAAAATGAAGGGTTTAAAGCATCTGTGTCAAGTTCATTCAGATTATCGACATAATTGAGAATACCTGAAAGTTGTTCTATGATCTCTTCCTTTTTTGAACTCATCGATCTTTAGGTGTGAAAGCTTTTCAAGTTTAGCTAAAACGGTGTTATCTATTTGCATACTGTGCCTTATTATCGTTCATTTATATGATTTGACTTATTATATATTAATTTAGTTTAAGATATAACTACAACATAAAAATGACGCATATAAGGATAAAATAATGCAACAACTAGATATGAATTCAGAAGAATTTAAAACAGAGTTGGAAAAAACAAAAAACTTTACAGACAAAGTATGTGAAAGTAAAGGTTGGGTTTATAATACTAATGAAGATGTCAATGAAGGTGTGATCATGGGACTTGCACGTCATAAATTACTTTTTGGAAAAAGATTCTGTCCATGTTTTATGGTTGAACCAGATGAGTCAAAGCCAGGCAAGTTCAAAAGTACAGATGACAGAATCTGTCCATGTAAACCTGCTATAGAAAAAGAGATCCCAGAAAATGGTGTGTGTCACTGTCAGATTTTTTGTACACCTGAGTACATAGCAGCACATAGTTAAGTAAATAATATTTTTAAGTTAACAGCAAGTTATAATATATGATTGACTATAATACGCGATTATTCTAATGTCAGGGAGACAAAACATGCAAGACATTACTTGAAAAAAATGATATTAATTCAGAGGAGCTTCAAGCATTACTTGCAAGCTAGAGAGGAAGGAAAAGCAGATTTTCTTTTGGTTGATGTAAGAGAAGACATGGAGTTTAATATGGAGCATATCAAAGGTGTTGATATGCTTAAACCCACTTCTGCTTTTCAGCAATGGGCACAAGAGTTATTTAATGAAACCAAAGATGAAAAAACAGTAGTGTTCACTTGTCGTACAGGAAGCAGAAGTGGACAGGTACAAAATGTATTTCAGACAAAATGGACATACACGTGTTTTAAATCATTTTGGTGGTATTGTTACCTATCGTGGCGAAATAGAAAAATCATATGTCTAAGATCCTCTATCTTCATGGTTTTGCATCATGCGGGAAAGGAAATAAATCTTCACTTTTAAAAGCCCATTTTGGTGTGGAGAATGTTATCGCACCAGATCTTCCTCCTTCCCCTATAGATGCTATAGATATCATTGAAGAGATTTTAGGATACTACAAACGTTGATATTCTTATAGGTTCATCATTAGGTGGATATTATGCGACAGTTCTGGCTGAAAAATACGGTATGAAAGCAGTACTTCTTAACCCATCAACTCAACCATGGGAGACTTTAGCTGCATATATAGGGTGGCAAAAACGTTTTTGTGATGAAGAGGTATTTGAATTTAAACCTGTCTATTTGGAACAATTCAAAGTGTTACAAACAGCTCCAGAAAAAGGAAGATATCTGCTTCTTTTGCAAAGTGGCGATGAAGTATTAGATTATACTAAAGCACAATCTCTCTATAATAAACACAAAATTATCGTTGAGTATGGTGGAAATCACCGTTTTGAAAATCTTGATGAGTATCTCTCAATGATAGAAAAATTTATAAATAAATGAGTCTGAATGAATGTAGTTGACCTATTGCTCAAATTGTTGAGTTTTGAATCTTTGACACCGAATGATGCCGGATCGTTAAAGTTCATAGAAGAGTATCTTGATGGTTATGAAGCGATCTATGTAAACAAAGAAGGTGTGAAAAACCTGTTTTTAAGTAAAAAGTTCTCAGAAGGACCGCATCTTTGTTTTGCTGGACATGTAGATGTGGTTCCTGCTGGAGCATGGTTGGGAAACAAACCCTTTTGTACCTGTGATCAAAGAGGGTAATATATATGCCCGAGGTACACAAGATATGAAAAGCGGTGTGGCTGCTTTTGTGCAGACCTGTAAAGAGATTGAACATTTTGAGGGTACACTCTCCGTACTTCTTACTTCTGATGAAGAAGGTGATGCAAAGTATGGTACTGTTGTGATGCTTGAACACCTTAAAGAGATAGACTTTTTACCAGATTACTGTATTGTTGCAGAGCCAACATGTGAGACTATTTTTGGTGATGCTATTAAGATAGGAAGACGAGGATCCATTAATGGATATTTAACGTTAAACGGAAACAGGGACATGCTGCTTATCCTGAAAAAGCGATCAACCCTGTACATCAAATAGCATCTGTTTTGGATAAAATTGCAGGTGTCAACCTGGACAAAGGTGATGATGATTTTGCTCCTAGTAAAATGGTCATTACCGATATACGTGCAGGTATGGAAGTGACAAATGTTACACCAGGTACATTAAAAATGATGTTTAATGTACGTAACTCCACTAAAACTACACAAGAAGAAGTTAAACTCCACATAGCCAAATGTTTTGACGGCTTGGATTATAGTTTGGAATTAACACAGGGTTCATATCCATTTGTAACCACAGAGAGATTCGAAAGATAGTAAAGAAACTCTCTGCAAAGCATTAAAAATATTACTGGAGTGGATACAAAACTTTCTACTGCCGGTGGTACGAGTGATGCTAGATTTATGGGTGCATTTGGTATAGATGTTGTAGAGTTCGGTGTGATTAATGATACAATTCATGCACCAAATGAAAGAACATCTATCAAAGAAGTTGAAGGACTTTGTGCCGTGTTTAAAGATACTAGTAAAACATTTTAATTAAATGAAGGATCAATATGAACAAATTAGTATTAGGACTTTTACTTCTTTCAAGTACACTTTTTTCAATAGAGTGGGTTAAAGATATTGATACAGCATTTGCATTAGGCAAAAAAAGAACATAAAAATATAATGGTCTTGGTAGAAGGTGAAAACTGCAGATGGTGTAAAAAATTTAAATATCGTACATTGTCAGATGAGGATGTAGAGAAAAGACTTGAAAAATTTGTTACAGTCAAAGTGATGAGAGAGGACACTTCTGCTATGTCAGTATTACCACCGGTAGAAGGTGTACCTACTATTTTCTTTATGAAAGAAAACAAAACAGTGATAGAAAGAAATTTTAGGATACTGTAATGTAGAAGATTTTATCTCTTATATTAATCAGTGTTGAGAAAAAAGTAGAGTTCAGTGGTAAATATGAAAATAATAATATCAAGTATTGTGTTTATTTGATTTCTTACTCTTCCCGGTATATGCTGAGGAAAAGTCAAAATCTGAAAAAGTCAGTGCTTTAAAAAGTCATAAACATGAAACGATCCAAAGTGTACAAAAAAAAGAAGAAACTCTTGGGCATTTGAGAAACTTCATCTGGGAAACAGATTTGGATCTTGCCTTTGAACGTGCAAAAAAAGAGCATAAAAATGTCATGATTATGGTAGAAGATACACGATGTAAATGGTGCAATAAATATGAAAATAGGTGCCTTGTCTGATGAAAGTGTACAGAAAAAGCTACAATCTTATATCTTGGTAAAAGTACAAAGGTCAGATAAAGAGACCTCAAAACGTCATAGTGGATTTTACTGGAGCTATTCCAAGTTTTTATTTTATGGAGCCAGATCAAGAGATTATAGAATCTATTGATAGGCTACTTTACACATAGAAGATTTTTTAAGATATCTGAATGAGATCGAAGAAGATAATTAGGTATTTGATTATGATCTATAGACATCCTCATTTTACAGAATATATCATGGCAAGACTAGTGACACTGGCTGTGGCTACTGGTGTTGATTTTCAGTATTCTTTTGTTGACTTTTATCCCTGAAAATGATATTGCATTATATTGCGATAGCGTCTTTTAATATTTGGATTTTCAATATTTATTTATGCGATATAGCGTGGTGCAAATCGTATGCAAAAAGAACTGCAGTATTATCAATAAATACTTGGATAACATCGATAAAGTAGAGAAGATAGACTATAAAGCACATTTTTTTACCCAAGAGTTTGAAGATATCAATCAAAATCTTATTAAAGTACTCAAAAGTGCTAAAAAACGTGAAGATATTAAACAGCGTTATAATGCAAAACTCAAACTTAAAAATCGTCAACGTGGAGATATGATCTCAGCTATTGCACATGAGTTTCGTAATCCTATAGCATCGATCATGGGATATGCACAGACATTGGAAGAAGATAAAGATATTCCACCAGGCTTACAAGAAAAATTTTTAGGTAAGATCTATAATAACGGTATGAAAATAGAGGCACTTCTTAGCAGACTTGTTTTATGGAATAAATTTGAAAGTGGTGAAGCAACATTACATCCTAGCAATTTTGATCTTTATTCTTTGGTAAAAGAAGTGAAAATAGCTTTAGAAGAGAAATATCCGCAGAGAGATATTATCTTGAAGGAAGTACATTATATGGTCGATGCTGACCGTACACTTTTGGAAATCGTATTAAAAAACCTGATAGAAAATGCACTGAAATACTCTAAAGATGAAGTCATGGTAAAGATAGATGAAGGTAAAGTATCTGTGATAGATAAAGGTACAGGTATCTCCTCTTCTGATATTTCAAAAGTCACTAAAAAGTTTTATCGTTCAGGAACACACAGCTGGGATAACTCTATGGGATTAGGACTTTCTATTGTTAAGAGTATTCTTGCCTTACATGGTACAAGACTAGAGATAGAAAGTGAAGAAGAGAAGGGTTCTACATTTTCTTTACATATTTAATTGATGATACTCTTCAACATATTTTGATGTATTAAATTTCCTTTTGAAACATTGACCTAAAAACTATACAGTTTCTTTGATTAAATAACCACTTTTTAATCCAAACTTTTATAATATTATTCTATGCGATTACCCTAGTCCGTATGGATTAAGGATACTTATAATTATTATAAGATTAGCTAAATTTAAGGAGAAAGCATGAAATTAGGTTTCTTAGTTGACCTTAACCTATGTATGGGTTGTAAAGGTTGTGAGATTGCTTGTAAAGTGGAAAATGAAGTACCACTTAGTACTTGGCGTTTACGTGTAAAATATATTGATCTAGGGACATTCCCTGATACAAGAAGATCATTTACACCATTACGTTGTAACCACTGTGAGAACGCACCATGTGAGCGTATCTGTCCGGTATCTGCATTGCATTATTTGGAAAATGGTATTGTCAATATTGATAGTGAAAGATGTATTGGTTGTGCAGGTTGTATGATGGCTTGTCCTTATGGAGCGATCTATATGGATCCTGAAACGAATACTGCAGATAAATGTACATACTGTGCACACCGTATTGAAAGTGGTATGATGCCGGCATGTGTGGTAGCTTGTCCGGTTGAAGCAAATATCTTTGGTGATATTGAAGATGATCATAGTCATATTTCACTCTATATTATGGAGCATAAAGGTGCTGTTCAAGTACGTAAGCCTGAGAAACATACTTCTCCAACACACTTTTATGTAGGTGGTGGTAATGCAACACTTAATCCATTAGCACACCAAAGACTTGAAGGTTTCAATCTCTTTAATGACATTACTCACTTAGAGCATGTTGGTGATAAAAATCATGGTATTCTTGATAGATTTCTAGCACCATTTGTCGGGCATCATGGACCAACAGATAATACAAGTTTTATTGAATCAGCGACAGATGCTGAATCACATGAACAAGAGGGAGGTCACTAAGATGGTAGAAAATACAATTCATGCAACACAAGCTGTTGTCACACTGGATGTTCCAATTCAAGGAATTGTTTGGGGTAGTATTATTACTGTAAATATGTGGGCAAAAAGTATCGGTACAGGTGTCGTATTTTTAGCAGCATTTTTATGGTTTAGACATAAAAAAGATGATATGCCTAATTTAAGATGGCTTATGCCGGTGATCGCATTTTTATCATTAAATGTATTCTTATTGTTTACATTGATAGATTTGCATCAACCGTATAGAATGATACATATATTCACACATCCGCACTGGACTTCATCTATTACTGTAGGTGCTTGGTTGGCATCACTTTTCTTGGGTCTTATCACAATACTTCTAATCATTGGTGTTGCAGATGCATTCCCTGGTCTTGGCGGTAAAAAATGTAAAATTACAGCAATTGCTAGAAATAATTCTGGATTCTATGAAAAGATCATGCCATTCATAGTATTTTTAGCGATTCCTGTTACTACATATACAGCGATCATTATGGCACAATCAAGTGCAAGAGAGTTATGGCAGGCACCAACAGAAGTAATGCAAATGATGTGGGCAGCACTTATGGCTGGTTCTGCAGCACTTATTTTTATTTCTGGTTCATGGAGCAAAGAAGCTAGAAAAGATTTAGCACTTGTACTTACAGTTGCTGTATTCTTTCAGTTTCGCGATGTACATGGCTGAGTATTTCTTCTCATTTAAATCTTCAGAAGCAGAAGCAGTTTTAGCATATGTACATTCAGGTGGAGCATATAGTATTGAATTCTGGTTTGGTATGACACTCGGATTTATTATTCCGTTCTTTATAGGTATGAGCTATATGAAATCAGAAAACACAACGCTGCTTAGATTTGCAGCTATTTTAGCATTGGTAGGGTTATTCTTGGTAAAAGATGTATGGCTTAAGATCCCACAAATGTTACCATTAAGTTAAGGAGAAGATATCTATGACAAAATCAATGAATACAGAAGATAAAAATTTTATCGAAGGTAGAAGAAGTTTCCTTAAAGGTACAGCTTACTCTGTAGCAGGTGCAACACTTGCTAGCAGGTGTATTTAAAACTGTAGCTGATACGCCGGCAATGGCAGAAACGAAGTTCACACCTACACCTAAAACACTTTCATTCTATCCACCACTTGAAGAGTGGGATAGCTTTACTGAGTTAGATGGTAATGATTGGAAAAGAGGTGGTACATCTAGAAATGGTGTACAGAGCGAAGACAATCCTGATGGTATTAAAGCAACTGAATATATGCTTGTTCCTACATCATGTTCAAACTGTGAAGCATCATGTGGTTTGACAGCATGGGTTGACCTCTCTACATACAAAGCTGGTGGACAACTAGCAGTACGTAAATATATGGGTAACCCGCTTCACTCAGGTAGCCGTGGTAGAAACTGTGCTAAGGGTTATGCAACTCAGTCACAAATGTATGATCCAGATAGAATACCTTTCCCACTTAAAAGAGCGCCAGGTTCTAAAAGAGGTGAAGGTAAATGGGTAAGAACAACTTGGGATGAAGCAATGAAAGAGATCGGGAAAAAAATGCACGATACACTTAAAACGGGTGATGAGATCTCTAAAAAGTCGATCATGTATCACGTTGGTCGTCCAAATGAAAATGGTTTTGGTCACCGTGTACCTCATTCAATGGGTATTGATGGATATGATTCACATACAAACATCTGTTCTGCAGGTGCTAGACAAGGTACGATTCAGTGGACAAATGATGATAGAAACTCTCCGGATTGGTCTAATGCGAAGTTGATCTTCCTTCAGTCTTCTCACGCAGCAGATGCAGGTCACTATTTCCAACAAGCAGCAGGTCGTATTGCTGAAGCACGTAAAAAAGGTGCGAAACTTGTTGTTATGGATCCAAGACTTTCTAACTCTGCTGGTATGGCAGACCTTTGGGTACCATGTTGGCCAGGAACAGAGACAGCACTGTATCTCTATCTTGCGAACAGAATTCTCAATGAAAAAGGAATTGATGGTAAGACTCTTGTAAATCACAATTTTGTGAAAAACTGGGTAAACTGGGATCACCTTATGAAAGACAGAGACGTATTTAAATGTACTTCTTGAAAAAGGGTATATCAAGTCTATCCCTGCTGGTGACTCATATGAAGAATTCATTGAGATGATTTCAGAAATGTATAGTCCTTATACACTTGATTTTGTTGCTGAAGAGTGTCGTATTGAAAAACGTATCGTAGAAAAACTTTATGATATGTTCATCGATGCAGGTACAAGAGTTGCAACATATATCTGGAGAGCAGGACCGATAGGTCACAAAGGTGGATGGATGATCGCTAGATCAGCATTCTTACCATTTGTTCTTCGTGGTGCAATGGCTGGTGATAAAGGTGGTGTTGGATCTACACCACTGGCATGTTATTTCTGTTAATGGTAAAGGTGATGCTGCAACTGTAAATGGTAGAACAACCTGGAAAAGTTGATGTATGGAATGAGCTTGCATGGCCACCTGAGTATCCATTAAGTTCTTATGAGATGAGTCATATTTTGCCTCACCTTCTTATGGATGATGAGTGGAGAAATAAATGGAATGCTAAAGGGACTTAATGTACCTGAGAAATTGGCTGTTTGGATTCCTCGTATGTATAACCCTGTTTGGATCAATCCGGATGGATTCAGATGGATCGAAGCACTTAAAAGAGAAGATAAGATCGAAATGTCATTTAACCTCTCTCCAACATGGTCAGAGACAAACTGGTATTGTGACTATATCCTTCCTACAGGACTTGCAGGTGAAAGACATGACCAACACTCTGAAGCAACAGAACCAAAAAGATGGTTAAGTTTCCGTAACCCGGCACTTAGAGTTGCATTAGAAAAAATGGGTTGGAAACCAAAAGATCCAACAAGAGCTACACTTGAAGCACACATTAAAGCAGGTCTTGGTGAAGTATGGGAAGAAGTAGAATTCTGGGCAAACATTATGACACATTATGTAGATCCTGATGGATCTTTAGGTGTAAGAAAGCACTGGGCTTCAAAAGAAGATCCAACTAGAGCTGTAACAATTCCTGAATGGTATCAAGCAGCATTTGACAATCTTCCTAATCTTAAGAAAGCAGCAAAAGCAGCATATCCTGATTCTAAGTATCCTAACTATGAGATGATGAGAGACAGAGGTACATGGTTAGAAGAAGATAATATCTATAGACCACAAGAGAGACCACTTAAAAAAGTTGGTGATAACATATGTTGCTCATGGTCATGAGTATCATGAAAGTGAAGTAGACAAAAGATGAGTTTGGTATCATTGACTGCTACAGATCAGTCATGGTAAAGAAACAGCTATCGGTATTGAAGTGGATGGTGAGATTTGTAGAAGGTTTCCATACATTGAGTAAAAAACTTGACTTCTACTGTGAGTGGTTTAAAGATTGGAAATGGCCTGAGTATGCTATACCTATCTATCCTACAAATGCAGAAGATAGAAAGAAAATGACACATGTTGTTACACAAGTACACCATGACTTTATGCAAAAAGAGAATGAATTTGCATTGAATACTGTATTTAGATTGCCATACAATATTCATACGCGTTCTGTAAACTCTAAGCACCTTATGGAGATTTCACAGAACCATAACCCAGTGTGGATCTATACTGAAGATGCTAAGAAACTTGGTATTAAAAGAGGAGATGCAGTTAAAGTAACGATTCAAGATACAGTATCTGGTCTTGAATCAGGTTACTTCATTGCTATGGCTGTACCAACTGAGGCTACAATGCCTGGAGTGCTTGCATGTTCACACCATGCAGGTAGATGGAAACTTAAAAATGCAGTGGAGATTCCTGGATTTGAGCACAAACTAGGTGTTATGGGTCTTGGTGCACCACTTTATGAGATGACTATGGATGGTAAAGAGGGTACACTTAAACCAACTCAAGGTATCGTAGATGGTATGGATGAGAATAAAGAACTCTTGGCAGTTTAAAGAGTACAATAGAGACCTTGACAACATTTGGTGGGATGGTCTTTCTGGTTCATGGCAAAATGCTGTAGCACCTTCACATCCGGATCCTGTTGCTGGTAACCATGCATGGCACCAAAAAGTTGTTATCGAACTTGCAGGTAAAGATGATCAGATTGGTGATATTTATGTGAACTATGAGAACAACATGAAAGTTACTCAAGCATGGAGAGATAATTTAACTCGTCCACTTGACAGTACAGATACAATAAGACGTCCTAGACACATTAAACGTCCTGCTGTGCCATTGTCTGACAAAGCATATGCAGTAAAAATTAAGTAAGTTTCATTCTTACTTTTACATACTCCCAAGCATACTGCTTGGGAAGTGTCTACATTATAACAATTTCCCAGATAATTAATTTTCTTATTACTTATTTATCTTGAAAGTGGTATAGTGCCAAAATATTTAACATGAAAGCAGATGTATATAACATGGATTTAATGAAACAAGAGATAGAAAACCGTATAGCGATTTATGCTTTGATCTCAAGATTGATGCTTGTAGAAGTAGATGAAACATTTTTAGAAAATATTGAAAGTGATGAAAGACTTTTATCTTTCTTCCCAAATTACAGAGACTGGGATAAACGTAAAGAACTTTCACGTGCTGATCTTATAGACCAATATTTTAATGTTGATTTTACAAATCTCTTTTTGATGCACTTGGTACCTTATGAGAGTTTTTACACAAGAGAGGATCAAATGGTAGAGAGTGGTGGGGATAATCCTGTGATAGAACTTTATAATGATCTTGACTTCCGTGTAGAACTTGATACTGCAAGAGTGGTTAGTGCAGACCATATAGGTGTGGAGCTGGAGTTCATGTATATGTTATGTGTAGCACTTAAAAAAGCTCTAGATGCAGATGATAAAGATGGTATTTGTGAACTTATGCAAGTACAAAGAGCATTTTTAAAAGAACACCTTTTAGAGTGGGCACCGCTTATTTCTTATTAATGCAAAACGTGAATCCCGTACGCCTCTTTATCATGATGGTTCTGAACTTGCTTTAGAGTTCTTATTGAGTGATTTTGAATATGTGACATGAAAAATTAACAACTTATTGTGGGGATGAAGCGTAGTTTATGGGGTTACATTTTGATGTGAGTGCGTGTGTAAGAGCAACAAGTAAATTTTCTCGAGTGTACAAAGTGTGTGGATATTTGTCCAGACTCTGTAAGTTTGGTAGACAACCTTCCAAGTTTTTCTTTGGCAACAGGTGTAGAAGCAGCAGCTTGTGTGGGTATTTGCCCAACAGAGGCTTTTGCTCTTTCAGACTTTTCTACCACAGAGTTTTTCTTTACTTTTTTAGAATCTAAAGTAAGGCTTATCTCACCTAAGATCAATATACCTTGTATTTCAGTATTAAGTGTAGAACATTTGATCTCTTTGGCTTTGGCGAGTGATGAAAGGATCACCATAGATCTGAGTTCTTATGATGAGGATTCTTTACTTTTTGAGCATATTGAGAAGAGTATAGATGAGGCAAATTTTGTATTGTCCAGTTTTTCGAAAAAACAACTTAATACCAACCATACTAGCATCAAAAGAGTTAAAAGAGCAAGTGGTTGAATCTGAAAGTGAAGATGAAGTTACTTCAAGACGTTCTTTTTTAGGAAATGCTTCACTCAAAGGTGTGGTTAAACATAAAAAAGCATTTGATGATGCAGTAGATGAAGATGAACTACAAAAATTTGAAATAGATGCTTCTGTCATTTCCAAAATAAAGGATAAAAATCTACCAAATAAACGTAAGATACTGTTTACAACACTAAAACGTGCAGGATGTACCAGATATTTTTGAAGTATTACCTGAAGAGGAAGTGAGTTTTACTTCTCAGAAGTTTGTGGATGATGAGTTGTACCAACTGTCAGATATGTTACCGTATCTGTCCTACAGGAGCACTCTCATCTAATGGTAAGTTCTCACTGATACATTTTGATGCCATGCTTTGTGTGAAGTGTCGTTTGTGTCATGATGTATGTGAACCAGATGCGATTCACCTGCAAAGTGGATTTGAGATCAAAGAGTTTTTTGAACCTACACAGAGAACACTTGCAACATTTAACATCAAAGCGTTGTAATGAGTGTGGTAACAACTTTACCTACACAGGTGGAGAACAGACTTGTCCGCGTTGTATGGTTGAAGAAGAAGAAGCGATGTTCCTGCATGATAATGCGATACGTATGAGAGGGGAAGAAGAGTAATGCAACCACATGAAATCAAGCCTGATACAGGACTCTGTACCATACTGGGACATAATGCCCAAACAGGGTATATGAGAAAATACTTTAACAAGATCATGAAACGTAATGGCATTAATGCGACTGCTATTGCATTGAATATTACAGATGAACACTTTGATTTTACGATGAGCAATGTAGGAGCAGTCAAAAGTTACGCAAATGATGATAGAAAAAGAGTTTGGTGATCAAGGCTGTACACTTATTGTGAAAGTCTGAATAGTTGTGCACAGAGAGAAGGACGTGTAGACTTTGTAGAAGTGACTGATGGAAAAGTCAAAGGATATTGTTTGGATGATGAAGTAAAAGCACTTTATGACAAACCGGAGTTCCTTGATGATCAGATCATCTTTGTAACAAAGATGATGCTTATAGCCAATAGATGGTTTGATGCAAAAATTGATGTGGATGATATTCCGCTACTAATAGGAGATAAAGAATGAGAGATATAAACGATTTAAGAAAAGAGTTTGAAGAGTTAAGTGCACAAGAATTTTAATGGGAAATCCTGCATTTGGTGCAGATGGTCAATGTGCAGAATGATGAAGAAGTAGATCTTAAAAGACTACCCTTCATATACAGAAGCACTTTATGCAAAGCTTATTGCTCCACATGTAAGTGGTATTTATATTTCAAGATGGGACATTAAGGACATTGCTCTTGCAGCAGGTGACTCTATGGCGATTCATCCACGTAAACGTATGTTTGAATTACTAATGAAGTTTGCAACGAGTAGAGAAAATATGCAGTCCGTACTTGATGCATTGGAAACACATATGGAAGAGAAAATCGCAATTTATACAGAGTGTATGACAAAGTTTCCAAGTAGTGCAGAAGTTTTTCAACCTAAAATTGACAAAGCCAGAAAAACGATGAAACTCTTTCCTCAAATTATCGAAGAGTATTTTCCAGAATAATTAGAGTTACCCTTATCATACTTGCAGTATAATATTTGATATTAAAACTGTAAGGTGATAAATGTCTGAAATAAGTAGGGAAGAAGTATTAGCGTATCATAAACAAGGGAAGATAGGTATAGACATTACTAAACCTTGTGACTCACAACACGAACTTTCAATTGCCTACACTCCTGGAGTAGCTATACCGTGTCTTGAAATTGCGAGAGACGAAAACCTCTCTTTTGAATATACAAACCGTTCCAATTTAGTTGCTGTTATTTCTGATGGTTCAGCAGTGCTTGGACTTGGAAACATAGGCCCTCTTGCTTCTAAACCAGTGATGGAAGGAAAGTCTGTACTTTTTAAAAAGTTTGCACATGTGGATGCTTTTGATATAGAACTTGATGTACATACCGTTGAAGAGATAGTCGCTACATGTAAAGCGATCGCACCAACTTTTGGGGGAATTAATTTTGAAGATATCAAAGCCCCTGAATGCTTTGAGATAGAAAAACAGTTACAAGAAATACTTGACATACCTGTATTTCATGATGATCAGCATGGAACGGCCATTATTACGACGGCTGGATTGATAAATGTACTTGAACTAACCGGAAAAAAAGTAGAAGAGATAAAAATAGTCGTCAATGGTGCAGGTGCAGCAGGGATCTCATGTGCAAAAATGTATCAGAGCTTAGGTGTGAAAAATATCGTGATGTGTGACAGTAAAGGTGTACTCACTACGACAAGAACAGATTTAAATGAGTATAAAGCACCATTTGCCATAGAAACTGATGCCAAGACACTAGAAGATGCGATCGAAAATGCAGATATGTTTCTAGGGCTGAGTGTTGGAGGCGCATTGACAAAGGAGATGGTAGCCAAAATGGCATCAGAACCTATCATCTTTGCTTTGGCAAATCCCACACCGGAAATTTTGCCATCTGAAGTAAGAGAAGTACGTGATGATGCTATTATAGGAACAGGACGTTCTGATTTTCCAAACCAGATAAACAATGTACTGGGTTTCCCTTTTATCTTTAGAGGTGCTTTGGATGTACGTGCAAAAAAGATCACAGAAGGTATGAAAATGGCAGCAGCTAAAGCATTGGCAGCTTTAGCGAAAGAGCCTGTACCATATGATGTTAAAGCTGCGTACCATAATGAAAATATTGTGTACGGTAAAGAGCATGTTATCCCATTACCTTTTAATAAAGAAGTGTTTGTATGGGTTGCTTCAGCTGTAGCAAAAACTGCTTTTGAAGAAGGTGTCGCACGTATAGACAACTATGACCATGAAGCATATAAAGAACATTTAAGAGCTGTCATTTATGGTTGTCCTGAAGATATATAATGAGATTGATTAACAGATGAATATTAAGCCCTATGTAAACCTTTATGAACTATTGGAGATTGATCCTTCCAGCAGAGAAGAAAACCGTGCTTTTGGTTTAACCCATGTCATGTTGAAGAATAAACCTGTTGAACAACTTTTAGCATGGATTGATCAGCATAAAAAGAGCTTGAAAAAACCATTTTTAAGTGAAACTTTTTCTTCTTATCTGTATAGGGTGACTTTTGCACTAGTATTGATCGCATTTGTTTTAGGTCTGATATCGGGTGTGGGCTTACTCTCTTATAATGGAGAAGAACCGGTCAATGTCATTTATTTTATAGCAATAGCTATTTTTATTCCTCTTTTTACAATGTTACTTACACTTTTTGCGATGATTAGGGCTAGTAGTGCTGAGAGTGTATTGGTACATCTCTCACCCGCATTTTGGATGGAAAAGATATTGGGTTTGTTGCCTGGTAGCGTACAAGAACACATTCAAGCATTACAGTTAAATCCTTTACTGTCAAATTGGGTAATTATAAGACGTTCACAGATCATTGTTTTGTTTTTTTCATTAGGTTTGCTATTATCACTTTTGGGTGTAGTTGTCACGAAAGATATAGCTTTTGCATGGAGTACTACACTTCATATCTCTCCTGAAGCATTCCATGGTTTTTTACATACTTTGGCATATCCGTGGAGAGAGATAGTACCTTCAGCCGTTCCATCTCTTGAACTCATAGAGCAGAGCCAGTATTTTAGATTGGGAGATAAACTGGATGAGGAGATGATAGCACATGCCCCTCAGAACTTGGAGAGTGGTGGAAATTTTTGGCTTTTTCAACACTCTTTTATGCTATTTTCTTACGTTCTTTAATGTTGATCCTTGCTTCTTTTGGATTTAGTTCTGCAGTAAAACAATCACTTTTAACACTGAAAGGAACAACAAAGTTACTCAGAGAGATAAATGAACCTATTATCTCAACGCATGGAAAGAAGAGAGAAAGTGCATATATCCCTACTGAGAAGAGTTATAGCCAAATTGTTAATAGGTTAGATGCCTCTTATGACATTATACAGGGATGGGCTATACCATCAGAATGAACTTGTTGTTATTGGGTGACAGTATGGAAGTCATTGCACCTAAGCATTTTGAAGTAGGAGGTACAAACACTTTTGAAGAAGACACTGAAGTGATCTCTGATAGTCATGGTGAAGTAGTTGCTATTCGTGAAAGGTTGGGAACCTCCAACTATGGACTTTGTAGATTATCGTCATTGAGTTGTCAGAAAAAGTAGATAAAGTAGTAGTTGCACCTATAGGAACGGTAGAAAATCATTATGAAGTCAATGATAAAGAGATAGATGTATGGGAAAATAAACTCTCATTATTGAAAAATATGAAAGTGTGGTTAAAAAGATGATTGCTACTCATCCTAAATTTGCTGTAGTGGGACACCCAAACAAAGGAAAGAGTTCCATCGTCTCGGCTTTAGCACTTGATGATTCTGTACAGATCTCCGATACGCCGGGAACTACAACAAAGAAACGTAGTTTTCCCTTAAGTGTAGATGGAAAAATATTATATGAACTCTTTGATACACCTGGTTTTCAAAGAGCGCGAAGGGTACTTGCATGGCTTGAAAAACATGATGTTCCTGCAAATAAAAAACCTGAAGTGGTACAGGCATTTATTCATGAACATAAAGATGATGTACGTTTTAATGATGAAATAGAATTACTGGAACCTATCATGGATGGTGCAGGTATTATTTATGTAGTAGATGGTTCACAACCCTACGGAGAAGAGTACGAAACAGAGATGGAGATACTTCGCTGGACAGGTCAGCCTTCTATGGCACTGATCAATCATATCGATGAAACGGATTATAGTGAAGAGTGGAAGAAAGCACTTGAACAATATTTCAGTATGGTACGTACCTATAATCCAATGGAGGCAAGCCTTGAACAGCATATAAGTATCTTGGAGAGTATGGCACAGCTTAAAGAAGAGTGGATAGTACCTGTAAAAACATCGATCAAACTTCTTACAACAGTATCAAGGATCAGATGATTGAACGCAGTGCAGCAATGGTATCCAGATTGGTGTATGATTCTGTCAGTATGGTTGAAAAACTTTATTTCTATACGCAGGATGCAACCCAAACAGATAAAAAAATGATAGAAAGCAAATATAAAGACCGCTTACGAGACTTAGAAGCTTAGTACACAAAAAAGTATTGAAGAGGTTTGGAATCATGGTCATCTACAAAAAGAACAAAAAATATTGACATTTGAAGAGATGGACCTCTTTTCTGAAGAGACAGCTTCTGTATTTGGTCTGACTCGTAAAGAACTTATCATTACAGGTGCAACTTCAGGAGCAGTTACAGGTGCAGGTATTGACCTGCTTTTTGCAGGACATACACTTCTATTGGGTGGAGCGATAGGTGCATTGATAGGTGGTACAGGTGCATATTTTGGCTTCAATGAACTTTCAGAAGTGAAAGTGTTAGGACAAAGTATGGGTAAACGATACCTGGAGATGGGACCTATGGAAAATAGAAATTTCCCTTATATTTTACTCGGACGTGCTATTTACCATACTATGAAAGTAGCACAGATATCACATGCCAAGAGAGAAGTATTTGATATAGAAATGGATCAGAGTTTCAAAGATAAATGGTTAGATAATACTATTAGAGGATCCTTAGAAAAATATCATAAAAAGTTTCGTTCAGGTAATGCCTTGGAGTCTGAGGAACTTAAAGAGTATGAAGCAGATTATTAAACGTATATTAAAGCATTTGATCGATGCCTAAACAAATCCTTTTAAACATTTGCATCAGGATAATAAGGCGAAGGATGAGAATGGATATTCCTTACAATCCACAATAATTGCAAAGAGAGTAACATTAGGGATTTTTGTACTGTTCTTCTTCTGTTCCCTCATTATGCACCATGGGAACCAAATTATCACACAGAGTGATACATTAATACAGAAGATATTTACCCTTTATTTTTTTGTAGCCAATCAGACTTTGGGTATTGTACATGAAGGTGGACATGGTGTCTGTTATATCTTACCTTGTCCGGAGTTTCTTACTATGGCCAACGGAACGATCTTTCAGTTACTTTTTCCAGGCTTGATCGGCTACTATTATTATAGAAAAGGTAATCTATTTGCTGCGATGATCGCACTTTTTTTTGTCGGATTCTCTCTCCAATATACCGCGTGGTATCTCTCTACAGCTCATGAAGGGCTTATACTTCCGGCACATAAATCTTTTTTAGGAGTAGATGCAATTCATGATTTTAACTATATGCTCAGTGCAATGGGACTCTTAGCTTATGAATCTATCATAGCGGGGGTTAACAAGATTTGTGGCTTATGTGATCATGTTGCTTTCTGTGATAGGGATGTTTTTTGAAGCTTTTCCTAATAGATAAGAGAGAAGAGTTATAAAGAGGAGAAAAAAGACTTTAAAAAAGTCTCTCTATTCCCATAAGTACTAGGGCACTTAATAGTCCACCAGCAAATCCTGCCAATACATCATCAAGCATTACTGCCAAGACCACCTTTAAGCTCTCTGTCTATCCAACCTATAGTTGAGGGTTTCCAAATGTCAAAAAGACGGAATGCTGCAAAGCTGAACACGATAGCTAAGAGTTCAGCATAAGGATAGTTCATAGTCGTAGCTGTTGGATAAGCGATCATAAGGCTAAGCCACATACCTGCTGCTTCATCTATGACAATTTGTTGATGGTCATGAATACCTGTGGCTTGTTCATATTTGTTTACTTCAAAGATACCTATGACGGTAATGGCAAGTGTAAGCATAAAAAGTGTTTCCGTACCTAAAGTAGTAAAGTACAGCCAAGCCTACAGGAAGTGATGCCAGTGTACCTACAGTACCAGGTGCTTTAGGGCTAAGTCCTGCACCAAAAAATGTTAAAAAAAGTTTTTGAATCGTCATAAGGTCCCTTATTTTATGTAAGTGATGATGTCTGGTAAAGTTCGATAAGTTTTAAGTAAAATTGTTCTTCACTTTGTTGTTCCAGTAGTCCTGAACCAGGCATAAGAGAATAGTGCATCTCTTGCAGGTTTTCAAATCTGTTTGGGAAAAGTGCTGCTAGAATATTGGCTGAAACTTCTTTTCTGACCAAGATAGAAGGAGGAATGAGTCCTGCTTGTATCAGTTTCATAATAGATGCTGAGTCATAATGTACATGATGGTGTTGTCCATGAGGACAGGTTTGTGTACTTACGAGCGTTTTACATGTATCACAATAGACAAGTTCATCCATAGTTTTAATATCAATATTAATATCCTGACAACGATCAAAGACAGAGCTTAGACGGTTTTTATCATAATATAAGCCTAATCCACCATGATTTTTACCAATAACAAGTTGGCTACATCCATAATTCTTAGCTAAAAGGGCATCCAAGATGAGTTCATTGTATCCTGCAAAGATGTACGTGTTCTCAAAAGGAATGATGAGTACTTTATTACGTGGTAAAAAGTTGTCAACAAAAGTATTTAGTGCATTATAACGTATGTCATAACGAAGCCCCTCAGTGGTAAAAGGTTTGCGTAAAAAGATGACAAGAAGATCGGAGTTACTGATAGTCTCGCGTATCATCCTTTCATGTGCACGGTTTAAAGGATTGGCTGCAAGCATCAATGATGATATGTACTTTGCTCCAGTCTTTCTGATCATACTTTTGATACGTTTCATGTTGTCTTCTAGAAGTGGATAGGTGACGGTATATTCTCCAGATACAGCTATTTCACCAAGTCTTAATGTTGTATTTCTCACTCCAGGGTGTGTACTGTCTGAAGTACCATAGATATTTTGAAGACGCTGTACAGGATCCACTTCAAATGTCTCATCCACTATGAGTTCTCCAACTATTTTTCCGTCATTGATAAGTGAAACAATGTCATTTTTTTGTAGATTTTTTAAGGTCTGATAATTTTTTTTACCTTGAGGTGCGAGTATGAAAGAAAAAGGGAAAGGTACACCTTTGTACATTTTAGTCTCATCAACATTTTGGGCTTCTTTTTTATTCATCAGTTTTTCTACAGGAGAGATGAGTCCTGCTTTTACTAATGCTAAAGTAGAAAGTGCCTCAGTATCTATATAAAGTGATTTATCTCTTTTTGAATAGACCATATTTTTTCCTTTTTTCCCATAAGCTTTTTCTTGAGATCCCTAGTTTTTTAGAGAGTTCCGTATCTGGAAATTTGTACTGAAAACTATTTACAATGAATTTGACATAATCATCAATGGTCAAAATTTCATTTTGATCATAGAGTTTTGAATCAGTGTTTAAAGTGATAGTCTCGAAGTCAGATTCTATCTCTGTTATGCTGCACAAAATAAAGTCATAGTCACTTAACATCTCCAGTAGCGTTTCTCTATCTGTTTTCTTGAGTTGATGTATCTCAGTAATATAAAGAAGGGTACTTGGACTGCTTTTTTGTATTTTCTCTTTCCAGTTTTTATCACTTAAAGGAATGAAGGTAAGAAGAGTGTTTGTTTGTGTTGCATGTTCAAAAACGATCTTATCTACCAGTCTCTGGTAGTTTGTCTCTATTACAAGTGGTGTAGTGATTCGCTCTATATCAAAACTTGTTTCTATATCATGAAGAAGATTTTGCATATACTCTTGATACAAAGAGGTCTGTTGTTTCAGTGACTGATACTCTTTGTAGTGCTCTATCTTACGCATGAGATCTTCTAACATAAATGGTTTAACAATGTAATCTTTTGCACCAAGTTTAAGAGGTTCTCCAACAGTATCATTATTGATATAGTTCACCATCAAAATGATGATCTTGTCTTGAAACTGTTTGATAAGTGGAGAAGTGTTCTGCCCCGGCAAGTTAGTAGAAAGCAGATAAACATCACCGTGACTGTTCATCGCTTCCTTGATAGAGCTGTATATCTCTGTATCATATCCATTTTCATTCAGTTTTGAGGCGATACTTTGCGCCAAATAGAGTTCATTTTCTACAATGATTATTTTCATAAGTTTTTCCAATTCAAATAAGTTAAGTTTGCTACAGCGTGAACAGTTACACCTTCTTTACGCCCAACAAAGCCAAGTTTTTCAGCTGTTGTAGCTTTAATGTTCACAAAGTTTTTTCTAATACCAAGAATAGATGCAAGTGTTGTACGCATAGATTCTTTGTATGGTAAGAGTTTTGGTGCTTCAGCCATGATAGTAAGGTCAATATTACCTATGGTATATCCAAAAGAGTTTATCTTTTTTACTGTGTCTTGAAGTAGTACTTTAGAGTCTACTCCAGCATAGGTTTCTTCAGTATCTGGGTAAAGTTCACCAATATCACCCATACCAGCCGCACCCAAAAGTGCATCTATAAGCGCATGGATGGCAACATCACCGTCACTATGTGCTTTAAAACCGTAATCCACATCTATCTTAACACCACCTAAGAACATCTCTTTGTTTTTTTCAAAAGGATGTATATCTATACCAAAACCAGTCAGTGTTTTAGATGAAGGTGATTGAATGCAAGAGAGTTTTTTCAAATCTTCTAAGGTGGTAAGTTTATGTGCTTCTACAGATCCCTCTACAAAATGTACCTTTTCACCCAGAGAAGCAATAGCAGAACTGTCATCTGTAAACAGAGTATCCGTTTCCAACGCCTTTTTGAGAATATGGGTAACTGAAAGTTGAGGTGTCTGGATGATCTTCACTTTATCTCTGTCTATAGGCGCATTATCGAGATAGAGTGTGTCTGTGACAGGAAGAACAGGTACGATACAAGAAGCTGTCTCTTTGGCATCCAGGATACGCTGTATCATAGTTTCGGGAACACAACATCTTGCGATATCACTTACAAGTACATACTCTGAAGTTACCTCATGAAGTGCATTGCTAAGTGATGCCTGTCTACTGTTACCTCCTTCTACAAAAGTGTAAGAAGCAAAGTGTTTCATAAAGTTTATTTCTTCTTGAGTCGATACTATGATAATTTGATCAAAATCAGCACTTTTTTCAAAGTGCTCAGCGACATACAGCCATAGGGGTGTATCCCCTGTGTATAGCCACTGTTTTTTCATGATGGTTTCAAACCTAGAGGAGTTTCCCGCTCCTAAAAGTATCAAAGTAGTGT
Source organism: Sulfurovaceae bacterium (assembly GCA_963705455.1). GTDB lineage: Bacteria > Campylobacterota > Campylobacteria > Campylobacterales > Sulfurovaceae > Sulfurovum. Next base: position 186,634 of record CAVPJM010000004.1, on the reverse strand, counting down.
TTGACAAATTCGTTCCTAATATAGCTATCTGTTTTGTGTATCAAATTGTAACGGATTATACATATAGAATGCTTTATCCATATTTAATCAGATAAATTTACTCTTATTTGTAAAATTAGTTGAATTTTTCAATCTAATTTAAGATTTAGGTGGTATAACTCCTATATCAACGAAATAAAAATTAAGTTAGGAATAAATAATATGACACAAGAAAATGTATTAGAAGCATTGAAGAACGTAATCTATCCGGGCTTCACTAAAGATATCGTAACTTTTGGTTTTGTCAAAGATATCCTTATCAATGGGGAAACTATAGGTTTGACAATAGATATTACATCATCGGCTGATGAAGTAAAAGCGCAACTTAGACTTGAAGCAACAAATGAACTAAATAATCTTGGATTTAAAGATGTTAACATTAATATAACGGCTCCACAAGCACCAAAACAAATGTCTAACTCTGTAAGCGGTAAGAATATTGCTCCACATGTTAAAAACTTTGTAATGGTAAGTTCAGGGAAAGGGGGAGTTGGTAAATCAACTACTTCAGTAAACCTGGCAGTGGCTCTGGCGATGCAAGGTAAAAAAGTAGGTCTTCTTGATGCAGATATCTATGGACCGAACATTCCTCGTATGATGGGTGTTCAAGATCAAAAACCTGAAATTCAAGGAAACAAAGTTATTCCATTAAAAGCATATGGTGTTGAGCTCATGTCAATGGGTTCATTGATGGAACCGGGGAGTGCTCTTATCTGGAGAGGTTCTATGATCATGAAAGCTATCGAGCAGTTCCTAAGAGATATTCTTTGGTCAGAACTTGATGTACTAGTGATCGATATGCCTCCGGGAACTGGTGATGCACAGCTTTCGCTTGCTCAGTCTGTACCCGTAACTGCAGGTATTACTGTAACAACACCACAGGAAGTTTCTCTTGATGACTCTAGACGTTCATTGAGTATGTTCCAAAAATTACATATCCCAACTGCCGGTATCATAGAGAACATGAGTGGATTTATCTGTCCTTCATGTGATGCTGAATCAGATATCTTCGGTATGGGTACAACTGAACCGGTAGCAAAAGAGTATGACACTGAAGTAATCGCTCGTATACCGATCGAACCAGCGATCAGAGTAGGTGGAGATACTGGTATGCCAGTAACATACCATAAACCGGATTCTGAAACGGCTAAACGTTACCAGGAAGCAGCAACAAACCTTCTGGCATTTATTGATAAAGTAAATGCAGAAGGTTTAGCAGATAACTCTGGTGTACAACCAACAACACCTCCAGGTGTAAGTGCATGTAGTACAGGTGCAGGTGCATCAACAGCTCAAGCAGCTCCGGCGAAGAGTGAAGGTGAGAGTTGTGGAACAGGCTGCGGCTGCCACTAATTTCGCATGATTTGATGCCATCTTCGCTTCGAAGGTTGGTATTCGTGATCAGTCACCTACTATATAGTAGGCTCCTTCACTACATACCAACCTTCGAAACAAATCTAACATCAACTTAAGCGAAAAGTCTTTATCAATTATTCATTTTACTTCATCATCACTTCTTTTAATTTTCTTCTCCTTTTATTAAATGCAACTTAGTCGCATTTAATATTGTTTCAGTTATAATCCCACCATGAAAATTGAAAAACTGATCAGAGATAAAAATATCAAACTTACCACTGCAAGAGTAAAACTTTTAGAGATATTAAAAGAAGCAGACAGGCCTTTATGTTATGAAGAGATCAAACAAGATATCTCTATGGATAAAGCGACCTTCTATAGAAATATCTCCAAGTTTGAAGAAGAAGGGATATTGAACGCCTTTGAATCAAATGATAAAAAGCGGTACTTTGAGATCAAATTCAAACCTCATGCACATTTTGTCTGTGTAGCTTGTAACAAGGTTGAATGTATCAAAGATGTGAGTATCACACTTCCGGATTATGAAGTGAGTACTGTCATTGTCAACGGAAAGTGTCCATCCTGTATAGAAACAGTTTGATGGATTTGAACATAACTAAGATGAAAGGAGTGATGTAATATGAGATTAAAACTATCATTCAACTTAATGTTGATCGCTCTTTTCCTATGGTCATTTCAGAGTAGATTGGACCACATTCAGCATCATAATCTCTATGAATTGGCTGCGTGTAAAGTCTGTGATCAAGCTGGAGAAATCAATCATAACCAAAATCATACACCTGTGGTTGAAGTGAATGAGTATCTGGCAATCAAAACAGGAAGAGAAGTTCAAAAACAGGTTTTTGTGGCTGAACGTTTTGATTATACACAAGCTCCAAAGCCAGAACACATAGGGACGGTAATACACTGTCAATGTGATATGGCTGTTATACCTCTAGGATTTGATTCTACTGCACCGCCAATCTCTTTTTCCTAATTAAAAAAATCGAAAAAAATATATAAATTAAATAAGGTATAAAAGATGAAAAAAATATTAATGGCAAGTGCAGCGGCTGCTGCAATAATGCTAGCAGGATGTGGCGGAGGAGGCTCATATGATGGTAGAGATGATGATCATGCAGATGAGCATTCGGTAGAATTGACATTTATAATGTTTAATAATGCAACTTCAGAGCAGTATAGTTATGAGGCTGCACATGAAGAAGTTGAAGACCTGAATATTGAAGGTGAAAACTACGATATGACTGGTAAAAATGGTAAACTGGTTGTATGGACACACCATATGGTAGATAGTGATGGTAATGAGACAGAAGAGCAAAAAGTAGTGATGCTTAATGATGTTGATTATAATATTGCGATTGATGGTAATGTGACATATGAGAATTTCCATTATATCGGGCATTTTCATACGAATGAAGAGACAAATGAGTCTGAATTTGCTGCACACAGTGCTGATGAGTTTTCAGAAGACAATATAACTGATGCTAAACAAGATGTTCTTAACTCGCTCAGTGCACACCTATTGGAGAGAGAAGAGGTCAGAGAAGAACTTGAAGAGGCACTTTTCAATGTGAGCGCAACAGGTGACTTATGTAACTTCATTGTAGTTGGTGAACATGAAGAGCATGAGGAAGAGGGAGATGAAGAAGAGGAACATGGTGTACCACACATTGCATTAACAACAGATGGTTATGTGTATGTATTTGAAGAGAATACTACGACACATGAGTTAGAGCAAGATGGTATACACTTTTTGCTTGATGGTGTGACAAGTTGCTCAGAGATTGAGAGTGACATAATACAAGTCGGAGATCATGGTGTGGCAATCTTCTCAGCTCAAACACAGAAGCTCTATATGGTAGATAAGCATGAAACTGAAGTGACATCAACATATGGTGCAGATTTCCATGTGCATAGTACTATTGAGATTAGTGATATTATGCCAGCTGGGTTTACACCGACAAGTGTAGTAGCGATCGGAGAAGGGGAGCATGATCATGATCACTAAAAAATATTTATCCGTGAGTGCATGTATGGTACTTGTAAGTACTGTGTTACTTGCAGAAGAGGTAGAACTTGAACAGATCAACGTGGAAGCACACAGCATTCATCAGCAGGAGGATGAGGTCTCTTATACAACATCTTATGATACAGATACATTGGCAAACCACTCATCAGGTCAGACGCTGGGGGATTACCTTTCTGATCAAATGGGGGTTGAGAGTGCAAGCTACGGTCCTGCAGTTGGAAGACCTTCGGTACGTGGTATGGAAGGGTACCGTGTAGGTATCGCACAGGGAGGTATCATGCTCAATGACCTCTCAGCCATGAGCCAAGATCATGCAGTAGGACTCAACGCCAGAATAGCAGAACGCATAGAGATGGTCAAGGGACCGGCATCTTTACTCTATGGTTCCTACAGTGGTGGTGTGGTACGTGCACTTGGAGAAGAACATGAAGCGAAACTTCCTAAAGAGGGGGTTTCTTTGGATGCATCTTTGTCGACCAATTCTGATACGGGTTTTGGAATGACAAGTATCAAGAGTGCCTATGCATCAGAGGAGTACTCCATGAACCTGAACTACTATCGGAATGATGCAGATGCGTACCATACTGATGGAGTGATTGTACCTGACTCTGATACATTTAGTGAACAGCTTCATGGCGTATTGGGATGGAAGATATCACCGGAACATACCATTAAGGTCTATGCCGATACGATGGATAAAGAGTATGGTATACCTAACTCAACTTATGAGCGTACGGAAATTCTCATGGAACAGAAACGCTATGGTGTTGTACTGCACAGTGAATCGATCGGTGAATTAAAAAATGTGGTCACCGAGTATCAATACAGTGATTACAATCACTATGAACTTGAAGACGGTAGCTATGATGGGCAATTTGATCAGCAGCAGCACAGTCTAAGCAGTGAATTTGATTATCAGATCTCAGAGAAAACGGATCTCAGTTTCCGACTCGAGTGGATAGGTAATGAACTTAAAGTGTGTCATGAACATGGTAACTGTGAAGAGTTTGAAGATGCTATTAGGACCGATGCTGAAGATGGACTCTCTTTACTAAATTATTATAATGTTTCGGGAATCCCTTATTCACATGGACATCCGATGCCAAATACAGAAGAACAAAAGATCCTTTTGGCACCTAACATCAAGCACTATCTGAGTGATACCGATGAGATCAGTCTGGCTGCTAATATCGTAGCTAGAAAACTCACACCGGATCCTGTGAATATCCAAGAGACATGGTTAATGCATGAGAGTCTTGATCCTGATTATTACAGTGAAGAGGATGATGTGGCATTCAGTCTCTCTTTGGGATGGTGGCATAGCTGGAGTGAAAAACTCGAAACACAGGCCTCTTTAGCCTACATGGAAAGACTTCCATCTGCACAGGAACTCTTCTGGAACGGCTTCCATCATGCTACAGAGAGTTATATTATTGGTAATAGAGATCTAGATAAAGAGCAGTCGATCAACCTTGATATAGATGCAGTCTATAAACATAATGATGATCTTACATCCAGAATAAGTTTCTACTATTATGATTTTGATAACTATATCTATCAAGCTCCACTTGTAGATGAGAATGGTAATCCTGTATATGATCCGTTCCACCGAAGTCCGGTTTATCAAATATTGGGTGAAGCTGCCACCATTTACGGTATAGGTATTGAAGAGACATATAAAAGAACATATGGGCTTCATCTGCTGACGTTCTCAGCACAATTCAACCTCTTGAAGGGGGAGTTGGACAGCGGAGGGTATATCCCAAGAATGGCTCCTTACAATGCGACGTTCTGTATCGAACATGACCACATGGCATGGCATAGTGAGTTGACCTACAAATGGGTCGATGAAAGCCGTAATGATGCAGAAAATGAAACAATGACTGAAGGATATAATATGTTGAACTTTTCAACAAAGTATCACTTTCAGATGGCAGAAGGTTCGCTTGACCTTTGGCTCAAAGCAAATAACCTGACCGATGTCGTGGCAAGAAACCACATCTCTTTCCTTAAAGAAACTGCACCGCTTCAAGGTAGATCGGTGACACTCGGGATCGATTATAAATTTTAAATACCAAGGTGAATATTCACCTTGGTATTACATTACTCTTCCTCTTTTTAGATACAATACATAAAAATTACTACATAGGATTTGCTATGACAAATGCAGAAAAACTTAAAAACCTTTTAGAACTTGAGATCATCCCAGATCTTGGAAGTAGCCATAGACGAACTTTTTGAAGCCATAGACAAAGCAAAATCTGCTTCAAAAGAACAAAAAGAGGATTTAGAAGAGATGAGAGAGATGCGAACTGAGTGTTTTGCTATCATTGAAGAGCTTGGACGTAATGAACTTGAGGCTGAAGAGATAGAAGAACTTTTAGCAGAACTTATAGAAATGAAGACGGAAGAATAGGCTATATCGCTTCTTTAAGTCATAAAATCTATATAGATTTTTACAACAAAAAAAGTGCAAAAATAAAATTTTATTTTTTTTAAATATTTTTCAATTTTTTATTGACATTGATGTCTATTTAAGAGTATACTCCGCCGCTTAAAACATAAAACAAATCAAGGAAGCAAAAATGAAAAATATTACAATGTCAATCGTTGCACTTTTGGCAATGAATACACTAACATTCGCAGGTGGAGATATCTCTCCAGTAGAGCCGCAAATTATGGTTCCAGAAGTTGAATCAACTCCAGGTTCATTCTATGTAGGTGCAGGGTATTCTTATATGAATTTGGATGCAGGGATCAGGTGAGCACGATGGTGATGCTACACTTTTATTGGCAGGTTATAACTTCAACCAATATATTGGTGTAGAAGCTAGATATGCTGGTCTTACTGATTGTCTTGAAAATACTGCTATCTATGTTAAACCAATGTACCCAATCGGTGATGCTACAGTGTACGGATTACTTGGATACGGAGAAACAACATATGATGATGGTTCTTAATAATTCAGAAGACGGTTTCCAATGGGGTCTAGGTGCAAACTATGCTGTGACTGAGAATATCGGTGTATTCGCAGACTATACAAACCTTTTTGATGATTCAGTTTGATGGTGTAGATCGCAACGTGTTGATTCTGTTAACGTAGGTGTAACTTACACTTTCTAAGTCAAACCTCGAATATCTCGTAGCGGCTAGATCTTATCTAGCTCTGCGATCTTCATACAACTCTCCTCTAATTTCTTAAAGAAAAAATACCTCTTGCATGTACAAAATCTATTTCCATACATTTTTATTTTTCATACTTAAATTAAGATATACTTTTATCTTAATTAGTATATAGTTGCGACTATCAAACCTCTCGGGGCGCTAATATCTTTGAAAAAGGATATGAGCTGAGATAGCATGAAATTGCTTGTCCCGTTGAACTTGAACTGGTTAGGACCAGCGTAAGGAAGAGAATTGTGACTAATTATATAAATTTTTAAAACTTAGAATTTATCTGCTTATTTACTCCTCTTCCCATAAATTAATTATAATTTAAAGGGAAAACAATGACAAAACCACAAAAAGATACATTAACAACTTCAAATGAGATGCTTACACGTGAACCATTTCCGGCTTCACAAAAAGTATACCTAAAGGGTGAAATACATAAAGATATAAGTGTACCAGTACGTGAGATCACATTGGTAATGAATACAAAACTGAGAGTCTATGATACTTCTGGTCCCTATACTGATCCAAGTGTTGACATTGATGTAGGTGAAGGGATCCCTGCTATTCGTAAAGAGTGGATAGCAGGACGTGGTGATGTAGAAGAGTATGAAGGACGCATCATGGCACCTGAAGATAATGGTTACAACACAGATGAACAACTTAATTTTGTAACAGCAGGTGCAACAGGGCTTGTACGTACACCGCTTCGTGCAAAAAAAGGCAAAAATGTTTCTCAACTCTGGTATGCAAGACAAGGAATTATTACTCCGGAGATGGAGTTCATTGCTATTCGTGAAAATCAAGATAGCAGCAATGAATGAAGAATACCTTCAAGATGAAGAGAGAGAAGCAAGACTTAAAGGTGAGAATTTTGGTGCAAACTTACCAGAAGTGATCACACCTGAGTTTGTACGTCAAGAAGTAGCAGCAGGTCGTGCAGTTATCCCTTGTAACATTAATCACCCTGAAGTTGAACCGATGATCATCGGTCGTAACTTCCTTGTAAAAGTAAATGCAAACATCGGTAATTCAGCAACAACATCAAGTATCGCTGAAGAAGTAGAGAAGATGGTATGGTCAACACGTTGGGGTGGAGATACAGTTATGGATCTTTCAACAGGTAAAAACATTCACACGACACGTGACTGGATTCTTCGAAACTCTCCAGTGCCTATCGGGACAGTACCTATCTATCAAGCACTTGAAAAAGTAAACGGTATCGCTGAAGATCTCACATGGGAAGTATTTAGAGATACACTTATCGAGCAAGCTGAGCAAGGGGTTGATTACTTTACCATTCATGCTGGACTTTTACTGCACCATGTACCAATGACAACAAAACGTGTAACGGGTATTGTAAGTCGTGGTGGAGCGATTATGGCGAAATGGATGATACATCACCACCAAGAGAACTTCTTGAATACACACTTTGAAGATATCTGTGAAATTATGAAAACGTATGATGTAACTTTCTCTCTTAGGTGATGGATTACGTCCAGGAAGTACGGCAGATGCCAATGATGAAGCACAGTTTGCTGAACTCAAAGAGCTGGGACGTTTAACACAAATTGCCTGGAAACATGATGTACAGACTATCATCGAAGGTCCAGGTCACGTACCGATGCACATGATCAAAGAGAACATGGATAAGCAACTTGAGTGGTGTCATGAAGCACCTTTCTATACACTTGGCCCCTTAACGACAGATATTGCACCGGGGTATGACCACTTTACATCAGGGATCGGTGCAGCAATGATAGGTTGGTATGGATGTGCGATGCTTTGTTATGTGACACCTAAAGAGCACTTGGGACTTCCAAACAGAGAAGATGTAAAAGAAGGACTTATTACCTATAAGATAGCTGCACATGCAGCAGATGTTGCTAAAGGACACCCTGGTGCACGTGCAAGAGATGATGCGATGAGTTTGGCAAGATTTGAGTTTAGATGGGTAGATCAGTTCAATATTGGTCTTGACCCTGAGCGTGCGAGAGATTACCATGATGCAACACTTCCTATGGAAGCAGCAAAAGTGGCACACTTCTGTTCTATGTGTGGACCTAAGTTCTGTTCTATGAAGATCTCTGCAGATGTACGTGAGTATGCAGATAGTTTAGGTACAGATGTAGAGACTGCTAAGAAACAAGGGATGGATGAAATGTCTATGAAATTTAAAGAGATGGGTTCAGAAGTCTATGTTGAAGCAGATAAGATAGAAGCGAAGTAAAAGCATGAATATAGGTATTGCAGGTACTAGGTTTAGTAGGTAGGGTGTTAGCACTTAACCTATTACAACTTGGTCATACGGTCACACTTTTTGATGAAGACACAGCCTATGGTGATAAAGCAGCAGGTATCACTGCTGCAGGTATGTTAGCAGTATTTGCTGAATTAGAGAGTGCAGAGTCTGTGATATTTGATCATGGAAATCGTTCTATTGCACTTTGGCCTAGTCTCTTGGAGCAGATTGGTATTGCAGATGCATATCAGCAAGAAGGCAGTATCATCACAGCGCATCCTCAAGATTATAATGAACTTGATCATTTTATAGAAACATTAAAATCCAAGGTACCAGAAGCATCAGAGATAAAACTTCTAGACAGACAGAGCATTGACACAGCTTGAACCAGATTTAGATCAACATGCTAAAGCTTTCTTTATACCACATGAAGGACAAGTAGATGCACAGCGTTTTATGAAAGCTTCAAGTGATTATCTACTTTCCCATCCTAGATGTTACATGGTAAGAAGAGACTAAAGTTACAGAATGTTTCAGATGGTACTATTACCATAGGTGATGAGGATAAAACATTTGACTGGGTATTTGATGCACGTGGTTTAGGTGCACAGGACAGATATGGATAATTTACGTGGTGTACGTGGAGAGGTTTTTTGGCTTGGATGCACCTGAGGTGAACATTACTAGACCTACACGTATGTTACATCCACGTTATAAGATCTACATTGTTCCACGACCTAATAACAGATATGTTATCGGTGCAACTGAGATAGAAAGTGAAGATAAAAGTCCTATGTCTGTACGTTCAAGTTTAGAGTTACTCTCAGCAGTGTATAGTATGCATTCTGGATTTGCAGAAGCACGTATTGTCAATATGCTTACAAATTGTCGTCCAGCATTAAGAGATAATTTACCAAAAATAGAGCATAGTCATAAGATGACACGTATTAATGGACTATATCGACATGGGTATCTCTTAGCACCTGCAGTAGTAGAAGAAGCGTTAAATGGAGGCATAAACAAATGATAAAAGTATCAGTTAATGGTGAAGTAAAAGAGCTTGAAAACGGTTTAAACATCACTGAGATGATAGAAGCACTTGAGTATAAAGTAAAAGGTTTTGCTGTAGCAGTAAATACTACTTTTGTACCTATTGCAAAGTATGATGAGACAATGATACAAGAGGGAGATACAGATAGATATCTTGGCTCCCGTACAAGGTGGATAAAATGACGAAACACATAGAAACAAATAATACATGGCAAATAGGCGGGAAAACATTAAACAGCAGACTTCTCATAGGTTCTGCACTGTACCCAAGTCCGGCCAATATGGAAGATGCTATTAAAATTTCAGGTGCACAAATCGTCACAGTATCTTTAAGACGACAAGCAGCAGGTGAGGGAAGAGGTAACCCATTTTGGGATATTATCAAATCATTAGGCATAGAAGTATTGCCCAATACAGCAGGTTCACACTCTGCCAAAGAGGCTATCACCACTGCACAGATGGCCAGAGAAGTCTTTGGTACGAACTGGGTAAAACTTGAAGTCATAGGGGATCAGTACAATTTACAGCCAGACCCTTTTGAAACGGTAAAGGCAGCTGAAGTACTTATAAAAGAAGGATTTGAAGTTTTTCCGTATACCACAGATGATCTGGTAGTAGCAAAGCGTTTGGCAGATGTAGGGTGTAAGATCATTATGCCATGGGGATCGATGATAGGTTCTGGAAAAGGACTCATGAACCCGGATAACCTTATAGCTATTCGTAAACAGTTTCCAGATTTACAGCTGGTCGTTGATGCAGGTATAGGAAAACCATCTCATGCAGCACAGGCAATGGAACTAGGGTATGATGGGGTACTTTTAAACTCTGCTATTGCTTTGGCACAAGACCCTGTTAAAATGGCAGATGCCTTTAGAATGGCAGTTGAAGCAGGACGATTAGGGTATGAAGCAGGGGTAATGAAAGAACGTGAATTTGCTTCTCCTTCTACACCTACTGTCGGTACACCTTTTTGGCACCAGTTCAGTTAAATAGGAGATAAATACTCCTATTTAAGGATAATCAAATCTAATTTTATGTATAACCTACTTATCAATCTCTCGGGGTGCTATATATCGTCCATGATATATAGCTGAGATAGCAGAAACTGCTAACCCGCTGAACTTGAACTGGATAATACCAGCGTAGGGAAGAGAATTATACATAGATACATCGTTTATCACTTTTATATATTTCTCCTTCCTTTTTATATTCATATTTAAAGGGAAACAAAATGAAATCCAAAATCTTAACTGGTTCAATTATTGCTTCATATGCATTATTGAGTACACCTGCATTTGCAGAAGAGGCAACACTTGATCCAATTGTAGTAAGTGCTGACTTTAGAGAACATAATCTTTCAGAAACTACCAATAGTGTCACTGTTATAGGAGAAGAGGAGATTTATGATAAAGCTTCTCAGTCATTTGATTGAAGTTTTAGCTTCAAGCACCGAATGTAAACTTTTCTTCTGGTGCATCAAAAGCAAAATATATACAAATTCGTGGAATTGGTGAAAGAAGCCAATTTGAAACACCAATAAATCCATCTGTTGGACTTAATGTTGATGGTATTGACTTTTCGTAACAGTGCAACTTGGGTGTAACTCTTTTTGATGTAAAGCAAATAGAAGTATTGAAAGGTCCTCAAGGGAACAACATTTGGTGCATAATGGTATGGCAGGGGTAGTAAATGTTCAAAGTAATGAACCTACAAAAGAGACTGAAGGACATGTAGAAGCAACAGTTGGTAACTACAATACCAAAGCATTTGGAGCAGCTGTAGGTGGTACATTGATCGAAGATACACTTCTAGGTAGAATTTCTGTATATAAAAATACAAGTGATGGTTATATGGAAAACTAGCTACTTAAGACTACGTGATGATACAAAAATATCGATGAATTAACAGCGAAAGCACAACTTCGTTGGCTTGCATCTGACAATCATACGATTGATTTGAATTATATGCATATAGATGTAGACAATGGGTATGATGCATTTACTCTTGATAACTCTAGAATTCTCATTCTGATGAACCTGGAGATGATACACAAAAAACAAATGCATTTGCTTTAAAATCAACGTATCAGATCAATCCTAAAATGCATTTAGTCAGTAAACTTGATTGGAGTGACTCAGATAATAAGTATAGTTATGATAATGACTGGTCTTATGCTGGTGAAATTGTCGATGGTGTTGAACAGTATATAGGAAGTGACTCATATACAAGAAATGTAAAAAATGTAGCTCTTGATGTAAGACTAGTATCTGATGAAGATGGTCGTATTTTTAATGGAACAACAGATTGGACAATAGGTGCATATCACCAAGATAAAAAACAGACATTGGATAGATTAGAAAAATATGAAGAAACAGGTTGGATCGAATCCACATCACTTCTGACAGAATATAAAACAACATCTACTGCTCTTTATGGACAACTTGATACAGAACTCTCTTCAAAATTGACATTAATATCTGGACTCAGAGTTGATAAGTGGGATGCTAAATATTCAGATAATCAATATTGGATCGGAGATGATGGATTTGGTCCATATACTGATGATACAAGTATTAATATTGATCATGATGAGGTTCTTTATGGAGGTAAGCTTGGTTTGAATTACCAACATGATGAAAAAACACTTCTTTTATACGGCTCTATCTAGAGGTTATAAACCTGGTGGTGTGAATATTTATGCAACTTGGATCCTAGATGTGAAAACATATGAAACTGAAACATTGTGGAATCTTGAAGCAGGAGTGAACTCAAGTCATTTTGATGACAAGTTGAAAAGTAGATTGAACTTATTCTATGCGAAAAGAAAAGATCAGCAGGTTGAAACATCTGTACAAGATGGAGCAAGTTTTACAGAATATCTTATCAAATGCTGCCAAAGGGCATAACTATGGACTTGAATCAGAAATTAGACTATTATCCAACAGATTCATTACACCTGTATTCAAGTATTGGGTTATTACAAACAGAGTTTGACGAATATAACAATCCTGATCCTGATGCGAATGATCTAGAGGGAAGAGCATCAGGCACAGGCACCTGAATATCAGTACAATATTGGATTTAACTATAATTTGCATCGAGCTTGGACCTTTAAAACAAATGTAGAAGGGAAAGGTAGCTATTACTTTTCTCTAATACCCAGTAATCAGAAAATCAGAGGCTATCACATCCTTAATGCATATTTAGAGTATACTAACGGTAGTTTGTCTGCAACACTATGGGCTAAAAATATTACAGATGAAGAGTATGCAGTAAGAGGATTTTATTTTGAAAATAATCCAGCTGATTGGGTATGATGATGAACTCTTTACTCAAAAAGGTACACCACGAACAGTTGGTTTAACTGTAGCGTATGACTTTTAATGGAGCATAATATGGAAATTTCTGTAGACATCAGTCTTTACCCGCTTACAAGAAGGGAATTTGAAAAACCGATCTTGGCATTTATAGCAGCACTTGAAAAAGAGAAGAGCGTTGATGTCGTACGTAATGAACTAAGTACACAGGTCCATGGTGACTACCATACGATCATGCAACTCTTAGAAAAAGAGATATTCTCTGTTTTTGATGAGATTCCTCATTCTATATTTGTCATAAAACTTGTAGGAAATAACCGAAAAGGTATTTACTAGGATGCAGTTTAACCTCGAAGCCATACTTGATGCTTTTGCTGCGATGCCGGCATGGGAAATAGTTGCCGTTGTATTTGGTATCGCCTATGTACTGCTTGCAGCAAAAGAGTCACTATGGGCTTGGTTTTTTGCATTTTTTGGCACACTTATCTATACCATCCTTTTTTGGGATGGTTCACTGCTCTCTTCTGCTTTACTTAACTTTTACTATATGATCATGGCAGTCTATGGTTTTGTATTATGGCGAGGGGGAAAAGATAGCACTGAAGAATTAGCGATCACCTCCTGGTCATTCTCAAAAAATCTTACAGTCATTATATTTGGTATTATCGTTAGCTTGATTGTAGGGTATTTGTCTGCAACATATACACCTGCTAAATTTGCCTATCTTGATGGTTTTGTCATGATATTTTCTGTTATAGCGACTTGGATGTTGGCAAATAAAGTACTGGAGAATTGGCTTTTTTGGGTCATTATAGATGCTGCAGCTGTAGTGTTATACTGGAAGTCAGGATTCCATGCGACCATCGTGTTGTTTATGTTCTATACTGTTTTAGCACTCTATGGACATTTCTCTTGGCGTAAGGCTTTTAGTGAAGATCGATCTTAACAAGTATGCACTTTTTGCAGGGACAACTATAACAGAGGTCACATTACTTGAAAAGCAGGGTTACAATAATAAAAATTATGTAGTCTATAGCGAAGAAAAAAAGTATTTATTACGAAAGTTCATTCGAACAGATGTAGACAGAAAATTTGAATTTAAAGTACAAAAATTGGCATTTGAAAAAGGTATAACATCTGAACCTTTACTTTTGGATGAAGAGAATGCGTTGGCTGTATCTACATATCTGGAGGGTACACATAAAGATACATTAGAAAAAAACGATTTCCATCAGTTTGTAGAAGTATTAAAAAAAGTTCATACTTTAAAAATAGAGAAGGACCCCCTACCGTTAAAAACACTGTTCGAGACAAAATCAAAAGAAGTCCAGGATGCTTTCGCAATCTTAGAGCACTTTCCGTCTGAATATGTATTATGTCACAATGATCTTAATCCGCGTAACGTACTTTTTACAGAAAAAATTCAATTGATAGACTGGGAAGATGCAGCTATAAATGACAGGTATTTTGATCTGGCATCGGTATGTGTTGAATTTAATCTAGATAAAGAAAATGAAGCCTATTTTTTAAGATATTACTTCACTGAAGAAAATGAAATGAATTATGAAAAGCTCAATGCATATAAGATTATTTACAAAGCCATATGTGCACAATGGTTTGACAATTTAGAGAGGAGAAGCTAAAATTAGCAGACTCCCCCTCCACATGGTGATTGACCTGTAGCAAAAAAACGTGCGGTTACGGTATCCATCGTTGCAATATGATTTTGAAGCCAAGCAGGTAACGTCTCTATAAAATAGATCTTTAGTGTCTGTATATCTCTTTGCTGCTGCCAATGGGAAAACAGATTACGCATATCTTGGAGTGCTCTGTCATGTTCACCTTTGTGTGCAAGATATGGTGGAAAACGCATCTCTTGCATTTTTATCTCTTCATTTTGAAAATGTACAATTGTATGTTCTATCCACTCCTTATAGAGTTTGTCTATAACCATTGCACTCTCTTCACTGCCATCATATTTGAGTATATGTTCAAAGATATTGTTGATGATATCAACATCTTCCTTGTGGACTTCATTCATAAAGTCCATATCGACTTGTGGTATCTCATGATGATCTATAAGCATCAGTTTCCTTTGTACGTTTAGTGATGTATCTAATAAAGACCATCAAAAATGATATTGGTCATTTTCCAGTCCAACCCAAACCTTTGTAGAATGATTTTGATCTCTTGGTCATGACTTCCTTTGGTATAGACATAAAATCTATCATGAGATACAAATTTCACGCTATACTCTTCTAATGGTTCGGCAGTCTCTTTCTTGGCTGAGTCTTGTTGATTGAATGATGATCTATTATATTGATCAGGTTTTTCACCTTCTAGCAAAAGTGCTATAGATGATGGAGTTAAATAAACATCAAGTAGTCCATCTACTACTTGAGATGCAAATCCAGCCACCATAACACCTAAAGGATTATTGTCTGGATCTGATGAAGTTACTTTAAGCATCTCAGTATTGAATTGTTCTTTCAGGTTTTTCTTCAACAGATCAAATTCGATATAGGTTGAAAGCCTATCACTGTCTTTTTCTTTGATAGAAGATTTAATACCATAGATAGTAATAAATGGTCCAGAAGCAAGATACAGGCCTAGACCAATAACGATCAAACTACTGAGAGCAATAATGAATTTTTTCAAAGTATTCCTTGATATATAAAAGTTTATTCTACAGTAACAGATTTAGCAAGGTTTCTTGGCATATCTACATCATTACCGAGTCTTACAGAAATTTCAAGTGCAAGCAGTTGCGTCACGACCATCATCTCAAAAAATTCCAACATTGGATGGGTATCATATTTTGTTTGTATGAAGTCATCAGCTAAATCAAATGGCTCCGGTGAGATTGCCAATATCGTTGCATCTCTGGCACTCAGTTCTTCCACATTTGATTTGATCTTATCGTAGTGCATGGTTTTTGGCATCAGAGCAATGGTGAAAAGTTCACTGTCAGCAAGAGCGATTGGACCGTGTTTCATTTCTCCTGCTGGATATCCTTCAGCATGCATATAGCTTATCTCTTTGAGTTTTAATGCACCTTCAAGTGCAAGAGGGAAGAAAATATCTCTACCGATGAAGAAAAATCCATGTCCATGTAAATAACGTTTTGAGAGTCTATGCAATTTTGCATGTAACTCATCTGTGACCACCAAAGCTTTTGGAGTTTGCAGCATTGCAACGATCTCAGCATTGAGTACCTCTTTTGAAACAGTACCTTTCTCTTGACCCGCATAAAGAGCCAGCATCCAAAGTACCATGGTCTGTGTGGCAAAAGCTTTAGTACTCGCAACCCCTTTTTCTATACCCGCTCTGGTAAGAATAGCAGTATCACTTTCACGAACAATGGAAGAGTTGTCTACATTACAGACGCTGAGACTTCTAAGTCCAGCTCTTTTTGCCATTTTAAGGGCTTCTAGAGTATCTGCAGTCTCACCGCTTTGTGAAATAGTGATAAAGAGTGTATCTTTTGTGAGCAAAGGATCTTTATACCTGAACTCAGAAGCAATCTCAACATCACACCTTACTTTTGCGATACGTTCAAAAAGATAAGCGGAGGTTAGAGCAGAGTGATAGCTTGTTCCACAGGCACAGATCTTGATAGCAGAGATCCCGTCAAAAAAGTTCTTGTCTAATTCATCAAAAGCAATGGCACCATCAAGTACACGGCCCATCATGGTTTCACTCATTACACGACTTTGTTCATAGATCTCTTTTTCCATGAAGAAACGGTAGCCATCTTTTTGGGCAAGTATTTTATCCGCGCTAAGTGTTTGTTTGGTAAAACTTGTACTTCCATTTTTGTCAAACAAATGCACCTTACCCTCTTTAACATAGCCATACTCACCATCTTCAAGATAATACACTTCAGTCGCTTTACCGATCACAGGGGTATCTGAAGAAGCGAAATAAATTTCGTCGTTATCAAATCCTATAAGCATCGGAGAACCATTTTTGGCAAAGAAAATGGTATCTGGTGCCGCCTCAGTGATGAGCAGGGTTGCATAGGCCCCTTCAAGTCTTTTGACCGTTTTTTCAAAGGCAGGGAAAGCCTCATTGGATGCATTGTAATATTTTTCAAAAAGATGCACGATCGTTTCAGTATCTGTTTGGCTAAGAAATTTTACACCTTCATTTTGCAGTTCGGTTTTAAGTTTTTGATAATTTTCGATGATACCATTGTGTACGACATAAGAGTATGCACCTAAGTGTGGGTGTGCATTGAGTTCTGTTGGTTTACCATGTGTTGCCCATCTGGTATGACCAATAGAGATGCCAAAACCTTCACTCTCATACGCTTTGGTTTTTTCTCGCAGGTTTTCTAATTTTCCTATGGCTTTATAGTCATGAAGTTTATGATTTTCAATGACAGCGATACCGGCAGAATCATATCCTCTGTATTCAAGCTCTTGTAAACCCTCAAGCAGTATCTTTTTTTTCTCTTTTGGTCCTATATATCCAACAATTCCGCACATAATTATTTATTCCCTGTAAGTTTATCTATTAGTATCTCAACATTATGACAAAATTTTCCATTCTTTTCGATAAGGAACAGATCTCTTACACGGCTTTTAAGCGTATGTATTTTGGCAGTAGCGATATCAATACCCAGCTCATCAAAGATATTGATAATATAAGCAAGTAGACCTTTTTGGTCTTTACAGTTTAGATGCATCACGGCATAGGTTTTAGAGTGCTCACAATCAATTTCTAGTTCATCTTTTTCTATAATAGGTACAGTAAGGGTACTTTTTTTCGTATCATCAAATGAGTGGTGAAGTATCTCTTCGATACGAGATATCTCATCGGGGTGAACCTTCGTGGAAAAGTCTATTTTAAAATATTTAAGATTATCAAAAAGTTTGCAGATATCCATATGAACCACCTCAAGTGCTGAAAGTTTTCCTAAAAGATAAGAAATATTAAATGGTTTTCTACGAATCACTTCAATCGTTAAGTATTCTTCATTACTTATTTCAAAAGTATAATCTTCGGTTTCAAAAGCTTTTTGGGCGATAGTAACTATATTTAATGGGTTATAACGTAAAAAAAGCAGATCCGAAGGAATCTGTAATATTTTCTTTTGCTGTGTTGGGCTAAGTGCATGAAACAGAGTATTTCTTTTAAGTGTCTGTTCTTTTTTGAGTCGTTTGGCTGCCTCGTCCAGCATGCTTTTGTTATCTAATATTTCCAGTGATTGTTCATAAAGTACTTTGATCAGCTTTGCATTAAATGAATTATATATACCTGAACCTACACCATTCATATCTGCATACGTAAGTATATAGATAAGGTCTAAAAGTTTTTTAGTTTGAAAGTGTGATGCAAAATGTAAAACTGTTTTTTCATTATAAATGTCTTCACGTTGGGCCACCTTACTCATCAAGGTATGATATAAAATGAGTCTTTCTCCCATTGCAATATATTCCTGATCTAAATTTAGTTTCTCTGCAAAAACTTTAAAGAGAGATGCACCTACAAAGTGATGGTCCTTCTCTCTGCCTTTCCCTGCATCATGTAAAAAAGTGACAATTTTAAGCATTACTTTTTCTTCATCATGTAAATCTTCAAAAAGCTGTTTTATAAAAGGGTCTTCTATATGTTCCAAATGATAGACACAGCGTATGGAGTGTATATCGACTGCAAATTGATGGTATCCATCAAACTGGGGAAGGTTAATTACTTTTTTAATTGGTGGAATAGTATATCTCAAGAGTCTTGTGTATGAGAGTATATTGAGTATAGAGTGAGAATATGGCTGATGAAATATATTTTTTATCGTTTTATATAACTCTTCATCAGGACGCTCCGGTTTTTCTGCTGTGATCAATTTTTGCATAAAAGTAGGATGTGCATAAAAAGGTTTTTTCGCATGTGCAGAGAGCTGCTTAAGAAGTGTATTGAAATTTTGTTTTTCTGTTTTTGGATAAAGAAAGTTTTTTTCCGTATCGTCAATGATGTAGTTTTGGATTAAAAGATTAAGCCAGATGGTACTATAAAGTCTAATGATCTTTAAACTCTCTGTCACTTTCTTAGCACATTGCATTTGACCTTTTTTACCTTCTTCATACCCAAGTAAAAGAGAAATATTAGGGATAAGTTCAAGACGTAATTTATCTTCTTTCTTATGTGCAATTAAATGTAAAGCAGAACGTACACGGAAGAGAAACTCTAATGCGATCCGAAAGGTGCGATATTCTCTTTCATCTACCACGCTAGAAGGAAGATTTTTGATATTGTCAACGTTATACAATATTTTTCCTATCCAGAAAACAAGATTTGCATCACGAAAACCACCTGATCCTTCTTTCAGATTGGGTTCCATGGTAAGAGGGAATTTACGGTGTTTTTCTTCCTGCTCTTCTAGTTTAAGTTGTATGAATTCTTTTATATTGTCATGACGAATCTTAGAGATCGCATTTTGTGTTTCTGTCCAGATAAAAATGGACCCTTCTATCATACGTGATTCTATCAGGGCAGTTTTGATCGTAATATCTGTTTTAGATACTTGATAAAGATCATCGATCGTATGTACTCTGTGTCCCAGTTTTAAACCCGTATCCCAAAGTATATAGAGTATTTTTTCGATCATCTCTTTTACGTTATATGCGGGAATATCTTTATAGACCAGCATGAGGTCTATGTCAGAATGTACACAGAGCTGTTCTCTTCCGTAACTTCCAAGTGCAATAAGCCCCAGAGGAATAGAGTTTTTCATAGGAAGATAATCTCCAAACATATCTCGGGTAGCGACCTTATAGACAATTTTTAGAATACTGTCTATCTTTTTGGTATGTTTAACAAGAAAATCTTTTCCTCCAGAAGTCGAAAAAGTCTCTTCAAGCGTATCAAAATAGATTTTGATATCTTTTTTAAGTACTTTAGCGATCTCGAAATCTGCCAGCTTTGTTAAAAAGTAATTCTTCTATTTGGGCTTCAAGTGTATCCAATATGACTCTCCATAATTTTATATTGGTATAATACCTAAAAATAATTATGGATGTATTCAGAATGGATTTGATACAAAAGGTACGTAACAAAGAAAGACTCACCCAAGAAGAGGGTGAAGCACTTTATGACTTGGACCTCTATACACTTGGTGAGCTTGCCGATGAAATTCGTAGAGAGAAGTATGGCAATAAAAGTTACTTTAATATAAACCGACATATAAATCCTACCAATGTATGTGCAGATATCTGTAAATTTTGTGCCTACTCTGCAAGTAGAAAAAATCCAAACCAATATACTATGACACATGAAGAGATATTGGATATTGTGAGAAATTCTGTTCAAAATGGTGCAAAAGAGATGCACATTGTCTCAGCACATAACCCTAATGATGGAGTAGAGTGGTATATGGGTGCATTCAGAAAAATTAAAGAGCAATTTCCTGACGTGCATATCAAAGCTATGACAGCAGCAGAGATAGACTTTTTGACCAGAGAGTATGGACACAGTTATGATGAGGTCATTGATATGATGATAGAAAATGGTGTAGATTCTATGCCTGGTGGTGGTGCTGAGATCTTTGATGAAGAGTGTACGTGAATATCTGTGTAAAGGAAAAGTCACTTCAGACCAGTGGATAGAGATACACCAAAAATGGCATGAAAGAGGTCGAGAAAGTAATGCTACTATGCTTTTTGGACATGTAGAGACACGTGCACATCGTATAGACCATATGATAAGACTTCGTGATCTTCAAGATAAAACAGGCGGATTTAATGCTTTTATTCCGTTAGTCTATCAAAGAGACAATAACTTTCTCAAAGTCAAAGACTTTCCTACAGGACAAGAGATACTTAAAACCTATGCCATCAGTCGTATTATGTTAGATAATATTCCGCATATTAAAGCATACTGGGTAACAGCATCAGTCAATCTCGCACTCATTGCACAAGAGTTCGGCTGTGATGATCTGGATGGTACTATAGAAAAAGAGTCTATTCAATCTGCAGCAGGTGCAGCAAGTAGTCACGGTATGGATCTGAATGATTTTGTAGCACTGATCAAAAACTCTGGTTTTCAACCTATAGAACGTGACAGTCTTTATCATGAGTTAAAAGAGTATTAGTATGGAAAAACGTTATTACTCCTATGAAGATTTTTTAGCCGATAGCAAAGATCTAACAGAAAAGATTGACTGGAAATTTGACAGTATTATTGCAATTGCCAGAGGGGGGATGTCTTTGGCACATCTGCTTGGTGAATATTATGATATCAGGGAAGTTTACTGTATCAACACTATTGGCTATGAAGATACGACCAAACTTGGAAAGTGTCAAAGTGTTTAATATCCCAGAGTTAAATGAGGCTGAAAATGTACTTATTTTGGATGATATCGTAGACAGTGGTGACACTTTAGTAGAAGTTTTGAAGGTGTTGCGGCAAATGTATCCAAAAGTGATCTTTAAAACAGCTTCACTTTTTTATAAGAAAAGTGCTAGAATAGCTCCAGATTGGTATGTGCGTGAAGCAGATACATGGATTGATTTTTTTTGGTCTGTAGATTTAAATAGGAAGAAATAAAATGGTATTAATGATAGACAACTATGATAGCTTTACTTACAATGTAGTACAGTATTGTAGAGAACTTGGTGCAGATTTAAAGGTCATACGTAATGATGAAATGACTATAGATGAGATAAAAGCATTGAATCCTGATAAGATCATTCTTTCTCCCGGACCTGCAACTCCAGATGATGCCGGTGTTACCTTGGATGTGATCAAGGAGTTTGCAGATACCACACCGATATTTGGTATCTGTTTGGGGCATCAGAGTATTGCACAGGCTTTTGGCGGAGATGTAATAAGAGCTAAAAATATGATGCATGGAAAAACGTCACAGATCGTTGTAGATGCAGAAACTCCCATTTTTAAAGCACTGCCCCATGAGTTCAGAGCCACACGTTATCACTCTCTAACAGTCAAAAAAGAGACTCTTCCTGATTGTATTATTGCAACATCACATAGTAAAGATGATGATGAGATCATGTCACTGCAGGTTAAAGATAAACCTATTTTTGGTGTCCAGTTTCATCCTGAATCTATCATGAGTGAATATGGACATGAAATGTTAGATAACTTTTTAAAACTCTAAGACATACATTATGAAAAAACAGCATTTCTTTTTAGCATGTTTCTTTTATGCTATAGCTGTTTTTTACCTTGCCGCAACAACACCTATCAGCGCTCATGAGGCAAAGATACTTTATACTTCGAATGATGTTGTAGGTACATTGATGAGGTGGGGTGATAGCCTTGATATCGGTTTCATAGGACTAAGAGTCATTTTCCTATTTTTTGGTTTTCTTGCTATTGGGCTTTTTTATGAACTGAGCAGACAGTATTTCACAAAAAGTAAAGATATTTATCTCTCTACACTTATTTTTATGCTTTTACCCGGTATTATTACCGCTATAACCTTGGCAAATGTTGCTATTGTTGTATTACCTCTTGTGTTACTTTTTGTATTATTTTATGAAAAAGGGTATTACCTTTTACTTCCGCCTATCATGCTTGCACTTTTTTTCATTCATGAAGCTTCCATCATTTTTTTTGCTGCAGTGTTATTTTACTCTATAATGAACAAAGAGAAGAAATTGGCAATTTTTTCTCTTAGCTTTATTTTGGCTTTTGTCTATTTAGCTAAAGGTATAGAGATAGGTGGCCGACCTTCTGGACACTTTGTAGAAATATTCGGACTTTATGCTACCGTTTTTTCACCTTTATTATTTTTCTATTTTTTCTATGCTATGTATCGAATTTTCCTCAGAGGAAAAAAAACACTTATTTGGTACATCTCTTTTACAGCACTTGCTTTTTCATTACTCCTTTCGATCAGGCAACGTGTACATATTACTGATTTCGCACCTTATGTTATGATTTCTATTGTACTTATGTTGGATGTATTTAATCATGCTATAGGTGTACGTTTACCACAGTTTCAGAAAAGTTATAAACGAGGCTTTATCGTAGTGATGTCATTTTTGTCATTAAGCGTTTTTCTTATTGTAGGTCATAAATTAGTATATTTAGTGCTAAATGATCCTAAAACACATTTTGCACATCGTATATATAAACCATATCTACTGGCAAAGGAGTTAAAATCTGAGGGTATCGAGTGTTACGATGGGGCACATGGAAGAGAACGTTATCAATTGAGATATTATGATATTTTCCTTGTTCAGAGTAAAGCCTAAAAATCACTAAAAACTGTTTCTAAAATACACAATATTTACTTTATACTTATAGTTTATATTACTTATACTAAAGTTAAATCTTTCTAATGCTAGACTAAAAAGAACTAAACTAAAGGAGAACTCGATGGCTCAAAAGGCGATTAGAGAGTATGACGCAAAGTCAATTCTAGCAAAACATTGGGATAAGTATTTCCCAGATTTTACTTATGCATATGAAACAGTAATGGTTCAAAATGGATCAGAACTAGCAGAAGCTGCAAAAGCAAAGACATGGTTAAATGAAAAAGCATTGGTTGCAAAACCGGATATGCTTTTTGGTAAAAGAGGAAAGAATGATTTGGTACTCTTTAAAGATGCTAAGCCAGGTGATGTTTCATTAGCAAAAGCAATTAGCTGGATCGATGAAAAATCGAGTACTGAGCAAGCAGTGTATTTCTCATTTGACGGTGATACACCAACAGGTGAACCATCAGTTGATATGTTAACTCACTTTATAGTTGAACCATTCACACCACACACACAAGAAGAAGAGTATTATATCTCTGCGACAGTTGTTGGTGATGATGATATGCTTTATATGTCTGCTGAAGGTGGAATGGAAGTTGAAGAGGGTTGGGAAGAGAAAGTAACTGAAGTTGCATTTAAAATCACTGACACTGAAGAAGAGATCGCTGAGAGAATTAGAGCGAATGTACCTGCTGATGTTGCAGAAAAAGATAAAGCTGCTTTTGCTGAGTTTGCTATTGGTTTCTTTAAAGCATACAGAGAGTTAAACTTCGCATACCTTGAGATCAACCCGTTTGTAATGCAAGGTAAAAAGATCGAGCTTCTTGATATGGTTGCAAAACTAGATGATACTGCTGGATTTATGATGGTAGAGCAGTGGGGTGATGTTGAATATCCAACTGCATTCGGTATGGAAGAAAAATCTCCAGAAGTATTGGCTGTTGAAGAAGCAGATGCTAAAACTGGTGCTTCACTTAAGCTTACACTACTTAAACCAGAAGCTCGTATCTGGACGATGGTTGCCGGTGGTGGTGCTTCAGTTGTTTATGCTGATACGATCGCTGATCTTGCTGGTATTGCTGACCTTGCTAACTATGGTGAGTACTCTGGTGGACCAACAACGGGTGAGACTAAATTCTATGCGGAAACACTTCTTGACCTTATGACAAGAGAAAAAGATGCACAAGGTAGAGATAAGATCCTTATCATTGGTGGAGCTATTGCTAACTTTACAGATGTTGCTAAAACATTTACAGGTATCATTCAGGCATTTGAAGCATATGCAGACAAGATGAAAGAAATTGGTATTAAGATCTATGTTAGACGTGGTGGACCAAACTACGAAAAAGGTCTTAAAGACATTAAAGAAGCAGCAGATAGACTTGGTCTATGGATCGATGTATATGGACCAGAGACACACGTAACTGATATCGTTAGAATGGCAGTAGAGGCATAAGGAGAGAAGATGGCACAATTATTTACTAGAGATACACAGGCTATTTTTTGGAACAACAACACAACAGCGATCCAAAGAATGTTAGACTATGACTATACAATTAAAAGAGATAAACCTTCAGTAGCAGGTATCGTTGCTCCTACTAGTGGTAACAAGTTTGAAAAGTTCTTCTATGGAGCTGATGAAATTATGATCCCACTATATAAAACAACTGCAGAAGCAAAAGCTGCTCAGCCACAAGCTGACGTACTTTTGAACTTTGCATCATTCAGAACAGCTTATGATGTGACTATGGAAGCATTAGAGATCGGTGGATTTAAGACTATCATGATCACAGCTGAAGGTATCCCTGAAAGACTTGCTCGTGGTATGAATCAAGCTGCACGTGAAGCAGGTGTTATAGTTATCGGTCCTGCTACAGTTGGTGGTATTGCACCAGGTGCATTTAAGATCGCTAACGTTGGTGGTACTATTGAAAATATCGTTAACTCTAAACTTCATAGAGCAGGTTCATGTGGTCTTGTAACAAGATCAGGTGGTCTTTTCAACGAGCTTTCTAATATCATTGCTATCAATGCAGACGGTATTGCAGAAGGTGTAGCGATCGGTGGAGATAGATTTGTTGGTTCAGTATTTATCGATAACCTTCTTAGAATGGAAGAAAATCCAGAATGTGAAGTATATGATCCTTCTTGGTGAAGTTGGTGGTACAGAAGAGTACAAAGTGATCGACGCAGTAAAATCAGGTAAGATCACAAAACCGATTATCGCATGGTGTATCGGTACTATCGCTAAGTATTACGACTCTGGTGTTCAATTTGGTCACGCAGGTGCATCTGCAAATGCTGAACGTGAAACAGCAGAAGCGAAGAACAAAGCAATGGCTGAAGCAGGTATTCATGTACCGGCTACATTCAATGACCTTCCAGCAAAGATCAAAGAAGTATTTGAATCTCTTAATATCCCTGCTATTCCTGAGCCAGAGATGAATGTGGTTCCAAAAGTAAGAAGAAGCAAGCAGTTCATCTGTACTATCTCTGATGATAGAGGTGATGAGGCTACATATGCTGGATTCCCTATCTCTTCAGTAGCAACTCCGGATACAGGTAAGGGTATCGGTGATGTTGTATCACTTCTATGGTTCAAAAAACAGTATCCGAAATGGGCGACAGACTTTATCGAGACTGTTATGAAAACTGTTGCTGATCACGGTCCAGCAGTATCGGGTGCTCACAATGCAAAAGTTACTGCAAGAGCAGGTAAATCAGTAGTTGAAGCACTTGTAACAGGTCTTCTTACAATTGGACCAAGATTTGGTGGTGCAATTGATGGTGCAGCACAATACTTCAAGCATGCAGATGATAACAACATGACTCCAAAAGAGTTCTTGAACTATATGAAAGGTGAGGGTGTACCAATTCCAGGAATCGGACACAGAATTAAGTCTCTTAAAAACCCTGACCTAAGAGTTAAAGGTTTGATGGATTATGCAGCGGCACATTTCCCTGCAACACCACTTCTTGACTATGCAAGAACAGTTGAAGCACTAACAACATCTAAGAAAGAGAACCTTATTCTTAACGTTGATGGTACTATCGGTATCCTTATGGTTGACATGTGGAGAGCACTTGGTTACTCTGAAGAAGAGATCAACGAGTTTATCGCTTCAGGTACACTCAATGCATTCTTCATCGTAGGTAGATCTATCGGATTTATCGGTCATATTCTTGATGAGAAAAGACTTGCTATGCCTATGTATAGACACCCAATGGATGACATCCTTTACGATGTTCAAATGGCAGAAAAAATCTAATTTTTCTTCCTTTAGAACATATTTGGCTGAACGGACTTTGTTTCGTTCAGTCTACTCACTATCAAGTAACTTTTTCTCCATATAAATACCATTTAACCAAATCTACATAAATCAAAAAGAAGTTTCGCTCAGTTATATACTTTATTTAGAGTCTAACTTAGATTTTTGTCATACATACATTTTACTCAAATAAATCTATTTAGCATTTTTCATAGGGATCTTATTTTAAGAATCGAATTTAGAAAAACAAGCATCCAATTTTCTTTTTTTTCAGAAAAATCACTCCATTTTTTTATTTCTTCCTCATTATTATTTCTATTATAAAAGCAACACTATAGCTTTAAATTATATAGAAGATATTTTATATTTTTTGAATAATGTTCTCTTGGGTCCTTGTAGCGAAATGAGTTGAAATAAGCCAGTATTTAGCTATTTTTACATATATAATGTAAGTAAAAAAAAAATTTCAAGAAATTTAGCATAAAAGCGAAAAACCCTTGACAAGAGAGAAGTTCGGTGCTATAATACGCGTCCAACAAACACAGGACGGCTAGCGAGTTGCTAGAAGAGTGTTATTGAATGATCTTTGACAACCAAATATAAGTAAACAAATCAACGTCTATTTGAGTTTTAATTTTACCAATTTTTAAAAAATTGGAAAAAGATTAACTTATTTAGAAATAAATTAAGTGATTCTTTGACAATGGTTCAAACCATTTCATTTTTAATGGAGAGTTTGATCCTGGCTCAGAGTGAACGCTGGCGGCGTGCTTAACACATGCAAGTCGAACGAGAACGGTCCTTCGGGATGTCAGCTAAGTGGCGGACGGGTGAGTAATGTATAGTTAATCTGCCCTTTAGAGGGGGATAACAGTTGGAAACGACTGCTAATACCCCATACTCCTTTATAGTTAATCTATATTGGGAAACGTTTTTTCGCTAAAGGATGAGACTATATGGTATCAGGTAGTTGGTGGGGTAAGAGCCTCACCAAGCCAATGACGCCTAGCTGGTCTGAGAGGATGATCAGCCACACTGGAACTGAGACACGGTCCAGACTCCTACGGGAGGCAGCAGTGGGGAATATTGCACAATGGAGGAAACTCTGATGCAGCAACGCCGCGTGGAGGATGACACATTTCGGTGCGTAAACTCCTTTTATATGGGAAGATAATGACGGTACCATATGAATAAGCACCGGCTAACTCCGTGCCAGCAGCCGCGGTAATACGGAGGGTGCAAGCGTTACTCGGAATCACTGGGCGTAAAGCGCGCGCAGGCGGCCTTTTAAGTTGGATGTGAAAGCCTACGGCTCAACCGTAGAACTGCATCCAAAACTATTAGGCTAGAGTGTGGGAGAGGAAGATGGAATTAGTTGTGTAGGGGTAAAATCCGTAGAGATAACTAGGAATACCAAAAGCGAAGGCAATCTTCTGGAACATTACTGACGCTGAGGCGCGAAAGCGTGGGGAGCAAACAGGATTAGATACCCTGGTAGTCCACGCCCTAAACGATGAATGTTAGTCGTCGGGTAGCTAGTCTATTCGGTGATGCAGCTAACGCATTAAACATTCCGCCTGGGGAGTACGGTCGCAAGATTAAAACTCAAAGGAATAGACGGGGACCCGCACAAGTGGTGGAGCATGTGGTTTAATTCGAAGATACGCGAAGAACCTTACCTAGCCTTGACATATATAAGAACACTTTAGAGATAGAGTGGTGCCTTCGGGAGCTTTTATACAGGTGCTGCACGGCTGTCGTCAGCTCGTGTCGTGAGATGTTGGGTTAAGTCCCGCAACGAGCGCAACCCTCGTCACTAGTTACTAACGGTTCGGCCGAGGACTCTAGTGAGACTGCCTTCGCAAGGAGGAGGAAGGTGAGGACGACGTCAAGTCATCATGGCCCTTACGGCTAGGGCAACACACGTGCTACAATGGCCAGGACAATGAGACGCAATACCGCGAGGTGGAGCAAATCTATAAACCTGGTCTCAGTTCGGATTGTAGTCTGCAACTCGACTACATGAAGCTGGAATCACTAGTAATCGTAGATCAGCTATGCTACGGTGAATACGTTCCCGGGTCTTGTACTCACCGCCCGTCACACCATGGGAGTTGATTTCACCCGAAGCGGGGAAGCTAAACTGGCTACCCTCCACGGTGGAATCAGCGACTGGGGTGAAGTCGTAACAAGGTAACCGTAGGAGAACCTGCGGTTGGATCACCTCCTTTCAGAGTATAGTTCATATTTCCTCACAGAGTATGAACACAACACAAAAAGACAATGATTTGTTTAAATTGTTCGATCAATAACTTATGTTTGGTTGTCAAAGATTATTAGGATCTTTGACTTAGACACTATAGTGTATTATCCCTGGGGAATTAGCTCAGCTGGGAGAGCGCCTGCTTTGCACGCAGGAGGTCATCGGTTCGATCCCGTTATTCTCCACCATTTCTGAGAAGAGATGATGGAATGGAAAACTTAATAGAAGAATTCAGAGAATTTTTCTATTAGGTTTTACACCTAAAGTTATTTAACTTATTATTGTTAAGAGTCTAACGTAATGTTGCAAAACTGACAAGGTAATTTATCACAGTCAAAATTTTACAAAAAAATTACAATTTAACATAAAAACATATTGTTTTAGAGAATTATCTAGAATGATATCTTTCATGTGCAAGAAACTCAATAAATTAGAAGTGTAAGAACTTCGAACTTATTAAACAACTAAACCATACAAAATCAGAGAGATCTGATAGACGATGACTTATTTGCATTTAATAAGGTAGTACCTTAGAATTAATTAAATTAATCTAAGGGCAGATGGTGGATGCCTAGACCAGAAGAGGCGATGAAGGACGTACTAGGCTGCGATAAGCCAGGGGGAGCTGCCAAGAAGCTTTGATCCCTGGATTTCCGAATGGGGCAACCCGGCATGGCGTGAGTCATGTCACCCTTCGAGGAGCGAACGTGGGGAAGTGAAACATCTCAGTACCCACAGGAAAAGAAATCAACCGAGATTCCCATAGTAGCGGCGAGCGAAAAGGGAGTAGCCCTAAAATCTTTGAGGTGTTAGTAGAATAGAGCTGGAATGCTCGACCGTAGAGGGTGAAAGTCCCGTATACGAAAACTAATCATAGACTATTCGAGTAGGTCGGGACACGTGAAACCCTGACTGAATATGGGAGGACCACCTTCCAAGGCTAAATACTACTTCAGGATCGATAGTGAACCAGTACCGTGAGGGAAAGGTGAAAAGAACCGCAGTGAGCGGAGTGAAATAGAACCTGAAACCATCTGCCTACAATCATTCAGAGCCCTATGTTTTATACAGGGTGATGGACTGCCTTTTGCATAATGAGCCTGCGAGTTATGGTGACTAGCAAGGTTAATCAAACGAGAAGCCGTAGCGAAAGCGAGTCTTAATAGGGCGATTAGTTAGTTGCTGTAGACCCGAAACTAAGTGATCTATCCATGGGCAGGTTGAAGCTGGTGTAAGAGCTAGTGGAGGACCGAACGGGTGAAGGTTGAAAACTTCTCCGATGACCTGTGGATAGGGGTGAAAGGCCAATCAAACTTAGTGATAGCTGGTTCTCTCCGAAATATATTTAGGTATAGCGTCATGTTCGAAGCATGAGGGGGTAGAGCACTGATTGGGCTAGGGCCTATACCAAGGTACCAAACCCAGTCAAACTCCGAATACCTCATGTGAATTCATGGCAGTCAGGTGGTGGGTGATAAAATCCATCGATCGAGAGGGAAACAGCCCAGACTACCAGCTAAGGTCCCAAAGTTCTATTTAAGTGGAAAAGGATGTGGAGTTGCTTAGACAACCAGGAGGTTGGCTTAGAAGCAGCCATCCTTTAAAGAAAGCGTAACAGCTCACTGGTCTAGCGATTCTGCGCCGAAAATATAACGGGGCTAAAATAGACACCGAAGCTGTAGATTTGATATTTATATCAAGTGGTAGGAGAGCGTTCTAGTCAGCATTGAAGCCATACCGGTAAGGAGTGGTGGAGCGGCTAGAAGTGAGCATGCAGGCATGAGTAGCGATAAAACGGGTGAGAATCCCGTTCGCCGTAAACCCAAGGGTTCCTACACTATGCTCGTCATTGTAGGGTTAGTCGGGTCCTAAGCTGAGTCCGAAAGGGGTAAGCGATGGCAAATTGGTTAATATTCCAATACCAACTAATAGTTTAGTACGATGGGGGGACGCATAGGGTTAAACGAGGTCACTGATGGAATAGTGGCTCGAAGGGTGTAGATAAGCTGGATAGGAAAATCCGCCGGCTGTTTTCGAGACCTGACAGGCAGATCGAGTTCTTCGGAACGACATCTGAATCGTTGATACCGTCGTGCCAAGAAAAGCCTCTAAGTGTATTATTAGTTGCCCGTACCGTAAACCGACACAGGTGGGTGAGATGAGTATTCTAAGGCGCGTGGAAGAACCCTGGTTAAGGAACTCTGCAAACTAGCACCGTAACTTCGGAATAAGGTGTGCCTCCTTCTGTATAGGGATTTACTCTCGAAAGCGGAAGAGGTTGCAACAAAGAGTCCCTCCCGACTGTTTATCAAAAACACAGCACTTTGCTAACTCGTAAGAGGATGTATAAGGTGTGACGCCTGCCCGGTGCTTGAAGGTTAATTGATGGGGTTAGCTTCGTGCGAAGCTCTTGATCGAAGCCCAAGTAAACGGCGGCCGTAACTATAACGGTCCTAAGGTAGCGAAATTCCTTGTCGGTTAAATACCGACCTGCATGAATGGCGTAACGAGATGGGAGCTGTCTCAACCAGGGATCCAGTGAAATTGTAGTGGAGGTGAAAATTCCTCCTACCCGCGGCAAGACGGAAAGACCCCGTGCACCTTTACTATAGCTTGACACTGCAATTGGGATATATTATGTGCAGGATAGGTGGGAGGCTTTGATTCATCGGCGCCAGCTGTATGATGAGCTATCCTTGAGATACCACCCTTATATATTCTGATTGCTAACTTGCGACGATTATCTTGTCGGAGGACAATGTCTGGTGGGTAGTTTGACTGGGGCGGTCGCCTCCTAAAAAGTAACGGAGGCTTACAAAGGTTGGCTCAGATGGGTTGGAAATCCATCGTAGAGTATAATGGTACAAGCCAGCTTAACTGTGAGACGTACATGTCGAGCAGAGACGAAAGTCGGTCATAGTGATCCGGTGGTTCTGTGTGGAAGGGCCATCGCTCAAAGGATAAAAGGTACGCCGGGGATAACAGGCTGATCTCCCCCAAGAGCTCACATCGACGGGGAGGTTTGGCACCTCGATGTCGGCTCATCGCATCCTGGGGCTGAAGCAGGTCCCAAGGGTATGGCTGTTCGCCATTTAAAGCGGTACGCGAGCTGGGTTCAGAACGTCGTGAGACAGTTCGGTCCCTATCTGCCGTGGGCGTTGGATGATTGAGGAGAGTTGACCCTAGTACGAGAGGACCGGGTTGAACGAACCACTGGTGTACCAGTTGTCCTGCCAAGAGCATCGCTGGGTAGCTATGTTCGGATGAGATAACCGCTGAAAGCATCTAAGCGGGAAGCCAACTCCAAGATGAATCATCCCTGAAGATCCGCAGAAGACTACTGCGTTGATAGGCTGGGTGTGTAAGTGATGAAAGTCATTTAGCTGACCAGTACTAATAGATCGTTTGTATTTACTTTATTCTTCAAATAGGTACTACCTTATTAAGTGCAAACTTAATAACATTAAGTCCTTGTAAGATTGTAATTTACCCAAAATCAACATTATGTCTAGACTCTTAACAATACTAAGTATCTCAAAGCTTTCGAGCTGGGAGAAACATGAACACATCGGTGTTTATCTTTCTCTTAGTGGTGGGGCTAGAGGGAGGGTCATACCCAGCTCCATTCCGAACCTGGAAGTCAAGCCTCCCATCGCCGATAATACTGCAGGCTACGTCTGTGGAAATGTAGGTCGCTGCCACTTTGAGTTTTATAACACACTTCATTCTTATTCAATCTTTCTCTTATCAATATATAATTTAGCTCTTTATCTATGACCTTATTTTTATGCTTTATCATATATCTTATTGGTATTTTTTATAGAAACTGAAATAAAATTATTTATTAACACTCTATTTACTCCCCATTAACTCCCATCGTTTATAATGTTATTAGAAAAGGCAGTATCTCTTAAGAGCTTGTTTTACTCCTTGTCCAAAATTTGTAAACTTCCTTGTTTGCTCTTTGGCTGCCTTTTACAGAAGAGCCTATCTCCCTTAATACATTTCCCTTTTTTAGGCTCTTCGTTTATTCTTTTTATTCCAAACCTTCTTAAACGTACTTTACGATAAAATACATTTACTTAACTACATTTTAGGAAATCACTATGTCTAAAAAAATTGCATCTGCAAGAATCTCTGAAAAGAGTTCACAATTACTTCAAGATCTCAATAACTCACTTCCATTTGATAAAGTACTTTACGCTGAAGATATAGAGGGATCTCGTGCACACGCTTATATGCTATGTGAACAGGGTATCATCTCTAATGAGGATTATGAGAAGATCGAAGGTGGATTGTATGAGATATTAGGTGAGATAGAGTCTGGTGTATTTAAACTTGATGGTGATGATGAAGATATCCATATGGCCATAGAAGGCAGACTCACTGAAAAAGTAGGAGATGCAGGTAAACGTCTGCACACTGCACGAAGCCGAAATGACCAGGTAGCTCTTGATTTTAGACTCTATGTACAGAACAACACTAAAGCCATTGCTGATCTTGCTTTTAGAGAACATTGCTACCCTTGTAAATGTAGCAGAAAAAAATGCAGAAGTGATGCTTCCGGGTATGACACACTTACAGCATGCACAGCCTATAAACTTTGGTTACCATATGATGGCTTATGCAAGTATGTTTAAACGTGATTATGAGCGTTTTATAAGCTCTTATGAGCGTAACAACTACTCTCCTATAGGTTGTGCTGCATTGGCCGGTACACCACATCCTATTACACAGACAGATCACTTCAGATAAACTGGGTTTCAATGCACCGACATTGAACTGTCTTGACACGGTAAGTGACAGAGACTTTGCACTGGAGATACTCTTTAACATCTCTACCATGATGATGCACATGAGCCGTTTGAGTGAAGAGCTCATCTTATGGTCTGCAAGTGAATTTAGATGGGTAACACTTTCTGACAGTCATGCAACAGGTTCTTCCATCATGCCACAAAAGAAAAATCCTGATATCCCTGAACTTCTCAGAGGGAAAACAGGACGTGTAAACGGTAACCTGATTGCACTTCTTACAGTAATGAAAGGTCTACCACTTGCCTACAACAAAGATATGCAAGAAGACAAAGAAGGTGTATTTGACTCTGTAAGAACAGCCATACTTTCACTACAAGTACTTGAAGAGATGATAGCAGACATGACAGTCAATGCAGACAAGATGGAAGCCGCATGTATGATAGGCCATCTCTCTGCTACTGACCTGGCAGACTACCTTGTAAAAGAAGCAGGACTTCCTTTCCGTGATGCCTACCACATCACCGGTAATGCAGTAAACTTGGCAGAAGAGAAAGGACTAGACATCTCAGAACTTAGTTTAGAAGACCTACAAAGTGTAGATGAACGTATCGGTGAAGGTGTAGTAGCACTTCTTGACAACCGTGCTTCTATGAATGCCCGACAGTCTGAAGGTGGTACTGCCACGGTTAGAACTTTAGAGCAGGTAGAGAGTTTGAAGAATTGGCTAAATCAAGAGAAATAGTTTTTTAATTATTTTCATCGTCATAGGATGAACAAGAGAGACAGATGTTTTTGTGTTCCTCTGGTGTCTCCCCTGCGAAATGTTCAAACTCCGGTAGTTCATCAAATGGATGTGCTGCAATATACAGCAGCGTCTCTACCATAGAGAAGTCCCCTTGTTTTGCAAGGTCTATCGCTTCTTGTAGCATATAGTTTTTCAAAACATACTTTGGATTGGTCTTTAACATTGCTTTTTGACGCTCATGCTTGTGTACGTGTCTCCTTTAGCTAAACGTTTATCATAGTGGTTAAGCCAGCTGTCAACGGGCACTGGATTCATAGCGATATCAAAGAGAGGCATCCTGTCACCGTCATAGTGGCTGAGAGTTCGAAAGAAAAGGGTATGGTCCACGTAGGCATCTTGCAGTGTGCCTACGAGATCTTTGATGAGTTCAACATCTTCATCCAGTTTCAAATCCAGTCCCAGTTTTTCACGCATGACATCGATATAGGCATCAGGGTAGAGGAAGTTACCAAAATCATCGAGTTTCTTCTGCATTCTCTCTTTATCAATGATTGGAGTGAGTGCTTTGGAGAGCATGGTGAGGTTCCAGTAGGAGACATTGGGTTGATCACCGTAGCTGTAGCGACCTGCCTTATCGGTTTTATTACAGACAAAGCCATAGTCAAAATCATCCAGCATGGCATAAGGCCCATAGTCGATAGTAAGACCTGCGATGGACATGTTGTCTGTATTCATGACGCCATGGTTAGAAGCCTATGCCTTGCCACTGTGCGATCAGCTTTGCTGTACGCTCAACGACTTCACAAAAAAACTTGAAATAGCGATCTTCATCATTTTGCAGATGCGGGTAAGATTCGGTGATGACATAGTCGGCGAGGGATCTGAGTTTGTCGTATTCTTTAAAATAGTAAAAGTATTCAAACGTACCAAAACGCACCCAACTTGGTGACATTCGCATCACGATGGCCCCACGTTCTATTTGATTTCGTAAGATCTTCGTTTGTGACCCGATGATACCAAGAGCCCTTGTTGTAGGAATGCCAAGATGGTGCATCGCTTCGCTCATCAGGTACTCTCGTATGGAAGAGGGTAGTGCTGCACGGCCGTCTGATGTACGTGAGTAGAGTGTTTCTCCACTCCCTTTGGTTTGGAGGTGCCAGCCATTGATGCTTCCTAGATTGATAGCTCTTCCATCTCCTAGACGTGGTGCGTAATTGCCAAACTGATGTCCGGCATAGCACATGGAAAAGGGACGTGTCCCTTTGGGAATGAAGGTACCGTTGAGCAGTGCTACAAAACGGGGATCATCCTTGCTGTTGCTATCAAGGTCGATCAGTTCTGCTGCCTTGGGATTGAAGCTGATCAAGTAGGGATCATCAAGTGGTGTGGGATCGGTCATATCGTAAAATTCGCTATCCAGCGAAAGATACGTGGTTTGAAAGTTAAGGTTATCTAGTGTCATAAAGAGGTTTTACATTTGTTATGCTTAAGATCAGATAAGCTTACACCTCCAGATATTATTTTTTTACAGACTTCTCGAATGTACACCATAAAAAGCATGGAAATGAGTGAAAGAGTTTACCAACCTAGATACGGTCTTTCAACCAAATTCGAATTAAAATACCTTGCATCATATGTCACTTCTTCACTTACCCATTCTGGCAAAGAAAAATCTTCATCTTTACTCTCTAGCTCTATTTCTGCGACGATGAGTCCCTTGTTTGATCCTTCAAACACATCGACTTCCCATGTATGGCCCTTATGTTCTACAAGGTAGCGTGTTTTCTCTATAAGTGAGGAGTGACAAAGATTTGAGAGCATCTCTTGGGCATCACTTAAAGGGATAGGGTACTCAAACTCTAACCGTGAGGCACCTTGACTTTTTCCTTTGATAGTGAGAAAGGCTTCTTTATCACGGATGCGTATACGTACGGTGGTATGGTCTACAGTTTGGATGTAGCCTTGTTTGATAATGTAGCCATTTTTTAGCGTGGGTAGTTTGGTTTCGTCTATAAGGAATTTGCATTCTATTTCTATACCCATGATGTGCCTTTTGTAGTAAAATATAAGTCATATAGTGTACACTATCACAAATAAATCTTAGGAATAAAAATGAACGTATCTGTTGAGTATTTAGGTGAAAAAAAATTTAAAGCGAATACCACAAAATCTTCTTACATTTTAGATTGTAAAGAGATCACACCTGTGGAGTATTTTGCTACAGGTATCATAGGATGTACAGGGATAGATCTTGTGATGATGGCAGAGAAGGATGGATATGAAGTGACGAACTACTCTGTAAAGGCAGAGATCGAACGTACGGACTCTGTGCCTATGAAGTTTGCATCAATGCACATTATCTATCAGTTTGATGGAGAATTTGATGCAACTAAAGCGAAGCGTTACATAGGGGCATCTTTGGAGAGTTACTGTACTACAGTGAATTCTATCCGTGATTCGGTGAAGGTGAGTTATACGATCATACAAAATGGAGAGACTATTGCTGAGAAAGAAGAACTCATCTCCATGAGTGTACCGCTTGAAGACGGATTTGGTGGAGCGTGCTGCTCGTAGATGTTAAAGCTCTTCTATCTTTGAGATGAGCTTTGAAATACTTTTGGCCTTTTGCTTCTTTCCATCTACTTTTGCTAGAGGCAGTTTCTTGCATAGTTTACACATACTGATACATGACTTTACTACGATCATATCATCGGGAAAAGCTTTTGAAAGCTTTTTCTGAAGCTTATTTACTTTTGCGAATTTTTGACATAATTGTATCTTCATATTTTACTATAGCATATTTTTTCTGCTTCAGATGCTTTTTACTCTTAGAGGAGTATTATATTACCAGTTTATATACTAAAAGGACATAGAATGAATCCTGTAGAACAAGATATTTCAAGAAGAAAAAATGAGATAGTATCGGAAGTAAATGCACTTTTTAATGCAAATATAAAGTTTACTGATTGGGATGTGCCTGAGGCAGATAATGAACTTGCAGCAAAACTTATCATAGAGATTATGCAAGAGGCACTTGATGGGTTAAAAGTAAAATTGAATAAGGGTGAATTTAAAGACAGTTGACTTCTTTAAAAGATTTTAACATTCTGCTCTTTTGCTGAGAGCAGAGAGGTGTTATGACTAGATAAGTCCTAGTTCTGCCAGTAGTGCTTTGATCGTAGGTGAAAGTTCACTTAGTTCCTGCATGAAAGTGCCTGAAGCCATATCTTCTCTATACCACTCTTCGATACGTTTCATAGAGTCACTTTTCTCCTCTTCTGTAAGCGTATGTGACTTATCGATGCCCTCTTTGATCTTTTCTAAGTGTTTTAAATTGGTATCACTCATTTTTTATCCTTTTGTAAAATAGTATAAGTTCATTATAGAACGATAATACTTTCAAACATATGTGAAATGGACTAATACACTTTTAGATATAATGCCAACCCAAATAATGCCACTGCATTGATTTGGCTTAAAAAAACCCATATATGGATATACAATGATACAACTTACCAATCTCACTAAAAGTTTTGGAGGACAAACCCTCTTTACCGATGTCAATCTCAAGCTTTCCCCTGGACAGAAGATAGGTCTTGTAGGACGTAACGGATCTGGTAAATCTACACTTTTTAAGATCATGCTTGGTGAAGAGAGTTATGACTCTGGAGATGTGAGTGTTCCAAAAAACTATATGATAGGTACACTCCGTCAACATTTGGAATTTACAGAGAAGACAGTACGTGAAGAGTGTGCACTTGTACTCCCAGAAGATGAACAATGGAACTTTTACAAGATAGAAAAACTTCTATTTGGACTTGGATTTACTGCAGAAGATCTGGAGAAAGACCCGATGAGTTTTTCTGGAGGATACCAGATACGTATCAACCTTGTAAAACTTTTGGCCACAGAACCGAATATGTTACTGCTCGATGAGCCTACCAACTATCTTGACCTACCTTCTTTACGTTGGTTAAGAGGGTTTATAAAAGAGTTTGAAGGTGAAGTGATACTCATTACCCACGATCGTGACTTTATGGACTCGGTTACAACACATACGATGGGTATACAGAGAAAAGGCCTTCGTTTGGTACAGGGTGATAGCTATAAGTACTACTCAACGCTTGAAATGGAAGATGAAACCTATGAAAAGACAAAAGCAAATCAAGATAAAAAACGTAAAGAACTTGAGGAGTTTGTCGCACGAAACAAAGCCAGAGCTTCCACAGCGGCACTGGCACAATCCAAGCAAAAAGAACTTGACAAAATGGATGAGATGGAAGATCTGCAAAATGATGCCAATCTGTCATTTAACTTCAAATATAAAGATACGCCTGCAAAAGTGCTTTTCCGTGCAGAAGATCTTGGCTTTGGGTACAATCCTGATGAACCGCTTTTTCAAGGTATTACCTTTGCTTTGGAGAAGGGTAGACGACTGGCTATCATCGGTAAAAATGGTAAAGGTAAGTCAACACTGCTGAACTACATCGCAGGAGAGTTACCACTCCAACAGGGAAAACTTGACTTTCATCCTTCTACTACATTTGCACACTTTGGACAAACAAATATTGAAAGACTGGATGTAAAGGCTACTATTATTGAGGAGATCGCTTCAGTAAGTAAAGATATCGGTATACCTGAGTCCAGAAGTATAGCTGGACGTATGATGTTTTCAGGTGACCTGGCTGATAAAAAGATAGAAGTGCTTTCCGGGGGTGAACGCAGCCGTGTAATGCTAGGCAAGATCATTGCAACACCTGCAAACCTTCTTTTCCTAGATGAGCCTACGAACCACCTTGATATGCAGTCCATTGATGCACTTGCAGATGCGATAGATGACTTTGAAGGTTCACTCATTATGGTTACGCACTCTGAGATGCTTTTACGAAGATTGGCCGATGCGCTTATTATCTTCCATAAAGGTGGAGCAGAATATTTTGACGGTACGTATGATGAGTTTTTGGAAAAGATAGGTTGGGAAGAGGAAGAAGGTGACTGCTCCCAAAAAGAAAAAACCTAAGATCAACCATAAAGAACGTAAAAAACTACGTAAAGCAGTGACACAGGAGCGTAATGAAGTGCGTAAGCCTTATACCAAAGAGATAAAGCTCTGTGAAGAAAAAATAGAAGTAGCAGAAGCACAACTTGCACAAAAAAGTGAAGAGCTTGACAAAAGCATCAAGCAGCGGTGACAACTCTACTATTATGGAGCTTTCACGTGAAGTAGGGCTAGTGCAGCAAGAAGTAGATGCACTCTTTGAACGTTTAGAAATTGCTACGGAAAAAGATGATGAGATCGTGGCTGAGTATGAACTCAAGCTTGAGGAAATTGATGCATAATTAATATGTAGTGATTTAATTTTACAGGTTGCCTCAGTAGCTTCATTGTGGCGTTGTTTCTCTCTTCACTTTTTTAGAAAAAATGAAGCAAAAAATCGTCGTAGCTCTCGAATCGCTTCGCTTCGCTTTCAAGGGCGTTCGCCACGACATTATTTATATCTAGAGATGAGAGTTTTACAAACTCTTGTGTGCATCTTCGTGGCTGTGATCCCATGCAAGTTTTGCTCCGCCTAACATGTGGAAATGTAAATGAGCTATTTCCTGTCCACCATCTTCACCGTTGTTGGTGACAAGTCTGTACCCTGACTTGTCTACACCTACTTTAGTTGCTACTTCCTGTGCAAAACTAGTCAGACCTGCCATTGTTTCAGGTGTGGCATCCTGAAAACAATCTACATGGGTCTTAGGGATGATAAGAATGTGTATAGGAGCTTTAGGGTAGAGGTCATGAAACGCTAAAAAATGTTCACTTTCATGGACGGTATTGTTTGGGATCTCTTTGTTTACGATTTTGCAAAATATGCACATTATTCTAGTCCTTTTACTGGTTAATTTATTTTATTATTTTACTTATCATATCAACTTGTGGATACCATGTCAAGCATAGGTATCTTGTATCGATTTTAAGCTTTATAGATGAAAAGTATAACACAGATAAGTAGTAATAAATCCCATTATTAGTAACTTTTAGATAGAATCACAACAATTATAAAGAATATGATAACTGTTTATTTGAGTGCAAAGCTCTTCGAAATGTGACTGGTCACATAAGCCTACTGCTCAAATAAACTTAGTGTTAAGA
Source organism: Sulfurovaceae bacterium (assembly GCA_963705455.1). GTDB lineage: Bacteria > Campylobacterota > Campylobacteria > Campylobacterales > Sulfurovaceae > Sulfurovum. The sequence goes on along the minus strand of CAVPJM010000004.1, from coordinate 146,011 downwards.
TGGTATGTGGTGCTATGTTCTATATACGTCTTATAAATGGAGCAAAATGGAAAATTTAGAAGAAAAGATCGTTCAAGCTGATTCACTTGAAACATTAGAAAAAGTACGTGTTGAACTTTTTGGAAAGAAGGGTGTTTTAGCAGCTGAATTTGCTAAGATGAAAGATGTCCCTGGTCCAGAGAAAAAAGCATTTGCAGAGGGACTTAATAAAAATAAGGCCGCGCTGCAAGCAAGTTTTGATGCACGTTACGAAGTACTTAAGTCTGAAGAGATAGACAAAGTACTTAAAAATGAAGCGATAGATGTTTCGCTTTACAGTACATTGGCGCAAAAAGGTGCTCTGCACCCGGTAATGGAGACAATGGACAAGATCATTGATTATTTTGTAGCGTTGAACTTTGCTGTTGAGAGTGGCCCTATGGTCGAAGATGACTTTCATAACTTTGAAGCCCTCAATCTCCCTAAACACCATCCTGCACGTGATATGCAGGATACATTCTATTTTAAGGACGCTGGACTTTTACGTACACATACTTCACCAGTACAGATACGTACAATGATGGAGACAAAACCTCCTATTCGTATGATCGCGCCAGGAACAGTATTTAGACGTGATTATGACTTAACACATACACCGATGTTCCATCAGGTTGAAGGTCTTGTGGTAGATGAGAAAGGTAAAGTAAGTTTTGCGAATCTTAAGTCTATATTGACAGATTTTCTGCAGTATATGTTTGGAGATGTTGAAGTACGTTTCAGACCAAGTTTCTTCCCGTTTACCGAACCATCTGCGGAAGTAGATATCTCTTGTATTTTCTGTGAAGGTGAAGGGTGTAGAGTTTGTTCACATACAGGTTGGCTTGAAGTACTTGGATGCGGAATCGTTGATCCAAATGTCTTTAAGGCAGTAGGATATGAAGATGTGAGTGGTTATGCCTTTGGGTTGGGAGTGGAGCGTTTTGCAATGCTTATGCACAAAATACCTGATTTAAGATCTTTGTTTGAGGGTGATATTCGTTTGTTGGAGCAGTTTAGATGATAGTAACAAGAAGTTGGTTAAATGACTTTATAGATCTTAGTAAGGTCTCTAATGAGAAGCTTTATGAAACGTTTAACTCCATAGGACTGGAAGTTGACAGCCTTACACAAATTGAGATAGCTCAAAAAGTAGTTGTAGGAAAGATCATCTCTTGTGAAAAACATCCTGATGCAGATAAGCTGAATGTATGTCAGATAGACATTGGAACAGGAGTAAGACAGATCGTCTGTGGGGCAGCCAATGTAGTCGATGCAGAGTATGTGGCAGTCGCAACGATAGGTGCGGTACTTCCTGGTGATTTTGTGATCAAACATGCAAAACTTCGTGGTGTTGAGAGTGAAGGGATGGTTTGTTCCTCTTCTGAACTTGGACTGCCAGATACAGGTAAAGGGATCATGATACTTGATGAAAGTATCGGTGAACTTGAAGTAGGTAAGGAGTTAGGCTCTTATGAAAAAATAGCAGATACGATCATCGAACTTGAACTTACAGCTAACAGAGGAGACTGTCTTAGTATCTATGGTGTGGCAAGAGATTTGAGTGCGGCACTTGATATTGAGATGAAACCTTTTGAATATAAACAAGAAGAAAAGATAAAACTTGGTATCGCCAGAGAAGCTGAGATTCGTCATACAGGTGAAATGGATGCGGATCTGCACTATAAATTGGCAACCATAGAGAATCATTTCCAATAATTTTCTAGTACAGTTACGTTTAGCCATGGTGGGATGTAGAAGCAGAAGGAAAACTTGCAAGTCTACTAGCGTATGCAACACATACTACAGGTGTTGTATTACGTGCATATGACAGCAGAACCTTCCGTAACAGTGAAAACAAGATCTGTGTACATCCTATAGCTAAAACGAAAGGTGTGATAGAAATCTTAGGTAATGAGAAAGTACTTTCAGTGGCAGGTGTTAATCAAGAAGTAGAAGCTACAGCAAATGATGATACAAAAGAGCTTTTGATCGAGGCAAGCTATATCAATCCGGATATTTTAGTGGAAGCTGTTGCCACTAGCTCTTTAAAAACAGATGATCTATATTATAAAACATCAAGAGGCTCTAACCCGGATCTTTATTTTGGTTTATCATTTTTAGCTTCCATGATGGACAGTTATTCAGATATCTCTTGTTATGAAGGTTCACTCAATGTAAGTGTTGAAAGAGAAAATGAAACAGTCATCGTAGATGCAAAAGAGATCTCTTCTATCATCGGTATGGATGTTGAAATAGGTAAGATCGTAACGATACTTCAAAAACTTGGGTTTGAGATAAACTCTATGGGACATGAGGTTATTGCAGCGGTGGTTCCACTGTTTAGACATGACATTAAACATATCCAGGATATTTCTGAAGAGATAGTACGTATCATAGGGATCAATAATATTGATGCTAAACCTTTTGTATTTGCAGAAAAACCGCGTCTTAATGAGACAACTGCTAGATATCAAGCTAAAAAAGAGTTCAAGAATCGTGCAGTAGGTGTATCATTTTATGAAAATGTATCTTATGTGTTTTCTGAAAGAGCACTTTTGGAAAAATATGGTTTTTCTACGGTAGATGAAGCACTCGAATTGGCTAATCCTATAGCAGAAGAGCTCAATACACTTAGATCTACAATCTTCATCAACTTACTGAATGCAGTAAAGCGTAATGTAAGTTATAGTAAAAAATCTATTCCTCTTGTTTGAGATGGGTGCAGTATTTGGAAGTAAAAGAGAACAGAGAGAAGTGATGTCTTTTGTTTTCTCAGGACAGATTGAAGGTGAAAATGTAAGAAATGCCGGTAAACCAAAGATGATAGATTTCGCCTCTTTTACCCAAAAAGTAGGTGCGGTTATCGGTGCTTTTGAATTGGTGCCTTGTACGTATAACAATGGACTTATACACCCATACCAATCTGCAAATATCATTGTGAATGGCAAAGTATGCGGTTTCCTTTCAAAGCTTCATCCAACGGTGCAGGAAAGTTTTGATATACCTCAGACATTTATTGCTGAACTAGATTTTGATGCCTTGTTGCCTGTACATATTAATGCAAAGCCTATTTCTAAGTTCCAAGGAGTCTATAAAGATCTCTCTGTAGTGATAGATAAATCTTTGAACTATTATGAAGTGGCTAAAGTAATTAATGGACTTGAACTTCCAATGCTTAAGGATGCGTATCCTGTAGATATCTATGAAGATGAGAAGTTAGGGGACAAAAAGAGTCTTACAGTACGTTTCTTCATTCAATCTATGGAAAAAACACTTGAAGATGGTGATATAGAAGAAGTAATGGGCCAGATCATGGCTACGCTTGAAATAGAATGTAAAGCTGAATTGAGATAGAAATGAAAATACAATTAGCATCTAGTTATGGATTTTGTTTTGGTGTAAAAAGAGCTATTGAAATAGCTGAAGAACATAGAGGATCTGTGACCTATGGTCCACTTATCCATAACAAAGATGAGATTGATAGACTTAAAAAAAAGTTCAACATCGGTCTTGCTGAACGTTTAGAAGATATAGAGACAGATCATGCTGTGGTAATACGTACACATGGTATCCCTAAAAATGAATTGGCTGTGTTAAAGAACCAAGATCATAAAGTGATAGATGCAACCTGTCCTTATGTGACAACCCCTCAAAATATCGTACAAAAAATGAGTGTAGAAGGTTACAGCATTGTGATATTTGGTGATAAGAATCATCCAGAGATCAAAGGCGTAGTGAGTTATGCAGAAGATCCGGAAGATGCTTTTATCGTACTTGAACCTGAAGAGTTGGAAAAACTGCCTCTTAAAGGAAAGGTTGCAGTCGTTTCTCAAACGACAAAGAAACCTGAAGATTTTGCAAAGATCGTTACGGCATTGATGGCAACACGTAAAGAGATAAGGGTATTTAACACTATATGTAATGCAACATTTGAAAACCAGGATGCCGCGTCAGAGCTAGCCAAACATGCAGATATAATGATCGTTATCGGAGGAAAACACTCCTCCAACACCAAACAGTTGCACAGTATCTGTGAACGAGACTGTAAAGATAGTTATCTGATTGAAAATGAAAAAGAACTTGAAGCCGATTGGTTTGAAGGCAAAGAACTTTGTGGTATCTCTGCAGGGGCTTCTACTCCTGACTGGGTCGTACAGAATGTGATCAATAAGATTCAAGAAATGAAGAAAGTCGATGAGGTTTCATGAATACACTAACACTTAAGCCTATCTCTAAAATCAACGGAGAGATAAATCTTCCAGGCTCAAAAAGTCTTTCAAACAGGGCTTTACTAGTAGCTGCATTAGCCCAAGGAACAACAAAGATCACCAATCTTTTAGAGAGTGACGATACAAGACATATGCTTAATGCCCTTAAGCAGCTTGGCATTAAATATACTCTTTCTGAAGATAAAACAGAATGTACGATAGTAGGTAATGCAGGAGCGATACACAGTGCTGGTCTACAAGAGCTCTTTTTGGGTAATGCAGGTACCGCAATGCGTCCACTCTGCGCTGCTTTATGTCTTGGTACCGGTTCTTATTTGCTTACAGGTGAACCTCGAATGAAAGAGAGACCTATTGGTCATTTGGTAGATGCTTTACGAGAAGCAGGTGCAACTATCAGTTATCAGGAGAATGAAGGGTATCCGCCTCTTTTGATAGAGGCCAATGGACTATCTGGCGGCGATGTGAATATAGACGGTGCTATCTCAAGTCAATTTTTGACAGCACTCCTACTTGCAGCACCTATGGCAAAAGAAGATATGACTATCACTATTATAGGGGAGCTTGTTTCTAAACCTTATATCGATATCACCCTGCATATCATGAAAGAGTTTGGTGTAGACGTGGTAAATGATAATTATCGAGACCTTTACTGTCAAAAGTGGACAAACGTATCAAGCTGTTGAGACTTTCATGGTAGAGGGTGATGCCTCTTCTGCTTCTTATTTTTTAGCTGCTGCTGCAATTAAAGGCGGTACGGTGAAAGTTACAGGTATAGGAAGAAAAAGTATACAGGGTGATGTTCAATTTGTGGATGTGCTTGAAAAAATGGGTGCAGTAGTAGAGTGGGGTGATGACTTTGTATCTGTAAGTAAAGGTGAACTTCATGCGATAGATATGGACTTCAATCACATTCCCGATGCAGCAATGACCATAGCAACCACAGCACTTTTTGCAGAAGGTACGACAACACTTAGAAATATCTATAATTGGCGTGTAAAAGAAACAGATAGACTTGTTCGCTATGGCAACAGAACTTCGTAAGGTAGGAGCAGAAGTAGAAGAGGGTGAAGATTATCTTAAAATTACTGCACCTAAAGTACTTAAACATGCAGCGATTGATACCTATGATGACCATAGAATGGCCATGTGTTTCTCTCTTTTAGCACTTGATCCGGTTTCTGTGACGATAAATGAACCTGAGTGTACAGCGAAAACTTTTCCTACTTATTTTGAAGTTCTTGAGAGTATTTCTTCTTAAAAAACCTAATAAAAATACCACTATAAAAGAATTAAAGAGACAAATTTCTTGGACAAAGAGCCGAAATTGGCTTTAGTGTCAGCATAGCTGTGCTACTTTGTCCTATAAGCCATATTTATGGTTAAAAGGGTATAATAACGCAAAATTAGGCACACATAAGGATAGGTATGAAGTTCGAAGATATCGAAATAGAAGAAGTAGATTTTGAGGCGATGCTCGAGGAATCGTTTAAAAAGTCAGAGTCAAAAAGTGATTTAGTTACAGGTACAGTTGTTAAGATAGATGAAAAAGATGAGATCGCTGTAATCGATATCGGTGGTGGTAGAGATGCAACAATCACACTTGATGAGATAAGAGACGAAGAAGGTAATCTTGCATTTAATGTAGGTGATTCTATTGATGTTGTTAACTATGGGAAGAGGTCGTATTTCTCATAAAGCTGCGTTAAGCAGAGTAGCATTAAATGAGTTTATCTCTGAGTATGATGAAGACCAAGAGTATATCATCGAAGGTGTTATAACTAAAACAAACAAAGGTGGATATGTTGTTGACTGTGATGGTTTAGAATTCTTCATGCCACGTACACTTTCGTACCTTTCTTCAAAAGTTGACCCGATAGGTAAAAAAGTAAAAGCTGTTATCGTAAAAGTTGATAAAGATAAAGGTTCAGTAGTTGTTTCTAGAAAAGAACTTATTGAACGTGATAAAGCTAAAACAGATGAGATCGTTGCTGAGCTTCTTGAGAACAAAGAACCGGTAGTTGGTACAATTAAGAAAATTACTTCTTATGGTATGTTTGTAGATGTTGGAGGTATGGACGGTCTTGTTCACTACTCACAAATATCTCATAAAGGTCCAGTGAACCCATCTAAATACTTTTCTGAAGGTGATGAAGTAAACGTTATCGCTTTAGACTATGATAAAAAGAAAAGACACCTTTCACTCTCTATTAAAGATGCTAATCCTGATCCTTGGGCTGATATTGATTCTATCATCGGTGTTGGTGATACAGTAACTGCTACAGTTTCTAACATTGAACCATATGGTGTATTTGTAGATCTTGGTGAAGATCTTGAAGCATTCCTTCATGTATCTGAAATATCTTGGGATAAAAATGTTAAACACCCTAAAGATTATCTAGAAAATAATGCAGAGATCAATGTTGAAGTGATTGAGATCGATAAAGAAGGTAGAAGATTAAGAGTGAGCCTTAAAAATCTTCTTCCTAAACCTATGGATGCATTTACATCTGAAAACAAAGTTGGTGATGTTGTAACTGGTGCAGTGACATCAATTACTGATTTTGGTGCATTTGTAAAAGTTGGTACAGTTGAAGGTCTTCTTCATAATCAAGAAATTTCTTGGGACAAATCAAAGAATGCAAAATCTGAACTAAAAGTTGGTGATGAAGTTGAAGTGAAGATCATTAAGATTGACAGAGATGCAGGTAAGATCTCACTAAGTAAAAAAGCACTTGAAGCTTCACCGGTAAAAGCATTTGCTGAGACACATAAAAATGGTTCTATTGTAACTGGAACAGTAAAAGATAAAAAAGACTTCGGTGTATTTATTTCACTTGGAGACAATATTGATGCGCTTATCAGAACAGAAGATCTTCACCCACTTAAATTTGACGAAATTGAAAAAGGTCAGGAAATAAAAGGTGTGATCAGCTTTATTGATGGTAACACTGATAGAATCAGAGTGTCTGTAAAAAGACTTGAGCGTCAAGAAGAAAGAGAAGCAATGGACCAGACTTAATATGGATCAAGATGACAGTATGACTCTTGGTGATGCATTTGGTGATAAATTCAAAAGATAATTATTAGAGTAAAGCTTCAAATTCTCAAAATGGGGAAATGTATACTTGAATACATTTCCTTACTATTTGGTACTTAATATTGAGTTGCCTTCAGTAGGTGGTTCATACGATTAATCGTATTCTCCCGTACTTTATGGTACTTAAAATTTTCACAAAATAAAGGTTATAAGATGTCAAAAAAGACGATTGTTGTTTGTGACCATATCCACCAAGATGGATTGGATATTCTTGCTAATGATAGTGAAATAGAATTTATTAATGCAGCAGATGAGCCTAAAGATAAACTCCTTGCCGAGTTTATTCCTTTAGCTGATGTGGCTATTACACGTTCATCTACAGATGTAGATGATGCATTTTTAGCAGCAGCTAAAAAAGTAACAGCAGTTGTACGTGCCGGTGTTGGTGTAGATAATGTAGATATTCCTGGGTCAAGTAAACAGGGTATTGTTATGATGAATGTACCTACTGCAAACACTATTGCAGCGGTGGAACTTACGATGACACACATGCTTTCATGTGTAAGACAATTTCCTTATGCACATAACAATCTTAAACTTGATCGTGTATGGAGAAGACAAGACTGGTATGGTACAGAGCTCAAAGATAAAAAACTTGGTGTGATCGGTTTTGGTAATATTGGTTCACGTGTAGGAAAAAGAGCAAAAGCATTTGAAATGGATGTTATTAGCATATGACCCATACATTGATTCAAGTAAAGCAACAGATCTGGATATTGGATATACAAAGAATTTTGAAGATATTTTGGCATGTGACATCATTACTATTCATACACCTAAAAACGCTGAAACGATCGGTATGATAGGTAAAGAAGAGATAGCTAAGATGAAAGATGGTGTGATCCTTATCAACTGTGCTAGAGGTGGCCTTTATGATGAAGATGCACTTTTAGAAGGGCTTACTTCTGGTAAGATCGCAATGGCAGGTATCGATGTATTTAACAAAGAACCTGCAACAGATCATCCTTTGCTTGATCTAGATAATGTAACTGTGACACCTCACCTTGGTGCAAACACAAAAGAGTCACAAAAAAATATTGCGATTCAGGCAGCTGAAAATGCGATCGCAGCAGCAAAAGGTATTTCATACCCGAATGCACTTGAATTTGCCTATTAAAGAAAATGAACTACCTGATTTTGTTAGACCATACTTGGAATTGATACAAAAGATAGGTCATTTGTCTGCACAGGTCACAAAAAGTGCTGTAAAGTCTATTAAAGTGAGGCAGCTGGTCCTGTAGCTGAATCATTTGGAATCTATGGTAACATTTGCAACTGTAGGTGTACTTACAGAGTCTTTAGGTGATCAGATAAACTATGTAAATGCAGAATTTGTTGCAGAAGAACGTGGTATAGAGATCACAAAAGAAGTAAAACCAAATAACAGTGGATTTACCAATAAGGTAGGTGTTAAACTTACAACAGCTACAGGAACTATCTCTATAGAAGGTACAGTGTTTGATGATACAGAACAGCGTATTATTGAAATTGATGATTATATCTTAGATGTTGAGCCAAAAGGAACAATGATCTTCTTTAGAAATACAGACACTCCGGGTGTAATTGGTGATGTAGGTAGAATCATGGCAGAGAACGGTTTGAACATATCTGACTTTAGACTGGGACGAGACAGTAAGAAGCAAGCACTGGCTGTTGTACGTGTTGATGGTCAAGTAAAAAAAGAACTTCTTGAACAACTCGCTTCATTAGAAGCATGTATCAGCGTTTCTCACGCAACACTTTAAAACTAAGTGGGTTTCCCACTTAGTTATTTGTATCCCTCTTTTTACTATATATATTTACTATTCAGTTTTTCATTTATAAACTTAACTACTTTTAATTATTATAATAGGTTATATATGATATAATATATCTTATTTTTATGATAACTTTTATATAGAAAAGTAGTACTTAAGCTATAATATAATTTAATATATACAAAGGGAGTATCTATGAAAAAATATCTTATTTTTCTTTTAGCATGGCCATTATTTGCTGGTTTGAATAACTTGGATATTAAGCAAGCTATTTCTATGCTGAAAAACAATAACTTGAATTAAAAATATCTCATTTTAATGAGCAAATGAAAGCCTATGAAGCGCACGCTGCTAAAGGTCATCATTATGGTAAGTTGGATGTATCTTTAAGTGGTATGCGTTCCAACGATGCAGGTAATGTATTTGGATTTAAATTACAGAGTAGAGAAGCTACTTTTGGTGATTTTGGTTTTTCTGAATTTGACAGTACAAATCCAAACAATCCTTATCTGTTGCAACCTACAAGACTTAAATTATCCAGATGCAAGAAACCATTATCAGACAAAGATTTCCTATATGCTTCCTCTTTATACCGGTGGTAAACTTACAGAGTATGGACGTATTACAGAAGCTATGCAGCGTATGAGTCAATGGGATACACAAAAACTTATTGAATGAAAAAATATTTCAGACAAAAAAAGCATTTTATGATATTTCACTGGTTGAAAACTATATTTTGAATCTTTCCAAGATCATGAAAAATATAAATCATTTAGAAGCAATTGTCAAGAGTATGGGAGAAGAGGGATATGCACAGGAGATCGATCTCCTTGAAGTTCAGGCACGTAGAGCAGAAGCAGAAAGTATGTATAATCAAGCTAAACTAAATCGCAGATCTTGCATATCAATTTCTCTCATTTTTATTAAATGAAGAAGTAGACTTCTATCAAAAAAGTAAATGATATGGCACCTATGCCACGTATTGAGATGCAGTAGAAGTTGAACACAATAATATTGATATACAAAAAGCACTTTTAGGATTACAGATCACTGAAATGGCCATAAAGGTTGAAAAGGCAAATTATCTGCCTACTATTGGTGCATTTGGTGAGTATGGAAGTGCTGATAATACCTTATGGAATGATTTTGAAGAGAAAGACTCATATACGGTTGGAATACAGTTGAAGTGGAATATCTTTAATGGTGGTATAGATGCTGCAAATCTTGAAAAAGCAAAAGTGAATCATCTTAAAGTACAGAATGAAGTCTCTTTAGCCAAATCTGGTATTGCCTTAAAAGTAAAAAAACTTGAAACAGAAATTTTAAGTAAGAATGCAGATGTAAAGAGTTATCAAAAACAATTACGTTTTGCAAGAAAAGTCTATGAAAATTATCGTTCACGTTATAAAGAGGGAATTGTTTCAATTTCGGATGTTTTGATCAAACAATCTAAAGAACTTGAAGTATTACTTCAAGTTACTTACAGTAAAAAATGAGCGTAATACAAAGATATTTGAACTAAACAGTATTTTAAATTCAGGAGGAAATGTATGAATAAACTTATAAAATTAATTCTTTTACACTTATGTATCAACATCTGTGCATGCAGTAGAGATCGATTTAAGTGGATCTGTTGTTTCAGATAACCAAAAAATGCTAACCAGTCGTTATATGGGTTATGTGAAAAATATGGCTGTATCAGAGGGAGATATTGTAAAAAAAGGACAACTTGCTTTATGAAATTGATTCTAAAGAGATAGAGTCTGCAGAGAGACAGGTGGACCTTGCTATTTCTCAGGCCAGACTTGCCCTGCAGATGAATAAAAATCAATATAATAATGTATTGACCAATCTTGCTAGACATGAAAGACTTTATAAGAAAAAGATGGTTTCAAAATATGAATTTGAAATGTTACAGCTTGCAGCAAAAAACCTTGAAGACATGGTTAAAATATCAGAAGAACAGGTAAACCAGGCATTGGCAAAAAAAGATGAAGTGTTAAATCAGTATAATTATTTGAAGATACTTGCACCTAATGATGGTGTGATAGTCGACAAACGTCTAAATCGAAGGTGAAATGGCAATTCCTGGTATGCCTGCAGTTGTTTTGACTGATCTGAGCAAATTAACTATTGTGGCAGAATTGAGCGAAACACAATTAAGATATATCGAGCTAGGTAAAAAAGTGGATATTGAAATACCTTCTATAGGATTTGTAACAACTGGTCAAATTATATCCATTATTCCCAGTTCAAATCCTATGACACATAAGTTTAAGATAAAAATGAGCTTTGAGAGTAATGGACGATCTTCTGTATATCCTGGTATGTATGCCAAAATCATTATTAGGTAGATAATAATGGAAAATAAAAAAGAATATGAAATAGTAAATATAGCAGGAAAACTTGCAAAAGATTTTTTACATAATCCATTAACCATAGTTTTGGGTGCAATTTTACTGCTTGTTGGATATATCGCACTTAATACAATGCCTCGAGAAGAAGATCCACAAATTGCTATATCCGGTGGTGCTGTGATCGTTGCAATGCCAGGAGCTACACCTAAAGAAGATTGAAAATATCATTGTCAAACCATTGGAGCGTAAATTACGTGAAGTACGAGGGATAGAACATATTTATGGTATGGCTATGGACAATGTCGGTATCGTAAATGTCATGTATTATATTGGAGAGAATAGAGAAGATTCAAATTTAAAACTCTATGATAAAGTGATGCAAAATATGGACCTTATGCCCAAGGGTGTGATGCAGCCGAGTGTTAAACCATTTGATATTGATATCGATATTCCGATCGTGACAGTGGCATTTTATCCAAAAACAAAAAGTACTATTGATGATGTTGCACTTTTTGAAATGGTTAGAAGAGTCCAACAAAAAATAAATGCAGTTGATAATGTGGCAAAAACAACACTCAAGGGCGAGAGAAAAGCACAGTATAACATAGAGGTTGATATGGGGAAACTATCAGCATATCACCTCTCTTTGGGACAGATCATGCAAGCAGTGCAATCTCTGGCTGTTTCAGTACCTGAAGTAAAGGGTAGAACGAAAGAGAATCATTTAGTAATCTTTGGTGTGAAAAATGCTATTGAAAGTGTAGATGATGTCGGGAATGTGATCGTTGCACAGTATATGGGATCACCGATCTACCTAAAAGATGTTGCAGATGTAAGTGAGGGAGTTGATATACAAAACTTTCAAAGAGCCAAGATCTTATTGAAAGAAGATATGGCCCATGAAAAGAGTGAAACCCATGAATCGTCAGATGCTAAACCAAGGTTGAGTGAGGAGAAGAACCAAATTACTTTAACTGTTGCAAAGCTTGCCGGAACAAATGCAGTGTTTGTTGCAGAAGATGTACTTAAAGTACTTCAAAGCTATGACCATGAATTTGAAAGATTAGGTATTGGATATCTTATTACAAGAGACTATGGTGTACGGGCAAATGAGGCTGTAAATGAATTAATGCATCACTTGATCATTACCATTGTGATCATTGCGTTAATGTTGGTTTTTGCTTTAGGTTGGAGAGAATCGATCATTGTTACATTTACGGTACCTGCAATTCTGGCAGTCACACTGTTTACTGCATGGATGACAGGTCAGACGATGAACAGGATCACACTGTTTGCACTTTTATTATCTTTAGGATTACTTGTAGATGCTGCTATTATCGTTATTGAAAATATTCACAGACATTTACATAGTCATGGTGTTGAAGAGAAAGAGATGGGTGAACTTTTAATTGAAGCAACAGATGAGATCGGAGCACCGACAAATATAGCGACCTTGGCTATTATCTTAACGATGGTTCCTATGGCATTCGTTGGTGGGATGATGGGATCCTTTATGAAACCTATCCCATATAATGTGCCAGTAGCATTAATTGCTTCATTATTTGTAGCATATATATTCACGCCTTATTTGAGTTTAAAGTTATTGAAAAAGCCAAAGCATAGTGACCATCATACTACTCATAATGATGAAGGATCAAAATAATGAAAAATCTTGAAAGTTTTATATATGGTATTCTTGATGACAAGTTAAAGAAAAAACGGGTAATTATTTTAACAGCTACTGCATTTTTCTTAGCGCTTTTAATGTTCCCGACTAAGTTGGTTTTGGCAAAAATGTTGCCAGGGAAAAGTGATAACACATTTTCTGTCTATATTGATACACCAACAGGTTCATCTATAGAGCAGACAAAAGCTGTGAGTAACTGTGTCATTGATTTTCTAAAAAAAGAAGATGAAGTAATGAATATTGAGCTTTTTTTGGGGCAAGGCATTCCACTTGATTATGCTGGTCTAGTGAAGGGTGCAAGTATGAAACGTACTGAAAATGTTTCAGAAATATCTGTCAATCTTACAGATAAGCATCATCGTAAAGAACCATCATTTCTTATGGTGCAACGTTTAAGACCTATCATTCAGGCTGGATGTTCATCTTTAACAAAAGGTACGAGCATTAAATTTATAGAGCAGCCATCAGGACCTCCAACTTTAGCATCTATTGTTGTTGAAGTACACGGTGATGATACGGAAAAGATAAGACATCTTGCTGTGGATGTAGCAGATGTTTTATCAGAAACAGAAGGTTTGGTTGATGTTGATCTTATGGCAGATGAAAATTACGAAAAATATGAACTTATACCTGACAAAGAAAAAGTTGCAAGAAGTGGTTTAGGTGTTGCTCAAGTAAATAATATTATATATCTTGCTTTTGAGGGGATGGTCATAGCGCATAAGAATTCTCAAAATTCACCAGATCAGATACCTATATTTTTGGTTTTAGATAATAGCAGTAAGAAGCTACCTGTATCGAATGAAGATGCATTGCAAAGTAAACTTTCTTCATTGAATTTAATGAATGAAGAGGGAATGATGGTTCCTTTAAGTGAAGTGGTTACGATTCGTAAAGTAAAATCAAATCCTATGATCATGCATAAAGATCTTTCTCGTATGGTGAATGTGATTGCAGAAACCGATATGGTTTCACAGGTATATCCTCTTTTAGATGCACGTAAGTGTAATGCTTGAAAAATTTGAAAAAGATTATATTGTTACAAAAGCCGGATTATCAACCTATATGTTTGATTTTACTTTAGAGGACAAACAAACACATGAAAAATTTCTTATACGTTGGGATGGTGAAATGAAAGTGACACTTGATACTTTTAGAGATCTAGGTGCCGCATTTATCGCTGCATTGATACTGATCTTCTTATTATTGGTTATTTACTACAAGAGTTTTGTAATCAGTGGTATTGTATTGTTAGGTTCATTTCTGTCACTTATCGGGGTGATTGTAGGACACTGGGTGGCAAACTGGTTTACATCTGAGACCTTCTTCCTAACGGCCACTTCTCTGATTGGTTTTATCGCTTTAATAGGGATAAGCTCACGAAACTCATTACTTCTTATAGATTTTGCAAAGTCTTTAATGGAGCTTGATGGTATCGAAAAACGTAGAGCTATTGCCATTGCAGCAGCAACCAGAGCAAAACCTATTGCTTTGACTGCGGTTGCTATTATTTTAGGTTCTGCATTGCTTGCAGGAGATCCAGTATTTGGTGGGCTTGGTGTTGCACTTATTTCAGGTACGGTTGCAGCAGTATTTGTTTCACTCCTTTTTATTCCAGTACTAATGGATAATGCAAAAGCAATGGATTTTGAACCAATCGAGTATACAGAAGAACATCATAATATTTCTATTACTAAATAACCTTCTTTTTGGTACCCTTTCAGGGTGCCACGGTAACCTTTTACCAAGCATTTGCTATAATCACGCATAATTTTTAAGGAGCTAAAATGGCTACAATTGGAATGGGTGATATTAAAAAAGGCACTAGACTGGAAATTACAGGAAACCCTTATAAGGTTACAGATTTTCAACATGTTAAACCTGGTAAAGGTGCAGCATTTGTACGTATGAAGATCAAGAACCTTGCTACAGGTAAAACGATTGAAAAGACAGTACATGCAGGTGATAAATTTGAGGTACCTGTACTTGAACAAAAAACAATGCAATATCTCTATGATGATGGAGAAATGCTTCAATTTATGGACACAACAACCTTTGAGCAGATAGGGCTTACACATGAGCAAGTAGGTAAAGATACTTTTGATTACATGATTGATGGTATGGAAGCTGATATCTTGTTTCATGGAGGTGAAGCTATTTCAGTAGAGATACCACAAACGGTTGTACTTAAGATAGTAGAAACTCCACCTAACTTCAAGGGTGATTCACAAGGTGGTAAAAAACCTGCTACGCTTGAAAGTGGTGCTGTTGTACAAGTCCCTTTTCATGTACTTGAAGGTGAGATGATCAAAGTGGATACTGTTGAAGGTAAATATTTGGAGAAAGCTAAATAAGACGTTTTCAGGCTTAGCCTGACTGACGTTGAAGTTATATTCTAAAGAATACTTCATTTGATAGTACATACAGTAGGCCGTATGTACTTTTTCATTCACTATTACTTCTTTTTCTTTTTCTTGAATACTTTTTCACAATCTTTTATAATGGCATCCGGTATGGAAGCAATAGTCATAAATTCAGTCATTTTTAACATCGGATACATATATGCAATATAGTACTTAGGATCAAGTATTTTTGCTTTTCCATTCTCAATGAGGATTGGATATGGAAGCATTGCTGCATTATTTGTACCAATCCTTCTAGTAAATGTACTGGTTCTTTTAGAGAGTTGAATACCAATAAGTGTCGAACCATTTTCCAGAGTTTGAGTAAAGAGCACTTTATCGTTATCTTTGATCTTTTCTAAAAGGTCATCTCCAGAGGCTACTTCTACCATATCTTCATAATGAGGCATACCGTTCATAAATTGGTATTTTGGTAAGAGCTGGAATTTGAGAACATCTTTTGAATTTTTCAAACCAGGAAAGTGATCGATAAGCTTTACTAAGATCTCCATGGCTGGCTTTTCATCAAAATCAGTTTGTAAAAATCCTTTTGTCATGTAAAGAGGGTTAGTGATACTTATCTTTTTATCTTTTTTATCTACAAGAACACGTAATGAAGCTATAAAGCCTCTATTTGGTTTACTTGCTATGCTGACTAGGGATTTATCGGTAAAGACTACGGAAATGAGTGTACCCTTTTTATCGACAGGAACAGATGTTAAGACTTCAAAGCCTGCCGCTTTGAGATTTTCTTCTACCGTTTTTACATCCATGAATTTTCCACGAAGATACGCTGAAATTCTTCCTTGGCTGACTTCTCCAATTCTTGTATTGCTATTCTCTTTCATATGTTTTTGTTTGTCGAATCTATGAGGTATGTAATTTGGTGGCATACGCTTTGAGAATTTAATACTTCTATCCAGTGCCTCTTTATTGTTTTCAGAGAGGGGAGCTTCAGGTACTTTAGGTATGGTTGGTATACAAATTTCTACAGTACCACTTGTTGTTTGAATCGTTTGTACTTTCTCTTCTTTGGTTATAGGATCCAATGTCATTTTAGCTGTTTTATTGTTTGTAATATTTACTTTTGCTTCTGGTATATCTTCTTTCATCTCTGCTTGAATTTCTTTTGTTTCTGTTTTACATATTGCTGGCTGCTGTAGCAGGGTATTAGTATTGGATGTTGCTTTCATACCAAATGCAGTCAGGATCTCCGGTATCTCTTTATCCAGTTTATTGACAAGTCCTACTCTTTTTTCATCAGTGATATTTAAGGTAGTTGACCAGTTCTCAAGTCTTAGCATACCCACTACAATTTTGTTGGTACCTTTCTTAATGTAAACGTACATGGTACAAGGTGCAAAAAGGCCTGCTTCTGGATGAGCACCCTGATTGTCAAACATATTGTACGAGAACTCCAAGTGACAAAGTGAATAAGTCCAGAAAGCATCATACCCTGCTAAAATCTCTTCTGCATCATCAAGTCCCTCCATAAAATTATGATATCCGGCAATGAGATATTCTTTATCGATAAATGCGAGTTCAAATCTGTTTTGGAACTCTTCAATAAATTCATCTAAGTCATCAGGAGCATCAAACTCATATTCGAAGTTATGCATACGGTTTTCCGGGAGTTTTTTATAGGATTTATAGGATTTTGAATACTTAAGTCCTTTAGCTCTGAATTCTGCTTCTACTTTTTCATCAAGGGGCTTAATGGAAGCTATAAATGCATCTCTTATCTTTTGGTCCTCTATCCCGATCATATCAAGGAATGCTGTTGGCACGATATGACCTACATGTGTCATATTTTCCTCTAATTTCTTGTAGATCAGCATATTGAATGGAGCAGTAGATGCGATACGTGGATCAATATTAAGAAGTGGCAGTATATCCTTATCATTGACAACAGATAAAAAGCTGAGCGTATCTAAGAGGGTAGAACCATACTTGTCTTCATACTGGTCATTTACTCTATGATGTGGATCTGTCACTTCAAAATTTATTGTTTTTAACTCATCTTGAACGATAGTTTTATATGGTTTTTCTATGTTGCCTTCAAGTGTATACATTACGGCTAAAGCATTTTCAGGAACAGGTACATTTTGTATGACTGACTGTTCAACCTTTTTAGGCTCTTCTTTAGAGACTTTTTTAGTTTCTTCTGTAGCTTTATTTAGTATTTGATGTAGGATCTGAAAGTACTTTTGGAGTTTGTGTAAGTGGATTTACATTGGGTACTGCTGTCATCCCAAATGCTGTTAAGATCTCTGGTATCTCCCTGTCAAGCTGTTCTACAAGGACAAGTCTTTCTTTATCTGTGATATCTAGGGTGTCAGACCAGTTATGTAATCTATACATTCCAACAACAATTTTATTGGTTCCTTTTTTGATATACATATACATAGTACACGGGGCGAATAAACCTGCTTCTGGACGAGCACCTTCATTGTCAAACATATTGTAAGAAAATTTCAGATGGCAAAGAGAATAGGTCCAAAAAGCATCATAGTCTGAGAGGATATCTTCTGCATCATCCGTAGATTCCATAAAGTTATGATATCCTGCGATGAGATATCCTTTGTCAATGAAAGCGAGTTCAAATGTGTTTTGGAATTCAGCGACAAAATCATCTATATCTTCAGGTGCTTCAAATTCATATTCGAAGTTGATCATTCTTTGATCTGGAAGTTTTTTATATGGCATGTATGATTTTTTACCACCCATTTCTTGTTCGATTAATTTATCTAGTGATTGAAATGTAGCAGTAAACTTTTCTCTTACTTCTTTGTCTTCTATACCTAGTATCTCTAACATTATTTTAGGCATAAGGTGTCCGACATGTGTTGTGTTTTCATCAAGTTTTTTATGTATCAGCATATTGAAAGGTGCAAAACCTGCGATACGAGGATCAATGTTAAGAAGTGGTACGATGACTTCATCATTGACTACAGGCATAAAGCTGAGTACATCAAGTACAGTTGAACCATATTTTGTTTCATATTGATCATTGACTCTTTTATGTGGATCTGTAAGTTGAAATCCTATACTCTTTTAGTTTTTGTCTCTACAAGTGTATTGTATTTATCCTGTACATCGCCATCAATGGCATAGAAGACTGCGAGTGAATCATCATTATGTGCTGTTGCAGTAGAGTTGCTCTCTTGTGCTGACATAGAAAAAAGTAGTATAGGTAGAAGCAGAGCAAAATAGAGTATTTGTTTTTTAACAGTATTCACATGAATCCTTTGGACAAAGTAGTATATATATAGGATAGCATAGAATTTATATATATAATAAATAGAAGTTATGAATTTTGTTCATGAAGAGTGAAACGCTACCAAAAGTGACTGGCAGTTTAATGAGAAAAATAAGAAGGATTTTCCTTCTTATTTTTGTAGTATAAATGATTAATTAATCATTTATAGTTTTCACTGAATCATTTATATTCTCTGAAACAGACTTCACGATTTTCTCTATTGTCATTTGAGGCAGTTTTCACAGAATCAGCTGTGTTTTTATTTACTGACTGAACAGAATCTCTTGAATCATTTGAGATCGTTTTTGTCGAGTCATTTACATTTGTCGCAACTCTGTTTATAGAATCTCTTGAATCATTTGAGATCGTTCTTGTTGTACTATTCATATCATTAGAGACAGTTTGTACAGAATCTCTTGAGTCATTAGAGACAGTTTGTACAGAATCTCTTGAATCATTAGAGACAGTTTTTACAGAATCTCTTGAGTCATTAGAGACAGTTTTTACAGAATCTCTAGCATCTTTAGATAAAGTGAGTGTAGAATCTTTCATATCTGTACTTAGACTTGTACCACCTTCTTTCAAATCAGAAGTTGTAGTTCTAAGTGAATCTTTAGTATCACTAGAAAGTCTAGTTGTAGCACTACTTATATCAGAAGTTGTGTTGACTTCCACTGTTTTAATATCATCAGAAACTTTTATAGAAGTGTCTTTGGCATCATTACTTACAGTTGTAACAGTTCTTTCAGCACTTTTAGATGTTTCAACTGTACCATCTTTAACAGCAACCACAGAATCTTTTGCATCTTTACTCATACTGATAGCAGCTTCTTTCATATCTTTGAACATATCGTTAAAGTCGAAATCAGCTTGAACACTTGTTAACAATAATGCAGCTAACGCTATAGATGTTGTAACCATTTTTTTCATTTTTATTCCCTTTTATAAGTATTTATAAATAGATAATATCATTTATTATGTTAAATATTACTTAATGATTATTATGAAATTTATAATATTAGATTATATTATGGATTAGTATTACGTTGAAGTAAACTAAATAGTAATAATGTTGAAGAGAACAGAGGGGAAGAGTAAGCAACCTTTTATATAGGTTGCTTTTTATGGAGTTTATCTAATATAGATTACTTATTTTTATTTTTGTTTTTCATATGTTCTTTATATTCATCATGAGTAATCGTTTTAGTATCTTTACCTTGAGTAATATCTTTAAAAGAGTCATTGAGATTTGATCCAATTTCATCTATCGACTCTCTAGTATCATTCGAAATAGTTTTTGTTGTTTTGCTTACTGCAGTTGTGGTTGACTCTGTAGCATCACTTGTATCATCTGAAATAGTTTTAGTAGAGTCTTCTACATTGGTCGCAATAGAATCTACAGAATCTTTAGAGTCATTTGAAATATCTTCAGTCGGATTTCTTTGCATCATTTGAAATGGTTTTCAGAGATTCAACAGAATCACTGCTAATGTTTTCTACCGCATCACTTGTATCTTCAGAAACAGTTTCTATCGAATCTCTAGCATCATCTGATACATCTTCAATGGAGTCTGAGATATCTGAAGAAATAGCATCAGCACTATCTTCCATGTCAGTAGAAACTGCATCCGTTGTATCTTTAAAATTTTCACTTGTATCAGTAATAGAATCTTTTGTATCTTCAGATATAGACTCAATTGTATCTTTAGTATCGTCAAATGTCTCGGATGTAGCTGTTTCAATATCATCAGAAACTTTTTCTGACACATCTTCAGCATCAGAACTTACCGTACGTGTAGACCTTTCAGCACTTTTAGATATTTCTTCTGCACCTTCTGTCATAGCAGTCATACTGTCTTTTGCATCATCAGTCATGGCCTCAGCAACTTCTTTCATATCATCGAACATATCTCCAAAACTAAAGCCTGCTTGTACATGTGTTAACAAAGCAGTGGCAGCTAAAGTAATTATCATTTTTTTCATTCTGAAACCTTTTTTACTTTATTTATTATGATTGATGGTATCAATAGTTATTTTAAACAACTCTTAAAGTAAAAGTTGAAGTATAGGATTAAATTATGTAGCGAAGTATAGAAGTAAAAGCAATCCAGTATTGGATTGCTTAGGAAGATAGAGGGCAATGCCTCTATCTAGAAGTATTAGTCGTTAATTGTTTTAACAGAGTCGTTTAGATTTTCCGAAACAGACTTCACAGACTCTCTCTGGTCATTAGAAGCAGTTTTTGCTGCATCACTTGTATTAGTTGCTAGTTGATTCTACTGAAGCTCTTGTGTCATTAGAAAGCGTTTTTGTTGAATCATTAGCATTTGTTGCAACCTTATCTATAGAGTCTTTAGAGTCACTAGAGATCGTTTTTACAGAGTCAGCAGAGTCAGTAGAAACAGTTTTTACAGAGTCAGCAGAGTCGCTAGAAACAGTTTTTACAGAGTCAGCAGAGTCTTTAGAAACAGTTTTTACAGAGTCAGATAGAATCATTAGAAACAGTTTTAACAGCACTTGATGTATCAGAAGAGACAGCGATAGTTGAATCTTTCATCTCTTTTGAAGCTACAGTTGCAGAGTCTTTAAGATCTTTTGTTGTATTGGTAATAGAATCTTTTGTATCTGTAGATACAGCATTTACAGTATCTCTACTATCTTTAGATGTAGAAACTTCTGCTGTTTTAAGATCATCAGAAACTTTTACTGATGTGTCTTTGGCATCAGTACTTACATTAGTTACAGTTCTTTCAGCACTTTGAGATGTTTCAACTGCACCATCTTTCACAGCTAGTAACAGAATCTTTTGCATCTTTACTCATGCTGATAGCAGCCTCTTTCATATCTTTGAACATATCTCCAAAGTCAAAATCAGCCTGTGCACTTGTTACTAATAATGCAGCTACTGCTACACGAAGTTGTGATCATTTTTTTCATGTAAAACCTTTTTATTTTGATAAATATAATTTAATAGTATCAGTAATTATTTTAAATATATCTTAAAACAAAAGTTACAATATAATATTAACAAATATAAGTTCATTAGGATACATGCTATTAAAAATAAAAAATGCTTAGTTAAAAGAGTAGAGTAGATTATTTAGTTTGGAATTGATTTTGAAAGATAGAAGGTAATGCCTTCTATCTTATTTGAAGTAGTTAGTCGTTAATTGTTTTAACAGAATCATTTAATGTTTTCAGCAACAGAGTCTTTACAGAGTCTCTAGTATCATTTGATGCAGTTTTTGCTGTCATCACTTGCATTTTTAGTAATTGAATCTACAGAAGTCTTTAGAGTCATTAGAGATCGTTTTAACAGAGTCGTTTGTATTTTTAGCAACTGAATCTACAGAATCTTTAGAGTCATTAGAAACAGTTTTTACAGAGTCAGCAGAGTCACTAGAAACAGTTTTTACAGAATCTGTAGAGTCATTAGAAACAGATTTGACTGATGAATTCATGTCATTAGAGACAGTTTTCACAGAATCTCTAGAGTCATTAGAGACAGTTTTAACAGCACTTGATGTATCAGAAGAAACAGCGATAGTTGAATCTTTCATCTCTTTAGAAGCTACAGTTGCAGAATCTTTAAGATCTTTTGTTGTATTGGTGATAGAGTCTTTTGTATCTGTAGATACAGAAACAACAGTATCTCTACTATCTTTAGATGTAGAAACTTCTGCTGTTTTAAGATCATCAGAAACTTTAACTGATGTATCTTTTGCATCTTTACTTACATTAGTTACAGTTCTTTCAGCACTTTTTGTTGTTTCTACTGTACCATCTTTCACAGCAGTAACAGAATCTTTTGCATCTTTACTCATGCTGACAGCAGCCTCTTTCATATCTTTGAACATATCATTCAAGATCAAATTAGCTTGAGCACCCGTTAATAATAATGCAGCTACTGCTACAGAACTTGTAAATCATTTTTTTCATTGTAGAACCCTTTTTTTGATTTTATATAAGAAATTATACAATAGATTATATTAAATATAACTTATGTTTTAGATAATTCAAACTTATATTATTGGCTAGTTAGGATATATCTCAAAACAATACAAATACTTAAATTATAGGAGTACCTCTTTTTTATATATTGACTTGACATAAAGACTAAATTTATAGATCTGTGAAGTTATGATGACAATAGTCATAATTATTTTTGATTTCATTTATGATAATAACCAATTTAGTGATTATCTGATACAATACTTTAAGATTAAATGTAAATATTATAGTTCAGTATTTTTGATGTATGAGAAGAAGGAGGATAGATGAAAAGAATTATTGGTTAGGTTGTGTAATGGTGATGTCTTTTGGATTTGCGGAAGAGTATACACAGGCAGATAGAATTTTTGATATGCAAAAAATGGCACAGGCAATGCAGGATATTCAGTCTGGATTTTTTTATAATAACCTGGATATTGTTAAAGCAGGTGCAAAAGATTTAAAAGAAACCATTGTTAAAATAAGACCAATAAAGAAAGAAACTGAAAATAAAGATGTCTATGAAAGATGGATGACTAATAATACAGCTATGACAAAACGTATACAAAGAAAGATTGAACAAAATACAGATGATATCGTTGCACGTTTTTCTGATGGTGATGCAACACAGGCATTGCAATATTATAGTAAAATATCGTCAGAATGTATGAAATGTCATGTAAGCTTAAGAAAGTGGTAAGAGATGAAAATGAAAAAAATAATAATTGCAGCATTACTACTCAATGTGTTTTCACAGGCAGGTGATATTACATTAACAGGTACAGTTGTTTCTGATGGTCAGAAAATGATAGGTAGCCGTTTTATGGGATATATAAAAAAAGTATTTGTAAAACTTGGTGATAAAGTAAAAAGAGAAGATGATCTCTATGAAATGGAATCTGCCGAATTTGATATCATGAAATCTCAAGCTGATCTTATGCTTGAACAATCAAAAATAGTTGTTGAGTATTGGCGTGAAAAATTAAGAAATGTCAATACAAAAAAGTTAAGATTAAAAAATACCTATCGTGATGATAATAAGATCATTTCTTACTGATATGTATGATTTGGATGCACAGGCTGCCAATATAGAGTCGATGTTAGAAGCAATGCAAATTATGGTTAAAGAGGCTAATATAAAAGCAAAGCAGATGGCAAGTACATATAACTATATAAAAATGAAAGCACCTTCAGATGGTGTAGTAGTACAGAAGAATATTAAAGTAGGTGATATGATCATGCCAGGTATGTTAACTATAATGATCGTTGATACGGAAAACTTAGAGATTGATGTGTCTATTTCAGAAAGTATTATCTCTAGAGTAGAAACAGGTATGAAAGTACCAGTAGAAATACCATCTCTTGATTATAAAACTATAGGAATCATACATGCCATTGTACCTGATGCAAACCCTATGACACATAAAATAAAAATGCGTATACGATTTGATAGAGGAACTAAAAATATTTTCCCTGGTATGTATGCAAAAGTGACATTAAAGAATAGTCAATACAATTCTTCTTTACAAGCGATGTGATATTTTCACATCGTATTTCTCATTATATTACATAAATTTAACTTATCTTGTCGTTTATTACTATTTATTAATAGTGAAATTGTTACAATTATTTATATAAATTTATTGAAGGAGAATAGAAATGAAAAAGATTTTATTAATATCAGTACTCTTAAGTGGTATACTATTTGCAGAGCAAGAACATATCCAACCAGATAGAATGAAAAATATGGCAGACATGGAAACTGCTATGGCTACGATACAAAAAGGTTTTCTTTTTGACAATATTAATGTGGTGAAAAATGGTGTTAAAGACCTTAAAAGAAACAGTAAAGCATACAGAATCATTTATGAAAGAGGGTGTAGGTGAAAATAAAATAAATAATAAGATGTATGCTAAGAATCAAGCGGAGGCTATCACATGCTATGGCAGACGAGATTTTAAGTACATTTGAAAAAGGTGACAGATACAGTGCAGCAAATAACTATTTGCTTATCTTGAGCAAATGTCTTTCTTGTCACCAAACAGTAAGATCTTGGTAAACACTCTTTTAGGAGGAGATTTCTTTCTCTCTTCTTATCACCCCTGTAACATTTTTCTATTTTTTTTCAAATGGATTAATTTATGATATCTTAAAAGTAATTTATAGGAATGTATTACTGAATTAAAAGGCTAGCGATGAGTAATCTGTAAGTGGTCTTTTTGCAGAAGAAGGATGTTTCAATAGATCAGCTAGTGCAGTTAAAAAGAGTACAATTGTATATACAATAAAGGGTAATGTTCAAGATACATATTATACGATGATGGATAAGCCTATTAAAGCACTCGGATATCGTCTTCCTGATCCACGTAAGCATGTGAATCTGGTTTATAAAGAAGAGTATGGTTCTACAACACTTGATGTGTTGAGTTTTATGACAATCGTAAATGATAAAAAAGTAAAACCTCTTTTAGAAATAGATCCCAAACTTGCAGGATTTAACCCGTTTAATGTTGTTGATCTATAAACAAAAAAGTAAAGATGAAACAGTGATCTCTCATCTTACAGCAGAAGCGATCATTGAGATGCTTGGAATTACAGATCAAACAGTGATCACAGAGTTTACGAAACTCATGGAAGAGCTTGATGGGCTTATATCTACAAACATTTCCTGCATGCTGTAATAAGTCATGGTACGTATGAAGGAGAGATAAAAGATGCTATGCTGCATTATGAAATACACATTTAATAGACCTGAAGATCTTGATGATTATATAGATGAAATTCAAGAAAAAGTAGATGATACTTTTACGAAAAAAGGTTACATTATGGCTGGTTTCTTTGATTACAAACTAGGAAAACCTGATCTTCTTCCTTCTTATGATGCATTTTGGACTTTCTCTCTTTGTCATTTTCCTTATTCATATGCTATGTTTGATAATGAAGGTGCGATGCCAGAAGCAGCTGTATTTGCTCCATGTACCATGTATATGTATATTAAAAAAGAGAGTAATACACTTGTAATAGGTATGCCAAGCTTTCAAACTGGAACAGATTTTTTGATATAAAAGATCAAAAACGATATGGATTTTCTTAATAAACTAAATAAAGACATTCCTGCAACATTTATAGAGATCGGTGCAAAAGAGAGTAAATAAGGAGTAAAAATGGCAAGTGTATTGTTACCCATAGCAAAAGGCTTTGAAGAGTTAGAAGCGGTTGCTCTCATAGATGTAATGCGTCGTGGAGGTATAGAAGTGTGTGTTGCGTATTTGGAAGATGAATTACAGGGTAATCTTGGTCTTGGGTGCAAATGGTATTACTGTACAGGCTGATACTTCCATTAAAAATATTATAAGTGATGACTTTGATATGATGGTACTTCCCGGTGGTTGGGGTGGTACGTATGCTTTGGCTGAAAATACACGAGTTATTGAGCTTCTTCAAGAGTTTAAAGACAACTAAAGTAGTTGGTGCTATGTGTGCAGCACCTTTTGTGCTTAAAAAAGCAGGTGTTTTAGGTAATGATTATACTTGTTATCCTGGAGCTAAAGATGAAATAGATCATCCTGGTTACAGAGAGGATAGTGAAAGTGGTTACCGATGGTAATGTCATGACTTCTCAAGGTCCAGGAACAGCAGTTTGTTTTGGACTTGCTATTGTAGAACGTCTTGTAGGGAAAGAGAGTATGCAGGCTGTAAAAGATGGTATGCTTTTAGGAGTTATCTGTTAAGAATACGACTCAGTTCTCTTGGAGTTATTTCTAGTTCATTATTTCAATCTATTTTTACCTAACCTTTGCTATATTGAAATCCAATATTTGCAAAGGTTATACATGTCAGAAGAACCAAAAGCTAAACCACAATTTACCCATCTTACATTTACATACAGAATACTCACTGCTTGATGGTGCAAATAAGATAAAAGCACTTGCAAAGAAAGATCAAAGAGCAGGGTATGACCTCTGTTGCTATGACTGACCATGGAAATATGTTTGGATACCATAGATTTTTATAACACAATGCGTAAAGAGGGTATTAAACCTATCATTGGTATGGAAGCATATGTACATAACCAAGAAGAACTTGGAGACAAATCTGTACGTCAGCGTTTTCACCTTTGTTTGTATGCTAAAAATGATGTAGGTTACAAAAATCTGATGTATCTTAGTTCACAAGCATATATTGATGGATTTTACTACTATCCTCGTATCAACTGGGAGTTACTTAAAGAGAATAGTGAAGGGATCATCTGTTCTTCTGCCTGTTTGCAAGGTGAAGTGAACTGGCACTTGAATCTTTCAGAAAGAAATCTTAAGTTTGGTGCAAAAGGGTATGATGAAGCAAAAAAAGTTGCCTTAAAGTATAAAGATGTTTTTGGTGATGATTTTTATCTTGAACTCATGCGTCACGGTATCGGTGATCAGCATCGTATAGATAAGCAAATCATACAACTTTCACAAGAGACAGGTATCAAGATCATTGCAACCAATGATACGCACTATACAGTACAAAAAGATGCAGATGCACATGAAGCATTTATGTGTATCGCGATGAACAAACTCTATGATGATCCTAACCGTTTACGTCACTCTGTACATGAGTTTTATGTGAAATCACCAGAACAGATGGCAGAACTTTTTGCAGATATTCCTGAAGCACTTGAAAACACTCAGGAGATAGCAGATAAATGTAATTTAGAGATAAAATTAGGTGATCCGACACCACCTAACTTTAAATTTGCCAGAGAGACGTGCAGCAGAGTCAGGTATTAGTATGCCTGAACCTGATATAGAGTATTCACTGGAAAATGACAAAGTTCTTTTTATAGAAGAGTCAAAAAGAGGACTTGAAAAACGTTTAAAGATTGTTCCTGCAGAAAAACATGAAGAGTATAGAGATAGACTCCAAGTAGAAATGGATATTATCAATAATATGAAGTTCCCGGGATATATGCTTATCGTTTGGGATTTTGTGGATGCGGCAAAACAGATGGGTATTCCTGTAGGACCTGGGCGTGGTTCTGCAGCAGGTTCACTTGTTGCATATTCACTGGGTATTACAGATATTGATCCTATGCCTTACGGATTACTCTTTGAGCGTTTCTTGAATCCTGAACGTATCTCCATGCCGGATATAGATATGGACTTTTGTCAAGCACGACGTCAAGAGATACTTGACTATGTGGTAGAGAAATATGGACGTGTGAACGTGGCACAGATCATTACTTTTGGTAAATTACTTGCCAAAGGGGTCATTCGTGATGTAGCACGTGTACTTGATATGCCTTACTCTAAAGCAGATGCAATGGCGAAGCTTATTCCTGATGAATTGGGTATTGACCTTAAAGGTTCTTACGAAAAAGAACCGAAGATCAAAGAGCTTGTTAGAGAGCGATCCGCAGGCAAAACGTACATGGGAGTATGCTCTGGCACTTGAAGGGCTTAATCGTAATGCAGGAACACATGCTGCAGGTGTGGTTATCTCAAATGAACCACTTTGGCAAAAAACACCATTGTTCAAACCTACAGGGCTTGATACGCTTGCAACACAGTACTCCGGTAAATATGTTGAAGATGTGGATCTGATCAAGTTTGACTTTTTGGGACTTAAAGACACTTACGGTCATCGAAGAAGCATTGCAGCTTGTAGAAAAAAGACATGGTAAACGTATTAATTTCGTTGAAGAGAACATTGAAGACAAAGAAGTCTATGACTATATTGGTACAGGTGAAACACTTGGGACTGTTTCAGATAGAATCTGCAGGTATGCAAGACTTGGCGAAAAAGCTTAAACCAAACGGTTTTGAAGATGTCATTGCGATGCTTGCACTCTATCGTCCAGGACCTATGGAGTCAGGGATGCTAGATGACTTTGTAGAGCGTAAACATGGACGTGCAGAAATCACTTATGCTTTTCCTGAACTTGAACCTATACTCAAACCAACCTATGGGGTCATTGTGTATCAGGAACAGGTTATGCAGATCGTACAGACCATTGGTGGATTTAGTCTTGGGTGGTGCAGACCTGGTACGTAGAGCAATGGGTAAGAAGATCAAAGAAGAGATGGACAAACTCAAAGGATGAGTTTGCTGATGGTGCAGCAAAAAAAGGTTTTGACAGAGAAAAAGCAGCAGATCTTTTTGATCTTATCGTAAAGTTTGCAGGGTATGGTTTTAACAAATCACACTCTGCTGCGTATGCGATGATCACCTTTTATACTTCTTACTTGAAGCATTATTATCCGACAGAGTTTATGGCGGCTATCTTGACACTGGAAAAAAACAACACAGATAAAGTAGTGAAGTATGTAGATGAAGTCAAACGTATGGGTATGAAACTTCTTCCACCAGATATTAATAATTCCGGGCTTGTATTTGAAGCACGTAACATCGATGGTGATGAGGTTGTTATGTTTGGTATGGGTGCGATAAAAGGTGCTGGAGATATCGCTATCAATACGATGCTTGGCAGCCAGAGGTGAAGAAGAATTTAAAGATTTTTCTGACTTTGTTTCACGTATAGATTCAAGTAAAGTGAACAAAAAAGTCATTGAATCACTTATCAAAGCAGGAGCATTTGACAGCTTTGGTTACAGTCGTAAAGCAATGCTTTCACAGATAGAAGAGATCATCGAGACGGCCAAAAAAGCAGGAGATGCGAAGAAACAAGCGATAGGTTCACTTTGGGGTGATGATGAAGAGATGACTGCTGTGACATCTAGAGCTTTCTCATATGGCTGAGTTTGAACCTATGGAAATACTAGAGATGGAAAAAGAGTCTTTAGGTTTCTATGTTTCAGGACATCCACTGGACAAATACCGTGAAACACTAGATGAGATCAACTATACACTCAGTTCAGAGATAGATGATCTTGCAGATGGTTCACAAGCGATGTTCATAGGTAAAATAGAAAATATTACAGAGAAGATAAGTAAAAAAGGTAATAAGTTCGGTATAGCCAATATTATGGACTTGCATGGAAACATCGAACTGATGCTTTTTGAAAACCGTCTTAAGGAACTGGAAGAAGATTTTGATCTTAGTAAACCTATTGCCTTTAAAGTGAAGATCACAAAAGATGGTGATTTTACACGTATGAATATACTTGAAAATTTCAAGCTATGAAAGATGCAAAGAAAGACGAAGGTAAAAGTAGAAAAAGAGGTCAAACATGTCTGAAGAGCCTGTACAACCACCACTTATACTTGCACTTAATCTTATGCCTGATGCAAAGATAGTTGAAGAACTCATGTGTCTTGTTGATAAATACCCGGGGAAACGCCCTTTAGAAGTTCATATCAAGTCTAAGCTTGCAGATGTCATCATAGAGTCAAAGATGAAGGTAAGTGAACTTATTATGGAAGAAGCAAAAGAGTTGGGTATTTATTTGGAAGAGAGTTTGGCGGTTGAAGGGTAACAATTTAAGTTATCTTAATTAAATAGATTTAAGAAGAGGGAAAGACATGAGAGTAAAATTAGTATTAATATCTTTATTTTTGATTTCATCAATCTATGCTGAGAGCACTCCTACTATCATGCACGAACATAATATTGATGTCAATTATAACACTGCTGAGGGAAAAGTTAAAAAAATTACTATCGCTAGAGATTCGGACTTAAGGTGTCTTGAAATACCTTTTAATGCAAGAGAGTATTGGGATGGGTCGTATGCGAGTAGAGATGTAGCAGAGTATTGTAAAAAGACATTTATCACAGCAGCAGGAAAACTCTCCCCTATGAAAATACATGACGATATAGAGACTTTTGGTGAGCTTGAGGTATTGGAGTTTCTTGAGGATATGCAAGATGACAATCAAATGTTGTTTGTGGACAGTAGAAAAACACAATGGTTTGAAAGTGTGACCATTCCTTCAGCTATTAACATTCCTTTTATTTATTTTACTGAAGGTGATAAATGGACCAAAGAGAAAAAAGAAGCACTGGATTATTTTGGTGTTAAAGGTGAAAAAGCACCTTATGAT
The DNA here is from genome assembly GCA_963705455.1 of Sulfurovaceae bacterium. Classification (GTDB taxonomy): domain Bacteria; phylum Campylobacterota; class Campylobacteria; order Campylobacterales; family Sulfurovaceae; genus Sulfurovum. The sequence continues at coordinate 115,231 of CAVPJM010000004.1, read as the reverse complement.
TTCTCTAAAGCGAAAACCATCCTCTTTTTTTGTAATGGCATATGGTGCAGACAGTCACCACAGATGATAGAAGCCCTTTTAGAGTTAGGGTACCCTCCACAAAAGATGAAGTGGTATCGTGGGGGTATACAAAGCTGGCTCAGTGTAGGTATGACCTCTATACGTACACAACAGTAATAGTATTAAGGATGAAAATATGTCAGATAATAATGACGAACGGGCATTACAAGTATTGGAAAAAGCTGTATATCGTGCTCAGGGTCTACTTGAAAAAACAAAACAGTTTCAACCGTTTTTGATGTTACTAAATGATGCTGGTGAGATAGAACTTTTTGAAAATGAGGTAGAAGATTCTACTGAGAGTTATAGCTTGTTGGAAAATATTTTAAGAAGACGGGTTGATAAAGGTGATGTTGATGTTATGGTATTGGCAGTCGATACACTTATACCTGAAAAATTTGTGAAAGATGTACCAAGCAGTATACGTTTACATTTGGAAGAAAAAAGCCAAATAGACAAGAAGATAGCTGCTAGGTTTCTTTATGTCCCCTATGAACTATGTAGAGTAGGTGATGGTGATATGTTTGTGAAGCTTCATGCTCCCATACCTGTAGGTTTTCCTGCAGAATATATTGTCAATTAAATAGCTATATAACTCCGTTAATAGTTTCTTCTGACACATGTATACTTAAACTTGTGTAGTAAAGAAACAAATAAATAATATAAGTTTTCAAAAACACTCGATTTTATTCTCATAATACAAAAAGAGTGCTACAATCTGTCCATAATAATCTAAACTTAAGGAACAAAATATGTCACAATTACCAAAAATCATATGGTCAAAGATCGATGAAGCGCCAGCATTAGCTACGTATTCATTGTTACCAATCGTAAATGCATTTACACAAGCAGCAGGTGTAGAAGTTGTAGAAAGCGATATCTCACTAGCAGGAAGAGTACTTGCAGCAATGGGTCTTGCTGAAGATGAACTTTCTAAACTAGGTGAGGTTGTTCTACAACCAGATGGGAACATCATTAAACTTCCAAATATTTCAGCTTCAGCAGGTCAGCTTAAAGATTGTATTGCTGAACTTCAAGGTCAAGGTTACGATATTCCTAACTATCCTGAAAACCCGACAACAGATGAAGAGAAAGCTATTCAAGCTAAATATGCTACTTGTCTAGGTTCAGCGGTTAACCCGGTACTAAGAGAAGGAAACTCAGACAGACGTGCTGCAAAAGCAGTAAAAAGATTTGCACAGAAGAACCCACACAAACTTAGAGCATTCGCTGAAAACTCAAAAGCGTATGTTGCACACATGGAAGGAAAAGGCGATTTCTTCGCAAATGAAAAGTCTGTAACACTTGATAAAGACCAAAAAGTAACAATCGCACTTAACGGTAAAGAGTTGACTTCTATTAAAGGTGTTGCTAGTGAAGTACTTGATGGTACATTCATGTCAGTAGCTGCACTTAGAGCATTCTACAAGCAAACAATCGAAGATGCAAAAGCAAAAGATCTTATCTGGTCACTACACCTTAAAGCGACTATGATGAAGATCTCTGACCCAATTATGTTCGGTCACGCATTTGAGATCTTCTTTGCAGATGTATTCGCTAAATATGCAGACACATTCAAAGAAGTAGGTGTTAATCCAAACATGGGTATGTCAGACTTAGAGAAAAAGATCGCTGGTCACGCTAAAGAAGCTGAGATCAAAGCAGCATTCCAAGCAGCAGTTGATTCAGATGCTCCAAAAATTGCAATGGTTGATTCTGATAAAGGTCAAACAAACTTCAATGCATCTAACGATGTAATTATCGATGCTTCTATGCCAGTAGTGGTAAGAGAAGGTGGTAAACAGTGGGATAGAACAGGTGCTGCACTAGAGACTGTTGCTGTTATTCCTGATTCTACTTACGCTATGTTCCACGCAGAGATGGTAGCTGACTGTGTTAAAAATGGTCAATATGATGTATCTACAATGGGTACAATGCAAAATATCGGTCTTATGGCTCAAAAAGCAGAAGAGTACGGTTCTCACCCAACAACATTTCGAACTTGCTGAAGCTGGTACAGTAACTGTAACTGGTGAAGATGGTGTACTTATGAGCTTTGAATGTGAAGCTGGAGATATCTGGAGACTTGCTAGAACTAAAGATATACCAATTCAGAGACTGGGTAAGACTTAACTGTTGAAAGAACAAGACTTGAAGGTATCCCTGCAGTATTCTGGTTAGATGAAAACAGAGCTCACGATGCAGAACTTATCAAAAAAGTAAACGCATATCTTAAAGATTTCGATACAACTGGTTTAGATATTCAATTCATGAAAGTGACTGATGCGACTAGATTTACAAATGAGAGAATCAGAAGAGGTGAAAACACTATCGCTGTAACTGGTAACGTTCTTAGAGACCACCTGACAGATATGTACCCGATCCTAGAGCTTGGAACATCTGCTAAAATGCTTTCTATCGTTCCATTGATCGCTGGTGGTGGATTGTATGAGACTGGTGCGGGTGGATCAGCTCCTAAGCACGTTGACCAATTCCTTGCAGAGGGTCACTTAAGATGGGATTCACTTGGTGAGTTCTTGGCATTGGCTGAGTCATTAAGATTTATCGGTCAAAAACATGACGATGCTAAACTTAAAGCACTTACTGAAGGTCTGGATGCAGCAAATAACGGTTACCTTGATAACACTAAAGAGCCAGGTAGAAAAGTAGGAGAGCCAGATAACAAAGCATCTCACTTCTTCTTGGCACAATACTGGGCAGATGCACTTGCAAACGGTTCAAATGCTGAACTGGCTGCGAAATTCGCTCCAGTTGCTAAAGCACTTAAAGAGAAAGAAGCTAAGATCATGGAAGAGCTTCTTGCTGTTGAAGGTAAGCCTCAAGATGTTGGTGGATACTTCCATCCAAATGATGAATTGGCATCTAAAGCAATGAGACCATCTGCTACACTTAATGCGATCATTGACGCTATATAAGTAATAGTATACTGAGTATTGCATCTTATTTGTGCAATACTTGTCACTAAAATGTAATGATATTTTGGTATACTATAAACTTCTGCAGAGGATTATCCTCTGCATCACTTCTTAGTATCTAGTGTAAAAAGATACTCTTGACACAGTTGTGTTATATAACATAGGGTTGATGTAGCCTCTTTTGTCGCAAAGCATAATTGATAACATAAATTATGAGTTATGTTTTGCTTTGAGGTCCCCTATAGTTCTCACTTAAAAGGATTATTAATGATAAAAAAGGGTAAAAAAGTAACGGTTATCGGTGCAGGAAACGTAGGTGCTACTGTAGCATTTATTCTTGCGATGAATGGTGTATGTCATCATGTTGTATTAAGAGATAGAAATACAGAGATTGCAAAAGGTAAAGCATTAGATATGTCTCAAGCAGCAAATGCAGCAAGATCACATACTATTGTATCTGTAGCAGAAGATGCTGCTGGTATGGCAGGTTCAGATGTAGTTGTTATTACAGCAGGAAGTCCTAGACTTCCAGGTATGAGTAGAGATGATCTGCTTATGATCAATGCAGAGATCACTAAAGAAGTAGTAGCTGATGTAAAACAATATGCACCTGATTCAATTATCATTATGGTTTCCAATCCTTTGGACGTAATGACCTATGTAGCACTTAAAGAATCAGGGTTTCCAAAAGAGAGAGTAGTCGGTATGGCTGGTATATTGGATTCTGCAAGAATGGCACATTTTATTTTTGAGAAAATCGGTTATGGATCAGGACAGATTCGTGCTTCTGTAATGGGTGGACATGGTGATGACATGGTACCTTTACCGAAATTCTCTACGGTTGCAGGTGTACCTTTAACAGATATTTTATCTGATGAAGATATTGCTGAAGTAGTTGAGAGAACAAAGCATGGTGGAGCAGAGATAGTTGGTTATCTTAAAACAGGATCTGCATACTATGCACCGGCAAAATCAACAGCGATCATGGTAGAAGCGATTTTAAAAGATACTAAACAAATACATCCATGTGCAGTCTATTTAGACGGTCACTATGGCCATCATGATGTAGTTTCAGGTGTGCCTGTTGCACTTGGTGCAAGTGGTGTTGAAAAACTTTTTGAAATGACATTGAATGATGATCAAAAACAGAGATTTGAAGCAAGTGTTGGTTCTGTGAGAAGTATGATCAATGTACTTAAAGATAAGAAATTTTTTGCTTAGGACTATAAAATGAGAGAGATAGAATTTGATGAAGTTGTAAAAGCCGTTAGAGATATCATTGTGCATTGTGGTACTGATCTTCCACAAGATACATATGATGCTTTAAAAGAAGCGATGGAGAATGAAAAATCTCCAGTAAGTAAAGAAGTAATTCGTCAGATTCTTGAAAATGCTGATATTGCTAAAGATGAAAAGAGACCACTTTGCCAAGATACAGGATTGGCTGTTTTCTTTGTAAAAGTTGGTGATGAAGTAAAGATCAAAGGCGGATTGCTTAAAGATGCTATAAACAAAGGAACTGAACAAGGGTATACTGATGCATATTTAAGAGCATCTACCTGTGAACCATTTTCAAGAGCAAATCTTAAAGATACAGTAGGGTATAACCTTCCGGCTATTATCCACTTTGACATCGTTGCAGGTGATAAGATAGATATAGAATATGCTGCTAAAGGTGGTGGGTCTGAAAATGTAAGTCGTGCTAGAGTGTTACCACCTGCAGCGGGTAAAGATGGAATTGTTGAATATGTAAAAGAAGTGATCTCTGATGCAGGAGGTAATCCTTGTCCTCCTATTACCGTAGGTGTTGGGATCGGTGGGACATTTGAAAAAGCTTGTATTTCTTCTAAACATGCATTGTTTAGAGATATTGGAAGCAATAATGAAGATCCTGAGATGGATGAACTTGAACAAAAAATTCTAGAAGAGATCAATAAACTTGGTATCGGTGCTATGGGAATGGGTGGAACAAAAACTGCTCTTGCTGTACATATTGAATCTAATCCATGCCATATTGCATCACTTCCTGTTTCTGTTAACGTTCAGTGTCACTCATCGAGACATACACACATTACGATATAAGGGGAAAGAAATGGCAACTTATACTTTAACAACACCACTTACTTCTGAAGATACAAAAAAGCTTGTAGCAGGTGATACTGTTTTACTAAATGGTACTATATATACAGCTAGAGATGCTGCACATAAAAGACTTGTTGATCTTATAGAAGCAGGTGAAGAACTGCCATTTGATCTAGATGGTTCTGTGATCTATTTTGTTGGACCAACACCACCTAAGCCAGGTGATCCGATAGGTAGTGCCGGACCAACAACTTCATACAGAATGGATTCTTATTCTCCAACGATGTTAAAACATGGTTCAAAAGGGATGATCGGAAAAGGCAAAAGAAATCAGGCTGTCAAAGATGCGTGTGTTGCTTATGATGGTATCTACTTTGGTGCAACTGGTGGTGCCGGAGCACTCCTTGGTAAGCAGATCACTTCAGCTGAAGTGATCGCGTATCCTGAATTGGGTCCAGAGGCTGTACGTAAGCTTACAGTTAAAGACTTTCCAGTAACTGTTGTAAATGATACAAAAGGTAATGACATTTACCAAATGGGTCGTGCACAATATGAGGTTAAGAGCTAAAGCTCAATACCGCGAGGAACTAAATTCCGAGTAGTACAAGGATTAAAATCCAATGCATGTGAAAGGCTAAACCCTGAATCGTATAAGAGCTAAGCTCAAAACTCTTATTTAAATGTAGTAACATTGTAGTTCTTCAAATACAATGTTACATACTATACCAACAAATAATTATTCCCCTTTTTTAACTTCTTTATCTTAGTAAATATTTCATTAATTAAAACAGAGTACTATAAGAAATAATGACATATAAAAGGATTACCCATGGATTATAGAATTGAAAAAGATACAATGGGAGAAATGAAAGTTCCTGCTGAGAAATACTGGGGAGCACAAACACAAAGATCGATACATAATTTTGAGATAGGTAATGAAAAAATGCCTCTTGAAATTGTTTATGGTTTTGCAAATTTAAAAAAAGCCTGTGCATTAGTCAACCAATCCTTAGGTCGTTTAAATAGTGAAAAAACAATGGCGATATCCAAAGCATGTGATGTGGTTCTCTCTGGTGAACTTGATGACAATTTTCCACTTGTTGTGTGGCAAACAGGCTCTGGAACACAATCAAACATGAATATAAATGAAGTGGTTGCAAACAAGGCAACGGAGATCTTAGGCGGAGATTTTACGAAAGAAAACCTGGTTCATCCTAATGATGATGTAAATAAAGGACAAAGTTCAAACGATACTTATCCTACTGCAATGCGTATTGCTGAAGTAGTAGCTGTAACAGATACACTTATCCCGGCACTTTCAAAGTTGAAAAATACACTGCACGAAAAATCGAAAACTTTTTCTGATATAGTGAAGATAGGTAGAACGCACCTTCAAGATGCGACACCTCTTACACTTGGTCAGGAACTTTCCGGATATGTATCTATGTTAGAGACAAATCTGAAGCAAATTAATGATGCACTTGTATATTGTAGAGAACTTGCAATCGGAGGTACAGCTGTAGGTACAGGTCTTAACTCACATCCAGAGTTTTCACAAAGAGTTGCAGTGAAATTGAATCAGAATTATGTCAAAAAATTATGGCTTTGTTCCTCAGCCAAATAAGTTTCATTCACTTACTGGTCATGATGCTGAAGTAGTACTAAGTGGTGCACTTAAGGCACTTGCTGCAAACCTTATGAAAATAGCAAATGATATACGATGGCTGGCATCAGGCCCAAGATGTGGTCTGGGTGAGATTCAAATACCTGCAAATGAACCGGGTTCATCTATTATGCCTGGTAAAGTAAATCCTACTCAGGCAGAAGCAATGACGATGGTAGCAGTACAGGTTATGGGTAATGATACATCTATAGCGTATCGCAGCATCTCAAGGAAACTTTGAACTTAATGTATTTAAACCTGTAATTGCATATAATATTTTGCAATCAATAAAACTACTGGCTGATGTAATGAGAAGTTTTGATACACATTGTGCGGTAGGTATTGAGCCAATTAAAGAAAATATTGATAGATTTTTAAATGATTCACTTATGCTTGTTACGGCATTAAATCCACATATCGGCTATGAAAATGCGGCAACAATTGCTAAAACAGCACATAAAAATGGTACTACTCTCAAAGAGGAAGCTGTTGCACTGGGATTTATGTCTGCAGAAGATTTTGATAAACATGTTAAACCTGAAGAGATGATCAGCACCTAAAGTGTGATTAATGTTATTGATTTGATTGAGAATAAAGGAAACAAAATTACTATAAATATAGATAAAATGACTCGTTCATTTCTACATAATTGTGTAGATATTTAACATATTTAACGAATTTCCATTATTTATAATCTGGTTAATCATTCCTTATAGAAAATAGTTCTATAATTTACTACTTAATGTATTTTTAAAGGAGATAACGTGAATATTCATGAGTATCAAGCGAAACAAATATTCCAAAAATATGGTGTTCCAACACCTAGAGGTATCATTGCAAATACACCTGATCAAGCTGTAGCAAATGCAGAAGAACTAGGTGGCAGTATCTGGGTTGTTAAAGCACAAATCCATGCGGGTGGTAGAGGACTAGGTGGTGGTGTTAAACTTGCTAGATCTATTGATGAAGTAAGAAAACTAGCAACTGAAATTCTAGGGATGACTTTGGTTACACACCAAACAGGGCCTGAAGGTAAATTGGTTCACAAAGTATATATAGAAGAGGGTGCAGCTATTGCAGATGAACTTTATCTTTCTGTTGTACTTGACAGAGCTGCTGAAATGCCAATTATCATGGCTTCGACTGAAGGTGGTATGGATATTGAAACTGTAGCACATGATACTCCTGAAAAAATTATCAAAATTGCAGTTGATCCAGCTATCGGTTTCCAACCTTATCATGGTAGAGAACTAGTGTTTGGTCTTGGTCTTACAGATAAAGATGAACAAAAAAAGATGATGGATTTTGCAGCTAAACTTTATAAACTTTATATGGAGAATGATGCTGAGATGATCGAGATAAATCCATTGATCAAAACAGAATCTGGTGACTTTTTGGCACTTGATGGAAAAATGGGATTTGATGATTCTGCACTTGGACGTCATCCAGATATCGAAGATATGAGAGATATTTCTGAAGAAGATCCTGATGAGAGAGAAGCAAGTCAATATGGACTTAGCTACATTGCTCTTGATGGTGAAATCGGTTGTATGGTAAATGGTGCCGGTCTTGCAATGGGTACAATGGATACAATTAACTACATGGGTGGAACACCTGCAAACTTCCTTGATGTTGGTGGTTCAGCAAGTGCTGAAACAGTGGCAAAAGGATTTGAAATCATTCTTAAAAATCCAAACGTAAAAGCTATTTTTGTTAATATCTTCGGTGGTATTGTTAGATGTGATAGAATTGCAAATGGTATTCTTGAAGCAACTAAACTGGTAGATGTACACGTTCCGGTTATAGTACGTCTTGATGGTACGAATGCACCAGAAGCAGCAGAGATTCTTAAAAATGCAAATATTCCAAATGTAATTGCAGCAACAGATTTAGCAGATGGTGCTGCAAAAGCAGTAGCAGCGGCAAAGGGAGAGTAATAGATGTCAATTTTAGTAAATAAAGATACAAAAGTAATCGTTCAAGGTTTTACAGGTAAAGAGGGTTCTTTCCATGCTGAACAATGTATGGATTATGGTACAGATATTGTAGGTGGTGTTACACCAAATAAAGGTGGTCAAACACACCTTGGCAAACCTGTATTCAATACTGTAAAAGATGCAGTAGAAACTACAGGTGCAACTGTTTCGATGATCTTTGTTCCACCAGCATTCGTAGCAGATGCGGTTATGGAAGCAGCAGATGCAGGTATTGAACTGGCAGTTATCATTACTGAAGGTGCACCGGTTAGAGATATGCAAATGGCTAAAGCGTATGCAGTTAAAAGAAATATGAAGACTATCGGACCAAACTGTCCTGGTATCATCACAGCAGAAGAGTGTAAGATTGGAATCATGCCTGGTATGATCTTCAAAAAAGGTAATATTGGACTTATCTCTAAGTCTGGTACATTAACGTATGAAGGTGCAAATCAAGTATGTAATCAAGGTTTTGGTATCTCAACAGCTGTTGGTATCGGTGGAGATCCAATTATTGGTCTTAGCTATAAGCAGCTACTTCAAGAGTTCCAAAATGATCCAGAAACTGAGGCGATCGTGATGATCGGTGAAATTGGTGGAGACCTTGAGATTCAGGCAGCAGCGTATATTAAAGAAAATATCACTAAACCAGTGGTAGCTTTCATTGCTGGTCAAACTGCACCAGCAGGTAAAAGAATGGGGCATGCAGGTGCTATCATCTCTGGTTCTGCAGGTACAGCTAAAGAGAAAATGGATGCACTTGAGGCAGCAGGTGTTAAAGTTGTTGTTTCACCAGCAGAGATCGGTAAAGCAGTTAAAGAAGTTCTTTCTTAATTTTATAAAATTTCAATACATTCTTGGTGGGCATTCGTGCCCACACTACATATCTTTTCCTTCAACTCACTATTTCTGTTACATTTGATTAAAAAAGAAACACACTATACTTTTTTCATTTACTTTTTTTGACTATAATACTCTTATATTAAATCGTCAGGAATTATTTATGCAGCAATCGTTTGAAGTCTTTAATGTTAAGTGTGGTGGGTGCGCTTCTACACTTAAGAATAAATTGGCCAAAGAGTTTGGAGAGATAGAAGTTGATCTAGAAGTTCTACCACGTAAAATCACTTTAGATATGGAAAATAAGGATGTAAGCAGATTAGCAAAAGCACTAAGAGAACTCGGTTATCCTTTAGCTGAAGAAGAAATGAGTTTTATGGATAGTACTTCAGCAAAAGCAAGAAGTTTTGTTTCATGTGCTATAGGTAAAATGAACAGCTAAAGATAGCACGTAATTTATATGATCTTTGCTATGGTAGAATAGAGAGTAACTCATGCTACTCCATTTTCTAAATTTACATCATTTATACTTAACACTTATCTTTTTATATGCTATAATTTCACCAAGGTGCAATAGGTAGTTGCTGGTGATATTATATCACGAGAGGAAAGTCCGGGCTGCAAGTGAGACAGGACTCCATCTAACGGATGGCCAGAGTAATCTGAGGGCAAGTGCAACAGAAAGTAGGTAGCCTACTTTTGTAGGTGATAGTGAAAGGGTGGGGTAAGAGCCCACCAGTGCTTATGGTAACATAGGTAGCTAGGTAAACCCTGTCCGCAGCAAGAAGTATATGGTATAAGTCTCACAAGCTGTTAGATCAGCACTCATACTTCGCTTGAACATATTGGCAACAATACGTCTAGATAAATAACTACCCAAGACAGAACCCGGCTTATCGTTGCACCTATTGTCTACTATAGTTATGAAAATAATATAAAACTATTATATCTATATAACATCATTTCATTTATGCATACTTACAATTTTTTACTGATTATAATCCAGCACTTGCGTCCAATACTCCTGATAAGTGTGTAGTGATCGTAATGTCTTTTTCATTAATCATAATATCTTCTACCGTTGCCGTCTCTAAACGTCCAGTAACATTTAGATCACCTTGTGAAACTTCATTTAAGGCTTTGTTTGCTTTTACAATACCTTCATCAATTTTCCCCCCATAATTATATTTTATGAGGCTTTCTAGATAATACTGTATCGGGGCTAGTTCAGCTGCATCGATCAATAGATCAAAAAGATCACTGTTTGTACTTGAGTCATATACAAGATCATCAAAAATAAGCGTTCTAGTTTCTTTATCAATTTTTGGTGAACCGGTAAAGGTTACATCTCCATTAACATCGAACCAATTAAATTTATCAAGAGATCTCAACCATTCATCTCTGTTATCGTAACTTATATGTGCAGATATACTTAATCGTCCATCACTACTCTTCCCTATCCTTGGGTTAGATATCTTTAACATTCCCGGCATCACACTTTTTACTAGATCTATCGTATAAGTATCTGAATATTTTTTATTTGATCTGGCCAACAGTTCTTCATATGTGACCACAATAGGAAGGTGAAAATTAAATCTTCCCTTTTGATAACAGATCTCTTCAAGATCGGTGATCTTTGTCTTATTATGGTCTACAGGAGGCTTTCCTAACAGAACTTCTGTTTTACCTCTTGCACTTATCGTACTTCGTAGAGTGTGATCAACTATATCAATTTGAGAACAAGAAGCAACGGCGGGTTGGAATAAGAGATAGGTATCACTATTATCATCTATTTTTAAAGGCTCTTGGATGTCTTCCCACTGCTCTTCCATTCTTCCTTTAATGTCAAGTTTTCCAAGAAGTTCTGGTACGCGCTTTGCAAATTTATCCATTCTTTTTCGAAGCTTTGGTTCTATGACTTTTTTAATATCTATGTTAAATAGATCAAATAGTTTTAATTCGGGGCTATTTGACCATTTGAAATCATGTTCTATATCAACAGAAATAGTCCAGTCCTTATTAATGTGCAGTTTCGCATTGAGATATAAGACTGCAGCAGCCCTTGCGGTCCCGTATACATAACCATCAGCAGAGGCTTCCGCTCTAACAGGAAATGCAAATGTCAAGGTTGAACCTTTACCAGTGAGTAAGATGCGTCCGTTTCTTTTTACCCAGCCATTTACATCACATTTTATTCTTGGAACTGTTCTGAAGTCTCTGGTCCAATCTTTACAGGATAATTTAAATCCTTTTATCTTACATTTTGGAATGAAAGGGATCTTCATGTCTTGTGGTTTCACGCAGTCCTTACCGCGCTCATCCAAGACGGCTACATCATGTGGGACATATTCATTTAGGTATTTTTCCAAGACACTGAGATTAGCTTGTATAGGAAGAGTAATGACGGATTCTTCTTGCATTTCTTGGTTGGCAATAGCACTACTTGGATAAAGAAAAACAACGAATAGTAAAATGTAAATAAAATGATTTGTAGTAATAGGGTGTTTATTTTTAGACATAAGGCTCTCTTAATAGTATTTGTCTGCTTTCAAAGTCGAATAAAAAGGTATATGAATAAGTGTATTATACTTTTATCCTAATTGCTATATTGTTTTGTTAATATAACCTATAATCATATCTCATTTTAGCGTAAAATACTAAGGATTAGTGTTAAAATATGCTTATCAAAGAGGCTTCTTAGTATTTCATATTTAGCACTTAACTCTATTTTGATATAATCAATGAAAAAAGAGATTGTTCATGAAAGCTTTTCTATTGTTATTAACACCATTATTTATATTTGCAAAAGTACATTATGCAAAAATTGAACCTTATGAATCTGTGACATTAAAGTCTGCTGTGAGTGCATTGGTACTGGATGTAGATCTTGAAGCTGAAGGGAGTGTAGTGGATCAAAAACGTGTTATTTATTTGGATGACCGTTTGGATAAAATTAACTTGAAAACATCAAGTGAAAATCTTCTCATTCTTCATGAAACTTTAAAACGGCAAGAGACATATTTTCAGCGTATGGATAAGTTGACAACAGTATCTACGACCCAAAAAGATAATGCTTTTTACAGTTTTGCTTCTGCAAAAACACAGTATTTGGATATGCAGTATAAGATTGCTCAGCTTGAAGATAGTATAGAAAAAAAATCTATTGTACTTGACCATATGTATCTGTATGAAATTATGGTACGAAAAGGTGATTATGTATCTCCAGGTTCACCTTTGGCAAGAGTCGTAGATACAAATAGAGCAAAGCTGGTACTTTTTTTGGAACCGTCTGAATTAGATCAGTTAGAGCAAAAAACAGTTTATCTTGAATGATGAAAAAACAGACTACAAAGTAGATAAAGTATGGAGAGTGGCGGATGAGAAATTTATATCATCCTACCGTGCAGAGATATACATTCCTGCACCTGAGGGATCATTTTCTAAACTGATGAAAGTAGAGATAAAGTAATGATAGGTATGAGAGTATAAGAAATTTTAAACTCTCATACATTGAAAAAATTAATCTACTTTGACCATCTTCCGTCGCATATAGGCTATTTTACTCTGTAGAGGTAAGTTTTTAGGACAGTGGTCTTCACAGGCAAGAAGACTCATGCATCCAAATATACCTTCATCATCACCTATGAGTTCATAAAAGTCCTCATCAGTTCGTGTATCATGTGGATCTATAGAGAATCTTGCAACCCTATTGAGTCCAACAGCCCCTACGAAATCTTCTCTCATGATAGCAGTTGAACAACTTGCTACACATATTCCACACTCAATACATCTATCCAGTTCGAATACTTCCTGCGCCACCTCTGGTTCTATTTTCTTTTCCATTTTAGAAATGTCAGTCTCTTCATTGGCAACGATCCAAGAGTTGACTCTAATACTCATGTTTGTCATCCACGAACCAGTGTCTACAGACAGATCTTTGATCAGTGGAAATGTCGGTAGTGGTAAAAGTTCTATTTTTCCCTCTTTAAAATTGCTGGTTAATGTTTTACAAGCCAAGCTTGGTTTTCCATTGATAACCATTCCACAAGCACCACATATTCCCGCTCTACATACAAAATCTGAGCTAAGGTCATGGTCTATGCTTGCTTTTATCTTTGTTAACGCGATATAGAGTGTCATTCCCGGAGTCTCTTGCAGTTTATACTCAACAAATGTTGGTTTGGAATTACTATCAGATGGATTATACTTTAGGGCAGTTATAGTTATCTCTCTACTCATCCTTATCTCCTAATCTTTCGTTTTTACTTTTGTATACTGTTTGCAGTTCATAAGACATGAGTTTCTCTTGTAGTTCATATCTGTCACCTTGATGTTCTTCAATGATCTTGTTGATTTCATCTTGTCTTTTTTGACTCAATGGATTTTCAATGATAAACCCTTTTCTACCATAACCTCTAAAGGCAGGTGGCATTTCCATTTTCATAATATCAAGCGCTTCATATTTTAACGTTGGTTCCAGATCATCCTCATTTTCCCAATAGCTTAGTGTACGGTTAAGCCAATTTACGTCATCTCTTTTGAGGTAATCTTCTCTATAATGTGCTCCACGACTTTCTGTTCTATCTCGTGCACCTTTAGCAACACATAGCGCAACTTTTAGCATCATCGGCACTTTGTATGCTTCTTCCAGTTCAGGATTCAAATGGCTACATTTATTGGAAACGGAGATGTTTTTGGTTTTCTGCAGTAGTTCTTTTAGTTCTTCTACTGCTTCTGTTAGATCTTTACCATTTCTGAAAATACCGACTTTGTTTTGCATAATGGTTCGCATCTTATCTTTGATATCATAGATCTTTTCATTTCCTTCTCGCGCTAAGAGCTCAAGGATATAATTGTCTTGTTTTGCCAGTTCATTTTCAACGACTTTAGTGTCAATGGTTATATCGGTCTCTTTACAGAAATCAGCAAAATAGTTACCTACGATCATACCGGCGACGACAGTTTCACTGACTGAGTTTCCACCTAGCCTGTTAAATCCATGTAGGTCCCAGCATGCGGCTTCTCCACATGAAAAGAGTCCTTTGATATTGATACTCTGTCCTTTAGGTGTGGTTCTGATACCACCCATGGAGTAGTGTTGCATCGGTAAAACTGGCATCCAACCTTTTTGACCTTCATCAGCAGGGTCAATACCATTAAATGTCATACTGATATCTCGTACATCTCTTAGATTTTTTTCAACATGTTCTCTACCTAGAATGGAGATATCAAGCCATAGGTGATCTCCATATGGGGATTTTACACCTTTGCCTTTTTTGATATGTTCTAACATTCTTCGACTTACCACATCTCTACTTGCCAGATCTTTCTTTTCAGGTTCATAATCAGGCATAAATCTATAACCATCTTTATCTCTGAGTACACCCCCATCACCACGACACCCTTCCGTTAATAAAATTCCAGAGGGAACGATAGGTGTAGGATGGAATTGAACAGCCTCCATATTACCTAATGCTGCACCTGCTTCTAGAGCGATAGCATGTCCTGTCCCTTTACATATAGTGGCATTGGTAGATTGTTTATAGATACGACCGTATCCGCCTGTAGCGATCATCGTACCTTTGGCTACATAAGCAGTAAGAGTACCATCTTTTAGATCCCGTACTATAGCTCCAAAACATTGATCATCTTTGGGTGATAAGAGAGATCGCTTCTTTTTTATCTTCGATCACTACACCTCTTCTCATTGCTTCATTGGCTACAGCATAGAGCATAGTGTGACCTGTTGCATCTGATGTATAGCAGGTTCGCCATTTTTTTGTTCCACCAAAATCTCTGGCATTGATCAAACCATGTGCTTCGTCTTTTTCGGTAATAGTTGTATGCTCAGCATTTATAACAACGGATCTATCTCCTTTTTTTACACGATTCCAAGGTACACCCCATGAGGCCAACTCACGAATCGCTTTGGGAGCAGTATTTACAAACATTCTTGCAACTTCTTGGTCACAACCCCAGTCGCTACCTTTTACAGTATCAGCGAAGTGAACATCTTCATTGTCCCCTTCACCCATAATACTGTTTCCTAGACTTGCTTGCATACCACCTTGAGCTGCTGCAGAGTGAGATCTCTTCACCGGCACTAAACTTAAAACGATCGTGTCTAAACCTTTTTCCCCTGTAGCAATAGCTGAACGAAGTCCTGCAAGTCCACCACCAATGATCAAGGCATCTGTGTATTTAATGTGCATGTTGTACCTCTGTGTTTGGTGTATATCTTTCACCATAATTTGCCTGATGATCATAACCGATCTTCATATAGGTAAAAAGTGAAACAAGACCGAGCAAAAGATAAAAAATAACAACTGAACGGATCACTTTGCTTGTTTTAATTCGTGTTTTCTTTAGGTTTATTCCCATCAAACCAGCCCCATTTCACAATAAGCGATACACACCAACCCCTGTATGGAGTACTACTGTAACTAAGAGAATTAAATACATTATCCACATATGATCACTGTAAATTCTGTCAGAAGAGGCAAATGGTCCAATATTCTGTGGATTGGTCATCATGGTATAAAGGTGAACTGACCCAAGAAAAAGGAGCATAAAACCTGTAGTGACCTGAATGAACCATAAATCACTATCAGCATGATTCATCAGCTTTGCATGTGTTCTAAAGCGAAGATATTCTCTGTAGGAACTTGGAAACTTTCGCATGGCTAAGAACGGCATGAAAAATAAAGATAACTGATAAAGTAAAAGCCAATCCTGATACAAAGACAGGGGAGCCACCTTCAATTAAAAATTCTCCTTCAAACATTTTGGTAAGAGCATACATAATCTCTTTACCAAATAGAATTGAGGATTCAAAAAGAATGTGGAATATAATGAATATAGCTAAAATAAGTCCTGTTGCACTTTGTAGAAAATCAAGCTTGCAGGAATACGACTTTTCTTTTTTTGAGTTGTTTTACCTAAAAGACTCTCTACAGGCTCTCTTTTGACACAGTATAATCCTTTGTATAATTGATATGAATGAAAGTTTAAAACATACGGTGAAATGATAGTCAGGAAGCAAAATGCTTCCTAGCTATCATGAAGGAAGAAGATCTACTTGTTCTTGAAGAAAAGCATCGATCTCTTCAATTACAGTATCCATATCTCTTTCTCCATCGATCACTTTGAGAAGATTATCATGATTATAGAACTCTTCAATCTCCGAGATGGTCTCCTGATAAATTCTCATAGTATTCTCAAATAGATCTTTATGTTGTGTATCACTACTATTTTCAACACGTGCTTTAGCCACATCTTCACTTACTCTTATTTCGATTACAGAGCTAAGTTCTATTCCCTTAATATTGTTCAAAGCATCCGCAAAAAATTTCATTTGTTTCTCTTTTCTAGGGAAGCCATCGAGTAAAATAATGTCAGTTGGTGCATTTCTGACTGCATCCACTATGGTATCAATCACAATGTCAGTAGGGACCAATTCACCTCTCTCAATAAACCCTTTGTTTATCTTTCCTAGCTTACTATCTTTTGCTATTTCATTTTTCAATAGATCACCTGTAGAGTAGTGTGTAATATCCACATGGTTTTTGGCAATATGACTGCCATCAGTTGTTTTTCCTGAACCTGGTGCTCCAATAAGAAGTATGAGCTTTTTTGACATTTGTATCTCCTAGAGTAGTGTATAAAGGCTAAATTATAACCAATATCATGTTCAAGTATAATTGGACACCTCTAAAAATAACAATTTTAGAAGTCTGGACCTACCCATACCGATTTTTTCAATAAATATGTCTATGGTATCTATTATAATGTATGAATTTCATAAAAAATTGTTTAGATAACAATAAGATTTTACAATACTAAAAAACACTTTGCTATAATACACTAATTAAAGATTGGAAATAAAAATGACTTTAGAACAACAAGATAAACAGTATGTATTGCAAACCTATACACGGGATTATACGAATTTTGTAAGAGGGGTAGGTTCTACACTGTATGATGAAAATGGAAAAGACTATATAGATTTTGCTGCAGGCATTGCGGTAAATTCTGTGGGACATGGGAATGAAAAACTTGTATCTGCCATATGCGAACAGGCTAAAAATATGATTCATATCTCAAACCTTCAGGTCATAGAACCTCAGGCCAAACTGGCACAAAGAATAGTGGAACTCTCTGGCTATGATATGGGTGTATTCTTTGCAAACTCCGGTGCTGAAGCCAATGAAGGTGCTATTAAGATCGCACGTAAATATGGTGAGACCAGATTTGAGAATAAACGTTATAAGGTCATTACGCTTGAACACTCTTTTCATGGTCGTACCATCACTACAGTCAAAGCTACAGGGCAGGAGAGTTTTCACACACCACACTTTTCACCATATCCGGATGGATTTTCTTATGAAAAATCAATCGCTGATGTCTATAAGGCTATAGATGATGAAACCGTAGCGGTACTCATAGAGCTTGTACAGGGTGAAGGCGGTGTGCAGCCTTTTGAAAAAGAAGAGATACAGAGCTTAGCAAAACATCTTAAATAGAAGGGTATCTTGCTCATCGTGGATGAGGTGCAGACCGGGGTTTACCGAACAGGTGAGTTTTTGGCGTCGAATCTGTATGAGATAGAACCAGACATCATCACACTTGCAAAAGGGCTTGGCGGTGGTGTGCCTATTGGTGCCGTGATGACAAAGCATAAAGATGTGTTGAGTGCGGGAGATCACGGGAGTACCTTTGGAGGTAACTACCTCAGTACAGCCGCAGGACTTGCAGTTTTGGATATTTTGTACCCTCTGTATGACAGTGGTGCATTGGATGAAACATTGGTGTATTTCTCACAGAAGCTGCAGGATATTGCAACAAAATATCAGCATCTGTTTGAAAAAGAAGTAGGACTGGGACTCATGCGAGGACTTCGTGCCAAAAGTGCTGACATTCAAAGTACTGTCATTAAAAACAGTATGAAAGAAGGTGCTAATAGTACTGAAAGCAGGTAGGAATACAGTGCGATTCTTACCAAGTTTAACCATTAGTAAAAGTGAAATAGATGAAGGGTTTAAACGTTTTGAAAAAGCTATTTGTACTCTGTAGTTTATTGTTTTCATCTGCCATATTTGCAGATGAGTTGGGTGATATACTTTCTGAAAATAAAGAGTTACTCTTTGATTATCAGTTCCAAAGCAATGAACTTGAGAGTGATATGCTTTCAAAAAGTTGGGTCAATCCTATTACGCTGCGTTATAATAAAAACTATTCAACGCAGTTCAGAGACACGACAAATAAAACTGCGAACTACTCGATACAGATAGACCAGCCTATATTCAGATCAGGTGGGATCTATTATGGTATCAAATATGCTCAAGCCCTTTATGATGCGAATTTGGCAGATATAACACTTCAAAAACGTACCATGATAGGGGATGCTATTTCGATACTTTTTAACTTGAAAAAAACAAGACTCGAGCAAGAAAAAATGAAGTATCAGATCAAAAATGACACTATTGATATACGTCAAAAACGTGACAGTTATGATTCAGGTTTGTTAGACAGCAGCTTTTTGGATCAGGCTATTTTAAAAAAGAGTCAGGATGAAACGGCATTACTTGAGATGGAGCTGAACCTTATGGAATTAAAACAAAGATTTTCACTTTTAAGCGATAAAAATCCAGAAGGCTTACGTTTACCGGTATTAAAATTAATGAGTAAATCGAATCTACACTGAAGAAAACCTTGAACTCAAAAGAGACAAATTCCGTGCCGAACAGTCATCATATAATGCAAATGTGACCATGGCAAAATATCTTCCTACTGTTTCTCTTCAAGGACAATATATTGATGGAGACCTTAATCCTCTTTTTTTTAACCCATCACTGCAAGAGAGATATTACAACTATGGGTTTTCTGTCTCTATGCCGCTTGATATCAACTCTTTGACTGATATAGAAGCCAGTAAAGTTGAAAAGTTAAGAGCAGCGGTACAGGTACTAGACAGAAATGATCAAGTGAAAGAAGAGTATGACTGGATATATAACAGTTTGGGTATTTTAGATAAAAAGATCGTATTGGCACAAAAAGATGAGAATGTGTATAAAAGCCTTTACCGTTTAACCAAAAACCTTGCGGATGCAGGAGAAAAAACTTCGTTTGATGCCGACATTATGTATAACTCTCTGCAAATTAGAAAGATAGATCAAAAGATATATGAGATAGATAAACAAGTGCAGTTGCTAAAACTTTATATTCGGGTGGAAAATGCAATTTAGTGTCTATATGAATGAGTGGCTTTATGGTGAAGAAGGTTACTATAAAAATTTTAAAGCCATTGGTAAAGCAGGAGATTTTTATACGGCAGTGAGTACAAGCAGCTTTTTTGGGGCAAGTATTGCCAATTATTTTTACACACTTTTAAAAGAAGGATCAGCGGATAAAAACGGTTGGCTTATAGAAATAGGTGCACACCAGGGTTACCTGCTCTGTGATATGATCCAGTGGCTTTATACTTGCGACCCAACTTTGGTTCAAACACTTAAATTCGGTATTGTGGAACGTCAGCCTGAAGTGCGTAAAGCGCAAATGAAGTATATACAAGAGCGTTTTGGTGATGAGGTTCAAATCACACATTTTAATGATATATCGGATGTAAAAGCAGCCTATGCTTTTGTGGTAGCGAATGAAATATTTGATGCTTTCCCCTGTGAACTTTTAAAAGATGAAAAAATCGCTCAGGTGAAAGATCATACCATAGAATGGGAAGACGCGCCTGATGAAATGTTGGCATGGTCCAAGAAACATCACTTAAGACAAGGTGAGATAGCCGTAGGGTATGAAGATTTTGCAAAAGAGATGGCAGTTGGCATAAAAAATTGTGATTTTGTCTACGTTTGATTATGGTGAGAAATATGTACGTAATGACTTCTCGATCCGTGTTTACAGATCGCATGAAACCTTTCCTTTATTTGATGAAGATCTAGAACTTTCAGAATCCTATCAGAAAGATGACATTACTTATGATGTGAACTTTGGACATGTGAGTGAAGCCTTTGTGATCGGCGGGTTTTAAAGAGATGTTTTATGAAACACAGGCACGTGCATTGGTGCGTTTTGGATTGATAGACATCCTTGAACAGTTTGCAAAACAGACAAAAGAAGCACACTATGTAAGAGAAGCTGATAAGATCAAAACACTGATATCACCCACGATGATGGGTGATAGATTTAAGATGATACATTTAAGAAAATAGATTTCTTTACTATCTCATTGCCTTAAGCATTTTACATCGTTTGATAGAAGCGGCTTCACTTCCAAACATAGCGGTATACTTATCAAATTTTTCCTGACTTATCATAGCAATACACTCTTCTTTGTCCATAGTATCAGCTGAGGTATGGGCTGCAGGTGTTTCTACAGGTTTGGCTACTTCTGCTTTTTGATTCTTATCTTCTGGATACATATACTCTGGATTAAAATTTGTGTCATCCACTTCTTTTAGTGTTATGTCTTTTTTTGGTGCTGGAGGAAGCTGTTTTTTACAGCAGGTTTTGTGGTTTTCTGTCTTGGATCTGAGTGGCTTTTTGTACACTCTGTTTTGGGGTTGTTTGTCCACCGTTTGGTACACATCCTGCTAAAAGCAGAAGGAGGGTAATGGTGAAGATACCATATTTCATCTTTTTTCCTTTGTCAAATAATTATGCGCATATTGTAATATAATCAAGGAGAATTGCAATTACAATTAAAATAAAAAAATGATGTGAGAAAAGGACAGATATTTGAGAATGATTTCAGGGTGTCTATTGGCTAATGACCGCAACTGCAATAGCAAACCCGCCATCGTGGCTGATAGAGAGTGAAGACTCTTTGATATGATGTACTTTTTGTGCTTCTTCGCTAAGTGTAAATATTGGTGCTCCACGTGGATCTTTTGATATGATAATATCATGAAAAGAGAGTTCACTGCCGATGCCACACCCCAATGCTTTTGCAATAGCCTCTTTTGCTGCCCAGAATCCAGCTATGGATTCTGTCTTTTGAACAAGTTCTATCTCTTGAGGATGTAAAAAACGTTGTTTGAACTTATCACCAAATTGTGCTAATGATTTTTCTATTCTACTGATCTGTATAATATCTGTTCCTATTTTCATAAAGGTATTATATCTATTACATCCACTCAACCACTTTAGAGACTTCATCTGCAACAAAACATTTTATGTTTGTTTTTTCAAGAGGTTTATTGGGGATCACTGCTTTTGTAAAACCTTGTGTTTCTATCTCTTTTAAACGATGAGAAAGTCCAGAGACTTCACGTATCTCACCAGTCAGACTTACTTCACCAAGAAACAGTGTCTCTGCACTTAGTTCTCTGTCTCTGTAGCTACTTAAAATAGCTGCAATGATGGCAAGGTCAGCAGAAGGTTCATTTATTTTAATGCCTCCTGAAACATTGATAAAGACATCATAGGTACCCAGAGGAAGATCAAGTTTCTTTTCAAGCAGAGCTAGAAGCATTCCCAGACGGTTGTTATCAAAACCGGTAGAACTTCTTTTTGCATGTCCATAAGATTCTGAAACCAGAGCTTGTACTTCTACGATGATAGGACGGCTTCCCTCCATGATAACAGTAAGTGCTGAACCGGACTGGAGTTTTTCTTTGTTGAAGAACTTTCCTGCCATAGTTTTGGCATCGTTTAGTCCCTCTTTATTCATCTCAAATATACCCACTTCATTGGTGGCACCAAAACGGTTTTTAAAACCACGTAACAGTCGTAGATCTGAGTTTGTATCACCTTCGAAGTATAAAACAGTATCTACCATGTGTTCCAGTACCCTAGGACCTGCGATGGAACCGTCTTTTGTGATATGTCCAATGATAAAGATAGGAATATGCAAAGATTTTGCTATACGCATAAGTTCAAAAGTGATCGTACGTACCTGTGTTACTGAACCAGGTGCAGAGGGTGTTTCTTCCGAGTAGAGTGTTTGTATAGAATCTATAACGATCAGTTCATAGTTTTGATTGCCTATTTCTGAGAGGACAGCTGCTTAAGATTTATCTCAGGAAGAAGATAAAGATTCTCATGGTTTGCTTCGAGTCTGTTGGCTCGTAGTTTTATTTGCCCGGCAGACTCTTCTCCTGAGACATAAAGTACTTTTTTAGTAGCTCTGGCAAGATTTCCTGCTATTTTGAGTAAAAGGGTGGATTTTCCTACACCGGGGCTACCCCCTATAAGTGTAAGTGAACCTGGAACAATGCCTCCACCCAGTACCAGATCAAGTTCTCCGCTTCCTGAAGTAAAACGGACAATATTGTCTTCTTCTATCTGTGTAATAGGTTTTGCTTTGGATAAAAATGAACCTGATGCACTGCTGCCGGAAGTCTCTTTTAAAAATTTTATTTGATCAGTACTGAGTTCGATCATAGTTTCCCATTGATCACAAGAAGTACATTTCCCCATCCATCTTGGAGATTGAAATCCACATGCTTGACACTCAAATAAAGTTTTTTTCTTTGCCATGATTAGCCTTCTGTTCTATTATGATTGGTATTATATGTATAAATTAGTAAGAAAAGTAGAAAATATGTCAAATTGTCATATTTTTATTTTTTAACTCTTTTGGTTATAATTTCGGCATATACGAAGGAATCCGAGTGACATTTAATACAATTAAACAGCTTTTTTATGGTCTTTATCTGACAAATAGTTTTGGTTATAGGTTAAGAAAACGTCAAGGATCCTATGGAAATAAAAAGATTAAGACATGCCTATTCAGAGGCACAGCTTAATGCCTTGCATGTTTCAGTAAAGATAGAAAATCCAGAAAAATTACCTCAAAAGGGTCAATATCTTATAGTCATTAATCATAGAAGTATTATTGATCCTCCGATTGTGGAAGTGGCACTTGAAGAGACAGAAATATTTGGCCCATGGATTTCAAAAAAAGAACTTTATAACTCTTTTTTCTTTGGACTGTTTGTACGTAATGCCGGATCAATACTGCTTGACAGGGAAAAAAGTCAAATGAGTGGTTTTTTTGCTGAGACAAAAGAAGCAGTGAAACGTGGAGAATCTATTTTTATTTTTCCCGAAGGTACACGAAATAAAACAGATAAACCTTTAACAACATTTAAAGATGGTTCTCGTCTTATTGCTTTAAAAAATCGTTTGCCTATATTGCCTCTGTATATTAAAACAAATGCAGATAAAGTGTTGAAAAATGCATTAAATGACAGTAAATTGAAACAGGAAGTAACAATCGTGGTTGGGGAAATTATAGACTATAAAGAAAAAACGAGTCTTGAAACCCTATATCGTCAAATGTTTTCTCTTTAATATTGTAAAAATGAGTGTTCTTTCTCTTTAATATAAGAGATGATATTGTGAGTATATTTAGATTTTCTTACTGTTTTTAAAATGACTTGTGATGTGTGTCTGGTAAGAGGTGTAATGGTGATCTGTATATTTTCATTTTTTGCTTGAACTGTGATAATCGATTTCTCTTTGCTTTCTTGTGTTGTGATCTCACCAATATTTTGATCTGTAATGGCATAGAGTGCAACTTCACATGCAAGTTTTTTATCCATCAGTAACATGAGTTTTTGCTCAATGGTAGTTTTGCACATTTACTATAGGATATCTTTGCTATTGTTTTTTGGTTTATTCTTGATATATTGAGAGATCTCTTGTACAGATTTCACTCTCTTTTCTTGTGAAAAGTAAGAATAAAGCTGCGACTAAAGAGAGACCTAGTCCTAGTAATACACCAGAGAGTACACCAAGTTTCATTGATTTTGTGAAATTATAATCAATACTGAAATAGGCAATTGAACTTAACGTCATGACCATACTAATAGGTACAAGAAGATTGAAAAATAGACGTAGATAAGTCTCGCATAAAAACTGATTCTCCCTATATAAATATTTCCTCTAAAATAGTATTGATATATTCATTTGCTTTAAAGGTGATAAGATCTTTTGGCTGTTCTCCTGTACCTATATAAAAAATAGGCATTTTTAATTCATCTGCTATGCTGAGTACAGAACCACCTTTAGCTGTACCATCAAGCTTGGTAATTATTATACCATCAATTCCAATCATATCGTTAAAGGCTTTTGCCTGATTGATGGAAGAACTACCTTGTGTACCATCCAGAACAAGCATTTTACGGTGTGGAGCACCCTCCATTGCTTTTCCTGCAATACGGATCATTTTTTTTAACTCTTCACTGAGATTTGTTTGTGTATGCAGTCTTCCTGCAGTATCAATGATAATATTATCAAACCCTTTTGCTTTTGCAGACTCTATAGTATCATAGACTACTGCAGATGGATCATGTCCCTGTTGTGTAGCAATGATCGGAATCTCCAGTTTGTCTGCCCATCTTGTAAGTTGTTCTATCGCAGCAGCACGGAATGTATCTCCTGCACCAAGTATCACTTTTTTACCTTCTTGTTTATAACGATATGCCAGTTTAGAGATAGTCGTGGTTTTACCTGCACCATTGACACCTATGATCATTTCTACAAAAGGTTTTGCATCACTCTCTTTGAAGTCTGCATTTATATTGAAAGACAGAGATAAGTGAGTTGAATGCCTGAATTTTATTGATCTTGTCTGGTAATCCATTTAAAAGTTTTTCTACAAGTTCATAATGTACATCTGCTTCAAGCAAGATATCTTCAAATTCATCTTTGGGAATCATCTTTTCGTTTAGTTGGTGCAACATCTTTGATTGCATCATTGGTCTTACCCAATACTTTTTTTAATAAATTAAACATGCTTGTTTTACCTTGATTTTAATTGTTTTTTGGCTTGCTGTATATCATATTCTATCATTTCTACAGGTACGACACCTTCATAATGTGTAAAATACTCACCTTCAACATACATCACTGTAAGTGGAATGGAAAAGTTTTCAGGTAAGTGGAGTGTCTGTGCCAGAAGACTTGCAAAGGTATCATTATATGGAGTGTTGGAGATAAAATAGTTGATCTGCTGTTTTGCCATAAATGTCTCTAGTGCAGGTTGATCAATAGTGTCATGGGTAAGTATACCTGCGATAAAAAGATTTGTTTTGTATTTTTTTTGAAGATCATTCAAATAGGCTATTTCTCCAATACAAGGTGGACACCATGTAGCAAAAAGGTTTACAATAACAATAGGTTTCTTTATATTATGGAAAATTACTTGTTGATTGGAGACAGTGACTTTAGTGACTTTCATCTTTTGTGTTGATGAGTGTAAATACACTTGGTGTTTTATCTGGCTCAGGTATATTTATATCTTGAGTAGACATATTTACTGTATTCAGATCATCAACTACTTCTTGTTTCTTTTCTAGTTTAAATCTTTGATTTTGTTCACTTTGTGCATCTTTTGTCATAAAAATTTCAGTAGTATTTTCTACAGGAATTGGAGTAGTCATCAGGCTTTTTATCTTCCACACCCTGTGAAAACAAGGATGATAATGAATAATATGAGTAAAAGAAGAGCACCTATTTTATGCACACAGACCCTTTTGGTATAATTAGTATGGCGATTATAGCCAAAGAGCAATAAATAATAACATGAATAGACGGATAGGTATGACAAAAGAGGGTAGAAAAAAAGCAATTTAGAACGCAAAGTTTAAATCGATTGAAGAAAGCTTCAGGATTTGGCAGTTATCAAAAAGACAAAAAAATTCTGCATTTGCTCTATCAATATATTGCAGAAAGTAATGTTGAAAATGTAATGCTTTATATACCTTTAAAGACAGAGGTGAATTTATATCCGCTTATACAGAGATTACGTAAAGAAAAGAAAGTACTCTATGTGCCATTTATGGAAGGTGCAAGTTTTAGGTTGGTAAAATATAGACTTCCACTAAAGAAAAAACAATTTGGGATCAAAGAACCCAATGATTCAAAACAATATAGAATAAAAAATATAGATTTAGCTATCGTGCCTATTGTAGGAACAGATGTAACACACAGACGTGTTGGATTTGGCAAAGGTATGTACGATAGATTTTATGAAAAACAGAATAAAAATATAAAACAAACAGTTTTTGTAGCGCGTGAATTGTGTTACAGCAAAGAGATCGTAACAGACGATTATGATGTAAAAGCAGACATGATTATAACCGCTTAATAGGTTTTGCCAAAGCAAAGCTTGAAGGGTCGAGTAGTATATGAGCTATGATTCATATTTATAAGACATGTAATGATCGAAGGATAATGAATGTTAGGGATAATAGGAGTTTCCAGTTTCGCTGGGATAGCCATAGGAGCAGGTATATGTTATATCTGGTTAAAAAATAGCACTAAAAATAGATTTTCATATATAGAACTAGAAGCAAAAGCAAAAGCTAAAGCGATAGAGAAAGAGACAGAACTTTTAATTAAGTCTGCACATGTAAAGATCAAAGAAAAAGAGTTAGAACAAGAGACGTGAATTTCAAAAACGTGTTTCAAAGGTAGATGAACGTAATCGTGCATTGATCTTACAAACAAAAGAATTGAGTTCAAGAGAAGACAGTTTAAAACTTTTGGAAAAGAGAGTATTGGAGAAAGAAATACATTTAGAAAAACTTGAGAAGAAAAAGCAAGATGAGATCGCCAATACTGTAGATAAAATGCAAAATATAGCTTCTTTGACAAAAGAAGAAGCAAAAGCATATATTTTAGAAAAAGTAGAAGAACAGAGTCGTGCAGATGTTGCAGGTATTGTACGTAAGTATGAGCAGATTGCTAAAGATGAAGGTGAAAGAAAAGCCAATTATATTTTAGCACAGGCAACAACACGTTATGCAGGGGATTTTGCAGGTGAACGTCTTATTAACCTTGTGAATTTACCAAGTGATGAACACAAAGGGCGTATCATTGGTAAAGAAGGTAGAAACATTAAGACGCTTGAAATGCTTTTGGGTGTAGATATTGTGATAGATGAAACACCAGGTGTGATACTGGTAAGCTCTTTTAATCTTTACCGAAGGGCTATTGCAACGAAGGTCATAGAGATACTGGTAGAAGATGGACGGATACACCCTGGACGTATAGAAGAAGTGCATGAAAAAGTAGAAAAAGAATTTGAACAGAAAACCTTTGAAGAGGGTGAAAATATACTGATAGAGTTAGGGCTTTTCCCTATGCATGAAGAGCTTGTAAGACTTTTGGGTCGCATGAAATACAGAGCAAGTTATGGACAAAATGCACTGGCACATACTTTGGAAGTAGCTAAACTTGCACGTGTTATGGCAGCAGAAATGGGTGGAGATGAAAAACTCGCACTTCGTGCAGGTCTCTTGCATGATATTGGTAAGGCACTGACACAAGATCTGGGCGGTTCACATGTAGATATAGGTGCGGATCTTTGTCGTAGACATGGAGAACACCCTTCAGTCATCAATGCTATCTATGCACATCATGGATATGAAGAACCAGATTCTGTAGAGAGTGCTGCAGTGTGTGCTGCAGATAAACTCTCTGCAGCAAGACCGGGAGCAAGAAGAGAAGTGCTTGAAAGCTTTACAAAGCGTGTGAAAGAAGTAGAAGAGATAGCACTAAGTAAAGAGTATGTGAATCAAGCTTATGCTATCAATGCAGGTAGAGAGATACGTGTTTTTGTAAATGCAAATAAAATGAGTGACAATGAAACTGTACTGTTAAGTAAAGAAATAGCCAAAGAGATACAAGAAAAAGTACAGTATCCCGGTGAGATAAAGGTGAATGTGATTCAGTGAAACCCGTGCTGTGAATTATGCAAAATAAATTTTAAAAGCGATATAATATCTATAAAAATTGAGCATAGATAAATATGAAAAGGATATATAAATGAAAAAATTATTAGTGGGCTTATTGTTTTTAGCGTTAAGTGTTCAGGCATATGCGAAAGATACGATTGTTGTACTTGAAACAAATGTAGGGAAAATAGAATTAAAAATGTATCCTGAAGTTGCACCTCTTGCAGTTGAGAACTTTACGACACATGTTAAAAACGGTTACTATAATGGACTTATTTTTCATAGAGTCATTAAAGGATTTATGATTCAGGGTGGTGATCCTACAGGTACGGGTAGAGCCGGTGAATCTATATGGAAAAAAGCTTTTAAAGATGAGTTTGGAACAAATGTTGTATTTGACAAACCGTATTTACTTGGCAATGGCAAACCGTGGTCCTAAAACAAATGGAAGTCAATTTTTTATCACACTTGCACCAACAGGTTGGTTAAATGGTAAACATACTATCTTTGGTGAAGTGGTCTAAGGGAAACAAGTTGTACGAAAGATGGAAAATGTTATCTGTTTCGCAGTGGAGCAACAGACCATATGTTTGATCAAGTCATTAAAAAAGCGTATATTAAAAAATAAATGGATTTAAACAGATTACGAGAAGAGCGTAAAAAATGGCTTACGTGGAAAAATATAGCTCCTTATCAGGAAGCCATTAAAGCGCTTAAAACGTATGAAAATGTTGAGGTTAAACTTGGAGATAGAGTTGAGGTTCAAATTCAAGAATCTCAGTCTCCAAGATGCTCAGCAGATAAAAGAGACAGCACTTCTGATGAAGCCTTGGCGAAAAGGTCCATTTCAAATTAATGATCTTTTCATAGATTCTGAATGGCAAAGTCAGATCAAGTATAATCTGCTTGAACCTCACTTTGATCTTAAAGATAAGATCGTGGGTGACATAGGGTGTAATAATGGTTATTATCTTATTTCGTATGTTGTCACAAGAACCTAAAAAACTGATAGGGTTTGATCCTTCTGCTATATACTATTCACAGTTTCAATTTATCAATCATTTTATAAAGTCTGACATTGTGTATGAACTTTTAGGTGTTGAACACGTAGAGTTTTATGAACATAAGTTTGATACACTTTTTTGTTTGGGTGTACTCTATCATAGATCTGATCCGGTTGCGATGTTGAAATCACTTTTTAAAGGACTTAATAAAGGCGGTGAACTCATTTTGGATACCTTTATGATAGATGGTGAAGGTGAGATGTGTTTGACACCTAGAGACCGTTATTCGAAGATACCAAATATCTATTTTGTACCTACGGTCAGTGCTTTAAAGAACTGGTGTTTTAGGGCAGGTTTTGAAACTGTTGAAGTGTTGGAAACAATGAAAACAGAACCTAATGAACAGAGAAAAACAGAGTGGATAGACACACAAAGTCTTGAAGACTTCCTTGATCCCGATGATGATACCAAGACAGTCGAAGGTTATCCTGCACCTAAAAGAGTCTATATAAAAGCCATAAAAGCACCTTAAACTCATATAAAAAAACTAATACTTAAACTTACTTTTATTTTTAAATAAGGTTGATTTAGCTATAAATACGCTAATAAAAGAGAAAAGTGGACAAAATTTAAGTTTTGACATGCTTTCCCATAGAATGGAAAAGAATGAGAATATTAACTGTAGGTTTCAATGACGAATACGTCAAAGAACTTGAAAAAGAATTAGATAAATACTTTATATGTATTGTTGACAATGCAAAAGATATGTATGATGCGACCAATTTTACAGACTTTAGACACTATGAACTTGTTGTGATTGTAGATGAAGGTGTCAAGTTTTCACTTGAACGTTACGTAAATGAAGTAAAAAAGAAAAAGAGTGAAACGAAGATTATGATACTTGACAAATAACGTCAAGGCACAATCAGGTTTCTTCTCTTTGGGTGTGGATGATGTGATCTATCAGCACTGTGAATATCCAGATCTTATAGCTGCAAGAGTTTTGGCAAATATGAGACACCTTTTTGGCACACAGGTAAATATCGATAAGCTTGTGATCGACATTGCAAATAAAAAGATAGAGTATGATGAAAAAATTGTTTCTCTTAATGGTAAAACATTTGATATCTTGGCATATCTTGCACTTCGTAAACAAAGAGTTTTTTCAAAAGATGAGATCATTAATGCACTTTGGGAAGAACCTGAGTATGTCAGTGATAATACCGTTGAAGTGGCGATTAATCAGATTCGTAAGCGTTTGAAGAGTATCCTTGGATTCCAAGTGATCCATACTGTACGTAGACGTGGATATAAATTTTCGTATTAATACTTTGTGCTAACTACACTGCATCGTTGAAGGAGTTTACTTAGTCATTTACTGACGTAAGCTTCTTCGCAAAAACCTCCAAATATACAGTACATTTAACACAAATTATTCAATAAGTTTCTTTAAAAAATTGCTATAATTTTTAAAAACTTTTAGGATCTATGATGCAACTTAACACTCATCTGAATATTAATACTTCACTTTGCGGAAAAGTGACAAAGCTTCAAGAGAACTATGCAGAGGTTCTGCTTCATACTACACAGCAAATGGCAGCGGATACACAGGGGTTGGTACATGGTGGTTTCGTATTTGGTGCAGCAGATTATGCTGCAATGAGTGCAGTGAATGACCCTTATGTAGTACTTGGTGCATCAAGTTCTAAATTTATAGCCCCTGTGAAGGTAGGTGATGCAGTTAAGTGTAAAGCTTCGGTTGTGAGTATAAAAGGTAAGAAATTTGAGGTTGAAGTAGAAGCTTTTGTCAATGAAAAGTTAGTGTTTGAAGGCAATTTTACAACGTTTGTATTGCCTGCACATGTCCTAGGCTAATAGAAGCTTATGCTATACTTCATTTATTAAATACGATTCAAGGTAAATTACAATGAAAAAATTTTTACTCTATGTTTTTTTAGCTCTGGCAATATTGCTGCTATTTTAACTTATATCCTTTACAGTGAAGGGGCATTTGATACATATGAACCTACAAAACAAAGTGATTTAGAACTCTTTTATGAAATGTGAAGCAGGAAAATGTGCTTCAGGAAAATGTGGTGAAAGCTAAATAAAATAGAGACTATGATTAAATAGTTCTCTTGACTTGGTCTATCCAAAAAGGTATGACTCTTTGTTCTGCTTTAAGGGTAGTGCTCATTCCATGACCTGGATAGATCGTGTAGTCCTCTTCTATTGTGAGTGCTTTTTCCAAACTTTTAACCATATCTTCTCCGCTTGAAGAAGGGAAATCCCATCTTCCTATACTTTGTTCAAAAAGAAAATCTCCACTGAACCATACATCTTGGATCTCTATGATACTACATCCTGGAGTATGCCCTGGAAAATGACGGAATTTTATCTTCACACCTTCAATGTTGAGTTCTTCATCACCTACGATGATATAATCAGGTTCACTTGGAGGAGTACCCTTGATTCAGAGGATCATCTGTGAGCATAAAAACATCACCTTTAGGACAATAGATAGGGAGTTTTAATCTCTCTTGTATCTCTGCATTTGACCATACATGGTCAAAGTGTCCATGTGTATTCAGTATGGCTACAGGATTAGTGACATTGTCAAGCACCCATTGAGTCGCACCCATACCCGGGTCAATGATGAAATCTTTGCCCTCAACAGTCGCAATGTAGCAGTTGGTCTGATACACTCCCATAGGTTGTATTTTGATTTGCATGATATAATTCTCCTATGAATGTATTTAGTCTTTTAGAACGTGCTATTGTCAGTGATGATATTCTTGTAAAAGAAGAGTTGACCACTCAATGTTTGGAGTATTGTATCCAAAATGAAATAAGGTGTGATGATGATTTTACTCCAACAGTATTTTCAAAACCCTCATATGCTTCCAAATGTCACATTGTTGATCCCAGAGATCTACCTGCAAGAAAAGACTTTGAGAGTAAAGAGGGTTTGGCTACCTTGGTACATGCCATTGCACACATAGAGTATTCTGCTATTGATCTGGCACTGGATGCAGTGTATCGTTATCCTCAGATGCCTAGTGAGTATCAAGATAGATTGGCTTGAAGTGGCCAGTGATGAGATACGTCACTTTAAAATGCTGCAGAGCATACTGAACGAACTTGGATATGAGTATGGGGATTTTCCTGTGCATTGCGGACTTTTTGATGCAGCAGAACATACAGCACACAATATTTTGGATCGTATGGCGATCATCCCGCGTTATTATGAAGCATCAGGGCTTGACGTCAGTCCACAGATCATTAAAAAATTGGACAATAAACGTAAAAATCCTCAGGTAAAAAAAGTAATAGATGCGTTACATATCATTTATAATGAAGAGATAGACCATGTGCATAAGGGTGATAAATGGTTTAAGTATCTTTGTACAAAAGAAGGAAAGAATGAAGGTACAGAAGAAGAAGTCTATTTTGAAATACTTGAACGTTATCAATTACTTTCTAAACACCGACCCCATGTAAATGTAGAGGCAAGAAAAGAAGCAGGGTTTTCTTGTTTTGAGATAAAAAAACTGGGTGCAAAGGAGTGTTCATGAGACTCTTTTTTGAAGAGATGTTCTTTGCACCAAAATGGTATCATTATCCTCTGATCTTGCTTCTACTTCCTCTCTCTATCATGTATGGGATCATAATGTCCATTCGTAGGATGGTCACTTCTCAAAAAAATTTTGGTATTCCTATTGTTTCTGTAGGAAATCTTATCGTCGGGGGAAGTGGTAAAACACCTTTTGTTATAGCTCTTGCTACACGATTTGAAGATGTAGTGATCATTTCTCGTGGGTATGGTCGTAAAAGTAAAGGTTTGGTTGAGGTCAGTTCTAAAGGAAAAATACTTGTAGATGTGAAGCAGAGCGGAGATGAACCTATGCTTATGGCACAGTCACTGCCAGGAGCCAGTGTGATAGTCAGTGAAGATCGGGAGTTGGCCATAGCATTAGCTAAAGAAATAGGTGCAAAGTGTATCATACTTGGATGATGGATTTAACCGTGTAGAGATAGAGAAGTTTGAAATTGTGCTTGAACCTGAACAGATCAATAATTATTTGCCTTTTCCAGCAGGTGCATTCAGAGAGTTTTGGTTCAATACAAAGTATGCAGATATTGTAGCTAAAGAGGGAAAATCATTTTATCGACAAGTAGAGTTTGAGAATCTTAAATCCAAAATGGTACTTGTAACGGCTATTTCAAATCCGAATAGACTTGATGACTATCTGCCAGAGGGAATTGTGCATAAAGTTTATTTGGAAGATCATGCGTATTTTGAGGAAGAAAAGTTGAAAACACTTCTATCTGAACATGAGGCTCAGAGTCTTCTTGTGACACAAAAAGATGCAGTAAAAATGAAAGACTTTAAGTTGCCTATCTCTGAAATGAAGTTAAAATTAGAGATCAAAGAGAACATTTTCACTCAAATAGATGAATATATAAAGGGATACCCACAATGAAAGATAAGATCGATGTTGTAAAAACACTGCTTGATGCATTACCGTTTATCAAAAAATTTACAAACGAAAAAATAGTGATCAAGTATGGTGGTTCTGCACAGACAAGTGACTGAGCTAAAAGAACAGTTTGCACAGGATATTGTACTTGTTACACTTAGTAGGAATGAAACCTATCATCGTGCATGGCGGAGGGAAAAGTATTACAAATCTGCTTGCTGATCTGGGTGTAGAAACGAAGTTTGTAGATGGACAGCGTGTGACTACCAGAGAAGTGATGCGTATTGCAGAGATGGTATTGAGTGGAGAGATCAACAAAGAGATCGTCTCATTACTTGATAATCACGGTTCTAAAGCCATAGGGATTTCAGGAAAAGATGGTGGTTTTTTAAAGGGAATCCCTAAAGATTTTGAAAACTTTGGCTATACGGGTATCATTGAACATGTCAATCCTGAAATTGTAAATAATATCATTGAAGATGGTGCAATACCTGTCATTGCTCCTATTGCAGGAAGCAGTACTATGGGACATCCTGGATTTAATATCAATGCGGATCTTGCTGCAAGTCAAAATAGCGGTAGCTTTGGAAGCAAGAAAGGTACTTTTTCTGACAGATACACCTGGTGTCTTAGATAAAGATATGAAACTCATTACAAATCTAAGTATAGAAAAAACAGAAGCACTCAAAGCAGATGGAACGATACATGGTGGTATGGTACCTAAAGTGGATGCCTGTATAGAAGCATTACGCGGTGGAGTAAAAAAAGCACATATCATTGATGGTCGTGTGGAGCATTCATTGCTTCTGGAAATTTTGACAAGTTCTGGTGTAGGAACTTGTATAGAACTATAAAAGGTGCTAATTATGTTAAAAAAATCATTTATAATTTTGCTCTCTACTCTATTTATTTCTACTGTTGTAGAGGCAAAAGAAGTTGAGATAAAACAGTTAAAAAAGATATATATCATGCAGTGTGGGAAAAGACAGTATGGCGGAGATGATGGAGATATTGCAAATGGTATCGTAGCACTTGAAAATGGTGACAGTGCGTTAGTTGGTACATGTAAATCATTTGGAGCACAAGCGTACAGATATTTGTGTTACACGTATGAATGCCAAGGGTGAGATTTTGTGGCGTGTATTGCTTGGTGGAAAGAAAGAAGATGATGGTAAAGCCATAATTCGTGCACAAGACGGCAGCCTAATAGTACTTGGTAGTTCCAAATCTTTTGCTAAAAATTATGACAGAGATCTTTATGTTGGAAAAATATCTCTTGAGGGTAAAGTGATCTGGGAACAAAGCCTTGGTGGTGACCGTGACGAATTTGCCGGAGGTATAGCAGGAACAGATGACGGTGGTTTGCTTGTTGTGGGTGACAGTAATTCATTTGGAAATGGATATAAAGATGTCTATATTGCCAAACTTGATCAAAATGGGAAAATGATCTCATCTTATGTAATCGGTGGAGAAAAAGAAGATAGTGCTCAGGCACTGACACGTACTAGCAGATGGCACTATGATACTTGTAGGATACCGTGAACCTGAACGTTCTGGAGATACAGACTTTTTTGTGATGAAACTGGATCAAAACGGAAAGAAGATCTGGGCTAAAACCTATGGCGAAGATCAAGCAGACTATTTAAATGGAGTAACAGCGACAGCTGATGGCGGCATAGTAGCAACAGGTTCAACCCGTTCTTATAAAAGTGCACAAACGGATATGTCAGTGATAAAATTAGATACTGACGGTAACATAGTGTGGCATAAGATCTACGGTTTCAAATATTATGAATATGGCAATTCAGTAGCAAGTTTAGATGATGGAGCGGTTATGGTTGCCGGAGGTACAAGTACTTTAGGAGAAGGTGATCACAGTGTTTATATGATCGCACTCGATAAATCAGGAAAGCTTATCTGGTCTCATGTCTATGGAGGCAGAGGTAAAGACACAATGAATGCAATTGCACGTATGGATGATGGAACTATAGTTGCAGTTGGAGGAAGTGACAGTCATAGCAGAGCAACAAAATTTTATATGTTAAAACTTGAAAAAAATAGGAAATAAGAAATTTTAAGAATATTTTAGAATTTAAGTTCTTTATCTTAGGTAACTGTGTTATAATCTCTTATACGGTTATACTGTATTGAAAAAGCCAAATTCATCGCGAGGTGGGTACGGAAAGTTATGGGTCTCACGTAGATCGCCAGACTACCAATAGAGATATAAACTCATCTATCTTTTTAGAAAGTTTCTTTTCTTCTATTACCTAAGTATTTTAGTGTTCTGTTTGCTTCTATAATTTGTATTAGTTGACATTCTTTTCCCTAAAAAACATTCTTCTTCTCCTTAATTGTAGAGTAAATAGACACTAAATACTTAATTTTATCCTTCATACCTAGATTCCCTTTACTAATTCTCATAACCCTTAGCTTATTTAGCTATAATAATAGCTAATATAAACATAGGATAATATAGATGCAATTTATTGAGACACGGGGAAATGACGGACAAAAACCTTCATCTGTGCCATTTTCAGAAGCGATACTCAGCCCAAGTGCCAGTTTTGGTGGGTTATATGTACCCAAAGAACTTCCAAATTTAGATACAGAATTTTTAGAGGGACATCTCTCTAGTCATTATAAAACATTGGCATTAGACTTTTTAGAACAGTTTGGTATAGATATTGAAACAGAGGTACTGAAAGAAGCATTAAAAAGATATGATGCTTTTGATGATCCTTCCAATCCGGTACCACTTTCTCAAATAGAAGAGGACTGTTTTGTCTCTGAACTTTATCATGGACCAACAAGAGCCTTTAAAGATATGGCACTGCAGCCTTTTGGTTATGTATTAAGTAAATTAGCACA
The DNA here is from genome assembly GCA_963705455.1 of Sulfurovaceae bacterium. GTDB lineage: Bacteria > Campylobacterota > Campylobacteria > Campylobacterales > Sulfurovaceae > Sulfurovum. The sequence continues at coordinate 78,620 of CAVPJM010000004.1, read as the reverse complement.
AAAAAGAGGTGAACATTATCTTATTATGGCAGCAACAAGTGGAGATACAGGTCCTGCTACACTGGAAACATTTAAAGATCAAGAGGGCGTTCAAGTAGCATGTCTTTATCCTGAGGGAGGAACATCAGATGTGCAAAGACTTCAAATGGTTACAGAAGATGCTTCAAATCTTAAAGTCATTGGAGTTAAAGGTAACTTTGATGATACACAAAATACACTCAAAGACCTACTTGCTTCTGACAGATTTCAAGGCAGAGTTAGATGAGAGAAACATCAAGCTTTCTGCAGCAAACTCTGTAAACTTTGGACGTATTATTTTTCAAATTATTTATCATATCCATTCATATTTGGAATTGGTACGTAAAGAGAATATTCAAATGGGTGAAAAGATCTATCTGGTTGTCCCTAGTGGTAACTTTGGTAATGCTTTGGGTGCTTATTATGCAAAAAAAGCAGGGCTTCCTATAGAAAAGATCCTTATTTCATCAAATATTAATAATATTTTGACAGATTGGATCACGCAATGGTGCATATGATCTTACGACACGTAGAACTTATACAAACAGAATCTCCTGCTATGGATATTTTGAAAAGTTCAAATGTTGAGCGTATTATGTTTGACAAATTTGGTGCAGCACGTACGAAAGAACTTATGGAATCATTGGCAAATGACGGTAAGTATCAATTAACAGCAGATGAACTTGCATTATTACGTGAAGATTTTGATGCTTCTTTCTCAGATGATGAAGAGTGTGAAGAAGTGGTTGGTGATTATGCAAAAAAAGGATACATTATGGATCCTCATACAGCAACATGTATGAGAGCCTATAAAACCTTAAGAGAAAAAAATCTGAAAACAGTGGTTTATTCAACTGCAGAATGGACAAAATTCAGTCCGGCTGTTTCAAAAGCATTGGGTCATGAAGTAAAAGATGATGTAGAAGCATTAAAATGGGTGAGTGAAAATGCAAATGTGAGCGGTACCACCTATGATACATGGTTTATTTGAAAAACCTGTTATCCACTCGATTGTAGTTGAAAAAGAATCGATTAAAGGAGAGATGTTAAACTTTTTATAGTTTAGCATAACGTAATGTCCAAAAATTATTTCAGCATTTTTATTCTTATGTATATTTATAGAGACAGCTGCTGCACAGATCAATGATTGATTGCAGGGTTATGACAGAGACATTACAAGAGAGTGTTATCCCTATGGTTCAAAACTTCTTAAGGCAAAAGAGATTAATTATAATTTGGATAGAAAGAGATTAATTAGGTAAAAACTTACCTGCACCTAAAAAAAAGAGTATTGTAAAAGTCATTTCAGTAGAAGAAATGATAGAAAAATATGTAAATATTGAAGACTCTTTACGTTTTAAAGGAAGTGAAAAAACACCTTTTACGGTAACTGTAGATGAAAAACCTGTAGATCAAAAAGTATTGGAAGAAAAAATTCAAGAGATAGAAGTTTGTAAAGTGCCATTACCCATTGAAACAGAAGTTTTAGAAGAAACAGATATTGAAAAACCTAAAATGATCTATGGTAAATATATTGTTGTTAAAGGTGATGCTCTTAGTAAACTAGCAAAGAAATTTGGATTAAAAACAAAAGAACTTGCAAAATTTAATGGAATTAAAAGTAAATCAACTCTATGTATAGGACAAGAGTTGAAACTTCCTTTTGAACAAAAAATCGTTGATGCATTGGTTTCTGCTAAGTATAAAGTAGAGGCTGGAGATACACTTATTTCTATTGGAAAAAAGTTTGATCTTGACCCTAAAGCATTAGTTAAATTTAATGATATTAGAAAGTAATACTGAGCATACGTACAGGAAAAATCATTAAGCTTCCACTTCCTTATGTTCTAGCCAAAAAGAAAAAAGACGATGCTAAGAAAGAAACAACTTGAAGCACAGAAAAAAAGTGGAAAATTAGACTTGATTCAAGAGTTTGGTAAACGTAAACTTCGTGTGACTGCTACAGCCTATACTTCTCATAAAGCACAAACAGACAATACACCTTTTCTGGCTGCATGGAATAACCGTACTTCGTCCAGGTATGAAAATCATCGCAGTCTCTAGAGATCTGTTGAGTAAATATGGTATGCGTAATGGAACAAAAGTACGTATAAGTGGACTTCCTGGTTATTATAGGGTACGTGATAAAATGAATAAACGTTATAAAAAACGTATAGATATTTATATGGGAGTAGACAGAAGAAAAGCACTGCGCTGGGGAAGACGAAGTGTTGATCATTGGTAACTAATATCTGGTATAGTTAAAGAGACTCAAAAATTTCTAAAACTTCCAGATATCTGTCACTTTTTTCTTCATAGAGTGCTTTCAAGTTTAGACAATTCATCACTCAGTACAGTAAGACCTTTTTCCTGATAACATTCCGGGTTCTGAAGACATGCATTAAGAGCATCTATTTTCTCTTCCAAGTGCTTCGATCTCATCAGGTAATGTATCATAATCCTGTTGTTCTTTGTAGCTCAGTTTTGTCTGTTTCTTTTGCTTGCTGGCACCTCTTTTTTTACACGTTGTTTTGACTTCTTGCTTCAAGTGCATCAAGTTCTTTTATCTCTTTTTCTATTTCCAGGTACTCAGTATAGGTCTGATAAGACTCTTCAACTACACCATCACCTTTAAAGATGAAGAGTTTAGAGGCTATTTTGTCTATGAAGTAACGGTCATGTGAAACAAAGAGAATGGCTCCTGGAAAGTTGATGAGTTTTTCTTCTAGAATATTGATGGTTTGGATGTCCAGGTCATTGGTAGGTTCATCTAAGATAAGACAGTCTACTTTTTTGGCTAACAGCAATGCAAGTGCCACACGGTTTTTTTCTCCTCCTGAGAGCATACCTACTTTTTTAGTCTAAAAACTCTTTTGGGAAAAGAAAAGATTTTAGGTAGCCATAGACATGAAGATTTACTCCTTGTACATCTATATGGTCTCCACCATCAGGACAAAAGGTCTCTATGAGTGTTTTATTGTTGTCAAGCATCTCTCTGTGTTGGTCAAAATAACCTATGGAAAAGTCTCCTTGTTTGATGATACCGCTTTCTGGTTTGATACGTCCAAGCATAAGTTTGAGCAGGGTAGATTTACCTGCCCCGTTGATACCTACAATGGCTATTTTGTCTTTTTGTAGGATACGAGTAGTAAGGTTTTCTATCAGTTTTTTCCCTGGAACAGAGTAAGACATGTTTTCAAGTTCAAAAAGCATCTTTTTTACGTGAAACACCTTCATCACGGTTAAAGTGTTTTTTCTCACGTTCAAGTTCTACCATCATCTTTCGAATGAGCGTAGGGTTTTTCTTCGCTTCATCACGAAGTTCAAAGACACGTTTTTTACGTCCCTGATTACGTTTTTCTCTGGCTTTTACACCTTTACCTAGCCATGCTTCTTCTTGTTTAAGAAGTCTTAGAAGGTTTTCATGTCCTTTTTGCAATGCATGCATACGTGCTTCTTTTTGTTCAAGATAGTTCATGTAACCACCGGTATAACTTACAAGCTCCTGGTTATCTACCTCTACAACACGTGTGGCAATGGTATCAATAAAATGTCTGTCATGTGAGATAAAAAGTAAGGTAAAGTTTCTCTTTGAGAAGCATCTCTTCTAAAAACTCAACCATATAGACATCAAGGTGGTTGGTGGGTTCATCAAGTAGTAGTACATCTGGCTTTTTAAGTATGAGTGAAGCCAGAGCTACACGACGCTGTTCTCCTCCTGAAAGAGATACTACAGGACGATCTTCATAGGCTTTGAGCTTGAAACTCCTGCATGACACGTTCTATCTTGTCATCAAGATTCCAGGCATTATGATGGTCTAAAAAAGAGGAGACTTTTTCAAGTTTTTTGAGCAATTCTTCATTTTCAAAATCTTCTGCCACTTTAAGGCTAAGCATATCATACTCTTCTTTTGACTTTTTTAGTTCTGTAAGTTCATTGAGTATGGCTTCTCTGACTGAAAGCTTTGGATCAAAGTGAGGTTGTTGTGCAAGCATCTCTATATGTATAGAACTGTTTACCACTCTTTTCCCTTCTGTAGGTTCTTCTTCTCCCATGATGATCTTCATCAATGTAGATTTTCCACAGCCATTTTGTCCAACAATAGTGACACGTTCACCTTCATTCAGATGAAAATCAACACCATTGAGAAGTAATTTTATGTCATATTGTTTTTTGATGTCAAAGAGGTCAATGAGTGCCAAAACTGTTCCTTGTTGTATATTGGTGCAATTATAGCAAATAGAGTGGGATTTAAGGCTTGATTTGGTATATTTCACCATTATGTAAGCAAGGATACTTTATGCTAGAAACCATCATCATCTTTTACTCTATTTATACCTTTATGAAACTCTATATTTCCATCATGCAAATAGGCTATATCAATGAAGAAAAAAGAAAAACGCCTGTACTGATGTCAGCAGAAAAATATTTAACTGCAGGTAACTATGCTGTGGCAAACGGGAAACTTTCCTTAGTGACCACGTTTGTAGATTATCTGGTATTTATATGGTGGGTATTTGCCGGTTTTTCATGGCTCTCATCTATGATTCAAATAGAAGGAAGTATTATGCATGCAGTCGTATTTCTTTTTGGTTTTATCATTGTTAATTTCATCATAGGACTTCCTTTTGAACTTTACCAAAAGTTTAAGATTGATGAAGATTTTGGATTTAATAAAATGACTGCAAAAATGTTTGTTATTGATACTGTTAAAATCAAGTCTGTTGTTTTTCATTCTTGGGTGGAGCTGTTTTTGCACTTTTATCTTGGATCATAGATAGCTATGAAACATGGTGGATCTGGGGTTTTGCAGCCATGTTTACTGTAGCAATACTGGCAAATCTATTGGCGCCTACATTTATGGCACTGTTTAACAAGTTCTCTCCACTTGAAGAAGGTGAACTCAAAGAGAAGATCACAGCGATGATGAATCAGGCAGGACTTAAAAGTGACGGTATCTTTGTGATGGATGCCTGTAAACGTGACAGCCGTCTCAATGCATTTTTTGGTGGACTTGGGTAAGAGTAAACGTGTTGTACTTTTTGATACACTTTTAGAAAAACTAAATACCAAAGAACTACTTGCAGTACTTGGACATGAACTAGGACATTTTACACATGGTGACATTTGGAAAAACATAGGACTTATGGGAGTACTTCTTTTTATAGCATTTTATCTCTTTGGTCATTTGCCAGATACACTGTTTACACAGATGGGTGTCGTTCCTGAAGCAGGAGTACAGATAGCGATGCTAATGTTATTATTGCCACTTTTAAGTTTTGTGTTTACACCATTTATGTCTTATGTTAGCCGTCATAATGAGTATGCTGCAGATGAGTATGGTTCACAGATGGGTGGAAAAGAAAATCTGGTATCTGCACTGATGAAACTTGTTACTGAAAACAAATCATTTCCAAAGTCACATCCTTTGGTGATCTTCTTTTACTATACACATCCACCAGTACTTGAAAGACTCAAAGAGTTAGGTTTTGATGCATCCAATACTATAGCAGGTGAAGAAGAAGACATTGCCAAAAGATGGTATTTTTGCACATATGGACAGAAATGACGATTAAAGAAGGACTCTACTTGGGCAAGAGAAGCAACTTAAAGAGGCCTGTGAACGTCCTGCTTTTGAAGCAGAGTTACTTTTGGCTTATCATCTTGAACAAGACCGTACGTATTTACTGATACATGATAGTAAGAAGATTACGGATATAGAGGGATTTTAAGCAGCTCATTCAAAGAAGAGCAGCACATGAACCTTACGAATACATCGTAGGATCAGCCAGTTTTTATGACATCCATTTGGAAGTGGAAGAGGGTGTGCTTATTCCCACGGCCTGAGACAGAGATACTCATAGATCTGGTAGCGGAGATTATAGAAAAAGAAAATATTACATGTATCGCTGAAATAGGTGTTGGATCAGGTGCTATCTCTATTGTGTTGGCACGTAAGTTTCCAAAGCTTCATATTATCGCTACAGATATTTGTGATACACCACTTAAAGTGGCAGGGAAGAACATCGAAACATTTGGATTGAGCCAACAGATAGAACTTCGTAAGTCCAATCTTATAGATGAAGTACCAGAAGCATTGGAGTTGGTGGTTTCCAATCCTCCTTATATTGCTGAAGATTTTTTACTTGAATCCAATGTGATTGACTATGAGCCAAAAGAAGCACTTTTTGGCGGAAGAGTTGGAGATGAGTTACTAAAACAGATCATCTTGGATGTAAAGAATAGAGGTATTAAGTATCTTGCCTGTGAGATGGGGTATGATCAAAAAGAACCAATACAAGAGTTTGTTAATAAAATCGGTGTAGAATACATAAAATTTTACAAAGATCTTGCAGGCTTTGACCGTGGATTTGTAATTAACTTTAATAAGGGAAAGAATAATGAATAAATATTTTAGAATGCTGACTATGGCATACCTTATACTGCTAAGTGCAATGTTCGGAGCAGGACTTTTTGCTGGTATCGTAGTAGCACCCGTTACATTTAATACAGACCAATGGCTGGGAACGGATATTTTAACTCGCTTCCAAGAGGGGCAGATCATGACTGAGAACTTTTTAAGACTCTCTTATCTGGTAAATGTTGTACTCATTTCTGTGGTACTGTATGAAGGGTATAAGTTTAAAAAGTTTGAAAGAGATACTTTGACACAAGTAGCGACCTTTTTTGTGTTGGCAACAGGACTGCTTTTTTCACAGTACTATATACCAGATATTATTGCAATGCAGGAACAGGGTGTGGAGACAACAAAATCTGTAGCCTTCATCAACACACACAAAGGAAGTGAGATCAATTTTAAGATCTTTTCTATGGCACTGTTGGTACTTATCGTGCAAAATATGCGTAAGGCATGTAAGTAGTAGTATGAGTGAAACTTTAGAACATCCTTTTAAACCTATTGTATTTAATGATACACAAGATACTGATACTGGGTTCTTTCCCAAGTATCCAGTCTTTTGAAAAGAATTTTTATTATGCACATCCACGAAATCAATTTTGGAAGATCCTTGAGGCTGTGACTATGTATCCTGTGAATAACCGTGACCAGAAAATCTGGTTACTCAAAGAGTGTAAGTTTGGACTTTGGGACATGATAAAAGTTTGCAGTAGAGAGAGCTCTCTTGACAGTTCCTTGGAAAATGAAGAAGTGAATGATTTAGCCGCTTTTTTAGAAGATTATCCCAGCATTACCAAATTGGCCTTTACGGGGAAAAAGGCAGAAGCACTTTTTAAAACACATTTTTCACACTTGAATATAGAAACAGTCTATCTGCCTTCACCTTCAGCTGCATATGCAAAGATGACGTTTGCAGAGAAAGTAGCTGAGTATAAAAAACAATTAGGATACACTTAATGGCAGTTTGGGCTATAGGTGATATACAAGGGTGCTATAAATCTTTTAGAGCATTACTGGAGAAGATAGACTTTGATGTCACACAGGACAAACTTTGGATCGCCGGTGATCTAGTCAACAGAGGTGAAGGTTCCTTAGAGACATTGGAATATCTTTATAGCATTAAAGAAAATGTTGAGATAGTTCTGGGTAATCATGATATTAGCCTTATAGCAGCGTATTATGGGATCAAAAAATCCAATCCAACCATTGACACCTATACTTGAGTCACCAGAAGCAAAAAAGCTTATAGATTGGCTTAGAGGACAAAAATTCTTACATGTAGATTATCAACTTGGTTTTTGTATGGCACATGCAGGTATCTCTCCTGAGTTTGATCTGGGTATGGCGATGATGTATGCAAAAACTGTGGAAGAGAAACTGCAAAGTGATCATGCAGATGTTTGGTTGGAGCAAATGTTAAAACAAGGGAGTAATCGTTTTAACAGGGATGCAAGTCTTATAGATATTGATCGTTACATTGTCAGTGCATTTACACGTATGCGTTTTTGTTATGGTGATCATAGACTTGATTTTGATCAAAAAGGTCCACCTAACAGATGAGCTAAGAGAAAAGGGATTGAAGCCTTGGTTTGAATGTCAGAATCGTAAAGATATTGATCTACGTATTATTATTGGTCATTGGTCAACTTTGGGCTTTTATGAAGATGAACATGTATTAGCGTTAGATACTGGTTGTGTATGGGGTGGAAAGCTTACTGCTGCACGTATAGACAGTAATGAAGTTGAGATTGTTTCTATAGAATGTGAGAAAGAAGATAAAGATGAAGTGGAAAACCCTAGTGCACAAGATATAACACAAATTTAATGATTGTATACACTTTTAGCACATACGATTTGTTAGATATAACGCTTACTAATTTACCCTTAAAGTTATTTTGTTATTATCGTCCACTATATAAAAAATGAATTAAGGTCAATATGAATAAATATAACAGAGTAGTTATAAAAGTAGGAAGTTCTGTGTTGACACAGAACGGTGTGATAGCAAAAGAGCGTATGCTTAATCTTGTTTCTTTTATTGTAGAAGTAGGAAAAAAACATGAAGTTATATTTGTAACTTCTGGGGCAGTGGCAGCAGGATATACTGCTTTAAAACTAGATAAAAGAGAACATATCGGAAAGAAAGTATTAGCTGCAATTGGACAGCCTATACTTATGAGCTCTTACAAAAGAAAGTTTGATATATATGATACCGATATTGCTCAAATTCTTTTAACTGAAGATGATTTTGATTCTAGAAAACGTACAGAGATATTTAGACAGATCATCAATACAGCAATTCAAGAAGATATTATTCCTATTGTTAATGAGAATGATATCTCAAGTACACCTGAGCAGCTTTTTGGTGATAATGATCAACTTGCTGCAAGAGTAGCCCATCACACTAACTCAGATCTGTTAATTATTTTGAGTGATATTGATGGTTATTATGATAGTAATCCAAGTGAAAACCCTGATGCAAAAATTTTAAAAGAAGTGAATAGTATTTCAGAAGAGGAACTTAGTGCATCTTATACACCCAATAATGAATTTGCATCAGGCGGTATAGTCACCAAGCTTGTTGCTGCAGACTTCCTTATAAATAAAAAACGAGACATGTTTTTATGTAGTGGATTTGACCTTTCTACAGCCTATGATTATCTGGTGAATGGTAAACATACTAAAGGAACACTATTTAGGGTAAAGAACTAGTACTACATAATTATTATGTTACTTTTAGTCTCTTGTTCATCAAAATACTGATGCTTAAGATGGTTATCCATGCCAATAACATGGTGATAATAGTATGACTCAAAAAGTGATCACCTATAAGCATTTTGTATGTGCCCATGCTAAAACCGATTATTAACGCAAAAATGATAGATCTTCTTTTGTTTTTTTGTGATTTGAAAAGAAAAAAGAGTGACATCAGAGCAAAACCACCACTGGCATGCCCTGCAGGCCAGCAACGAATTTTACACTTTTGCTTGAAGTTTTCTGGATAGGTGTCAAATACTTTGATATCAGGATAGTCACCACAGTAATGCTTGATATTTTTTGGACAGGGAGTATTACTGATTTCCTTTAAACCACCAACAACAGCTGGTACAAAAATGGCTGACAATAATACAATGATCAAGCCTGTTCGATAAGATTGTACCCATTGTCTTTTACGAAAAAAGACCAATGCTATCAAAATGCTAACTGCGAAGAGTATCAACAACTTTTTGATTCCGCTGTAAAAGATAAATTCCTCTATAGGTTCGTTCCTATTTACAGCCCATTGGTGTGCATTAAAATCATAAAAGAAATCCTCAATCCAAACATCAAACTGACTCAATTCGAATAATACGATAGTGGCAATGAGCAGAACAACCCACATAAGAAGTTGTTTAAACTGGGATTGTTGTATCATACAGAATGTCCATCTGTGAAAAAACTTTTTAACGTCTCAAAATCCATTGTGATAATGCTAAGGAAATTCAATCCCTGTAATAAAGTTTTGAAATTTAGTATTCTCTACAAACTGTTTTATGGTACTATACATATATATGCCTTGTGTATTATCATTGACAAAATATTCATCGAGCGGAATTATAATCTGTAGAAGTTAAATGAATGTAAACAGAGAGATTGTTATTTCTATTAAAATAATAAAAATAAGTCAATTTTTTAATATTATATAAGGATTTATTTTATTATCTAATGTATATTTAATACTTATAGTTATACATAAATGTGTATTATTGAAACAAATAGTTAAAATAATTTCTAATATATTCTTTATTTTATATTTAGTGTTTGAAAACTAGTTACTATTCTACACCTATATCAAACAATAAGGAACAAAAATGTCACAATTACCAAAAATCATATGGTCAAAGATCGATGAAGCGCCAGCGTTGGCTACCTATTCACTGTTACCAATCGTAAATGCATTTACACAAGCGGCAGGTGTAGAAGTAGTAGAAAGCGATATCTCATTGGCAGGAAGAGTACTTGCAGCAATGGGTCTTGCAGAAGATGAGCTTTCTAAACTAGGTGAGGTTGTTCTACAACCAGATGGGAACATCATTAAACTTCCAAATATTTCAGCTTCTGCAGGTCAACTTAAAGATTGTATCGCTGAACTTCAAGGTCAAGGTTACGATATTCCTAACTATCCTGAAAACCCGACAACAGATGAAGAGAAAGCTATTCAAGCTAAATATGCTACTTGTTTAGGTTCAGCGGTAAACCCGGTACTAAGAGAAGGAAACTCAGACAGACGTGCTGCAAAAGCAGTAAAAAGATTTGCACAGAAGAACCCACACAGACTTAGAGCATTCGCTGAAAACTCAAAAGCGTATGTTGCACACATGGAAGGAAAAGGCGATTTCTTTTCACATGAAAAGTCTGTAACACTTGATAAAGACCAAAAAGTAACAATCGCACTTAACGGTAAAGAGTTGACTTCTATTAAAGGTGTTGCTAGTGAAGTACTTGATGGTACATTCATGTCAGTAGCTGCACTAAGAGCGTTTTACAAACAAACAATCGAAGATGCAAAAGCAAAAGACCTTATCTGGTCACTACACCTGAAAGCGACTATGATGAAGATCTCTGACCCAATTATGTTCGGTCACGCATTTGAGATCTTCTTTGCAGATGTATTCGCTACATATGCAGACACATTCAAAGAAGTGGGTGTTAATCCAAACATGGGTATGTCAGACTTAGAGAAAAAGATCAAAGGTCACGCTAAAGAAGCTGAGATCAAAGCAGCGTTCCAGGCAGCAGTTGATTCAGATGCTCCAAAGATCGCAATGGTTGATTCTGATAAAGGTCAAACAAACTTCAACGCATCTAACGATGTCATTATCGATGCTTCTATGCCAGTAGTGGTAAGAGAAGGTGGTAAACAGTGGGATAGAACAGGTGCTGCACTAGAGACAGTTGCAGTTATTCCTGATTCTACTTACGCTATGTTCCACGCAGAGATGGTAGCTGACTGTGTTAAGCATGGTCAATACGATGTATCTACAATGGGTACAATGCAAAATATCGGTCTTATGGCTCAAAAAGCAGAAGAGTACGGTTCTCACCCAACAACTTTCGAACTTGCTGAAGCAGGTACAGTAACTGTAACTGGTGAAGATGGTGTACTTATGAGCTTTGAGTGTGAAGCAGGAGATATCTGGAGACTTGCTCGTACTAAAGATGTTGCAATTCGTGACTGGGTAAGATTAACAGTAGAAAGAACTAGACTTGAGGGAATTCCTGCAGTATTCTGGCTAGATGCAAATCGTGCTCACGATGCAGAACTTATCAAAAAAGTGAACGCATATTTAAAAGATTTCGATACAACAGGACTAGACATTCAATTCATGAAAGTGACTGATGCGACTAGATTTACAAATGAGAGAATCAGAAGAGGTGAAAATACTATCGCTGTAACAGGTAACGTTCTTAGAGACCACTTGACTGATATGTACCCGATCCTAGAGCTTGGAACATCTGCTAAAATGCTTTCAATCGTTCCATTGATCGCTGGTGGTGGATTGTATGAGACTGGTGCGGGTGGATCAGCTCCTAAGCACGTTGACCAATTCCTTGCAGAGGGTCACTTAAGATGGGATTCACTTGGTGAGTTCTTGGCATTGGCTGAGTCATTAAGATTCATCGGTCAAAAACATGACGATGCTAAACTTAAAGCACTTACTGAAGGTCTGGATGCAGCAAACAACGGTTACCTTGATAACTCTAAAGAGCCAGGTAGAAAAGTAGGAGAGCCAGATAATAAAGCATCTCACTTCTTCTTGGCACAATACTGGGCAGAGGCACTTGCAAACGGTTCAAACGCAGAACTGGCTGAGAAATTCGCTCCAGTGGCTAAAGCACTTAAAGAGAACGAAGCTAAGATCATGGAAGAGCTTCTTGCAGTAGAAGGTAAGCCTCAAGATGTTGGTGGATACTTCCATCCAAATGATGAATTGGCATCTAAAGCAATGAGACCTTCAGCTACATTGAATGCGATCATTGACGCTATCTAAGTAATCGTATACTGAGTATTGCACCCTACCGGTGCACTGCTTGTCACTAAATTTTTTTAGGAGATTTATTACATGAATATAGATTTAATACTTCAAAATATTTTAAATCCACCAATATTATTCTTTTTACTTGGTATGTTAGCTGTTTTTTTCAAATCAGAACTAACTATTCCTCAACCTTTACCTAAACTTTTTTCATTGTATCTTTTGATAGCGATCGGGCTTCATGGAGGATATGAACTTTCTCATAGTGGTATAAACACATATATATTCACGGCACTTTTTTTAGCAATTGCCATGGCAATAATTGTGCCAATATATAGCTATTTTATTTTACGTATTAAATTGGATAACTATAATGCAATTGCTATTGCTGCAACATATGGATCAATTAGTGCGGTAACTTTCATCACGGGTATCACATATCTTCAAACCATTGGTGTGGAATATGGAGGTTATATGGTAGCAGGAATGGCACTTATGGAGTCTCCGGCTATTGTTGTAGGACTTGTCTTTGCAGCATTATTTACTAAAGGTTCTGATGATAAAGATAATAAAAAGACGGATTGGAAAGAAATTTTTAGAGAAGCCTTTTTAAATCCATCTGTATTTTTATTGGTAGGTGCTTTGATCATCGGTATTGTGACTGGACAAAAAGGCTGGGATTCTATGGAGCCATTGTTTGGAACTTTATTTAAAGGTATGCTTGCATTTTTCCTTCTTGATATGGGATTGGTTGCTGCAAAAAGGATTTATGAATTAAAGAAGGTCGGTATATTCCTCATTAGTATTTGCAATAGCTATGCCAATATTTAATGCATCTGTTGGTATTCTATTAGGGTACTTCTTTGAATTGACAAAAGGAGATACTCTTATTACTGGCATTACTTAGCGGAAGTGCTTCTTATATTGCAGTTCCTGCAGCTATGAGGTTATCTGTACCTGAAGCTAATCCAGGTCTCTATTTACCATTAAGTTTAGCGGTAACTTTCCCTTTTAATATCTCTTTAGGGATACCGCTATACTACTATTTTATAACTATTTTGTGGGGTTAATTATGAAAAAAATGAAAAAAGTTGAAGTAATCATTGAATCTATTTATTTAAATAGATTATTGGATTTATTTAAAAAAGGTAATGTAACCGGCTATACCATCATTAGAGATATTGAGGGAGCTGGAGGTCACGGACTCAAAACCGCAGATGATGCGCATGATATCCTTAGCAATACGTATGTATTTACTTTATGTAATGAAGAGAAGTTCACCAGAATGATAGAGAAGCTCAGGGCTTTTATAGACAAATATGGTGGAAAATGTATCATCAGTGACACCCAAGTGTTATTACATTCAAAAGAGTAGATAACCTTAAAAGGTTGTGCTCCCATAACGTTAGCTACACTTAAAACTTGATCGACAAATAAAAACTGATCGCAAATTCCTCATCTTTATTAAGATAATGGTTTTTGTGATAGATCGCATAAGGCGGTTTCGTTGTTGTCTGATACTCACTTTTAGGCAGCCATTCATGATATACCCAGTGAATAAACTTCAGCAGATCTCCTCTTTTCCCTTCCAGATCAAACTTAGCATAGACACCACCTGAGATATTGAACTTTGGTAAACGTTCATCTTTTACCTCATTTTCATCATCTGGTACGACACATGCCACATAGTGACATTCATCTAAGGGTGTGATTGTTGGGTTATCATGAAAAAGTGACATCTCTTTATAGTCCTTTAGCTCATTCTGATAAACCCAGGTTTGAATTTTTTGCCACGTGAGTTTTGATTTATCATATCCATAGCCTCTATGACGGATGTAATATGCGGTCTGCTGTGGCATTTTCACGATTTGGGGCTGGATCAGTTCAAAACTGGCTGTGGAAGCTTGTGCATTTGGTGATTGCAAAAGAATTTTATGTGAATACTCCTTGTACCCACCCTTTCTCCATTTGTTAGGTGTCATGGAAAAACGTTCTTTAAATGCACGAATGAAAGATGTTTGAGAACTGTAGCCACACTCATTGGCTATTTTGGAAATAGTGGAGTATTTATTTGTCAACAAAAGATTAGAGGCCTTTTGAAGACGAATAGATTTAATACTTTCATAAATATTGCGTCCAAACACTTCTTTAAAGATCTGATGCATATAAAATTTATTGATCTTGAAATGATCTGCCAACTCATCAATGTTGATATCTGTCTCTATGTGCTTATAGAAGTAGAACATTAAGTCATTTGAGATTTTTATTTTTTTATCTAAAGTTTCTTGTTTCATAATGCAATAATACAAATTTTAGATAAAAATAATCTTAAAAATGGATAATTAATAAAATAAAAAAAGATAACTAAAGTAACAATATTTGTGAAGAATATTAGTCTAACAAATTAATTATAATGCTTGCAAGTTTTTCTGATGGGAAAAATTGGTTCAAGATAATCTAGAAGAATTAGATTTAGGTGGAAGCTATTAAGATGTAGCTTCTAAGAGAGTTTATATATTAATTGATTATAAAAGGAATAAAAATGGCAAAGCAAACAATTACAGTAGCAAGTGGTGACGGTATCGGTCCTGAGATTATGGATGCAAGTATTAGAATACTTGATGCTGCTGGTGCTGATGTAGAATGGGAACATATTGAAGTGGGTGAACAAGTTTATCTTGCTGGTAATAGTTCTGGTATTGCTCAAGAAGCTTGGGATTCTATCAAGAAAAACAAAGTTCTTTTTAAAGCACCTATCACAACACCTCAAGGTGGTGGATACAAAAGTTTAAATGTTACTATCCGTAAAACTTTAGGTCTTTACGCTAACGTTCGTCCTGCTATCTCTTATAATCCATTTATACCTTCAAGATATCCAGGTATGAATGTTGTTACTATTCGTGAAAATGAAGAAGATCTTTATGCAGGAATTGAGCATCAACAAACTCCAGAAGTAACTCAGTGTCTAAAAATTATTACAAGACCAGGTTGTGAAAAAATTTGTCAATATGCATTTGAATATGCAAAAGCATATGGAAGAAAAAGAATCACTTGTATGATCAAAGATAACATCATGAAGATCACTGATGGTCTTATTTGTAAAAGTATTCTATGAAACAGCTAAAAACTATCCTGAAATTCAAGCGGATGATTGGATTATCGATATCGGTATGGCGAAACTGGTAGATGCACCTGAAGAGTTTGATATGGTTCTAATGCCTAACCTTTATGGTGATGTTGCAACGGATATTCTTGGACTTATGACAGGTTCAGTTGGTATTGCACCGGGTGCGAATGTTGGTGATGATATTGCGATGTATGAAGCGATCCACGGTTCTGCTCCACGTCACGCTGGTCAAAACAAAGCGAATCCATCAGGACTTTTACTTTCAGGTGTAATGATGATGGTACAAGTGGGTCAACCCGAAGTAGCAGAAAAAGTTCACAATGCTTGGCTTAAAACGATCGAAGACGGTATCGTAACGTATGACCTTGCCAGAAAACTTAAAGCTGAAGGTAGAGAGCATACAGAAGTTGGAACTAAAGAGTTTGCTGATGCAGTTATCGAGAGACTTGGTCAAAAACCATCAACACTTGCAGCTGTAAAATATGACAAAGCGATCAAAATCAAAAAACCTGTACTTACAAATGTAAGAGACACAAAAATGAATCTTATCGGTTGTGATATCTTTACTAAAGACGACTGTGATGCAAATACAATTGGTGATAAACTAGTTGAGCTTACTGAAGGTACTAACATAGCACTTAAAATGATCTCTAACCGTGGTCAAAAAGTCTATCCAAATGGTCACCCTGAGACTTTCTTAACTGACCACTGGAGATGTCGTTTCTATGCGAAAAACCAAGGTGATGTAATCACAAATGGTGACATCACAGATATGATGAACAGAATTGATGAAGCAGGTATTGAAGTGATCAAAACTGAAAATCTTTATGCATTCGAAGATGGTGAGCGTGCTTACTCTCTAGGACAAGGCGAGTAACCAAAAACCTAAAATTCCCTCTTAAAAAAGGGGGAATCCTACAACTTATTTTATTATTATTCATATTGTCTCAATTAATTTTGTAATGAAACTCTTTGTATCATAATAATAACAACTTTAGATAATAATAATGAAAATAAATGATAACTAATAGTACAAAAATAGTGTAGAGATAAAGTATTGAAATCTTTACAATACACAAAAAAATATTGAAGGAAATTCAATGGGTCAAAAAATATCAAAAATTTTAATAGCCAATCGTGGCGAGATCGCACTACGTATCATTAGGGCATGTAAAGAGTTGGACATTACCAGTGTTGTTATTCATTCAGAAGTAGACAGTAAGGGTCCATGGGTAAAAAAAGCAGACAACAGTGTCTTGCTAGAAGGTCATCCTGTGGAAGTTTATCTTGATTATGAAAATATTATCAAGATCGCTAAAGAGTTAAAATGTACTGCTATCCATCCAGGGTACGGATTTTTATCTGAAAGTGCTGATTTTGCTAGAGCATGTGATAAGAACGGAATTATTTTCATTGGACCAAAAGCAGAACACATTGAGCTTTTTGGAGATAAAATCACTTCAAAAAATGCTATGAAAGAGATAGGCGTACCTGTACTTGAGGGGACATCAGCACCTATATCAGATAAAAAAGAGGCAGAAAAAATTGCTCAGGAGATCGGGTTACCTATTATTATTAAAGCAGCATTTGGCGGTGGAGGCCGTGGAATGCGTGTAGTACATGAGGCTAAGGAGTTTGGTGCACTTTTTGATGCTGCGACAAATGAGGCAAAAAAGTATTTTGGAAATGGTGATGTATTTATAGAAAAATTTGTAAGCAATCCCAGACATATTGAAGTACAAATCATAGCAGATAAATTTGGAAATGTTGTGCATTTAGGAGAAAGAGACTGTTCCATCCAAAGACGTCATCAAAAAGTAATCGAAATTGCACCTTCTCCAAGTCTCAATGATGCTACACGAAAAGAGATCAATCGTATTGCTACAAAAGCCATCTATCGTTTAGGGTATGAGAATGTAGGAACGATTGAATTTTTGCTCGATGAAAAAGACAATATCTACTTTATTGAAATGAATACACGTATTCAGGTTGAGCATCCAGTCACAGAGATCATAACTGGTGTTGATATAGTACAACGTATGATCCAAATAGCAGAAGGTGATAAACTTCATTTTGTACAAGAGGAGATTGTATTTAGAGGATATGCTATTGAGTTTAGAATTAATGCAGAAGATCCGATGAATAATTTCATGCCATCATTTGGAACGATTGGAGAGTACTTAACTCCTGGAGGTCCAGGTGTAAGGCTAGATACAAGCGTATATGGTGGATACTCTATACCTACAAATTATGATTCTATGATAGGCAAACTTATCGTGTGGGCATTGGACTGGGAAGGTGTCGTCAAAAAGGCAAAAAGAGCTCTTGATGAATATCGATATTGAAGGGCTTATAACCAACATTCCATTACATAAAGAAATAGTATGTGATAAAGATTTTCAGGAAGGAAAATTTGATACAGGATTCTTAGACAAACGTGTAGAACATTTTGCTCTGATCAATACCATTGCACCAACCAAGGATAAGCGTATCAGTTCTTTTTTCTCAAAATTGATGCAAAAAGGATTAACATCAGAGAAAGGTGACTTTATTTAATAACGTCTTTTTTTACGAATTTATACTTAATTTTACTCGATGATCGATACTCATAAAATGATTTATTAGACTTTGTATTATTTACATGAAATCATTAGATATGAGTCTTACCGGCCTCGAGTCATAAGTGTGATATAGTCATAGAGAGATTAAGATTATATTATATGATATACTTGGTTTTTTGATTAAAAAATTAGTTAAACAATGGGGTTTTTATAAAGGTTTTTTGATGAAATTGAATGAGATTGTAATTGATTTTGTGAAAAAAATAATTGAAGAAGATCGAAAAAATATTTTTCATTTATTTTATTATTCTATCATTGATGCGGTGCTAGTATTATCTATTCCTCTTGCATCTGCAATTGTGATAAATAGTGTATTGGCGCATGCTTCTCTGTCCATTGTTGTTTTAGGATCAATAATCCTTGTTTTATTTGTATTTATAACAATATTGCAACTACTCAAAGAGTATATTATTGAAAAGTTTCAACAGAAAGTTTTTCTTATGAGGGGAATTGAGATTGCGACAAAAGCAATAAATCTTGATCATGAGGATAAGACTGATCAAATTAAACATGGAAAATTAATGAACTATTTTTTTGATATTACATCGATTCAAAAGTTCTTTCCTATTCTTTTGCTTGATGGCTTAGGAGTGATAATTAAAATCTTTGTAAGTCTTCTTTTATTACTTGCATTTGATCCGATCTTATTTGGTACAGGTGTTCTCTTCTTTTCTTCATATATTGTTGTGTTGATTTTGCTTGGACGCAATGCAGCACATGCTGCATTAACTCGTTCAGATGCAAAACACAATACAATTTATTTTTTACAGCATATTAATGAAGAAGAAGGTACACAAAAAGAAATTCTATCAAAATTTAACACCTGCTTAGGGAGGTATGCACAGGCTAGACAAAAGTTATTTGAGATTATCATCAGACAATTGGGATTTACTTTTTTTGCAGAAGGATTCATTTTTAGTATATTTTTGATCATTGGGGGGTATCTTGTGATCAATGGCAGTTTGCCTTTGGGAGAATTTGTTGCAGCTGAAATTATTGTTACTTCTATTACCTATGCACTAAAAGGGTTTGCAAAACAGCTTGATTATATTTATGATATGGTTGAAGGGGTTTATAAAGTCAATAAGTTGTCAGTAGGATTAGAGGAAAAGAAAGATGGATAGATTTGAATTTGATTCATTAAAACTTGTTCAAACAAATCCTTTTGTAAATCAAATAGGACGTTTTATTTTTGTACTTATTCTTTTTTTTGTGGCGATTCTTTTTTTGCCTTGGAGGCAAACAGTTCAGGGAGAGGGTACAGTGATTGCCTATGATCCTACCCAGAGAATACAATCTATTTCCGCACCCATTGACGGTTTTATTGATACGTTCTATGTTTCAGAAAATGAACATGTTCAGAAAGGAACTAAACTTTTTGAAATGATTGATCCTGATAAGGATTACAAAACACGTGTTTATAAAATGAAAGAAGATTTTGAACAGCAACATCAAAATATAGAAGATGAATTAATCGTATTAAAGCAGAAAAAAACCAGTCTTCTTACACAGAGAAAAATACGTATAGATCTATACGATAAACGCTATCTTCAAGCAGAAGAGCAGTTGAAAAGTCTACGGCTTAAATATAAAGCAGAAAAGAAAAACTATGAAGTTGTATTAAATCATTTTCATAGAATCAAACAGCTTTATCTTCAGAAAATAGAATCAAGAAAGAATTATGAAAAATCTGAAAATGATTATATTAATGCTAAAACACAATTTGACAAAATAGAAATAGATATTGAGGTGCAAAAGCGTCATTTATCTATCCTTCAACAGGAAAAAGATCACTTTTTAGAAGAAATTGAAAATCAGATAAGAACACTTGAAAATAATAGATTATCAGTTGAAACGCGTCTAAATATTTTAAAAAGGGATTTAGAAAAACATCTTACTGAAATTTCCAGGTATGAAACATCATCAGTTATTTCTCAAAAAGATGGTTTTGTGATGAGAATCCTGGAAAACGATAAAAACACTTATATAAAAAAAGGTCAAACCTATTATAAGTTTTTCACCTGATGTTACGACAAGTGCACTTTTGCTAAAAGTATCAGACTTTAATATGCCACTTATTAAAGAGGGATTACCTGTAAGAATCAGGTTCTATGGTTGGCCAGTATTGCATATCCCTGGATGGCCAGAAATAAGGTTTGGTACTTTTGGAGGTATTATTAAAAATGTTGACCCCGTTTTACATGAGCAAGGATTTTACTATGCATATGTTGTTGAAGATCCAAACGAACCATGGCCTTCTCAAGAAGAACTTAGGATAGGTACAAATGCAACTGCGTGGGTTGCTTTGTCAAGCGTGCCAATTTGGTATGAAATATGGCGTTTGATGAATGGATTCCCTTCTAACATGGCTATGCCGGAGAAAAAGTAATGAAAAAAAAACTTTTAACATATTGTATGTATATTTTTCTTTTTTCTCAGGATGCCTTATGTAAAGAAATCTTTACAGTTGAACATATTGAACGCTACCTAACAGAAAAAAATCCTTATATCTACGGTGCGATAGGACAGCAATTCATAGATACAGCACGTATTCAAACAGCTAAAGGAGGTTTTGATACGAAATTATATGCAGAACATGATAAAAAAGAATACCCGATAAGTACGGGTGAATTTTCTGATATTTCCTTAAGCAAGCCAATAGAAAATGGAACAGAATTTATTTTGGGATATAGGAAAGCCGAAGGCATTCAAGAATATAACAATATTAAAACTGGAAGTGAAGGGGAATTGCGTATGGGAGTTAAAGTACCTGTATTTTCATTATTTAATGACATGAATGAACGAAAATATAATCTTGATTCTGCCAACATAAATGCAACTAAATCGACATTTGAATCACAAAATAATTTGAGAAATTTGTATGCTCATATAGTGATTTCATATTATCAACTTCTATATTATAGTGAACTTGTAAAGCTTGAAGAAAGATTATTGTATAAGGCAAAAAAAAGAAATAGTTTTATTGTGACAAAGGTAGATTCAGGAGATCTCTCAGAGGTTGCATTGCTGGAGGCACAACAACAAATAATTAGTCGCGAACAAAGAGTTCTTAGAACAAAAAATAGTTATAGTCAAGCATTACAAACATTTTTAAAATATATGAACATATCTGAAAAAGAATTTGATTTAAAGTACGATCTACCTACATTAAAAAGGTTAAAGAAGGAAAAGATAATTTTACAAAATGTAATTAGTAAAGCTTTGAAGAGTAGACCCGACCTTAAAGCTTTAGAGTATAAAAGAACCAAATTAGATTTAGATGATGCATATAATAATTTATCAAAATATCCTAAGTTAAACTTTTTTGCATATGGAGTGCGTGATATGCAATATGGAGAGGGTATCAAAGTTGGATTACAATTTGAGATTCCGCTGGAGAGACAAAGCTATGAAGGAAAGAAGATTGAGATAGAAAAAACTATCACTCAACTTGAAGAAGAAAAAAATAGATTAATATTAGAATTAAAAACGAATCTTAGAAATTTAATGTATTCATTAGATATTGTCAATCAAAATATAGATCTAGGGAATAAAGAAACTAAAATAGTTGAGTCACTTGAAAAAATTGAAAATAAAAAATATGAAGTTGGTTCAAGTAATCTGTTTCAGGTTAACCAACGTGAAATAGGAACATTGGAAGTTAAGAGCAAGCAATTAGAATACTATTTTAATGCCCTAATGATTCAGCAAGAAATAAAAAGAGAGACGGGAGAGCTCATTGCACTTTAAACAATGATTTATCATTGAACAATATGACCCACAAATTTAGACATATTATTTAGGATCTTTCCACCTTTTCTAAAACCGAGTCCACATGCTTCATAGGCATAAAATACGCCTGCCTGATAGGATTGACCTTGTGTATCTGTTGGTAATTCTGTGTAAGCCTGGTAAACCATTTTATGATTGTCATAGTCACCTGCTACAGTTTCTACATCATTAGCATTTTCATCCAAGATACTTACACTGCCGCCTTCTCTTCCGAACACAGGTTTTTTAACCTGCTTTTTACCTTCTAAAGGTTCAAAAGCACTTTCAAGCAGAAGAGGGTGGTTAGGATAGAGATCCCAGAGGATCTTTAGTAAACCTTTAGATTGAAAAAGCAGGCTATAGGCCGGGTTAAAGATGATTGCTTTTTGGTTTTTAATGATATTGGTAAGAAGCATTGCCAGATCTGACTCTTCCAGTGCGATGTCCTCCCAAGGGATGAGTTTGAACCAAAGTTCATAGTTCTTATTTTCATAAAAGATACCGTCTTCCGGTAGAGAACTCTATATCATCAATGTAAGCAAACTCTGTGTTGAAACCTGCTTCTGTAGCAATATGTTGAAGCAGTCTTACCGTATTTTCCTCTTCTGAATTTCCCTTGATCGACGTAAAAAGAAAATTCCATCCGTCATAACGTTCTTCAAAAGTAGAAACATCTTCTTCCAGAGTCACCAGACGTTTAAAGTTGTCTACAAGTGATTCATATAGGGCATTGAACTGACTCTCTTCTTCAAGGCCATTTTTTTTGAGCATAGCCCATTGTATAATGGCAGTTTCAAATAGAGCAGTAGGAGTATCTGCATTAAACTCTAAAAGTTTGATGGGTTTACCATCTACACCACCTGCCAGATCAAAACGTCCGTAAAGATGCCAGTGTACATCATTCTCCCATGACTCTTTGATTACTTCTACAAGGTTAAAAGGGATACCGATCTCATGAAATAGATTATTTTTTATCACATGTTCAGCCGCTTCTATATACATATCATAGAGTGTATTGGTCGCTTCATAGTATGCTTCAGCTTCATCTTCAGTGATCACAATCAGTTCATCAGAGATATAACTGCTTTCATCATTGTCAGTATGCCAGATAAATCCAAGTGATTCTAAGTACTCTGTGTCTAGAGGAGTGGTTTTTTGTAGGTTTAACATTACTTAACCACCAAAGAAACCGCCAGTACGGCTTGATGAACTTTTATTTCCAAAAAATCCGCTTCTTTTAGCACTTGCTTTTTTAGCAGTATTAAAACTTTTTTGACTTTTTGAATAGGTAGAAGGAGATTTATATCCTGCTTTTCTATTATTTTGATAGTTTTGGTTGCCAAATAGTTTAGATCCTATCCAAGAACCAATTACTGCTCCTGCCATACTAGCGAGTAGTACTTCTCCCAATCCCATTCCGCCTTGCTGTGACATTTGAGCATCCTGTGCTTTAGTGAGACTTGGAAGTACCATTGTCAATTTTGGCTGATTCTTCAGCGACCAATGCATCCATTTCAGCTTTGGTCAATACTCGTTCAGTACCATCAAGCTGTTTGAGTACGATACGCGTTTCTTCTGCTGGAAACTCATCTTTTATCTTATATTTGCCAGGAGCAGTTTCTTCTATGATGACAAATGCATTTTGAGCTTTTTGTTCTTCTTGCTGTTGTTGATTATTACTAAAACAACCTGTAACACCAGTGGCTAAAAGTGCACCAAGACCAGTTGCAGTTGCCATTGTTGAAAGTTTTTTTAAATGTTTCATGTTGTATCCATCCATAATATTATTGGGGTAATCATAGCAAAAAATGATTAATTTATATGTTATAGTAAGAAATTGTTGTAGAGTATTTTTTGGTTTTTGATCAGGTTACATGAATGTAACCTGATTATTATAATTTTGTTACATTTTAAGGAGAAGATTCTGTGGTAAAAATAATTATTTCAAAGGATCTTATAGTGCGTATAACAGTATTCTCTCTTGCAGCAGTAGCTGCAGTAAGTATGTCAGTAAATGGTTGTAACAATGACTCAACAACTACAGAAGCAAAAGTAAGCAGTATATCATTTGCTCCGGTAGCGATTTCTGCTAATGACAGTGAAAAATCAGTGATGAGAGTTTCCCCGTCGATCACAGTAGATTATGATGATAACACAAGTGTTACCTATGATCTAACATATAAAGAGTTGGCAAAGATGGGTGATACCATCGGTACAGGAAAAATTGGTCTTATGACTGATATCAATGGTGATCCTATTTTAAAAGGTGATGATGAAGATATTTCTGATGGACCAGATGGTAATTCACTCATATCAGTAGGGGGTAAACATTATTTGGTGACACATATGGAAGAAGCACCTGGTGAACTTTATCATACAGAAGTTAAAGTTGAAAATGGTGTCTTCTCGGCGGTTGATACAAAGCCGGTTGACCTTTCAGCCATGGGTGGAACGATCATTAACTGTGCATCTTCAAAAACAATGTACGGAAGTCACTTGGGTGGAGAAGAAGATTATTCGCTTAACTCCATATTTGCAGATCTGAATTCACCTTTTTATGCCGACTGTGCTTTAGATGGTACCGGTAATGATATAAGCGGTGTAGCAAACTTTTTTTGTTCGTATGTAGATGGTATGAATAAATATTTAGGAGATGCAAATATAGATAAAACAAATGGTTACAATGGTGATAGTTTCTCTCCATACAATTATGGATATATTGTTGAAGTACAACCTCAAGAAGACGGATCAACTAAAAGTGCCAAACATTATGTCACAGGTAAATACACACCTGAATTGGCAACAATGATGCCTGATGGTAAAACGGTTTATATGTCAGATGATGGTACAGCAAAAGGTTTGTGGAAATTTGTTTCAGATGATCAGATCACAGATTTCAAAGCAGATTGGGAGGGAACATTATATGCAGCTAAGGTAATACAAACATCTGCCCAGGATGGTGGTGCATTTAATGTTTCATGGATAGAACTTGGTCATGCAAAAGATAGTGAAATTGAAGCAATGATCAAATCTAAAATGAAAATAACAGATATCTTTGAAATTTCTAAACCGGATGAGAATGGAGTGTGTGCTACAGGTACAAAAGTCTATGAAGATTCTACAGTGGAATGTCTTGCCCTAAAAGCAGGGAAAGAGACAGCTGCAGCATTCTTGGAAACCAGAAAGTATGCAGCACTTAAGGGTGCAACGATCGAATTTAGAAAAGAAGAAGGTCTTACTTATGATGCAGATAAAAATGTACTCTATATTTCAATGTCTGAGATAGCAAAGAGTATGGAAGATAATTATAAAGGACTAGAACCGATCAATGATATCAGACTTGAATCTAATGCTTGTGGTGCCGTGTATGAGTTAGTATTAGACAACAATTACAGTGGGACAGCAATGAAGGCGGTAGTTCTAGGACAACCTTTAGATGTAAATGATACTTATGCAGATGAGTGGTCATGTCATCCAGATAGTATCTCAAATCCTGACAATATCACCTATATCGGGCACAATACACTGTTGATCAGTGAAGATACAACAAAACATGTGAACAACATGAGTTGGGCATACAATACACAAACAAAAACAATGACAAGAATCGCTTCACTTCCTATCGGTGGAGAGGTAACGGGTGTAGATACAGGCTGTTATAGAGGATAAAGGTATTTTACTTATCAATACACAACATCCGTTCAAAGATAATCCAAAAGCAGTAGATGGCTCTAACGCCAAATACTGCCTTGCTTGAAGCAGCAACGGATGAACAGTTGAAAGCGACGATCGGATATTTTGATGGTCTTCCAGCAGATATCTTTAAGTAAATCATGATACATATTCATGTGATCGGTATCCTGTAGTCTACAGGATGCCTTTTATTTTTTTATTTCAGGACAATGATGAAAAGAAATATTATTGTATTAACACTGCTTCCTTTCTTTGTAGGTTGTGGTAATAACTTTACATCAGATACCACTTCAGTACAGAGTTATATCCAGAATCTAGAAGTTGAGAATAATATCAGTTATACAAATATTATGAATACAAGAGGTTCATATATCACTTCTATGTGTTACACTAAAACCATGGATGAAACAACAAACACTGTTTCCAATCCATGCTATAGTTGTCATACAAAAGGCAAAATTCCAAATTATTATAATGATAGTAATCTGCAAATGGAGTATAATTTCCCTGCAGAAATGATGAAAAATCCATTTACGAATCTTTTTAAAGATAGAAGCACTAAAGTAGCATCTATGACAGATAGTGCTATTTTAGCATATGTAAGAGAATCCAATTATCTGAATCATGAAGGTGAGATATTACCAGCACAGGAACTTCCTATAGAGTGGAAGGGATATAGACCTGACTGTTATTTTCATTTTGATGATGATGGATTTGACCGAGATCCCAAAGGTCAATATACAGGATGGAGAGCTTTTAGATATTATCCGTTTCTAGGTACATTTTGGCCGACCAATGGTTCAACAGATGATGTACTTATAAGGCTTGATACCGTTTTCAGACAAGATGAAAATAATAGATTTAGTAAAAAGATCTATACACTTAATTTAGCCATCGTAGAGGCATTGATAAAACAAAAAGAAGTAGCACTTTCTACAGGGATAGACGAAAAGGTCTATGGTGTTGACCTTAATGGTAATGGTTCACTCGATACAGCTTTGAGCATCTCTCCTATGATTGAAAGTTATGTAGGTTTGGCAAAGTTATATCTAGGAGAAAAAAAAGTACATTTGACACAGGGACTTTTTCCTGAAAATACAGAGTTTTTACATTCAGTAAGATATATTGATTGGAATGATGATAAAGAACAGATAGCTCTCTCTGC
Source organism: Sulfurovaceae bacterium (assembly GCA_963705455.1). Taxonomy (GTDB): domain Bacteria; phylum Campylobacterota; class Campylobacteria; order Campylobacterales; family Sulfurovaceae; genus Sulfurovum. The sequence goes on along the minus strand of CAVPJM010000004.1, from coordinate 51,789 downwards.
AAGAATGAAAGAACTGCGCTATGCTAAAAAATATACCTGGAAGCGTTATGGAGAGATTGAAAGAGCAGCTCAGGCAGAATTTTGGGAAGCACTTGCACTTGATAGCAGTAAAGCCACGATGGCTTTTTTCAAGGGTAATTATGAAGAGGGATTACGAAATGAAATAGGGTGGGTCTATCAAGGATTTATAGAAAATAAATCAGGAAAACTAAGACCTCAGACACATGAAGAAACGATAGCTTGTATGGGATGCCATTCACATCTTGGAGCAACAACAGATTCTACGTTTTCATTTGCCCGAAAATTTGAAGGTGTAAGAAAAGATCAGAATGACTATGGCTGGAACCATTGGAGTCAAAAAGGGCTTACTGGAGTGAAGGAACCTACCGTAGAATATTTGAACCATGGAAAACAGTATGAGTACAGTTTCTATTTACTCAATAATCACTCTGCTAATGAATTTAGAAATAATGATGAAGTACAAAGTAAGTTTTTTGATGCTAATGGAAGTATTAAACAAGATATGGTCAATGCATTACATGATGATATAACAGTTCTACTTTTTCCTTTAAAAGAGCGTGCTCTTGCGTTAAATAAGGGATATAAGACCATTGTTGAAGAACAAAGTTATATCTATGGAAGAGATACGCATATAAAGTCTATGAAAAATGTGTATAAAGTAATAAAAGAGAGACAGACAACAAGGATAACAAAGCCTACTGTAAGACCTTGATCAAACTAAAGAGAGATGGAAGGGTCTCTCTTTACAGGGGAAGGGAAAATACTTCTTAGTCCATCTGCTTTCTAAGGAAAGTAGGTACATCTAAGATATCTTCATTTTCACCATTATATCCACCTACAACCATCTTGCTTCTTACAGTGTTGATATCGCAAGTGTTTGCACTTAAAAGTGTCTTTTGTTTTGTTACTGTCGGTTCAGGAACAGCATTTTTATCTTCAAAACCGGTTGCAACGATAGTGATCTTCACTTCATCAATAGCCATGTTAGGATTTGTTGTTGTTCCAAAGATAACAGATGCATCTTCATCTGCACTCTCTTCAACAATACTCATCGCTTCACCGATTTCCATGATTGGATAATCAGGGTGGATGTCAAAGTGTACAAGTACACCCATTGCACCATCAATAGAGATATTGTCAAGGAGAGGAGATTCGATGGCAGCTTTTGCTGCATCATAGGCTGCATTTTTACCTGTGCTGTATCCAGCACCCATTAGAGCAAGACCTCTATGACTCATAACCGTTTTAACATCGGCAAAGTCAAGGTTGATGTCATTGTCTCCATGAGAAAGGATCACTTTAGAGATACCGCCAACTGCTTGAGCAAGAATATCATCCACCATTCTAAAACTCTCTTTGATCCCAAGGTTTTTTTCAACAATAGAAAGAAGTTTCTCATTAGGAACAACAATGATAGAATCACTTTCTCTTTTAAGTTCTTCCAAACCTTCTTTGGCAAGTTTTGTTCTTTTTCTTCCTTCAAATTTAAAAGGACTTGTAACGATAGAAACAGTCAGTGCTCCGACCTCTTTTGCAGCTTGTGCAATGATAGGTGCAGCACCTGTTCCTGTACCACCACCAAGACCAGCAGAGATAAAGACAATGTCAGAACCTTCAAGCATTTTTTTAATGTCTTCAAAGCTTTCCAATGCAGCTTCTCTACCTTTATCTGGAAGCATCCCAGCACCAAGTCCTCTTGTTGCATTGATTCCTAATTGCATTTTATATGGTGCTAAAGAGCTTTCCAGCGCTTGTGCATCCGTATTTGCTACGATAAGGTCAATACTGTTGATTCCCTCTGTTATCATATGATTAATCATGTTTCCGCCGCCGCCTCCGACGCCGATAGCTTTAATTTTTGCTCCATTCGTGTGACACTTTGTTTCGACGATGTCTATTTCAAACTCTTCCATGTTTTCCCCCTTTATTTGATGTGTTTAAAAAAGCTGCCTTGCCCAACTGGCTAGCTTTTTAAATGGATTTTTATTTTCATGACCTAGATCCGGAAGATCATCAAATGATATGACTGACTCTTCATGATCATCCCTTTTATGTTCTTTCTTTTCCTTATGACCTTTAGTTATTTTAACCTCTTCGGCATCATTCGTTGAATGACCTATACGGATGTCATTTAGGTTATCTTCGAACATCGCTTTTGAATGTAATAACTCTTGTTTGTAATCGATCTCATATTGAGTATGACCACCTGCTTTATAGAGTAATAAACCCACTACCGTTGAGTATGCAGGATCTTTTAGCTCATCAAAAAGACCATTGACATTATCTGGGTAACCTACTCTTACAGGCATACCAGTAAAGATGGCTTGTGCCAGCTCTCTCATACCTTTTAGTTTTGTCATACCTCCTGTGAGGATGATACCTGCACCAATCTGCTCTTTTAATGCAGACTTATCTAATGATTTTGCTAAGATCATTAGTGCCTCTTCGACACGTGAGAAAATGACAGAGTGTACGACTTCTAAAGAGACACCATTTCGACTATCTTCGTCACCAATGATAGGGAGTTCTATGACTTCATTCGAACTTTCTATAAGACTCCCGTGACGTACTTTGACATTTTCTGCTATTTGCAGAGGTGTATGCAATGCCATTGAAAGGTCATTTGTTATGTGGTTTGAACCTACACCCAGGAAATCGTTATATCTGATAGAATTGCCAGTATGTATAACAAGGTTGCTTGTTTGACCACCAAGGTCAATGACCGCAACACCAAGTTCTTTTTCATCTTCGTCCATTGTGGCTATAGCAGAAGCATAACCGCTCAATACTATACCATCTATCTCTACACCTGCCGATCGAACAGCTTTTTTCAAATTGGAAAGATTCGATTTTTGTGTCATGATGATGTTGACATCTACTTCCATACGACTTGCATTCATACCGAACGGATCTTCTATAAAGTCTTGGTCATCTACTCTAAAATTGTAGGGCAATACATGTATGACGTCAAATTCAGTAGGTACGTTTGCATTGTAAAGAGCCGTTTGCATCACACGATTGATTTCTTTGATCGAGATATCTTTATGTGGAATATTGACAATACCGGTTGACTGAAGACTCTTTGCATAAGCATTAGAGATAGAAACTGTTGCAGAAGTAATGTTGCTTCCTGCAATACGTTTTGCATCGTTGATAGCTTTTTTGATCGATTTAGAAGCAAGCTCTATGTTGGTTATGGCACCTTTTTTAACCCCTTGGGATTTAGAGATACCATGACCTTGAATGGTGACTTCGGAGTCTTTGATTTCAGCGATGATAGCACATATTTTAGTGGAACCGATATCAATAGCTAAAATTGTGTCGCTCAATTTGTCAGTCCTCCCATATAGACTTCTGTAGGATATTGTTTATCCAACATTTTAATTAAATTCGATTCAAATGTATTTTGTTTTAGTTCATTGGTAGTTTGTTTTACAAAGTCTGTCTGCTCTACATCCATAGGCAGCAGTTTTTGTTCCAAAATATTATAAACTATAACTTTATCGAATACGCTAATAATACCCTTTTCTTTTGACGATGTAAAGAGTTTTTGTAAAAATTGTAAACTTTCTTGTGTATTAAGTGGATTTAGGTTGACATTTTCTTCTAGTTTTACAAAATCAGAGACGATTGAATCGTTCTGGTCAAAGTTTTTAAGTGTTGACTCTGCCAGTGCTAAAAGAGCTTCTTTTTTCGCCTGATTTTCATAAAGTATTGTGACTTGTTCTTTAGCCTCTTCATAGGTTTTTACTTTTGGTAGTACAACACTTTCTATTTTTATAGTGGCATAGGTATCTGCAATTACTTTCGGTTTGAGTATATCTCCTACAGATTTTTCTTTAAGAGCATTCCAGACTTCGTCTGTAAATTTAGTATCACCTACGGGAAGTGTGATCTTTTCACTGTTGTCAAGTTCTCCTTTTTTAAAAGCAATATATGCTTTTTGTGCAGCTTTTTTTGTTTTTTTGATTTTTAGGTCACTTGTTGCCAATACTTTAGCTTCTTCGAAAGGAAGTTGTTTTCCTGTTTCATCTGTGTAATTAAAACTATTTGAATCATAGTGTGCTTTAACTTCATCTTCAGTCACAGCTGTATCTTTACTCTCTGTCCAAACGACAGAAAGTTCATACATTTGCGGTGTTAGAAAGTTCTCTTTTTGCATCTCCCAGAACTCTTTCACTTTTGCTTCATCTGTAACAAAGTTCAAATCATCATTTGTCAATACTTTGTATGCCAATTTGTCACTCACATTCATAGCAGCAGAGATAGCTTCTTCTTCGAGTGGTAAAGTTCCAACTGTAAGTAATGAAAATGTCTTTTCCAGAATAAGCTCTTCTCTTAGTGTCTCTTCAAAGGTATTAGCTCTAAGTCTTTGACTTTTGAGGTAACCATCATAGATCTCTTTATTGAAGAGACCATCTTTTTGAAATGCACGAAGTGTTTGTAATTTTTGTGCTACTTCTGCATCAGAAACAATAATACCCATATCTTTTGCGAAGTTTAAGATCTTAGCTTGTGTAGCCAATCTGGCAAATGCTTGCTTAACCAGTCCCATCTCTTGGGCTTTTTTATCATCAAGTGTACCTTGCATTGCTTGATTATATTGGTTGTATATATTGCTGTAAACCATGTTGAGTTTTGTTTGTTTTATCTCAATTTCACCTACTTTTGCAACATTTCCGGCTTTGGAACCAAAATTGTAACTTCCCCAACCTACAAAACCTGCACCTATAAATGCGATGGTTGCTACCCAGATTGTCCATACCAGGTATTTATTGTGTTTTTGCATCCAACTAATCATACTTCATTCTACCTTCAATCGAAAAATTTATACAATATTCTATCTAAAATAAGCTTATCGCTAATGAATTGGAGTATGAAAAAAGAATGTCCAATCAGAATAGTAAAATGATGTAGCGATACTTGGAAGTTATAGAGCATCCATGTGCATAAATGAAGGGTCATGAAACCTTGCCTCTAGTATCTGTTAAATCAGATAATACTGTCTATCTTTATGATTTTGACAGGAGTGTGACTACAAAGATTCAGTAAGCTCCTGATGAGTGAACTTTTTGGGAAATGATAAACAACAAAGTCAAAGCCCAAATTGACACTCTAGAACTTAAGGAGTATCAGGCGACTCACCGAATGGGTAGGGTTAAAGGGTATATGAGTATGCATTAACGCAAGGTGTACTACTCAGACCACTGGAACATGTTATCTATTTTATGCCCCCCTATGCTATCTCTTATGAAGAGATAGACAAGATGGTAGAAGTTGCGTCTGATGGTATCAGAGATATAGCTAAATAAGTTTAACTTTAAAAGAAACCTTTGTTTTGTTCGTTTAAACGGTTGTAATGCTTTTCAGCTCTTTTTATACCAAACTCCATTGCTTCTTTGAAGAATTTTTTAGCCTTTTTATTGTTTTTTTTCGTACCAATACCATGCTCATAAAATTGTGCTATATCACAAAGTGCTTCAGGGTAGTCTTCTAGAGCCAAACTATGCATATGTGCAAATGCCTCAGGTATGTCTTTTTTAAGTAAAACACCTTTATATAGTTCCCTTGCTAACATGAATCGTGCAAATTCTGATTCTGTTGCAGCACAGATAAGTAAGAGTTGCGCTGCTTCAGCTTTTTTATTCTTTTCTGTTAGAGTTTTGATATAGGTGAGTGTTTCTTCTATCTCTTGTTCACTATATCCTTCTTGAGAGATCTTGCTTAACAGATTTTCTACAGAATCAAATTCTTCAGAGGTTTTTTCTATGGGCGCATATTGTTTTTTCATACCGAGAAGTTTTTGTGCAATATAAGGAATAGCTTTGTAATTGGATGAACGCATCTCCTCTTCTGTTTTGATAGAAGGTTTCAGTTCTTTTAATGGTTTATTTTTGAAAAGGATCTCTTTTTGTGTAGATGTCTCACTCTCTTCTGTAATTGTTTCTTTTTTGGGAGTTTCTTGCATAGTAGGTTCTTCTTCTACTGTCTCAAAGTTATCAAAAAACGTATCTTTAGGTATATGAGTAGTGTTCATAGTCTGTTTGTTCTTTTCTATTGGAAAATCAAAGAAGGTGTCTCTTGAAGTATGCGATTCATCCAACGAAATATTATCACTCAGGACATTGTCAGCATCAATATTTAGCAGGGCATTAAAATCACCATGATCTACTTTATGATCCACCTTATGATCCACTTTTTTTGTTTTCACTTTTTTTTCGACACGCAGTTCATCAAAAAGGAAATCATTAATATCGATCTCACGAGGTGTTTCGTTAGCTTTTGATGTGATAAAAAGATCGAATTCATCTATGATTTTCTGATCCTCATCTGCCATTGCAGCTTGTGCTTTTTGTGAAGTTCTTTGGATAATATTTTCTGTAGGTGTTTTGATATATGCATTGATAAGCCCTTGAGCTTTAGCATAGTTTTCTGATTGAATTGCTGTAACGATATCTTGTATCTTTTGATCTGTTTTAAGCGGTGCCAACTTTAACACCTGAAGCTGTATGGTCTCAACATCAGTGATGGAAATAGCATGGTTTATAATACTTAATCTTTTTTGTGTCTGATTCATATCAAGTATCCTATATTAGGTTATATATTTGGTGGAGTATAACAAAAATATGCTTTACAGAAGTGTTGACATAATGATTTACGGCAGTAAGAAAAAATTTTAAAGATTTGCAGATAAAGCCAACAACCTGCATGAGTTCTCTAAAATAGAGATCTTTTTTGCCATTTCTGTAATATCTCTGTCATAAGAGATCAGACCAAATCCTTTGATAAGAAGCAGGTGTGTATCATGTTTTTGAAAAAATTTCGGTATTTCATACGGGGCTCGTTCCAACCAATCATCTATATTTTTGGGATCGTATACGATCACTTCTCCAAGGATCTTTTTACCAAAGTAGTCTTGTGGAGAAACTTTACCATGTTTGAGTGAATATGCTGTTGCATAAGGAGGCATAGTATAGCTGATATATTTTGCATTGGGAATGGTTTCATAGATATGTTCATGTATATGTACATCAGCGTTTGCCAAACTCCAACGATAGTCTCTTTTGTGACAATCAAGTCTCACGAGAGAATCTTTTGTGACTTCATCCAAGATCGTATCTTTAGAGTTAATGATAAATCCACTGCTACTTACTCTTGCAGAGATGGAACCATGATAAACACTAAAGAAGTTTTTGTTAAACAGAGAGAGTGAAACATGTTTAATGTCTTCTATAAGATGTTCATCTACCATTTGAGTAACCTTTAGTTAGGAATATTTCGGTATTATATCATTAAAATAATTGAACACTCTGAATATCCTAGGCGCTATAATATGTTTTAGAACGCTAAGGTATGCAAGAGATTATCAAGTCTTAGCCATAGCCAAGATGGAGTTCAATCAATATATTATGCAATGAAGGAAAGATGTGCAGACGCCTCATATACCTGTACTTTTAAACGAAGTACTGGAAAGCTTTAAAGATGTTGGTGAAGGCTACTTTGTTGACTGTACGCTTGGCTATGCTGGGCATAGTTCTGAAATGTTGTCCAGGTATGAAAATTTGCAACATATAGGTATAGATAGAGATGATGAGGCTTTAGCTTTCTCCAAAAAACGTTTAGCACCTTATGAGGAACGCAGTACACTGTACAAGGGCACATTTGCAACAGTCTTTCCTACACTGAAAGAAAGTCCGATAGTGGCAGTATTGGCAGACTTTGGTGTCTCTTCCTTGCAATTAGATAAGCTTGAAAGAGGTTTTTCTTTTAGTTCTGAAACACTTGATATGCGTATGGATGCATCTTCTGAACTCTCTGCTTATGAAGTAGTGAATCATTACTCTAAAGAAAAATTGGAATATATCTTTGATACATATGGTGAAGTGCGTTCATTTAAAAAATTGGCATCTGCCATAGTAGAAGCCAGAGCACAAGCACCTATTAATTCTGCTAGAGAGTTGAGTGAAATCGCTAAAACAATTATACCTGCCGGAGGAAAGATACATCCGGCAACATTGATGTTTCAGGCTATTCGTATAGAAGTAAACAATGAACTAGGTGAAATAGAAGGTTTGCTTGATGCTTTAGAGCAAAAACATGTGAAAGGTGAAGTTGTTTCTTTGATCTCTTTTCATTCATTGGAAGATCGTTTGGTAAAGAACCGTTTTAAAAAATGGGCACAAGTCATGTATCTGTGATCCTCAGGCAATGCGTTGTACCTGCGGCAAGAATCATGCTTTGGGTAAAGCATTCTCTTCCAAACCTGTAACCGCGACAAAAAAAGAACTCAAAATAAATCCTCGAAGCAGATCTGCAAAACTAAGAAGTTTCAGATTTAACAAAGACAGCGAACATGACAATTAGAAGGAAAAGATCTAAACCTAATGGTATTACTTTTGGTATGGCAATGGTTATATTGATGTCTGTAACCATAGTTTTGATCTTAACAACGATAAAGATCTATTTGAGTAATCAGATCTATTATGAAAGTAAAGTTGTAAACAAAATGAATAGAGAAGTGGCTGCGCTCAAAGCAGAAAAAATTATGCTTGAACAGAGTGTAGAAGCATTAAAGTTTAAAAATAGAGTGACAGACACTATCTTTGCTATTCAGGAAAACTAATGATACGCAGTTTTATTGGTTTTGCTGTAGATAAACCTATTATCAACCATATTTTGATGGTTTTTATGCTGCTACTCTCTGTTTTTGCGTATCAGAACATTGCCAAAGAGATATTTCCCCCTTCCACACTTGATCAGATATCTGTACAGGGTGGATATGTGGGTACAAGTGCTGATGTACTTGACAAGATGGTTGTTTCGAATATAGAAGATGAACTCAAAAGTCTTTCAGAGATAGATACCATTTATACAACCATCCAAAATGGTAGTTTTGCTATCAAGCAGATATTAAAACAGGCAATGATACGCAGTTGGTACTTTCTGATGTGAAAGATATCATATCAAAAACAAGACGAGATCTTCCTGCTGATATGGATGAACCTATTGCACGTATAGTGGTACATGAATATCCACTTTTACTTGTAGCCGTCTCTGGGGATGCAGATAAAGAAAGCACTTATTGATGCAGCTGATGAGCTCAAAAGTAAATTGGCACTCATTCACGATCTTAGCAGTATAGAGATACGTGGAGATACAGATGAAGAAGTGGTTATACAATTAGATCAAAAAAAATTAGATGCCTATGATCTGGATAAATCTTCTGTCTATAAGGCTATTTCAAATATTTCAAGTATTTTTCCTGCAGGTACACTTGATGGTCAAGGTGACCATCTTTATATCTCTACTATCAATGGTGAAAAAGATGCAAAAGCATTAAGTGAAAACTTTACTGAGTGTGGGAGACAAAAGTTTTCGTTTAGAAGATGTGGCTGAAGTCTATTATGGTTTGGGTGATCCTACACAGATCTCACATTATAACGGTAAACAGAATATCTCTTTAAATATCAACAAAAGTAAAGAGGGTAATGCCATTGCTTTAAGTAAAGAGATACGTAAGATACTTGCAGATTTTAATGAAAGATATGAGAATATCCGGTTTGAAGCGTATACAGACACTTCTATATGGATTAAAAATCGTTTGAACCTGGTTTCTTCCAATATCCTGTTTGGACTTATTTTGGTCTTTATGGCACTTTTTTTATCTGTCAATATGCGAATTGCCTGGGTAGTAGGTATAGGGATACCGGCCAGTTTTTTTATTACGCTTATCGTGATGGATATGATCGGTTACAGTTTAAATATGCTGACACTTCTTGGAGCACTGATCGCTCTTGGTATGCTGGTCGATGAAGCCATAGTTGTTGCAGAGAATATCTATAGACATATGGAAATGGGAAAGAGTCCAAGAGAAGCTGCTATACAAGGTTCCGTGGAGATGTTCCCTGCTGTACTCACTGCTACACTGACCACTGTATTTGCATTTTTACCACTTTTGATCATGAGCGGAAAAATGGGAATGTTCATGCAGGTTTTACCTGTAATGATATCGGTATTGCTCCTCTCTTCTTTGTTTGAAGCATTTTACTTTTTGCCTTTACATGCAAAAGAGTTTTATACCATGGGTACTTTTAAAAAAGAAAAATATGATAATGGTTTTTGGAAAGGATGGATAGCACGATATCAGAAATTCCTTGGAAGACTTTTATATCATAAAAAACGTTCTCTAGTCATCATATTGAGTTTTATTATTTTAGGAACACTTGGAATGGTAAAGATCACTAAGTTTCAACTTTTCCCTGAGTTTGATGCACAACAGGTCTATTTAAACGGAAAGATAAATATTAACAATGATCTGACAAGATACTGAAGTCTATGTGACACAGATAGAAGAAGCATTGCTAGAGATGTTGGACAAAAAAGAGATGGATTCAGTGACATCAGTGATAGGATTTAAATTTAATAAGGACCAGAGCTTTGAGATAGGAGAAAATCTGTTCCAAATCTTTATAAACCTACATGAAAAAGCACCGGAAAACTTTTTTGATACGTATATAAATCCCGTATTTTCTTTAGAATATGACGATAGTGATATGATCAGAAACAGACTTTCCCAAGAAATTGCCAAAGAGATACAGGAACGTCTTGTTGAGAAATTTAAAAAACAAGAAGTCCATGGTAAAAAACTCTATGAAGAGTTCAATGTCTATGTACAACAAGCCGGTATTGTAAGCAATGACATTGAGATAGGTTTTTCACACCCTGACAGAGAAAAAAAATTGGCCGCCATGAAAAAAGTGGAAGAGAAACTTAAGGGTATCAAAGGGGTAGAAGATATTGCAGATAATGCCAATGAAGGAGAACGTGAACTTAAATTGCGTATCAATGAATATGGCCAACAGTTAGGCTTTAGTGAAGGATATGTCATCTCTGTTCTGAAGGGTGCTTTTCTCAAGGCTGAGTATGCGAAAATGTTCAATGAAGAAGGTTTGGTAAGGGTTAAAATAGAAGATGTGTATAAAGAGGACTCATCAGCTATAGGTAATTTTAAACTTACTACAGCAGATGGACAGAAAGTGGTACGACTTTCTGATATATGTGATTTTACCTATCAAAAGAGCTTTGTCAAAATATTTAAAGAAGATGGTGAAAAAGTACGTTCACTTTTTGCAAGGGTTGAGAAGAAGATCATTACACCGGTTGAGGTGATGAAAGAGATAAAACCACTTTTGGATGAGATACAAAATGATGGTGTCAAGATCATTATTAAAGGGGAAGAGAAAGAGAATGCAAAGCTGAAAAAAGAGATGGGACAAGCATTGATGATCGCTGTTTTTCTCATTTTTATCACGCTTGTATGGATGTTTAATTCCCTAGTTTTACCAGCTATTATACTCACAACGATACCACTCTCTCTTCTTGGTGCTCTGGTCGGTACTAAATTAATGGGTATTCATATGACAATGCCTGGTATGATGGGAGTTATAGGACTTGCAGGTGTTGTAGTCAATGATGGGCTCATCATGCTTGATTTTATCAAAGGAAGTAAAAATTATGCAGAGATACAACATAAAGCAGGGATGAGACTTCGACCTATTTTACTTACATCCGTCACTACAGTACTAGGCTTATCATCTTTGATGTTCTTTGCTTCAGGACAGGCACTTATACTTCAGCCAATGGCCATATCGTTAGGTTTTGGTATCGCTTGGGCGACTGTATTGAATCTTTATTATGTCCCTTTGATGTACGCGGTAATTTATAGAGTAAAGAATTAAGCTTTTATGCTGAGGTTATTCATTTCTAGTAAAGTTTTCATACTGACATCATCTCCATGCTCTTTAAAAATTTCACAAATTCGATCAAGTTGGATATCTGAACGTTCTAAGTAAGGATTATTATCTATGAATTGCCAAAAGGTTTTTGGATTTTTACAAATTTCCTTGAGGTAGAATTTTGTAAGTTGTCCCATACTATCTTCTGTTTTTTCTATGGCATTTGCTAAATCTTCTTTATTAATGACAAATGGAAACCTCACTCCATGAAAATCTATTGCATCGCCTATTGAGGTAAAGGCAACACTTTGTCTTTTTAAAATACGGTGCAGTGAACGTTCCATAATGGCAAACATTTTAACATAATGATAGAGAAGAAAGTTGATCCTTGTTGCACACATAAGAGCTAATGAAAGATAGGTTCTTAATTGTAGTTCTGAAAAGTCATCATGTTTGATCTGATCATGAATTAAAGCAAAACGTGATACTTCACAAATAGGTAGATTTTGTGTCAAAGACTCAATATCTTTAATATGCAGATCTTTTTCCATAGGTATCTTGTTTGAAGGTGTACGATCATTGGCAAAAAAGATCCTTACAGATCCGACATATTTTTTTGTTGCATTATGTTGTAAAAGATAGATAAAAGACTGTTCATCATCTTGACCAAAAACATATTTTTTACTTTCTTCAACCTCTGGGTAATGGTTAACAATGACATCATTTCTTATGTCTTTTACAGCTTGAAAATGTTCTTGTGTTATAGCAAGAACAAGAGAATATTCAACAGTCAGTAGATAAAAAACTTTATCAGGCATTATAATCCCTTATATTGATAGATGAAAAGTATAGAATTTTTTTCGTTATGTCTTGCTAAAAGGAAAACTTTAACTTAAATCTGATATATTTATTTTATAAAATGAATAAGTATAACTGAAATTAATGGATAAAAAATGGGATATATTTTTGGGACAAGGAAAGATGCAGAAGAGTTTAGTGTTTTTATGTTTACTCTCTTCAAGTACAGTTTATGCAGAGAACATTGACAGTATTTTACAAGAGTATAATCAGAAAAATGCATTAAGTCAAAAAACAGTTGATGAAAATAAAGGGCATTTGATACTTTTTACCAGAGAAAAACTCGAAGAGATGCATGCCAAAACTCTTAAAGATGTGTTTAAAACTACCCCTATGATCTACTACCATGAAAATAGATATGCGTTACCGGATCCTTTAACATCAGGAGCATTTGAGCCTTATAGAAGTAATTTTATACGTCTCTATGTGGATGGTGTAGAGATCACGCAGGGATGGATGGGTAGTGGATTGATGCTTTATGGAGATATGAACATAGATTTTGTTGATCATATAGAGTTTTATTACATGACACCTTCATTTGAAACTACAGTGGAGCCTGCATACCTTACTGTTTTTATTTACTCTAAGGATCCAAAACGAGATATGGGAGGAAAGTTAGATCTTCTATATGGAAGCAGAGGGTATAACTCACAAAGCATTAGCTATGGTGAGCACAAAGAAGATTTTTCATATATGGTTAATTTCTCTCATACAGATGGGAAAAGAGAGACTGTAGACAATGGAACTTCTACCCCACTCAGTAGAGATTTTGAACGTACACAACTTTTTTCTTATATAAAAACAAAAGATCAAGTTTTCCATCTACAGGTGATGAAAAAAAATACAGACAGTCTTGCAGGTATGAGTTGGGATGCAACGCCTTTAGTTTCACAGATAGACTATCTGAATGTACATATGGATTACGGTATAGATTTGAGTGAGAATTGGCATGCACAGTTTAACTATGATTGGCTTAAAACAGATATGAGACAAGCAGACAACATACCATTGAATTGGGGAGATGTTGATCTCTCAGATCCATTTTACGATCCGCGTATTTTTAATGGTTTGTATAAAAACAGTACCTATACAACAGAGTTAACTTACAAAGAAACGATTGGTGACCATCGTGTTACAGCAGGTGCTAAAGGTAGATATAAGAAGCTTGATTCATTTGAAAGAGATGGACAAGATGCTCTGACTACTCCGTTTACTTCTGAGAGTATAGGATCTATTTTTTTTCAAGATCAATATGCCTTAAGTGAACAGGAGCTATTGAGCTTTGGTATATCTTATAATAATATCTCTCGTAATGGCGGTATAGAAGATGATACTCTTTTACAATTACGCTTAGGTTATATTTATGCAAGTGAACATTGGAGTTATAAAGCGTATCTTTATCGTAGCCAATTTGCTTTAGAGCCTTTAGTGCGTTATTTAGATTTGCCAAACTACCAAAATACGGAACCACAAACGACTATAGGTATAACACAAGAAGTTGCGTATAGTGATGCAAAACAACATATACGATTATTTTTGCATACAATGAAAGATGAAGAAAGTTTGTTTCAAGACAAAATAAACGGTTTGGGTAAGGATACAAAATATTTTACTACAATCTTTAACTATGATTATAATTTTAATGTAGATAATAAAATGAATTTACAGCTCTATTATGCACACTATAGAGATATTTTTAATTTAGATAAACTTGAAGATATCAGTGGATATCTTAGTTTCGCAAATAGCTATAAAAACTTTGATTTTTATAATGGAGTTGTTTGGCACTGTAATAACCTTAATTGGGAAAACTATTTTGATCTGACAAGTTCTATTGCCTGGAATATCAATGAAGATCTTACCTTAACATTGAAGGGAGATAATCTTTTAAATAAAGCAAAAAAAACCAGTCAATATACTATAAATCCGATGGTAATGCCTGTTCAAGTAGGTGCTTTAGAGATATCACCCATAGATCAGCGAATTATGCTTGAGTTGGAGTATCTGTTTTGAAAAAGATCCTTATTCTTTTAATCCTTATGTATGGGCATCTCTATGCATTGGAAAGAAAGAGTACACTGAAAATATATCATGGTATTTTTTCAGCCTTGTCAGCAAAAACATTTATCAATGTGTTTACGAATGACAAAGAGTATAGGGATGTATTTAAACATTCTAATAGAATTAAGTTATCCGATAAACTTGAAGAAGCAGACATTGTTTTAATTACAGAAGAAAGAGCTTTAAACAATATTTTGTATAGTATTAATTCCAATGGCAGTATAAAACCGGTTGTTTTTGTTACGAATTATCATTTTTTAAAGATATCAGATGATATAGTGGGAGCATTTTATTGGCGTAAAGGACGATCACAATTGTTGTTTATCAAAAAAAGATTGAATCAGCATAATATTACTTTGCCTAAAGAGTATCAAAACTTTATGATCGATGAATTATGAAAAGAGAATATTTCGATAAATTCATTTCTTTCTTAATGGTGTTACTCATTATATTTGCCATATTTTTACAGGTCACAACAGTTAAAAGTACAGAAAAACTGAAACAAGAAGAGATAAAGAAAGCAGAACAATATGCATCTAAAATAGCTAATCTCATACAATTAAGAACAGGAAAGAATATAGATGATGCCCTTAAAGATGATCCTTCATTAAGACAACATTTAAATGAAGCACTTCAGGCATTTTTAACATCTCAATACCAATATATCTTTATATTACAAAAAGATGAAAAAGGAAATTACCGTTTTTTACTTGATGGATCAGAAGAAGAAGCTGAAGAGTATAAAACAATATTTTTCCCTAAAAGTAAACTTTTTGATAAAGTCTATACGACGCAGAAAATGCAAATTGTTGAACAGCAAGAAGGTGTTGAACAGGTCTGGTTATCGTTAGTTTATCCTATTGTTAATGAAAATAAAACTGAAGCACTTTTGGTTTTGGACCTTTCTGAGTCCTATGGTGAACATCTCAATAATTTTAATTCTCCACTCATGGCTGTTGTATGGATGATGCAGATTTTTTTACTTCTCAGTTTGTTCTTATTTGTTTTCTTGGCATATAGATATTATAAAATTCGTAAAGAGCTCATTATAGATGCTTTAACTTCTGTATATAAAAAACAATATTTACAAGAATTTTTCAATAAGAATAGAATGGATCATTATAATATGATGTTACTGGATATAGATGAATTTAAAGAGGTCAATCAAAAATTTGGTTATGAAGCTGGTGATAATGTTCTTAAAGAGTTTACGCAGACCCTTTCATCTATTTTGTCTTCTAATGCTATCATTGTACGTATAGGAGGAACAGAATTTCTCATTGCCTTACCAAAAGAAGAAGGTGAAGTGGAAGAACAGGCGCAAGAAGTTTTTGACGTATTAAAAGAAAAAAAATATCTTATAGGCAATGAAATACAATATTTAACTGTTTCAATGAGTGCTATAAGTATTCCTGAAGAAACTAAGTTTATACAGAATATAGAAAGATTGTTGGACGAAAAGCTTTTAGAAGTAAAAAGTAAAGGTAAGAATGGCTTAGGTATCATAGGTGTTACACAGCTTAGTGAAGTACGTTATAGCAATATGGATTACATTAAAGAAGCACTTGAAGAAGAACGGTTACTATGTCTTTATCAGCCAATATATGAGACTAAGACAAAGAAAATTGTTAAATATGAAGCTTTAGTGAGACTTATAGATAAAGATGATCCGGATAAACTCATTTCACCTTTTTATTTTATGAAAGTGATAAAAGGTACTAGCCAATATATTAAAATGAGTAAGTTGGTTTTACGGGATGTATTTATTACTTTGCGTACCTATAAAGATGTGGAAATAAGTGTTAATTTGGATCTTGATGATTTGGATAATGCTGATATGATGAAACTTATTACACAAAATTTATATGAAAATAGAACTTTAGCAAATAGATTGACTTTTGAAATTCTTGAAGAACATGAAATCAAAGACTATGGAAAAGTAATGTTTTATTTGCAGCAATTAAAGGCTTTTGGTTCAAAAGTCGCACTTGATGATTTTGGAAGCGGGTATGCTAGTTATAGTTATTTGATAAAGTTGGATATAGATATTTTAAAAATTGATGGAAGCATCATTCAGGAATTAAAAAATGCCCCTGATAATGCAAAGACAGTCATAAGATCCATTCAGTGAATTAGCTGCAGTTTTTCAGTATAAAGTGGTTGCAGAATTTGTTTCCGATGAAGATATCTACGAGAGCATAAAAGAGTTAGATATTGAATATGCTCAAGGATATTATCTAGGTGAACCTAAGCCAATAGAAGCTTATTTAGATAAAAAGGATTAAGCACTTTCACTCTTAAAGCTATTTGGCTATAATTATTGAATTTTATAAAATAGATAGGAGTAGTATAAAGGACTGATATACGTGCTAAGTGCTGTAGAAAGAAAGATAGAACAATTTATAGCTGATCTGAATGACAAAGAGGTAAATGGTCTTTATACTCAACTTCCTCATGGTAAAAGACTCCGTGCAAAACTCATTTTAAAAATAGCAGGGAATAGCCTTTCTGTTGTAAAGACTGCTGCAATTGTAGAGATGATACATGCTGCAAGTCTTTTACATGATGATGTCATAGATGATGCATATACGAGACGTTCAAAACCTTCTCTTAATGCACTATATGGCAATAAAACAGCTATTATGCTTGGTGATATCCTTTACTCAAAAGGTTTTTTAGAGTTAAATAATATTGGTTCTGATGTAGCAGAAGTGATTTCAAATGCTGTTGTCCAACTCAGTTTAGGAGAGCTTAAAGATGTTTCACTCTCAAAAACATTTAACTTAGATAAAGAAGTATATCTTGAGATGATATACCAAAAAACCGCTTCGCTTATGGAAGCTAGTGCAGGAGCAGCTGCATTATTAGCTGGTAAGTCTAAAGACGCCTATATGACATACGGTAGAAACTTGGGTATTGCATTTCAAATGATAGATGATTTACTTGATATTACAGCAGATGCTGAAACATTGGGTAAACCTGCACTGCATGATTTTGAGGAAGGGAAAACCACACTGCCATATATTTATCTCTATGAAGCTGTTAGGAAGTGAGGACAAAGAAGAAATTAAGATCATTGCATGCAAAGAAACTCTCTACTGAAGAACAACTCTGGATCAAAATGAAAATGCAAGAGCATCATGTGATACAAAAAAGTTATCAGGAAGCTAAAATACTTGATAGAAGAAGCAATAGAATTGATGAATGAGAGAGGTGAAGGTGCACTCTCAAGTATTGCGATGCAGATGATCGAAAGGGATTTTTAATGTATTATCAGGTGATGAGTTTTTCTCATAAAAATTGTGATCAGGGTATGAGAGAGAAATTGGCATTTGCAAATGATGATGAAAAAATTAGAAATGCTGAATCAACTGGTTGAATTTGATTTTATCCATGAAGCATTTATCGTATCTACCTGTAACCGTGTTGAAATTAGTACTGGCTACACGTGACAACTTTTCAAGTTATCATACAGTATTGGGACTAATGAGTCAAAAGAGTGGATTGAATTTTTATGATGTAAAGTCAACGGGAGTACGTTATGATGATGAAGAGGCTGTACAACATATTTTTTCTGTGGTTTCTTCTCTGGACTCTTTGGTTATAGGTGAATCACAGATCACAGGACAGGTGAAAGAAGCATTTATGCTTTCCCATAGAAATGGTACAGCCGGACGTAAACTCAACCGTATCATCTCTTATGCCGTGAAGTGTGCAGCAGAAGTACGTAATGCTACAAATATCTCCCAAAATCCTATTTCTATAGCTTCGGTTGCAGTAGCACAGGCACATAAGCTTTTAGGTGACAATATGGCTGGGATGACAGCAGTTGTTATTGGTGCAGGTGAAATGGGTGTACTGGCAACAAAACATTTACTAAGAGCAGGGTGTGATGTAGTCATGATGGGAAGAGACCAAGAAAAGGTAGAATTGATAGCCCATACCTTAGGTGAGAATGTAAAGGCAGCACCTATGGATAAGCTCCAAAAGTATCTGAACCGTTATCGATTGCTTTTTTCTGCAACGTCAGCAAGAGAACCTATTATAACACGTGATCTGATAGAAAATGAGACTTTGCCAAGACTATGGTTTGATATGGCAATACCACGTGATATTGAAGAGATGGATGTAGATAAATTACAGATTTTTCGTATAGATGACCTTCGTACTATTTCTCAAGACAATCATGCATTACGTGAAGAACAAGCGGTAAGAGCAGCTGAAATAGTAGAAAAGTATAAAGAAGAGTTTTATTCATGGCTTAGAGCACTCTCTATTGAGCCGGTTATTAAAGAGATGAGAGAACAGGTGAATCAAGCAATAGATGCTGAAATGCAAAGGGCCCTTAAAAAAGGTTTTGTTCCAGCAGAAGCAGAAGCAAATATGCGTAAAATGGCAGAGCAGATGTTCAAACGTTTTTTACATAAACCAACGCAAAACCTAAGACACTCTTCTACCGAGAAGAAAAATGCAAACTGCATAGAATCAATCAAAAAAATGTTCAATATCGACACGGAAAATATTGACGTAAAACAGTATAAAAATGACCATCATACAAAAGGATACAACGCGTGAGATTTTCAAGATTATTAATTCCTACAACTAAAGAGACACCTAATGACGCAACATTGGCAAGTCATATTTACCTTATAAGAGGTGGATTTATACAGTCTGTAGGCGGAAGCGGACTTTACAACTTTTTGCCTTTGGGTAAAAAGATACTTGACAAAGTACATGCAGTAGTGAAAGAAGAGTTAGATAAAGCAGGATGTCAAGAGGTAAGCCTTGCTTTTGTTACTCCTGCTGCACTATGGGAAGAGAGCGGCCGTTTAGAGAAGTATGGTAAAGAGTTATTACGTTTCAAAGACCGTAAGAACAATGATTTCATTTTGGGACCAACTCATGAAGAGATGATGGTAAACCTGGTCAGACAAACAGTAAAAAGTTATAAGCAGCTTCCTTTAAATGTTTACCAGATCAACCTCAAGTTCCGTGATGAGATAAGACCGAGATTTGGCCTTATGCGTGGACGAGAGTTTTTAATGAAGGATGCTTATAGTTTTCATGTTTCTACTGAAGATATGCAAAGAGAATTTGCATTGATGGAAGAGACATATAAAAAAATATTTACACGCCTTGGACTAGAATTTAGAGTTGTAGATGCTGACTCTGGTGCGATCGGTGGATCTGGAAGTAAAGAGTTTATGGTACTTGGCAGACTCCGGTGAAGATACGATCGTGGTATGTGATGAGTGTGACTATGGTGCCAATATAGAAGCTGCTGTTGCAAAACCAAAAACATATGATACCTCTACAGAGATAAAAATCATTGCAATGAAGGCACTTTATGATGAAGGTGTCACTAAAGTAGTCCATTTTGCTTTACCTGTATCTGTAGAACTTCAGGATGTAAAAGCATGTAATGCAGTTGATGCAAATGACCTTGTAGAATGTGAAGAGACTGTGACGATAGAGACACTGGTTGTTGACAGTGCTTTAGAAGGTGTAGATACTCTTACAGCCGAGGAAAAGTCATATGCAGATATCTCAGCAGTTCAAGAGGGAGATACTTGTGCAACCTGTGGTGGTTCAATGCGTTATACAAAAGGTATAGAAGCAGGACATATTTTCCAGCTAGGAACACAATACTCTGAACCACTTGGCCGCAAACTTCTTGGATGAAAATGGAAAATCACAACCGATGGTAATGGGGACCTATGGTATAGGTGTGAGTCGTTTACTTGCAGCCATAATCGAGCAAAATCATGATGATAAAGGGTGTATCTGGACGAAAGAGTCTGCACCGTTCGATCTGCAGATCATTGTTTCTAATATTAAAGATGATGAGCAGGTAGCTTTAGGCGAAAAACTCTATGAAACCATGTTGGCTAAAGGCGTGGATGTACTTCTAGATGAGAGAAAAGACAGATTTGGTGCTAAAATGAAAGACTATGAACTTATTGGGGTACCTCATGCTGTGGTCATAGGTAAAAACTTGGCTGATGGTGTTGTAGAGTTCATAAGTAGAGACGGCATGGTAAAAGAAGAAGTCTCTGTTGAAACTATAGTTGATTTCCTAACTGAAAGATTTTAATATGATATTTTTGATCATACCTTTTGCTCTTATCGAACTTTATCTCTCTTTAAAGACAGGAGAGACCATAGGTTTCTTTTGGTCAGTGGTATGGATCGTACTTAGTTTTGCTCTGGGCATGATACTTTTGCAAAAGTCTTCACAAACCATGATGGGCAATATGCAGTCCATGAGACAGGGTAAACTTGACGTAAGAAGATTTCAAAATGCAAGTATGTCTTATTTTATTGGTGCGATACTTCTAATTATACCTGGGGTATTTAGTGATATTTTAGGAGTTCTTGCACTTTTTTATTCACTTTATTTACAATTTATTGCTAAAATAACACCTGAACGAACAACACATTTTACAAAACAAGGAGATGATAATGTCATTGATGTCGAAATTATTGATGAGCACAGTCACAGCGACCGTAGCTCTTAGTGCAAATGCACAGCCAGATAATAAATTATTACTTAAATATGTTAAAAAAGCTGTGGTGAAAAACCCGGAAGTCACAGTAAAGGGTGTGACGGTCATTGAGTCTAAAACAGATGAAAGATTACCTGGATGGACTATTCTTTTAACAACAATGGATCTAGAGTATCAGAAAAAAGAGATCCATGCTCCAGAAATGATGTTTGTGAAAGATGGACTTGTGACAGGACATTTAGTGAATTTAAAAACGGGAAATGATTATAGAGATGAGATCAAACCAAGTGTACCGCAAAGTTATTATAATGATGCACACCTGCTTTTTGGTAATAAAGATGCAGAGCATAAGATACTTATCTTTTCTGATCCTCAATGTCCATTCTGCCAAGATGTAGTACCCGAAATTTTTAAAGCAGCAAGAGAAAATCCTACAAAAATAGCAGTCTATTATTATCACTTACCGTTGCTTCGAATACATCCGGTTTCAGATGTATTAACACGTGTAATGCATGTTGCACAACATGAAGGTAAAATGGATGTGGTTGAAAAGATCTATTCACTTAAGATCAACCCAAGAGAGACAGATATGACCAAGATACTTGCTGCAGTAAAAAGTCATGCAGGTTATAGTGTTACTGCTGCACAAGTAGATGCAAAAGAAGTAAAAGAAGCAATGCAAGCAGATGAAATAGCTGCAGGTAAAATGATGGTTTCAGGTACACCGACCATCTATATAGATGGTGTAGTGGGATAAAATGCGTAATGGGTATAAAAAACTCATAAAATAATATAGTTAGTGTAGGGTATAGGGCTTTGCCTTATACTTATGAATACAAGGGTAACAGTGGAAAAATTAATTATAGCTACAAGAGCAAGTAATCTTGCTCTATGGCAAGCATATCACATTAAAGAGAGAATCGAAACATCGTTTCCGCAGATCAAAGTCGAACTCAATGAGATCACTTCTAAAGGTGACAAGATCTTGGATAAACCGCTTGCACTTATAGGTGGGAAAGGGCATTTTACCAAAGAGCTTGAAGATGAGATGCTTGCAGGTAATGCAGACCTTGCAGTACATTCACTTAAAGATGTACCTACGTATATTCCAGAAGGTTTAGAACTATGTGCCATAACAACACGACAAGATCAGAGTGATGTATTGCTTTCACATACCTATCAAAGTTTAGATGATCTTCCTCAAGGTGCAGTGGTAGGAACAACAAGTCTTAGAAGACGTATGCAACTTCTTGAGAAGCGTCCAGACTTGAAAGTAAAAGAGCTTAGAGGGAATGTGAATACAAGACTAAGAAAGCTTAAAGAGGGGCAGTATGATGCGATCATACTTGCCTATATAGGACTATATAGACTTGATCTGTTGAAAGATATTCCTTTTGTTGAAAAGTTGGATTTTTTTATTCCTCCCATGGGACAGGCTGCTTTGGGTATAGAGATCGTGAGTTCTAATGAGAAGATCCGTGAAATAGCAATGACTCTAAATGATGAAAACTCTTTTATCTGTACAAAATTAGAACGTGACTTTGTCTCGAAGATAGGGGCTGGTTGTTCTGCTCCTGTGGCTGTTAATGCTATAATAGACGGAGATAATATTACTATTAAGGCAATGCTTGGATATCCTGATGGTACACATATTATGCATAAAGAATTAACAGCAAAACTAAGTGAGTGTGATCTACTAGGTGAAAAGCTGGCTGAAGCAATGATAGCAGATGGTGCCCTAGATATATTGGAGAAAGCAGAAGTCAATAGCATTTAAAGATGAAATGCCAGAAAGATTATAGTCAAATCATAAAGAAGCGACTAGCCGCTTGAGCATTACGCTGAGTACATCACAGTGATAACGTAGTAAAGATAGGCTTTGCCTATTTTAAGTTCAATTAGAAGAATATTCCCATAAATCCTCCAGCAACACCTGAAGCAGCATCTTTTGCTGCCTCACCCATAGGCATTTTTTCCATCATTTTCCGGTTTCCTTTTCCTACCATTGAATCCATCTGTTTATCCATTTTGTGTCTGATAAGTTTTTGCATATTGAGGTCTACTTCTGGATCATCCAATGCGCCATACACTTTACCTGAAAATTCCTGCTCCTGCATTTTAAAATCAAAGTATGCGTTAATGGTATTATTATTGGTGTTCATGATTGTATTTGTTAAATAGAAGTGGCCTTTGTTATTGGCAAGTTTTAAATCTCCCTGTAAAATATCGTTTTGATAACTTGCTTCTAAAGTACTATCATCAAACTCTTCCACAAGCATATTGACATCAGCTTTTTTATAGATACTGCTAACCAGATCCGAATGTAAGAATTTTGCATTTTTGAGTTTGGTATTCACTAACATACGCTTTTTTGTGAAGTCATAATTAATTTTACCGGTTGTATCTCCATCTATCATAACCTGGAATGGAAATAGGCTCATAAATTGTTTAAAGGAGACATCCTTTAGATCAATGTCCAATGTATCTTTTTCATAGACAAAATCAAGCATCCCTCCGAATGTTTTGGAGAGCCCTTGTATCTTAAAGTGTTTGTGATGCGTTGCTTCTCCCCTGGCGTAGAATGGGCCATGATATTTGTAGCCGAAAAGTTTCTCAAATGGTGTCAGATCTTTTACATCTATCACATAAAATGCACTTGTAGTATTGGCATCTGAATCACGGGAACCTTTTGTGATATTTACCACAGCATTGGACATAGTGATATCGGCAGTGAAAGTTTGCTTGCTATTGTCAAGATTTATTTGTGTATGTAAAGAGAAAGGAAGTTTATCAAGAGTACTCTTTTTAAGTGAATAGATAAGTGTACCTTTTTTGTTTTCTTTACTCAGGTACTCAAAATCTGCTTGTAGGTCGGCTCTACCTTTAGGAAAGGTTTTTTGACCAAGAAGTGTAGAAAGTTTTACTGAATGGATACCGTTCATATTAAGGGTGAAGTTTTCTAATCTGTCATTGATCTTTATACCATCATACCTGATGTGACCATCAAGAGCTTTACCTGATCCTCTTATATGCAAACGAGACAAAGGACCATTAAGATGTCCGCTAAGGTTGATCTCATCTTCTATAGTACAGACATGACTAGGAAAACGCGAAGCACTTAGAGTATAGTCCATATTGGTCAAAGAGTCATTAACCAAGCCATTGAGAGTAAGGTTGTAATGTTTGTTAAATGTTCCATTAAATCTAAGGTACGTATCTTGTAGAGTATTTTGCATAGGCGTAGCATCATCAAGCATCATCACATATGTGTTACCCTTAAGTTGATATTTGTGTGTTTTTAGATCAATGTGCCCCTCAATAGATTTCTTAGCAGGATTGATATTTGTATGACTTAATAGCAAATGATTTTTTGCATTTGCCAAATGTATATCACCGGATAATATATCGTCTTTATATGTGAGGTTCACACTGCTATCATCAAAAACTTCTTGACTAATATCAACACCGGATTTTTCAGAGAGTGTATTGAGAAATTCTGAAGGTAAAAATTTTGCATTGATAAGTCTTGTCTCTGCTTTGATACTCTCTGTAAGAAAGTTATATTGTATTTGTCCTGTTGTGTTGGCATCGAGCAGAGGAGTATATGAGAGTCGTTTCATGATGTTTTTAAAAGGAACATTATTTAAATCGGCTTGCAGTCTCTCTTTTTCATACATAAAGTCCAGTAGACCATCAAAGCTTTTTGAGAGACCCTTTACAGTGAGTTGATTGTCATACTCTATTTCACCAAAGGCATAAAAAGGACCTATGATTTTATAACCTAACAACTTTTCCAAATGGCTTAATTCTTTAATGTCCAGAGCATAGAAAGCATGGGCATAGTTCTTCTCTTGATCAAATTGTCCTTTCGTAAGATGAAGTGTTAATTCCGGTGCAGTAATGTCCATAATAAATGTTTGACCATGGTCATCCATATCTATTTTTGCATGCAGATCGACCACTAAACCAGAAAAATGACTCTGCATTACGTCATAGATTATTTGACCTTTTTTACTCTTTTGGCTTATAATGTCAAAATGTATAGTTGCATTGGCTTTTCCATCTAAAAGAGTAGTTTGACCAAGAAGTGTAAAGAGTTTACTTGAATTCATGTCATTTAAAACAAGATCAATATCTTTAAAAGTATCTTCATATTTCAACCATTCATAACTGACATTACCATCGAGCACTTTTCCCTTACCTGTGACCCTAACATTATCCAATGGACCATTTATATGACCATCGATGCTAATCTCATCATCGATGGTACAGACAGTACTCTGAATGCAGTTGCTTGTGAGTCTGTAGTCCATATCAAGATGAGAGTTCTCAAGAAAGCCTTTGAGTTTGAGGTTATATTTGTCTTCCACGATGATATCTGTTTCAAGATAAGGATACTGACGTACATCTATAGATTCAACATCTATATCTAAACCTGATTTCTTGGTAAGTATATAACTTATGGAACTATAGATCTGCTGATTTCCCAAAGGTGTGTAGAGAAGGTAAAAAAGTATAAGTGATATAAAAATGATAAGAAAAATAATATACTTTATAATAGTTGACATAGGTGAAATGACCTTAGATACTTTTTATTATCATACCATAATCATCTAGTGTAAATTACTTTATAGATATAATATTTTAGAAAAAGAGAGGATAATAAATGCAAGACGTAGTACAATGGCTTAAAGATAATGGTAATTTAAAGATCATAGATGAACCGCTTGATGTGGAGCTTGAAATCCCTCATGTTGCGTATGTAGAAGTCAAGACAGATGACTCTCGTCCTATCCTTTTTACAAATCCTATTAACAAAGCAAAAGGTATAGAGTATGATATGCCTGTACTGATGAATATCTTTGCCAACAAAGAACTGACTGAAAAGATCTTTGGTAAACATCCTGATGATGTCGCAGAAGGAATAGATGAACTTCTTAAACTTAAACCGCCTAAAGGGTTTAAAGCAAAGCTCGCAATGGTCCCTAAATTTTTCTCACTTAAAAATGTATTTCCCAAACGTTTAAAGTTTAGAGGCGAATGCCAAGAAGTGATCATTCCTAAAGATGAGGTAGATCTGGATATATTGCCGATACTTAAAACCTGGGAAGAGGATGGCGGTCCTTTTATCACGATGGGACAAGTTTATACACAGAAGTCTTGATGGTGAGATGCAAAATCTTGGCATGTATAGACTTCAGCAGTATGATAAAAACAGACTAGGGATGCACTGGCAGATACACAAAGATGCTTCCCACTTCTTTGACCAGTATCAAAGAGCAGGGAAAAAGATGCCTGTAACAGTTGCTATAGGCGGTGATCCTCTTTACATCTGGTGTGGACAAGCTCCAATGCCTCATGGAATGTTCGAGATGTTACTTTATGGTTTTGTACGTAACAAAAATGCACAATTGGTGAAGTCCATCACCAATGACATTTATATCCCTCGTGATGTGGATGTGGTGATAGAAGGTTTTGTTGACCCGGAACTGACAGAAATAGAAGGACCATTTGGTGACCATACAGGTTACTACACGTTAAAAGAGCCTTTCCCTGTGATGGATGTAGAGACGATCACGATGAAAAAACATCCGGTATTTCAAGCTACGGTGGTAGGAAAACCACCGTTGGAAGACAAATATATGGGTTGGGCAACAGAACGTATCTTTTTGCCAATGCTTAAACCTATGGCACCAGATCTCATAGACTATAATATGCCCGAAAATGGCGTTTTCCATAACCTTATACTGGCAAAAATGAAAACACTCTATAAAGGGCATGCACAGCAGTTCATGCATGCATTTTGGGGTGTAGGGCAGATGAGTTTTGTCAAACATGCAATTTTTGTAGGAGAAGATGCACCTGAACTTGAAGAGAGTGATGCATTGGCCATGCATATACTCAATAGACTCGATAAGAGTAAAATACTGATCACACAAGGTATAGTAGACCATCTTGACCACTCTTCATCAGAACAGTTTGTCGGTGGGAAACTAGGTGTAGATGCAACGGGAGATGAAGTAGAAGATGGTGTAGAAGAGTTACTTTCAGATGATGAGCTTCTTGTAAAAGATGCAAGAGATAAGCAAAAGAGTCATTGGACTTAAACAGTACATGACCAGAGACTAAAACACCTGTCTGTGTGATTAGTGTCGATAAGAAAAAGTCTCAATTGAAACTCATTAAAAAACTTAAAGTCTTAAAAAAGCATATTAAGCTACTTGTTATCGTAGATCAAAGAGAATAACGATCTCAATGATCCTTATATGCTTATTTGGCGTGTGGTAAATAATATTGATGCAGCTAAGAGATGTGATACTTGAACCATTTATAGCGATTGATGCAACCAATAAAAGTGAAGTGGACGGTTATGAAAGAGAGTGGCCGGGAGATACTTTCTGTACCAAAGAGGTACTTGATATGCTTCAAGAAAAAGGACTTATCGATATCGATGAAACATTCATTAAAAAGTTTGGGCTACTACCTTTTTAATTTAACTTTCTTTTAAAGTTATTATGATAAAATTTCCTTGTTAATAAAAATTATCTTTAAGGAAATAACATGTTAGTAA
Organism: Sulfurovaceae bacterium; assembly: GCA_963705455.1. Lineage (GTDB taxonomy): Bacteria > Campylobacterota > Campylobacteria > Campylobacterales > Sulfurovaceae > Sulfurovum. The sequence goes on along the minus strand of CAVPJM010000004.1, from coordinate 24,037 downwards.
CTAAAAAAGCTCCAGATTTCACAGCAACAGCTGTACTTGCGGACGGTCAAATTGTAGACGGTTTTAATCTTATGGAAAACCTAGGTGAAAAAGGTGCAGTACTTTTCTTCTATCCACTAGACTTTACATTTGTATGTCCATCAGAAATCATTGCATTTTCACACAGAGCAGCAGAATTTAGAGAAAGAGGCGTAAATATTATCGGTGTATCTGTAGACAGCCAATTCTCACACTTTGCATGGAGAGAAACACCAGTAGCTGAAGGTGGTATTGGTAGAGTAGATTTTCCACTTGTTGCAGACCTTAACAAGCAAATTGCTAGAGACTATGATGTTCTTCTTGATGAAGCTGTAGCACTTAGAGGTTCATTCCTTATCGATGCTGATGGTACAGTAAGACACGCAGTGATCAATGACCTTCCACTAGGTAGAAACATTGATGAGATGATCAGAATGGTAGATACTATGTTATTTACTAACGAGCATGGTGAAGTATGTCCTGCTGGTTGGGTAAAAGGTGATGAAGGTATGAAAGCGGACACTGCAGGTGTTGCTGAATATCTTGCAAAACACGAAAACGACCTATAAGACTTTATATATTCCCATCTTTACAGATGGGAGTGTATACATAAATTTATAGTGATAATTTTATGTATACATTGAAAGGATAACGATGATAGATTATGCATTATTACTCAAAGAGAGCGGGCTCAAAGCTACATTTCAACGTATGAATATTTTAGAGAAGTATAGAGGCTTATGGGCATATGTCTATAGATGCTATCTATGCAGAAGTTATCAAAACTCATCCATCACTCTCTCTTGCTACAGTTTATAAAAATATTATTTTAATGGTAGAGAAGGGTGTACTTGTAGAAGTACCTATTACAGGCAAAAAATCTAAATATGAACTTGTTAAAGAAGATCATATCCATTTGGTCTGTACAGAGTGTGGAGAGGTTGAAGATAAACCGAAGCATTCTGTTGCAGATGCACTTTTTACTTCTATGACAGAACAGGAAAACTTTACGTTAAGTAAGCAGCAGATCAATCTTTATGGAGTTTGTGCACACTGCCAAGAAGCAGTTGCTTAAACTCTATAGATTTGAGTAAATAACCTATACAGGTTATTTAAATAATGCTGATCCTATCCTCACTAAATTGGATCCACATTTTATAGCCAATTCATAATCATTGCTCATACCCATAGAACAAATAGTAGCACCATCTTTTTTAAGTTTTTCATAGATACTGTGTGTGGTTTCAAAACTCTGTTGTATCAGTTTACTCTCTTCGGTATGTGCACCTATGGTCATGACACCTTTGAGATTGATCTGGGGACATGTTTCTTTGATCGTTTGATAAATATCAACAGCTTCTTCACTGCTTACACCTGACTTACTCTCTTCATTTGCTGCATTTATTTGTAAAAGACAGTTCATTTTTGTCTCTTTTGCTAAGAGTTTTTTGTTGAGTTCATTTGCCAACTCTATACTGTCAAGTGACTGCATAAGGGTAGGGCGTAAGTCTATGAGATTATTGATCTTGTTTTTCTGGAGTGAACCTATCATATGCCATTCAAGTGGAAGTGCTTCAAGTGCTTCCATACGTTCTTTAAGCTGTTGTACCTGGTTTTCACCAAAGGCTCTTTGTCCTAATTCATAGAGTGTTGAGATATTTTCAAGTTCAGTATATTTAGCCACAGTTACAAGTTTTACAATGTGGTGTTCACTCACTGTGATACGTGCTTGTTCTATGTTCCAGATCACTTCATCCAGATTTGCTCTTAAATGTTCTTTGTCTAGTATTGGCATATTAATTTCCTCCCCATAAGTCTATTGATATCATTATACAATCCTAACATCATAAGAGAGATGAGTATAGCCCAACCAACAATTGTGATGTACATCATCACTTGTTCACTTGCAGTTTTACCTGTAAGCATCTCATAGAGGTTAAACATAATGTGCCCACCATCAAGTGCAGGTATAGGCAGAAGGTTAAGTACCCCTAAGTTCACTGAAATGAGTGCAGTAAAAAAGAAAAGAGCCAGTATACCTGCAGAGCTTGCTTCAGCAGTCACATCTACGATGGTAATGATACCTCCAAGTTTATCTGCACCTACCACACCAGTGATCAGTTTTTCTACACTCTGCACTATGAGTAAAGAGGCTTTTTTTGTCTCATCCCATGCATAATCAAGTCCATCTATAAATCCAAAGTAGACAGTCGTTTGTTTTCCTAAGTGGACTGATACCGATAATACGTCTAGTGATCTTTTCTCCAAAGACATTTTTATCTTCTATGATCTTTGGTGTAAGTTGTAGTGTGATAAGTTGTTGTCGCACGCTCGACTATAATGTGATGTCACCTTTTGTACCGTTAATGTTTGCACCAATATTTTCCCAGTAGAGAATATTGTTACCATTAACTTGGACTATTTTATCTTCTTTGGTTAATCCTGCTTTAAATGCAGGTGTGTCTTTTCCTACTTCTCCTACATAAGGCAAGAGTTTAGGTACACCTAGATTTGCAATAGCAAAATAAAGTATAAAAGCCAGTAAAAAATTGGCAAAAGGACCTGCCAGTAAGATGATGATACGCTGCCATGGTTTTTTCATATTGTAAGAGTCATTCATCATAAGAGATATTTGTAGGATCAGTGTCATCCTGTCCTTTCATTTTGACATACCCGCCAAGAGGGATAGCTGAGAGACTCCACTCTGTTTTTCCTATCATTTTGGAGTAAAGTTTTTTACCAAAACCTATACTGAAGACATCAACCTGTACACCAAAATAACGTGCTGCAGTAAAGTGTCCAAGCTCATGAAAAAAGATAAGTACCGATAAGACCAAAAGTGCAACTAAAATGCCCATAAAATTCCTCTTCTCTAATATATTGAATTATATCGAAGTGTTGTAAAATATTGTTATAGATTAAAAATATAATGAAAAATTTAGCTAAAATAAAACAATAAGGATGGAAAGATGAATGACAATAAAAATAAAACAGAAGAGATAATTAGAAGCATCGAAGATGAAGCATCTGAAATAATTGAAGAGATGATAGAAGAACTTGAAAATGAACCAACAGAGAGTACAGATAAGAAGTTGGAACAGAGCAGAAGATGAAACTTTGGAGAGTACTGAAGAAGCAGTAGAAGAAGTTGAAAGTGAAGTTTCACAGAGCACTGAAGAATCTGTAGATGATGTACCTCTACCAGCAAAAGCTAAAAAACATGTAAGGGCTAAACTTCTTGTAGAAAAAGCAAAAAAGATAGTTCAAGAAGCAAATGAACGGACAGAAGCATGTAAACTTTTACTTAAGACTGATTTGAAAGAGTATGAAGATGCAAAATCAGAGCTTAAAGCAGGTGGGTTTGATGCATGTGTATCCTTAGTAGAAAAAATTAGGGTATCAGACAAAAAATGATGAAGCCATCTGAAAGAATCAACAGTGGTCTTTGAACCTAAAGAAGAGATAAAGCCTATGGTGATAAAAGATGTTTCAAGTGGTAAATTTACAGGATTTATCTATGCATTGATTGTAGGAGTTGTTACGGCAGTCGGATTGGTTTATCTGGCAACAGAAAAGTTAGAAATGACATTGAATGTGACAAAAGTACCTTCTGAAGATATCGTACAAAGTATTTTAGCCTGGTTTAGTACGACTATTGGTATGCAGGAAGATGTAAATATAGGTACTGGAGTATTTGGATTCTCAGTATTTTTGGTCATGGGTCTTATCTATGTTATTCGTGTAAGTTTAAAAGTCAAACAGAAATCTTCATTTTGCAGTGAAACAGTTTGTTGAAGCAGAACTTTATACGGAGAAAAAAGCCAACTGTAAAGTAGAGATGGACAAGGTAGATGCACATATGAAAGATACAATAGATACACTGAAAACATATGAGGTTCTTTTTAACGAACAAAAAGGAAAACTTCAACGTATTCTCTTTATAGAAGGTGAAAAAGAAAAGAGTACAGAGTATCATGACAAATCATTTACAGAGATACGTGATACAAAAGATGCTTATAGAGACGATAAGTGATTTCATGTATACACCTATGTCAGATGAGGGAAAACTCTCTTCCAAAAATGATACTTCTTTTACAGAATGCAAAAGATCAGATTGATAAAATGCTTAAAAGATTTTATTAATATGTAGTGTAGGGTTATAGGTTGAAGTTAAGCCCGCACACTCTCCAAAGAGAGTGGTGTATTCAAAACGGGTGTAGGAGACTACATTCAAAGTGTAACACAGAGTTAAGAAAAAATAAACAGATGTATGATTATTTTTTAATCAATTTGATCTATTTGAAGAAAAGCACGTAGCGATGATTGAACTTTTTAATCTATGTATTTATTTCATAAAAGTATATTTACAGTGCTGATCTATCAGTCAGTGTATATGTAAATTTATTCAATCTTTCAAGTATTGTATTAGGAGTATGTAAAAGTCATTCAGGAAAGTAGACCCGAACACTCTCCGAAGAGAGTGGTGTATTCAAAACGGGTTTTAGGAGATTACAATTTTGTGATTAAAATTTGTAGTTTGCGTATAGTTCAATCTGGCTATTGCTCACCAATTAAAACAGTAGTCAGTATTAGTATAAACAAGTCCAGCATCAATAGCATCTGTAACATCATATCCAAGAACTACGTTAACTTCAGAAAAATCATTGTCATAGTCTGCATAAGAAACTTCAGCTGCAACGTCCATAATTGTTGTTGAAGCAGCTACTTTAAATGCATCAATTGATTCACTCATTGTATTGATCAGCTACTGAAGAGTTCCATTGATTCGTGTAAAGACCATTCCAACTAACATATTGTGTATAACCTTCTAGATTGTTATACGCTGCACTAAGATCAAATCCAGCAACTGATGTTGATGCCATGATACCAAATGCTGTTCCATCTTCGAGTCCACCATCATTAGAAGTATCTACATATTGACCTTCAACTTTGAAAGAACCAAAATTATAACCAAGATCAGCATATACTTGTGATATAACCCATTGCATCTACATTGTAGTACCAAACGCTACCACTGATTGTTTTGTTGTCATAGGCTGCACCAAGTGTAAAGTTGTCATCAGGAAGACTTCCATCAAACTCTCCCGTGTTGTTTGGCTCTAACTTTAGTCACATATGCACCAACCAATGTAACGTTTTCAATAGAATTGTTCATTAGAGTGTACGCTTCAAATGAAGCAGGAGCTAGTAACCAATCATATCCTTGTAGCATTGGTGTTCCAAGTAGTTGGCGACCAAGTACTACTGTAGTATCACCATATGTTGCTGTCAGGTTTGCTACATTAAAGAAAGCACCTGCTTTACCATCTTGTTCAAAGTATCCTAAAAAATCTTCGTTCATTGTGTTAACGTAACCAAGAGCTGAAAAGTTTGCTGTCAACCAATCAGTAAATTTATGAGATACATCAAGTGTTGCACCAAATGCAAGTTGAGAGTCATCTCCGAACATACTATCTCCACTCGCTGCAAATTATCATCAGTAGTAAAATAATAACCAGTTAATTTACCAGAGATTGTTGTAGCTGATGTTTCAACTACTGGTGCAACTACTGGTTCTACCGGAGCAATATCTCCACCTGCGAATGCCGAACTTACAGCTAATGCTGCTACTAAACTTAATTTTGTAAATTTCATGTTTTTTCCTTGTTTTTAATTTGGATAATGAAGTGTAACATGAAAGTTAACAAAAAATAAACGAGAGTGTGATTAATTTTTAATCAATTTACTATTGAGTGGTATTTTTGAAGAAATCTCTGACATATTCATAGCCAGAGTAGAGTGTAAGAGCAACAGCTATCCATAAGAGTAGTTCTGCTCCAGGCCATTGCATGAGTAAAAAACCTATGGCTATCATCTGTGCAACTGTTTTTACTTTACCCATCCATGATGCTGCGATGTCAAGACCTTGACTAACAGCTGAGACTCTTAAGTCCTGTAATGAAAAGTTCACGTGTAAGTATGAGAAAGATAGCCCAAGGAGATGCAGATCCAAGCATCATTAATCCTAAAAATCCTGCCAGTGTAAGCATTTTGTCTGCTAAAGGATCAAGAATTTTCCCCAGAGTCGTGATCTGGTTAAAGGTACGTGCGATGTAGCCGTCAAAAAAGTCTGTAGCAGAAGCGACAACAAAGATAAAGGCTGCAAAGTAGTTGAGCCATGATGGGTGTATACCCTCAAAAATAGATGCATCCTGATTGACCAGAAAGAGGAACATTACAGGAGCAAGAAGAAGACGGATAAATGCTAAAATATTTGGGATGTTAAATATTTGTGATTTATTCATTGTCTAATTTTATCTTGTCATTTTGATGAGGTATGTCCCAAGAAAAAAACGCAAGCATATGTAAGTGTTACTGTACTGATTGATGTTTACAGATAGAAGATTATCTAAAAGTAGTTCCACCATCAACCACAAGTGTTTGACCTGTGATCCATGATGCTTCGTCTGTACATAAGAAATAGACAGAACCTGCAAGGTCTTCAGGTCTTCCCATTCTGTTCACTGCTGAACGTTTAATGGTTTCAGCTTTTACCTCTTCATAGTTTGTAAAGGCTTTAAGTGCATCTGTATCGATAGGTCCGCCAGATACAGCATTGACTCTAATACCCATTTCTCCGAGTTCAACAGCAGCGTAACGGCTCATAGCCTCAACTGCTGCTTTGTTTGTACCATGACCTGCATAGTTTTCTATGTAGATAAGGTTACCTGTTGAACTTAGTGTTACGATGGCACCACCACCTACTTTTTCCATACGTACAGCAGCTTCTTGTGAACCACGTACAAAAGCACCTACAGTTGCAGTATAGATGTTTGTCAAACCTTTTCTAGGTCTAAGTTTCATAAACTTACCATAACCACCTACTACAGGACGACCATAGATCATTGCATTGGAGACAAAGAAGTCTACTCTGTCAAAGTCCTTGTCAATGGCTTCAAAAAGAGGTTTAAACTCATCAAGTTCTAATATATTTAGTGGGTATGCTTTTGCTTTAATACCGTATTTACTTTCTAGGTCTGCAGCAATTTCATCAGCAGATTCTTTGTTGGAATTATAGGTAAATGCAATATTTACACCGTTTTGAGCAAATTTTTCTGCTACGGCTTTACCGATACCTTTAGTTGCACCTGTGATCACAAGTGTTTTACCTTTCATATTTGACATATTACGCTCCTACTATTTTATATTTTTTCATCACTTCTTCGATCTTCTTCATGTTTTTAGTACTTGGTGCTACAAGAGGTAATCTGTATTCCAGTGTATCGATAAGCCCGGCAATATACATCGCAGCTTTGATAGGAATAGGATTGCTTTCACAGAAAAGTACTTTGTTGATCTCAAAAAGTTCATCATTGATAGCTTTAGCTTTTAGAAAGTCACCTTCAAGTGCTGCATGAGCAAGTTCTGCTTTCATGTCTGGCAAGAGGTTGGAAGTCACAGAAGTGATCCCTTTTCCTCCACTGGCTAAAATAGGAAAATCGATCACATCATCACCAGAGAATACATAAAGATCAGGTATTTTTGCTAAAAGTTCAACTGTTCTTTCTATAGAACCTGTTGCCTCTTTGATACCCATAATGTTCTCTACATCATCAAAAAGTCTTTTTACTGTATCAGGTAAAATATCTACACCTGTACGTCCTGGTACATTGTAAAGCATAAAAGGTACTTTTACTGCAGAAGCGATGGCTTTGTAGTGTTGGTAAAGTCCTTCCTGGCTTGGTTTGTTGTAGTAAGGACTCACAGAGAATATAGCATCAACACCACACGCTTCTGCATGTTTAGCGATGTCTATAGCTTCATGTGTTGCATTGCTTCCTGCACCTGCAAGGACTTTAGTTTTAGTACCTTTACATACTTCAACTGCTATTTCAATACATCTTTTGTGTTCATCATGACTCAGTGTTGCACTCTCACCTGTAGTTCCTACAGGACACACAGCATCTATACCATGTGCTATTTGTCTTTTGATGAGATTTGCATAGGTTGCTTCATCCAATGTACCATTTTTAAATGGTGTAATCAGTGCAGTGGTTGCACCAGTAATATAGTTACTCATCTCTACTATCCTAGTTTTTTTTCAATATCACAGTTGTTGAAAAATTGTGATCAAAATATTTTTTAGCAGTATCGCTAATATCTTTGAGTGTAATTTTATCTAATTTCTCTTCATATTCAAGTAAAGGCTGTATATTTCCTTTGACATAGTAGTCTCCATAGAGTCCTGCAACTGAACTTGAACTCTCCAAAGAGTAGATAAATTCTGCTTTTGTGTTGATCTTGACTTTATCAAGTTCTGCCTGTGTGACATCACCATTTTTGATTTTTTCAAGTTCTAGAAGTATCTCTTTTTCCAAGGTATTCAAGAGATGCATTCAGGTGAACACATTGCCATGATAAGGAAAACACCAGGGTCTGCAAGTTCCATATTGTACCCATAGACCTGATTTGCCAGTTGTTTTTCATTGACAAGTCGTTTTTTCAAAACGTGAACTTTTACCTGAACTTAAAATGTGACTGATAGCAGAAAGTGCTACCTGGTCATCATGTTCATAGTTAGGAATGGCATAGGTAATAGCCAGTGTGTCAACTTGATTGCTCTCTTTATGAAGGACAGCTCTTTTTGCACCATCTACTTTAGGTTCAACAGCAGTAACTTTAGGGATTTCATGTTTATTTTTAATGTTTCCGAAATATTTCTCTGACTCTTTAAATACCTCTTCAGGTGTAATATCACCGGCAACCACTAAAATAGCATTGCTCGGTTGATAATATCGTTGATAGAAGTCTCTGATGTCTTCTATCTTCCATGAAAGAATATCTTCCATGAAACCTATAGGAAGCCAGTGGTAAGGGTGGTAGGTAAAGTGTGTGTTAAAGACTCTGAAATAGAGATAACCCATAGGATTGTTGTCTGTTCTTAGACGTCTCTCTTCAGCAACAACATCACGCTCTTTTTGAAACTCTTCATCAGTGAGTTTCAGGTTATGCATAAGTTCAGAGAAGAGATCAAGGCTTAGTGCAAGGTTTTTACTTGCTGTTTTGATGTAGTAGTGTGTTTTGTCAAAACCGGTGGCTGCATTGTTCACACCACCACGACTCTTTACGATAGTGTCAAATTCACCCTCTTTGAGTTTATCTGTTGATTTGAAAGAAAGATGTTCAAGCATATGGGCCATACCGCTTTTACCCATTACTTCGTTTCTGCTTCCTACTTTGTAGTAAATATCTGTAGTGATAACACCTGAATCGTTATCCATAGGGATGACAACGATCTGCATGCCGTTGTCTAATGTTTTTGTAAAATGTTCTGGCAATGAATTGGCCATTGATACTCCTGTTGTGATCATAAGTCCGATAAGTGTAGTTGTAAATAGTTTGAGGCGTTTTAGACTCATTTGTAATCTGCTCCGATGGCTTCACTGATATGTTTATAACCATCTTTTTGTAAGAGTTTAATTAAACCTTCATTGATCTCTTTGATCAGTGCAGGACCTCTGTAGACAAGCATGCTGTAAACCTGTACTAAAGATGCACCGGCTTTGATACGTCTATAGGCTTCTTCTGCAGAGTCTATACCTCCTACAGAGATAAGAAGGGTTTTACCATAGAGTTCTTTACCTATGGCTTTAAAAAGTTGGTAAGATTTTTCTGTAAGCAGTGCACCTGAGATACCACCGAAGTCTTTGGCATGTGTGGTCAAAGAGTAGTCAATCGTCGTATTGGTAGCGATGATACCTGCTGCACCTGCTTCTACAGCAGTTTTACAAAGAGCAATGGCATCTTCAGGTTCCATATCCGGAGCAATTTTAAGCAGTACAGGCTGAGAGGTGATCTCTTTTGCCATAGCAAAGATAGCTTTAATAAATGATTCATTTTGCAGATCTCTCAGTCCCGGTGTATTGGGAGAAGAGATGTTGATCACAATGTAATCACCATAATCTTTAAATGCTTTAAAAAGTGTTTCATAGTCATTTAAGTGCATCATTTTCAGATGTAAGTTTATTTTTACCAATATTGATACCCATAGGGTAGTCAAAAAAGTAGAGTTTTTTAAGACGCTGCAGCATGTAGTGGCTACCTTTATTGTTAAAGCCCATAGCATTTTGTATGGAGTTGTCTTCTATGAGTCTAAAGAGTCTTGGTTTTGCATTACCATCTTGAGGATGTGGTGTGACTGTACCTATCTCTGTAAATCCAAAACCCATAGTAGGCATGGCTGTGATATACTGTCCATTTTTGTCAAAACCTGCACCTAGACCTACAGGATTTTGAAAAGTACGTCCAAAGATCTCTTGCTGAAGCATAGGGTGGGTAACAAAATTCTGGTTTTTCACAAAACGCAGAAGTGTAGGGCAGTGTGCAATCAGTTCTAAGTCCAAGACCTGCAACACTGTGTGCAGTCTCAGGATCAAGTTTAAAAAGTATTTTTTTGAGATTTTGGTAAGAAAAAAGTGACAAAAGAGACTCCATAATTATAGTGAGATATATTATAGCAAAATAATCAAAAAAAGTAGTGTATAGAGAGGCTTGCACCCTGCATTGTATCTATTGGATCGAGTTCAGATACTTTATAGTAATGGTATGAAAGATCTACATCGATAGTATCTGTCGCATAGATAAGAAATCCGAAGTTTCCTCCATAGTAATATCCATCACTGTCTAGAAGATGAGACATGTTATCATAATGAAGATATCCGACTGTCGCACCCAAGATAAGGTCTGATCTTCCGGTGTTCCAAATAGTTCATCAAGCAGTATTTTATCTACCTCTACGGCAGAATGTTTGAAAATCACTATTGCCAGAGAGGGTAAATACGGTACGCCAATTGAGTGTTTGTCTACCATAACGTAATCCCAAAACGGTTTCATCCTGGCTGGATATATCGGTGATAGATTGGAAATCTATAGCATCGGTAGCTAGATGTTGACTCCAATAAAGGAAATTGTTCAGTATCCTCTTGTGCAAAAGAGTGATTGTAAGTATAAACAGTGTAAGAGAGAAGGATCTTTGTAAATATTTAGACATGATTATAAATTTCTCGATAACTTTTGATAGGTTGGACACTCTTGAAGTAAAGTTTGATGTGAACCTCTACAGATGATCTCTCCATCTTGAAATACCAAAATAGTATCAGCATCCTCGATCGTGCTTAATCTGTGTGCTACCGTAAAGGTGATCATCTCTGATTTGAGCTCTTGTCAGTGCTTTTTGTATAAGGGCTTCACTTTTATTGTCCAGAGCAGATGTAGCTTCATCCAGGATAAGGATATCAGGGTTTTTATAGAGAGCACGTGCCAAGGCTATACGTTGTCTTTGTCCTCCAGAGAGATTGTCTCCATTTTCTGATAGAAGGTGTATGGATACCATCATCAAGTTTGTTGATAAACTCCATTGCATAGGCTTTCTCCAAGCGCTTCGATCACACGTTTTTCATCTATCTCTTCGCCATAGGCAACATTGGCTGCAATGGTATCGTTGAAGATGTAGATACGCTGTGTAACATAGGCGATCTTTTTGTGCAGAGAAGTAAGTGTAAATTCTTTGTTGTCATTGGTTGTTGATAAGAATCTTTCCAGAATTTGGATCATAAAAACGTACCAGTAGATTTACCAGTGAACTTTTACCTGCACCACTGTCACCCACCAAGTGCAATGGCATTCTCCCTTTTTAGCTTCAAGAGATGATGTTCTCTTAATGCAGGTGCATCATTGTAACTTGAGTGAAACATTTTCTAAAAGAGATTGTATCTATGTCACTGTGTGAGTTCATTGTCCCCTGAGATAATATCAGGTTTAGTGTCAAGCAGTTCGTGCATACGGGTATTGGCAGTGATGGCATCTTGTGCTGTATTGTAAAGAGTTTTGAAAGACGTTTTGATCGGATCATAGAGCATGAAAAGTGCTGTTGCAAAAGCGAAAAAAGATCCCTACGGTCATATGCCCGTTTATGACTTCTTTGCCACCGATGTAAACAACGATACCTATAGCTATAGACCCAAGGATTTCCATAACCGGAGATGTCAAGGGCATTGGTTCTTACCTGTTTCATAATAAACTTAAACACATTTTGGTTCTCATTACGAAAAACGCTTCTTGTTCATAGGGCTGAGACGAGTGGGATTTGATAACTTCGATGTTAGAGAGGATCTCATCCTAGTCTTGTTGTCATGTCTGCGGTACTCTCCTGGGAAAGTTTAGAGTACTTTCGCATTTTCTTAGCAAGTTTGGAGAGAGGGAAGATCGCCAATGGCATGATGATCAAGAAAATAGAAGGCAAGCTTTGGACTTTGGTAAATGACATATCCAGTCAGTGCAATGATGGTTAAACTTTCTCTGATGAGATTAGGGATGATATTAGCAACTACCATTTTGTATACGGGCTTATGTCGTTGGTTACACGAGAGAGTATCTCTCCTGTATGCGTCTTTTTAAAAAATGCCATATCTAGATATGTAAGATGTGATACCAGTTGCATCACGTAAGTTTTCGCACCACATCTTGACCAATATAAGAGGTATAGTAGGTTTGTATGTAGTCTCCTATACCCTTGAGCATAAATACGCCTACCAAAAGAAAAGGCATAAGAAAAAGCATCTCTTTATCTTTGTTGATGAACACGTCATCCAGTACTGGCTTGATAAGCTGTGCTGTTCCTGCAGTACCTACCGCAACGGCTATCATCCCCAGTACAGCAATGAAAAACTCTCTTTTGTAGCCTACAAGGTAGGGAAGATACTGTTTTATAAGATCTTTCATTACGCTTTTTCCCAAAGTGTGCCATCAGCCGTATCCATGATAGATATACCTAATGCTATAAGTTCATCACGGATGGCATCTGAACGTTCAAAGTTTTTTTCTTTTTTTGCTTCACTGCGTTCAGAGAGTAGGGTTTCAATTTGTGTTTTAAGTGCTTCATCCACACCTATTTGAAAATAAGAAAAAGGTTCTTTACCGCCAAAACCAAGCAGGGTATCGATAAACTCTATGTTTGCCAACGTCTCTTTTTTAAGGGCTTTATCTTTAGGGTTTGAATCTAGAGCATCATTGGTTGTAGCCACCATTTCATCTATCACTGCTAAGAGCTATGGAGATATTAAGGTCATCACTCATGGCATCAAGCAGAGCTTTTTTAAATGTTTTATTGACCGCAGAAGCTTTTCCCGGAGCTGACACGTTTTTTAAGTCTGTAAAGCTTGTCCAGTCTTTTTTTGGAAGTAAGCAACTCTTCTTCAGAGAAGTTAAAATCATTTCTATAGTGTACAGAGTTGAGATAGTAGCGAAGTACTTCTCCATCATAGACTTTGAGTGCATCTTTGAGAAAAAAGCTGTTTCCTAAAGATTTACTCATCTTTTCACCATCTATCTGTACAAAACCGTTATGCATCCAGTATTTGGCAAGTTCATGGCCTGTGGCACAACGGCTCTGGGCTGCTTCATTTTCATGGTGAGGAAAGAGCAGGTCAGCACCACCACCGTGAATATCTATACTGTACTCATCTGTACCGTGTGCTGTGGCAAAGTGTTTTTCTATCATCGCAGAACACTCTATATGCCAGCCTGGACGACCTGAGGAAAAAGGTGTCTCAAAACAGATGTCTTCATTTCCTTTACATGCTTTCCAGAGTGCAAAGTCTTTAGGATTTCTTTTCTCTGAGGTATGTGCTACACGGCTTTGGTTGTCCTCATCTTCACCCACCTGGTGTGAAATGTCTCCATAGTGTGTATCTTTACTGGTATCAAAGTAGACATCACCAGAGGAGATGACATAAGCCATGTCTTTGTCGATGAGTGTTTGTATCATGTTTTCTATAGCTTGTAGTGACTCTGTGGCTTTTGGTTCTATGTCAGCACGCTGTATGCCCATGGCTGCCATATCTTCAAGGTAACGGTCGATGTAAAAAGAGGTGATCTCTTCCATACTTTTACCGGTCTCTTCTACTTTTTTAATGATCTTGTCATCGATGTCGGTAAAGTTTTTCCCCATAGTGACTTTATAGTTAAGGGCTTTAAGTGTACGAGAGAGAAGGTCAAAAGAAAGGCTGCTGCGTGCATGTCCCAAATGCGCATCATCATACACAGTAGGTCCACAGACATAAATGCTTGCTTCCCCTTTACGGATGGGTTCAAAAGGAAGTTTTGTTTTTTGTACGCTGTCGTAAATGTGCATAATAATAGCTAGACCTTTGTTATATATAGTGTTGTGATTATAGCTAAAAGTTAATTAGAAGAGATTACATCTCATTTCTCTGTATTAAGACGTAAAGAAGATAGATATAAAAGTATTTTTTAATGATTTGGATTAGAAATTAAAGATTAACAGTAATTAACACAAAATTAACACAACTTAGTATAAAATTTCATCCATAAATATAACAAGGGAAAATATGAAAATAAAATATTCGTTAATAACACTACTGGCTTTATCATCAATCTAACGCAGAAGAGATCAGTTTGGAAACTGTAAGTGTGACAGCAACAAAGATCGCAACAGCAACAAAGGATGTATCTGCATCAATCGCTGTGGTAGATGAACAAACGATAGAAGATAGAAATGTACTTGAATATTCAAGATGCTATAAAGGATATACCGGGTGTAAATGCAGAATCATCAACCAATTCACCAAGTCCTAGACTCATTATCAGGGGAGCAGGACTTAAAGCCAGATATGGAGTAAGAGAGATCATGGTCATGAAAGATGGTGTGCCACTTACTGATCCGGATTCATTTACAAGATTTGATTTTATAGATATGCAGGATGTATCGAGTGTAGAGGTTCAAAAGGGTCCAGGTTCTATCAATGCCCTCAATACAACTGGTGGGGTCATTCAGCTTATTACAAAGTCTGTATTTGAAGATGGAGAAGATAGAATAAAAGTAGGTGTAGGTGACTGACGGACAATATAATGCCAATCTAAAAGTACGTGGTAAGATCACTGAGAAAGATTTTGTTTCTTTTACTTTTTCTACACGTGCTATTGACAATAACTGGAGAGACAATAATGAGTTTGATGCAACTCAAGGGGCTTTAAAATATGGACATATCTTTGAAGATGATTCTACTTTGGAAACAGAGTTTTCCTATACAGAGTCAAATATGAATATACCACATCAATGACAGAAGATGAGTTTGAAGTCTTTAAAGAAACAGGTGAACAACACGATACAAGTTACCAATGGCAGCATAGTGCAAGAGATTCTAAAATTTTTGCGATCAATGCAAAATATGAAAAAGAGATCGGTGATGTATTGTTTAAACCAAGATTTTATTTTAATACATGGGATCATTTTCACCCGGTAACAGGAATGATCAATGATGCAAATGACAACAGTGTGTATGGAACAGATCTAGAATTAAACTATAGTCATAAACTGTTTGACAATGAAGCATCACTTGTAGCAGGTGTAACGTATAAAACAGATATCACAAATGATGCTAAGAAGTATGAATATGCAGATTTATTATAACACAGACAGTTCCTTTTCGGACCTCCTATTCCTCATGATAGTAATTGTTCAAACTTTATCAAATACAAAGGGGATTTGGCACAAACAGAAGACAGTAGAACAACTCTTTATGGTGCGTATTTGATGGAAACATTTTCTCCTACAGAAGAGTTAATCATAGATGTGAGTACAAGAGTTGATAAATTAAGTTTTGATATGGATGGAAATGAGATCACTGCGTATGATTATGGTTCAAAAAGTTATGTAGCTGGTGCAGGACTTTACAGTATAGATAAAACCTATAATCTGTTTTCTGCAAAACTTGGAGCTGTATACAAAGTGACTGATATAACAAATATGTATGCATCTGTTGCAACAGGAAATCAGGCACCTACAGGAAGTGAGATCGAAGCAGCACAAGATGAAGGTATTTCTCTTGATAAAAGTACCAGTGTGAACTATGAGATCGGTCTTAAAACCAGAATGAAAGATCTGTTTGTAGATCTAGCACTTTATCAAAATGATGTGAATGATGAGATCATACAAATTCAAAATGCTGAAGGATATGTCATTTATGACAATGCGGGTAAAACACGAAAAAAAGGTTTAGAACTTACTACAGTATATAACGTTTCAGATGCATGGGATATAGGTGGTGCTTATGCCTATAGTGATTTTAAATTTGTTACATTTGAAGAGCAGGTAGGGTATGGAAGTCGTGCTACATGGGAAAGCAGAGATGGAAATTATCTTCCATATATTCCTAAAAATCAATACTCTTTGTTTGCAGCACTTAAAATGGAAAATGGTTTTAAAGGAAGAGTCACGACAAGAAGTTGGGGAAGTTACTATATGGACAATGCCAATACACAAAAATATGAAGGATTTGATCTTGTCACTGATCTGATGCTCGGATATGAATATCAAACACACAATATACAACTAAACATAAGCAACCTGACAAATGAATATTATGCAATGGAAGCTTTAAAAGATGCCAATGGAAATGTAACATATAAAGCAGCAGCACCTCGAAGTGCTATGGTAACGTATAGTTATAAATTTTAAAGGACAAATAGATGGTAGAGTTCAAAGAAAATAGAGACAGAAACGATATATACGGTATGCCTGTATTAGGGTTTTTGTTTAAAAACCAAACATTTTTGATGGTATTGAAGCTATCTGTTCTTGCTCTGTTCATCTATGGTGTATATATGGGTTTTGCTGATCCAGGGAAAGAGAATATCTTTACCACATACCTTTTTTGGGGACTCTTCTGGTCTCTTTTCATAGTGGTAACGCTTTCTACATTTGGTAGAATATTTTGTGGTATCTGTCCTCATGGTTTTTTGGGAAAATACATCACAAAATTTGGTCTTAAAAAAGATATGCCGAACTTTTTGAAAAATAGATTTATCGGTATTTTCATTCTCTTTTTTGGATGGTGGGGCAGTTTATTATGCTAGCGCCTGAATTTTGGAAAGTACCTCTTGCTACAGCCTGGTTTTTTACTTCGCTTACATTGATCGCTTTTGTGATGTATTATCTTTATAAAGACATGAGCTACTGTAAGTATATCTGTCCTATCGGGACCTTGACAAAAGTGTATGCCAAAGTATCTTTTGCTGCGTTGGGTACCTATAAAGAAGACTGTAGCAGCTGTAAAACACTAGATTGTGCAGTAGCCTGTCCCTATAACTTAAATCCATTCTCTTTTGACAATAAAAATTCAATGGATGACTGTACACTTTGTATGGATTGCAGCAGTGCCTGTGATTCTGTGGCATTCAGGTTCACTAAACCTTCAGCACCATTGTTTGAAAAGTTCAAATACAATAAAGCAGAAGTATGGGCATTGATACTTATCACCGCAGCGATTTCGATCACGATGAACTTTCCATCATGCTTTGGGCCGTTCTGCTATTGCAGATACTTTTATCTGGTCAAGAACAGCAGAGTTTGCAAAACAGTATATAGATTTTGGACACTCTGGATGCAGTAGGTCTTTTTGCTTTTCTCTATGCAACAATATTTTCAATCGGTATTGTCTATATCGGTATGTTTGTGGCTTCAAAGGTCTTAAAAGCACCTTTTGAAAAGACATTTTATACTTTGGGCTATGCATTTGTACCTCTATTTATCATCGGTGGTTTGGCACATTTGATACATAGTTTCTTTACACATAATTATGCAGATATAGCCAATGGCTTCATCTATGGATTTGGTTTAGATATGGGTACGGTTGAAAATCTTGCTTCCAGAAAAGATGCATGGCTCAATATATTTAATGTGATTCCCTATATTGCTGTAATTTGGGGATATCTGATCCTTGCAAAAAGAATCAAGTCTTTTAATGCAACAAAAATGAAGAAAGATTATAGCATTTGTCTTTGCTTCTTCTCTCATCACGCTGTTTTTGTCGATCAATGTATATAAAGTCTATGTGTTTAAAACGTATGGCATGGCAAAAATGGGTCATCACGGAAATCATGGCAATCATGGTACAGTGCAAACACCTGCAAAATCAGAAGCACCGGTGATGAAATGTGGAGCAGGTAAATGTGGTGCTGCTATGAAAAAGCAGTAGGGCAGTGTAAAAAATAAAAGCTAAAGATACACTTCTTTAGCTTGACAGCTATTAACGTATATAGCAAGCAAAAAGAGATTGACCTCATACAATAAAATAGAGAATATCATCAAGCCTATAAGTCCAGTAAAAAGATTTCTTTGATCTAATGATCTCCATAAATTTATCTGTACCCACCTCTTTTACGGTAAGTATAAAAAGTACCCAACCCCCGATACTTCCAGCCAAAGCAAGTCCGGAAGCACCAAAAGGATGCATGAGTATCAGTGATGCTGAGACAGAGGTTATAAGAGAATAGACAGCAATTTTGGCTGCTTTAGATGTCTGTGTGAAGCATAGAGAAAAAGAGAAAAGAGTTTTGCCAGTCCAAAAGGAAGTAAACCCACCATATACATTTGAAGTACATTGACTGTTTCTAGTGTTTGAACTGTTGTAAATTTTCCTCTTTCAAAGAGTAGCCAGACAATGGGTTCAGCCAGTAAGATACCGCCAACCATAGATGCACCTAACAAAAATGCAAGTAACCAAAAAGCTTGGTTAAGATTTTTGTACGCTTCAGTTTCATTTTTATTTTTAAGTGCTTTTGAAACAGCAGGAAAAAGCACTGTTGCCGTAGCAATGGCAATGATGGCAAGAGGAAGTTGAAAGATACGGTTGGCATAAAAGAGATAAGAGACAGAACCTGTCATAAGAAATGTTGCCAAGAGTCGTGTCAATAAAAGCAGAGATCTGAGGTGTGGAATTTCCCAGTATACCAGGTAAAAAGAGAGACTTGAAACTGTTTTTTTTCTTCTTCTACATCTTTGATTTTTCTGTATTTCCATCCGCCTAAAAGAATCTTATGCAGGTTAAGATTATTTAGTACGATAAGATGTGTTATCACCTGTAATATCCCACCAATGAGTACAGCAAAACTGAGTGCATATGCTACTGTTTTTGGATCTTCTTTCATATAGATATAGAGTGCTGCGATCATAGAGATATTGAGTAGGGCGGTTGACATGGCTGTGGTTGCAAAATGGTTTTTGTATTGGAGGAGTAGTGCCTAAAAATGTCACGATAAAGATGAGATCCAAGTACCAGAAGTTTATGGCGGTCATAGGTGAAGTGTCTGCTATCAGTTCACTGTTCCATCCCCATGCCAAAAGTTTCGTGATAGGTTCAGGGAAAAAAGTGATGAGCAGTGAGAATGCCGTCAAAAAGAGTAAAAATCGTAAAAATATAGCTGTAGCAAAGACACCTTTATGTCTGCTCGCCACAAAAGAAGGCATAAAAGCCTGTGTAAATGCACCCTCGGCAAAGATACGACGAAAAAGATTAGGAAGTTTGAATGCAACAAAGAACATATCACTCCATACAGAAGCACCCAAAGCAGAAGCCATAAGTACATCACGTCCCAGACCTGTAACACGTGAAAATAAGATACCAAAGCTGTTGGTGAAGATGGATTTAAATCGCATAATAGTCTTTAATGTTTAGTTAAATGTATTTTAGCGTAATGTTGATATGAAATAAAACATGTCAATTTGACATATTTTTGCAGCTACTGTAAAACTCTTGATATACTGTGACAAGAAAATGAATAAGGGTAGATATGATAGTAGGCATAGAAGGTACAGTAGAAAGAAAAGACCCCACTTTTGTTCACCTGAATGTAAATGGACTTATCTATGAAGTGCATGTGTCGATCAATACATCAAACAGTATAACAGACAAGAAAGTGAAACTTTTTGTCACACAGGTCATACGTGAAGATGCCGATCTTCTTTTTGGATTCATGGATACAAATGAAAAAAAGATGTTTGACACGGTACTGAAGATAAACGGAGTAGGTCCAAAAGTAGGGTTGGCTATCTGTTCTACTTTTACACCGGCTACATTTGCAAAAGTAGTGGCGTCAAAAGATGTCAGTATGCTCAAACGTGTACCAGGCATAGGACCTAAAGCAGCAAGCCGTATTTTGGTAGAGTTGGCTGATTTCATTGTAGATGGTAATGAAGAGAGTGCGAACTCTGGTGCATTGGGTGAAGCTGCAATGGCACTGGAAAGTTTAGGATTTAAAAAAGATGCTATTCAAAAAGCACTTCTGGATGCAGTGGAGATACGAGTACACTAGTGAAAGAGGGATTGAGAAAATTACAAAGACTGTAATAGTATATTATTGTCCTGGATATTCTAGTATTTTTTTAGTTAGAAAGTAAGTAAATAAATACTAGATAACTTAGGAAACCCCCTAGCATCCAAGCAACAATATGAATAATTCTAATTTTACATTTTGCTTCATCTTTCTCAGTTAACTCATTTATTAGTTTATTAGCTATTGCCAGTTCTTTTTCTAGTTCTTCAATTGTTTTCATGTTTAACCTTTATTGTATAACTAATTATAAAGTTTAAAGCTTTAAGTATCCTGCTTTTAATATCCATATACACTTAGGTATATGGATAAAATAAACTAACAATAGTCGTGCATAATCCTACCAAATACTGTATCCAAATTTGATGTTCACTGAATTATTCAGCTCATTCTCTATCTCATGGCTGTAGGAGAGTGTCATAAACCATTTGTCGTTGATCCTGTAAAAAAGTGTAGAAATAATGGAATGTGCGGGATGATAGGTAGTAAATTTACTCTCTGCATAACTGTATGCAATGTTGGCATAAAAATTTTTAGTAAAAAAGTAACCGCTTCCGGTATAAAATGTATTAATGTCCTGTAGAGGGTTGATGATTTCTTCATCATTGATAAAAGTATGGCTTGCTCCGGCAAACATTGAAAGTGCTGACACAGGATAATAGACTAGAGAACCATAAAGCGTATAAGTCCGTTTTGTTACCTGTAAAATCATAGGTAGGTAATTTAACTCCTACACCTATTCCAACTTTTAAAGATTTATTGAGTCTGAATCTTTCGTTTTATTTTGAGGGTCGTATCTTGCATACCATTGTCATCATCTATGGTAAAATATCCTGTTCGTAGTGAATAGCTCCAATTTTTGAGATAATAACTGATCTGGAATTTTGTTGTATGTTGAATATCTCTATCAATATGATCTTCATCATTACTATATCCATAGCCCAAACTAACATCTAAGCTACCATTATCTTTTTCTTCTGGGAAAAGTCAGGGTATTGGTTGAACACCCTTTATCATTGACTTCATTGAGAAAAGGGGTATTGAGACATTGATCTACTATCGTCAGGAACACCATCCATATCTTGATCTTTAATTGATTCTGCATTACTTAATGTAAAGAGCAGCAAGCTGAGTAAAAGTATTTTAGTCATCATCATGTTCATCCTCAATATGGTCTTCAGTTTCATCTTCGATATGATCTTCAGTTTCGTTCTCAATGTGGTCTTCAGTTTCATCTTCGATATGATCTTCAGTTTCGTTCTCAATGTGATCTTCAGTTTCATCTTCGATATGATCTTCACTTTCATCTTCGATATGATCTTCAGCTTCATTCTCATGTTCTAAGTGTATTTCGGTTCTCTCTTTTGTTCTGGATACCCTTTCACTACTATCAGTATACTTCGGCTTGGTATGTTTTTGTAACTCTTTGATCGCTCGATCACTATGTCGACTTTGAGTAATGGATCTGAGCTTTGTAATGGCTTCAATACGTTCTTCTTCCTGCATATGAACCACCTCTTTTTTAAAAGCATTCATAAGCATAAAACGTTCTTCTATAGACGCATTCTGAATAGCTTCAATACGTGCATCAACATTTGCATAAATAGGTACAATGACTAACAATAACAATAGTAAGCGTTGTAAAATATATGGTTTTATAGCTATTCCTTTCTAAAGATGTTGAAAATTCAATGTGATTTTTGTACCATGGTTGATCTGACTTTGAATGTTCATCCTTATATTAAGTTCATTACATAACTTATTAACAATGTGAAGCCCCAGACCAATACCTCTATCTTGTTCTTTATAGTATCTCTGTAATACTTTGTCAACATCTTTTATACCTTTTCCAGTATCTTCGACAGTTACTGTTTCATTAGAAATAGTAACTTTGACCTCTCCATGAACTTTATTGTATTTTGCAGCATTACTGAGTATATTATCTAAAATCCGCATAAGCAGTTCATGATTGGTCGTTTTGACCAGGTCATTTTTTTTAGTATATATATATGTCAAATCAGGATAGATATTTTGTATATTTTTTAAACGTTCCTCCATCAGTGTTGCAATATCTATCTTTTCTTTTGAGAAGGAGAATTGTGTAGAAAACTTTTTAAATTGTTTTGCAGGCGTAAGATATTGTCTATACTTTTAGAAAGTCTAGTTATATAAGCGTCCTCTCCTTTCTCATCTTGAAACATTTTAATATTCAGAACCATGGAGGTTATAGGTGTATTAAAATCGTGAAGTATGTCTTTAATAAATTCATCATTCAGACGTAGCGCTTTTCTGATGGGATTTAAGCTGTAAAATGTAAAAAACAGTGCAACACCTAAAAGGAGGATAGAAGCCAGTATAAATTGGATCCAAAGTGAACGGGTGATCTCTTGTATATCTGCTTGAAGTTTATCTGCTGCGTATGATATCTTCATATAGTATTTTTTTGATTTAGGAATTGTAAAATAGGCATGTGTTTCATTACCGTCATAAAGTTTATTGAGTATATTTTCACTTTGAGGTGAAAAGTCAAAAGAGAACTGCTCGCATTCCAAAGAATAACTGCATAGTCGCATGTTTTGTAAAAGATTGTGTCTATACTCCGTCTTTTTTGTACGATACAATTCAATAAAAAGCAATATAAGGAGTATCTCCAAAAGAGAGAAAAAAACAAGAAAATTTTTAAAGAGAGATTCTTTTTCATAGTTTTTCAAGTATGTATCCTTTCCCTCTGATATTTTTGATGTCAATGGCTAACTTCTGTTTTATTTTCGTGATGGCTACCCGTAAAGCAGTATCTGATATATGCTCTAAACACTCATAGAGTTCTTCTTTCTTAATTACTGAACCACATTGTCTTAAAAGTTTTTCAAAAATTTTCAATTGTACATTACCAAGATCGATTATCTCACCATTGAATCTAATGATCTGTGATCGTGGATCGTATTCTAAATGTTTATAAGTAAGTGTAGAGGTTGAAAATTTTGCTGCTATACGTATGAGCAGCTCTTGAGGGTCAAAAGGTTTTTTAATATAGTCGATCGCTCCAAGTTTAAACCCCTCAGACATAGAGTTCATATCTGTCAATGCAGTAATGAATATGGTAGGTGTTGTATCCTCTGCATATCGAAGTGATTTTAGAAGATCGATACCATTACCTTCAGGAAGATTTATATCAAGTAAGTAGAGATCATAGGTATTGTGAAAGGTTAATGCTTCTGCTTCTTCTATACTCAGTGCGGTATCTACATGATATCCTTCTTTTGAGAGAAAGAGTTGCAGTGTCTCAGAGAGTATATGATCATCTTCAAGCAGCAGTAGTCTCATGTGGTTGTGTTCCTTTAGTGATAGTCTACCATAAGAAAATAAGAAGTATGATAGATAAGCTATCCTCTTATCTCTTTACTACATATGTATGAGAAGATAGTATTTTCTATGTGGTCCATTATGAAAGTTACATAACTTATCTTGCGGCCTTGTTGTTGGAATTATAATAGTAATTTTATCAAGAGTTGTGTTAGCAGAGTGTTAATGTAATGCGTATGTTTGAGGTGTGACACGTCTTGCGGAGACATATGTCTTGGCATATTTCCCATGTGTAAGAGGTGAGATAATGATACCTTTTTCTTTAGAAGCGGCATGGATGAAGTTACCGTTGCCTATGTAGATACCTACATGAGTGATTGGGATACCTCTTTTTTTATCTGTAAGAAAGAAGAGAAGGTCACCTTTTTGCAAGTTCTCTTTTTCCACAACTTGACCTTTTTTTTTGATTGTGCCCATGCTGTTCTAGGAAGATTGATATTGTGCTTTTTGTAAAGGTACTGCACAT
>CAVPJM010000003.1:0-38141 GCA_963705455.1 Sulfurovaceae bacterium | reverse complement strand
AAATGTGTAGGATGTCATGGTGCAGATGGTAAGACAAAAGCACTCGGAAAATCAGCAGTTATCGCTGGTCAGGATAAAGCAGCGCTCATCACTTCAATGAATGAGTATAAAGCAGGTACAAAAAATGTAGCGGGTATGGGTATGCTTATGAAGGGTCAAGTAGCATCTATGTCTGATGCAGATATTGAGGCAGTAGCTGAATATCTTTCAAAGATATAAGAAAATCTAGAGGGATGAAAAAGTCCCTCTTTTGGAATTAACGCGTAAAAAAATCTTCTTTTTCGGAGGCAGTCAATTCCCAACTTATTGGTAGTATTTTTACAGTTTTGCCTTTTTCAAGTCATGGAAACGTCCGGTGTTGTGATGAGCATAGCATTTGCTTGTTCCAAAGGTGATATCATTCCAGGCAGTTGTTTTATAAATGGCATAAATGTATTTCCTTCAAAAATGCCTAAACGTACAGTATGTTTACCTGCCCTTAGGATAAAATCTTCTTTTATCTGTGTGGATATCGTATGATGATAATGAGCATTCATACCAGACATTTTTCGTATGGCTGCACGTACAAATATTTCATAATTCACCATAGATGCAAGAGGGTTCCCCGGCAGGTTTATCACAACAGTGTCTCCTATGGTCCCAAAAGCTGTAGGCTTTCCGGGTTTAATATCTACTTTGTCAAAGTGAAGTGTCCATTCCTAAGTTTGTAAAAGCTTCTTTGGTAAAGTCTTTGTCTCCCATGCTAATACCGCCAGATGTAATGATAATATCTGCATTGAGTGCTGATTTGATAGCAGATGTTAAAGATTCCATAGTGTCACCAGAACTACCTATGTATTGTACTTCACAGCCAAGTTCTTTGGCACGTGCAAGAAACATAGGAGTATTTGAATTGTAGAGCTGATGCGGTGATATCTTTTCGAAGTGTGGACGTAGTTCATCCCCTGTACCAAATACAGCAACTTTGATCTTGCGAGTCACCCGTATATGTGTCACTCCCTGACTTGCAAGCAGAGCTATACTGTATGCAGTGACCTTCTCTCCTTTACGTAAGTAAACTGCACCACGCTTGATGTCTTCACCCGCATGTCTTATATGTCCGTCTTTTTGTATTTCTTTAGGCAGAGTTATTTGTGTGTCATTTACAGTTACATTTTCAATGGGTATGATCGCTTCACAGCCATCTGGAATAGGAGCACCTGTCATAATCTTAATGGCTTTTGTAGCTTGCAGTGTCATCTTCGGGTCATCCCCGGCGTAGATGATATCTGTACATTCTACTGTCTTGTTTGCATCCGCACATTTTACAGCATATCCATCCATAGCAGAGTTGTCAAATCTTGGCAGATCAAATGTAGCAATGGAGTCTTCACTCATAACACGTCCTAATGCCAGTTCTATAGGTATAACCTCAGAGTTGACTACAGAGGTGTTTTGATAGATAATATCGAGTGCTTGAGTGATAGAAACAGGCATTTTGAACCTTTAAAATTTAAGTTAGGGTTCGATTATAACAAAATAGGGTATAATCCACTTTTAAACAAATCAAAATTATAGGAAATTCATATGGTAGCAGAGATGTTGGCGGCACATAGTATTTTAGTAAAAGTTTTTTTAGGCTTTTTGGTTGGAGGATTATTTATCCCTATGATGACAGCAAAAAATCCATTAGGATTTAGAAAAGCAAGTTTTATCTATACGATGATATTTCAAGCGATTGCTACAATGATAGCATTTGCAGGTATAGTAGCAGTTTTTACAGGGGATTTGGGTTGGTCAGTGACTACGATTATCATGGTTGTTGTTTGGGCTGTGTTAATGTATATAGAGATCAAGAAGTATAAGCTTATCAAAATAGCCAATTTGCAAAATGACTGATGCGCACAAGTTGCTCAAAGGTGCATTTTTGAAAATATCTTCAGTGCAGATCCTACTGGTTGTTGTCATGGTTGTACTTATGGTACTTAAAGCTAAAGGTATAGTAACGATATAATCATGTTATATCTTTATCATGAAGAGGCAGGTCAGCCTCAACTTACTTTAGTTGGCGATGAACATCGTTACATTTTTAAAGTACGAAGACATAAGGTTGATGATACCCTCTACCTTCGTAACCTTGAAAGATGGACTCCTTCATCGATATCTCATTACCTATATAGATAAACGCTCTGTTTTACTTGAACTGCAAGAGAGTCAGACACTTGAGGTCAAAGCAAAGGTACCGCTGCATATAGGTTGGTGTGTCATTGACCCTAAAAATATTGAAAAAGTACTGCCTTCACTCAATGAAATGGGTGTGGAAAAAATCACTTTTATCTACTGTAAGCGTTCTCAAAAAAGTTTTAAAATTGATTTTAAACGTTTGGAAAAGATACTGCTGAACTCTTCACAACAGTCTGGAAGATCTGACTTAATGCAATTGGAAATGGCCGATGACCTAAAGGATTTTTTAGAGAAATATCCTCACAGTAAGATGTTGAATTTTTCAGAGAATAATTTTCTTTCAAATGAAGGTATCAGCACGATAGTTATTGGGTGTGAGGGCGGTTTTCATGAGGATGAGATCGCACTGTTCAACAAGAATGACATTGTGGGTTTTCATACGCCACTTGTTTTAAAAAGTGAGAGTGCGGCATGTGCTGTTGCAAGTAAAATATTATTGTGAATGATACTTGCAACAGAAGGGGATTTATAGTTTATTGTACGCTTCTATAAATTTGAATAACATTCGCATATTGTTCTTTGGTTAAAACACTTCTCAGATATGCTCTGCATTTTGTTTTCATTTCGATAATTTGTTTGCGAGTCTCGAGCATCACTTCAGCTTTTTTCACTGTATCAGTATCTGTAGTTAATGATTCTTCTAGTAGCATTTTTTCTTCATACATGACTTTTTGAATCATGTTTTTCATTGCAGGCTTATTTGCAGTTATCCATTCCTGCAACGATTTCATTTGCTTCGCGTCAATCCCTAAAAGATCGGCATTTCCTACGGCAATACGCATAAGATTAGGCATTGGGTTTGCATGTTTTAATGCATTTGGGTTCATTGGTCCATTCATAGCGTGAAGGGCTGAAAATGACATCATAATAAGAGTGATTGCGATAATAATTTTTTTCATTGATTATTCCTGTTGATTTATTTTCAGCTAGTATAACTCTTTTTATTTTAACAAGTAATTAAATGTGATTTGCGCTAGTGTGCTATGATTGATGCTTAAATGATACAGTGACTTCATTACTGAAATTTTTGAAAAAAATTGTTACATGAATCTTATGGGTATACCTGATAATATCCTATTTTGTACCATAGCATTCCGTCGATAACTTTATCATAAGAAAAACATAAAGATTTGTTCATTTTGTTTTTAAAATAAGGTAACAACAAACAACACACAGTAAAATTCGAATGAAATTTTTAGAGATTCAAATTAAAGCATTTGTTGAGTCTTATGTATGATCCTAAGAAATAATTGAAAATATATTAAAAGGAAATTTTTTGAATTTACAAAATTTTTTATGGGAATATGGGACAAAAGTACCCGGTTATGATGTCAGAGTGATCAATGAAAGAGAAGCAAGAGCTGGAGCAGGAATACTTGGAATGCTGGGAATGATCGTCATCTTTGTTGGTATAGGGTTTAACCATACTATAGTGGCAAGAGTCTATCTGGCATTCTTATTTCTTGATTTTACCGTGAGGGTCATAACCCCGAACTATTCTCCTTCTTTACTTATGGGAAAATTTTTTATACAAAATCAAAAACCAGAGTATGTGAGCGCATTACAAAAACGTTTTGCATGGACACTGGGGTGGTTTATCTCTCTTCCTATGGTCTGGTGGTTTGTCATACACTGGGATATCACTTTTTACAAAGTTTTGATTTGTGTACTTTGCCTGTCACTTACATTTTTGGAGAGTGCTTTTTCCATATGTGTAGGTTGTAAGTTCTATAAAATTTTGACTAAACTCGATCCGGTACATTGTCCTGGAGGCGTATGTGAAGTACGTAAAAAAGATCCTATACAAACTTTTAATCCGGTACAAAAAGTGATTACTGCTTTAACTATGATCGGACTTGTTGCGGGAACCTATCTCTTTATAGCGAATTCAGAGCCTCAAACATTCTTTGGTGAGTTTCTCCATGAAGCAGTGTTAACAGATGCACAACTTCAAAAAGAGAAAGATGAAGCGTATGAAAGAGAAGCAGCAGCAGAGTTTGGAGATGATGAGGATGATGAGTAGGCCTTAAAGTGTCATAGACATCCTACATAGTGATTTAGATTTGTTTTATAATAATTTAAAAATATTTTGCTATAATTTCGCCCTATATTGTCTCGCCTGAGAGCGTTGCAATGCCCCTTTTTATGCAAAAAGGAAGAGTCATTGACTAGAACAGGCTGGTTACCTGTCACCAAATAAACTAACAAGGTTAGAAAAATGAGAAAAGAAATTCACCCAGATTACGTTGAATGTAAAGTTGCATGTGCTTGTGGTAACAAGTTTGAAATCAAATCAGATAAAGCAGAGTTGAGTATTGATATTTGTAACGAATGTCACCCATTCTTTACAGGTTCTGAAAAAATTCTTGATGCTGCTGGTAGAGTAGAGAAGTTTAAAAACAAATATAAATTAGGTTAATCCTAATGAGATAGAGAGTATTGCTCTCTATCCTTTTACTTAAGCAAACTTTGCTTTATCCCAAAGCAATTACATATTCTCCTCAAACACATTAAAGTAGTTAATTATGTTAACATTTATCCCTACACCTATTGGAAATCCACAAGATATTACGATCAGAGCGATGAAGCTTTTTGAAAAAGCAGAACTCTTTTTATGTGAAGATACACGTCAGACCAAACGGCTTTTGCGTTTACTTGAAGAGCGGTTCGATATGGCGTATCCTGATGCAGAATTTTATTCTTTTAATGAACACAATGGCCAAGAGAGACTTGAAGAGTTTGGCTCTAGTTTGGAGGAAAAAGAAGTGGTATATGTCAGTGATGCTGGAATGCCGGTCATCTCTGATCCTGGACAGATACTTGTAGCATATGCGCAAGAACATAATATACCGTATGATGTTCTTCCTGGAGCATCTGCTGTGACCACTGCCTATGCTGCAAGTGGTTTTGAAGAAGGTAAATTTCTTTTTTACGCGTTTTTACCACATAAGGGTAAAGAGAGAAGTAGCTGCACTGAGTGAAGCGATGAGCAATGGGTATAATACCGTACTTTATGAGGCACCCCATCGTTTGGAAAAACTTTTAAATGAGATTG
Source organism: Sulfurovaceae bacterium (assembly GCA_963705455.1). Classification (GTDB taxonomy): domain Bacteria; phylum Campylobacterota; class Campylobacteria; order Campylobacterales; family Sulfurovaceae; genus Sulfurovum. The sequence continues at coordinate 32,863 of CAVPJM010000003.1, read as the reverse complement.
TGATCTTGGATGAAGAGAGAGAGCTTTTTTTAGCCAAAGAGATCAGTAAAAAGTATCAAAGGTATTACAGGGGTACGGCTAAATCACTTAATGAACAGTTTAAAGAGTTGACCATACGCGGAGAGTGGGTGGTTATCATAAAAGCCCAAAAAAGTACAGAAAAAAGCTCTTAGTTTTACAGAGGTTTTAAGCTTGGATCTACCACCGAAAATCAAAGCAAAACTTCTTGCTCAGCTTAGTGATAAAAGTGTCAAAGAGTGGTACAATGAACTCATACAGGCTACTTAACACTGTAAAAGCAAAAAAAAGGTAAAATCACTCTATTATTAACTATGGAAAAAAGGTAGAATCATCTTTATGATTATATATGGGAAACAAGTCTGTTTACATGCTCTAGAGCAGCATTCAGAGAAAATAAAAACTGTCTATGTTGCCAAGAAAGGGATACTCCCTAAAGACCTATTTCATAAGTATCATGATAATATCAAATTTTTAGAAGAGAAGTGGGCACAGTCTATGAGCAAGGGTGGAAATCACCAGGGATTACTTGTAGAAATGGCTGAGTTTGAACAGAGTTCTTTGTCTGAGATCAAGAAAAATGATTTTATTGTGGTACTTGATGGTTTAACGGATGTAGGTAACATAGGTGCCATTGTACGATCAGCATATGCGCTTGGTGCAGATGCTGTCATTGCTACTGGTGTGAAGCAACTTAATTTTGCTGCCATTGCACGTACGAGTTCTGGTGCCATGTTAGATATGCCTTTTATGATCGCTCCCAATATCTTAGATACATTCAATGAGCTTCAACAACTTGGATTTACCCTCTATGGTGCTTCTATGGATGGTAAAAATGTACAAGATATAACATTTGACACAAGACGTGTTCTTGTTTTAGGAAGTGAAGGCAAAGGACTTTCCAAGAAAGTCATAGCTAAACTCAATCATAAGGTCTCGATAGAAATGAAACATGCATTTGATTCACTCAATGTGAGTGCAGCTGCAGCGATTTTAATACATAGGATGGGTTATGCAATTAAATGAGATACTTGAAGAAAACACGATAAAAGGGATCAGTCAAAAGACAAAGATATCTGAAGAGAATCTTGAAAATCTTTTAGTGCAAATTTTGATGCTTTAAAAAAGATAAAAACTTTAGGATTTATCTCTATTATGGAACGTGAATATAAAGCAGATCTCAGTGCATTAAGAGAAGAAGCATTAGCCTATTACTCTGAGCACATAGAAGACCATGCGTTTTACGTGTAGGATGCACCTATGGAAGAAGAGAAAAAGGGAAATCCAAGCTGTTTTTGTTTGCTTGTATTGGCTCTTTTGGGGTATGCTTCCTGGTATTTTTTTACACAGTTTGATAAAAAACATTTAAGTGGGCTGATCCCTTTTATGGATGAAGCAAATGATAGAAACTGTTGTAACAGAAGACGAAGAGAAGAAAAATCAGGTTACAGTGGAAGAACTAAGTATTGCCAATGTAGTGATCAGTGATACAAATGCAAAGATGTAGTGGAAGATGTTGTTGTTCAAGAGACTACAAAAAATCATGAAGTTCTTGGAAAAGAAGAGAATGTATCCGTTGAACCTATAGGTCAATTTTAGTAGAGGACGGATAGACCTAATGGTAAAAATGAAAAAAATTTTAAAGCGAGTAAAGCATGTTTGATGAAATTCAATTTGATAAAATAAACCGATTACCAAAGTATCTTTTTGCAGAGATCAATGACATTAAAATGGAATTAAGAAGAAAAGGGGTGGATATCATAGATTTTTCTATGGGAAATCCTGATGCTTCTACCCCTCAGCCAATCATCGATAAATTATGTGAAACGGCGCAAAAGCCAAAAACACATGGTTACAGTGCAAGTAAAGGGATCTATAAACTTCGTCTGGCAATGAGTAAGTGGTATAAACGTAAATACAATGTAGACCTTGATCCCAGATACTGAGATCGTTGCGACGATGGGAAGTAAAGAGGGATATGTACATCTTGGTACAAGCTATTTCTAACCCTGGTGATGTTGCTATTGTTCCAGATCCTACCTATCCTATTCATTCACAGGCGTTTATTTTGGCAGGAGCCAATGTTGAGAAGATGCAGCTTATTTTTGATGAAGAGACTTTTGAAGTGGATGAAGACAGGTTTTTGGCAGATGTTGAAGAATCATTTGGACAACTCAGTGCCACAGGCAAAATTTTTAGTAGTCAACTTTCCACATAACCCAACTACTGCAACAGTAACACCTCAATTTTATGAGAGACTGGTAGCACTTGCCAGAGAGAAACGTTTTTATATCATTTCAGATATTGCGTATGCTGACATCACATTTGATGGATATACAACACCATCTATCATGAGTGTAGAAGGTGCTAAAGATGTGGCAGTTGAATGCTTATACCCTTTCAAAATCTTATAACATGGCTGGTTGGAGAGTAGGTTTCATCGTTGGGAACAAAAAACTCATCGGTGCACTTGCAGAGCATTAAATCTTGGTTGGACTACGGGATGTTCACCCCTATCCAGGTTGCAGCTACTGTAGCACTTGATGAGCATGGTTATATACCTGATGAGCAGATCATTCCTCGTTATAAAAAAAGACGTGATGTAATGATAGAAGCCTTTACGAATGCAGGTTGGCCATTGGCAAAACCGAATGCTTCTATGTTCATCTGGGCAAAAATTCCTGAGATAGCAAGAGATATGGGTTCTTTGGAATTCTCAAAACAGCTTCTCTTCATGCAGGTGTTGCTGTAAGTGCTGGTATAGGATTTGGTAAATATGGTGATGAATATGTACGTATTGCACTGATAGAAAATGAAAATCGTATCAGACAAGCTGCACGTAATATTAAAAAGTTTTTAAAAGACCTGGAAGAGGCAAAGACATAATGGTTAAAATAGGAATCTTAGGTGTTGGTACTGTTGGTGCAAGTGTTGCAAAGATACTTGAAGAAAATGCTGACATTATCGAAGCAAGAGCCGGAAAAAAAATCCTTGTAAAATCAGGTGTGGTTAAAAATCTCTCAAAAGACAGAGGGGTGAGTATTGCAAGCTTAGTGATAATCCTCTGGATGTGGTCAATGACCCTGAGATAGACATCGTTGTGGAACTGATGGGTGGTGTCGAAGAACCTTATGCACTCGTCAAAAAAGCACTTGAAAATGGTAAAGCGGTTGTAACTGCGAACAAAGCACTGCTTGCATATCATCGTTATGAACTGCAAGAGATAGCCGGTGATATTCCTTTGATGTATGAAGCAAGTACTGCGGGCGGTATTCCTATTATCGGTGCATTACGTAATGGACTCTCTGCTAACCATATAGAATCTATTCAAGGTATCATGAACGGTACATGTAACTATATGCTGACCAAGATGATAAATGAAGGTGCACAGTATGATGAGATCCTCAAAGAGTCTCAAGAACTAGGGTATGCAGAAGCAGATCCTACTTTTGATGTGGGTGGGTTTGATGCTTCGCATAAGCTTACTTATTTTGGCAAGTATCGCGTATGGTATTAGATGCAAAACCAGAAGATATCCTCATAGAGGGGATAGAAAACATTACGCAAACAGATGTGGACTTTTGCTAAAGAGTTTGGATATGAGATCAAACTTCTTGGGATCGCTAAAAAAGTGGGTGAGGGTGTAGAACTTAGAGTACATGCCACGATGATACCTACAAGAGTCTATGATAGCAAAAGTAGATGGTGTGATGAATGCTGTGACTGTTGTGGGTGACCGTGTAGGTGAAACGATGTACTATGGACCTGGTGCAGGTGGTGATGCTACAGCTTCAGCAGTCATTGCAGATATTGTAGATATCGTACGTGGAAACCAGGGACCTATGCTTGGGTACAAAAAAGGTTTAGAGAGCGGACTTAAACTTCTTGCCTAAAGAAGACATTGTGACCCAATACTACCTCAGACTGGAAGTAGATGATCAAAGTGGTGTATTGGCAGCTATTACATCAACACTGGGTAAGTTTGATATCTCCATAGAAGCGATGCTTCAAAAACCTACAAAAAATGATGAGATAGCCAAACTGCTCTTTACAACACATACATGTAAAGAGAGTAAAATGCAAGATGCTATTGCTGCATTGGGCAAACTTGATGTGGTTCATGGTAAAATAGCCATGATGAGGATAGAGAAGTAAAAGGAGTAGAGATGGCAAAAGATCACTATTTTGATATAACGGCTAAACTTGACATGATGGAGCTTAAAAATGCGATCATTATGGCTGAAAAAGAGGTTGCTACACGTTTTGATTTTAAAGGATTGGTAGCTGAGATCAATCTCAATGAGGCAGGAAAGACCTTGAGTCTTAGTTCTTCTACTGATTCCAAGATAGATGCACTTAAAGACATACTTATCTCTAAAATTGATCAAAAGAGGTATTGCAGGTAAGTCACTTGAAGAGGTGAAGACTGAAGGTATATCTGGTGGTAACACAAAAGTGATCTACCGTATAGTTGATACGATAGATAAAGATGAAGCAAAAAAGATCGTTAAAGCGATCAAAGATATGAAGATAAAAGTAACACCATCTATACAGGGTGATGAGGTACGTGTATCTGGTAAGAAGATAGATGATCTTCAGGCTGTGATGGCTGAAGTGAAGACTTTGGATCTGAAAGCACCGTTGGTGTTTGGGAATTTTAAATAGAGTTTATTTGTTTTCTTCTTATACGATCCTGTATGCTAATTGAGGATGATCGTTATCTCTTTATCTTTACAAAAGAAGAAAGTGCAAAAAGTCTGTTGCAGCTATTAAGAGTCACTTTTGCTTTCGTGGCGTTCGTATTACTATAGGCACTATATGTTGCCGTTGATATGAAGGAGTGATGAACTGTTCTTATGAACAGTGTCCACCACCACAGCATCCACCTGAAGCAGCTGGTTGTAGGTGCTTTCATAGTGATGCTAAAGTTATCACCATTTTCACTAAGTTCAAATCCATGTTTACCACAGAATTTTTCATTCATATGGCTTACCATACCTTGTGCTTTCATCATCGCATCATCTTTGTTATCAAATGTAACATTGTTTTCTAATTCACTTCTTTTGAAGCATCCACATTCTTGAGCTATATTTATAGTTGACATTGTAATCCTTTTAGTTGTAATTTTGGTCGATAATAACAGAGAAAGATTAATAAGAACTTTATTATAAGCTAAATAAGAGTAAATTTACTCTTATTTAGCATTATTTAGACCACGGTAAGTAGCAGGTAAGTTAGGCTAGTACCTGCTTATTTTTATTTTTTTGATGTTTGCAAGCATGAAGATAGAAGTGATAAGAGCAACGAAGAAAAGACCCACAAATACATAAAGTGTACCTGTGTAACTTCCAGTTGTGTCTTTAACATAAGCTATGATAATAGGTCCAACAAGACCTGCTAAAGCCCAAGCAGTGAGAATATACCCGTGAATAGCACCAAGCTCTTTTGTACCAAAAATATCACCTATATATGCAGGAACAGAAGCAAATGCTCCACCGTAACATGTCATGATATAGTAAAGAAGTACTTGAAAGAGTAATATACTTGTTACTGTTGTAAGTAGATAAAAAGCAATGATCTGTGTGATAAAGAAAAGTATAAAGACCACAGGTCTTGTAAGGTAGTCAGAGACACTTGCCCAGATAATTCTACCTGCACCATTGAAGATACCCATGAGACCTACTGCTGAGGCTGCAGCTAAAGCAGAAATACCGATGACTTCCTGTAAGAGTGGAGAAGCCACAGAGATAATAGCAATACCACAGGTTACGTTGATAAAAAGCATAATCCATAGTCCATAAAATCTAGCAGTTTTAACAGCTTCATTACGTGTAATGTTTACCAGGTCTTCTTTGATCTTCTTTTTTCCTGAGGCAATGGCATTGACTGAGACGTTCTGGCATATATCCTTCTGGAGGATTGGCAAGATATTGTGCTGCGGTAAACATAATGATGAAGTAGATAGAACCTAAGATGTAAAATGTTGAAGATACACCTACAGCATCTATGAGTACTTTAATGGCAGGTCCTGAGATGGCAGAAGCAAAACCAAAGCCCATGATGGCAAGTCCTGTTGCCATACCACGTCTATCTGGGAACCATTTAACAAGCATAGATACAGGAGAAATATACCCTATACCAAGACCTGCACCACCTAAAACACCATAGGTAAGGTAAAGAAGTATTTTTGACTCTAAGTAGATAGCCATACCAGAACCTACAGTCCCCAGTCCAAATAAAACAGCTGCAAGTGTAGCAGCAACTCTTGGTCCTTTACTCTCTACAAATTTACCCATAAGAGCAGCAGAGAGACCCAAAAAGAAGATAGCAACAGAAAAGGTAATGGTTACATCTGTCAGTGTCCAGTTCATTGTGGACTGTATAGGTTTTACGTACACACTCCATGCATAGACAGAACCTATACATATGTGAATTGCCATCGCAGCCATAGCCATGAACCAGCGGTTTTTAACTTTTGTAGTCATTGAATATTCCTTGATTTTGAATTGAGAGGATTATATCTAAGATGTCAAATTTCATATTGTGTGTTACATGAGCTTTTTTTGAATAAGTACATTCATTTTCTACATTCATTGTAAATATTGTAAATCCTTTTGATATAATTTGTCAGATATTAACAATAGTTACTTAATTTAACGACTAATTAGGATAAATTTTATCTCTAATTAGTGAGAACAAGGGCATTTTATGACAAAAAAGTATGACAGAGAAGAGATAGAAAGTGTATGTACCTACTGTGGAGTTGGATGTGATATCACTGGTGTGGTAGAAAACAATAAGATCGTAAAGATCTATGCACAAAAAGATGGTGTTGTTTCTGAAGGAAATCTTTGTATCAAGGGTAAGTATGGTTATGACTTTGTTGATTCTAAAGACCGTATACGTGAGCCTCGTATTCGTAAAACCTTTTTAGAAAAAAATCCACATATTAAAGAAGCATTTGCTGCAAAACTTTACAGAATTTAATACAGATTTTATGACATGTGATCTTGATACAGCTACAAGTATGGCTGCAATGAAACTTAGATGAGATCAAACAGAAGTATGGCGGAGATCAGTTTTTGTGCCATTGGTGGGGCTAGAACTTCTTGTGAATCTGCTTACTCATTTCAAAAGTTTTGCCGTGAAACCATGGACTCTCCACATGTAGATAACTGTGCAAGAGTGTGTCATTCTCCATCACTTAAAGGGATGAGAGCAACCATGGGTGAGGGTGCTGCAACAAACCCTTATAATGATATTTATGAGACAGAATTTATGATGGTCATCGGTTCAAACACAATGGAAGCACACCCTATTATCTCTAACCGTATGGTAGCGATGGCCAGAAAGCATAACAATCTGGCATGTTATAGATGTACGTGAGACAAAGTTAGCAAATCTTGCAAAATATAATTGTGTTATACCTTTTGAATCTAATCTACTTGTTTTAAATATGATGGCATATGTGATTATAGTGAAGAGTTGTATGATCAAAGTTTTATAGAAAATCGTACAAAAGGCTTTGATGAATTTAAAGAAAAGATCCTGAATGACCCATATGCAAATCCTGAATTTTTTAAAGAATGTTGAGGGGTATGAGTATTTAGCGAAGATGATTCCAAATATCGCCAGAGAATATGCAGTAAAAAAATCGATGATCTTCTGGGGACTTGGTATCACTCAACATCTGGATGGTTCATATGCAGTAATGGCGATCACGCACTTGGCACTTATGACAGGTAATGTAGGTAAAACAGGTGCAGGACTTATGCCTCTACGTGGACAGAACAATGTTCAAGGTGCTTGTGATATGGGTATGTCTTCCATACTTTGCACCAGACTATCACACAGCCAAAAGTAGATAGGTCTTATGACACCACAACTTAGTGGATGCCATGTTAGATGGACGTATTAAAGCTCTACTGAATATGGGTGAAGACATTACACATATACATCCAAATATCAACAAGATAGATAAAGCGATGGATAAGTTAGAGTTTTGTATGGTGCAAGAGCTGTTTATGACAGATGTAACTAAAAAAGCAGACATCGTCATAGGTGTAAAATCAGCGTATGAGAAGACCGGTGTCTATGTGAATGCGATGAGAAGACTACACCTTTCTCAGCCACTTGTTAAGTCTGATCTACCAGATGACTGGGAAGTATTACTCAGATGGCAGAGAAACTTGGTGATGGTGAAAACTTTAATTTTAAAACGCTCTGAAGATGTATGGAACGAAGTAGCGTGAAGTTGCACCAGTACGATTTCTCCGGTGCAGACTACTATAGATTGGAACGTCATAGAAAAAGAGGGATGCAGTGGCCTATATATCTAGAAGATACACCGGTGCTTCACCTACTTGATTTCCGTACAGATGATGGACTTGGTAAGTATGTGTATAAGCAGTATGAACCTCGTGGAATGGTTCAAGAGATACTAGATAAAAAATCTCTTTGATGATAAGCTTAGAAGGATATTATCTTACAACAGGTCGTACTTTCGCACACTACAACAATGCAGCGCAAACGAAGCAGACAGCATCACTCCTTGAAAAACATGATGAAGATGTACTCCTTGCACCACTTGGTGATGAAGAGAAACTAGGCTCATAAAGTGATACTTAGATCTCAATATGGTGAGAGTGAAGCATTGACTGTCAAATTTACAGATAAAGTAAAGACAAAAACACTCTACTGTACCTTCCATCATGCAGAAAGTCGTATCAATGCACTGTTTGGAGATGAAGCAGATGAACTGATTTGGACAGCAAGATTTAAATCAGTTAAAGTAGATATAATTCCTGTAGGTGATGAGGTAGCCTGCGGGTAAGCCTATGCAAAGCTCCTAAACAATATGGTGATCAGAGCTGAAAGCATTGGACACACGTTTTTTAGAACAAGAGGGTTTCCTCATTGTATGAGCGTAACTACTTTGCAAGAAAACTGGGAGAGATAGATATCATCGCAAAACGAGAGGATGTACTTCACTTTATAGAAGTGAAAAGTGGAAAAGCTGACTTTGATCCTATCTATAACATTACTCCGGCTAAACTTCGAAAAGTGATTAACTCCGCACACTATTATCTGAAAACAAAGAAACTTAGATATGCCATTTTCGATCGATGCGACTGATTATTCGCCATGGTGAAGTAGAATTTATAGAGAATGTTACGCTATAATTTTCCCCAATTGATACTTTAAAGGCACCTATATGAGACTCTCCGATGAGCAGCTTCAACAATTTCATCAAAACGGTTTTATTGTCTTAAGAAATTTTTTGCCTCAAGAGAGATGTGATGCCATTTTGGATGTGGCCAAAGCACACTTGGAACATAAAATAGAACCTATTGAGACTGAGATAGGATATGATGAGAGATCCAAAGAGTATCGTACGGATGTAGTAGATTATACAAGTCAATCTCAGTGAACAGCATATGATCGTTCGTAGATTACGACAAGTGTATAGTCGAGATATTCTTTTTAAAGAGTGGATGGAAAATGAAGAAATACGTCCTGTTTTACAACAAATACTAGAAGATAAAGTGGTGCTAACTACAGCACATCATAATTCGATTATGACAAAAATGCCTTACTATAGTCACTGCAACAGCCTGGCATCAGGATAAGAGGTATTGGCGTTATACAAATGATAATCTAGTGAGTGTATGGTTGGCTTTAGATGATGAAGACAGTGAAAATGGTGTGTTGGAGTTCATACCCGGAAGTCATAAAATGTATTTTAAGACCAGAACAGTTTGATGAAAAAGAATATTTTAGAGAAGATACGGTTGAAAACATGCACTGATAGCAAAAAAAGTATCTACTACGTTGAAAAAAGGTGATATCATATTTTTCATTCTTTACTGTTACATCGAGCCAATAAAAACAGTACAGATAAAGCAAAAATATCATTTGTTTATACTGTAAAAGGTGAAAGAACTAATGCTATAGAAGGTACACGTTCTTCTGAATATCCGGAAATTAAGCTTAGAAAAAATATAAATAAGAGTATTTTTATCCTAAATGTATACAATTAGGACAAAAGTATAAACAATTTTAAAAAATATAAGCTATAACAATAGTTTTTATAAGAAATTAGGTTATACTATTTATATTAAATATAAACAAAGGAATAAATATGGCAAAATATATTGACTTAACAAACGAAAACTTTGATGCGACTATCGCTGAAGGTGTAACAATGGTAGACTTTTGGGCTCCATGGTGTGGACCTTGTAGAATGATCGCTCCAGTTATTGAAGAACTTGCAGAAGATTTTGACGGTAAAGCGAATATCTGTAAAGTAAACACAGATGAGCAACAAGATATCGCAGTAAAATATGGTATCAGATCTATCCCAGCGATTCTTTTCTTCAAAGACGGTGAAATGGTAGACCAAATGGTAGGTGCAGCTTCTAAAGATGCATTTGCTGAAAAAATCAACGCACAACTGTAAGTTATACATGTAAGAGGGGGTATCCCCTCTTTTTAACACTTCTTTCATATCTATATTTAGATAAAATCTTCTAAAATTTTTAACCAAGTATTTTCATTGTATAATAGATACTATTTGTTTAAGTATTTTACTTTTTTCAAGGATACAAAATGTTAGATTGTGCAATTATCGGTGGTGGACCAGCAGGACTTACTGCAGGACTGTATACGACACGTGGCGGACTTAAAAATGTTACATTATTTGAAATGGGTATGCCTGGTGGGCAGATCACTCAAAGTTCTGAGATAGAAAATTATCCCGGATTTTTCGAACATGATAAAACAGGTATGGACTTTATGGATACCTGGCAAAAACAGTGTTTTCATTTTGGACTTAAACATGAGATGAAAAAAGTAGAAAGTGTGGCAAAAACAGGTGAACATTTTACCGTGACACTTGAAGGTGGAGAGACAGTAGAAGCGATGACAGTGATCGTTTGTACAGGAAGTACACCTAAAAGAGCAGGGTTTAAAGGTGAAGATGAATTCTTTGGTAAGAGGTGTAAGTACCTGTGCAACCTGTGATGGATTTTTTTATAAAAACAAACCTGTGACCGTACTTGGCGGTGGAGATACAGCACTTGAAGAAGCATTTTATCTTTCAAATATCTGTTCAGATGTCTATGTAGTACATCGAAGAGATGAATTTAGAGCTGCACCTCCGACACTTAGAAAGAGTGATGAGAAAAGAGAATATACATCTTGTAACCAACTCTGTTATTGATGAAGCTGTTGGAGATGCAATGGGTGTCACGGGTGTGGACATCAAAAACAATGACGGTACGATGACACATATGGACAATACAGGACTTTTTGTGTTTGTGGGTCATAATGTAAGAAATGAAGTACTTAAAGATGCAAATGGTAATTTTATTTGTGAGATGAATGACTGGGGACAGGTGATCGTAGATTTAAGTATGAGAACATCTGTACCAGGACTTTTTGCAGCAGGTGATATACGTATAGAAGCACCAAAACAGGTGGTTTCAGCAGCAGGTGATGGTGCAATAGCCGCACTTCAAGTAATTTCATATATTCAGGAGCAACAGTAGATGGTAAAAGTTGGTATTGTAGGTAGTACAGGTAGAATGGGTGAACACCTGATCAAGAATGTTTTAGAAAATGAGGTATTAGAACTGAGTGCATTACATGTATTTGATGAACTTAAGAGAGATGTGCCTTCTGATGTATTGATCACCAATAGTATGAAAGCACTTCTTGAAGTATGTGATGTTGTGATAGACTTTTCAGCACCTGCAGCAACACAAGAACTTTGTGAAGAGGCTTTAAAAAATCCTACAGCATTAGTCATAGCAACAACAGGATTTACTGAACATCAGCAAAACCTTCTTACAGAAGCATCAAAAGAGATGCCGGTACTTTATGCTTCAAATATGTCAGCAGGGATCGCTTTACTTAAACAATTGGTTGAACAGGTATGCAGCTACACTGGTAGATTTTGATATCGAGATCGTCGAACAGCACCATAGACACAAAGTAGATGCACCAAGCGGTACAGCTTTGACCCTGGGTGAGTTTGCTGCAAAAGGAAGAGGTTTGGATCTTGATGCTGTACGTGTATCTGGTAGAGATGGACAGATCGGTGCAAGAAGCAAAGATGAGATAGCTGTGATGGCACTTCGCGGCGGTGACATCGTAGGTAGACATACAGTTGGTTTTTATAATGATGGTGAGTTTTTAGAACTGAACCATACAGCGACCAGTAGAGAGACATTTTCAAAAGGTGCTATTCGTGCAGCGACATGGATCGTAAATCAAAAGAGTGGTCTTTACTCTATCAATGATTGTTTAGGAATTTAATATGTGTGCAATAGTTGGTGTGTTCGGTGCAAAAAAAGCTTCCACAGTAGCGTATTATTCGCTTTTTTCGATGCAACATCGTGGACAAGAGGCTACAGGTATTTCTGTAGCCAATGGTGAACGTATTGCTATGTATAAAAAGCGTGGAATGGTGGCAGATGTTTTTTCACAAGCAACACTTGATAAATTGGCTGGTGGATGTGCTGTAGGACATAACCGTTATTCAACAGCAGGGAGTGAATCTGCGGGTGATGCTCAACCTGTATTTGCCAAGTATAAACTTGGAGAGATATCAGTGGTTCATAATGGTAATCTTGTCAATAAACATGAAGTAAGAAATGAACTGATAGACAGAGGTGCTATTTTTCAAACAGATATGGATACGGAAAATATCATTCATCTTATTGCAAAATCCCAAAAAGACTCTTTGGTTGACCGTATTAAAGATATGCTCACAAAGATAGAAGGTGCATACTGTTTAGCGATACAAAGTCGTTCTAAAATGTTTGTGATCCGTGACCGTTTTGGTATTCGTCCTCTAAGTCTTGGTAAACTTAAAGACGGTGGATATATCGTAGCTTCTGAGACATGTGCATTTGATCTGGTAGGTGCAGAGTTCATACGTGATGTAGAACCTGGAGAGATGCTTACCTTTGAAGAGGGAAAAGAGCCTGTTTCAGAAAAAGTATTTGAAGCAGATTTTCATCCTTGTGCTTTTGAATATATCTATTTTGCCAGACCGGATTCTACTATAGATGGTAAAAACGTGTATGAAATGCGTTTAGAAATGGGAAAAAGACTGGCTCGAGAGACACCTGCTGAAGTAGATCTTGTACTTCCTGTACCAGATTCCGGTGTAGCTGCTGCTAAAGGGTATGCTGATGGATTAGGTGTACCTTTTGAGATGGGTATCGTACGTAATCACTATGTAGGTACGTACCTTTATTGAGCCAACACAGGAGATACGTGATCTTAAAGTAAAATTGAAACTCTCTCCGATAAAACATCTCATAGAGGGTAAAAGAGTAGCTATCATTGATGACTCACTTGTACGTGGTACTACATCTAAACAGATCGTACGTATGCTTAAAGAAGCAGGTGCAAAAGAAGTACATATGCGTATCGCTGCACCTGAGATAAAATATCCATGCCGTTATGGTATTGATACACCAACAAAAGCAGAGTTGATCTCTACAAAATTTACTCCAGAAGAGATCGCAGAAAAAATGGGTGCTACTTCTCTAGGTTTTCTTTCTATTGAAGGATTAAAGGAGTCTCTTGGGTACTGAAAGAAACTATTCTTTGGTAAGTTTTGACGGAAAGTATTTTGCAGGTGGTAATGCAGACAGTCCAGGTTGTAGTACTATATAATACAGCATGTATTAAATATACTGCAGGAAGAAAGATTATTTCTTTCGTCCCTCTTTTTCAACTATTCCACTCAATCCAAATCTTCTTGCAAGTTCTTGTTTGACTCTGTCTGGAGAGATGTCTCTGTATCCTAGTCCTACTAGAGTGTGGTAGAGAAGGTCAGCAGATTCATAGATGACTTGTTCATCACTCTCTTCGTTAATGGCTACACAGACTTCATCTGCTTCTTCACGGATCTTGCTGAGCATCAGTTCTTTGTCATCTAACAGTTTTTTAGTCCATGATTTTGCTTCTAGCAGAGGCATTTTTACGTTCTAAAATAGTATGGTAAAGGGTATCTACTACACCATAGATAGCATCTGTATCTACTTCTTTTTCTAAGACTGACTTTATCTTGTATCACTGAAGTAAAGAAACAGCTTTTTCGTCCTGTATGACAAGCAACACCATTTTGTTTTATCTTGAGTATCACAGTATCTGCATCACAGTCAAGTAAGTACATCTTTTACCTCTTGGGTATGGTTAGAGCTTTCACCTTTTTTCCATATACGCTGTTTACTTCGGCTGAAGTAGTGTGCATATCCTGTAGAGAGAGTGAGGTTGTATGCTTCTTCATTCATGTAGGCAAGCATGAGTACTTGAGCATGTTTCATGGTCTTGAGCGATAGCAGGTATAAGGGGGTTTTTGTTCCAGTCTATTTGCATAGGAAAATCTCCATAAGGAAAATATTTGATGGTATTATATCGATTGTATACATTGGGGGAGCTTTTTTGATTTATATAGGTCAAAATATGCCATGAGATTAAGTTAAGAAATATTTTAGGATAAATGTTTGATTTTTGAATTATAATGTCACTTTAAATTTAAAAAGCCAAGGAGCTTTTTATGAAGCGTTTGTTTAACAATTTCAATTTTATGATTGTATGCAATGATACAAATCAGTACACATATCTATTGTGATTCTTTATTTGAAAATATAGAGATAGAGAATAAACTTTTACCAAATCAATATAAAGATTATCCCTTATCTTATTATTAAAAACTTTTTTTCACAAGAAGCTTGTGATAAGACTGGCTTCTTTGGTACAAGAAGATGAAGAAACAAAAAGAAAAGCAAAGGTAAAGACAGAGGAGATTGCCGGTATTGTTCAGGCAGATCTTGTAGAAGAGTATCGAAAGACCAATATCTATAAATTAGATACATTTTATAAAAATTACTATGATGAGCAATTTATTAAATATAAACCTATGATAGAAGAGTACTTTAATATTGCATTGACTCTTTCAACAGATGTACAGGTACTAGAATACAAAAAAGGTTTTTTTTATGTCAAGCATGCTGATGATTCAAGTGAAATCATTGATAAAGATCAGCAAACAATAGGATTTAAATTGGTAGCACCACAAAGAAAACTTATCAACAGTACTGTTTGCTACAAGTCATGCGAGTCATATGGATGAAAAAACCTACTGTTTTTCTGGTGGTGAATTGATGTTTAATTATCTTTATACTAAAGAAGGAGAAACTGTTAAGATAAAGCCAGAAGCAGGAGATATGATCATTTTTCCTAGTAATCCTTATTTTTCACATGAAGTATTGCCTGTTGAAGAGGGATATAGACTTACTTTAGTACAGTGGCATGATGCTATATAATTGTAAAGTTAGAGAAAGAGAATTAAAAGTAAAAGAGGTGTTGATAGTATGGTGGGTTGACCCACCATACTGTTTTATTGTTCTTGTCCCATTAGACGCTGTTGTTGTTTACCTTTTGCATCTACCCAGATGTTTGGTACTGCACCACCAGGGGTAAGGAAGATCTGTGCATCTTTATTGACTCTAAGTGCTTCGTTAAATTTCCCTTGTGTTTTGATCTGCTCTAATTGGAGAAGTTCAGTAGTCAAGTGAGTCAGAGATAAGTCTATTGGCTTTGGCTTGTTCTTCTGCTTCGATACGGATCTTATCAGCCTCACCTTGTGCTTCGATACGGTTTCTTTCTGCTTCACCACGTGCTACTTCTGCTGCTCTTTGTGCTTGTTGTTTTGCTTTTTCTTTCTCTTGCTCTGCGATGGTAACATCTTGTTTAGCAATTTGAACTCTTTCTATCTGATCTTTGATCTTTGTAGGAAGGTTGATCGTTCTAAGTTCAACAGATTCAAGGATAACAGGTTGGTTAAGCAAGTGCATCTACACTTTGTTTTACTTTAACCTCAATGGCTTTTGCTATTTGATTACGCATTTCAGGAAGTTGTTCTGCCGTATATTGACCTACAACATCACGTACTACTTCTCTAACTTTAGAGTTGATGATCTTTTCTTCCCAGCTTGCACCCCATTTTTCAATGGTTGCCGGTGCAGTTTCTGCTTTCAGTCTGTACTGTACTGCAATATCGATATTGACAGTCAGTCCTCTTTTGTCAAGTACAGTAATAGCTGGATTTCTTTTGAGCCCACCTTCAAGATTTCTATAGGCATCACCCAGTTCACCCGTTCTTACATCAGAGTATGTGATCATTCTGATACGTGTATTGACAGGGATGATCTTTTGAAGTACAGGGATAAAAAAGTGTAGTCCTGCTCTAAGAGGTTCTTGTTCAAATTTACCAGTATTGATCTTGATCCCGACCTCACCAGAGTTGATGATCGTAAATGGTTTGAGTACAAACAGTGCAAATCCTATAGCTACGATGATAAACATCCAAGGTGCACCTTTACCCATATTATTGAGTGGGTTTTCAAAGTTCTTCCGCCTCCGCCACCAATGTTATTGTTGTCTGTTGAGTTACTACTTGGTTTTTTCTTTTTGAAATAGTCGTTCATGTCTGCTGGCATGTAGTATCCTTAGTTTAGTTAATATAGGTTAAGTGTTGGATGTAGTCAGGGTTTTTACCTGCAACTACATCAAAATAGGCTGTTTGTAATTTTTCTGTGATAGGTCCTCTTGAACCTGCACCGATGATACGTGCATCTACTTCACGTATAGGTGTGACTTCAGCTGCTGTTCCTGTAAGGAATGCTTCATCAGCTATGTAAATCTCTTCACGTGAGATACGTCGTCTTACCACTTCGATACCCATATCTGTTGCTAAGTCAATAACTGTTTGTTGTGTAATGGATTCAAGTGTGTTGTCAGATGGTGGAGAGATGAGTTTACCGTCTCTTACCATAAAGAAACATGCACCAGATGCTTCAGCGATGTACCCTTGGTCATCTCTAAGCAGTGCTTCATCATACCCCGCTTCAACAGCTTCATATTTTGCCATTTGAGAGTTAAGATAGTTTGCTACCGCTTTAGCTTTACCCATACTTGAAGTATTTGGTGTTCTTGTCATAGATGAAATTTTTAGTCTAATACCTTTTTTAAGACCTTCTTCACCAAGGTATGCTCCCCATTCCCATGCAGAGATAGATACATTAACAGGGCACTCTTTATGATACAGACCCATAACACCATAACCAAGGTAAACCAACGGTCTGATATATGCACCATTCAAAGAGTTCATTTTCCTGTAAAAGTTTGACTTGTGCTGCATTGAGCTCTTCAAGCTGTAAAAGGAACATTCATCAGTGTCATCTTTGATGAGTTAAGCAGTCTTTGTGTGTGTTCTTTCAGTTTAAAAATAGCACATCTTCCATCTACTGTTTTATAAGCTTTGGTTCCTTCTATTGCACCGTTACCATAATGTAATGTATGTGTAAGTACATGTACTTTTGCATCATCCCAAGGTGTGAGTTCGCCATCCATCCAAATATATTTTGCTTTATTCATTGTTATTTGCTCCAAGACCTGCCATGAACGGCAGTCAAAATTAATGGATTATTTTAGCTAAATTGTTGTTAATAGTCGGTTATCTGTAGTACAGGTGAATCATAAATATAATACTGGTTAATAACTATACAGTTTGTGAAGTCTTGTACGATGATTCTCATGTTATACTTGTATAATTAATATACAAGTAAGGATCAAATACATGAAAGAATTTATTGAAGTTTATAAAGAAAATCAGGATGACATTGAAAAATTTATCATTACCACTTTAAAAAACACAGGTTCTGTTTTATCAGAGACATCAAATGACTATAAAAAGATATTTCAAGCCTATCCTTCTATGGAGCTACTGTATATTACAGATCAAGATTTTAATCAAACGTCTCCTAATATCTTTAGAAATAAAAAAGATGTATCAGAAGAAGGTAAAAACAGGGCTTATATGAGTACAAAATTAATACAAAGAGATGAAGCGTTTTCCATAAGTACTCCTTACATCAGTTCTGCAACAGGTAGAACTTGTGTTACCGTGATGAAAAAAGAAGAAGATAAGTATATTTTTATAGATTTTAGACTTTCAGGGCTACTCGGACGACTTGGCTTGGTAGAATTAAATCAAGAGTTTAATAAATTTACAAAACTCTTTTATAAAGCTGTAGGTTTTTCACTGATGGCCTTTGCTTTTTTTGCTATTATTTATGCACTGGTCGGATATGCTTCAAGTATAGTTATAGATGGAGAGTTTTCTCTTGATGCGCTTTTTAAGCCTATCGTAGCACTTACTTTGGGGCTGGCTATCTTTGACCTTGCTAAGACTATTTTGGAAAGAGAGGTCTTTTTCAAAAACTACAGTAAAGAGGATGAAGATGCAAATGTGTTAACAAAGTTTTCTATTGCTATTATCATTGCACTTTCGATTGAAGCATTGATGGTGGTGTTTAAGATAGCGTTACATGATTACTCACAGATGATACATGCACTTTATCTGATCCTGGGTATTGCATTGATCATCATATCATTGGGAGTTTATAGTTTTCTATCTAAAAGATAAAACTTTCTGTAACGGATTTTATTAGCTTCCTATGGTATACTTTTCTTGACTTAAATCAAGGAATATGCATATGTTTGAACTTAGGGATGTACCACTGTTTTCAGGACTTGATGAAAGTAAATTGATGGAATTACAATCCCATATACATGTGAAGCACTATACAAAGGATAGCATCGTATTTTATGAAGGAGATAAGAGCGAGTACTTGCATATCTTAATAAAGGGTAACGTTAGACTTTATAAGACTACGCCGATGGGGAAAGAAATCTATTTGCATGGCATAAATGCTCCTTCTGCTCTTGCATTGTTTCCTGCTTTTGAGATGTTGGCGTTCCCTGCGACCTGCGCATTTTTTTCGGAAGGTTCAGTGGGTCTGTTACCACTTGAAAAATTTCACAAGTGTCTAGAAAATTTAGATTTTTCTTTGGCTATGCTAAAGGCTATGTCAAAAAGGATGCAGTTACTTGAAAAATTACTGCACAGAGAGACAGTATTTTCTTCCGAAGCAAAAATTGCAGATCTGATCATTAATAATGCTAAAATCTTTCAACTTTTGAAGAACAGTGAAATAGCTTCCATTCTCAACATGACACCTGAAACATTGTCTCGTATTTTAACAAAACTAAAAAAAGAGGAGATAATTACTATTGATGAACATGTTGTTACAATTCATGATAAAAAGAGACTTCAAAATATTATTGAAACAAATTGCCTAAAAGGATAAGATCAATTTGATCAAACAATAGTGTATATAGTCTATTTATAGCGTTAAATAATTTATTTTTCCCATTATTTCTTTTAAATTATGAAAATACTTTCTTCTTTTGATATATATCAAGAATAATCTTTTGTAATACTGTTATGCTATATCTGTTTATGATATAAACCATTTAAAGGAGGAAAAATGTCATTAAATAGATATAAAATTTTGAAAAATTCTGTATTGCTCTCAGTGGTAAGTTCACAGATACTTTTAGCAGGAGGTGATATTGCCGTTGCACCTGTAGTTGAAACGACTGAGGCAGAAGCTTTTTCTTTGTTCTCTAATGTACAAGCACATGGGGAGATACGTCCTAGATATGAATTTGTAGATACAGATAATACGGTGGGGGATGCGAAGGCGTTAACTAATCGCTTAATGCTTGGTGTGAGTGCAGATTTATTAAGTATAGATGGTTTGTCTACCTATTTGGAAGCTATTAATGTGTCAGGGTCAGGTGACTATTTTGATTTCAGTAATGATGATATAGCAGATGATGGTATTTATAATGCTGTGGCAGATCCAAGTCAAACACGTATTACACAAGCCTATATTGATTATACTTTTAGTGATTCCCTTCTTAGAGCAGGTCGTCAGGGAGTTAATTTAGATAATCAGCGTTTCATAGGTACGGTCGATTGGAGACAAATGCCTCAAACCTATGATGCTGTAGCATTTTCAAATACATCTATAGAAGGGCTTTCTTTACTTGCTGCATATGTGTGGCATGTGAATACTGTTTTTGATGAGGGGCCAGCTAAAACAGATGGATTTGATACAGGAACCGTACTCTTACATGCGAGTTATAAAGCTATGGATACTTTAACACTCACAGCTTATGACTATATGATAGAAGATGTACATGATACCTATGGTATCGCAGCAACAGGTAAATTTGATCTTGGAACAAATACAGGGTTGGCATACCGTGCAGAATATGCAAAACAAACAGATCCGACTTTCGATGATTTGACTGTCAATAAAACAGCTGATGCAGAGTATTATAATCTAGAAGCAAACTTGAATATGAATAGCTTCTTAGCTGGTGTGAGATATGAAGTTCTGGGAGCAGGAAAAGATGGTAATGCTGCATTTAGTACACCACTGGCAACGCTGCATGGACAAAATGGATGGGCTGATATGTTTTTAAATACACCTTATGATGGCTTGGTTGATATGAATGGTATGTTAGGCTATCAATCAGAAGGTTTTGGTATGGTGCAAGTTATTTATCATGATTTCTCAAGTGACAGAGGAAGCATAGATTATGGTACGGAAATAGATGTGCTTTATAAAAACAAAATTACTGTAGTTAAAGGGCTCACAGGTTTACTTAAAGCTGCTTTTTATGACGCAGATGCTGACAGTAAGATGATTGATACAACAAAATACTGGGCAATGCTTAGTTATACATTTTAAGTCATTTCTCTTTTAGAGGGTATAGTATATCTATACCCTATTATATTCTTACTCATTTCCCTTTTTAGAAGTTATCTAATAATTGATATATATCAATTATTGTGTTTATATATAATGTTATTCTATCTATGAATATTTATTATCTTAAGTTCCAAAGGAGGAATAATGTCATTAAATAGACGAGATTTTTTGAAAAATTCAGCCGCAGTAGCAGCTGCAAGTGCAGTAGGGATTTCAGTTCCACAAGAAGCACAGGCCGCCGCAGCTAAAGCAGAATCAAAATGGAGATGGGACAAGGCAGCTTGTCGTTTCTGTGGTACAGGTTGTGGAATCATGCTTGCAACTACAGATGGGCGTATTGTTGCAGTCAAAGGTGACCCTGCTGCTCCTGTAAACAGAGGACTCAACTGTATTAAGGGTTATTTTAATGCGAAGATCATGTATGGTGCAGATAGACTTAAGACACCATTGCTTCGTATGAATGATAAAGGTGAGTTTGACAAGCAAGGTAAGTTTAAACCTGTATCTTGGGAACGTGCTTTTGATGAAATGGAGGTGCATGTCAAAAAGGCACTTAAGGCTTCAGGTCCAGAGGGTGTAGGTATCTTTGCTTCGGGTCAATATACGGTGATGGAAGGGTACGCAGCACTCAAGATGATGAAAGGCGGATTCCGTTCAAATGCCATTGATCCTAATGCACGTCATTGTATGGCATCTGCAGTTGTTGGTTTTTATCAAACATTCGGTATAGATGAACCAAGTGGATGTTATGATGATATTGAGCTTACAGATACGATAGTCTCGTGGGGATCAAACATGGCTGAGATGCACCCGATTCTTTGGTCACGTGTTACAGATAGAAAACTTTCAAATCCAGATAGAGTCAAAGTCATCAACATGTCTACATATACACACAGAACATCTGACCTTGCAGATATTGAGATTATTTTCTCTCCAAATACTGACTTAGCTTTATGGAATTACATTGCTCGTGAAATCGTAATGAGAGACGATGCTGAAAAGATTATTGATTGGGACTTCGTAAAGCAGCATATGGTCTTTGCGGCTGCACCTGTCAATATAGGTTACGGGATGAGAAAATCCAATGAAAAATCAATTTTGGATGGTAAATATACAGATGCCGAAATGGAAATCGTCAAAAAAGAGATGAGCAAAATCATTTCTGAAAAAGAAGCACCTTCGCTCGCACCGTATGGTTACAAAGCCGGTGACGAGATGAAAAATGAAACTCCGATGGTTGCTGGAGTACCCAATGATTTAAAGCACTGGGAGATTAGTTTTGAAGAATATAAAAAATCACTTGAACCTTATACGCTTGACTATGTAGCGAAGATATCCAAAGGTGATCCGAATGAAGATATTGAAGTATTTAAGAAAAAGCTTCAGGCACTCGCAGACCTTTATATTGAAAAAGGAAGAAAGGTTGTATCTTTCTGGACCATGGGTATGAATCAGCATACCAGAGGTACATGGGTCAATACCCTCTCTTATAACGTACACTTTCTGCTCAACAAACAAGCAAAGCCTGGTTCAGGAGCATTTTCATTGACCGGTCAGCCATCTGCTTGTGGTACAGCTAGAGAAGTGGGAACTTTCTGTCACAGATTGCCTGCAGATATGATGGTGGCAAATCCTGAACACAGAAAGATCACCGAGAAAGGATGGCAAGTTCCTGCCGGTACGATCAATCCTGTTGGAAATCAACATATAATGAAGATACATAGAGATATCGAAGATGGTGTGATCAAGTTTGCATGGGTCAATGTATGTAATCCATACCAAGATACAGCATCAGCTTCACACTGGATCAAAGCAGCCAGAGAAATGGATAACTTCATTGTTACTTCTGATGGATATCCAGGTATTTCGGCAAAAGTATCGGACCTTGTACTTCCTTCAGCGATGATCTATGAAAAATGGGGTGCCTATGGTAATGCAGAGCGTCGTACACAACACTGGAGACAACAAGTCCTTCCAGTAGGTGATGCGATGTCTGATACATGGCAGTGGGTAGAACTTTCTAAAAGATTTACCGTAAAAGATGTATGGGGAGCATCAACACTCAGAGATGGTACAAAACTTCCTGATTTGATAAAAGAAGCTAAAAAAATGGGTTATAATGAAAATACAACCATGTATGACATTTTATTTGCGAATAAAAAAGCAAGATCTTATAAGCTCACAGACAAATTTCCTCAAGCTGGATATGACGATACAGAATCAAGAGGCGATAGCCGTAATGTTCTCGGATCAGACGGTAAGCCTTGGAAAGGGTATGGATTTATGATCCATGAGTACCTTTTTGAAGAATATGCCGGCTTTGGTAGAGGTCATGGTCATGACTTGGCACCATTTAACGTATACCATAAAGTAAGAGGACTTAAATGGCCTGTCGTTGACGGTAAAGAAACACAGTGGAGATTTAACGTAAAATATGACCCTTACGCTGCAAAAGCGGCAAAAACAACGGGTGCGAATGATTTTGCGTTCTATGGAACAATAGCCAAAGCATTGGTGCAGGGCGACCTGACAGGTGTTAAAGACCCAACGCCTAAACCGCTTCCAAACAAAGCGAAGATTTTTGCAAGACCATATATGGATCCACCTGAAATGCCGGATGCAACGTATGATATGTGGCTATGTACAGGACGTGTGCTTGAACACTGGCACTCAGGTACGATGACGATGAGGGTTCCTGAACTTTTCCGTGCAGTACCTGAAGCACTATGTTACATACACCCTACTGATGCAAAAAACAAAGGTGTAAAACAGGGGGAACTTGTTTGGGTAGATTCAAGAAGAGGAAAAGTGAAAGCCAGGGTTGAAACCAGAGGTCGTAACAGACCTCCTCAAGGTTTGGTATTTGTACCTTGGTTTGATGAAAAGGTATTTATCAACAAAGTGTGTCTTGATGCGACCTGTCCAATGTCAAAACAAACAGACTTTAAAAAATGTGCAGTTAAAGTGTATAAAGCATAGCGGGAATCATGATGAATACGAAAGAAAAACCTCCAATCAGTGAAAGACGAAAGTTTTTTACGAACATTGCACATAATGCAGGACTAGGAGTAATGGGTGGATTATTGTGGGCAGGGTATGCCGATAAAGCAAAATCTTCGCCACTTACTCTCAGACCTCCAGGTGCGTTGGATGAAGAGGATTTTTTAAGGGCCTGTATCAAGTGCGGGCTTTGTGCAGAAGCGTGTGTTAACCGTCCAAGTAATATCGACAAAGAAACAGGAAAACAGAGACCCTCTACGCTTCAAATGGCAAAAGCCAAAGATGATGTGACCATTGGAACACCATTTTTTAAACCTTTGGATGTGCCTTGTTATATGTGTGAAGATATTCCCTGTGTGCCGGTTTGTCCGACAGGGGCACTAAATTTGGCGTCAGTAACCAATACACAAGGCCATCTGAATTTTAGGATGATGGAGATGGGCATTGCTGTAGTAGAACCCAATGCCTGCATTGCTTTTTGGGGCATACAGTGTGACGCGTGTTACCGTGCTTGTCCTTTAATGAACGAAGCGATCACATTGCAGTTTGACAGAAATGAAAGAACAGGTAAACATGCTTTCTTAAAACCTGTCATAAACATGGATATCTGTACAGGTTGTGGTTTGTGTGAGCAGGCATGCGTAACGGAGAAGCCGGCTATTTTTATACGTCCTAGAGAAATTGCACTGGGTAAACCGGGTGATCATTATGTGAAAGGCTGGGATAGTAAAGATCAGGAAAGAGTCGCGAATCAGAGCGGAAAAGATGTGACAACAGCAACTAAAAGAAGCGATCAAAAAGCAGCTGACTATCTGAATGAAGGAGTAGATTTTGACTAATGTTAAATATCTTATCCTCAGAAGGTTAAGTCAGATCACGTTACTGGTTCTTTATTTTACTGCGAATGCTTACGGTTGGAAGATACTCTCAGGAACCCTTTCAAGTTCTTCTGTGCTGGGTGTCATGCCTTTAAGTGATCCTTTTGCTGTTTTACAGATGCTTTTTGCAGGGGCGGTACTCTCTTTTGATGTGATGCTGGGCGCGATAATTATTGTGCTTTTTTACGGCATTATAGGTGGTCGTGCATTTTGTTCATGGGTCTGTCCTGTAAACATGGTGACTGATTCGGCAAATTGGTTGAGACGAAAACTGTATATGAATAAGATAGAGAAAAAAGTATGGATGAGCCGTAATATTCGATATTACATGATTTCTCTTGCATTCATTGTTTCTTTTGTGAGTGGTTTAGCGGCATTTGAGATCATCTCACCTATTACGATCTTGAATCGTGGGGTGATATTTGGTTTTGGGACGGGAGCAGGGTTGCTTGTAGCAATCTTTCTTTTTGATCTTTTTGTACTCAAAAACGGATGGTGTGGTCATATCTGTCCATTGGGCGGTGTGCATGCTATGATAGGTAAATATAGTCTTCTGAGAGTAAAACACAATAGTGATAACTGTACACTTTGTATGAAATGTAAAGATATCTGTCCTGAAATACAAGTACTTGACATGATAGGTAAACGCAGTGAAGCTGTCTCCATGGCAGCATGTACAAATTGCGGAAGATGTGTAGATGTGTGTGATGATGAAGCCTTGAGGTTTCACATTCGAAATTATTTAAAATAGCAAGATGGAGGAAGAAAATGAAAAAATTAGTAAAAACAGTAGCACTTGGTGCTTTATTTGCAACTTCAGGTATATATGCAGCAAGTGTAGCTGTATGTGCGGGATGTCACGGACAGCATTTTGAAAAGGTGGCACTTGGTAAATCAAAGATAGTTAAAGACATGTCTCTTAAAGAGATACTTGATGCACTTAAAGGTTATAAAAATGGTACTTATGGTGATACCATGAAAGGCCTCATGGAAGCACAAGTAAAAAATTTGAAAGATTCAGATATTGAAGCAATGTCCTTGCTTATTAAGACAAATACAGGGATTCCGACAGAAAAAGCAACTCAATTTGCAGCAGATGCAGCGGTAGCTGCCGCAGGTGGATCCTATGTAGATCTGAATGAAAATGCTTCTGATGCCATACGCATAGAAGAAGAAGATTTGGGCAATAGAAATACGGTTTCTGAAACAGCACTGGGGCTTAGAAAAACGAATATTTATAATGAAGATACAACATCTGGAACAAAAACAGACTATGATAGACCAAGTCCCGGTGAATCAACAAAATTTGAGAGAGCTTTTAAAGATGCACCACCAATGATACCTCACTCTGTAGAAGGTTTACTTCCTATTACTAAAATGAACAATCAATGTCTCGGATGCCATTTACCTGAAGTTGCACCGAGTGTAGGTTCTACTCCTATTCCAGCATCTCACTTTACCAACTATAGACCGATCACCGCAATGAATGATGGTTACGTGGTTCAAGATGGTGAGGTTCTAGGGTATGATATAAACAATACATCAGATATTAAACTGGCTAAAGCAAGAAAAAGTGACACTATTTATCAGGGGCGTTTCAATTGTACGCAGTGTCATGCTCCACAGTCTAAAACAGAAACAGACGTTGCCAACACCTTTAGGCCTGATTTCAAAGGCAATGCTGCCTATAAAGAACATTCATCTTTAGCAGATGTAATGAATGAAGGTGTTGAATAGTGGCATCAAGACGTGATTTTTTAAATCCATTTAGAAAATTTTCAGAAAAAACCAAGGAAAGCTTACCACTTGTGGTAAGACCTCCCTATGGTTTGAGTGAATCTCTTTTTCAGAGTGAGTGTATTATATGTGAAAGTAAAGCATGTGTAGCTTCTTGTGATGAAAAGATCATTTTGATAGGGGCAGAGGGTACTCCAATGCTTAATTTCACTAAAAGCGGATGTGTCTTTTGTGAGGATTGTGCAAAGGCTTGTGAAAGCACTGGTATGCACGCATTGAATTTAGAGTATGAAAATTATATAGAAAAAACCAATGCAGTATTTCGTATTTCAACAGAAGGGTGTGTGGCACATCATGGCGTGATATGTTTTTCCTGTAAAGAGCCTTGTATAGATAATGCGATACTCTTTAATGGAATGTTCAATCCGTTGATAGACATGGACAAGTGTACAGGCTGCGGGTTTTGTGTGGGACGATGTCCTACTCAGGCCATTAGTTATTTTCCCACTGGAATGATCCAAAAAGAGGAATTAAATCTGTGAAAAAGATGATGATATTAGGATTTTTTGTTCCTCTTTGTATGTTTGCAACACAAATACTTACACCTATACAAAAAATTGTTGTAGACGGTACGGCAAAAGATATGGTAGTGGATGAAGAACATTTATACGTTGGAACAGACAAAGGAAAACTACAAGTGTATGACTTTAAAGAGCACAAATTCATTAAAGATATATCTCTACCGCTGATACGAGATTTTATGGGTGATACGGTTCCTCCTCGTGTCTACAGTGTTGATTTTATAGAAAACAGGTATCTTCTTTTGAGTGATAGTGGTAAAGGCGGGTATACGAACCTTTGGATACATGAAAATAACATCACGACACAACTCATTTCTGCTGAAGATAAAAGAGCACTGGTTAAGGCTCGTTTTGTTGACAAGAATCATATATTGCTCGGATATTTAGGCAATGAGGCAGCTCTTTTTGAGATAAAAAGTAAAAAAGAGCATTATCGTGTGCAGCTTAGTGAGTCAAAGTTTTCTGATTTTGTACTGAATGAAAAGAAGACACGCGCAGCTTATGGATGTGAAAGCGGTGTCATTTCTGTGATAGATATTGCAGATGGAAGTGTGGTTAAAGAACTCAAAGGGATGAACCTTGATAACACCTACAAGGTTGATTTTAAGCAGGGGATAGTCTCAGCTGCAGGACAAGACAGAAGAGGTGCTTATTATGATGTAGAGACAGGCAAGGGTGACTACATTGAGGGGAGTTTTCTCATTTATGCTACAGGGCTAAGAGATCTACTTTACTTAATCCTTTCTTCAAAGAGTTACTATGAGACTGTTCTCTTCAACACACAAGATGAATAAATAGAATCTCCATTACCTTTTATCCCCAATTTGCTATAATCAAACAATTTTACATAATAAGGTAAAGACTATGTCAGAAGTAGCGCAAGCTAAAATCTTTTTTGGTTCAACAGAAGAGACAAAGAAAGAACAACAAGAACGTAAAGAGTCCTTTTGATGGAACTG
This sequence comes from Sulfurovaceae bacterium, assembly GCA_963705455.1. GTDB lineage: Bacteria > Campylobacterota > Campylobacteria > Campylobacterales > Sulfurovaceae > Sulfurovum. The sequence goes on along the minus strand of CAVPJM010000003.1, from coordinate 4,982 downwards.
TGGTAAGTACAGCTCCAGTATGTGATGTCGATGATACGCTTAAGGCACTGAACATCGCAAAAGCAGCAAGCTAAAGCAGCAGCAAAATCATCACTGTCCCAGCGTATCTTGTGGCTTGGAAGATGTGGCTAACAGACTTACAGAAGAAAAAGAACATTTTGCTTTGATGTTGGCTAAAGAGGTGGCAAAGCCCATCGCATTTTCTCGTATAGAAGTAGAGCGTTGTGTAGAGACGATCAAGATCACTGTTATGGAACTTGCAAATCTTTCAGGAGAAACACTGCCTACAGACATTATGCCTAGCGGTAAAAAAACATTGGCGTATTTTAGACGTGAGCCTGTGGGTGTGGTAGCGTGCATCACCCCGTTTAATTTTCCTTTGAACCTTGTGGCACATAAGATAGCCCCAGCACTGGGTGCAGGAAATGCAGTAGTACTTAAACCTACACCTGAAGCACCTATGACAGCCTATATGTTTGCAAAGCTTTTTGTAGATTCTAAGTATGCTGTTAAAGATGCACTCTCCGTAGTGTATGGAGATGCTGAGGTAGGTTCAACACTGGTACAAAGTGATATTCCAAGGGTCATCAGTTTTACAGGTTCTGTACCTGTAGGAAACATCATTACCAAACAGGCGGGTATTAAAAAAGTAAGCCTTGAGTTGGGTGGTAATGCTGCAACATACATAGATAAAAGTGCAGACCTTGGCTCTTGCAGCTGCACGTTGTGCCTTTGGTGCCTTTTATAACTCTGGACAAGTCTGTATCTCACTTCAACGTATTTATGTGAACGAAGAGGTATATGAAGCGTTTGCAGAACTCATAGCGCAAGAGACGAACAAACTCAAAGTGGGTTCACCTTACGAAGAAGACACGTTTATGGGACCACTGATAGATGATGAGTCAAGACAAAGAGCCAAAGGGTGGATAGAGTCGGCGAAAAGTGAAGGTGCTAAAGTGATCGCCGGCGGTGATGATGTAGAGGGAATATTCCCTCCGACGGTCATGGCAGATGTTACAGATGACATGAAGATCATCTGTGAAGAAGTATTTGCTCCTATCGTAAGTCTGGTAGCTGTAGCTGACTATGAAACGGCAGTAGAGAAAATGAATGACTCACCATATGGATTACAATTTTCCATTTTTACCAATGATCTGAAAATGACACAGGCATTTATAGAAGATGCAGAGTGTGGCGGTGTGGTGATCAATGATATACCAACACTTCGTTTTGATGTACAGCCTTATGGTGGTGCGAAACTTTCAGGTGTTGGAAGAGAAGGTCCTAAGTGGGCACTGGAAGAATTTACTGAAGTTAAGTCAGTTGTGATTTGTTAAGAAAAATTTAATATAGGAGTGTTTTATGGATTATATATTTCAAACAGGATTTTTAGGAACGAGAGCACCACTTTTTATGGATATTGTATCTGTCATTGTTGCTGCGTTGCCTTTTTTAATTTATGGGGCGATCATGCTTGCAAAGAAAAAGAATTATAGTGCACATGAAAGTGTACAGAAATTACTTTTTTGTGATTTCTGTGATCGTGGTAGGATTTTTTGAGTATGGTGTGCGTATGGAGGGTGGATATAAAAATCTGATGGAAGGTAGTTCTGTATCACATGATTATCTTTTGTATGTATTGATCTTTCATATCATCATCTCTGTAATCACATTGATTCTATGGGTAAAGACACTTTATTATGCAAAGCGTTATAAAAAACAATCTACGCTTCCAGGACTGTATTCTGAGACACATAAAAAAGATGGGAAACGGACTTTTATAGGCATTATATTAACCATGTTAACAGGTGCCTGGGTCTATGCATTACTCTTTGTATATTAAATATGAAAAAGGTCGCTATTTCTGCATGTCTTTTAGGTGAAAAGTGTCGATATGATGCGACTGACAATAAAAATGAAATACTTTTGGAAAAGTTAAAAGGATGCCCAACTTATTCCTTTTTGTCCTGAAGATTTTGCCTTTGGTTCACCTCGTCCTACGATGGACCTGATAGAAACGCGAACAGGGACATAAAGCCATATCCAATTTGACTGGAGAAGACCTTATCTACTCCTATCATTCAATATGCTACAGTGTTTTTTGATAGACATATCCGAGTTAGATCTGTTTATAGGTAAAGACAGAAGTCCAAGTTGCGGTGTATGTTCTGCAAGACTGTATGATGAAGAGAAAAATCTACTCTCTTCAAAAGAAGCAGGACTGATGGCAAAAGAAGCAAAAAAACGAAATATACACTGCATAGATGCAGAAGATTTTAAAGGATTAGAATGAAAATAATATTGGATGTACTGCTCAGTACACTTTTTTTAACTGCAAGTGACAACAAGAAGATGTTACCAAAGCAAGCTATTGTCAAGATCTACACCACAGCAAAAATACCAAACTATCAAGAACCTTGGAACAGTTCAATGCGAAGCAGTACAGGTTCAGGTGCCATCATAGAAGATGGATATATTCTTACCAATGCACATGTTGTAGCAAACCAAGCTTTTATAGAAGTGCAGCGTTATGGACAGCGTAAACGTTATATTGCCAAAGTGTATGCAGTTTCACATCAAGCAGATCTGGCACTTTTAAAAGTAGAAGATAAAGACATTTTTTGAAGGGGTGAAACCATTGACCTTTGGTTCACTTCCCAATGTTGAACAAAAAATAGTGGTTTACGGTTATCCTATGGGAGGAAGTACACTCTCTGCAACCATAGGGGTGGTTTCACGTGTAGAACATCATGCCTATGCACACAGTGGAGAGTCTTTTTTGGCAGTACAGGTAGATGCTGCAGTGAATCCTGGAAATTCTGGAGGACCTGCACTTTCTGATGGAAAGATAGTCGGTGTGGTGATGCAAGTGATTAGCAAAGTCTCAAAACATTGGTTACTTGGTTCCTGTGAATATGGTGCAACATTTCATAGAAGATATGAAAGATGGTAAGTATGATGGGTTTGCAGATCTTGGGATTAGGTACACAAAAACTGGAAAATCCTGCCATAAGACGTTACTATGGACTTGATGATAATGTCAGTGGAAAACTTATCGTAAAAGTGGTACACAATTCATCGCTTGCAGGATCGCTTCAAGAAGGTGACATTTTAACTGCTGTAGACGGACATAATGTAGAAAATGACGGTACTGTAGAGTTTAGAAAACATGAATATACACATTATCAGCATTTTGTAGATGCCTATCAAATGGGTGAAAAAGTAAAGCTTGATATCATCCGAGATAAGAAAGAAATGCAAGTTGAGGCACACTTAAAGCACACTGCAGATGATATGTATCTGGTCAAAACAACACGTTATGATACGATGCCGAGCTATTTTGTCTATGGTGGATATGTCTTTTCTCCTTTAACCAGAAATCTTATTGTTTCTACCAATCGTAACCGTTTAAAGCTTAGTTATTTGGCTTCGAAATGGCAAGAAAAAGATAAAAGTGAAGTGGTTGTTCTGCTGAAAGTATTGGCTTCAGATATGAGTAGGGGAGACAATGATTTTGCCATGTGGCCTATAGATAAGGTCAACGGTGAACCATTTAAAAACTTTAAAGAATTTTATCGAAAAGATGGATGCAGTAAAGAGTCAGTATATCGTTTTAGAAGACAAAGATGGCGTTAAAGTGATCATCGACAGAGAAGAAGCACAAGCAAAACAGAGTGCTATACTTAAAAAGTATAATATCGAGTTTGACAAGTCAATTGATCTAAGAAAATAGAGAGATCATCAGAAAGTAATATAGTATCTCTTTACCTTATAAAATATAGGGGTTTATAAGATTTTATGGCTACATGAAGTTTAGTAAAAAATAAGTATTTAGAAAGTTGAATAGTGTAGGAGTTTTAAAACTCCTACTTATAACTAGTTAAAGTCAGGCTTTGGTGTTTGAAGTGTACTTTCCGGAAGTTGAGGATAGATTATCTGTGGTTTTCTACCTTTCAGCGCTTTTAGGAATGTAACGATTTTTTCTGCATCAGCATCAGAGATGTCTTTACCAGTTTGTGTACGCCCCATCTCCTGAACCGCTTCAGCAAGGCTCCAGATCTGTCCATTATGGTAATAAGGTGCTGTTTCAGTAATATTTCTTAGTGTCGGTACTTTTACCATACCGTTTTTATCACCTTTAAAGTCACCTACATTTGCAAATTTATATGGTTTTACCATAGGGAAAGGCATCATTGAGCCACCTAGTGCTAGACCACTATGGCAAGTTGTACACCCTTGATCCATAAAGTATTTAGACCTTCTTTTTCAGCATCATTCAATGATCTTCTTTACCGTTCATGAAGTCATCATATCCTGAAGGTGTGACAAGAGTTCTTTCAAAGATACCAATCGTTGAGGTAATCGTCTCGAAATCAACTTGAACATCGTTTCCCATATGTCTTTTTAAAAGCCTCTACATATTCAGGGATAGAATTGATTCTATCTACAACCAATGAAGGCGGAGATGCCATTTCAGGTGGAGCTTGCATAGGACCTTGTGCCTGATCTTCAAGGTGATGACTTCTACCATCCCAAAACTGCGATTTAAAGAAGACTGCATTGTAAACTGTCGGTGAGTTAAAATGGTGTGATTTGCTACCCATTTATGTCCTACAGCTGCCGCAGCACCGTCAGCACCGCCAAGTGCAAGATTGTGACATGTATTACAAGAGATGATCCCACTCTAGAAAGTCTAGGTTCAAAGTAAAGTTTTTTCCCAAGCTCCACTCTTTCTGGGGTAATCATATTTCCATTAGGATCGATCAGTTTTAAAAGATCAGCTTTATTCTCAGGTATACTCATCATTCCGTTTTGTTTTGCCTTAGTGAATAGCGCATTTTCATTGTTCTCTTTTGGTGCTGTAGCAAATAAACATGAAGATATAAGTAAAGAGGTCGTAAGTATTTTATAGGGTTTCATTTTTTATCCTTTATTGATAATTTTTATCCTATAAGTATAGTATAAAGAATGTTAATTATGTA
>CAVPJM010000002.1:0-708288 GCA_963705455.1 Sulfurovaceae bacterium | reverse complement strand
AATTTTCTCAAACTCAATACTATCCAGATCAAAAAACATTATTAAATTGCGTAAACTCTTATCTTATTTGTTTCAAGTTGTCCATTTAAGATCTTTTGGATCGATATCAGAGTTCCACCTGAACTTTCACATGAACCACAAGCTCCCACATAGGAAATATAAACATCTGTTAATCCATTTGTTTCTTTCACATCTAGAAAATCCAGATCTCCATGATCTGCCTGTAGAAATTCTCTGATCTTTAGATCTATAATTACATCAATTGCGTTGATTTTTTGAACAATAGTCATGTTGTCAAACCCTAATTCATTGGCTTCTTTAATAACATCTTTGCTTTCCATAATAATTTCCTTAGTTTTTTATATTTAATTATCTATACGTTCTTTATTAACGAAGTAGTATATATACATTTTTTTCTTAAATCTTACTTAAAGTACTGTGACTGATCTACAATTAAAATGATAGAAATATGGCTAAATGTAAATTTTAAATATACAATATAAACTGTGGTTTAGGGGGATTAAAAATAAGTGGCTCCGGCACCAGGATTCGAACCTGGGACCAAATGATTAACAGTCATCTACTCTACCGCTGAGCTATGCCGGAACAATGATTGAAATAAGCGAGTGCTTGTTTCGTGGGTGAGATTATAGTGAAAAAGTTTTTTAAAGTCAAGGATTTTTTAGGCTTTTTTGTAAAATTCTACGCCATTTGTTGAAACACGCTTTATTTTATCTTTACGTAAAAGATTTTGTACTCTGTTTTTACTTTCTTCATCAAAAAGTGCTTCTATGTCTTCTGCAGTTAAAGGACGTTTTGACAAAGTTTCGAGTATCTCTTCATCACTGTAGCTGGAAGCCGAGATATCTGCTTTTTTACGTGATGCTATGTAGACAGGTAACGTACTGTCAAAAAGATGGCTGATCTCCAATAGTTTTTCATAACTTACAGGCTTCACATCAAATGCAGGCGGTCTGTCTATGGTTCCTATGTCTATGCGTGTAGGTTGTAGTTTTAGCAGGTACTCGTTGAGCTTGGCTATCTCTTCTTTGGAGTCATTGAGTGTTTTAACGATGAGTATCTCTATGACCAGTGGTCCATTGTATCTTGCTTTTGAAGTCCAACATCCCTGCTTTGATGTTCTCTACATCTATGCCTTTATGAGAACGGTCAAGTTTTTGTAAACATTTTTGGGTGGCACAGTCCAAAGAGAGTTTCACTTCATCCAGTTTCAACAGTGCATCCTGCACTTTTACATCATCTATATTGGCTGCATTGGAGAGGATGAGTGTCTTGGTTGACCCTTTAAAGGTATTGATCTCATCTATCAGTTCTGAAAGATGTGGATAAAGCGTAGGTTCACCGTTGGCAGTGAGGGTAATGAAGTCTACATCATCATGTTCTTTGAGAGCTGTCTTTAAGTGCCGTTAGTGACTTCTTCTACACTCACTACATCATCATAGGCATCCATTGTCTTTGCTGGTTCAAGTTCACAGTAAAGACAGTCAAAGTTACACTGTTTTTTACCCGGACTCAGATCAACCCCTAAAGATTTACCAAAACGTCTAGAATGTATGGGACCAAATATAATGTTCACATGCTACCTCTTTTTTAGTAATCTTTGACTCTGTTTTTCCAACTTTTTTTCAAAAGACTCTACTGAATTTTTATCAACAAGTTTATCACGATTTTCCAGTTTATACCCCAATTTTGCTTCAAACTTCAAAAGTGCTATCTTTTTATAGAGCTCTATGATCTTAAGATTCGTCAATCCACCCAGAAAATTCCGTAATAAACTAAGCTTTTCTCTTTGATAGTGCCTCTTTACTTAAATCACTGTTACTCAAGAGGGTCAATGCCTCTTTGTAGGTATTACTGTCGATCAGTTCCATGTCAAATTCTTTGTTGATAAAGTAATCTGCCACTGTCGTAAAATAATGGCTGAAAGGCTTCTTGATATTTTGTACTTTTTTTGAACCCCATAAATATTTTGCAGCTACTTTTTGGAAATCTTTTCTTAAAGCTTCTATCTCTGCATCAACAGGAACGATCTTTCCATCTTCTCTGAGTGAAAAGTTTCTGTTGAAAGCCATGGAGATACTGTTCATCGTATTTTGAAACTCTGTTTTGGCATTGCTTGAACGGTTTAAGCAGTGCGATAAGCAGATCTTTTATCTTCATCTTATCATAGTGAAGTTCCTCATAGCCAGGAACACTCAGTGTTTTCAAATGAACCAGTTTACGTAGATCTTTAACACGTACTTCACTCTTGATGGTACGCAAGAATATCTCCTGAAGCTTCTCTTTGGAATAGATATTGAGCGAATCAATAATATCAGTCACACGATACCTGTTTTCATCAGCCAGATCCATCGCTTGGCAGAGTATGGTTTTACCTGTAGTATTTTGTATAGAGATACCTTTTGAACGAAGATACTTCTCTTCAAGTGCTATGGCATCTTTAATATATGACTTCAGATAGAGATATTCAGGGTACTCATCAAGTTCACTTGCACGTTTCACCAAAGAAGCAAAAGCATACTGTCTTACATCTTCTGGGAGATTGTCATAAAATTCATACTTGAGGATACGTCTGAAAGTTATTGAGGTTGGCATTGAATCTAAGAGGTGTTAGCAAAGGAAGCAGAAGCTTTTTGAAGCATCTTATCTAAGATGACTCTCTCCATCATGGCTGAATGCAGTATGTCCAATGTCATGAAGAAGACCTACTATTTTTCCTATCTTGAAAAAATTGAGATCGACATCATCTCCCAGTTGTGCACTGAGATGATTAAGTATATACTCTGTACTTAACCCTACTTCAATAGAGTGACTATAGCGGTTTCGTATACTGTCTTTGGTACGTTTTAGAGAGATACATCGGGATATCTTTAAGACGCACAAAAACCTTGTGGCCGACGATATCCATCTCGCACTCTTCTACTGCTATATGATGGGTTTCTCTTTTCAAGAAAGTCCTTTAAGGCTTAACGTTTACTTACCCTCTGACATTCACTTACAAAGTGTTTTGCATTTTCAACAGGTACATCAGGCAAGATACCGTGTCCAAGGTTAAAGATATGTCTTTTACCTCCCATGATCTCCTGGATCGCTTCTACACATGCTGTCGTCGCTTCTTTAGAGTAGAGTCTGCATGGCTCCATATTTCCCTGGAGTACATACTTGTCTCCCAGTTTCTCTTTAGCAAGTGCCATAGGTGTTCACCAGTCTACACCAAAGACATCAAAGTTTCCATACACTTCCTGTTCCAAAAATGCAGGGATACCCCTTTAGGGAACATGATAATAGGCACATGCGGGTATTTTGATTTAAGATAGTCCGCTATCTCAACCATATATTTCCATGAAAATTCATCATATTTACCCGGTTCAATAGCTGCTGCCCATGAGTCAAATATCTGAACCACATCGATACCTGCTTGTATCTGTTTTTCCATATAAAGTTTCACTACATCAGTCACTTTTCTAAGAATATTATGAAGAAGTTCAGGGTTTGAGTACATCATCTTTTTACAAATGTTATATGTCTTTGGTACCCTTGACCTTCTATCATATAGGTCGCAAGTGTCCATGGTGCACCGGTAAAACCGATAAGTGCTATCTCATCACCTCTTTCATCTAGCTGTTCTCTAAGAAGTTCGATCGTCTCATACACATACGTCAGTTTACTTGCTGCTTCTTCACCACCGATGAGTCTGTCCAAGTCTTCTTGTGATGTTAAAGGATCAGAGAATTTTGGTCCTTCACCTTTCACAAAACTCAAGTCCATACCCATTTCATCCGGGATCACAAGAATATCTGAAAACAAAATAGCTGCATCCACACCTACAATATCAAGTGGCTGGATCGTTACTTCTGCTGCTTTTTTTGGGTCATGACACAAGTTAAGGAAATTTCCTGCTTCTGCTCTTACTGCCATATACTCAGGAAGATAACGCCCTGCCTGTCTCATCATCCATACGGGTGTGTATGGTGTCTCTTTACCTAAACATGCGTCTACAAATATTTTACTCATTATTTACCTACCTTTCCTAAAAAATATAATCCTACTGCCAATGCTGTAATAGAAAGTGCAAAATACATCATCTCTAATGGTGTTGCAAACTTTGTATGTAATACCCTTTGAAAGAAAGTTTACTACAAGTACCATCACGATGACTTTTGCGATCTTGTCTTTGAGTTGATCAAGAGAGTGAATAGCCAATAGTTTAGACCCATTTTTACCTTCTGCCTGCATCAATATCTGAAATAAAAAGTTCATACAGACCAAAAGAGAAGATGAACATTACCACGGCGATAAGATACAAATCTACTGCACCAATAATACCCGCTACGATATCTTCATGAAAATGTTCAGGATGTGCATGATGTGATGATCGTATTGAAATGTATAGACTGCCAACACTCCAAATATCCATTGAAGCTACTACAAAAAGAATCAATGCACCCAGTAAACCAAAAACAACTGCCAAAAGAACAATAAATCTACTGTTCCAGATAGCACCTTCAAATAGTTTTTCTAACATTAAGCATTTTCCTCTAGTTTAATCCATTTTTGTGCAATTCTTACTGCATTGGTTGCAGCACCTACTCTCACTTGATCAGCTACACCCCAAAGGTGTAAAATATTATTTGCAAACATATCTTTTCGTATACGTCCAACATACGTCTCATCTGTATCTGTTGCAGTTAAAGGCATAGGGTATTCATTTTTAGACATATCATCTATGACGGTAACATTTTCAAAGTTACCCAATACTTCTCTTGCTTTATCTACATTTACATCTACATTATCTTCAAATGTGATCGTAATAGACTCAGAGTGACTTCTTAGTACCGGTACACGTACACAAGTTGCAGAAACTGCAAAATTGCTGTGCATGATCTTATTGGTCTCATTGACCATTTTCATCTCTTCTTTAGTGTAACCATTTTCCTGAGGTACATCGATATGAGGAATGACATTCAGTGCAATACGGTGAGCAAAAGCTTCTACTTTTGCATCATCAAGTGTAAAGTTGAAAAAGGCCTGCATCTGTCTTACAAGCTCTTCCATACCTTTTTTACCTGCTCCACTTACTGCCTGGTAAGTACTTACATCTACTCTTTTGATGCCATAAAGATCATGAAGAGGTTTAAGAAGTTGTACCATCTGAATGGTAGAACAGTTAGGGTTGGCAATGATCCCTGAATCTTTCCAAAGTTCGATATCTTCAGGGTTCACTTCAGGTACGACCAATGGTATCTTTGGATCCATTCTGAAGTGAGACGTATTGTCTATGACCACTGCTCCTGACTCTACTGCATACTTCGCATAGTGTGCAGAGATACTTCCACCTGCTGAAAAGAAAGCAATATCAATATCTCTACCTTCAAATACTTCTTCAGTCAGTTCTTCTATCTTATAGACTTTCCCTTTAAACTCAATCGTCATTCACCTGCAGATTTTGCACTTGCCAAAGGCAAAAGATTTCCTATAGGAAAGTTTACCTCTTCCAAAACTCTAAAAAGCTCTTCACCTACGGCACCACTTGCACCGACTACTGCTACGTTATATTTTTTCACGCTTATTCTAATCCTAATGTATCATCTGTTTCTTCACCGTCAAAATCATCCGGTGTCTCTTCTTTTGCACATTTTGCAATGCTCACCACTTTGTCTTTTGCATCAACGTTAACGATCTTCACACCTGAAGTATTTCGTCCTGCTTTACGGATGGTCTCCATATCTACACGTATCATCTTACCGATACTTGTTAAACACATCAAGTCTTTGTCTTCTTCTACAAATACCACACCGACAACATCACCCGTCTTAGGTGTAAGTTTCATAGAGATAACCCCTTTACCCGCACGGTTTTGTTCACGGTATTCACTCGCAGTCGTACGTTTACCAAGACCTTTTTCAGCTCATCATAAGAAGTTCATCTTCTTCATCTTCGATGGTAATTGCACCACAGACATAGTCATCTTCTATTTTGAACTTGATCGCAGTCACACCACGTGCTACTCTACCTATCTCTCTTGCATCTTCTACTTTAAATCTGATACATAGACCTTTTTTCGTTGCAACAAAGAGCCATTTTGTATCTGGTTTGACGATCTTCGCTTCTACTAAAGCATCATCTTCATCAAGGTTGATCGCTCTTACACCATTGCTTCTGATATTTGAGTATTCAGAAAGATTCGTTCTCTTCACGATACCGTTTTGTGTAAAGAATACAAGTCCTTTATCTGCTTCAAAATCAGTTGTAGGGATGATCGCCATGATCTTCTCATCTTGCTGAAGATTAATAAGATTCACAACTGCTTTACCTTTAGCCGTACGAGATCCCTTCTGGAATACGATACACTTTGAGCCAGTAGAGTTGTCCCATGTCGGTTACGAACATCAGCGTATCATGTGTATTTGACGTAAAGAATCTTCTCAATGAAGTCATCATCATAAGTGGTAACGGCTATCTTGCCTTTACCACCACGATGTTGTTTCTCATACTGTTTTACCGGTACACGTTTGATGTATCCACGGTGTGTGATAGTCACAACCATTGGCTCATTTGGAATAAGATCTTCAATATCTATATCATCATAGTCATCTACGATCTCTGTACGACGTGGTGTTGTATATTTGTCACCTATCTCTACAAGCTCTTCACGGATGATCGCATTGATCTTCTCTTCACTTTTCAAGATACCTTCAAGTTCTGCAATGAGTCTGAGAAGTTCAGCCAATTCACTTTCGATCTTCTCTATCTCAAGACCTGTAAGACGTCTAAGTCTCATCTCCAAGATAGCTTTTGCCTGTATCTCTGAAAGTTTGAAACGAGCCATGAGGTTTTCTCTTGCCTCAACATCATCAGCAGATGCACGGATGATCTTGATGACCTCATCGATGTTATCTACAGCGATCTTGAGACCTTCTAAGATGTGCGCTCTTGCTCTTGCTTTTTCAAGTTCGAAGATCGTTCTTCTGATAACCACTGTTTTTCTGTGTTTCAAGAAAAGGTCAAAAAGTTCCATGAGTTTAAATACTTTTGGTTCTTTGTTTGCGATCGCAAGCATGATGATACCAAACGTCACTTGCATCTGTGTACTTTTGAAAAGGTTGTTCAGGACTATCTCACTCATCGCATCACGTTTAAGTTCGATGACCACACGGATACCTTCTCTGTCTGATTCATCACGAAGCTCAGAGATACCTTCTATATGTTTATCACGTACAAGTTGTGCAATATTTTCTATAAGTCTTGATTTGTTTACCTGGAAAGGAAGTTCATCAATGATGATGATCTCTTTAGAACCTTTTTGCTCTATATGTGTCTTTGCACGTACTTTGATACGTCCACGTCCTGTCGTATAGGCATCCGTGATACCTTTACGTCCAAAGATGATACCACCCGTTGGAAAATCAGGACCATGTACGATCTTCATCATATCTTCCACTGTTGAATCCTGGATTGTCTATACGTAAGACAAGTGCTTCAATAAGTTCATCAAGTCTATGCGGAGGAATATTCGTAGCCATACCAACCGCAATACCGCTTGAACCGTTAAGAAGCAAGTTTGGTACACGTGAAGGAAGTACATCAGGTTCTTGCATAGAATCATCATAGTTTGGTACAAAATCTACCGTATCTTTTTCAAGATCACTCAAAAGCTCTTCTGCTATCTTTGTCATACGTGCTTCGGTATATCTCATTGCCGCAGCATTATCACCATCAACTGAACCGAAGTTTCCTTGACCGTCAACAAGCGGTGCCTGCATAGAGAAATCTTGTGCCATACGTACAAGTGCATCATAGACAGAATTGTCACCATGCGGGTGATACTTACCGATAACATCACCGACGATACGTGCGGATTTTTTATAAGGACTTCTGTGTGCAAGATGAAGATCATTCATCGCATAAAGAATTCTTCTATGGACAGGTTTCAACCCGTCTCTTGCATCAGGTAATGCTCTACCTATGATAACACTCATTGAGTAATCAAGGTAACTAGCCTTCATACTATCTTCGATTAACACTTGTCCGGTATTTTGGTGGTCGTCAAACAGATCGCTCATGCATTTCCTTAGTTGTGTAAAAAATTGCATTCATTGTATCTAACATAGGCTTAAAGGAAATGCTAAAAATCGCTTAAAATCGATGCTAGGTATCTTAAAATGGATTTAACATGCTTTTAACACTATTTCTATATAATGCAGACTAAATTATAATTATGAGGAAAAATAGTGCCAATTGAACAACTAAAAGATATCGTAGATTATGGAGTCATAGGTTTACTCTTTTTCTTGAGTTTTATCACCTTTGCATATGCAATAGAAAGAGTACTTTTCTACCGTTCAGTAAGATTAGAAGACTATAAACATAAACAAGCACTTGAACTTGACCTTTCTAAACGTCTGGCAACGATCGCTTCTATAGGTTCAAATGCACCTTATATCGGACTACTTGGTACTGTACTTGCTATTATCCTTACCTTTTACATCATAGGGGACCAGCAAGATACTATAGACCCGGGTGAGATCATGAAACACTTGGCCCTGGCACTCAAAGCCACAGCAGCCGGTCTTGTAGTAGCTATCCCTGCTACCGTACTTTACAATGCACTGCTTACAAGAGTAGATACACTTCTGGTAAAGTGGGAAATCACTTCAGGATGAAAAGTAAGTATGAGACGTGAACGCTTTGACAAGATGAATGTTGTACCATTCATCGATATTGTTCTGGTACTGCTGGTCATCATACTGGCCACGGCAACATTTGTTAAAAACCAGACGATCAATGTGGACCTTCCCACTGCAAGTTCTAAAAAGAGTGAAGAGAAAAAAAATATTCAAATTGCAGTTGACAAAGAAGGAGTATACTCTTATGAAAAAGAGATATTGTCTCTTGATCTCATCAAAGAGAAACTGATGAAACTTGATCCTAAAAAAGATCTTATTTCACTTCGTATGGATAAAAGCAGTGAATTTCAGTACTTTGTAGATATTATAGATATTCTTAAAACCAAAGGCTTTGAGAATATCTCGATTATTACTAAAAAGTAATACCTACTACTCCGTCATCATTCCATAAGGACGTTTCAGCTTTTCAGTTAACTGATGCAGGCTCACTGAACGTCCTTCTCTGGCAAACTCACGACCATCCATAAAAACTATCATTGTCGGTACTGAAAAGACTTGAAAATGTGCAGAGATCTCTGGGTTTTCATGTGCATCAAGATATATCTGCTTAAGCTGGGGAAAGTTTGCATCAAACACTTCTTTAAATTTGGGTCTAAGCGCATGACAAACATTACACTTCTCCCCAGAAAAGTAAAGTAATACCCCTACTTCAGTTCTTATGGTGTTTTGCAGTTCTTCCAATGTCATACTTTGTCCTTCATGATTTTTAAAATTATAACCATTAGGAACTGCAACTCAGCTTCTTTATTTAACAGTCTAACTGCCATCATTCATCTGTTTCAGCTATCTGTATAGGTGTATTGAAGGATTTAAACTAGAGATTGATGAGTTTTATTTCATTCAATTTTAGAGTTGCTTTCTGCATAGCTTGACTTCGAACTACTTAAGCCAAATAGGAGTATAATCACACAATTAATTTGTAAGGAATCACTAATGGGTAGAGCGTTCGAATACCGTAAAGCAGCGAAAATGAAAAGATGGGGAACCATGTCAAGAGTTTTCCCTAAACTAGGAAAGATCATCACAATGGCAGCCAAAGAAGGCGGTCAAGACCCTGATATGAACCCTAAACTTCGTACGGCTATTCTCAATGCAAAAGCACAAAATATGCCAAAAGACAACATCGATGCTGCCATCAAAAGAGCATCGGCAAAAGATGCTGCAGATATTAAAGAGGTCTCGTTTGAAGCAAAAGCTGCAAATGGTGTACTGCTTTTCATTGACTGTGCTACAGACAACAATACCAGAACCGTTGCCAATGTAAAAGCCATTCTTAACACGTAACGGTGGTGAAGCACTTAAAAACGGTTCACTTGACTTCATGTTTACCACAAAATCAGTATTTGTTTTTGAAAAAACAGAAGATATGGACATTGAAGAACTTGAGCTTGAACTTATCGATTATGGTCTTGAAGAGATAGAAGAAGATGTTGAACCACAAGAGAATGCTGATGACAAAGCTATCATTAGGATCTTTGGAGAATTTGCTTCATTTGGTGCACTGAGTAAAGCTTTGGAAGAAAAAGGCATTGAGATAAGCAAGGCAGAGATCCAGCGTATTGCCAATACACCTATAGAACTTACAGACGAACAACTTGAAGAAGCAGAAATACTCATCGATAAACTTGAAGATGATGAAGATGTACAGGCTGTCTATACAAATATCGCCTAAAGTGTGAATCTGTTACGATGATTATGTATTTAATGTAGAAAAGGCATATCCTGATATTCAGGATATGCCTCTAGGGAAGAGAATATATTATTTATTAATAAAATGTCATCAATAGATGCGGTGAAGACTCAGGAATATTCACTCCTGCAGTGTCAGACTGTGCCATGTGATGTGCTGATGCACTTGATGCCAAACCGATAGCCAATAGTAGTATAGTTGTTAACTTTTTCATATAAATCCTTTTTAAATTTTATAATGTTCATCTAATTCAAGAATTAGAAGATTTTCATCCTAAGAATAGATGCAGGTGACCAGATGTTCAGATCAATATTTCACATCCATGCTAGTATCATGACTCGCGTGCATGGATGATGTGCCGATAGCACTTGATGCTAAACCGATAGCCAATAGTAGTATAGTTGTTAACTTTTTCATATAAATCCTTTTTAAATTTTATAATGTTCATCTAATTCAAGAATTAGAAGATTTTATCCTAAGAATAGATCAAGGTGACCAGATGTATCAGACATATTTCCACCAGCTGTATCTGACGGTGATGGATGATGTGCCATCGCGCTTGATGCCAATCCGACTGTTAAAAGTAATAGTGTTGCTAATTTTTTCATTTGAATCCTTTGTGTTTTATAATGTTATCTAATCAGAAAATTAGAAAGTTTTATCCGAATACTAAATCAAGATGACCAGATGTATCTGACATATTTCCACCAGCATTATCTGACGGTGATGGATGATGTGCCATAGCGCTTGATGCCAATCCGACTGTTAAAAGTAATAGTGTTATTAATCTTTTCATTTGAATCCTTTCTTTTTAAAAGATAAGGAAGTATAAAATATTAGTGTGAAGAGAGTGTGAAGATTTATATGAATATTTTAATGTAGTGATTACAGCCTAAAAATATATACAGACTGTAATCACGTTGAAAGGTAAAGTTACCGTCTCGTGCTGCTCCACAAACTCTTCATAACCACCCTTAAAATCAATGACCGTTCCATCCTCATTGATCTTGATGATACGGTTTGCAAATGCATCGATGAGTTCTCTATCGTGAGAGACACAGATCACTCCACCCTGGTAATTATGTAATGCTTCACCTAAAGCAACGATTGCTTCAAGGTCTAAGTGGTTGTTTGGCTCATCCATCACTAAAAAATTGGAAGCATCCATCATCATTTTAGAAAGCATAACACGGTGTTTTTCTCCACCGGAACATGCATTCACTTTCTTTTTCTGTTCTTCTCCTGAGAAAAGCATACGACCAAGCGTTTTTCTAATATCATCAATGTGCCATTTAGGGTCAAAGCCTTGTATCCATTGTGGTAACTCTTCATCACCTACCACTAAGTCTGTAGTATTTTGAGGGAAGTAACTATGCGTGATGGTTTGTCCCCATTTAAATGTTCCACTATCTGCTTCTACCTCTTCCATAAGAATTTTAAGCAGTGTTGTTTTACCTACACCATTGGAACCGATAAGAGCGATTTTGTCACCTTTGTTTATCTTAAAAGTAAGATTTTCAAATACTTTTTCTCCATCATAGCTCTTTGAAAGACCTTCTACTTCAAGTACTTCATTACCGATATCTCTATGTGCTTTAAACATAATAGAAGGATCACGTCTTGAGGATAGTTTTATCTCACTTGAACATCAAGTTTGTCCAATTGCTTTTGACGTGCTTGTTGCTTGTTTTGCTTTAGATGCATTCGCAGAAAACCTAGCGATGAACTTTTCAAGCTCTTCTTTCTCTTTGAGTGCTTTGCCTCTATCTGTTTCTGCTTGTTTAGCAATGAGGTTTGCCGCAATGTACCACTCATCATAGTTTCCTGTAAACTCACGTATATTTTGAAAGTCAAGGTCAAGAATATGTGTCACAACACCATTGAGAAAGTGTCTATCGTGAGAAATAACAAGCAGTGTACCTTCATGTCGTTTAAGTTCATTTTCCAACCAGGAGATAGTCTCCATATCAAGGTTGTTCGTAGGCTCATCAAGTAAAAGTACATCCGGCTTCAAGAAAAGTACCTGTGCCAAGTAAGATCTTGAACTTGTCACCACCCGTAAGTGAAGACATAAGATCCTCATGTTGTGATACAGGAAAACCTAAAGACTGCAAGCAGTTTTTCTATCTTTACATCAGACTCATAGGTAGGGTCCTCATCTGCACAGATCATTTCAAGTTCACCTAGACGGTTGTTGACCTCATCACTCTCAAAGTCACCTTCCATATAGAGTTTTTCTTTTTCTTTTTGTGCATCAAAAAGTTTTTTGTTTCCATAGAGTACTGCATCTTTAAGTGTAAAATCTTCAAAAGCATACTGGTTTTGTCCTAAGCATACCCAGTTTAAGCCCTGGCTGAAGCTGTACTTCACCATCACTCTGTTCTATCTCTCCTGCAAGAATCTTAAGAAATGTTGATTTTCCTGCTCCATTTGCCCCGATGAGGCCATAACGTTTACCTGCATCTAAAGTGATATTGATCTTATCAAAAAGCACTCTTTTTCCGTAGCGCTGTGTTAAATTTACTGTACTAAGCATCTGTAATCCTTGTATATAAATTATTGGAATTCTAACATAATGGTCTGAAAGTGGAAGAAGTACTAGAAGTGAAGAAAGAGTTTTCATAAGCAGAAAACCCTTTAGATGAGTGAAACTTAACCTAACAGATCAATGATATTCTCAATAGGACGACCGATAGCAGCTTTACCGTCTTTGATTACAATAGGTCTTTCTATGAGCTTTGGATTTTCTACCATAGCTTCTATAAGTTTCTCTTCATCTGTTTCTTCTTTGAGATTTAACTCTTTATAGATATCTTCTTTGGTTCTCATCAGTTCTCTAGCAGATGATCCCCAGCATCTTAAGTAATGCTGACAATTCCTCTTTAGTTGGAGGAGTATCCAGATATTTGACTACTTCTGCATCGATGCCTTTCTCTTCTAAAAGTGCTACTGCATTTCTTGATTTACCGCATCTTGGGTTATGCCATATGGTTACAGTAGTCATATTTATATCCTTTAAAGTTTTTAGAAGTTTACACTATAGAAACTTTATATTCAAATGAATACTAACTATAACTTGAACCAATTTCAAAATCTTTTACTAATTTATATTTTCTACCAAAGAATTGTAGTTCAAGAATAATGATTATTTTTTATACAATTAACTGGATAATATTTATTGCATTTTTACCTTATACTAATCATAAGGATAAAATATACTCAAAAAGGAAACTGTATATCCTTATTGGACATCGAGGTGATGGTTAAATAAATCATCAATATACAATGAAGTTTTATATGTGTGAAGTTTTTGCCAATAAAAACATTATTCTAAAGATAAAAGGAATGAAAATGTCAAAACTATTTATTAACACATGGAGTAAATCATGTCGTATTTAGCCCCTCAGGAATTTGTTACAAAAATGGTTGATTCTGGTGAATCAAAAGTTTATATGTCAACTAGAGATACTCTTATACGTGCTTACATGGCAGGAGCAATTTTGGCACTTAGCTGCTGTATTTGCAATTACTGTTGCGATGCAAACAGGTTCACGCTTTAGTTGGTGCAGCGTTCTTCCCGGTTGGGTTTATTATGCTTTATCTAATGAGCTTTGATCTATTGACAGGTGTATTTGTATTGGTGCCATTGGCATGGATCGATAAACGTCCGGGAGTGACTGTAGGTCAGATACTTAGAAACTGGGGTCTTGTAGGGCTTGGTAACCTTCTAGGTGCATTAACGGTAGCTGTTATGATGGCGTTTATCTTTACATATCGGTTTTGATACGGACGGTGGTGCTATTGCTACAAAAGGTTGCAGGTATCGGTGAAGCCAGAACACTTGGGTTATCAAGCGCATGGTATTTCAGGTTGGTTTACAGTATTTATTCGTGGAATGCTTTGTAACTGGATGGTGGCAATGGGTGTTGTTGGTGCGATGATCTCAACAACAGTGAGTGGTAAAGCTATCGCTATGTGGATGCCGATCATGCTGTTCTTCTTCATGGGCTTTGAACACTCTATCGTTAATATGTTCCTTTTCCCATTCTCTTTGATCATGGGTGGTGACTTTACAGTAGTGGATTACCTTCTTTGGAATGAGGTACCAGTTGCACTTGGTAACCTTGCAGGTGGTCTTTTCTTTACAGGTCTGACTCTTTATGCAACACACGTAAGAACCGGTGCAAAAAGAGAGTTGTAATACTTTACACTTTAGCCTCTTTATAGACATATCGTCTATAAAGAGGCTAGTTTGATGAAAAAGGATTGAATTGTATGAAAAAAGTAGAAATGAGTGAAGAGATAATCCTCGCAAGAAAAAGTGCCAAATATGAGTTGGGAAGCGTTGTCGGATAAAGTCGGTTTATCCGCAACCTTTCTTACTTCTGCTTGTTTGGGAATGAATAGCCTAAAAAAAGAGCCTGCAGAAAAACTCTGTGAAGTACTTGGTTTAAGTGCAGATGTTGCAATAACTTTACAGGAATATCCTAACAAAACCTGGGATTTTACAATACCTCAGGATCCTTTAGTCTATCGTCTTTATGAAGTAGTCGGTGTCTATGGTGAAACGATCAAAGAGATCGTTGGTGAAAAATTTGGAGATGGCATCATGAGTGCCATTGATTTTTCTTTGGATATAGACAAAGAAGAAAATCCATTGGGTGACAGAGTTGTTATCACTATGAATGGTAAATTCTTGCCTTATAAATCATGGTAGTTGATTAAAGATTAATTCCGAGAGGATTTAATCTTTCGCTACAATAAAACAATAAGATCAAAAAGTTTTGAATTAATGATACTTTTCTTGTTTAGAAAGACTTTAATTGAACACTTTACAAACTGTGTCTGACGAGCTATAAATCTAGACACTAGTATAAGGTTGCTTAAGACTTAATGGACAAACAATTAAAAATATCTATTGGCGAATATACCGAGTAAAGGTCAGAAAAGAAGTCAATCAAGATTTTCATGATATCTGTATACCTGATGAGCCCCAGCTGACACACAAAGGGATCGCTATTGCATTGGCTGATGGTATCAGCAGCAGTAAGGTAAGTCAAAGTGCGAGCAAAACATCTGTCACTTCATTTTTAATCGATTATTTCAGTACACCGGAATCCTGGACTGTACAGAAATCTGCACAACGTGTTATGAATGCAACCAACTCATGGCTGTATGCACAAACGAAACAAAGTCAGTACTATTATGATACCAATAAAGGATATGTCTGTACCTTTAGTGCCATGATCATCAGATCATACAACAGCCTATATTTTTCATGTAGGTGATACCCGTATCTATAGATTAAGAAACAATGTGCTTGAGCAGTTGACTGAGGATCATCGATTATGGATCTCACAAGAAAAAAGTTATCTTGGTCGTGCTTTAGGTGTTGATACAGACCTCAAAATTGATTATGATACTTTACAAGTAGAAGTTGATGACATTTTTTTGTTTATGACAGATGGTATCTATGAATATGTTAGCTCTGATCTTATTATCAGCACGATAGAGCAATTCAGTGATGATTTGAATACCGCAGCAAAATACATTGCAGATACAGCTTACGATAAAGGCAGTGATGACAACTTGACCATTCAAATTGTAAAAGTTGATACACTGCCCGATAAAGATGCGAATGAAATTCAAAGACAACTAAGCGAAAAGCCCTTGCCACCGATACTTGAAGCAAGAATGCTTTTTGATGGATATAAGATCATTCGCAGCTTAAGTTCAAGCAGTAGAAGTCATGTATATCTAGCAGTTGATACGGAAACGGATACTCCCGTCGTACTTAAAACACCTTCAATCGATTTAAGCGAAGACAAGGCTTATCTCGAACGTTTTTTACTGGAAGAATGGATTGCTATACGTATGAATAATGCACATTTGGTGAAGTCTTATTTACAGACACGCAAGCGTAATTATCATCTATACTGTTACAGAATTCATTGATGGTCAGACCTTGACCCAGTGGATGATCGATAACCCTGCTCCAGCATTAGAAACTGTACGTGAAATTGCAGTACAGATCGCTAGAGGATTACTTGCACTTCATCGTCAAGAAATGGTACATCAAGACTTAAGACCTGATAACATAATGATTGACAGTACAGGCAACAGTAAAGATCATTGATTTTGGTTCTACCAGAATTAAAGGGATCGTGGAAACCAATGCCTATATTGAACAAGAAAATTTATTGGGAACAGCACTCTACTCTGCACCAGAATATTTTATAGGAGAAATCGGCTCATCAAGGTCAGATCTTTTTTCATTGGCAGTCATTGTCTATCAAATGATTTCAGGTGATCTTCCTTATGGAGTGAAAGTAGCCAGAGCAACAACTAAAGCAGCACAAAAAAAATTGAAATACAAACACTTAAGCTCTGATACCAATGAGAGTACCAGTATGGATCGATGAAACACTCAAAAAAGCATTGGAACCGGATCCCTATAAACGTTATGGTGAATTGTCCGAATTTATCTATGACTTACGGCATCCCAATCAAGCATTCTTAAATAAATCCAGACCACCATTATTGGAACGTAATCCAGTACTTTTTTGGAAAATGATCTCTTTCATTTTAACGATTATCATTCTTTTATTGTTAAACAAATGATACATGGTATTGTTTATCTATAGCTATAACGAAACTTTTGTCTTTACCTTCGTTTACTAGTCATCCTTGTCTCCGCTCAACTCTTTGGGTATATTCTTATTGGTTTGTGCACCCAGTTCTTTGAGTTGTTGTACCTGTCTTACAAGATTTCCTTTGCCGTCACTCAATTTATTTCTTGCTGCAGAAAAACTGCCCTGAATACCGTCTATCTGTTTCGAGATCTTCATCAGGTCTTCAGAAAAACCGACAAACTTGTCATACATAGCACCTGCTCTTCTGGCTATCTCTTGGGCATTTTGATTTTGACGTTCATATTTCCATACATTTTCAACTGCTCTCATTGCTACAAGTAATGTCGTTGGTCCTACAAGAAGTATCTTGTTTTTAAAAGCGTTATCATAAATACTGCTGTCATGTTCAAGGGCTACTGCCAATGCACCTTCTATAGGCATGAACATAAAAATAAAATCTAAGGTATTGACCTCTTTAAGACGTTCATAGTTCTTATTTGAGAGTCCTTCAACATGTGCCCTGATAGAATTTAAATGTGTAGTAAGATGTAATGCTCTTACTCTCTTCATCTCCTGCATTTACAAAACGTTCATACGCCACAAGTGACGTCTTTGCATCAATAATAAGATCTCTGTTGTCAGGTAAATGCACCACCACATCCGGTCGTAATATCTCATTTTCATCCGTACGCAAACTTACTTCACGTTCAAATTCAAACCCTTTACGAAGTCCTGATGCTTGTCAGTACATTTTCAAGTACCATCTCACCCCAAACCCCTTGCTGTTTGCTGTCGCCTTTAAGTGCATTGGTAAGATTAATAGCATCTTTGCTTATCTTTTTATTCAGTTCTTTGAGTGAATTGATCTCATTTTTTAACACTGCTCTGTCTTGACTCTCAGAATTATAGGTATCAGCTACCTGTTTTTTAAACTCTGTGATCTGTGTTTGAAGCGGTTTGATCATGTTGTCCATGTTTTCTTTTGAAAAATCTGCAAACTTCTGAGAATTTCCTTCAAAAACTTTTTTTGCCAACGTTTCCAACTCATCTTTGATCTCTTTTTTATGTGAGTTCATCATCTCTTTTTGAGACATGGTATGTCGTCTCTTCACTTTCAAGTTTCATCAGTAAACGTGCATTGTTCGTACGGTATCTACTGTTGTCTTCAAGTATGGTATCATGACGCTCTTTCAGACTATTATGTTCATGCTAATAGTGTTGCATGTATCTCTTCTGCACTCTCAAGTTTAGCTTTGATCTGACTAAGTTCTTTTTCCAATTCATTATATTTTCCCTGTAAGGTCAACAAGGTTTCATTCGTGGACTTTAAGTGTCTCTTTTGTTTCTGCAAACTGCTGCAACTCCTGTTCATTGCTTGCATTTTTGATCTTATAGGCTTGAAGTTCATGCTCCAAAGCAGAGATATATTCTGTTTTCTCTTTGTTGTCGACCTTCGTATTCCAAAATCTGTCTTTATAGGTTTTGACTTTCATCGCTGAGACGACAACGACAAGCACAATCACCAAAAGTACTACCAATGCCATACCTACCATCAGCATTAAAGTAGAATCATTCTGTATTTTTAACAATAGTTCTTGCATCCTTATCCTTGTATCATGTCATAGTTTTTAGGATAGTTACATTTCATACTTTGTGTAGGTAAATTTCCTTTTCCGTATTTCATATGTTTAAATACTATCTGAACTTTGTTATCCAAATCATCAAAATAAGCGATACTGTGAAGTTTTTGTTTATTGTCTACCTGTATCGTATATTTTTTATTTTCATACTCTGCTACATAGATATTTTTACTATGTAGTTTTGCTTTTTTTAAAATTTTGGCAATATCTATACCTTTTGCTATAAGATATGCAGAAACCTGTTCTAGATCATGATCCACCACAAGCAGTTCCAATCCATTGGTACATACCTCTTTTTTCGTAGGTTCTTTATAACTCCATTTGAAAAGTGTCTCATTTGAAAAACGTACTTTTCCACTGTAGGTGAATCACTTTTTCTTTTGTATTTGTTATTTTCTGTGTAAAATCTGCTTGAAAATTTTCTGGTAATTCTATATTGGCAGAGAGCAAAGAAGATGCCAATAATAGTAACGATAATAGTCTCATTCTTTTTCCTTTTATAACTTGAAATATACCAAAATAGCACTTGTATCGTGGTAATATATGTCATATTGTCATAAAATTGTGAAGCAAGCGTGTGTAAGCCATCACTCTTTTCTAACGGAATATTAATCACTATTTAGATAAAATAATCCCAATTTATGCAAAGGCAAAACCTACAATGATAAAAAGCGTACTCAAACTCTTTGGCACACAAAATGACAAAATCGTAAAGAACTATCTCAAAAAAGTAAAAAACATCAATAGTCTTGAACGCACAGTATGAAGCACTGGATGATGAAGCACTCAAAGCTGCATTTGAAACACTTAAAAGTGAAGTACAAAATGGTATCAAAAACTTTAAATGATGTACTTTATGACTCTTTTGCTATTACCAGAGAAGCTGCAAAACGTACTTTAGGTATGAGACATTATGATGTGCAAATGGTTGGAGGATATGGTACTTAACGACGGTAACATTGCAGAGATGAAAACAGGTGAAGGTAAAACACTTGTAGCAACACTTGCTGTTGTACTCAATGCTATGACAGGAAAAGGTGTACATGTTGTTACAGTCAATGACTACCTTGCAAAAAGAGACTCCGAAGAGATGGGTAAACTCTATGAGTTCTTAGGTTACAGTGTAGGATGTCTCACAGCGAACATACACGATGAGATGTCAGAAAAGCTCAATATTCTGCAGATATCACTTATGGTACAAATAACGAATATGGTTTTGACTACCTTCGTGACAACATGAAAGTAAGAGCTGAAGAGAAAGTACAGCGTGAACATAACTATGCCATAGTAGATGAAGTAGACTCCATCCTCATTGATGAAGCCAGAACACCACTTATCATCTCTGGACCTACACAACGTGACCATAACCATTATGCTCAAGCAGATGCCATTGCTAAACAGATGGAACGCGGAGAAAAGATAGAAACAAAAGCCGGTGAACCTGAACAAGACTACGGGTGACTTCATCGTTGATGAGAAAAACAGAACCATTGTGATGACAGAAGACGGACTTCAAAAAGCACAAGATCTTTTTGAAGTAGAGAACCTCTACAACCTGGAAAATGCAGTACTTTCACATCATCTAGACCAAGCACTTAAAGCACACTATATCTTCGAGAAAGATGTAGACTATGTGGTACAAAATAATGAAATTATCATTGTTGATGAATTTACAGGAAGACTCTCTGAAGGTCGTAGATATTCAGAAGGTCTACACCAGGCACTAGAAGCCAAAGAAGGTGTAGAGATTCAGGAAGAATCACAAACCCTTGCAGAGATCACCTACCAAAACTACTTTAGACTCTATAACAAACTTGCAGGTATGACAGGTACAGCACAAACAGAAGCAACTGAATTCTCACAGATCTATAGCCTGGATGTCATCTCTATTCCTACCAATGTTCCTATTGCCAGAATGGACAAAAATGACCTTATATACAATACGGAACGTGAAAAACTTGATGCTGTGGTAAAACGTGTCAAAGAACTTCATGCAAAAGGTCAGCCGGTACTCATCGGTACTGCTTCTATAGAAAAGTCTGAGATGATAGATGCCAGACTGAAAAAAGAGAAGATACCACACAATATGCTCAACGCTAAAAACCACGCTCAAGAAGCAGAGATCATCATGAATGCCGGGCAAAAAGGTGCTGTAACCGTTGCTACAAACATGGCAGGACGTGGGGTTGACATTAAGATAAATGATGAAGTAAGAAGTCTTGGTGGACTGATGATACTTGGTACAGAACGTCATGAGAGTAGACGTATCGACAATCAGCTCAGAGGTCGTTCTGGACGTCAGGGTGATCCAGGAGAGAGTCAATTCTTTCTTAGTCTTGATGACAACCTTCTTCGTATCTTTGGTGGAGAGAAGATCAGAAACATCATGAACAGACTTGGTGTGGAAGATGGTGAATATATCGACTCTAAGATCGTTACACGTTCAGTAGAAAAAGCACAGAAAAAAGTAGAAAATCAACACTATGAGTCAAGAAAACACATCTTGGAATATGATGATGTAGCCAATCACCAAAGAAAAGCGATCTACGCATTTAGAAATCAACTTCTTGAACCCTGAATTTGATATTGCTGCAAAGATCAAAGAGAACCGTGCAGAATATATAGACCATCTTTTAACAGAATCTGAAATCTTTGAAGGTATGCCTACAGAAGACTTTAATGTTGAAAGACTTGCTGCACTGATCAAAGAAGAACTTCGTATCGAAGTACAAAGTGAACAGTTTAAAGATAAAGAAGTAGAAGAGATCACTGCTATGATCACTGAGATGATGGAGAATCTTTATGAAGCAAAAATGTCTCAGATCGATCCGGAACAAAGACAAGAGATAGAACGTATCTTGTATCTTCAAGTTCTTGATCCTCAATGGAGAGATCACCTTTATGAAATGGATGTACTTAAAACAGGTATCGGGCTTAGAGGATATAATCAAAAAGACCCTCTGACTGAGTATAAACAAGACAGCTATAAACTCTTTACAGATCTTGTAGTCCGTATTAAACTTGAAGCAGTTAAAGTACTGCAGCTTGTACAGTTTAACTTTGAATCTCCAGAAGAAGAAGAGGCTGCAGTTGAGCACATCAGAGAAGAGTTAGAAAGTGATGTTGCAGATGCAAAACTCAGTACAGATGAGCAAGAATGCACCTAAAAAGAAACCTTTACTCTGGTACAAAAAAACCTAAAAGAAATGATCCATGCCCATGTGGTTCTGGTAAAAAATATAAAAACTGTTGTGGACAGAGTGGACCTAAAAAAGGTCTATTGGCATAATGTCCACGCCTAAACGCATCTCCTCGCCTAATCAAAAAGTTTGTTAGGCATATCATCAAACACTACCTCAAATATGATAAAGAAAATCCTTTTATCTTTATCTCTGCAATGTTAGCCTTTTTAGGTATCTCTGCAGGGTGTTATGGTACTGATGATCGCTATGGGGATCATGAACGGAACACAAAAAGAGTTTACTAAAAAACTTTTTGTCATGAACTACCCTCTTACGATACTTCCCTTAGAAGAAGATGCTGTCAATGATAACCTCATCGCTTCACTAGGAGAAAAGTTTCCTCATCTCAAATTCAGTCCTTATTACACTACTCAAGTCATCACAAAAAATGACGGTGCAGTACAGGGTTCACTGGTCTATGGTGTAGATTTTGATAAAGAAAGTGAGATAAACACCATTTTTAAAGAGGCTAGAGGCAATGAAACAAGCAAGTTCAGAGTCGTCTTAGGTGAAGGTCTCTCTTTTGAGATGAATGCTCCTAAAGGCGAAAAGGTCACACTTTACTTTTCAGAGCAACAGGCTATCGGTTTTGGCACAATGCCTCTTCAGAAACGTTTTATCATTGATGGTATTTTCAAATCTGGACTAAAAGCCTATGACAAGGCTATTATGTACACCTCTTTAGAAGCATTTGAAAAACTGCTTGAACGTAAACATGGAAGCTATGATGGTCTACATATCTATACTGAAAATCCTCTCGATGAAATAGAGAGTATCAAAAGTGTTTTGCCTGAAATGGTAATCATAGAAGGCTGGTGGCAACAAAATGGGAACTTCTTTGCCGCCATGGAAATGGAGAAAAAAGCGCTTTTCCTTGTCTTGCTGCTCATCATCCTTGTAGCATCTCTCAATATTATTTCATCTCTGCTCATGACAGTAATGAGCAGAAGAAGAGAGATAGCTCTGATGCGTACACTCGGTGCCACTAAAATAGAGATAAAGTCTATCTTTTTTAGATTAGGACTTATTATTGGAAGTACAGGTATTATGGCCGGCACACTGCTTGGTGGACTGGGTATCTGGATACTCACCACTTTTGACATTATCTCTATGCCTGCTGATGTTTACGGTACTTCAAAATTACCTGTTGATCTCACCTTGAATGATTTTGGATTGATCATTTTAGGTACAAGTATCATCATACTGCTTTCTGCCCTCTATCCGGCGAAAAAAGCATCACAGACAGATCCTTTAACTGTTTTGAGAAATGAGTAGTAATACACTTCTCATTTCATAAAGTAGATTCAAGTCTTAATATAAGATCAACGTAGTTTATTGAGAATACGCCGGTCTTTAATATGCAGATCCAATTGAGGATGAGGCATTGCGATACCGTTTGAACTTAATGTATCATAGATCAAAATAAGAAGATTTGATTTGGTTGATGGTCTTATCCCTTCGATCCAAACAAGAAGCTCAAGTTCTATAAAACTGTCTCCTACCGCACTCATCCATACCGTAGGTTTTCTTCTTGATACATCTCTTATCAATCTAACATTACTTGCCATAACTGCCTCTACGACTAAAGACCTTATCTTTTTGACATCACTTCCATAAGGGACTTTGAATGGTACATAAATTCTGCGTATTCTATCCTCAAATGTCAGATTAATTACCTGTCCATCAATCAGGTCACTATTTGGAACGATAATATCGATATTATCAATAGTTCTAATAACCGTTGCTCTGAATCCAATATCCATGACTTTACCCGTCAATGTCTCTTTGATCTTTACATAATCTCCGATCTTAATATAGTTCTCACTAAGTAAAACCATACCTGATATCATACTTGAAACCACACTTCTAAGTGCAAATCCAACCCCGATGGAAAGTGCACCAGCGATAACTGCAAGGTTGGCAATACTTAGGCCAATACTGCCCATGGCGATCACAAATGTCACTAAAAAAATAAATGTAGACCCTATATTTGCAATAATCTTAATGGAAACGGTACTCATATCCTTACGTTTTTTATGTAAACTTGTAAAAAGCCTGAAATAGATTTTTGCAACAAAAAATCCTAAAAATAAAATACCCAGTAATTGCAATATACTTAAAAAACTGATCGGTGTCTCATCAAGTACAAAAAAAGGTGTACGGATATAAGAAAAAAAGTTCTCATATGTGGACAAAAGATTTTCTTGTATTGTCAAAAACTTATAGTTGATAGAATCAGTACTTCCTTTGATCAACTTCTTCAGTATAATATGTTTTGCGTTATAAAGTGTGCTTTTTGTAGACAATTTATTTAGAGTTATGTCAAGTTTTTTTTCTTGTAAAAGCACTGATTTTATATCTTTTTGCTGAAAATAGTACAAAACCAACAACAACTTTTGATCAGCAAGTGCTTTAATTGCCTCGTCGTATTCATGTTTTAATTTTTTGAGTTCAACCGACAGTTTTTCTGAAATAACCTCTTGAGAAAGGAGTTCCCTTTCCTTTGACAGATTTGCAGCAATGACTTTTTTGCTCAGTGCTGCTACCTTTTTTTTCTTTTTTGTAACATCTAACTCATAGGTATTCAAATCAAATCTAGCACGTGGAATGAGTACAGGAAGAACCTTTTCACCTTCCAAAATAAACTGTTCATAATTTTCAATGGATATCTTGTCATGATTCTGTTTTAGCTTGTAATAGGCAAATTGGAGCTGATAGAGTAAAAGGTTTTCATCTTGTGGATTAGAGATACTTTCAATACGTTTTTTAAGGTAGGAAAGTTTTTCCTGGATAAATATTTGGCTTTCTTTAAGTTTATTCATCTGTTCTAGCGCGACCGAAATCACATTAAATAAATTTAGATACTCATGATCTTCTATCTGTTCTTTTTCCATTAGAGCAGTACTGAAAATCTGTATAGGAGGGTCTTTTTTCACAAGCATCCGAAGATTTTCTAAAAGACTTTTTTCACTTTTAAGCCGTTCAGCATCTGTATCATCCATCACTACATTGTCTGAAAGTTTTTCTTCTAACTGATGATAGTATGCAAGTGTATCTCCACCCTCATACAATCTAGTATCAATCTGTATACCAAATAATGTTATTGTCAAAATAAATGCAACTGCTAAAATTTTCATGATTTTCCTAAAAACAAAATTTTATACGAAGTAATACCCAAACTTGTAAATTTATCTTATTATCATATCATTTTTTTTTAACACTCAAGAGACAACTCTTGTAAATATAAATGAAGAGACTAATCGAACATATCCATTACTGAGTTTCCATGTTCAAATACATCAAAAAGAGAAGCCTCTTCTTCCTCTTCAAAAATATTAAAAGGAGAGTCATCAAATACACCAAACATTGTATTATACATTTTGGAAGAGTTATACATCATTCCTGACATAAATTGTGCAGATTGACCAGAATACTTAGCCCCTTGATAGAATTTGGTACCTGTATCCATAATGCCCCCAAGTGGAGTCGATCCTAAAAAGCTATCTTCCTTTTTTTTACTAGATCCGAAAACACTCGGCAGTTCCAGATCCATACCTATGGTATCTCCAAACGAGCTAAGGCTATTACTAAGGGAAAAACCTTCGTCTTTTTTTGGTTTATCTTCCAGATGTAATGTCTGTTTGATACTTGAAAGTGCACTATCCATATCTAAACCATCTTCTAAACCAAGTTTTTCCTTGACATCATTAACCCTTCTGTCAAATGAACTTTCATATTTTGGAACCTGGTAATCGATGTTTAGTTCTTCTCTTATTTTGTCTAGTTTTTTAACATCAGCACTAGGTTCTTCTATATTTAACTCTTCCCTCATTTTTTTGACTTTCATCTCTTGTGCACTAAGTTTGGGTGCTTGTATATTTAATTCTCTTCGTATTCTTTCTATTTCACTCTCTTGTTCAGTTGCTTTATTGCTTTTAGGAGATACTTTCTTCTTTTCTATAGGTTTTAAATCTATGTCTTTAGGTTTTTTCAGCGGTTCATCTTCTATACGATATTGATTCTTTATCTTTTCAAAACCATCTTCTTCAGAACCGGTTAATGCCCTTTCCATTGGTAAGAGTTCACTGTCTATACCAGAAGACTCTTCTGAACTTTCATCTTGTATCGTGTATGGTGTCTTTATATCTTGCAAAGATCTATCTTTATCATTATTCAAATCAGCCCAAATAAAAACACTCAGTACCAGTATAATTAAAAGAATTTTTTTCATTGTTCTATTCTACCTTCTGCTCTAACTAGTATCTTCATTATACACTATTCTTATTTGTTTATAATATGCCCTGATGATTCAAGTGCTCTATTGAGTATTTTTAAAGGCAATGAAAGAATATCGCCTCCTGCAGATGTATCGACTTTCGGATCATCCAATGTTCCCGTAATTTTCAGTCCAAAGGTCATACTCTTATCTTCTCCCATTAAAATATAACCTACGAGAGGCAGACTGCCTACCATTTTACCCAACTTTCTTGCTGATTGGATAGCAAGATTCAGATCAATAGTTTTTTTCTTTAGATCAATCTCACCTGTTCCTGCGATTGTTGCTGATGTTCCTTTAATATAGATCGAATCAAATACTATTTTATCTTGTTTTATCATTCTGTATTCAGCTATCCCCTCTTCTATAGTAAAACCTTTGACAGAATAACCTGGATTCTGTAAGGCTGCTAAAGCAGGTAGAGTATTGATAAAGGCCAAAGTATTATTGTATGCCTTAAAATCTTTCATGACTCCACCCTCTACAATAATCTCACCGTTCATTATCTTGTCAGGATTTCCTGATAATTTTAATGTATACCGTCCATTATGTAACCCTTTAAAATTAATAAGAGGATGAAGTGCATTATCTTTTATACGTAATGCCTGTATGGAAAGAATATCTCTGTTCTTCGAAAACTTTATAATATCTCCAGAAGAACTACCGATAGCTTTAATATTCCCATTTGGTTTCACTTCTATATCATAACTGTCACTAACTAGAGTATATTCGCCATATCTAAAATTACTTTTTTTACCTAATATAATTAAAGATTTATTTTGTTTTGATCTATCTTCCGTTTTGTCTGCTTTTTTTGTCTTTTTATCTGCAGCTTTTAAAAATTCTTCAAGATCAATATTAAGATCTGTGATTTTTACACGTGAGTCAGATTTATTATAATAAAAACGTTTACCAAAAGCATAAAAATCTACGTCTGTTGCCGTAACTTTACCTTGAAAAGGTACTCTTGTTTGACATTCATTATCTTTCTCATATATAAAACATGATGTCCACTTCATCACTCCTTCAAACGTATATGTCTTAAAATCTTTTGTTTTTATCTCTACATTACCTCCCTTTTCAATAGGTCCAGGGTCTATAAGATATGGTTTGATTTTATTTAGATCACTTAAATATATATGTGTCTCATTATTATCATTTGTAAGCCTTGTATAAAGTTTGGGGATGACCACATCAATAGTATCTTTAAACTTCAATACAAAAGGCAGTTTTTGATCTTTTAAAACAAAAAAGTTTTCTTTTTTGTCTCCTAGTTCAATCTTTTTGACATCAAAAATAAGATCAGATCTTTTCTTTTTCAAATCGATCTTTCCATTTAACTTACCTTCATAGAACGTGTCTTTTACATAGATATCCTCTAATGTGATAAAGCCCTCTTCATAATGTAATTTTCCTTTGACAACAGAAAGTTTTACCTCTTTTATCCATACATCACCTTCCGAAAAATCTACATCTGTGACAAAATTATTATCCTTTTTTTTCAAAGCTATATCTGCATGAAACAGAGCATTCACTGTTCCATTTTGTTGAAGTACCGGTATCTCAAGTGAATAAGCTTTTAAGAGATTTTGTATCGTTTCATCAAAAGGAGATTCTACCTTAAGATCGAGTATTAATTTAGTATCATTATTGTCCAAATTCACAATAGATACTTTACTTCCCTCTAAACTTTTACCTTCATATACCGGTGCTTTTAAATCAAAATATAATCCATAATCTTCATATGTCAATATAAAAGTTGGTGCAAGAACAGGTTCTAGATTCTCTTTAAAATGTATTTTAGTGTCAGTAAAAAGAACCTTTCCCTTTAATGCATCCAGATCCATTTTAAATTTCTTATTTTCTATGCTACCTTTACCGCTTAAAGAGAGTAACTTATACGTGTCTGCTTTAACTTTATCAACTACCCAACTTCTCACATTCTCTTGAAGATCAAACTTATCTATGATACTTTTTAAGTCTGTAAACGTATCACTGTTTAATCCAAAATCTATCTTCATTTCCCTTTTTGCTTGCATTAAATTTTCCAAATGCATCGTTGAATGTAAAATTCCCCTCTGTTGTCAGTATGTCTTCATGTAAATCATATCTAAGCTTTCCGCCTATAGAAAGATTATGCTCTTTTAATTCCAGCAAAGGAATTGTTGCTTTCAACATTTTTCCTTCACGTTTTACTGTGCCTATAACGGTATAATCTTTACTGCTTAGCTTTAAATAATCATTACTAAACTTAATAGCCATAATATTATTATTAAAAATAATATTTTTAAGTTCAATAGATTCAAAAAATGTAAGTGCATAGTTTATGCGTTCAAATGTATCATCTACACTGTTAAAAGAAGGATCTGTTTTACTTTTAGGGATAATGACATTATCCGCGGTCAATATAAGCTTTTTATCGAGTTTAATGTATAATCCATCTACATTGTAATCAGCTACTTTAAATGTATCTAACTTGATACCTGCCAGAAGCCATATAAAAAAAGCGATAAAAAGGACAACCAAAAAGATGAGTGTATTACGCAAAAGCACATGGATAGCATGTGCAGAAAACTTTACACTGGTTTTGATCATCTCTTTTGCCTTTTATACTACACTACCCATTAAAACATCGCGTACACTTCTTAGTCCCACAGGGCTCTATTACACATATTATATCACAGCTGACACAAAAAGGCTATGCATTAAGCCCTATAGACAAATATATTTTGGTCTTTCTAGGTCAACCTCAGAGTGGATGGGTAGATATAGGTGAAACCCATTTAAATCGTATAGATTTTTTATATAAACTCACCACAGCAAAAGCTAAAATGGAAGAGATAACCCTCATTCCGGGTGAAACCAGTGAACTCTTTTTAACTTCAGTTGCCGACACTCTAAATCTCGATAAGACAAAATTAGAAGAATATTATAAAAAGTTTGCAAACTACCCGGAAGCTGCTATCTATGCAGATACCTATTATGTGCCCTATGGTATCACTGAAAAACATTTCATCCATTTTCTTCTGAGTGAATCTGAAAAAAAATATAGAGAGATCTCTGAAAAGATCTATGGAACCTATAGTACAAAACAGTGGCTAAACATACTCATCATTGCATCAATTGTTCAAAAAGAAGCTGCTAATACTGAAGAGATGGCTATCGTTTCATCTGTTATTTACAATCGTCTTAAAAAAGGAATGCCTTTACAAATGGATGGTACATTGAACTATGGTAAATATTCACACATTAAAATCACCCCGGAACGTATCAAAAATGATACCAGTAGATTTAACACATACAAGTATAAAGGTTTACCTCATTCTCCTATAGGTGCAGTCTCTTTTGATGCGATCATCGCTGCAATTAAACCAGCAAAGACAAACTATCTTTACTTCATGAAAAATGCGCAAGGGTCACATGATTTTACAGAAAGCTATCAAACACATCGTAAAAATATCCAAAAAGCAAAATAATTTACTAAAACTGCTAACGTTGATTTAAATCAATTCTTTATCCTCCATAAACCATTATAATCTCCTAAAAATTAAGGAACTTCCCTATGGAACTATCAGCAAAAACTATCGAAATTTGTAAAGCAACCGCACCTGTTCTTACAGAACACGGAGAAGCAATTACGACCAGAATGTATGAAATCCTATTTTCAAATTATCCAGAAACAAGAAAGCTTTTTGGTGAAGCACCTGAAAATCAACATAAAAAACTGGCTAGTGCTATTGTTGCATATGCATCAAATATAGATAATCTTGAAGTATTAGGAAAAGCCGTTGAGACTATGGCACAAAGACATGTTCAAACCAATGTAAAACCAGAACATTATCCTATGGTTGGTGTATCTCTACTAGAAGCCATCAAAGATGTTCTTGGTGATGCAGCAACCGATGATGTGCTTAACGCATGGAAAGAAGCATATTTCTTCTTGGGAGATATACTTATATCAAGAGAAAAAGAAATTTACAAAGGTAAATAAGAGGTAATCGTCATTTGGCGATTATTTCTAGATAAAACAGTCAATCCATGTTACTTAAAACCAAAACATCTGTACAAAATTTAAAATAAACATTGAAATGAACCCTACTTTATAAACCATCATTTCATGACGTTCTATAAACGAAATATTTTTATCAAAATACGGTTTTACCTTCAAAGGATTGCTCAATTCATATTGCATTTCTGAGTAATTTCTATACCGTTTTTCTGTATCTGTATCAAGAGCTCTTAAAATAATACTCTCCAACCATGCAGGTATTTTAGGATTCAGTTTGCATGGTGCTTTTATACTTTTTTCAAAAGAAGGATTTTGAAAAGGTTCTATCTCTCCAAATGGAAATTTTTGTGTAAGTAATTCATAAAGTGTTACACCTATAGCATAAATCTCAGTTTGTTCATTTATAGGTGCCTGATTAAAACGTTCTGGAGCTAAGTATGAAGGTGTACCTGCCCGTGTGACATTGGAGTAAGCTTCAGTAATACTCCCAAAATCAACCATCTTAAATACTTTCTTGCCTTTACGTTCAGTCAATATGATATTTTCAGGCTTGATATCACCATGTACCAAGTCATGTTTCATCAGAAAATGCGACATCTTAAGCAAAAAGCCTGCCAATTCAACACCAAGGTCTACAGAAAGTGGTTTTTTTACACTGTATTCTTTGAGTGTTTGACCTTCTATGAAACTCATAATGTAGTAACGATGCGTACGATTTTTAGGAACAACTGCTTTAGGGAAAAACCCTGCTTTCAGTCTCTTTGCCATCCACACTTCTTTAACAAACAGATCAAGTACTATTTCATCATCCATTGCTTCAGATGGTACAAACTTCATTACATACTTAAATCCTCGTTTTTCACAAAGCCAGGTACGTTCATTTTGAATTAGTGGTTTGAGAAGAGTGTAACCATCTATAATTTCACCCACATTATAATTTTCTTGTACAATGAGATCACTCTGCTTCATTCTGAGTCTAGGATCGACTTCCTTAATTTCAAGGACTATAGCAGTAGTATCGTCAGGTAGGTTATCATCATGCAGTTTACTTGCTTTTTTTACTAAAAAAGAAGCACCCATTTTCATACCAGCGCTTAGTTCCACTTCTGAGAGTTCATTATAGAGTCCATCGCTGCAAAGAAGTATCTGATCACCCGCTAAAAGATTATTTTCAAAATAGTATGGTGATACACTCTCCTCTAGGCCCATGGCTGCCATCAGTACATTTTCCATACCCTCATCATCCATAGAATGATCTTCAGAGAGTCTGGTAAGCTGTTCAACTCCATCAATTTTACGATGTAAATAAATACGGCTATCTCCTACATTAGCACCATATAGTCTGTCACCTTCAATCACAACCAATGCAAGTGTTGTGACAAGTTCTTCACGATCATATTCTGCCATAGACTCACGATAAAGAACTCTGTTAATATTGTCAATAAAATGTTTTATGGACTTTTCCATTGTCCAGCTTTTAGGTCTGTTTTTAAGAGAATTGATTAAAAATGCAGTAGTATGTTTAGCTGCCTGTGCACCTTGAAGCGCAGACCCTACTCCATCACAAACAACAGCAACAGTAATGTTTTCCATTACCTTCACTTCAAAAAAATCATCCCCTTTGAGCTGCGTACCTTTCGCAAGTGTGAGTCCCGATGTTTCGATGTTTTGTTTTGACATAAGTTGCCTTTGTGATTATTCTAAATTATATGATAATGATTATGACATAATTTAAAATAATACATATACAGTATGACAAGAATGTCATACTGTATAAAGGTAGTATATTAGATCATACCACCTGCTTTAACACCCCAAGTCGTTCTCCATCTGGTCTTCACAAGTGAAATACCTGCAATCGCTACTAAAACAACAGCAGCAAATATCATAAATCCTGCCGTATACCCATCAAAAGCACCTTTAGACCAACCAAGTGTCTTGATAAGAGCCGTACCGCCAAGACCACCAGCTGCACCGATAATTCCTGTCATAATACCGATATCTTTACCAAATCTTTGAGGAACAAGTTGGAATACCGCTCCATTTGCCATACCAAGGTTTGCCATGATCAAGAAAAGAACTACTATCGCTAACCAAAATGGCAATGACATTGTAGCATTCACTACAGCAAGTGTTGCAACCGTACCAAAGAAAATGTAGAGTGATTTTATACCACCCATTTTATCTGCAATGGCACCACCTACAGGTCTAAGTACTGCACCGGCAAAAATACACAATGCTCCAAAATAACCTGCAACTACTTTAACATTTCCTTCATCCAATACATCAAGTCCAAAAGCACTCATATCTACTTGGTATGTGTTCATCAAATAGACTTTCATATACCCTGCGAAACCTACAAAACCACCAAAACTTACTGCATAGAAAAGGTTAAACCACCATGTATCTTTATCTTTAAGAAGTTTTCCATAATCAGAGAGTTTTTTAGGTCTAGCCTTATAGACAGTTTCCGGTGCATTTTTAGCGATAAATGCATATGCGATCCATACCGACAACAGCCATTACTGCACCGACTAGAAATACTGAATCCCAACCCCATTTTTCTGCTATCTTAGGTGCAAATAAGAAGTCTATAACTACACCGATATTACCTGCTCCTGCAAGGCCAAGTACAATTCCTTGAGACTTAGGCGGATACCACTGACCAGCTTGTGGAAGTGCTACAGCAAACGATGCTCCCGCAAATCCGAGTCCAAGTGCTACAACAAGTAAAGCATTATAAGTAATGTTCTCACCCATAAAATATGCCATAAGAAGTGCTGCTATTACCACTGACTGTGCCATCAGTGCTGTGAGTTTTGCACCTAACTTATCCACACCAAACCCAAGCAAAATTCTTAATAATGCACCAGATAAAATAGGGAGTGAAAGTAAAGTAGCTTTTTCACCTTCTGTTATCATATAACCTGTCGCAGCTAATGCCTCACTTATTTCTGTAGATAGTGGACCCAACATTGTCCAGACCATAAAACTCATATCAAAATACAAAAAAGCCATGAACAACGTTGGTGTGTGTCCCTGTCCTTTTAATGCTTTAAATCCTGCCATTTTTTCTCCTTAAGACAAATGTTTCGTGAAGTATACAACGTATACGATAGTCAATATTAGACAATTGATGGTTAATTTTTAACCAATTATTTTTTTACTAATGTATAGGATATAAATGATTAAAAAATATACAACTATTGAATATAGAACTACCCTTTAAAAGATATAATCATTTCAATCATAAAGAGGATGAACATACAGATGAAACAAAGACAAACTTTACCTATATTACTGAAAGAACAACATATTCTTTTAATCGGTGGTGGAAATGTAGCATTACAAAAAGCAGAAGTATTGTCGGAGAATAACATCTCTTTTTCGGTCATATCCAAAGAAGTTCATCCACAGATCAAAGTACTTTGTTCTGATATACAAATAAAGTCGTTCAAAATAAAAGATATTCAAAATTATCTCATTGTGATCGATGCGACCGGTAATGAACAAAGTAACACAAAAACTTTTGAAACATAAACAGAAACATCCTTTTTTACTCAACGTGGTAGATAAACCTAAAGTGTGTGATTTCTACTTTATGGCATTAACTAAAAATGCTCCTTTGCAGATAGCCGTATCAAGTTCAGGCGCCAGCCCTACTGTGGCTCGGTACTTTAGAGACAAATGTCAGGCACTGATACCTGAAGATATGGAAACATTTATCCAAAACCTTCAGTCACAAAGAGACAAAGGTGTTATAGAGATAGACAAAACCCTTCAAACTATCGAAAAAATGACAGCTAAAGCCTATCTTAGTTGGTTGTGGTCTGGGAGATCCAGAATTGCTCACGCTCAAAGCCTATAAAATCATAAAAAATGTTGATGTAGTACTCTATGACCATCTCATATCTGATGAGATCATGGCCATTGTACCAAAGAAGACAAAAAGAGTCTTTGTGGGAAAAGAAAAAGGGTTTCATACCAAACCCCAAGAAGAGATCAATAAACTTATACGAAAGTACATCAAAAAAGGACACTCTGTTGCCCGTTTAAAAAGTGGTGATCCTTTCATCTTTGGTCGAGGAGCTGAAGAGTTGCTCTACCTTGCACAAAAAGGTATAAAAACCGAAGTGATACCAGGTATCTCTTCTGCTGTCTCAGGACCACTGATGGCAAATATACCCGTCACTGCAAGAGATTACAGCAATGCCTTTACTGTAGTTTCCGCACATCTAAAAGGTAACTCCATCAATCTTGACTGGGTACCAATGTTAAAGAACACTGACCATACTGTCATCGTTCTTATGGGACTTACTCGTGTTAAAGAGATCGTTCAGCAAGCAAATATATTAGGCATAGAGATGGATACACCTTGTGCCATCGTTTCCAATGCAAGCAGAAAAAATCAAAGTGTACTCACTACAACACTGGAGAATCTCGAAGAAGCTTCCCTTGAGGCTTCAAGACCATCGATACTTGTCTTTGGGGACGTTATACACTATACAAACAAATTAAAAGAGAGTCAAATATGAGCGTATTAGAAAAAGCCTTAGAGGCAAGAAGTAAGAAAATCAATAAAGTAGAAGACAACTAAATCACTCAAAGCACCAATGGATGTACATGCAAAATTAGAAGAGATAGCCGCTGCAGGATATGAAGGTCTGGCTCAAGAAGATAGTGCATATTTTCTAAAATGTTTTGGACTTTTTGATAAAGGTGAAGACTTTATGCTTCGTGTACGTATACCAGCAGGAAGACTAAGCTATGAACAGGCAATACGTGTAGGTGAAGTAGCTAAAAAATACGGGAATGACTATATAGACATTACTACACGTATGCAGATCGAACTTCGATACTTGCAAATAGCAGACATTGCGAAAGTTTTAACAGGAACTAAAAGAAGTAGGTATCTCTACTTTCCAAACAGGGGTAGATAATCCCACGTAACATTGTGACTGACCCACTTGATGGTATCGCTTATGATAATGTAATAGAAACGATGCCTATCATTGATAAATTGCAAGAAATATTTGGTAGAGAATCGCTGAATGGATCTCTGCACTGCCTCGTAAGTTCAACACAGGGATTTTAGGTTCACTCTCAAATTCATGTAATATTTTTGGACACGACTGCTGTTTTGTACTGGCACAAAAAGAAGGAATCTTTGGATTTAACATCTATCTGGGTGCAAGAGTTGGCGTGCAAGCACAAGATGCAAACCTCTTTGTAACTATAGAAGAAGTACCGCACTTCTTTGAAACACTTTTAAAAGTATTTAAAACCTACGGCTACCGTGATAACCGTAATAAAAACCGTCTGGTCTTTTTGCTTAATGATGTAGGTATAGAAAACTTTATAGATGCCATTAAAGAAGAAGCTGGATTTGAACTTACAATACTGCCGGTATCAACAATGGTACAGTCTCAGTCCATTGCATTGGGTTCAAACAAAGTACTTGGACGCAATGGTAAGTTTAACTATAAGATGATCGTTCCTTCAGGGATCTTCAGTGGAACTCACATGATAGAAACTGCAAATGCAGCAAAAATGTATGGAGATGGAAACATTAGACTTACCTACGATCAAAACCTCTATGTCGTCAATGTACCTAAAGAAAATCTTGAAGCATTTTGAGTCTACAGATGTCATAACAGACTATGCTAAATTTAATAACCTTTATTTTAATGATATGATAGCCTGTGCCGGAACAGCAACATGTAGTTTTGGTGTCATTCCAAATAAACCTGATGCTATAGAGATGGCACATTTTCTAAGTTCAGAAGTAGCTATAGAGAATGCAAATATCCGTATGAACTGGTCTGCCTGTCCAAAAGGGTGTGGTGTGCATGGGATTGCAGACATTGGTTTTGAAGGGTGTAAGGCTAAAGATGATGAAGGAAACAAAGTAGATGGTGTACATATATTTGTCGGTGGTAAAATAACCCGTGATGCAAAAGAAGCACATATTTTGCATAAAGCATTACCCATTACAGAGGCAAAACATCATGTAAAGTATCTACTTAAAACCTATGCCAGCCATAAACTAAGGGGTGAGACCTATGAAGCATTTGATGATAGATTTTTATCAAGAAATTATAGTTTTCAAGCTCTTAGCATTCTTTACAAAAATCAACTATATACTCAATGATAAACTTGGATCTAACATGTACTGTTGGAACTTGAAGCAGAACCAAAAAGTTCTAAACGTGAAGAGTATGAACTTTTTGGGTTTGGACTGAAACTTTATAAACTACTCACTGGAGAAAAACGTTTTGAAAGCGTAGATGGACTTGCCCCTACACTCTTAAGACCACGTTCCATCAAAAGAGACACAGTCAGCACTATTAACCCCAATGTACCAGCCAAACTCTCTGAGATTATTTACAATATGACGCATGAAAACAAAAAAGAGAGAGCCGCAGTATTTTCTGAATTACTGGTTGCATTGAAAGAAGTCTAATGGCAGTAGAAGCTCTTACAAAAGATACCCCTTTAGCAGATTTTATCAGCCACAAGACAAATACGGGTATGCAATGCGGAAACTACAGTATCGACTTGCCTGAACTTGGAGAGGGGGAACAATACCGTTTTCACTTTGATGCAACTGCCTGTGTAGGCTGTCACTGTTGTGAAGTAGCCTGCAATGAGCAAAATGCCAATCCAGATGAGATCAAATGGCGTCGTGTAGGCGAAATGGAGATGGGTGAATTTCCTGATACCCTCCAACTCTTTAACTCCATGTCCTGTAATCACTGTATAGAACCAGAATGTCTTATAGGCTGTCCTACAAATTCATACGTCAAGTTTGACAATGGTATCGTATGGCATGATGATCCTTCGTGCATAGGGTGTCAGTACTGTACATGGAACTGCCCGTATGAAGTACCTACCTTTAACGCAGACAGAGGCATCGTAACCAAATGTCATATGTGTGCAGATAAACTCGAAGCTGGACAAAGCCCTGCCTGTGTGCAAGCCTGTCCTAGCAATGCTATAGAGATAGAAGTCTTTAACGTAAAACAGTGGCTTGAGACAGATATGGAAAAAGAAGGTATAGCACCTCACCTTCCAGATATTGAGATCACCAAACCTACAACACGCTACACACTACCTGAACTTAAAAAGGGAGAGGAACTGCGTATCGCAGATGAGCATTTACTCAAACCTGCACATCCTGAACTGCCACTGGTTTTTATGACCGTACTGACACAGATCTCCTTAGGTGCTTTTTTAGCCCTCTTTTTAGGACAAGTACTTTTCTCTTTAGGGTTCAATCTTCCAGAACCTACTTTGACTATGGCAATTCTTGCCTTTTTACCTTCAGCTATAGGATTGCCACTTTCAGCACTGCACCTTGGACGTCCTATAAAAGCAATGTCTGCAATGAAAAACTGGAGAACATCCTGGCTTTCCCGTGAAGCCATTGCTTTGGGTGTCTATACAGGATTGGCAACGACAGTAGCAGCGCTTTACTATCTTGAAGCTAAAGGCTTTATTTTACTTCCTCTTGAAGCTGTTACACTCGCTATAGGAATTTACGGTATCTATGCACAGTCGATGATATACCGTATCAAAGCACGTCCTGCATGGAACAGAAAGTCTACAACCAAACGTTTTTTTGGTTCAAGTTATATAGGTTTTTTACTTATTTCCACTGCCTTACTTGTTTCAAATGGTAAAGAAGGAGCAATGGTTCTTTTAGCGATCACTCTTCTTGCAGGTATGGGACAGGCTTTGGTTATACTGGAAGAAGTAATGTTCTATCGTCATTTAAATAACGAAGATCCACTCTATTATCAATATAACAGAAGTCGTATACTGCTTCAAGAATATTTTGGTACACTAAAAAAGTTTAGAGTCTACTCTTTGATACTCTTTGCACTAGGCTTACCTCTCTTAGCCATTTTATTTACTGCAAGCGGTTTAATAGATTTGGCGATCATAATGCTTATTGTTGCGACACTTGGTGCATTTGTAAGTGAATTGGCAGGAAGATACCTCTTCTATAGAACAGTGGTACCTTTAGGTTTAGCAGGAAATTTCTTTGCCGGCAATCAGAGACACTAGAAAGGAACACAAAATGAGTATCATACAAAAAATAAAAAACTTTCTAGGTACAGATATCAAAGAAGAACAAATATGCCCTGGTTGATGACCCTATCTTTGGTAAAGTAGCAAAAGACAAATGCACCAGATAAATGGGTACGTTCTACGTGCGGATACTGTGGTGTTGGCTGTGGTATGTACATCGGTGTAAAAAACGGTAAAGCAGTTTACTCCAAAGGTGATCCTCTGCATCCTGTTAACATGGGGACACTTTGTCCTAAAGGGCTTAGTGAGCACAAGATGGTAGAAGCAGACTCTCGTGTACAATCTCCTCTCATTAGAAAAAATGGTGAACTCACCCCTAGTACATGGGAAGAGACATTTCAAAAAACCTCTGATGAGTTCAAACG
Source organism: Sulfurovaceae bacterium (assembly GCA_963705455.1). Taxonomy (GTDB): domain Bacteria; phylum Campylobacterota; class Campylobacteria; order Campylobacterales; family Sulfurovaceae; genus Sulfurovum. The sequence continues at coordinate 669,632 of CAVPJM010000002.1, read as the reverse complement.
GATACAAGCTGAGTATGGAAAAGGTGCTGTGGCAGTCATCTCTACAGGTCAATTACTTACAGAAGAGTTTTATGCTTTAGGTAAATTTGTCCAACTCGGACTTGAAACCAATAACTATGATGGTAACACCACACTTTGTATGGCCTCTGCGGTTATGGGATACAAACAAACCTTTGGCTCTGATGGTCCGACCGGTTGTTATGAAGACTTTGAAAAAGCAGATGTTATACTGCTTATAGGTGCAAATATTGCAGACAATCATCCTATCTTAAAACTTCATATTGCAAAAAATGAATCAGTAACCGGTAAAAAACCAACGATCATCGTGGTTGATCCACGTAAATCTAAAACATCACAGATGGCAGACATCTTTGTACCTTTGGCTCCCCGAAGTGATTTAGCCTTGATCAATGGTCTTATGTTACATCATAATGGAACAAGGTTGGGAGGATGAAAAGTTCATCAATGAACGTACCAATGGCTATAAAGAGTTTAAAAAACATATTATGGCGAACTACCCTCCCCAGGAAGTAGCGCAGATCACAGGAATAGATGTTAAAGAACTCTATAATCTTGGCAAAAGTCTATGCAAGCAGCTGACTCGGCAATGAGTGCATGGACAATGGGGGTAAACCAAAGCAGTATAGGAACAGACACCGTCTCTGCCATTTGTAACCTTGCACTAATCACAGGAAATCTTGGTCGTGAAGGTGCTGCACCTATGTCCATAACCGGACAGTGTAATGCAATGGGCACAAGAGAATTTGGATTTACTTCTTCCATCCCCGGATATCAGAAATTATGCAAGCCAAAGTGATCGAAAAGAGTTTGCAGAGATTATAAGTGTACCTGAAGATCTTATTCCTACAGCAACGAGGCTATGCTTACCCACAGATCATAGATGCCATCAATCGTGGAGAGATAAAAGCACTTTGGGTCGTAGCAACCAATCCTCTTGTAAGTTATCCAGACCAAAATGCTTTACGTGAAGCTCTAGATAAACTGGATATACTTGTTGTACAGGATGCCTTCATGTCAGATACAGCACAGATAGCTGATGTTGTTTTTGCAGCAGCCACCTGGAGTGAGAAAGAAGGATGTTATACAAACTCTGAAAGACGTTGTAACTATGCTAAAAAAGCTGTAGAACCTTTGGGAGACAGTAAAGCTGACCTTGACATAGTTATAGAGTTTTCAAAATACTTTGAAGGTAAATATGAGCTACTTTTTAAAGATCTTCAAAACTCCTAGAGATGTATTTAATGAGATCAAAAAAGTGAGTGAGGGACAACTTTGTGACTATCAGCGGTATGGACTATGAGCTCATAGAAAAACTAGGCGGTATACAATGGCCATGTAACAACAAAGCTCCTAATGGAACCAAACGTCTTTACTCTGAAGAGATGGCATGTAATACATCTGATGGAAAAGCAAACCTTTTAGCAGTAGACTGGAAACCACTCTCTGAAATGGCATGTGAAGGTTTGCCATTTATCCTTAATACAGGCAGAACGGTAGAACAATTCCATACAAGAACCAAAACAGGAACTATTGGCATACTTGATGCACTGGCTCCTGAAGCATGGGTAGACCTTAAGTCCAAAAGATGCAATTAAACTCCAAGTCCAAAGTGGTGACCGCATTGCACTCTCAGGTACACGTGGTCGTGTAGAAAATGTCATTGTCAAAATAAGTGAAACAGTCAGAGAAGGAAATGTCTTTGTTCCTTTCCATTACAATGAACAGCTCATCAACAATATCACTATTCCAGAATTTGATCCAAAATCATTTGAGCCAAACTATAAACAATGTGCTGTACAACTACATTCAGAAGCTCAGTTCCTGAAGGTATAGCCTATAAAGAAATTGAGATAACAGGATATTTGGAAGGTGTTAAGGTCTATGAGGAAGAACTACTAAGCGAAGAAAAAGTTGAAAGTACTAAGACATAAGTGCTTTCAAATCATTCAGGTCAAACAAAAGCAAATCTTCATCTTGTGTCTGTAAAAGCTCATTTGAAAACCCACTCTTGGAAAAAAGTGCATAAACATCTACTTTTATACCTGACTTCAAGTGCTTTGGCTTTAAGTTTAGTGAGTTCATTTTTACAGACTTTACGGTCTTTATACTTGCACTCTCCCAAAATAATTTTTTATCTTTAGTCACAGCTAAAATATCAAATTCACTGTGGATATTCCAGTAAGCTCCCACTATCATACTATGTGATTGTTATGCTCTGCATAATATTGGACTAAAAGTGCATCACAAAGTTGTTCATAGACTAAAGAACGTAAACGTTCATAGTGTTTCTCAAAGTTCTTTAAAAAAGCATCACCTTTACCCAATGCCAAATCTTTTCTATAGTAGGTCACAAAACCAAACCAAAAACGCATAAAAGGCTGTACAAAACGAAGTTTATCCTGTACACGGTATGAGCGTTGTTCTTTTTTAAGTTTATGTTTGGGATGATTACGTAATGGGGATTCTCTTGAAGCTTCTACTTTCAAAACATTTAAGTCAACTAATTCCTGAACTATCTTTTCTCCCAAGGTCTCACTTACTTTTGCTTTTCTAAGTACAGAATAAAATTTTCCATCTCCTCTGGCTACAGCCATAAGTATTTCTCTATAAGGACTTTCTAAAAGATATGAAGGAGAAACAAGAGTCTGAAATTTTGAGAAGTTTTGTACAAAATTAGACTCTACCATCGAAAAGACATCATCAAAATAGTCTAACTCTATATTTTTACCTATCCCACCCAAAATAGAAAAATATTCAACAGCCTGCTCTAGTTCCAAATAAGAAAAATGTTGATAAAATCTTTGAAATGATGCTTTGATGAAGTCCCTTTATACGTAAATTGAATTATTTTAACATACTTTTATTTGAATTTTTGTATGATTAATTATTAATCAACACTAAAGAGTATTATGGAAACATTTTTCACCACATCAGATAAAATACAACATATCATCAAGAGTTTTAATCTCACAAAGACACTCTTTGTCTCTTCTATCATCATAGGTGAAGCACATACAGGTAAAAAATCACTTGCACGATACCTTTTTCCAGATGCACCTTTGGTCTCAGGTGAACGATCAAAAAGAAGTTGAAGATGCACTTGAAAATCATGATGAACTTATTATCACAAACTTTGAAAAACTCAGTAATCAAAATGCTCTTGACTTTACAAATAAACGTATCATTGCTACAGCAGATTATATGGGTAATCAAGATCTAATTGATGATCTTTTTGCTTTTATTTATACTATGCCATCATTCAAGAACGTCCTGAAGACATCAATTATTTAAAAGATCTATTCATTAAAGAAGCAAGTGCTACTCTTAATGATAGAAGACTAAGACATTTGAGTCAGATGATATACCTATAAACCTTACTAAAAACAGTAAAAGTCTTAAAAAGTCTATCTTATATGCATCTTATGAAACACAGTATGAATGAACAAGATATTGAAAGTGTACTCTATCACTATTTACTCAAACATCTTGATGGGAATGATGGGTATAGAGAACATCTTGGTTTATATGAAAAACCTCTTATAGAAGCAGGTCTTAAAAAATTTGGTTCACAACTACAGCTCTCACAAGTTTTAGGTATCAATAGAAATACACTTAGAAAGAAAATACATGAACACAACATCGATTGATTTTAAATCTTTTATAGAGTGGGATAACAATCCTTTTATACTTTTTAGTGATCAAGGAAAAATACTCTATCTCAATAATGCTGCAGAAATTTTATTTGGATATGTCACAAAAAAAGAGCTTTATGATATTGCTTTATCTTATGCACCTCAAAATTTCGGCTATAAGACTACCTCACTGACACTTAATTATGATACCTTTATATTTCATGCTATTACAGTAGGATATGAAAATGAAGAACAAATTTCTTTACGTTTATATAATACGCCTCGTATTAAACCTAGCACGTAAAATAGAAACAGATAAACTTATAACCACAGATATCAACATCTTACTTGAAGCAAATATAGCACTTTTTAGAACAAAAAATACGCAATCCGCTCAAACTTTTAACCGATCAGGATCTACCGGCATTTAAAATAGATCAAAATAATTTTTCTAAACTTCTAAGAAAAACACTTGAATGCATTTAGAGCCTCAGACTCTATTGATATTTCTCTCAAACTTCTTTTTGGTCAACATGTCATTATAGAAAATAAAAAAGAATCTATCGCTCAACTCGCTATACCTGCAAATGGACGATATGCAGATACAGATGAAGAAATATCGTACACTTGCAGACATAAGCCAGATCAAATGTATACTTAAAGAACACTCCATTAAACTTGAAATACCTCTGATTCAATAAGTTATCACGATTGATTAAAAATTAATCAATCATATGCAATAAAAAATTATCATACATGTTACTATTGTCTTGTAAAATAAATTTTAAAGGAAATAGCATGAAATTAAAACTTTCGGCTCTAATGGCAATGTTTTTGCCTATCTTTGCTTTTGCAGAAGATAAACTGGACACAGGTGACACAGCGTGGATGATGGTATCTACAGCATTTGTACTACTTATGACACCTGCAGGATTGGCACTTTTCTATGGTGGTATGACAAGAAGTAAAAACGTACTTAATACCTACTGCTATGGTTATGGGTGCATTTGTACTTGCATTTGTAGTATGGATCATTGCAGGTTACTCTATCGCATTTGGTACAAATGAAAGTGCAATGCTTCAAAATGTATTTGGTGGATTTGGTAATGTAATGCTTGATGGTATTAAATGGACTGACCTTTCTGGTACTTACCCTACTTATGTATTTATTGCATTCCAAGGTACATTTGCTGCTATTACTGTAGCGATTGCTTCAGGTTCTGTTATCGGACGTATGAAATTTTCAACATGGATGGTGATCGTTGCACTATGGGGTCTTCTTGTTTATGCTCCTATTACACACATGGTATGGGGTGGTGACGGTGCACTTCTTTTTGATGCTGGTGCTCTTGACTTTGCCGGTGGTACTGTTGTACACATGAATGGTGGTTTAGCTGGTCTTGTACTTGCTATCTTGGTTGGTAAAAGAGCTGGTTATCCTAAAGTTGCTATGAAACCATATAGTATTCTTCTTACTGCTGTTGGTGCAGCATTATTATGGTTCGGTTGGTATGGATTTAACGGTGGATCTGCATTTGGTGCAAACGCTATCGCTGGTCTTGCTGTAATGACTACAACTGTTGCTACTGCTGCAGCTGCTGTAACTTGGATGCTTCTTGAGTGGTTTGTCTTTAAAAAGCCTACACTTCTTGGAATTGCTTCAGGTATCATTGCCGGTCTAGTTGCTATTACTCCTGCTGCTGGTTTTGTAAGTGTTGGTGGTGCATTTATAGTTGGTATCGTTGGTTCTATCGTTGCATTCTTCGGTGTTGTTGCACTTAAGAAAAAACTTGGTTATGATGATTCTCTTGATGCATTTGGTATCCACTTCCTAGCAGGTCTTTGGGGTGCACTTGCAACTGGTCTTCTTGCACTTGATGACAAAGATCTTCTCTGGGATGGTCCACTTAAAGAGAGTGGTGACAGAATGGGACAATTCATGGTTCAAGTTGAGTCAGTAGTTGTTGTTGGACTCTTTACACTAATCGGTACAGTTATTGTTTACTATATTGCTTCAGCTATCACAGGTGGTGCAAGAGTAGATGAAGAAACAGAATCAGCTGGTCTTGATGAAACAATTCACGGTGAAAATGTAATAAATTCGTAAGAATTTGCTACTATTAATTTATAAAGGAATAAATAATGAAAAAAATTGAAGCAATTATCAAACCATTTAAACTAGAAGATGTAAAAGATGCTCTTGTAGAAGCAGGTATTGAAGGTATGACAGTATCTGAAGTAAAAGGATACGGAAGACAACAAGGTCACTCAGAACTTTACAGAGGTGCTGAATATGTAGTTGAATTTATCCCTAAGATCAAAATTGAAATTGTTGTAAGTACAGATGCATATGCAGAAACAGCAATTAAGAGCTATCAACGAAGCTGCTAAAACAGGTAAGATCGGTGATGGTAAGATCTTTGTAAGTACGATTGACCATGTTATTCGTATCAGAACAGATGAAACTGATGCTGACGCACTTTAATCTTTATTAGAGACAAGGCTTTGCCTTGTCTCTAATCAAGTGATTAAAAATTAATCACTTTTTTCCTCATTTACTTATCATATATTTTATAAACTGCTTTATTTTAGAACAACATTCTCTTTTAATCTTTTCTGATACCCGATACAATATTCATATTAAAATATTAGGAACTCAATATGGAAATAAATTACGTAATAGATACCTTCTTTGCTATCTTTGCAATGACCCTCATCATCTTTATGGTACCAGGTTTTGCAATGCTTGAAGCAGGATTGGTACGAACAAAAAATGTTACTTCTGTACTTACAGTAAATGTAATGATCTATGCTATTGCCTCTATGGCTTTTCTACTTATAGGATATGAGTATGCATTTGGAAGCTGGGATCATCAAGACGGTATGAGTAAATGGGCATTTTTTATGTTTCAAATGGCATTTGTAGGGAAAGTCAGTAAACATCATGAGTGGTGGGGTAAGTGAACGTTCTCGAATCCTACCTTTGGCTGTCTTTACTGTTGTTGTGGGTGCATTTATCTATCCAACGATTGTCAATCTTACATGGGGAGCAAATTTTTTAGCTGGAACATGCTTTAGATATCTCAGCACTTTCTGATCTCGCAGGTTCAACGGTGATCCACTCTACTGGTGGCTGGGCACTGCTTGGCAGCCATTCTTATCATGGGACCTAGACGTGGCAGATATAAAGATGAATAGATTCGTGTTATCCCTGCATCAAATATTCCATTAGTGACTTTAGGTGCATTACTTCTTTGGATAGGTTGGTTTGGATTTAATGGTGGTTCTGTCGGTGCGATCTCATCAAAAGAGAATGCTGATGCAGTTGCACTAACCATTATGAATACCAATACAGCTGGTCTTGCAGGTGCTATTGCAGCATGGTTACTTACCTATTTTAGATATAAAAAGTTCGATATTACCATGATACTTAATGGTGCATTAGGTGGTCTTGTCGCTAGTTACAGCAGGTCCTGACCAGTATGATATCCATACACCTATATTAATTGGTGGAATTGGTGGTGCATTAGTTGTCTGGTTTGTACCTATTTTTGATAAACTTAGACTGGATGACCCAGTAGGTGCATTATCTGTTCACTTGGTTAATGGTATCTGGGGTACCCTTGCTGTAGGTATTTTTGTAGCAGATGTAAGCATATTGGCACAATTAAAAGGTATACTTGTTGTAGCTATAATTGTTTTTCCACTTTCATGGATTACAATATACATTATTAACAAGATCTTTGTACTTCGTGCAGGTGATGAAGAACAACTAGAGGGAATTGATGCTACAGAATGTGGTATAGAATCATACCCTGAATTTAAACGTAGTATATAAGGAGATAAAGAATGAAAAAAATTGAAGCAATAATTAAACCATTTAAACTAGAAGATGTAAAAGATGCTCTTGTAGAAGCAGGCATAGAAGGTATGACCGTATCTGAAGTTAAAGGATACGGAAGACAACAAGGTCACTCTGAACTCTACAGAGGTGCAGAATATGTTGTTGAGTTCATTCCCAAAGTCAAAATAGAGATCGTTGTAAGTAACGATGACTATCTCAACAAAGCAATTGAAGCTATCAAGAGTACTGCAAAAACAGGTAAGATCGGTGATGGTAAGATATTTGTATCTGACATCTCTAAAACGATTCGTATCAGAACTGAAGAGGAAGATGAAGATGCTCTGTAGACACTAAATGTGTCTACAGAAAGTACAAAGGTATCCTAGCCTTTTCCTTCTTTAAGTCGTTCTATCTTCTCTTCACTTCCAGTTAATTTCCAAACCACTTTATCCACACCAAAATCACGCTCATAATTTGTAAGTCCTAATTGTTTAAGTCTATAAAGTATTCTATCTACTTCATTATATTCTGTTGAGAAAATATAAGTGATCTCTTTTACATAAGGGACAACGCTTGCCTTTTTCAATACTTCCTTCACTGCTAAAGCATATGCTCTAGCCATACCGCCTGTTCCAAGCTTAATACCACCAAAATAACGTACGATCAATACAGCACAGTTTATAAGATCTTCACCACGTAAAACATTGAGAGCCGGAAGTCCTGCACATCCCTTTGGTTCTCCGTCATCAGAAGAATTTTCAACAACTTGATCAAACTCATTAAGATATCGTACAGCATAGACTACATGATTTGCTTTTGGATTTTCATTTTTAAGTTTCTCCTGTAATCCATCATACTCTGAGATAGGTACAAAATAGGTAATAAACTTAGAACGGTTTACTTCGGTTACAAAAGTAAAGGAAGTTTCTATAGTTTGCATGAAATATCTTGTTGATATCTAAACAGCTTTGACTTTATCTGTCATATAGCTTCACAACACAGACACATACTACAGTCAGAACAAGAATGACTTATCCTTAGCTTTTTTCACACTATGCTGATCGATATATTTTATAATTAAATTTACAAAAGCATCACTGTCATTCATACATTCAGCCACAATATAATCATCATATTTGATCTTTTCAGCAATTTCACGATGCTCTATATCCAATTCAAAAAGTGTCTCTGAATTATCAATCGTAAATGCCAAAGGATAGATGAGCACTTTACGGTTTACAGGATTACGTAACACATCAACAAGATTAGGTTCTAACCATGCTGCAGATCCAACTTTGGATTGATAGACTAATTTTACTTCTTTAAAATGAATACCCTTCACTTCTAAGTAAGTGTTTTTATTGCACTGACATTTGATTCAACTTGTCGTTGATAAGGATCACCTGCTTTAATGATACTCATTGGTAATCCATGTGCAGATAAGAGTAAATCATACTCATTGGTATATCTTTATCCTCTATAGCTTTTTCTATCTGGTCTACATTTGCTTTAATGTAATCAATATCATCATAATATTGACATGCCAGCATCGTGATTTTTGGATGATAATCCAACGCTTTACATCTGACATACTATATCTTCATAAGAAGAGAGTGTTGTAGTGGTTGAATACTGTGGATAAAGAGGAAAAAGTAAAAGTTCTTCTATACCCTCTTCTTTACATTTTATCAAGGAGTCCGTCAGCAAAAGGAGGAACATAACGCATTGCAGCATAAATAGGCATATCTAACTTATTTTTTAGTTTTTCAATAAGTTTTTGTGTTAAATCTGATAAAGGAGATTTTCCACCCAAATGTGCATAACTCTCTTTAGCATCATCTAAACGTTTGGTAATAATAATTTTACGGACAAGTGCACGTGTACAGGATTGGTTGGTAAAATATTTTTATCTGAAAACATATTATGTAAAAATAAGTTCTACTTCATCTAAATTATTTGGTCCACCCATATTTAAGAAGAAATAAGTGCTTTATTCATTGTCATCCTTTATAAGTCTTGTATCTTAGCATATAAAGTGTAAAATTAGATTAATAAACATAGAAGGATTTAATATGATTATTATTCCTGCACGTATAGGCTCAAGTCGTTTTCCAAATAAAGTATTAGCAGACATTGGTGGGATGCCAATGGTTGTAAGAACTGCCAAAGCTGTTGAAGATATAGATAATGTTGTCATTGCTACAGACTCACAGGAAGTCATAGATATTGCAAATAGCCATGGTATACAAGCTGTACTTACATCAGATCAACACATCAAAGTGGTACAGACCGTATCTATGAAGCAGCACAAAAACTGGATTTAGATGAAAATGAAATCATTATCAATGTACAGGGAGATGAACCTTTTATAGAAACAGAAGTAGTACAGGCTATCTATGATCTGACAAAAAAAAATAAAGATGATGAACGTATTATGATGAATTCATGTTACAAAACCATCTCTAATCCTGAGGCTGATGATCCTAATATCGTAAAAGTTGTCACTGATAGTGATGATATAGCACTCTATTTTTCAAGAGCAAAAGTACCTTACCCAAGAGACCATCATTTTGATACATACAAAGGACATTTAGGTATCTATGGATTTACAGTTAGATCATTACGTAACTTTTGTATGCTTGACTCCTGCACCATTAGAAGATATAGAAAAACTTGAACAACTCAGAGCACTCTATCATGGATATGAAGTTGCTATGACAGAAGTAAATACAGAAAGTTTTGGTATAGATACCATGGAAGATTTAGAAAAAGCGATTAAACACCATCAACTCTAAAATAAAATAGATCATATATAGAGAAAAATCTTCTCTATATTGACCTTCTAACTTTTCACTGCTTTTCCAAGATCCCACATTGGCATAAAGATACCTAGAGCCATTAATAAAACCAGTCCTGCAATAAAGAACAACATAATAGGTTCGATATAAGCAGAAAGATTATCTATTAGATCCTGGAACTTCATATCATAATAATCCGTTACCTTATCTCAGCATAGCATCTAATTGACCACCTGCTTCACCTGCTTTTATCATCTGAAGTAACATGTTTTCATAAAGACCTGTAATCTGAAAAGCTTCAGCCAAGATTCATACCACGTCCAATATTCGCATTTACCGTTAAAAGTTGTCTTTTGATCGCTAAATTATCAACCATACCTACGGCTGTCTCTAGTGCTTCTGATACAGGAATACCTGATTTAACCAACTCACCAAATACTAAATTATATTTATGCATTGTAGAGAGAAAAATCGCTTTATTGATCAAATAAAAGCGTGGATGTATCATCATTTTATCCATTTGATATTTAAAATCTTTATTATTTTTATAAAAAAATTTAACACCAAAGATAAAAGCAAATAAGAGTAAGAAGTATTAGTATCCCATAATTACTAAATGCCCATTCCAATTTTAAAAGTATTTGTGTAGGAATAGGAAGTTCTGTTTTAAATTTGGCAAAAATATCTTTAAATTTCGGTACAACCACCATAATAAGAATTGTAAAAGCAATACCCATTGCTGCCAATGTGATCAAAGGGGTTCTAATCGCTTTTTTAAATTTTGCTGTATTATCTCTAATATTTTCAAGTATATCTGCAAGCTTATGATAAGACTCAGAAATATTACCTGTTCTCTCACCAAGATTTGTCATTGCAATCGCCACATGTCCAAACTCTTCTGTATAAGGTTCTATTGCATCTGAAATACTGTTACCAGCATTAATATCACTATTGATATTTGCATATATCTCTTTTAGTTGTTTATTTTCAGTATTTTCTGAAACCTCTAGCAATGTATCATTAATAGGAATACCTGCATCAGTCATAACAGCTATCTGTCGTATCGTTGATATTTTATCATTTATAGGTATTTTGGATTTCATTGATTTTTTTAATCCAGAAAATAGTTCAGATATAGTATCTTCAAGAGGAGCAGATGTTTCTACTGCTTTCATCACCATTGTCATAGGAAATTTTTGTTTGGCAAAATTAATTGCTGCCATTTTATTATCAGCTTTCACAAGTCTCTTGTCTCTTTTTACCCTTTTCCATTACTGTTACATTAAAATATTTCATCTTATAACCTCGCTACTCTATAAATTTCTGCAATAGTTGTTTTACCTTCTAATGCTTTATGGATACCATCTTCAAACATAGTGATAAATCCTTCTTCTTCAGCCTGTTTTGTCAGTCTCCTCTTTAGATGCACTACTTGCGATCATACGTGACAATGTTTCGCTGACTGTTAAAACTTCAGATATCATTTCTCTTCCTGAATATCCAGTATGTCCACACTCTTTACATCCTTCACCTACATAAAAAGTAGGATTTTCAGGAAGATATTGTTCTACTGATTTTCGAAGTGCTAGATCAAGCACTGTCTCTTTTTTACAATGTGTACATATTTTACGTACAAGTCTTTGTGCCTGTATAGCAACTAATGCTCCACTTACCAGATATTCTTCAATACCCATATCTAAAATTCTTGTTACAGCAGATATAGCATCATTCGTGTGCAATGTAGAGAGGACCAGGTGCCCTGTAAGTGCAGCTTGAATGGCAATACGTAATGTCTCTTTATCTCTGATCTCACCGATCATGATCTTATCAGGATCCTGTCTCAATATGGATCTCAGTGCATCAGCAAAACTCAATCCGATATTTGCTCTTACCTGTACTTGCTGCAAACCAGCCATCTGATACTCTACTGGATCTTCAACTGTGATAATTTTATCTTTTACATCTTTGATCGCATTAAGTGCACCATAAAGTGTGGTTGTTTTACCAGAACCTGTAGGACCTGTAACCAAAACAATACCATAAGGTACTTTAATAGCCTCAGAAAATCTATCATAACAAAATTTACTCATACCTGCATCTTCAAGTCTGATCATCGCTTTTGATTTATCCAAAATACGAAGAACAATAGACTCTCCAAATATCGTAGGCAGTGTTGAAACCCTAAAATCAAAATCCTTTTTGTGATACAGTTGCAGAAAATCTACCATCCTGAGGCTTTCTTTTTTCTGCTATGTCCAAATTCGAAAGCAGTTTCATTCTTGAAGCCAATGGATTAAAAATATCTATATCAAATGTAAAACTTTGACGTAAAATACCATCCACACGTACTCTTACGATACAACTTTTCTCCATTGCTTCAATATGAATATCACTTGCACCTGATAAATATAGCTGATTTCAAAATAACATCAATAAGTTTTAAAACTGCTGGAGATTCATCAGCCTTTGTCATCAACTTTTCCTTCTTGAGCCAAATCTTTACGAATATCAGCAACTAATCCTTTAATACTCTCATTTATTTCCAGACGTTGTAAATGCTGATTTATCTGTGACTCGGTTTTGAAATAGCAATTCTTATAGGTTTTTTAGGGAAAAGTCTTTGTATAGCATCTTGTGCAGCCATATCAAGAGGATCATCAAATACAATAAGAACATTTAGATCATTCTCTTCTATAGGAATAATATTGTATTTAAGCAATTGACTATATGAAACTTTTGAAAAAAGTCTCATATCAATTTCAATATCATCTAAATCAACATATTCAACATGTAGATGATTTTGCTACCTCTTCAATAATAGGAACAATATTTATTCCTTCAATTTTTTCAAGATGAGATAAGGTGATTACACCTTGTCTTATTTTCTTTGCTAAAAATATTTCGACAGTATGCAGATCGATCATTTTTTCAGCTAAAAGATTTGCAAAAGATATTTTTTTGGGAGGTCTACTTTTTACCAATGCAGAAATTGCATCTTTCGTAATAAGATTTTCTTTAAGCATGATTTCAATGAGTTTTACCATTTAACACCCCCTAGTATGACTAATAAAGTATATCATTAAATACTAAATATAGTTTTATAATTTACCGTTTTCAATTCGATATAATAATTTTTTCGCCTCTTGTGAATCTGATCTTTGCACATAAGTTGTTAAAATAGATATTGCTTCATTTTTACGACCCATTTTTACTTTTGATTTCACAAATATAAGTAAACTTTCTTCCATATCTTCATCAAGTTTATTTATTTCCAATGCCCAATATTCTGATTTTTTATAGTCACCTTTTTTATAATAACTTCTTGCTAAAAATAAAGCATCATCAATATCATGTGATTCCAAAAAACGTTTTTCTACATCTTTATATGCAGTCACACTTGATGATTCAATAATCTCTAAATGTATTTTACTTTTCTCATGTGAAATATCTTCAACAATAGATTCTTCTGTATCATCAAGAAGAGGTATATCAACAAGTATATTACGAGGCTTTTCTTCAACTTTATCGGAAATATTTATTAGACTGTCTTTTACTTCTAAGTGTGTTTAATGCATCATCAAGCAATACACTCTTATTAATGTTCATCTTTTTAGAGTCTAAAACATTCCTAGTTTCATCTTCATAACGTTATCGTTTCTTTTGAAGCTTCAAAATAGCTTTTTAATGCACTAAAATCTATTTTATCATTCATTAAAAAAACAGTAATAGAGACAATAAGAAGATAAACTTAAACTACCTATATACCAAGGTCTTAACTTTTTTTTTCTATATTGTTTCCACTCATTCTTCTAGTTGTTTAATATCATACATTAATATATCCTAATTTTAATGCTGACATTTCAATGATTTTATCCGATATCTTTGCATAATTTACTTTAGATGGTTCATTTTTATCATAATATTCACAAATTTCAAAAATAGTAAATAAAAGTTTATTACACTCTCTATAATTTCCTTTTGTATATTTATGAATTCGTTTCATATTCTTTTCTTTAATACTGTTTGCTATTTCAAAAAGATTCTTTTTTAAAAGTTTTTTATGTATATAAGCTGTTTGATCTTCTTTTGTAGCATTTTTAAGTTCAATCACTTCCCATATACGAGACTGGAAATGTTCTTTTGCAATAAGATCTTCATCATCAGTTTTATGCAATGAAACAACAAATTTAACTGCACGGCTATCAGAGAGAAGTCGTATTTTTTCCATCATCTCTGGACCATACATTTGTGCTTCATCCAGTAAAATAATGATTTCTCTTTTACCTCTGAGATTTTTACAAAAATCAACCAAAGAAGAGAAATTCACTTCTGTATTACTAGGTAAGATCTTTTTTTGTTAAGACTTTAAACAGTTTATGAAAAAACTCTTTTTCATTTATCGCAGGTGTATCAAAATAATGAATCTCTTTTTGATGTTTTAATTTTTCCTGAATACGATTAAGTAAAATACTTTTACCTGTACCTGGTCTACCAAAAAGTAAGATCATCTTCAACGGCTTATCCATACTGTGTTGCAGTTGCTGATAAGCCGTTACTGAAGAATCTAAATCAATGTAGTCATCAATATCTATAGAATCAACAAATACATTTTTAGCAACTTCATATCTACTTTTCATTTAAGTTTTGAATATCCTAAATCTTTTAATGACACAGATTTAGAATTTTTAACAATATGTGGTGTAATAATAAATACCAGCTCTTCCACTTTATTAATTTTTTCTTGACGTTTAAATAAAGTACCTAGACCTGGAATATCACCTAATAATGGTACATGATTGTCTTTAAATCCAGTCTGACTTGATATAAGTCCTCCAAGTATAGCATGTTCTCCATCTTTTACTTTTATCACAGATGCAATTTGTCTTCTTTTCAAATCTGGTGGAATTGTTCTCACACCAGCATCTGCTGTAACAGTATCTGCAGTCTCTGAAACAGATGGATTTATCTTTAAAGTAACCATACCATTATCATCAATTTCAGGTGTAATATCCAGTAAAATACCTGCAAAAACAGAATCAACCAATTCACCTTCTGCTGCTACTGCTCCACCACCACTACTTGCTGTACTGGAAGATTTAATTTTATAAAACAGTTCTTGACCGACACTGATAAGTGCAGGTTGATTGTTCAATGTCATAACACGTGGACTAGACACTGTTTTAACATCTCCCTGTGTTGATAAGAACTTCACTATTTCAGTTACATCAGTACTACCAGTAGCACTAAAAAGCTGTGCAGTTCTTGGTCTTGCATCATCTAGCAAATGTAGCATTGTGTTATCCCTTCTGTTGATCAAATGTAAAGTCTTGGATATTTCTTTGTGCCATGAGTAATGAATTGACTGTCATGTTTTGTAAACTATAAAGTTGAGACCAATCAACACCTGTTGTTGTACTGTCATCAAATGAAACATTAAGAATACGTATATCTATCAAAACCTGTGACTTAATTTGTTTTGTTAAGTGCATGTATATATCTGCCAACTCTATTGATCTGTCTATCGGTACCAGTAACAGTAACCATACCTGCTTCTGGATTAATAATAGGTGCTAAAGGATTATATTCCCATACTTTACCATCTGGTCCTGTCCATGTATCACCAGATCTTGTATAATGTGTACTTCCATCTGCTGCACCGATAAGAATACGCTGAACCTCTTTTTCAACCGTCTTCCAAAATTGAAACTCATCCGTACTTTCTATCTCTATACCTGTTTTAGACATAGATGAAGCTATCTGAACCACCTCCGCATCATCACCTCCAGTTGAATCTTCTGAACCTGCAATAGTTACATTTGCTGTACTTTTTCCTACTCTTTGTCCAGAAAGATAATGTATACGGAATGTACGTGTGATCAAGTATGATATTGTAAGTTTATTCCCATTTAATGAATAGTTTAAATCATTGTCTTTAAGGATCGTATTTAAAAAACCTTTTAATGTACTATTTTTCAATTTTACATAATAAAGTTTTTTATTCATACGTAATTTTGCTGCATCATCCTTAACAACAACACTTAATCCACAAGTATCTGCAAGATTATCAATGACATCCCCAATCGATAATTTACTGTCAATAGTGACACTAAATAACTTTGTAGAACAACTACCTGCCATGAGATTATGGGTAAATCCTAATAGCATTGCAAATACTATAAAAAACTTAACTCCTGATATTTGTACTTTTTTCATTCTATAACCTTTCCTCTAACTTGATAAAATTATCTCTTTTTTCATGAAGATATAATTTCTTAATGTGATTGCCGTTTCGAAGTACCACACCTCTTTGACCTATAAATTTTACTGTGTATCCCATAATAGTGTCATCAAGACTGCTCCATGAATCATTGATATAGGCTTTACCATTCACAATAGCATGTAATACTAATTTTGCTTCCTCTTTTTCAGGAGATGCAAATGTTGTAACATTATTCTCTTCTACCAGTCGGAT
Organism: Sulfurovaceae bacterium; assembly: GCA_963705455.1. Taxonomy (GTDB): domain Bacteria; phylum Campylobacterota; class Campylobacteria; order Campylobacterales; family Sulfurovaceae; genus Sulfurovum. The sequence continues at coordinate 652,865 of CAVPJM010000002.1, read as the reverse complement.
AAATGGGTCTTTTGTATTCTCCAGTGTTGCTAAGTTTACACCTTCTCGCTGTTCATGTATTTGAAGAACCATTTTTTGTATTTGTTCCACAGATAAATCTGCATTTATTAGCACTGTAAGTGACAAATAATAAAAATATCTTTTTCATTAGTGATTTATCCCCCATACTGAAATATGAATATCTGCTACAGTTTGTGATGAATTAGTATCTGAAGTAAATTCAGTTTTAAAAATATCTGTCACCAAAACATTTTGTTCAAGTTCATTCATAAATTTAATAATATTCTTATAATCACCTTTACATCCTATACCTATTTCTAAGTACATGTCCAAAACTACCTGTATTTTCATCAACATATTTATTTGCTTATATATTGCAGATCAACATTCTGTATTTCGGCTTTACTTGTAATTGAATTGAGAAATTTAGACCAACTTTTTTGATTAAATAACATATCAGACAGTTTTTCTAAATTTGAATCTATAAATTTTATTTTATCAGTTATATTAACAATCTTTTGCTTTTTAGTCACGATATCATTATCAAATTTCTTCACGTAATAATCACGATCACCACCAACTGTAATAGACTTTAAATATGTATTATTATCAGTGATACTTTTTTGTATACTTTTTTTACTTCGTTCACTTTTATTATACAGATCTTCTGTATAAGGTAATAAATACGCATATCCAAGATATGCTATAATACCTGCTACTCCAAGGATAACTACCCATTTTTCACTCTCTTTTTTGGGAGCAAAATAAATATCTAATGCTTCTAATTTATCTTCTAAAAATTTCATTTTAATTCAACCTTTAACAGACCTTTATAGTAGTTATTACCCGGGTCTTTTTGGATTCTTTCAATATCAATTTCAATGATTTCATCAAAGTGAGTATCAGACATATATTTAATTACTTCTGTAAATTTTCTATCATCTGTACTGACCAAAGATAACCATAACGTATCATTTTCACTTTTCAACATATCTACATTTACTTCAAACTTGATTAAGCTCTTCAGCAATAGTATGAAATGTTCCTGATTTAAGACGATAATTCACTTTTTTATCATAAATAGAAGTAAGTGTTTTCGCTTTTCCATCATACGTTGTTGACAATACATTGATTTTTTCATCCAAACCTTTGATCTGGTTCTTTTTCTCACTGAGAATTTTTTTATATTTGTTGGCTTCGGTCGTTAATTTATTGTTTTCTAACGTTAATGCATAAATTTTTGCATCATTAACATATGAACCAACCAAGTAAACCAGAGGATATGCCAAACTGAGAGAAATTGCAGCAAATGTTGAAATAATAAACTGCCCACTTGCTCTATTAACAAAGGATGGTGCTCTTGGATACATCGTTAGATTAACTAACGATGTATCATCTTCCATATAATCAAATGAACTTAGAAGCATCAAATATTGTAATTGATCTGTATACCACTCTTCAGTTGTAATATGATAATTAAAATTAAAGTCTGATGAGTGTAAACCTAAATAGTTCTGACTGTAATCATCTAAACCAATAATAGGACCCTTTTCACTTCCTATAAACATCTGATCAATTGTATCTAACTTAAAAGCTCTTTTAGCATAAATAATAATATCATTGATCGTAATAAACACTTCAGCAAAAATTTTCATAAAGTTTTGCTGATAGTCATTATTGGTTGTTTTCAGACCTTCAGATTCCAATATAGTATAGAACTCTTTTTCATCAACTCTTTTCACCTATAGATTCACAATATTTATCATAGATCTGTTCTAAAGAATACTCTATCGATTTAGAATAAATATATTGACCATTTTCATAGATTGTGACAAATGCATCGTTTTGTGTAAAATAAACAAAACAATGTGTAGCATTATCCTGTAATATTTCTTTAGTATAAAGTGATCTGTAAAGAAGAGGTGCAGGAACAATAAGGTCTACATATTTGGTTTGCTCTTTTATAGGTAGATAAAGTTCATCTAGTACTCCAGGTTCAGCAACAAAAATATGGTATTCTCTCTCTTCAGTTCCACTTTCAACTTCAATTGAAGAGATAATATAAGTATTTGCTTGATCTAAACCTAACTCTTCATACGCCTTGATATCAAGTATATCCGCAATATCTTCTTCAGGAATACTTCTACTTATGTTTACGGTTGTACTGATAATATCTTTATTATTGATATATGATGTAATAAAGTTTGAAGTATTGTATGTGAGTTTATCTAAAGGTTTAAATAGATCATTTTTAAATGCATAACTTTTATCCGTGTATGCATTAAGAGTAACAACATTTTTTACAGTCGATTCTGACGAACTTTTTTTCAAAAACATTTTAAACTTCCTTGTCTGTTGACCAATTATATATGTTATAATATTAAAACTATCTTACAAAATGTAAAACTTTCTTAATAATATAACTTTTTTTAATTATTCATCTTTAATTTATCATAAAGTGCCTATTCATAGGCTACTTAATAGTATTTGTAAAAAAATATTGTCTCTTGAATTTACGCGTAAATTCAAACAATATAACCAAATTCTTCTAAACCATCTTTATTTTTACTCCATCCTTTTTTAACAGATACATGGAGATCTAAAAATATTTTTTTACCTGAAAACAGTTCCATCTGCTCACGGGCAAGTTTTCCTACACGTTTAATTCCTACACCTTTTTGACCTACGATCATTCCTTTTTGTGTTTCTTTTTCAACTACGATGGTTGCATATACTTTATCTAAAGCATCCCCCTCTTCTATTTTTTCTATTGTTACATCACTCTCATAAGGTATTTCATCGCTTAGGTTCTCAAAAATAGACTCACGAATGAGCTCTTTATAGATATTACGTATATGTTCTGTTGTAAGGATTTCAGGATCATATAAAAAAGGTGATGTCGGTAAATGTTTACTTATCTCGTCAAGCAATTGTTTTTTACCTACCCTTTTATTAACAGAAAATGGGATGATCGCTTCAAAATGTTCTTGATACTTCTGATATTCAGCACAGTTTAGCCAAAATGTCACCCTGTTTGACATGATCTATTTTAGTGAGTACAACGATATGTTTTACACCTTTGGCTTGCGAAAGTTTTAAGAACTTTTCATATTCTGTCAATTTGTCTGTCACAGGTGCAAGAAAAATAATAAGATCACTGTCTCCCATAGCCTTAAGAGCTTCATCTAGCATAAATTGATTCAGCAATCTTTCTTTTTCATGAATACCTGGAGTATCAACAAAAATAATTTGTGTATCTCCATGCATCACTATGATATTCATACGTTTTCGTGTTGCTTGTGCTTTCTTTGAAACCATTGCAAGCTTTTCACCCACAATATGATTAAGTAATGTACTTTTTCCTGCATTAGGTCGTCCTACAACAGCAACAAAGCCAGCTTTTGTATCTATCTCTTCATTTTCATGATCAAACATTTAATTTTCCTTTTAAGTGAGCAGTCCACTTGAATCTACAGTTTAAGTAGACGTAGCATCAATAGTACTAATTACAGTATGTAACGGGTTGCATCTTCATCTTCAACCACTTTACTTATCTTCTCTTCTACTAATGCTTTATCGACATTGATTGTTTCGCCATAATGCTCATCTGCAGAAAAACTGATCTCTTCCAAGATCTTTTCCATCACTGTATGTAAACGTCTAGCACCTATATCTTCGGTCTTTTCATTTGCAAGCAATGAATAATGAGCAATCGCTCTGAGTGCTTCTTCATTAAAGTTCAACTCAACACCTTCTACCTTCATCAATGCTTGATACTGCTTGATAAGTGCATTATTTGGTTCGGTCAAGATACGATATAAAGTCTCTTCATCTAGGCTGTTAAGCTCGACACGTAAAGGGAAACGTCCTTGAAGCTCTGGCATAAGATCACTGGGTTTACTTACATGAAATGCACCTGCAGCAATAAAAAGTATATGGTCTGTATTTACCATACCTAACTTCGTGTTCACCGCTGAACCTTCTACAATAGGAAGAAGATCTCTTTGCACACCCTCTTTACTTGGATCTTGCCTGCTTTGGGAGTTAGAGCCTACAGCCACTTTATCGATCTCATCAAGAAATACGATACCACCCTTCTCTACTTTTTCAAGTGCAAGAGATTTAAGATCTTCCTCGTCAAGAAGCTTTTCACTTGCTTCAGATTCTAATATTTTCTTAGCATCTTTAACGGTTACCTCTTTTTCAGGGCCTTTTTTACCCATACCGCCTAAGACTTTCACAATAGACTCTTGTACCTGTATCATCTGTGGAGGAAGTCCTTCTTCAGGCATGGTCGGATTATTTGGCATCACTACTTTTATTTTAAGGTGATCAAGTTCTCCTTTAGCATACTTCTCTTGCATACGTGCAAACGAAGCATCATACTCCGCTTTTTTTTGTTCACTCGCACCAGAAGGAAGAGGAGGAAGAAGTTTTTCTATAATTTTATTTTCAATATAGTTTTGTATCTTCTCCTTATTTTTCTCATTTTCACTCTCACGCACGAGACTCATAGAAGTTGCAGCTAAGTCACGTATCATTGACTCTACATCTCGTCCGACGAATCCTACTTCGGTGTATTTGCTGGCTTCCACTTTTATGAATGGAAGGTTCATCATTTTTGCTAAACGTCTGGCGATCTCCGTTTTACCAACCCCTGTACTCCCTATCATCAATATATTTTTAGGTGTCACATCCTGCTGCATCTCTGGACTGAGCTGCATACGTCTGTAACGGTTTCTAAGTGCTACAGCGATAGTCTTCTTTGCTTCATTCTGCCCTATGACATATTTGTCGAGGTAAGTGACTATTTCTTTAGGTGTTAAATTATCCAATACAGTTCCTTACAGTTCTAATATTTTAATATTTTTATTCGTATAGATACAAAGTTCACCTGCAATTTCAAGTGATTCTTGTACCAATGCTCTTGGATCAAGATCAGTATGTTTATCTAAAGCACGTGCTGCTGAAATGGCATAGTTACCACCAGATCCTATCGCTGCTATCTTTCCATCTTCTGGTTCTACAACATCACCTGTCCCTGAAAGTATGAAAATATGCTCTTGGTTCAGTACGATCATCATTGCTTCAAGCTGACGCAAATGCTTGTCTTTTCTCCACATTTTAGAAAAACCTATGACAGATTTGAAAAGATCACCTCTTTTTTCGGCAAGTATCCCTTCAAACATATCAAAAAGATTAAATGCATCTGCAGTACTGCCAGCAAAACCTGCCAATACTTTTCCTTCATGCAGTGTACGTATCTTCGTTGCATTACCTTTTAAAATCGTATCACCAAAAGTAACTTGTCCATCACCACCGATGACTGCTTTTCCATCACCTTTGTACCCCAGTATCGTAGTAGCATCAAACATAATTAAACACCTACTATTTCTACTTTAAGCATAGCATGTATACCATGTCCCAGTTTAGCATCTACTTCATGGATACCTGTCGACTTGAGTGCTTTTTTAAGATTGATGTTTTTTTTGTCAAGTTCAATATTCAATTGTTCTTCTATTGCGTTAGATATATCGGCATTACCTACTGAACCTTTTATACCAACTGGTGCTAAAGGTTTTTCCATTTTTATCGTTGCTGCTTCAAGTGTGATCTTTTCAGCTTCAAGTCGGGCCAATTCATCTCTTAGATTTCTTGCCATCTCTTCTTGTTCAGCTTTCCAATTCTCCACTACATCAGGTGTAGCTAACTTAGCCAAACCTTTTCCTATGAGAAAGTTTTGTCCATAACCATCTTTGACTTCTTTAATTTCACCGGCTTTACCAAGTGCTTTAACATCTTTTATTAATAATACTTTCATTTATTTATTCCTTCTTGTGCCATATGTTCTCATAATTCTAACAAACTTTTACTAGACATCGGTTAAAAGACATATGTATCTCCTATTTTTAAAGTATAGCTTTAGTGCGATGATAGTATGATATAGTAAATAACAAAAAGGAAATTTTATATGAAATTTTTCTATTTATTCTTATCTATTATACTTTTAACTTTTCAAGGATGTGCGACAAAAGAAGCTGCAGTAGAATTAAACCACCAAAAAATTAAAACAGCAACTACTATCACATGACACTCTCCCAGAAAGTACTCTAGATAGGAACGAAGCAGAAGAACCATATAGAAGAATTTGAAGAAGAGTTTTCATCACAAGAGTCAAACGATACCATTGATCCGTTAAGTGGATACAATAGAGTAATGACCTCTTTTAATGATACACTTATGATATATGTTTTCATTCCTGTTTCTGAAGCCTATGCCTATATCATTACCTCAGCCTTTACGTTTAGGTGTATCCAATTTTATTAATAACATACAATTTCCTATTCGTTTTGCCAATAATCTCTTGCAAGGTAAATTCCAAAACTCTTCAGATGAACTTGAAAGATTCATTATCAATTCCACCATAGGTTTAGGGGGACTTATGGACCCTGCAAAACATCATATGAATATACAGACCCATGATGAAGATTTTGGTCAAACCTTGGGTCACTATGGTATAGGTTCTGGTTTCCATATTGTTCTACCATTCTTTGGACCATCCAATGTAAGAGATGCTGTAGGACTTACCGTTGATTCCTATACGTCACCTCTTGTATATATTGAAAATCTTGAAAAATACAAAATACCTAACAACAGAGATCAGTCGCCGGTATTCTTATAGGTGGATTCATCAACAAAACATCTCTGCATTTAGGAGAATACGAAGACCTTAAAAAAGATGCTATAGATCTATACCCATTTTTTAGAGACACGTATGAACAAAAAAGAAATTCTGATATAGCAGAATAAGTCAAAAGAGGAGAAAAATATGTTAAAAAAAATAATAATGTTATTGCTTCTATCTATCGTATCTCTCTATGCGGTCGAAGAGCAAAACATCCAAAAAGTAATGGATACAAAAGTAAGACAAGTTTTAGATGTATTAAAAAACAAATCATTATCTCAAAAACAAAAAGATCAAAAGAATATTCGCTATTATAGATGATGTCTTTGACTACAATACTATGTCACAAATAAGTATGGGAAAAAACTGGAAAACTCTTTCCACAAATGAAAAAACACAATTTTCTAATGCTTTTGAGAAAAAAATAAAGCATTCATATCTAGATAAACTAAGACTTTATAACAATCAAAAAGTCATCATTAAAGACTTAAAAAAAGTAAAATCTAACCGAATTACTTTGGAAACTCAGGTCATAGGTCTTGATGATACCTATAAAGTTATCTATCTATTTTATAAGAAAAAACAAAATAATCAATGGTATATTTATGATGTAGAGTTAGTAGGTGTAAGCCTTATTCAGACCTATAGAAAACAGTTTTCTGAGTTTTTACAAACAAAATCGGTCAAACAGCTCATAGAATCACTCTAAGTGATTCTGTAGATAGAAGCACTTAACTATACTAATAAGAAAATGACCTATGTTATATAATCTTTATCAAAAACTGATACTCAAATATCCTTTATCAGTTTTGATCGTACTTATTAGTAGCATACTTATCTTTGGTCTGAATGTCGCAAAATTAGAAATAGATGCCTCTGCAGAGACACTTCTGCTTAATGATGATAAAGATTTAGCATTTACAAGAACTATAGCAAAACGATTTCAAACCAAAGATATCCTTGTACTTGCCTATAAACCAAAACATGATCTACTTTCTCCAGAAAGTCTTGAAACCTTAACACGCATTAGTAATGATCTTGAAAAACTGCCAAATGTTGAATCTATAGATTCACTTATCAATGTACCTTTGTTTTTTTCACCTATAAGAGATATGGATGACCTGATCAATGAGACAAGAACACTTAAAAGTTCCGATACTAATCTATCTCTGGTCAAACAAGAGTTTTTAACCAGTCCTTTGTATAAAGACAGACTTGTCAATAAAGATTTTACAATATCTTCTATCTTGATCCATTTACATCAGGATCCAGAATATTTTACACTTTTGGAAAAAAGAAATCATTTACTTGATAAACAAAAAAACTCTTCGCTTACAAAGAAAGAAAAACAGGCACTTCAAGATGTAACTGTAGCATTTAAAAAGCATAGGGATGATCAACGTATTCTTGATAATCAGAATATTAAAGAGATTCGCTCTCTTATCTCAAAATATCAAGATAATGCTACATTTTTCTTAGGTGGTGTGCAAATGATCTCCAACGATATTATTGGGTTTGTTAAAAATGATCTGCTTAGTCTATGGAAGTATACTTATACTCCTTCTTATTCTTGTTTTGGGTATTGTTTTTAAAAAACCAAGATGGGTGATGTTACCTATCTTAATCTGTGCACTCTCAGTCATTGCCATTACGAGTAGCTTAGGTTTTTTTGGATGGGAGATCACTGTTATCTCTTCAAACTTTATTGCCTTGCAGCTTATTATCACGATTTCCATCGTTTTACACCTTATTGTAAGATATGAAGAACTTTTAACACTCTATCCTCGTGCTTCATCCAAAAGACTTATTTTACTCACTATGCTTACAAAAGCAACACCTACTTTCTTTGCCATTCTTACTACTATTGCAGGATTTTCTTCTCTTCTTTTTTCTCATATCCATCCTGTCATCAATCTAGGTTGGATGATGAGTGCAGGGATCACAATGTCACTTATCATTTCATTTATTGTTTTTCCTACTGTACTTATGCTACTTAAGAAAACACCTCCTGTAAAGAGAAAAAAATCTAGCTTTTTCTATACCTTCTTTGACTGCTAAAATCATATTACATGATAAAAAAGATATTTTTATCATCACTTTTCTTTCTATAGTATTTAGTGTTACAGGAGCATCACAGCTTATTGTAGAAAATAGTTTCATTAACTACTTCAAAAAAGACACAGACATTTATAAAGGTATGAAAATTATAGACCAGGAACTAGGAGGCACAACACCCTTAGATGTAATACTCACTTTATCAGATGAAAACAGTACTATATCATCCATACCTGTAACATATGAAGATATAGATGAAGAAGTAGATTCATTTGAAGATGAGTTTAGTACTGGAGAAAACCAAGACCAATACTGGTTTACCGATGAAAAGATCAAGATCATCAAAAAAGTCCATGATTATTTAACAGATCTAGAACAAATAGGAGAGGTACAATCCTTTGCCACCCTACTTGATACAGGAAAAATACTCAATGAAAACAAAGATCTAGACAGTATAGACCTTGCTTTGATCTATCAAAAACTACCCCAAAAATATAGAGATGTTATACTTACACCTTATGTCAATATTGAACATAATCAGCTAAGATTTTCTACACGTATTGTAGATTCTAATGAAGCACTACGCAGAGATGCATTGCTGAAAAAAATCACAGAGGACTTAACCCATATCATAGACCATAATGTCGCGACAGTACAACTGTCAAATCTCATGGTACTTTACAACAACATGTTACAATCCTTATTTGATTCTCAAATCACGATGATCGGTCTTGTACTTCTCATCATTTTTCTCATGTTTTTTATATTATTCAAGTCATTAAGCCTCACACTTATTGCTTTAACTGTCAATATTATTCCTATAGCTATGGTCTTTGGCTTTATGGGGTGGTTACACATTCCTCTTGATATTATGACTATCACTATTGCGGCCATTGCTATGGGTATAGGAGTAGATGACACTATTCATTATATTCACCGATTTAAAGTTGAATTTTCAAAAGATAATTTTTACTACTTTACCATGCACAGAACAAATACACAGCATTGGAAATGCTCTATACTACACCACACTTACTGTTGTCATAGGTTTTTCTATTTTGACTCTTATCTAATCTCATTCCAACCATCTATTTTGGTCTACTAACTATGTTGGTCATGATAGCTGCTCTTATTTCAAATCTCATACTTTTACCAAAACTTTTACTCTTAGTTAAACCATTCAAAAAAGTAAAATAATACAATTTTAAATCATCTTGCTATAAGAATTAATATCTCCTTTTATAAAATATGCTACAATCAAAAAAATAAAATAACGGATCAATAACTTATGTTTCAAGAATTCAAAATAAACAATTTAGAACAATTTCCCCAAGATTTAGATGCCCTTTTAAACCAGCAAAGAGAGATCATCAATGACATCACTACAAACGCTGAGAGTCAGTTATGAAAAAGTACTCAAACCACTACAAGACCTAGATGAAGAGTTAGGACTTTTCTTTACACCTCTTTCTCACCTTAATTCTGTCATGAACTCAGAAGAGACACAAAAAGCCTATGAAGCAGTCTATCCCTCTACTTTCAAAGTTTTACTTCTGAAATGGCACAAAATGAAGCCCTGTTTAAAAAAATAGAAACGATCAAAGCCAACTCAGATGAAGCTAAAAAAGTCGTAGAACATGAAATAAGAGACTTTGTACTCTCTGGTGTAAACCTTCCTGAAGATAAGAAAAAACGTATGGAAGAGATATCACTTAAACTTTCTGAACTCAGTAACCAGTTTTCACAAAATCTTCTTGATGCAACCAATGCCTATGAACTCATCATTAAAGATGCAAAAGATGTAGAAGGAATACCTCAGTCTGACATTGATGCAGCCAAAGAAGAGATAGAGGGAAAAACCATTTATAAATTTACACTTACAAACTCCAAGTTATCTGGCCTACATGACCTATGGTCCAAACCGTGAGTATAGAAAAGAACTCTCAAAAGCCTATGCCACAAGAGCACCCGCAAAATGCTGAAGTCATAGACCAAATCCTTGCACTAAAATATGAAAAAGCAAAACTTCTTGGTTTTAGAATCTTATGCACACTATGCACTTAGAAACACGAGATGCAAGTAATGAAGATGATGTCATTGCATTCTTAAATGACCTGGCTGATGCTGCACTTGCCTCAAGCCAAAAATGAACTTGCTGAACTTAAAGCATTTGCAATAAAAACAGATGGCATAGAAGATCTTAGCAGGGTATGATGTAGGCTACTACTCAGTGAAAAACTCAAAAAAGAAAAATTTGACTTTGATGATACGATGACAAAACCTTACTTTGAACAGAGTAAAGTATTGCAAGGACTTCTTGACATCGTTTCAGAACTCTTTTGCTGTAACATTTAAACCAGCAGATGTACCTACCTGGCATGAGTGTGTGAAACCTTTTGATATCTTTGATGAGGGTAAACTCTCAGGACGTATCTACTTTGATCTTGAAGCACGTAAAGAAAAACGTGGTGGTGCATGGATGAATGACTGGGAAACACACTATGTAGACAGTAAAGGAGAATAACACCTTGCCTCTGCTTTCATCGTATGTAACTTCTCACCTACAACTACCAAAGAAACCCTCTCTTACTCAGACATGATGATGTGGTCACACTCTTTCATGAAATGGGACATGCCATTCATCACCTCTTTGGAAAATGTAAAGAACGTTCCGTCTCAGGTATCAACGGTGTAGCATGGGATGTAGTTGAGTTTCCTTCACAGTTTTTAGAAAACTTTGCCTATGAAGCAGCTATACTTAAACGTTTTGGTTTTCACTATGAAACAGGAGAACCTATCTCAGATGAACTCATGGCAAAGATAAAAGAAACAAAAAACTTTCAAGCAGCACTTGGCATATTGCGACAAGTAGAGTTTTCTCTGTTTGACTTTATTCTACACCAAGACCTTTACCAAGGTGAAGAAGTACAGAGACTTATTGACAGTATTAGAGAAAAAACTTCTTTACTGAAATCACCAAGCTACAATAAATTTCAACATGGATTTGCTCATATCTTTGCAGGTGGTTATGCTGCAGGATACTACAGCTATAAATGGGCTGAAGTACTCTCAGTGCAGATGCATTCTTTTCCTGTTTGGATGATGAAGCAGGATTTGACAAAGAACATGCACAAGGCTATAAAGAGTTCATACTTGCTAACGGTGGTTCAAAAGAGATGTCTGAACTCTATGAAGAGTGGCTTGGACGAAAAGCAGATGTCAAAAGTCTGACAAAACTTTATGAAATAGCATAATGATTTCTGACATACTGTGCAGTGCCAAAGAATGATAGAAAACAAAGGAGACTTTTATGAGTGAATATCGTTCTCTTGCACTAACTGTCATTGCCATTTTTGTCATTACTTTACTGGCTGCCTATTTTAGTCCCTCATTTGCAGAACAAAAAAGCTACTTAGAACTTTTTATACTTTTTGGAAGTCTTCTTTTCATTTTTTCAGTGGTCGTTATCTTTGCAACATTGGGGTTTCACTCTTTTGCACTCTTTCTTAGTATCTTTCTTGCTGCAGTCATAGCACTGTACGGTGTACTAGGTGCGTTACTTGTAACAGCTATGACTTATTTTTTATGGGGTTCTATCTTTGCAATGGAAGTACTTTTATTTTATAATGGCAGCCAAAGTGCCAAAGAGTGGTTTGTATCTCGTTATAATTTTAAAACGTTTAAGATGGAATACTTTGCTTTTTATCCGCTGATGGGAATGCTATATATTTTACTTGGAGTTTATACCCTATCTATTTTCTAAAGAGAAGTTATTGAAGTTTACTCCTTCAAAAGTCTTGAAGGAGATGGAGGAGTTACTAAACTAGTTTTATTTATTCTTTTTAATATACTCTTCTTTTTCTTCCTCTGTTTTACCAAATCCAAAAAATCTTTTAATACGTTGACAAATAGTAAATGAACCTGTCTCTATGCGACACTCTTCTGCTTCTTCTTCCTCATCGCTTACCATAAGTGAAGCGATACGTTCAGGCTGTTTTTTACCCTCAATAATAAATCTAAGTGCATTCAGACGAATAAATCCTTCTGCATCTTTTTGGTTATATACTTCATCTTCTTCAAATGTAGAATGCGCTTCAGAGTAAAGAGAAACATCAGATCTTCTACCTACTACAGTTACATTTCCTTTGTAAAGTTTCAACTTTACATCACCTTGTACATGTTCTTGTGTTGCATCGATAGCCGCTTGCATCATCTTACGCTCTGGAGACCACCAGAAACCTTGGTAGATAAGTTTTGCATACTTAGGCATAAGCTCATCTTTAAGATGTGCCTCTTCTCTGTCTAAGGTGATAGATTCAATAGCTCTATGTGCTTTAAGCATGATAGTCCCACCCGGTGTTTCATAACAACCACGTGCTTTCATACCTACATAACGGTTCTCAACGATATCGACACGTCCGATACCATGTTTGTTACCATATTCATTCAACGTTTTAAGGATAGTCGCAGGACTCATCTCTTCACGGTTGATAGCTACAGGATCACCATTTTTATAGCTGATAGTGATATACTCTGCTTCATCTGGTGCTTTTTCCGGACTTACAGACCATAACCACATATCTTCTTCTGGTTCAGCATATGGGTTTTCCAAATGTTCACCTTCATAAGAGATATGTAAGAGGTTTGCATCCATAGAGTATGGTTTTGGCTTACCTTTTCCATCGATGTTAATACCATGATCTTCTGCATACTGTAAAAGCTTGGTACGTGAGTTCAAGTCCCACTCTCTCCATGGAGCGATAACTGCGATATCTGGATCAAGTGCAAGATAACCAAGTTCAAAACGTACCTGGTCATTTCCCTTACCTGTTGCACCGTGACTTACTGCATCAGCACCTGTTTTATGTGCAATTTCTATCTGTTTTTTAGCGATAAGCGGTCTTGCAATAGAAGTTCCCAAAAGATACTCACCCTCATAAATGGCATTGGCTCTGAACATAGGGAAAACAAAGTCTTTTACAAACTCTTCTCTAAGGTCCAAAATAAAAATATTTTCTGGTTTGATACCCATATCAAGTGCTTTCTGACGTGCAGGTTCAACCTCTTCACCCTGACCAAGATCAGCAGTAAAAGTCACCACTTCACACTCATACTCATCTTGAAGCCATTTTAAAATAATACTCGTATCAAGCCCACCAGAGTAAGCCAATACTGCTTTTTTAATTGTTCTTTTTGCCATGCTATAAAGCCTTTATGTAATCGTAATTATAATTTGATGCGATTTTACCATAATGTTGGTAATAGTTAAATGTGCTGCATGCTTTAATTTTAATCAAACCCATACTTCTTCAAAATAATATCCACAACAGCTTTCTTATACGCTCCGGTATGACGAAATACTTCTTCCCCTGAAGCATCAAAAAATATCTGTGTAGGCATCTCTTTGAGTTTATAAATATCACGACTTACCAAACGTTCTTTTTGTGAGTCTATAGAATAGATCTGAAACTCAGGATGCATCTTTAAATACTTCAGCAAAAACTTTAGACATAGCCAAACAACTATAACAGTGTGACATACCAAAAGAGAGTATGAGAGGCTTTCCGTTGCCTATATTATCTTTAACATCAGCATACTTCATCACAGGCAATACATTCTTTGTCAGGCATATTCTCTCCACATATTCTAAATATAATCGATTATACAAATTCTATCTTAAGAACTTTTGCTATAATCAAATTAATATTATCCAAGGGAGCTCATAGATGTTATTAGGTGTAAACATTGACCATATCGCTGTACTTCGAGAAGCAAGAAAGGTAGCAGATCCTGATCCGCTCGATGCACTGAGCATCTGTAAACGTGCAGGAGCAGATCAAATAACTATTCACCTTCGTGAAGACCGACGACATATGCAGGATATGGATGCTAAAAACATTATAGAACTCTCTTCACTGCCTGTGAATCTAGAGTGTGCTATCTCTTCTGAAATGATAGACATCGCTTGTGAGCTCAAACCCCATCGTGTGACCCTCGTACCAGAAAAACGTGAAGAAGTAACGACTGAAGGTGGTCTTGCAGTAATGGGCGAACAACCTAAACTCAAAGAAGCGATCAAAAGACTACAAAAAGAAGAGATAGAGGTCTCACTTTTCATAGACCCTACTTTAGATGCCGTGAATGCATCACTTGATTTAGGTGTTGAATGGATAGAATTTCATACAGGTAAATATGCCAATATTTATGCAATGCTCTACACAAATCTCTCTAAAACACATCACAGTATCCCTGAGCTTGAACTCTCACGTAAGATACTCAAACAGATGCTCAATGATGAACTCTGTAACCTTCGCCTACTTTCCTGTGATGCTATGGAACTAGGTTTACGTGTAGCAGCAGGACATGGTCTTAATATGCAAAATGTCAAAGATATCGTCGAGATAGAGACGATAGAAGAACTCAACATCGGACAAAGTATCATTGCCCGTTCTGTCTATACAGGACTTGAACAGGCTATTATAGATATGAAAGCAATGCTTATACGATGACAAGCATGATGAACGCTGATATACAAGCAAGTGAAGCATTACTAAATGCTAAGTCGTAAAAAAGTAGCCATATCCATCGGTGACCTTAATGGTATAGGTATTCAGCTTGCACTTGAAAATCATGACATCATTTCTAAAGAGGTAGAAGCTGTTTACTGCATAGACAGAACCATGCTAGAACAGGCAGCCAAAAAATTAAAACTGCCAATACCTGCTGATTTTAAAACCATAGAAAACATAGCACCCCATTTTGAAATAGAAGCAGGAACCGTAAGTAAAGACAGTGGTGCTTATGCTTATGCTTCATTTGTAAAAGCCGTTGAACTTGCACGTAACAAAGAAGTAGATGCCATCACTACCCTTCCCATACATAAAAAAGCATGGGAATTAGCAGGAATAAAGTACAAAGGTCATACTGATGCACTTAGAGATTTCTTTGATGCAGAAGCTATTATGATGCTAGGTTCACCTAACATGTATGTTGCTCTTTTTACTGAACACATACCACTTAAAGAAGTAGCCGGGAGTATCAATGAAAAGACCATTAACAAGATTTCTTATAGACTTTTACCAGACTGCCAAACCCAATAAACAAGTTGGTGTACTAGGATTAAATCCTCATGCCGGAGATGACGGGGTACTTGGTAATGAAGAGACCATCATACAAAAAGCCATAGACAATGCACATCAAACACTAGGTAAAGAAATATTTACCTCTCCGCTTGTGCCTGATGTAGCATTTACCCCAAGAGTAAGAGAAAACTACACACATTATGTAGCGATGTACCATGATCAGGGATTAGCACCCTCTTAAAGCCCTCTATTTTGATGAAGGCATCAACGTATCATTAAACCTACCCATACTCAGAACCTCTGTAGATCACGGTACGGCATTTGATGTAGCCTATAAAGGGATAAAATTAAGCAGTTTGAGTTATTTGAATGCAGTTAAGTATATTGTAGAAGGTTAACAGAAGAGCCCTGGACCTTCATCCTCAACCACTTCACAATTTTCATTCATCTGTGCACAAAGTCTCTCTTGACAATGATTTACATAAATAACGATAGTTTTGCATATCATAATGAATCGTATCACCTTCATGAATATCATCATAACATTCGGCACATACATTAGTTACCCGTAAAAGTATCTCCTCCGTTGCTTCCTGTGTCACAAAACATGCACTACCCATTCTCACTCCCTAATTCTTTCATCATTTTTTTCGCTTCTTCCAATGTATTATCCAACTCATATGCTTTGGTATATCCTACAAGTGCTTCGTTTCTTCGTCCCAGATCATACAAAGTATTTGCATAGTTAAAGTGGTGAGGTGCATACTCAGGATCCAATGCGATAGCACGTTCATGGTGTTTTTCTGCACCCTCTTCATCTGCAGAGTTTATGCAATACATTTGCAAGTGATGCATGTGCCATGTCATCCCTATCATCCACTGATAAAAGTTTTTCATAACTACTCTTTTGCTTCTGCATATTCCTCTGTCTGCATACATACATAACCCATTTTTTGCAGTACTTCTGTATTGTTCTCATCAATAATAAGTGCTGACCCTAAAGCTTTTTTTGCTTCTTCAAAATCTTTTTTCTCTACAGCATCATCAGTCATTTTTAAAAGTTGTTCCATACGTGTTGGCTGAACTGCAGGTGTAGAAAATGTTTTATCAGGACGGTTAATACCGCCTATTTGCTCATCTGGTACTTTTGCTTCAAAGTCTACACCTCTTTTAGGATGATCTCCTGAAAAAAGCTGTTTAAAAAAAAGATAAAATACTCCTCCAGCGACAATAAGAAGTAATAGTTGAAATGTTGTCATTGTTTCTCCAATCAAGTTAATTGAATAATAAGATAATCTAACTTAAATCCAAAGAAAACCTGCTATGATTGAGGAAAATTACCAAAGGATTATCATGGCTTATAGAATAGAATTAGATAAAGATAAATTACAAAAAGAATTAACACCGCTAGAGTACAATGTATGTCTAAATCATGGTACAGAAGCACCATTTCAAAATGAATTTTGGGATTCTAAAAAAGAAGGTATTTACACTTGTAAATGTTGTGGAACACCTCTTTTTTCTTCAGAAACAAAATTTGACTCAGGTACAGGCTGGCCAAGTTACTTTCAACCTATCAATGAAGAAGATATAGAAGAGATAACAGATAACACTCATGGTATGGTACGTGTTGAAGTATGTTGTGGTGCATGTGGTTCACACTTGGGACATGTATTCCCTGATGGACCTGCACCAACGTATCCAACGCTACTGCATTAACTCTGCTTCTTTGAATTTCAAAGAAAAAGCATAAAAGATTTTTATTGTAGCTGTGCGGCTATACGTCCTACAGCTTCATCCATCTCTTCTTTTGTGTCAAACATAAAAGAGTATTTTTCCTCTTCTCCAAGATTGACAAAAATACCAAATCCCACTACTTCAACCTTACCTTTGGATTCAACATCCAACCACTCAAGACTTACCTGTGTTGTCTCATCTTCATGTCCTGTCTTTACTACTGCTGCTGGGTAGAGCTGTGTGATCTTTGCTGTATCAAATTGTTTATCTTCTATTGTAATTATCATAGAGGGATTATAGTATAATCACTTTAAATCTAGAATGGAGACCTACAGATGAGTTTAAATGCACAAATCAAAAATGATATCAAAGACGCTATGCGCGCAAAAGAAATAGTAAAAAGAGATACACTTAGAAATATTCAAGCCTCTATCAAACAGATAGAAGTGGATGAGCGTAGAGATGTTACAGATGCTGATGTTGAAGCTATTTTAATGAAATATTTGAAACAAAGAGAAGATGCCAAAGCTCAGTTTGCAGATGCAGGACGTGATGACCTTGTAGAAAAAGAAGATGCAGAAATAGCCATAGTCAAAGCCTACTTACCAGAACCTATGGATGATGCAGAGTTAGAATCCGTACTCAAAGAAGTCATCGCCTCTGTAGGTGCTGAAAGTATGAAAGATATGGGTAAAGTAATGGGTGGTGCCAAAGCTGCCATAGGAAGCAGAGCAGATGGTGGACGTATCAACCAAATGGTCAAAAAATTACTCAGTTAATCAAAGTGAACTACCCAATCTCTAAAGAAGATTGGGCTTCTTGTTTCATAGTGCCGTGATCTCTAACAAGAGTTAGAAACGCTATGACACTCCACAAGCTTATATTCCGATAGTTCCTACCGTATTTTCTACTATATTGTTTCTTTTGTCTATTTGTCCTAGACCATAGTTTTTGATATTGACTGATGCATTGATGTCGCGGTCATGCCTTGTCTGGCATTCAGGACATTCCCATTTTCTGACATGAAGTTCTTTCTTTCCTGAACTTGCCCCACAGTTGGAACATATCTGGCTTGAGGGAAACCATTGATCTATCTTTAGAACGGTTTTGCCTTTCCACTCCGATTTGTATTCCAACTGACGCATGAACTCACTCCATGCTACATCTGCTATCCCTTTGGCTAATCGTCTGTTCTTTTGCATGCCTCGCACATTCAAAGTTTCAAGACAGATGATATCGTATTGATTGGTTATCTCATTAGATATTTTATGAAGATAGTCTTTTCTTTGATTGCTGATCTTGGTATGGAGTTTTTGGACTTTTAACTTAGCTTTTTGTCTATTGTTGCTTCCTTTTTTCTTTTTTGATAATCGTCTTTGGAGTTTCTTTAACTGTTGTTGTGATTTGACAAAGTATTTTTTGTTCTCATACTTTTTTCCATCACTTGCGATTATGAGGTCTGAAATCCCCATATCTAAGCCAACTGCATTTTTTACTTTTGTTGGTTTAGGTATAGAGACAGTATCATCTATAAGAATAGATACGAAATATTGATTGTTTTGTCTTGATATAGTTGCTTGTTTGAGTATCGCTTCTTTGGGTATCTCTCTGTGAAGTTTCGTTTTGATACCGTCTTTAGTGAATTTTGGAAGATAGACACGGTTGTTGGCTACTTTAATGTTCTGTGGTGCGGTAAAGCTTTGAGTGGTATGTTTCTTTGATTTGAATTTTGGATAACCACCTTGTTTTTTGAAGAACCTGCCATAAGCAGAGTCTAAATCTCTTAGAGCCATTTGTAGGCTTTGGCTTCCACATTCATTGAGCCATTTATACTCTTCAATCTGTTTGAGTTTAGTAAGCTCTGCTTGAGTCACCATATAGCCTACCTTTTTATTGCCTTTGGCATACTCTTTTTGTCTATACTCTAAAAAGTAATTATAAAGAAATCGTGTTGAGCCAAAATGTTTTTCTATAAGCATAATCTGCTCTTTGGTCGGATAGATGCGGTATTTATAGGCTTTAAGCATTTTATGGCTTTCTTAGCGGTCTGCTTTGCTCTTGTTTTTTTGCGTTCTCTACAGAGAGAATCGCATCTACTGTCTCTGTATATTCGTTGATGAAATAATGTTTGAATCTATCATAGCTCCCCGTTTCATAGTAAGCCACAATGGAAGCCAAATATTCAGAAACTCTTTCCTCGTTTGGAATATATAGCATTTTCCCATCCTGCTTCAAAGAAACATTCAGCATCATTCTTGCCGTTCTTTTGTTGCAGTCTTTGAAATATTGCAGGTAGGCTAAATTGCAATGCAGATAGATTGCCCTGTCGAAAGCGTTTTCTATTTCAGTGTATCTTTCTAGCATATAGTTCAATTCATCATCCAGCTTTTCAGCTGTTGCAAGAGGGATATATTCGCATCCCTTGATCGTCACTTCTTGGTTTCTTGGCATTGCTCTTTCATTGTCTGCCATCATCTCGTCACACAGAATATAGTGCAAGTCTTTTAGTGTACCCTTATTGACAATCAAATCTTCTTTAATCAAAAGATTATAGGCATCTCTCATATTAAGAATCATCTTGGCATCGCTGTATCTTTTCCCCCCTGCTGTAAGTCCGTATTCAAGTAGGGTAAGCGTATCGTTCCTGTCGTAAGTATTCCCTTCAATCTTTGCAGAGGTATGTATAAAGTCCATACCAAACTTATCTACATAGCTTTTATTGGCAATAAATTTGGCGAGAGATATTTTGTTATTAAGTGCATCAAGAAGCGATTTTTCCTCTTCTGTGAATAAAAAAACATTATCAAGAAAATCAGGGTTATACGGTATCATCTTCTATGCCTTTTGTTTAATTGTTTATAATATAGTAGACTTTATTTATAAAAATGTCAATGAGCGAAAAAGATGGAGAAAAACAATAGAAAACTGTACGGCTATCAAACAACAAACAGAGCAAAACACAATCTCAAAATTCACTTAATATTCGTGTGCAAGTACAGAAAAAAGCTACTCTATGGCGAACTTAATGATTTTCTCAAAACAATTATTTTTGATATTGAGAAAAAATCTGATTTTGAAATCATAGAGGTGGAAACCGATAAAGACCATATTCATCTGATGATACAGTATATTCCAAGAATATCTGTCTCTTCGATGGTTAATAGACTCAAATCTATCACCACTTATCATCTTTGGGAAAAACATAGACCATTTCTAAAACAGCACTTTTGGAAAGAAAATACATTTTGGACGGATGGATATTTTGTATGTTCTGTCGGGGAAGCAAGTCCTGAAACCATACAAAAGTATATACAAAATCAAGGCTAACGCCTTGTACGCATTCATCCCAACGGCTAAAGACCATTGGGATTTCTGCTAAGAGTGATTAAATAACTGTCACGGCGAGCAAACTTGTAAGCAAAGCGATTCGGAAGCCGTGACGATTTTTACTCACACTAAAAAAAATTAATTCCCATACTTCAAAGCTTTAATAGCCGCAGTAATATCATCCTGTCTCATAAAGTGTTCACCTACCAAAAATGCATCTGCACCTATCTTGGAAAGTTCTACTACTGTCTCATGGTCATTAATTCCAGACTCAGCTACAATGATCTTACCGTTTGGAATAAGCGGTATCAGTTTTTCACTAAGACTCATATCCATCTCAAATGTTTCAAGGTTACGATGGTTAATACCTATGATATCTGCTCCAGCAAATATAGCTTTGATTAGATCTGTTTTATTATGTACTTCCACCAGTACATCTAAACCTAAATGACGTGCATAGTCATGTAACTCTTTAAGCTCTTTACGACTCAGTGCCATAGCAATAAGCAAAATATAATCTGCTCCAAATGCCAATGCTTCAAGTACCTGGTATTTATCAACGATAAAATCTTTTCTAAGCAGTGGTAAATTGACATAACGACGAACCATACCGAGATACTCTTTATCTCCTTGAAAAAAGTGTGGTTCAGTGAGAATAGAGAGAGAATCAGCCCCGCCTTTTTCATAAGCTTGCGCTATCTCAACAGGATCAAAATCTTCACGTATGACCCCTTTACTAGGACTCGCTTTTTTGACTTCTGCAATGATACGATAAGGATTTTCCTCAGTAGAACGCAAAGCACTTTTTACATCTTTAGGTACAAAAGGATTAAAAGCAGAGAGAACGTCCCAGCCACTCTTCTGGATATTCCACTTTTCTTTTTTCTAGATCAGATTTTGTTTTTTTAATAATTTCATCTAATATTTGAGCCATCAATCACTTTCCATATTTCTATAAGTTTCGCGTATTATATCTAAAAGAAGCTCGAAATTATTTACACTGTCTGATAGCATCCCAATGTTCTATAATTTCTGCTTCTCCAAGTCCTTCTTCATCCACCACTCTTTTCATCAGTTTATAGGCTTTCTTACAATTACGTTCTTTATAATATCCCCATGCTAAAGAGTCTAAATAATATATATTATCTGGTTGTTGCATCAATGCATTTTCTATCACATTTATACCTTTTTTGACATTGACTTCTTTATCTATAAGTGTATAGCCATAATAATTAAGATATATACTGTCATCGTTGCCTAATGCGATAGCTTTTTCAAAATGAGAGATCACATCTTTTATCATTTTTTTATCATTTTTATCTTCTGAATTTTCAAAAAGAAGTACTCCTTTCTCTGCTATCCATCTTGAATCATTATCTTCTTCATAAAGTTTATCGACAAGGGCTAATGCTTTAGAAAAATATTTTTTTGTCTTATAAAGCTCATAAAGTATGTCATTTCTACTTTGATCCTTTTCCAAGAAAAGAATTGCTCCATCAATATCTCTTTTATAAACATATGCATCTATGATCTTCATTAAATACTCTTGATCATTATCTTGCATATAGAGTGCTTTATATGTCTCCAAAATACCATTGATATCTTTTTCTTTTTGATACAGTAAAAGCAATTTAACATAAACATCTTCACTTACAATATTTATACGACGATGTGTTTCAAGTAGTCGTATGGCCTTTTTACGTTCACCTGTAAACTCATCCATAATATCAGTCATTCGAAGTAATATCTCTTCTCTAGGTACAGTTTCATATACTCTGCTTAAAAGTTCTAATGCCCGTTTAAATTTTCCCGCATACAGAAATGAATTTGAAGCCAGATCCAAATCCATAGGTTCTTTTGACTGTTCAAGTAGATGCTCTGCTTCTATTGTCGCATTCTTGACTTGTCTTATAGTGAGATAAAGAGGAATAAGAAGACGTCTTACTTCTATTCTATTGGGATGTACTTTATCCCATGTTTTTAGACGTGTGATACTTTCCAATATATGATTTCTTGCTCATCAATGCAGCAGTGGCTTCTTTAAACAGATAGATCTCTGCTCTGGTATCATCATAAAGTTTTTTATAGACTTGGTAACTGTTTTCATAGGCTTTATACTCATCATATAAAAGTCCTCTCATAATAAGTTCATCTTCACTTATCTTCATAAGCTCTTTGGCATTACCAACTGCACCACCAAAGTTAAATAATAGTAATAGGGTTAAAACTATACGATTCCAGGACACTCTTTGCGTACCTCTTCTTCATCATTTTTAAATTGTTCCCAAAATGGGAAAGTACGACATTGTAAAGGCCGTACAGAGTAAATAGAACAACGTTTTTTAACCTCGTCGAAAAATACACAAGCAAAGTTATTTGGTGCTAATAGTTTTTCT
Organism: Sulfurovaceae bacterium; assembly: GCA_963705455.1. Taxonomy (GTDB): domain Bacteria; phylum Campylobacterota; class Campylobacteria; order Campylobacterales; family Sulfurovaceae; genus Sulfurovum. Next base: position 629,583 of record CAVPJM010000002.1, on the reverse strand, counting down.
CTTAAAGAATAACGATGATTCACTTTTCTTAAATACATTGTAGCGAAATCTTCTACGCTAAGGTTAACGAATTCTGCCATTTTCTCTATCTCTGCATATTTCGCCCATATATAACCGCTCTCTCCCGTACAACAGTGACCGCCACATGCTTCACATTCATTAGGATTAAACTTAAATGTATACTGTTCATGTGTCATTAATTCCATTCATTTCCTTTTATACGACTAGTCGCTGAGCCTACGGTAGCAGTGCCCAACGGAAATATCCTTAGGCTAAGATACAGTGTTAATATAACACTATGAATCTTTACCGTATTATTACTAGAAATCACCTTTAATACTGTTTGTATTTGCACGTTCAAATGCTTTCATCGCTTTCTCTCTGTAGACACTCTTATCATCAAAGACCACAAATGGAGGAAGTATCTGTGTCATAGACTTTGATCCCATACGTGCTGCGATCATCACCAGTTTTGACTCCCTGTCTATTTTAGAGTGCACAAACTGCATTGTTTCGACAGTTATACCATATGAAGTTAAATGATGTAATAACAAGTCTACTTGCTTCGCATCATAACAAAAAATGAAGTAACCTCTAGGCTTCAATAATTTTTTAACCTTGGCGATAAAACTTTCTATAGGCAAATGATGTGCATATCTGGCTATATTTAGATGTGTATTTTCACTTTGCTGCACGTTTGAATCATAAAAAGGCGGGTTTGAGATGATATAGTCAAACTTCTCATCTGTCTTCCACTGTGTAAAATCTCCAAGATGACTTTGAGCTTCCAAAGCATTCAGTGCATAATTATGTTTTGCATATTTAAGCATCTTTTCCTGTTTATCAATAATGCTCGTCTGGATGTTAAAATCCCTGGTCAGTAAAAGTGAGATAATTCCTACACCACACCCTACATCCAATAGTTTACCCTTAGGCTTGAAAGAAGAGATAAAGTCATACAAAAAAATTGAATCACTGTTATAGCAGTAGCCACTTGTAGGTTGATAGAGAAACAAATGATGCCTTTTTTTATGAATTTTACAATATTTTCAGTATAATCGCGGTTATGAACGAAGAACTAGACCTACTCAACCCGCCATCAACAGATTTTTCAATGCTGGACTACGATTGTGCATACATCCCTGGAAATAAGGTACGTATGAACTACAAGTATGTCTCTCGTGCAAGTAAAAAATTTGCAACAGCTGTCATAGCTAGAGGATGGAGACGTTTTGGAAAATACTTCTTTCACCCTATCTGTAACGGTTGTAATGAGTGTAAAAGTATACGTATAGATGTCAATAACTATCACTACACCAAATCACAAAAAAGATCTATCAAACGGAATGCCGATACACAGATCATTGTACAAAAACCTAGTCTTACTGACGCACATATCTATCTCTATAACAAATACCACTCTTTTAAACATGAAAAAGACCAATGGCAGCACCGTAATATTTCACATCGTGAATACCATGAAAACTTTGTAGATGGTGCACATGATTATGGAAAGGAAGTACTCTATATCAAAGATGACAAACTCATCGGTGTAGACCTCATCGATATACTTGATGATGGTATCAGTTCTATCTATTTTTACTATGACCCCGATTATCCTAACCTATCACTTGGGACCTTTTCACTACTCTACCAGATACAATTGGCCAAAATACTTGAACTGCCTTGGATCTACTTGGGGTACTGGGTAGATGGATGTAAAGCTTTTGCCTATAAACCGAAGTTTCAACCTCAAGAGTTATTAGATGGTTTTCCTCATGTTTCACAAGAACCTGAGTGGGAAAAATGGAACTTAGCGTAAAACATCTAACTCAGGACTTTTACGACACCATTTGAAAAACAGTCTATCAGGATTAACCCTGACATCTACCTCTTTACTTTCAACGATACATTCAGCCAATATATTAGCCATAAGCGGTGCAAAGACAAATCCACGTCCCCCTAATCCATTACAAATGAACAGGTTATCTACATACTTTATCTCAGGCTTGGCACCACGTATGACAGCAGGATATGTTTCTAGCATAAAAGGTACATCGATCACTTTTCCTATCAAAGGAAAATAATCTTTAGACCCTGATCGCATACCACAAAAAACTTCTTGCAATTCCAGGTCTGATGTGTCTATCAGTGAAGAGGCTTTTTCTTTTAATAGCAATGCCTGTTCTTTCTTGCAAGGTACTACTTCTTTAACTTCTTTTTCATGTGTCGCACCCAATTTGATGATACCATCTATATTTGCTCCCACAGACATTGACTGATGCATACTGATATCTAAAGAAAGATTGGAAGTGAAGTCTCCTCTAGTACCCCATGTACCCTTTATACCCATGTAACGCAAGTCTGCCAAATCACTCTCATATCCTGTAGCCAATACAAGATTTTTAGCACTGTACTCACCCACACTCCATAATCCATTTTCTTGTTTATCTGCTTTTACCTCATACTTTACAACTTCAATATCTGAAAGTAAATATTCACACACTTCTTTTGCATCACAGTCACCAGCCTCAGGAAAGTAGAAACTGTCAAATTCAGAATTAATTCCTAGTTTTTGAAGTTGTTCTTTTGTATAGTTTTCATATCTGTTATCATTAAAAGGTTCATACTCAGAAAATTTTTTAGCATCAACTTCATCTTTTGGTATACGTATTACCCCTGTTTGATGAAAAAGTCAGGACAAGTAGAGAGGTAAAAGTCTTTAGCAAAAGAAAAAGCTTTATTGGTAAGTCTTTGAAGAGGTGAACCCTTCCCTATCTTTGGAGAAACAAAAGCCCCGGCAGCACCAGAACCGCCAGAAGCTATACCTTTTTTATCGAGAACAAGAACCTTTTGTCCTTTTCGTGTAAGGGCATAGGCTGTAGAAGCTCCTGCGATACCTGCTCCGATAATGATGGAATCATAGGTTTGAGACATTATCTATATCGATATCTCTTTAATATCCGCAATATTTCTAAACGTCTTATAGACAGACCCTATCGTATGAAGTCTATTGGTTTTTAATGCTTCATCGTCTGTATTTACCAACACATCATCAAAATACCCATCAAGTTCACGTTTTAATCCAAAGAGTGCTTCGAGTTCCTCATTATAGTCGCTGTATGTAGAATTGATCACTTTTTCATAGGCATTATAAAGTGTTACTTCTGCATCTTCTTTAAACAATGAAATATCTATCTCCATATTTGATTCCAAATCCAAGTCTTTAGAAATGTTTGCTACACGTTTGAAGGTAGTGAACTGTTCTTTAAAAGTATCACTGCTTACTATCTCATTGAGTGCTGCTACTTTTTTAGCTATCTCATTAATATCTCTTTCACCTGAAGCAAGTACAGAAGCGATAACAGATGGATTGGCATCGAGTGATTTGTTGATACGTTCTATGATGAATTCACTCAATAGATCCGTATCAAACTTATCATAATTGCCTTTTAGCAACGTGATGATATCGTCAATGTTGAAAGTCAGATCATACTCCGTCACGATTCGTACAATTCCATTCACAGCACGACGTAAAGCAAAAGGATCTTTTGAACCTGTTGGAATTTTTCCAACGCTAAAGAGTCCAAAAAGTGTATCTAGTTTAATGCTCATCGCAACGATAGAAGAAAATACAGAACTTGGAAGCTCTGCACCCTCACCTACAGGCATATACTGTTCTTTTATGGCATTATATACAAGCTCATCTTCACCCAGTGCTTTAGCATAGTAATATCCCATAAGTCCCTGAAGCTCAGTAAACTCATACACCATCTCACTCATAAGATCTGCTTTTGCAAGGTTCACTGCCTTGTCCATTGCTTTTTCAAGTATTGCAGAACTTTGTCCTGTTCCCGATTCTACTCTATCCATATAAAGAGCAAGCAGTCTGATAGCAATATTATTTTCTCTTGTGATCTTATCTGCAAGTGTTCCAAGACCATCGATGAACTGTACTTTTTCAAGTCCATCAGTACTTAGTCCATTTTTCAAGTCATTTTGATAAAAGAAAAGTCCATCTGCCAAACGCGGTTTGAGTACACGTTCATTTCCTGCTATAACTTTGCTGTAGTCATCTGTATAGGCATTACTTACCACCACAAATTTATTGGCTATCTTTCCATGTTCAAATACAGGAAAATAACGCTGATGCTCTTTCATAGAAGTGATGATGACTTCAGGTGGAAGTTCCAAGAAAAGTTCATCAAAAGTACCTACAAGTGCTTTAGGATTCTCTGTGATCGCTACAACTTCAGCTAAAAGTGCTCTGTCTCTTTCAATGATGATATTATGCGCTGCCTCCAAAGCATCAAACTCAGCCAAGATCTTTGATTCTCTCTCTTTAGGGTGCAGCATCACTGCACACTCATTCAAAATACCTTCATAGGCATCTATACTAGGAACTTCTACTGCATCATATGTCACCATACGATGTACATAGGTTTTTGTATCTGATCTTACACCAAAAAGTTCTACCGGAACAGAAATATCACCCAGTCTTACTTGAAGCCATCTAATAGGACGGATAAATTCATCAGTTCTTGATCCCCAACGCATCATCTTTCCAAATGACATAGAAGCTAACCATTTACTCAACATCTCTTCAAGAAGATAAACTGTGTCTGCATCCTTTTTCTTCTTTTTTAAAGTAAAGTACTTCTTTGCCATTTTTCTCACCACGATCCAAGCTCATCAAAAGAAACACCACATTTACGTGCAAATCCTTCTGCTGCCTGTAGTAGGTTCACCATCTTTTACAGCTGCAACTATTGGAGGACCGAAAAACTCCACAGTACGTATCTTCCTGGCTTATAGCCATGGCAGCATGTTTAAGTACAAGTCTTCTTGGTGTATAGATAAATTCAAAATCATAACGAAAGCTTATATTCTTTAAGTATGTTTTTCCATGATTTTTCTATATTATTCACAATTTTAAGTAATGGTATAGCCGGTAAGTTCTTCTACACCGATCTCGATAAGTAATGGTTGTGTCATTTAGGGTTTCCTAGTGAAATAATAATAGCTATTATTTTACCTAAGAGTTGGTAAAGAGGGGGTTAGTTTTGTTTTTCCTCTTTATCTGCCTCATCTTGCATATCTATACGTCTACCATTATCATCAAATTTATTTTTATAATAATTTTTGACGATTCCAAACGTGATAAATGCAAATAAGAATATAGCGATGATGTAAAGTATATCTCCAAATGACATGTTAATTCTCCAAAGTATTGGCTATGGTGATCTTTTCAAAACCTTCATAGTTTTGACGGAGTGCATCATAGATAACTACTCCTACACTCACACCAAGATTAAGACTTCTGCCCTTGCCACCCATTGGTATGGTGATACACTGTTCCGGATTATCAAGTAGAACTTGTTCATTATCCCTTTGGTCTCTGAACCAAATAGAATATAATCATCTTTTTTAAATGGTGCATTAAAGTACAGATTATCCGTTTTGGTAGTGGCCATATATGCTATTTTTAGCTAATTGGATGTGCACTTAGAAACTCTGCAAAACTCTCCCATACCACCAAGATCAAGATCTTTCCAGTAGTCAAGTCCTGCACGTTTTACTGCCTTATCATCGATGTCAAATCCAAGGGGTTTTATGAGATGCAATGTTGCACCAAGATTCACACAAAGACGACCTATTGTACCTGTATTCTGGGGAATTTCCGGTTCTACCAATACGATGTTAAACATGATGTAACTTACCTTTCTATCATTAATCACACATCGTGTGTCTTGTCGTGGCGAACTCCCTTGAAAGCAAAGCGATTCGAGAGCCACGACGCTTCTTTGCTTCATTTTTTCTAAAAAAATGAAGGGAGAAACATCACCTCAGTTTAAATATGAGGAAATATATCAACAACTTAAATATATTATTAAAACATTACCGTTTTATTGCCATTGACAAACACTCTGTCATGCAGTACCAATGACAATGCACGTGAAAGAACGATCTTTTCACCATCACGTCCCGCTCTCTGCATATCTTTCCATGAAAGACGATGATTGACAGGTATCACATCTTGCGCAATGATAGGACCTTCATCCAGATCATCAGTCACAAAGTGTGCTGTAGCTCCGATGATCTTTACACCTCTTTCAAACGCTTGCTTATAAGGATTAGCACCTATGAACGCAGGAAGGAAAGAGTGGTGAATGTTGATGATCTTTTCTGGATATGCTTTGACAAAATTAGGTGTAAGTATACGCATATATTTTGCCAGAACAATATAATCAAACTCAAATTCCTCTATAAGCTTCATCACATGTTCTTCATGCTCTTCTCTAGTCATATCATCAGCAGGAATATGAAAGAAAGGAATGTCAAATCTACGTACAAATGTCTCAAGTGTATCATGATTTGCAATCACACACTCTATCTGTGCATCAAGCTCACCATTGACATGACGTACAAGAATATCACCAAGTGCATGAGACTCTTTGGTTGCCATAAGGATAATTTTCTTATCTTTAGGCTTTAGAACTTTGATATGTGCATCTTCAGGTGTGACGGTTTTAAGTTCATTGAGTAATTCCTTGATATCAAATACTCCCGAAACCACAGTACGCATAAAGAATCGTCCTTGTTCTTTGTCAACAAATTCACGGTTATTATCAATGTTTAGACCTCTGTCATAAAAAACTTTAGAAATCTTATACACCAATCCCTTTGCATCTTCACAGTCTATTAAAACCCTTGCTCTCTTTTCCATCTTTACCCTAGTTACTAATAAATTATAAAATTATACCTATTTTTCTTTCAAACTCTTTATCTTCTCTCTAGTTCGCCTGTCAAGTTCATCACCTAAAGCTTTACCGGAAAAACCTTCGGCTATCAACTGCGAAGGTGTTACGCCTCTGTCAAAAGGTTTGTCCCATACATCTAACTTCTTTGCCATAGCTATCACAGCTGCATGATAATTTCCTACATACTCTATAATACCCTCTTTAAGTGATAGATCTGCTATGAAAGATATGGTGACATTGTTAGGTGCTGGTGATGCTGCTACTTTTTTATAGTAACTTTTAGGTGCACCCAATCGATCTAAGAGATCCTTGATATCTATAGAAAAATATTCTTTGCAAATAAAAAGAAAATAATACGGTCTAAGATCTTCTAGAAAATATTTCTGACCTTGTTGCAATACCCTACTTAAAGCTATAAATGTTTTTCTCTCTATATTTTCATTAAAAAGTTGTTGTCCAATACCCAGTGCAAATAAATAATAAAGTCCATAGTGAAGATATGCCCCTGTAAACATTTTTTCAAACTCTATAAATAATCGTTCTTTAGGCAGATCATCCAGTGAGATACTCTGGCAAAGCTTACAACTCTGTTCCTCCACTTTGAATCCAAAACGTGCAGCAAACTGCATCGCACGCAATACACGTAAACTGTCTTCTATAAATGATTTTTTATCTACAACACGCAGTACTTTATGTTCCAGATCATCCAAACCATTCCAAAAGTCAATGATCTGTTCATTTTGGATGTCATACATCAAAGCATTGATAGTAAAATCCCGTCTTTTTGATGCTTCTTTTTCATCACTTGCCAAAGAAACTTCAAAACCACGATGTCCTTTAGAGATTTTTTGTTCTGTTCGGGGTAATGAAATGTCCAGATCATGGTATTTATAGACGAAAAAACTTTTACCCACTCCCTGCGCACCCAAATGATCCATAGCTGTCTCAAAATCATTCACAGAGATACCAAAACATTCTATGTCATAATCTTTACACTCACGTCCTAAAATACGATCACGTATAGCACCGCCTACCACATAACACTTGGCATTATAATTTTGTGTTAAATAATCCGTCACTATTTTGAGATTTTGAAGTATATTAGGGTCTGTTTTTGAAAAGAAGTTTGAAAAAGATTTGATAGTGGGCATAGCATCCCTTTGTAAATCATTTTAAAATGTTGCTCTAGATCAAGAGCAACAAGTTGTTAGAGTTGTCTACTTGGAGACCAACTCAATTTCACCTTTATTTAGATGCATAATCGGCAACAATATCACCCATCTCACTACATGTGCAGATCTCTTTTGCATCATAATCACCGATATCGCCTGTACGATATCCTTCACTCAATGCTTTTTTAATCGCATTATCTATCTTATCTGCTGCTTTCGTTTCACCTAATGCATAACGAAGCATCATACTTGCTGATGAGATTGTCGCTAAAGGGTTAGCAATACCTTGTCCTGCGATATCCGGTGCAGAACCATGAATAGGTTCAAATAAACCTACACCTTCACCTGTACTTGCACTTGGAAGAAGACCGATAGATCCACTTAACATACTCGCCGCATCTGAAAGGATATCACCAAAAATATTCCCCGTCAAGATCACATCAAACTGTTTAGGATCACGGATAAGTTGCATTGCAGCGTTGTCAACATACATATGAGAAAGTTCAACTTCCGGGTAATCTTTAGCTACTTCTTCTACGATCTCTCTCCAAAACTGGCTTACTTCAAGTACATTTGCTTTATCAACAGAACAAACACGTTTTTTACGTTTCATAGCAATGTCAAATGCAACAACAGCAATACGTCTTACTTCTTCTCTTGTATATATCATGGTGTTAAAAGCATGATCTTCATGAAGTTCTCTTGGTTGACCGAAGTAGATACCACCAGTAAGTTCACGTACCACCATGATATCTACACCCTTGATGATCTTAGGTTTAAGACTAGATGCATTCACTAACTCATCATATACTATAGCCGGTCTTAGGTTTGCAAATGTTCCCATCTCTTTACGAAGCCCTAAAAGGCCTGTTTCAGGACGTAAATGTCTCTCAAGTTTGTCCCATTTTGGTCCACCTATTGCACCAAAAAGAACAGCATCACATTTCTTTACACCTTGAATCGTTTCTTCAGGTAATGGAACACCCGTTTCATCTATCGCAGCACCGCCAAGTAGCATCTCCTCATACTTAAGGTTAAATCCTTGTGTTACAGAGACTGCATCTAGTACTTTTATAGCTTCATCAATGATTTCAGGACCGATCCCATCACCTTTGATTACACCGATTTTATAACTTTTAACCATAATATTATGCCTTCGCTTCTTTTTTATTTTCAATCTCTTTTTTTGCAAATGCTATCAACCCGCCTGCATCTACCAACTCTTGCATAAATTCAGGGATAGGAGAGAACTTATATGTTTTAGCCTGTGTCACATTGATCACTTCACCTGCATCCATATCAATTCTAACAATATCACCTTCATTGATCTCTTCTGCTTCTTTAAGTTCAAAGATAGGAAGTCCCATATTGAATGCATTTCTATAAAAAATTCGTGCAAAAGTAGGAGCGATCACTGCACTCACCCCTGCAGCTTTTAGTGCGATAGGTGCATGCTCACGACTAGAACCACAACCAAAGTTTTCACCAGCAACAATAATGTCACCCGGTGTCATTTTTGAAACAAACTCAGGGTCTGCATCTTCCATCACATATTTTGCCAACTCTGATGGCTCACTTGTATTAAGATATCTTGCTGCGATGATCAAATCAGTATCGATATTATCACCAAATTTCCAAACTTTACCTTGCAAAGCATTTCCTTTTTTATATTATCTCTTTGTAAACTAGCATTGCTTTTTTACAATTTTTCTCACTAAAATAGTCACCAATTTCAGGTATTGATACGATAAAAATTTTCGCGATTATAACCAAAAAAATGAAATTTGACAAATTTAATGCTAAAAAGTAATAAAATTTCGGTATAATCCACCTTAATCAAATCTGAGGATTTTCGCCTCAACACATCAAAGGTTTTTAATGGCAACAAAAGACAGTATGAAAAGCATCGAAGCATTATTTCAGTCAAAGAAAAAAGGTGATGTAGTCACACTTGAGAACATGGCAAAAGAGTTTACCAAACAGCCGACTTCCGCACAAGCAAAAAAAATCCATAAACTGGCTACTGATGCCAAAGTAGAAATTGCTTCCGCATCAGAATATGCCAAATTTCTTACAGTTAAAGAAAAAAAGAAAAAAGAAGATGCAAGACAAAAACTAATTGATGGCAGCACAGAAGACGAGTTTGATCTTCATAAAGAAAAAGAACTTCTTGAGTGGAGTCGTTCAGACAGTCCAGTTAGAATGTATTTACGTGAAATGGGAAAGATTCCTCTGCTTACTAAAGAGGAAGAGGTTGATCTCTCTAAACGTATTGAAGAAGGAGAAGATATCATCATCGATGCTATCTGTTCTGTTCCTTATCTTATAGGATATATTATCAACTACAAAGAACCTTTGCTCAATCGTGAAAGACGTGTAAAAGAACTTTTCAAAAGCTTTGAAGATGAGAAATCGGATAAAGATGATTCTGACGATTCTGATGATTCTGATGATGATGATGAAGAAACAAGTGCACCTAAAGATGACAAAAGGGTCAAACAAGTTGTTGACAGCTTTAAACGGCTTGAAAAAGCAAAAAAAGAGTGGATGAAAGCACGTGAAGATCTAGATACATTTTTAGAAACAGAGGATGATGAAGTAAAAATTCTCCATGAGCGTCTTAAAATTGCATTTAAAAAAGAAGCACTTAAAGATGCGCTTTTAGATCTTGGACCAACATCTAAACTTATTAACGAACTTGTTAAGGCAATGGAGACTGCACTTAAAAGTGATGACAGCTTTGAAAAAGAGCTTAAACGTTTAGAATATAAACTTCCACTTTTCAATGATACACTCAAAGCCAATCATAAAAAGCTACTCGACAATATCATTAAAATGGATAAAGACGATATCATCGATGCGGTACCAGAGACCACTATGGTAAGCACCTATGTTGAGATCAAAAAACTTTTTGAAACAAGAGAAGCGAGTAAAGGCGGTTTTGATCTTTCTGAAGAAAAACTCCAAGAGATCTTAGGACAGATCCGTCGAGGTAAATCAAAAAGTGAAGTAGCTAAAACACGTATGGCAAAGTCTAACCTTAGATTGGTTGTTTCTATTGCTAAACGTTATACGAACAGAGGGCTTCCATTCCTTGACCTTATCCAAGAAGGTAACATCGGTTTGATGAAAGCTGTTGATAAATTTGAATATGAAAAAGGATACAAGTTTTCAACCTATGCAACATGGTGGATACGTCAAGCGATCTCAAGAGCCATAGCAGACCAGGCGAGAACCATTCGTATCCCTATTCATATGATAGAAACGATCAACCGTATCAATAAGATCATTAGAAAGCATCTTCAGGAAACAGGAAAAGAGCCGGATCTTGATACGATCGCTGAAGAGGTAGGACTTTCTGTTGATAAAGTGAAGAATGTGATCAAGATCACTAAAGAGCCTGTGAGTCTTGAAACACCGGTAGGTGATGAAGATGATGGTAGATTTGGTGACTTCATTGAAGACAAAACGACACTGAGTCCAACAGATGTCGTACTTAAAGATGATCTTAATAATCAGATAGATGACGTACTTGATCAACTGAATGAAAGAGAAAAAGCCGTTATCCGTATGCGTTTTGGTCTTCTAGAAGATGAAAGTGACAGAACACTTGAAGAGATAGGAAAAGAACTTAATGTTACACGTGAAAGAGTAAGACAGATAGAATCTTCTGCGATCAAAAAGCTCAAGCACCCTAAAGTGGGAAGAAAACTTAAAAACTACATTGAAGAGTAATGCTTATACTATATTCTTGTTCTTTATCTACTTTTCTAGAAAAGTAGATAAAGTCGTCACTGCTCTCAAATGGCTTCGCTTTCAAGGGCGTTTGCCATGACATTATTTATAAAAGAGAAAATAAATGTCTGAGCCTAAATTTTTTGTCCTTATTATAGGTACAGAGATCCTTAACCGTCGAAGAAAAGATACGCACTTTGATTTTGTAACCAAAGCATCTAGTCACAAAAAGGGTATAAACTTACTGGCTCATTTATGATAGAAGATGAACCTGACACTCATTGTTCAAACCATCAAATTTATTGCTTCACAAAAAAATTCTGTACTCTTCTCATTTGGTGGCATAGGTTCTACACCTGATGATCATACACGAAAATGTGCAGCTATAGCACTTAGAGATGGTAAACTATCTACACATGAAGAAGCAAAAAAGATCATTGTTGATACACTTGGTGAAAAAGCTTACCCCTATTCTGTACGTATGGCAGAACTTCCAAAAGGTGCAACACTTTTAGAAAATCCTGTCAACAAAATGCCTGCCTTTGCATTGGATGACAAATACTATTTTATGCCTGGTTTTCCTGAAATGAGCCATCCTATGGTGACTAAAATTTTAGAAAAAATCATACCCTATAAAAAAGAAACTATTCAGACATACTCTCACCGCACTCTGCAAAGAAAATATTTTTATAGAATTAATGGAAAGCATGCCTGATGGAGTGGAATTCTCTTCTTTGCCAAAACTTTACAGTGATGGTTGGAGGGTTACGATCTCTGTAGCATCAGATGATGAGATCATTAGCCAAAGAATCATTTGATAAGTATATTCGTCTTCTTGAAGGTAAAAACATAGTCTATGCACTTAATGATGGTGAATAGAACCTATGACCTATCTAGATACACTAAAACACCCTGTAATTAGACGACTCTCACTCATTCAATTTATCTCATACTTTGGTACATGGTTTTCTCAAGTAGCTATCTTCTCTATGATCGTCTCTTTTGGTGCAAGTGAAATCACCATTGCTCTTACCGCCGCAATGGCAATGCTTCCTGCTGTAGTTCTTGCACCGATCATAGGACTCATTGTAGACCGTATAGAATTTAAAAAACTCATGGGTGTTCTCTTGCTTGTTGAGATTGCAATGACTCTTGGATTTATATTTATAAACTCATTAGAGTATGTGTGGATATTGATGATACTTATTTTTATCCGTTCATCTGCGGCCTCTTTACTCTTCTCGGCAGAAATGGCACTCTTCCCAAAACTAGTATCTGGAAAGATGCTGAAAAATACCAATGAGATACATTCAGTTATCTGGTCTTTGTGTTATGCACTAGGTATGGCCGCAGGAGGAATCGCCACCCATTATGTAGGATTTGACCTGGCCTTTATGATAGATGCTATGCTTTACACTGCTGCAGTACTCCTGCTTATAGGACTGCATATCTCCATAGAAAAAGTCAATCATGTTGAATCAAATATGCAAATGCTCAAAGATGGATTTAACTACATAAGGTCACAAAAAAAGATACAGCATCTCATACTTTTACATGCAGCCATAGGACTTACCTCTTTTGATGCACTTATCACTCTGCTTGCAGATTTTCAATATAAAGAGTTCATAGCTGTACCGCTTGCTATAGGTTGGATGAATGCTACAAGAGCTTTAGGTTTAATGATCGGTCCCTTTATCATAGGCAGGATCATCTCCAAAAATAATTTACACTACTTTTTCATAGTACAAGGACTGGCTATCATGCTTTGGTCTATTTTAGAATTTAATTTCTATCTGGCACTGATAGGGCTTTTTATCACCGGACTGTTCATTACGACATTATGGTCATATACCTATTTGCTGATTCAAGAAGAGACTCAGAGTAAATACATGGGAAGGGTCATCTCTTATAATGACATGGTTTTTATGCTTTCAAATGTTACAACGGCACTCTTTATCGGATATGCTGCAAAATGGGGGATGTCACTTGAGGGTATTACATTTACTCTAGGTGTTGGCTTTATTATTTTTGCAATATATTATCATTGGTTTAAAAAGCGATACATTGATGAAACAACCCAATAGAAGCATCTGCTACACCTGCTATCGTCCTCAAACCTCATGTATGTGCAGATATATTACGCCCATAGAGACAAACACACGATTTGTTATCCTGATGCATCCAAAAGAGTTTAGAAAAACCAAAAACGGTACAGGACATTTTACAAACTTGTCTTTGAAGAATTGTGAGATCCATGTAGGCATTGATTTTACAAAGCATCCAGCCATCAATATTATCATAAATGATCCAAGCAAATATCTGCTACACGCTCTACCCACATGAAAATAGTATTGATCTCAATGAAGAACCCATAGGAGAAGAGAAAAAAAATACAGTTATTTTTCTTATAGACTCTACATGGCCCTGTTCAAGAGCTATTTTAACAGCAAGTCCAAATATTGATGCTTTGCAAAAAGTCAGTTTCACCCATACCGAAGTCTCAAAATTTACTTTTAAAGAACAACCTAAAAACTACTGCCTCAGTACAATGGAGTCTACCTTATGTGTCTTAAAACGTTTAAACACTCATCAGATTGAACAGATTGAGAGTAAAAAACTAGATCGTTTTTTACTCCCCTTTGAGAAAATGGTGGAATACCAACTCTCTTGTGTCTAAAAATATTCTTAACTCTACAAGAGTTTAAATAAGAGTGCCGTGCTAAAAAAAGAGAGTAGTATCCCATAACCGACGATGGCAGAACTGAGTCTTGGAGCCAGTCCTGACAATGATGCCATGGCTCCTGCTGTGATCATAGGTGCCATTCCTGCTTCCATGACAGAAACGTTTGCAGCTAAATTGGTCCAACCCGCTATTTTAACAATTGCCAGTGCGATCATAGGAGCGATCACCAATTTGATAAACAGTGCCATAGCAAAAGGTTTTATTTCGTGCCCTGGAAGTTTCAGTTGCAACTGTAGTCCCACAGCAACCAAGGCAATAGGTACGATAGTATTGGCTAAAGTTGCCAATACTTTTGAGATCTCTTCAAGAAAAGATGTACCTATAAAGAACAACGCAATGATCAATGAAACAAATGGAGGGAATGTAAGTATCTTTACTACCATGATCTGAATATTCATTTCACTTTTATTGGAATAATAAGCAGCTACAAATATACCATACGTTGCGAGTGCCAAAAAAGTCCCTATTTGATCATAAACCAAAATAAAAGGCAGTGCCTCATCACCTAAATATGCACTGATGATAGGAATGCCCAAAAAAGATGAATTGGTCAATACTGCAACAAGCATTAAAGCACCTGTAACTTCCTTACTAAAATGAAATTATATTGGAAATAAACAGTGTGAAAAGAGCAGTCAGTGCCATAACGATCCAGGCAATGATCACAGGAATCACAATATCCATAGAAAGTGTCAGTTTAGGTATTTGCAGTAGTATCATTGCAGGCAAGAGAAATAAATATAACAAATTGATTTAAAATATTTGCTGCCTCATCAGGGAAGATACGTAGTCTATTTAATCCATATCCAATACCAATAGCCAATACAATTAAGATAAAATTTTCCATAAAATATTTAAAGTCACTTTTCTGTAATGTTATAATTAAGAGTTTATCCCCTCTGTTTAAAAAGAGAGGATAGAAATAAGTATTAGTATTAACAAGCTCTTCTATCTGACCTACAATACTAGGATCTTCAAGGGTAGAAGTATCCTGAGTGATCTTTTCACCTTTTGCAATCGCTCTAAGGATCCTTCTCATGATCTTTCCTGATCTTGTTTTTGGAAGATCTGGTACAAAGACCATGTCATCACACAATGCGATGTTACCGATCTCAGTTTTAATGATATTGTTGATCTCTTTTATGGTCTCAACTTCATTGGCTATATCATCTTTATGTTCTGCCGGTACAGATTTGAGTACTATGTATGCAAAGATTCCTTCTCCCTTAAGCTCATGAGGTTTACCTACAACTGCAACGGCAGCAACGTTATCGTGTTTTTTGATTGCTGCTTCCACTTCAGCTGTACCCATACGGTGACCAGATACATTGATAACATCATCTGTACGACCTGTAATTGTGATGTAACCATTTTCACCATATATGGCACCATCACCTGTAAAGTATACTGGTTTACCATCTTTTACAACATCACCAAAGTAAGACTTTTTGAAACGCTCGTCATCTCCCCATACACCACGTATTTGAGACGGCCAAGGGCGTGTAACACACATATATCCACTTTCACCCTCTCCTACTTTTTTACCCGTTTCAGGATCAAGTATCTCAGCCATAATACCTGGTAGGGGAAGTGTTGCACATGCCGGTTTTATAGGTGTCGCACCAGGAAGTGGAGAAACAATGTGTCCACCTGTCTCAGTCTGCCAGTATGTATCTACGATCGCACACTTGCTTTGACCCACTTCTTCATAGTACCATTTCCATGCTGGCGGATCAATCGGTTCACCAACTGTTCCAAGTACTTTAAGGCTTGAGAGATCATATTTCGCCGGTTCATTTTCGCCTGTTTTATGAAGTACACGAATAGCTGTTGGCGCTGTATAAAATTGGTTGATTCTATGCTCTTCTACCATTTTCCATGGACGACCAGCATCTGGGAATGTAATAACACCTTCAAACATAACAGTGGTCGCACCCATTGCAAGTGGACCATATACGATATACGTATGACCAGTGATCCAACCAACATCTGCAGTACACCAGTAGGTATCATTTTCCTTTACATCAAATACCCATTCCATAGTCATTTGAGCCCAAAGAATGTACCCAGCTGTGTTGTGTTGTACACCTTTTGGTTTTCCTGTACTACCAGAAGTATAGAGTAAGAAGAGTGGGTCCTCACTATCCATAGGTTCTGCATCACATTTACCAGATTTATTTTGAATAAGTTCATTGTACGAGTAGTCACGTCCAGCTACCCAAGTAACATCTTCATTATTTCTCTCTACCACTAACACTTTTTCAACAGGTGTTTTACCTTTAAGTGCCTCATCTACTACAGGTTTTAGCATATATGGTTTTGTTTTTCTGTATGCACCGTCTGCGGTGATCACTACTTTTGCCTCAGCATCTTCTATTCTGTCACGTAATGCTTCAGAAGAGAATCCGCCAAATACGATAGAGTGGATCGCACCGATACGGGCACATGCTAACATCGCATAAGCAGCTTCAGGGATCATTGGCATATAGATGACTACTCTATCACCTTTTTTTACACCAAAATCTTCTTTAAGAAGGTTTGCAAACTTATTTACATTATAAAAAAGATCCAGATAGGTAATAACCTGCTTATCACCTCTATCACCTTCAAAAATGATCGCTGCCTTATTTTTTCTAGTCTCCAAATGACGGTCAATACACTGGTGTGCAACATTGAGTTTACCACCATCGAACCACTTTACGAATGGAGCATTCGACTCATCCAATACTGTATCATACGGTTCAAACCAATCGATCTTCTCATCTGCATACTCTTTCCAGAAACCTTCATAATCTTCAGTGGCTTTTTTTACCAAAGCATTGTATTCATCCATACTTTTTATTCTTGCATCTTTTGCAAATTCTGGATTTGGTTGATAGATTTCTTGTAACATTCTTTCTTCCTATAAATAATTTATTTTAGTCTCGTTGTATTTTTTAGTTTAAGATAGATCAAAGCCGTCATAATGGCATCATTTAATGCATCATGGGCCTGGAGTTTTGGTAAATCCAAATCTTTCAAGATCGTATCAAATCGCAAATCTATATTTCCCTGAGGTATGGTTGATATCTTTTTATCATAATAGATCGATGATACCTCTTCTTGTTTGTTAGGCAATGTAATACCATACATCGGTTTGATATATTTATTTACCATAGCCACATCAAATTCCAAATAGTAACCTGCTAAAGACCTATTTCCAATATAATAAAGAAATCTTTCCATAGCCTCCTTTAGCGGAATTGCTCCATGAAGATCACAGTTCCTGATCTGGTGTATCGTAATACTTTTATGATCGATCTCTTTCTCTTGATCGACATAAATATGTATCGCCTCATTCATTAAAATCTTGTTACCCTTGATCTTTACTGCACCAATAGAGACAATATTATCAACAGTTGGATTGAGACCTGTTGTCTCACAGTCAAAAACAACTATCTCATCCTCTTCAGATTCATCAAATAAAAATGTAAAACGTTCATCCTTCAGATGTTTAAAGTTCCACTTCTTTTTTAATGATCTGAACATTTACCCGACCACAGATAGATGAAAGTGATAACTCACCATCTTTTTAAACTTATTTACTGTTTTAATAGCATCTTTGAGAAGATCTCGTTCAAGTTTTCCTATATTTCTCACAGAAATATAATTATTAAGCTTCTCTCCTTTTGCCAACTGTTCAAGCTGTGAATGGAGTCTCAATGTATTGAGGATTTCAAGTGCTTCCATCATATCTGTTGCATCTTCTTTACTCAAGAAACCAATATTATTAAGTTCTTTGATACGAAGTGTTGTATTGGTTGCTCTTATCTTATGTTCCAAGGCCAATGAACGTACACCATGTATCAATGCAAAAAGTGCTCCCTTTTTAATGTCTATTTCATGCTTGTGTTCCTTATCATGAACGAACTGTGAAAAGAATCCCAACGATGATTCAAACGTTTCAATTGCCCGTGCAAAATGCATCAGTATCGAAGGTGTTTGTTCCACTGTGCTAAAAAGGTAATCAATTAGCTCTGTATGCAGTGATAGTTTTCCTGCAACAGGTGTAGAATCAAAAAAGATGGCCATATCCATAAAATTATCATAATTTGGATCTTCTATCCAGCGATAGATATCGTCTTTGTATGATTCAAGAGGTTTACACCACTTTGGATTAATCATCATAATGTTTCCCTCACAGCGTGGAAAACCTATCTCATCAAGAACTTCGATAAATCTCTGTGTGACAGATGGTGCATCCTCGGGCATAAAACCTTGTTCAAAGACAAGTGCATTATCCTGGTCTGTTCTAAGGATCTGTGATGCACGCCCTTCACTGCCAAGCAATACAAGTGTACACTTATCATGCCATGAATGTGGAATGATCATTTCAAAGAGCTTTATATACATTTTTTTATTGATCTCAGATACCAACTTGGCTATATATCTGCTTTTAACTCCTTTAGCATGTAATGCACCTATCATCACATCTAAACGCTTGGATGCATCAATGACACTCTCTACAGTTCGTGCTTTTTCCATTTGAACGGTAATAAGATGAGACTGATTTGAGAAGAAACTTAACAGATCAACAAGTTCAAGTATACCTACAACACTGTTTCTTTCATCTAGTACAGGAAGATGTTTTATGCTATGTTCAGTCATCAAAAGCAACACATTAAAAAGAAGTTCACCATTTTTAATGGAGAAAGCAGGATAGGTTTGTATCTGTGAGATCGTTTCTAAACTCTCTTCTTCTTTGTGTAGAATATAATATCTGAAATCAGCATCGGTCACAATTCCGTATCCTTCATCATTCTGTACCAATAGACAACTTGCACCCTCTATATCCATACGTTTAAGTGCTTCAACTATCGGAATATTAGGATCCACAACACAAGCTTTATGTAAAATAGATTCATCTAATCTTGCTATCATCAGATCACTCATAGAAGCATATTCTTTCTTCTCTTTAAGCATATCGATACGTTCTACGATACTTGAAAAGAAATAATGTTTAAATTCTTTATTGCTTTCACAAACTTCCAAGAACAGTGCTTTAGGAAGCTCAAAACATATCAATTCTTCTGTCACAACGTAACGATATAACGAAGGTTGATCTTCTATGATCTCTATACCGCCAAAGATATCATGGGTCTGATAGACATCAATTTGTTCTTCATTGTCATCAAGTACTTCTACAGTACCTTTGATAATTACAAAAAGATTTTGGGGGATGTCATCTTTATTGATAAGTAGTGTTTCGTTAGGATAATATGCAATTTGTGCATGGCTTTCAATAAGATCAAACTCATTGTTATCCAAGATCGTAAAAGGAGGATGTGATTTTAAGTTATCTAATAATGTTATCACTGACTTTCTCCTATGCCAAGGCCAAAGGCCTTGGGAAATATTAATTAGTGAGCTACTGCTCCAGTAGAACCGATACCAGTCTGGCATCTAATATCTTGTGCATCAAACTCTTCTTCACATCTCTTCGCATCTTCACTTTTATCAGTGATAGAGAAGAACCATATTGCTATGAATGCCATTGGTACAGAGAACACTGCTGGAAACTTGTATGGGACAATCGCTTCTGCATTGCCTAGTATCTGAGTCCATACTACAGGACCGAGAATAACCAGTACAAGTGCAGAGATCAATCCAATATAACCACCAAGCACTGCACCTCTTGTCGTAAGCTTCTTCCAGAAGATTGACATAAAGAGTACCGGGAAGTTAGCAGATGCTGCAATGGTAAATGCCAACGCTACAACAAATGCAATGTTTTGCTTTTCAAATGCAATACCAAAGAAGATAGCCACAATACCAATAGCAATTGTAGCCATTTTAGAAACGTTCATCTCTTTTTTCTCATCTACTTTACCTTTTGCAAATGCATTGGCATAAAGATCATGAGAGATTGCAGATGCACCTGCAAGTGTAAGGCCAGAAACAACTGCTAAAATCGTAGCAAATGCAACAGCTGAAATAAATCCAAGGAAGTAGTCTCCGCCTACAGCGTGAGCCAGCCATACAGCTGCCATATTGTTCATACCCTTAAGCGTGACACCATCTGCTGCCAAATAAGAACCTGCAGGATCTCCAAGTACAAGAACGATCGCACCGAATCCCATGATAAATGTAAGTACATAGAAATATCCGATCAAACCTGTAGCAACAAATACTGACTTTCTGGCCTCTTTTGCATCTGCAACTGTAAAGAATCTCATAAGGATATGAGGAAGACCCGCTGTACCAAACATCAATGCAATACCAAGAGAGATCGCTGAAACAGGGTCACTTACAAGACCACCAGGACTCATGATTTCTACACCTTGTGAGTGGATCTCTGTCGCTTGTGTAAAGAGTGCATCGAAACTAAATCCAAACTTCGCCATTACCATAATGGACATGAAAGTAGTACCTGCAAGAAGTAAGACCGCTTTAATGATCTGTACCCATGTTGTTGCAAGCATACCACCAAACGCTACATAAAGTATCATCAGAATACCAACAAGCACAACTGCAAATTCATAATCAAGACCAAAAAGGATCTCAATCAATTTACCTGCACCAACCATTTGAGCAATAAGGTAAAGAATAACAACCGAAATTGAACCCAATGCAGCTAAAATTCTTACAGGTTTTTGCTGTAATCTATAGGCCGTAACATCCGCAAATGTATATTTACCCAAGTTTCTAAGTTGCTCAGAGATCATAAATAGAATGATCGGCCAACCTACTAGAAAACCGATAGAGAAGATAAGACCATCATATCCTTTAAGGTAAACCATACCGGTAATACCAAGAAAAGACGCTGCTGACATATAATCACCTGCAATAGCTGCACCGTTTTGTGTACCTGTGATACCACCACCTGCCGTATAGAAGTCACTGGCAGATTTTGTTCTTTTCGAAGCCCAGTAAGTAATACCTAGTGTTGCAGCAACAAAAATAAAAAACATTACAATAGCAGGTACATTCATTTCTTCTGCTTTTGTACCTGCACCCAGATCAGCTCCCGCTGCGAATGCAAAAGTCAAAGAAGCCATCATAAATAGAGATAAAGTTCTACCTAACATTATTTCATCTCCTTTTTTATATCATTTTTTAGTTCATTTAAGAGTCCATCAAACTCTCCATTGGCTCTTCTTACATATACACCTGTCATTGCAAATGCAAAAACAATAATAGCAATACCTACAGGTATACCCCATGTAGCCATACCGTCCGGGCTAATTTTAGTTCCCAATGTTTCTGGGCTGAATGCAATAAATAAAATATATGCATAATAGACCACTAACATAACAATTGTTAATGTCCAGGCGAACTTGCTTCTTGTGCTTACAAGTTTTTGATACTTAGGATTGTTTTTGATCTGTTGTACTTGTTCTTGTGTCATTTTTTATCCTTATTATTATGATATGGTATGTTTCTTAACATACTATACATGTTTAAACTTTTTAAAAGTTATAGTTTACGATAAGTCTGTACTCATCCCAATCAAATGGAACACCATCTTTGTAGCCAAAATCATTTGGAAAATTCCCTCTAAATCTTAGATTCAAGTCTTTTGTTGCTTGGTATTCAATGTCAAAACCAGGTTCTGTTGACTTTAATCCTTTAGCATAAACACTTGAGTTTTGCTCCAACATCAAATGAGGTATAGTATCCAGTTATTTTTACATCAGCATCCAAAATATCATTTAATTTATATGTTGCTGCTACTTTCCAAGAATCAGTATCTGCAAAGAACTGGTGTCTTGTTACCATTCCTTGTGTAAATGCTGGCATTCCACCCCATGGAGTAATAATACCTCCATTCATTAGATTAGTATCTCCACTCTCTCCTGTTTGAGAATAAGCCATATAAGCGCTTAATGCACCTGAACTTGCACCTAATTTTACGGCCCAGTAATCACTATCAACATTACCTGCCAATGCATCTCCTACTTCACTTTGACCAATGTATTGTGCCGAAGCATTCATCTTCACATTCTCATTTAAAAGACACTTCCAACCATAATCAGCTTGGAGATAGACAGCATTCAAGATATCATGGGCATAATAGTCCCATCCCTGTAACGTAACTCCATCAATACCTTTATAGATAAAAGCACCTGCAGTTACACCATCAGTTTTATTTCCTGCACCAAGTGCAACAACACCCATATTTACAAAGTCACCACTTTGTGCTAATGTTGTACCTGCACCGTAACCACTTACAATACCTAATTGCATAACCGTCATCATAAATATTACTAAATGTACCTGTTGTTTCTCTAGTCACATGTGCTAATATCAATGTTGTATCTTCAATATCAGTATTACTTACTACTGCTGCTTCAAAAAGGTTTGGAAGCATTCTTGCATCATCAGCACCTGCCAATGGTGTATCAAGTCTTTGACGACCTACTTTAATGTTCGTATTACCAAATGCATAGTTAAGATATGCTTCTCCTATAAATGCATAATCCTCTCCATTACGACCTGTCAGTGAAGGATCATAACTGGTAGTATCACCATAAAGTCCAGCATCTATATCTATATCATGCATATCAAATCCATAAACACCATAAGCAGCTACAACTGCTGTCAAGTCCATTAAAGTCTGGTGATTTATATCCTATATAACCACCTGTTGCTAGAGTATTACGATTATTTTCATATCCTCCTAGATATGTTCTATCAACATAAAATGTTCTGAATTGACCAAACACCTCACCGTAATCTACTTCAGCTTCTTGCACAGCTACAACTGGTTCAACTGGTGCAATATCTCCTCCCGCCATAAGCAGTGTTGATGCCACGGCAGATAATGCTAAATATTTTCTCATTTTGTCTCCTATTATTTTTGTACGATGAGAGTATGAAGGGTTAACGTAGCATTAACATAGCATGTATGAAAAGTAGGTGAGAAAGTTCTATTAAAAAAAATTATGTGTGTATATTGGTTACAAAATAAGAGACGAATCATCGTCAAAAAGATTAAATTTGTTTAGAAAGTGTATATCCTACACCTTTAAGTGTTGTGATCAGATCTTCTTTAAGTACTTGACGAACCCTATGTATCTCTGATCTGATAATGGCATTGTCTACAGGACTGTTATCCCAGGCATAGTACCTGAGCATTTCAAAGTCAACTACTTTATTGATATTCTTTGCAAGTACTTCTATGATCTGTGCTTGTTTATGTGTTAAGTGCTGTTCTTCACCATCAAATAACAAACATTGATTTTCTGAATCATAACAATACATCTTTGATATTCTGATAAAATTTTTTGCTCTTATATCTGCAATTTTTAACAATCTTTCAATATGCAAACTCAGTTCTTTTAGATGGAAAGGTTTTTTCAAGTAGTCATAACACCCCAAAGCGTATGCCTGACTTATCTGTTCTATCTCAGTAATTGCAGAGATGAAAATAGTAGGAACAAATATTCTCTCTTTTTGTAGCTTTTCTAGTAAAGAAAGTCCATCCATACTCGGTGTATTGATATCAAAGATAAAAAGATCATACATGTTTTCTGATATATTATTATATGCTTCCTGTCCATCTTCGAATGCTGTCACATCATATCCTGTATCAGTCAGATACTCTTTTATCGCACCCTGAAGCATCAATTCATCTTCAAGTAATAATACTTTCATGTTGCTCCCTCCTTTCCAAATCTATAAGAAAACAGTACCGTTAAGTCATCATTAGATTCTACTTCTATTTTAACGTTTTCTTTTTGACAGATAGCATAAACGATCTCCAATCCTAATCCAAATCCACCCCGTACATCATTTTCACGTTCAAATGCTTTAAAGATACGTTCAGTATCTTCTATTTTAGGTGAAATACCTACAAACTCGCAAAATGATCTCTTCATTCTCTTCTTTCAGTATCACCTTTACATCTGTACCTCTATTGGCATATTTAATAGCATTGGATAAATTGTTATCTACAATTCTTTGTAATTCTTCAGGACTAAAATAGATCCAAAGATCATTTTGTATCTCTGAAATAATATTGTGTTTATTACCCTAATGCAATCTCAGAAAAAAAATCAATCCTCTCATCTAAGGAACAACGACATATTCAAATGCTTTTTAGTATAAACAAAACGATTTTTTTTAACCATATAACTCAAGTCTTCATAGATATTAGAAATGATCTTACTGGCTGCTTCGATTTTAGTCAGATATCTATTCTCACCTTCCTTCATTTTAAAGAGATCAATATGGGTCATGATCACCGCCAAAGGTGTATTGATCTCATGAATGGAATGCTTGATGAAACTGTCTTGTGCCTTCACAAGTGAAGCATTAAAATCTTTCTCTTTTGCCAGCAAAATATTTTGTTCACTCAAATCTTTTGTTTTTTGCTCAACTTTTGATTCCAATGTAAGGTTCATCTCTTTGAGTTTTTCTTTTCTATGATGAATCACAGAGATCATTGCATTGATATAAGGCACTATTTTTTGAAACTCTGAAAGATGTATCTTCTCTTTATCCATCATAGCATACGTAGATGAAGCTTCTTTAAAATAATGACTGAATGAAGATATCTCTTTGTTAAGTATACGATTTGTGATCACTAATCCCTATAATACCCACCACAAACAGGATTCCCAGAAGAAACAGCATTTTTAAGGAATACTGATTAAGTCTATTTTTTAGTGCATCTCTTTGAATATGAAGATGTTTTTCTACTTCGTCCAGATAGACTCCTGTTCCAACCATCCAACCCCATGGTTCAAATGACTTTGCATAAGAGATCTTAGGACTTAATGAACCAGAAGTAGGTTTTAACCATTGATACTCTACAAATCCACCCTCTTTTTGTCGTGAAATATCTATAAGATCTTTGATTACCATGACACCGTTGGCATCCTGTGTATCATAAAGATTTTTACCTATATGCTGTCTTTGAATAGGATCTGAAAGTACCACACCATTAAAGTCATAGACAAAGATATACCCTGTCCCATCTTGTCTTCCATATAATTGTTCTATGGCATGAAGTATCTGTTTCTTTAAAAGCGTCTCATCTTTTAGTTTAATATTCTGTTCATATGTTGTAGTGATAAAATTCAATACACGCATCGTGTCAAAAACAATCGTATCTTTTTGTTTTTGGATAAATTCAGATTGAATACTTTCAGCTTCAAGTTCAAAGTTTTGATACTCTTTATATGCAACAATAGCTGAAAAAACTATAATGACAATAAACATTATAAACATAGCTACCACATGGATACTTGCAATGGTTCTATTTTTTAAAAAATTAATATTATCCTCCAATTTTTTAAACACCGGTACTTATTGGTTTTTCAGAAAGTTAGAGATTTTTTTCTATCAAAGTAATCACCTCTTTAATCTCTTCATCAGAGACTTTCCCGAATTTTTTATAAATCAATTTCCCTTTTTCATTAAAAATTAAAATATCAGAATTG
The DNA here is from genome assembly GCA_963705455.1 of Sulfurovaceae bacterium. Classification (GTDB taxonomy): domain Bacteria; phylum Campylobacterota; class Campylobacteria; order Campylobacterales; family Sulfurovaceae; genus Sulfurovum. The sequence goes on along the minus strand of CAVPJM010000002.1, from coordinate 603,746 downwards.
TCATCAGCAAGTTCCCATTCTTTCACTAAAACTTTCTTTTTATCTTTCACATATATAGTGTGTGGAAACTTTCGTTGTTTCTCTTTGAGTTTGGATTCCAGTATTACATTTGGCAACCAAGTAGCTGCTAGATTAATAATAGCAACTGAATTCACTTTTTTTCTATCGAAATTTTTAGCTTTGATCGCATCTGCTAATGGATTATTTAGATCTCTTTCATCCGGATCTACATAAAATACTGTATAAATTTTCCCTCTAAGCATTGAAGACTCCCAAGACGTACCATCTATTCTTCCACCATTTTCCCCTTCTATGGTTACTATACTAGGTACCATTCCTAACTCAATTGCCATACTGCTTACCACAAATAAAAATAAAAATAATACTATTTTTTTCACACTTTACCTCAAATATTAAATTTTATAATAATAAGATAATACCATGATTTGATAAACTATTTATAATATTTATGTTAGAATCTCCAAAATTTAATCTATGGAGATATTCAAATGGATATTACTAAAATCGGACCTGGTGAAAACCCAGATGCTGTAAAAGCGATCATTGAAGTACCACTTAACTCGGCTATCAAATACGAAATAGACAAAGAGTCTGGTGCTGTAGAAGTAGATAGAGTACTTTACTCTTCTATGCACTACCCTGCAAACTACGGTTTTGTTGCAAATACATTGTCAGATGATGGTGATCCTGCTGATGTTCTTGTACTTTGTGATTACCCGCTTCAAGCAGGTTCATACATCAAATGTAGACTTGTAGGTGTACTTATGACTGAAGATGAGAGTGGTGGAGATGAAAAACTTATTGCTGTTCCAACTGAAAAAATAGATCCGACATACAAAGATATCAATGATCTAGGTGATGTTCCTGAGCATACACTGAATCGAATCAAAAACTTCTTTGAAACATACAAAATGCTTGAGCCTAATAAATGGGTAAAAGTATCAGGGTTTCCAAGATAAAGCAGCTGCAACAGCTATCTTAGAAAAAGCGATTAAAAACTATAAATAGTTTTTAATTTTACTATCCTCAGTTACTCCTGAGGATACATTCTTATTCAAGATTTTCTAAAATCCAACCTCTCTTTTTCTATTATCCAGATACCTATTCACACCTTCAACAATACCTTTAGCGATCAATTCTTGATAATTTGAGGTAAAAAGTCTTTCACGCTCTTTAGGGTTAGTAAGATATCCAACTTCAACAAGTATAGAAGGTCTGCTTGCACCTACAAGTACATAGAATGGTGCAGGTCTTACACCTCCATCTTTTACATCCCTATAATCACTCTTTAAACTTTTTATCATATTCTGTTGTACATCTATTGCAAGCTTATGTGACTGTATGATCTTTGGACCGTTCAATACTGCATCTATGATGACATCTTTACTTAAACTGTCTGTACCTTGAAGAACTGATGCATTTTCTCTCGCAGCAATACGTTGGGATCTTTCATCTCTACTTTCTTGTAAGAAATACGTCTCTACACCTTCAACCTTATCAAAACGTTTTACATCAGCAATGGCATTTGCATGAATAGACATGAAAACCTGTGCATCTTTTTTATCAGCAATTCTCGTACGTTGCCCTAATGTTAAAAATCTATCTCTATCCCTTGTAAGATAAACTCTATAACCTTCACTTTTAAACTCTTTTTTAAGCTTTTTAGTAATCTGAAGTACTAGATCTTTTTCCTTCTGTCTATCACACAATGCTCCACAGTCATGTCCACCATGTCCAGCATCTATTACTATAAGACTATCTGATCTATCAACACTAGGACCACCACCGCAACCTATTAAAAAAAGCATTGCACTGAGTCCAATTATAATTCTTGTCATTTTTTATCCTGTTTTAAACTACACATATCTTTTAATCAAAAATCGATTTCTTTTTTTCTATTATTTAAATAACTATCCACACCTTCAGCAATACCTTTAGCAATCAGTTCCTGATAACGTGGTGTAAAAAGTCTTTTACGCTCTGTCGGATGTGAAATGTATCCTACCTCTACAAGTATGGAAGGTCTACTAGCTCCTACAAGTACCCAAAAAGGAGCATGTCTTACTCCACCATCCTTCACACCTCTGTATTTAGTACGTAAATTAGTAATAATCCTTCGTTGCACATCTATAGCAAGTTTATTTGATTCAACGATCTTTGGTCCTGATAATACTGAGTCTATAATAACATTACGACTCAATTGAGTGGTACCTTTTAGTACTGATCTATTTTCTCTCTCTGCAATACTTTGTGACTTCGCATCTTTTGTGTTTTGCAAGAAAAATGTTTCAACACCTTGTATTTTATTTTGTTTTCTTTTAGGGACTGAGTTAGCATGGATAGAAATAAATACCGAAGCTTTTTTATTATCTGCAATTTTAGTACGCTGTGGAAGTTTCAAAAAAATATCTTTTGTGCGTGTCATATGCACAGGATGTCCACGTTTTTGAAGTTGCTTCTCCAATCTCTTTGCTATTTGAAGTACAAGTTCTTTCTCTTTTTTACCTCCGGCTATAGCACCACTATCATGACCACCATGTCCTGCATCTATCACTACATGTTCGTATCTGTGTGGATTTTTTACTACTTTTTTGGACTTATATAGAGGTTTTTTATAACGTTTAGCAGGTAAACTATTACTGTTTTTAGGTAGAGAGATATGATACTGATCTTTTGAAAAAAGTGGCTTATATGCAATAGGTTTAGAATATGTATAACCACTAATAACCACACGAACTATATTTGGCTTATATTGAGCAAGACGTACATTATTACCTAAGCCCAATGGTACACGGTTATGTGCTAAACGTGTATTTTTAAAATCATAAATTTCTCGATGGGGGTTTTTTAGCGTAAAATGTTTCACATCACGTTCATTTAGCGATTTAGAAAAAAAGAGACGCAGTTCACCTTTTTTTACTATGGCTTTCTGCATACTAATAACACCCGAAAAGAGCAGTGTATTCAGAAATAGTATTAAAAGAAAAAACCTACTGAATTTCGGCATAGTTTTATTTATCTTCACCATTCATCAATTTATTCATAAGCTCTTTAACCGTAATGATCTCTTTAAGACGATAGCCATTTGCACCTGTAAAGAAAAGTCCTGTCTCTTTAATACCATCATAAGCATCTGTAAGTCTATCAGCAATACAGTAACCTACTATTTTCGCTTCTTCACCACGATGACATGGAGCAACACAATTTGAGATACATGCTACTTTTGGTGCAGTACCCTTTTCTATATCTTCATGAAGCTGTGTTCTTACACCACGTGCAGGATATCCTACTGGTGATTTAAATAGCTTGATATCATCTTCTTTTGCTTCAAGTATAATATTTTTCATCACTTGACTTGCATCACACTCTACCGTACCGATGAAACGTGTACCCATTTGTACTGCATCTGCACCAAGTTCCATCATTTTCACGATATCATCATGATCCCAGACACCACCAGCCGCGATGATAGGCATAGAACCCCAGTTCTTTGCTTCTTCAACTACAGGCGGTAAGATATTCTCAAGTTGGTTTTCAGGCATAAAACACTCATCATACTTAAAGCCTTGATGTCCACCACTTAGTGGTCCCTCAACAATAACTGCATCAGGAAGTCTATCATGTGTTTTTTTCCAACGACGACACAAAATTCTTAATGCTTTAGCTGTTGATACGATAGGTACCAAAGCTACGTCAGGATAATTTTTAGTAGCTTCAGGCATAGTAAGTGGTAAACCTGCACCTGTAATTATGATATTTGCTCCTGCCCTACACGCATCTTCAACCACACGATTGTAGTCACTTTGAGCATAAAGGACATTGGCTGCCAAAGGTTTGTCACCACAAATTTCTCTTGCATTCTCAAATATTTTTTTAAGTGCCGGATAAGAGTAAAAGTTGATCGCATCAAGCGGTCTATGCTCCTTGCCTACCATCTCATTATTATGAAGATATTGTCTGTTTTTATAGACACCGGTACCTACAGCAGAGATTACACCGAGACCACCCTCTTTTGAAACGTTACCAGCTAGCTGGTCCCAAGATATACCAACACCCATACCACCCTGTACTATAGGCTTTTCAATGGTATATTTTCCAATTTTAAAAGATTTAAATGCCACTACTTCACCTTCACTTTTGCAAATTTTCGTTTTCCTACCTGTAGGATATACTCTCCGGCTGTAAGATTTAACTTGTCATCAGATATCTTTTCCTGATCAATACTTACTGCATTTTGTTTGATATCTCTTCTAGCTTGAGAAGTAGAAGGCTCTATACCTGCATCTACCAATGCTTTACATATCCAAATGCCCTCTTCTACCTCAACTTCATCCATATCTGTTGGGAGCTGGTTTGATTTAAAAACCTTATCAAACTCTCCTTTAGCTAGTGTAGCCAACTCTTCATTATAAAACCTTGTAACCAGTTCAAGTGCCAGGTTTTCCTTGACTATTTTAGGATGAAGTGTGCCTTTTTGGACATCCTCTTTCATTGTAGCAATTTCTTCAAGTGATTTCTCACTCAAAAGTTCATAATAACGCCACATCAATTCATCTGAAACAGAAAGTGTTTTAGCATAAATATCATTAGGCTCTTCTGTGATACCAATGTAGTTGTTCAAAGACTTACTCATCTTCTGTACACCATCAAGTCCTTCTAAGATTGGCATCATTAACACTGCTTGTTCTTTACCTGTATTGTATACACGCTGAAGATGTCTTCCCATTAAAAGATTGAATTTCTGATCTGTTCCACCGATCTCAATATCACTTTTAAGCTCAACAGAATCATACCCTTGAAGTAATGGATATAAAAATTCTGAAATAGAGATACTCTGTTCACTTCTAAAACGTTTTGTAAAATCATCACGTTCTAACATACGTGCTACACTAAAAGTCGTTGTGAGTGCAACCATTCCAGCAGCGCCTAATGCATTAAGCCATGTAGAGTTGAACACAACTTCAGTCTTACTCTCATCAAGAATATTAAAAACTTGCTCTTGATAAGTCTTTGCATTGGCCATAATCGTCTCTCTATCAAGTACTTTTCTTGTTTCACTCTTACCTGTAGGATCACCTATGGTTGCAGTAAAATCACCAATGAGAAGTTGTACTCTTCCTCCATGATTTTGAAATGCTCTAAGCTTTTGAAGAAGTACAGTATGCCCCAAGTGAAGGTCTGCTCCAGTAGGATCAAATCCTGCTTTTACAGTATAAGTACTGCCATCATCATAATATTTTGAAACCAACTTCTCAATTCGTTCCATATCTATGACTTCTGCAGTACCCCTACTGATCTCTTCTAATGCTTTTTGTACCATATTTAACTACCCTCTATTTATTTATTATATGCGTCATCTAAACTAATAATCTCTATCAATTTAAACTGTCTGCGAAATCTTTTCTGCAAGAAATTGCTTTTTAGCTTCAATGCTTTCTACTTCTATTTGACAGAACTCTGCTTGTTCTGAATTTCTAATACCTAACTCTATACTCAAAATATTTAGATTTAGATCAGAAAGTTTTGACAGTAAATCCGCCAAAATACCTTTTTTATTTTGAAGACTTATGGTGAGTCTATATCTAGAAAGTTTAGAACCGCTCCAACTCACATAGATCATCTCTTGACCCTCTAAAATTTTATTATAGGATTTCTTGCATAATTTATGGTGTATAATAGCTTTACTACCCTTATAAAATGCAACGATCTGGTCACCAACTTTAGGATGACAGCAATAATCAAACTCTACCCCATCTATAGTCTTATTCGTAAAGAACGTAAAATGCTCCAACTCTTTAATATACGGTTTTTTATACCCTTTTTTAAGTAATTCCCAAAAGCGTACTTCTTTAGTACCCATATAATCTGCCACTTTATGTATAGTATCTTTATAATAATCAAGTTGAACCGGTAATTTATAAATGGTATCATTGTGATCCATTTTGATGAGAAGTTCTTTCATTGCAGTGCTCTGTTGAGAAAACAATGTACCCAAAATATTATAAGCACTTAAAGTATCCGACTCTTTTATTCTGGCTTTACATGCACTTCGTATACCATCTTGCGCTTTGGATGTTTTCACTGTGTCAAGCCACGAACAATACAAATGTGGCTTCTTATCTTTAATAATATTTACAATGTCACCATTCTTCAGAATAGTCAAAAGTGATGCTTTTTGTTTGTTTATTAATGCATCTATTGCATTTGCCCCTACTTTAGAGTGAATTGCATATGCAAAATCAAGGGCTACTGAACCCTTAGGTAAAGTATAATAATCACCCTTTGGAGAAAATACGGTAATGTCTTCAGAAAAAAGATCTGATTTTGCCAACTCATAGAACTCTTCTACCGATTCATTTTGATAATGTAAACTCTCTAGCCATTTTAGGTTTACACTATTATCTCCACCTTTATATTTCCAATGTGCAGCAACCCCATACTCTGCAAGTCTATGCATCTCTACTGTTCGTATCTGAGCCTCAACAATACCATCTTCGTCAAACAATGTAGTGTGTATGGTTTTATACCCATTTTCTTTAGGCACTGCTATATAATCTTTAAATCTGGATATTAACGGTGTAAATTTTAAGTGCAAAAGTCCTAAAACCCTATAACAATTTATTGGCTCTTTAACGATAATACGAATTGCAAGAAGATCAAGTACTTCTTCTATGCTCACACCTTTACGATGCATCTTTAAGTAAATGGAATAATAATGTTTTACTCTTCCGATAATTTCAAAATCATTTTTTTTAAAACCATCTTTTTCCATAGTGTCTTTTACATTTTGGATAAAAGCATTGAGTTTAAACTTTAAATTTTGTGCATTGGACTTGATATAAGTATCTATATTTTTATAATCTTCTGGGTAGATGTACTGAAAACTCAAATCTTCCAAATGGTTTTTGAGTTTGGATATCCCCAATCTATGTGCAATAGGTGCATACACAACCAGTGTCTCTTCGGCAATACGTTTTTGTTTCTCATTGCTCAATGCATCAAGTGTAAGCATATTATGCAATCTGTCACAAAGTTTAATGACAAGAACACGTACATCTTTGATAGAAGCTATGAGCATTTTCCGAAATGTAAGTGCAGAGTTTATCAGTCTTTCATCTGAACCTGAAGGAACCAGCTCCTCATCACGGATCTCTACGATTTTGGTCAGCCCTTCAACCATATGTGCAACATCATATCCAAATTCACGCTCTAAATCTTCAATAGTGGCATGTGTATCTTCTACTACATCATGTAAAAGAGCAGCCTGTACCATCATTTCATCATTCGAGATCTTTGCAGTGATCGCTGCAACCAATATAGGATGTACAATGTAAGGTTCTCCACTTTTACGTGTCTGACCTTTATGTGCTTCAAGTGAAAGCTCTAAAGCTTTTAGGTGTCTCAGGTAGAGGATTTGGCAGTTGTTCCCATAGAAGAGCACTAGCCTCTTCTATAGTATCTATACTTTTAGCTTTATCTAAAAAAGCATCCAAGGGAATTTAGCCTTCTAGACTTACAATGATTTTACCTTCAGCTATTTCTTGAAGTGCAATATCTGAATATTTCATACCTGATGTATCTATATCTAAAAATACTTCTGCACCATTAGCAATAGCTTCTGCTCTTTTTCCTACTGCATTTGCAAGAAGGTATTTGTCAAAATCTACTTTTTCTAATGCTTTTGCTGTTAATTGTTCTGTTCTCATATCTATTCCTTTATTATTTCATTCTCTATTTTACTACTGAACAAAGGCTCATATCACCTTTGACGATTGCAAGAAGATTACCTTTTTCAAACATGTTACATACAACAATAGGTAATCCATTCTCTTTAGCCAAAGCAATAGAAGTATCATCCATAACTTTGATATGATCATTAAGTGCCTGATCATAAGATAAAGTGTCAAGTTTCACTGCATCATCATACTTATTTGGATCTTTGTCATAGACACCATCCACTTTTGTTGCTTTGATCAAGAAGGTCAGACTTCTATTTCAGATGCTCTCAGTGTTGCAGCTGTATCTGTTGTAAAGTATGGGTTACCTGTACCACCTGCAAAAATAACAACACGACCTTTTTCCAAGTGTCTTCTTGCACGACGTACAATAAATGCTTCACCTATCTCTTGCATATCTATAGCAGACTGAAGTCTTGCTTCAAGTCCTGCATGCTCCAGTGCTTCCTGAATAGCTACACCATTAATGACAGTAGCAAGCATACCCATATAATCACCAGATGTTCTTTTAATAATACCGTCAGCAGCAGCAGTCACACCACGAATAATGTTACCACCACCCACAACGATACCTACTTCAATACCGTTGTCTACAAGTTCTTTGATCTCACCTGCAATAAAATTGAGAATCTGAGTATCAATACCATACCCTTCTTCACCCGCTAACGCTTCACCAGAAAATTTTACCAATACTCTTTTAACCACAGATGCACCTTTATATAATTTCGCGATTATATCCAAAAGTCGTTTAGGAGGGGTTTAAACCCTTCAATCCCTATATCGATATCAAATTCAATGGGTCAATATGTTTGGAATCTTTTGTCGCTTGGAAAATGAGCTTTTCATTCACTTTTCCAACTACATACCCTTTTTGTATCTTTGCACCTACATGGATAGTAGGTGCGATTTTAGAGAGACCGGCATATACTGTATGTATCTTTTTACTATGTGATACAACAACAACCTTACCTAACATACTACTTTTCCCTGCAAAGACCACTTTTCCATTTAGTATGTTTTGTACTTTTGAATTTGTAACAGGTGATTTCAAAGTAATAGACTCATTAAAGATCTTTATCTTGTAGATTGGGTCCACATAGGTACCAAACTTCTTTACTAATTTCGCACCAGGCAATGGAGAAATCGTTTTTCCACCTCTATACGCATAGGTTTTAGACTTTTTATAAGAAGAGTTTACCTGCCTTACTTTTTCACTCTCTTTATATACTTTCTGCTCTTCTTTTCTTGCTTCAGCAGCAGCTAAACGTGCTTTTTTTCTCTCTTGTTCAGTTTTTGCTTGCCTCAAAGCCTCTTGGGCTTTTCTTTCTTTGGCACGGGCCAATACTTTGGCTTCACGTATCTCTCTTTGTCTCTCTTTTTCAAGGCGCATTGCTTCTTTTTCAGCTTCAGCTCTCTTACGTGCTTCAATTACCTCTTGTTTGTGTAAAATATTGAGTTGAGCCAAAGTAGATCGAAGAGAGTTCTGTTTATCTACTATCTTTGCAAGCTCTATATTATATTTCTCTTCATCTGCAGTAAGCTTTTTACGTAACTTCTCTTTCGCCAGCTTTTTTTGTGCATAATCATCTCTTTTTTTCACTATACGTGCAATCTCATTTTTGGTTTTATTACGTTGAACAGTCTTATTATCTTTTTGTTTTTTTAAGCATTCCAATATCTGTTCTTAATTCAGATAATATCTTGGTATTATAGTTTTTGTATGCAATATAGACTTCTTGCAACAGTATAGATTCTTTAGTAGGTGCATGTGCCTGATCCATTGCAAAGACGATTGAAAATTGTTCGGAAAGCAAAGTGATAAATGCTTTATGTTTTTCCTCTAATGCCTGACTTGTCATCTTTAAATCTTTTTCAGATCGACTTAATTCGGTTTTTAATAATTCATACTCTTGTTCACTTTTTTCTTGATCTTTTTCAAGCTCACCCATCTTCTTTTCAAGATAGACAATATCCTTCTCTGTAACTTGTATATCTTTAGCAATCTTACTAAGTTGCCTGCTTGCCTTATTTTTAGCAACCGATGTAGCAGAGAGATTTTTTTTGGAGTTTTCTATCTTTGTTGTGGTTGATGCACCATGAAGTAACCCTATAGCTACAAAACTGATCAGAATAAAGGATTTCACTCCTGTACTCCCTTACTACTAAACACAACCGTGTAAACAGCAATAATAACGATCAACACAGCAGAAGCTAACAAAATACCTATATCACTGTATTTAAAAAGTGCTTCCTGGTTTTGCATCATGATGTCTATCCCGCTTTGGGTAGCCCAGTAAAACTTGGTATAAAAGAAAATTGCAGAGACCAATATGGTCGAAATTATTGCATCTATAAAAGCTACTCTAAAAAGTACACCGGATCTAAGCATCAAGGGTGCACCGAATATCTCCATGACCTGCATACGTTCTTTGTGTGCATATTTCCATATCTCCATCTGTTTGATAATAAGAAAAAGACTCACAACTGCCATGAAAATGATAAATACTTTTAACATAAATTTAATGAAAGAAAAAAGTCTATAACTAGATTGATAACTACTGCCAAATGTTTCAACTTTTTTGATATTGGTATCAGATTCAAGATCTTTTTTGATATCTTCTAATTCTGAAGTATGGAGATAAGAATCCAATCCAAGGTTATAAAAATAGGGAAGTGCTGCCACTATCTCTTTGCTGCTGCTTTTACTTACACCTTTAGCTACCTCTGAAACAATACTTTCACGCTCTATTTGTTCAGAACTACTGATATGATCATTGAGTGCTTGAAAAGATGAAAGTTCCATAGGCTTTTTGGTTACAGCCAGCATAGAATAGCCCTCTTTAAGACCTTTTTCATACGTAGTTTGTTGTACGTTCAAAGACCAGATAGAACTCAATACCTAATAAAATTGCCATAAGTGGCAAAATAAACATAAGATGATTTTTAATGAACTTCATACACACCCTTGCTCTCTATAATAAAGTGTCTGTATGGTAAGGAAAAAATCGTTGGGATTTTGTGTGTTACGACCAAGACTGTTGTATCAAGCTGCTGACATGCATTTTCCATCAAATCCCAAATCACATTTGATGAATAGTCATCAAGGTTACCTGTAGGTTCATCTGCAAGTATCAGCACCGGATTTTTTGCCAACGCTCTTGCTACACCTACACGCTGCTGCTCACCACCACTCAGTTCCAATGGATACTTGTCTGCATGATCAGGAAGTTTTACGTGTTTAAGCAATCTATGTGCCTGTGTATCCTGTACCTCAGTAGCATATCCTGCTATCATTAGAGGTAAAACAACATTTTTTTTCACTGTCCACTCATTTACAAGCTTATAGTCCTGAAAAATAATTCCCATATGTGTTCTAAGTTCTTGAAGTTTACGTGGACGTACATTCGCTAGATCCAGTCCACCTACAACAAGGTTACCTTCAGTTGGTTTCAACTTTCCGTAAAGTGCTTTAAGCAGCGTTGATTTACCTGAACCACTCGGCCCGGTTATAAAAACAAACTCACCTTTTTTAATGCTAAAATTAGCATCTTTAATAACTTCTTTTCCTGCATTACCATAAGTAAGTGTAAGATGTGAAGCGTGTATCACATTAGACATGCTCTACTCTCCTTTAACGAGCATTATTAGCTCAGCTAGTTTTTGATGTGCCTGATAGTTGACTGTTGTCTTCACGGGAGGTGAAACAAAATATCTACAACTCTCTTTTGTTAATATAATATATTTATGTTCTGGTCTATCAAAACTTCCAAAAGCACATTTTATAAGGAAACTTTCTTCAGATATTCTGTATACACGTTCAAAGTGTATAAAATACCCCTCAAAAACCAATGCTTTTGTAGGTAAACGTTCTTCTATTCCTTTGGTATATTTTACATCATTAAAATTAAAATCTATAGTCACGTCTTTAGGTGCTGATTCCTGTGTACATTTAACATAGACATCATAGATATCTTTCTCTTGTCTAAGCCATCTTGCCTCATACTTACTCGTAACCTCCAAGGCTTCATTTTTACGTACTTTAACTTCAACCTTAGGAACAGCAAAGAAAGTCTCTAGTGCATACCAAAAGTACTTGTCACTATCTGTACGCAGTTCTAAACGCCCTCCTTTTCTTAATACTCTCATAGATTCATCTAAAAAACTGGAACTTATAACCCTTCTGTGTGGTTTCTTATCCCAAGGTACAGGAAAGTGCACAAATATCTGTTCACATACATTTGAAGGTAACATCTCCAAAAACAGTCTTGCATCATAATTCACTACCCAAATGTTGTCAAGTTTTTGAAGTTCTATCTGTTTAAGTACCTGTTGCGCAGAAGGTGTATGTATCTCTATTCCTATAAAAAGCGTATCGGGATTCTTTTTTGCCTGATGAAGCAGATGTCGTCCACTCCCAAATCCCACTTCAACAGAGATCTTCTCTTTAGGATATGTAATGTTTTCAAAATCTTCTATCTTCTTAAAATGTTCTGAAGAGAGTGCACTTTTAGTATTTGATATAGTAATATTTGAAGAGAGTACATCCAGATTCAACTCATTTGAAACACTCTCCAATGCTTCTTTTAGTATGTTCACCTTCAGAGGTCTGGTTACTTTATCATATTTTAACAAATAGGCTTTCTCATCTGGTTTGAGTTGCAGTAAAAATTCTTCTCCTGCATGTTCAACACCTATCAGCATCTCATTACGGTTCAGTGCTTTAGCACAAAAAGTCATCATTGGACTTTTGTTTAACTGTTGTTCTACTATAGAAGTATCAAAAGGGGTAACTTTTAAATGTGGCATTGTTCCTGCTTATAATGTAATTTTTGTTGGTTGGCTAGGATTAGCGCGTATCTTGTCAAAACTTTGTGCAATGATCCGGTAACTATATGTATGTCCACTTCTCACAAAAGTATCAATGTATTCTGCCATCAATTGTCCTTTTACCTGTGAGACAAATTTCCATTCAGATCCGTCTACAGAGCGTTCTACGATATAGCTATTAATACTTGTATCTCATGTGGTTTCCATAGAAGTTTTACTACAGAGGGTGCTACTTTATAAGCTTTCACAAAAGAGACTTCCGAGAATGCAGGTAGTGTTTTTACCTCGATCGGTTCACTGCGTCTAGACTCTTTTCCAAACGAAAAAGTACTAAAAGTATAACGATATGTAGTGTCTGCGTTCACATGTCTATCCACAAAGTGTGTTGCATAACGGTTACCTACTGTACCTATACGTTTGTAACTAGGTATAGCTTGTGAAACATTTTCTCTGTAAATATTCACACCATGTATACGATGATCCTCTATCTTTTCCCACTCAAAACCTACAGAGTTCATCTTAGGTAAAGCATGTACTTGCGTAATAGTATCTAATGCAGGATCTGTCCCATATGTCATCAATCCCTTAGCAGCACCACAACCATTAAAATTTATTAAAGAGAGTACCCAGAGTATGAGGATCGATTTTTTCATCCACTTTACCTTGATCAAAATTTTTAGATATATACACTTTCATATCTTCAAAAAGTGGGGCGAGGAACTCCATTCTTTTACCGGTTACAGGATGGACCAGATACAGTAAATATGCATGCAAATTAACTCTAGAGATTTTATCTCTTTTGCTCTTAAACCCATATAAATCATCACCTAAAATATGACGTCCAAGCGTATTTAAATGTACCCGTATCTGATGCGTCCTTCCCGTAAACAGTTTTGCTGCTATAAGTTCAACACCATTAGTTGCTTGTAAGCAGTTTTACAAATGCTGTTTTCGCAGATCTTCCATCAGGGACCACATCCATCTTGAGCCTATTTTTAGGATTACGTCCTATGGGTTTATCTACTACGGTATCATCTTTAAGCGGATAATCAATCAACGCCAAATAGTAACGTCCCATACTTTTATCTTGTAATTGTAAGCTCAATGCCTCATGTATTTTATTGTCTTTGGCCACCACCAGTGCACCCGTAGTCTCTTTATCTATACGGTGTACGATACCATAACGCTCTTCTCCGCTGATCGTTGAAAGAGATATTCCCTTATGGATCAACCAATCCACAAGTGTAGGCTCTTTCACGGAAGGTGCAGGATGAACCACAAGTCCAGAAGGTTTATTGACCACTAAAAGATACTCATCTTCATATAGTATCTCTACATCAAAATCTATAGGTGGAGCCACTCTTTTTTCTGCTTCTTTAATACATATAAGAAACAATATCACCTTCCGTAACTTTAAAACTGCTCTTTGTGATCATTTTATCATTCACACATACAAGCCCTTCTTTTACAAGCTTTTCAACTTGATTACGACTTACATCAAGTTGGACTGCAAGTATCTTGTCCAGACGTCCTGATACTGTGGCTGTAAATATATTCATACTTTTTCGAAAATACTCAGTCTTGCTGCTTACAAGGCTCATCTACGAGAAACTGTTTACGTACCCAGCCTCTTTTGCCATTGGCATCCACTTTACACCATACAGGGTATTTCCATGCCATAAAATCTCTTTTCGTTTTCAGGTAACGCATCAAGTTCTTTTTGAGTGACCTCTCTTATACAGCCAAGATTTTGGACACAGCCATTTGTCCATATATTGGTATAGATCTTTTTTGCTTTACGGTCAGGTTCTACGCTTAATGCAAGAACCTCACAGTTTTTTATCAATTTAACCGTAAATTCTGAAGGGTGTATATTTTCATCTGGAGCTAAATCTGACGGATCTAGGTCATCATCTGCAAACAAACTCACAAAAAGTAAGGGTAACAGTAAAAACAGTTTCACAGTATTTCCTTTATATCATCTCTATTCCAACGTTCTGGATCAAAAAAAGTATCATCATGTATATGTTTAAATGAAGCTCTGAACATTTTAAAAATGTCTTTATTCTCCTTTTCAAGTCCGGACAACCACTCTTTAGTAGCTGCTCTTGCATAAGGCATCTTCACATCTTTTAGCATTGCAGGACAGGCTTCATCACCTATCACTTGCAAGTTATTCTCTTGCGCAAAAGCACGCAGTTGTGTCTCTCTTGCTTGTATCAATGGACGTATAAGATGAAAGCCTCGACTTGTTTTGTAGATAGGTGCTAAGGCTCTCATACTTCCATTGTAAAACATATTCATAAAAAAGCTCTCTACTGTATCATCAAAATGATGTCCCAGTGCTACCTTCGTAAAACCACCTTCTTCTGCAAAACTATAAAGTGCCCCTCTTCTCATACGTGAAAAATAAGAACAGAATGAAGAGTTGTCACGTATCGTATCATGTGAGATATCAAAGATATTGGTATCATACACTGTATGTTTAATACCATACTCTTTACAGTGTGCTTCAAGAAATGCATAATGTTCATCAGGCATACCATACTTTATGGTACAAGCTTCAAACTCAAAATTAAAAGGTGCATGCCGCTGCATATGCTTCAAAATATGTACAAGTGCAAGAGAGTCTTTTCCTCCGCTGAGTCCAACCAGAACTTTATCACCTTCTCCTATCAGTTTAAACTCTGCATTGGTCTTACCCGCCAATTTAAGCAGCTTTTTACTTACAGGTATGCTTTTAGAGGGAATACGTCTTTGATTATTGTCCAAGTTCATCCACCATGTTCAAGATGAAATCAGCAGATATTTTTGCTGAACTTTCCAAAAATTCATCAAAATTAAAACTTGCATCCATATCAGCACTGTCAGAGATGGCACGCAAAATGAAAAAAGGTACATTTAAAGCATTACACACTACTGCAACACTTGCACCCTCCATCTCTAAAGCATCTGCTTTAAAGGTAGAAGCTATCCAGTTTTTACGTTCTACATCTGCAACAAATTGATCTCCTGTTGCAATAAGACCTTCTTTGAGTGTTAATCCTTTTTTCTTAGCTACTTCTTGTGCAATATTACGTAACCCTGCATCTGTAGGAATACACACTTTTCCCTCTGGTACATATCCAAAAGGATGACCAAATGCAGTAATATCCAAGTCATGTTGGCAAAGTCCATTTGCTATGATCAGATCACCGATTTTAAGTTTATCACTTATCGCTCCTGCTACACCAGAGAAAAGGAGTATATCACAACCAAATTTTTCTATAAGCGTTGTAGCAGTTAAAGTTGCGAATACTTTACCTATTTTAGAGTATGCAACTACAACCTCTTGTCCATTGTAAGAACCTTCATAGTATTTATTATCTCCATATACTATTGTATGTACATTGTCAAGTTTGCCTATGATGGGTTCTATCTCTTCAGGCATTGCACCCATAATTGCTATTTTACGCTTTGCCATTGATACTTCCTTTTCTATTTTGATACGTGTTATAAGTTACTGTAATTTAGCGATCTCAGTTAGCGCTATTTGAAGCGACTCCATATCTGAAACAACAAAATGAGGTTTTGAAGTTGCCTTACGGTTCAGTCCCTTAAGAACACCACCATGTCCAAACTCAACATAACAATCTACAGAATCATCAAATGCTGCTATAGACTGCTTGTAGAGTACAGGAGAAACCAACTGTTTCGGTAGTAAGTCCAGTGCTTCTGCTTTCGTATCATATGTCTTCGCTGTTACATTAGAGATCACTGGTGCAATGAACTCATCTTTTAACATCTCTGCAAGTTTCTCAGACAATGGTGCAGTAGCACTCTCAAGCAGTGGACAATGACTTGCCACTGACATATTCAAAAGCATTGCTCTTTTTGCTTTAGCCTCTTTCAATAGAGGAGCTAATACTTCAAGATCAGATTTGATACCGGCGATAACTATCTGTCCTTCAGCATTGTAATTTACAGGCCATACTTTCATACCTGCTTCTCTTTGTGCATCACAGATCTCTTCAACTACCTCATCTTCAAGACCCAAAGATACCATCATCCCCACATCTTGTCCAGCACATGCTTCAGCCATAAGTTTACCACGAAGATTCACAAGTTCTACAGCATCTATAGCATCTATTGCACCTACAGAAACAAGTGCAGAAAATTCACCCAAAGAGTGACCCAATGCATAAACCGGTTTGATAGGCATTTCATTTTCAAAAAGCTTATGAGCTATAGTCAGATACAAGTAAGATAGCAGGTTGTGTAAACTCTGTTTTCTCAAGATTTTCATTCTCTTCAAAAAGCAGCTTTTCAAAATTAATACCTGTTCTTGTACTGGCATCAGCTACCATCTGTTTTGCAATATCAGAGTTGTTAAAAAAGTCTTGACCCATCCCTACAGCTTGTGAACCCTGTCCTGGAAATAAAAATGCGCATTTGATTGACATACGTGTCCTTTAGAAGTATTAAAATATTTTATGTATTTTAACATCTTTCAAATTATGATATGATAGTAACACCTGACATGAGAAAGATTATCTTGGATAAAAAGTCAATTTGTACGCTCTGTAAATATAATCTATGACGAAATATTATCAGATTCTGAATGTAGTATTAGAGAGCTAGATACTTCTTTTGAGAACATCCCAAAAGATTGGCCTTTCCAGATTGTGACACGATTAAAAGTGATTTTGAAGCAATGGAAAAGATCTAGTCTATCCGACTATTTTATACGTAGATCTTTTTTGATCTCATCAATAAGTTTTTGTAATTCGATATGGTACTTTCCCGGATAAATTGGCAACATATCTAGTTTATTATAAACGAAAATGAGACTTACGATATCTGCAAATTTCAACATACTCTCAGCCCCAATAAGCTTTGCATGTTTTTCAAGGTCTATACAAAATTCTTTAATTTTATGTGTTGCTTTTTCATGTACAATATCTCTAAAATAGATATCAGAACGATCAAAAGTATCTAAAAAGTTTTTTAATTCATTTGCATATTTTAAACCCATTTTTTTTGTGTTCAGTTCTCCTAGTTCTCTATCCAAAATAGCTAATTCATGTACCTTTCTTACTTTCGATCATAGTATGAAGTTGATCTTCCAATACACCATTTTGATTTATGTTATTTTCATTTATATCATTCTTTTTTACCTGAAGCACTTTTTCAAGATCAACAATATTTTTTAGAGCCTGTGATCTGACCTCTCTCTCATGCACACCATTCTTAAAAAGTGATACGATCAATTCATAGATACTCTCTTCAGTAACTGGTTTGATCAAATGTGTAGAGACACTTATTGTTTTTGTTTCTACATCATGATCATCTTTTAAGATCACATATTTAAGGGGTATATTTTGCTGCACTCCGGCAATGATATGTTCAAACTCCTCTGAATTCATTTTATCTTCTACGATTAGAATATCATATGGAGTCAGATCATTTCCTTGCCTTTTGAATGCATCAAATCCCACATCAACCTCATATTTAAAGTAGTTAAGCATTTCCTTGATACTTTGCGCTAGCTTTTTCACTCTCACAGATCAATAAAACCTTCTTATCCAGCATGGATACATCTGGTAATCTATAATGCCGTCTAAACCCCAACTCATTTATTTTAAAAGGTATATCTAAATGGATATCTGTATCTCTATCATAAACAATCTTTCCCTGAAGAATTTCAAGATCCTTACTTAAATTGGTTTCTAAAAATTCCAAAACCTTTTCTTTAGCTATATTTGTTTCATTAATTTTAAAAGACATTAACTCTTCATAGAAAAAATCTGCAGGAGCTTCAAGAGACAACACTATTTCTTTTTTATCAGTGTTTTGTAAAACAAAAGTGAGCATTTTGGTAAGTAATCGTAACAATACTGTAGGATCACCTCTCAATTCTTTTGGTATTGTCGTTTGCATATCATAGATAAGCTCAATCTTTTTTTGATCTCTTATTGTCTCTAAAGATGAAAACAGATTTATCAATATGATATTGATATCAAAAAGCTCTTCTATGTTATTCATGCTATCCCTTTAAAAAATTCTAAGAGTATATTTTATCAAAATATCATACAAATCACTAATGATTGTAGTACAAATTTTAAACAAAAAAGGAGATTTTGATATATCAGAAAGTATATTTACTTTCGTTGGGGT
This sequence comes from Sulfurovaceae bacterium, assembly GCA_963705455.1. Classification (GTDB taxonomy): domain Bacteria; phylum Campylobacterota; class Campylobacteria; order Campylobacterales; family Sulfurovaceae; genus Sulfurovum. The sequence goes on along the minus strand of CAVPJM010000002.1, from coordinate 585,006 downwards.
TGGCCAAGTTTGAGTAGATATCTAAAAAAGTACAGAGTAATATGTTAAAGGAAGGAGTGAATATAGCGCCACTCTTTAACAAAAAGATGACGCTAAAGAAAAAGATGGATTAGTGGCAACCACATCCAGTACCACAGCTACCACCAGATGCCGGTGCACCACCAACTACACCAGAAGTTACTTCATCTGCAGTTGCTTCTCTTGCACTTACAACAGTTACTGAGAACATTAAGTCTTTACCAGCCAATGGGTGATTAAAGTCTACTTGTACTTCGTTATCATCGAATGATTTTACTGTTACTTGTACAGTTTGACCACCTTCACCTTGACCATAAAGTGTCATACCTTCTACAAGATCAACACCGTCGAACTGATCTTTTGGAAGTGTTTGCATTGCTTCTGGATTTACATCTCCATACGCATCTGCAGCTGCAACCATAATATCTCCGCTTTCACCTTGACTCATACCCACAAGTGCATTTTCAAGACCTGGAATGATCTGCCCTTTTCCGATGATGAATTCTAGTGGTGCTGCACCTTTGTTGCTGTCTACAACTTCTGTTGTACCTGCTTGTTTAACTTCGTATTCGATACCTACTACACAATTTTCATTTGTAATTGTCATAATGTTTCCTATATATTAAATTTGTGTTATTCTAGCTAATCAAACTTTAGTGTGCCTTAGGCAAAGTAACTTTTTACCGTATCTGCCCTGAGCCATAGATCTTGAATTTATATGTCGTTAATCCCTCTATACCCATAGGACCGCGTGCATGGAGTTTGTTAGTACTAATACCGACTTCCGCTCCAAACCCAAATGCTCCACCATCTGTAAAACGTGTAGAGGCATTCACATACACAGCTGCTGCATCTATACCATTAAGGAAAATTTCCGCTGTTGTAATGTTCTCAGTAATGATCGCTTCAGAATGACCAGAACCATGCCGTACGATATGATCAATGGCACCATTTACTCCATCAACAACTCTAATATTTAAAATATTGGCCAAATACTCTGTATCATAATCTGCCTCGGTTGCAGTCTCTACATCTATACTCTTTTGTGTAATTTCACACCCTTTAAGTTGCGTATGTGCTTCATCAAATGCTTCTTTGAGTTGAGGAAGTACTTCCTCGGCAATAGCTGCATCTACAAGTAGTGTCTCCATTGCATTACAGACCCCCGGTCTTTGCACTTTAGCATTGATAGCAATAGCAATAGCATTTTGCACATTGGCATCTTCATCTATATAGGTATGACACTGACCTTTATCATGTTTTACTACAGGAACGGAAGCATTTTCACTCACATAACGGATCAGACCTTCACCGCCACGAGGCACTATAAGATCTACATACTTATCCATCTTAATGAGCTTTGATACTCCCTCACGTGAAGCATCTGGTATAAGTGAAATAATTGCTTCTGGCAGATTATTGGACGCAAGTACTCCCTGCAAAACTTTAGCAATTGCTTCATTTGAATGCTGTGCTTCTTTCCCGCCTTTGAGTACACAAACATTTGAAGATTTAAAACTTAATGCCGCCGTATCGGAAGTCACATTCGGACGGGATTCATAAATGATACCTATCACACCTATAGGCACAGTGACTTTCTCTATCTTAAGACCATCTTCTGTCACCCAACCATCAAGTACACGCCCCACTGGTTCTTTGAGTGCAGAAATCTCTTCAATTGCAACAGCCATACTCTCTACACGCCCCTCATCTAAAAAAAGTCTGTCTTTGAGTGAAGCTGCGAGGTTGTTTGTCTCTGCATCAGCCATATCCAGTGCATTGGCCTTAAGGATGTCACCTGTGTTGACACGTAAAGCTGCTGCCATCTCTTTTAAAATTCTATTTTTATCCGCTCCGCTTACTGTAGATAAAATCCTGCTTGATGCTTTGGCTTCCTGTAAAAATGCTTCCATTATTATTCCTATCTCTATAATTGGGCCTATTTTAACAAATAAATACTAATAATGTTATAATCCTATCAATTAATATAAAGATACTTCTTACCTAAGGTAAATTTTTTACGGGAAACAATTTACTAATTTTCTATAAAAGCCTGTTAGGGTATAGGTAACGAAGTATGATATCAATAAGGGTAGAAAATGCAAACAATCACATTTATAGGTAATGGGAACATGGGACTTAGCATCGCCAAAGGTCTCAAGGATACATACGATATTGAAGTAGTCGGAAGAAATATGGAAAAACTGAATGCTTTTGAAGAAGCACTGGGTACACAAATAAAAAAATACCTCCTCGACGATTTTGATATCACTGATAAAACCATACTCTTATGTGTCAAACCTGCCAATGTAGAAGAAGTAGCTGCTAGACTTACAGGTACAGCAAGAGTCATCTATTCTGTACTTGCAGGAACATCTCTTGAAAAACTTAAACAGTATTTCAATACCAATGCTGTGGTAAGAACTATGCCAAATCTTGCTGCTAGTGTAGGTAGATCTATGACTACACTTACTGGTGATACAGAGTTTAAAGAAGAAGCACACACACTCTTAGGTGCCATAGGTGAAACACTTTGGTTGGACAGTGAGAAAGAGATAGATATTGCGACTGCATTGGCCGGTTCCGGCCCTGCATATTTAGCACTTGTTGCCGAAGCACTAGCAGATGGTGCTGTCAAACAAGGACTTAAAAGAGAACATGCCATGGCTGCTATGAGAGGTCTCTTCTTAGGTTTTGGAGAACTCATACAAGAGATACATCCTTCACTTCTTAAAGACGGCGTGATGAGTCCAGGCGGCACAACTGCTGCAGGTTATGCAGCACTCGAAGATGGCAATGTAAGAGCAGCTTTTATGAATGCCATAGAAAAAGCCTATAAAAGAGCGAAAGAGTTGTAATAGACTTCTTTATCTCTTCCCGTAAATTCTTTTCAAATCTTCTCTTGCAAAAGGCATATAGCTATGTCTGGTAATGACTACTTTGGTATTATAGTTAGACCAGTTATAGATCACTGGTACATCCTTTGGATCAATGTGTATACAGCCATGGGACATCCAATCTACACTTCCCTTATGTAACGCATGACCTCTCTGAGTAAACTTCATCATATAATCCATATTGTTTACACCGCTTTCATCAGGCCATAAATGTTGACATATGGTAACGTTTTTTCTGAAAGATAGTAAAAATACCTGATGGACTTCTAAACTCAGGTGCACCAGATGTTACAGGACCACTCCACCATACTGTACCATCACTGTCTACAGCATAAAAACGACCGTCACTTCCACGTTCACGTACAGATACAACGATAAAGTTTTTTCCTGTGAGATCAACTATTTTTTCACTATCATTTTTAATAAGTTTAAAAACTGTTTTATCAATAGGCATAGTCTCTGTACCTATAAGGGGCAAGACTTCATACTCTTCACTGGTCATTCCTGTAGTAAGAATAGACATACAAATGAAGAGTAATTTAAACATCATATTGTCCTAAAGTTTTTTTAATCTTTCTTTAGCAATCTGCGCCGTTTTCTTACCTGCATAGTTTTCTATAATATTTTCATAAAATACTCTTGCCTGACCTTTGTCCCCAGTATTTTCAAGCGATACTGCCGTGTGAAGTAGTAGCGTATCTATGTAAGAAGCTTTATCATAAAGACCTGCACTCTTTTTAAAATAAAATATTGCATCTTCATACTTCTTGGTATAGTATGCGATTTCACCCAAATAGTAGTTTGATGCTGCGGGTTTATACCGTTTTGCATCTGTTATAGTAAATCTTTTTTTTGCTTCATCATAATGTTGTTTTACAAAATATCTCACACCTTCACTATAAAGTTCGGTAGTATTTGTACTCTCAAGAGAATCTTCTGTTTTATTCGCTGCTTTTTTAATAGGAGGTTTAGCGGTAATTTTACCGCCTAGTGCTTTCTGAAGTTCTTCTTTACTAACATAGTTGGCATTAATATCATCAATCATAGCTGCTAACTTTTTCAGTAATGCATCATCTGATGAAGTACTAGATTTTAAAGAAGAAGTGTCTGTCGACTTAGACTGCTGCAGCTCATAAATAGATGCACTTAACCCTTCAACTAATTGTAGTGAGACCATCTATTCTCTCATCTTGTTGTGCTATTTTTTGTTGCAAAGCAGCAATAGTTCTTGTACTGCCTTCAGATATCTGCGAATCTTCTGTATCATCACTTCCAAACCCATAGACAGAAGGTTCAGCATGTAAATATACAGTACTAGCAAGTGCAATTAAGCACACTGTACTACGTACTTGTTAAACATTCGGTCCATATCTCTGCCTACTTAATTAAACGGAGGTCAACTCTTCTGTTTCTTTCGTAACAACTGTCACTAGGTTCACTACATACAGCATTGCTCTCACCAAAACTTACCATAACCATTCTACTTGTATCGATACCTTGTGCCGCAATGCTGTCTCTTACCGCTTTAGCACGTTTTAAACCTAGAGCATAGTTATACTCATCCGTACCAAATTCATCACAGTTACCTTCTATTTTTATTTTAGACGATGCTGCATTAGCTACTTCAGTATTACGATTCATATTGCTTTCCATATTTGGAGAAATAGAATAATCTGCAAAAGCAAAATAGATACTCTTAAAGCCGTCACTGCTGCTGTTATAATTTCCAGCAGAACCGTAAGAACTCTCATCTATACTAACTGTATCACCGTCAATATGGCTTGCATCTGAAATATTATTTTTTCCTACATCTGGAGCATTTTGGCTACACCCACTCAAGATCAATGAAATTATTGTTGTTGCTAATAGTAATTTTTGTGTCATTTTATATCCTTTAAATATATATTACCAATCAAAAGATTGAACTTTTCTATCGTTAAACGGGAAAAGTAAACTTTGGTGACTTGTAAGATTTGTATATCCTATAGAAGAGCTTCTACCGCTCTGCTTAAGGAAAAGTATGACCGATCCATCCGTAGAAAAACGGGGAAATTGATTTGCTCCTGTTGTTGTAATAGGTCTTGTGTCCGAACTTCCAGAAGATGTAAGGTACAAATTAAACGTATTGTTTCCAAATGCATTATTACTTTCTCTACTGGTGTATACTATTTTATCTCCATGAGCATCACAAGCATTATTATTACGCCCATGATACACCACTTGTGAAGTTGCCGCACTATGTATAGATTTTTTAAATACATTTGCATATCCTAACCTGTTAGAGATAAAAACAATACGACTTTCATCATCTACATATCTACCATTGACATCAATACCTTTGAAATCTGTGATCCTTGTCTTAGCTTTGGATGCAAGATCAAGTTCATAAATATCTGCTTGACCTTCCGGTGCCATGGTCACTAAAAGCTTCGAACCATCTTTGTTTACATCTGAACAGACCATCATTCCCTCTGAACTTATTATCTTCGATTTTGTACCATCATAAATATTAAGTTTATACAGTGTCGGAAGTGTACCTTGATACGATGTATAGTAAAGACTTCTCTGTGCCGAATCTGCCCATTTAGGGAAAAGGTTCAATCCACCTTTAATAATGGTTTTCTTATAGGTGAAAGTATAATCAGCTAAACGTATTTCACTACGACCAGGAGTTGTATACACAGCATATGCAACATATCTGTTTATCCAAGAGATACTCGGATAATTTAAAGCTTCGTTCATGTCACTAATCGCTTTATGTATCAAAAATGGCATTTTTGCTGTTGTTGGAATACCATAACTCTTTTTAAATATCTGTCTACCATCAGAAGCTTTTAACAGACGTACTAAAAGTTTAGTACCCGATTGTTGGTCCATTGCATATTTAAGTACATACTCTTGACTTTTCAGAGAAGGAATAATATAGTTTGAAGAGATATCTCCTATATGATGTGTACTGTCGGGCAAGAAGTGTCCGGAGATTTTAAGATCTGAAACAAAAATATCAAAAACCTTTTTGCTTTGATCAGTTGAGCCGTCCATAAGTGCTATACGTGCCCGCTGTTCAACATCTTTTTCTATTTTAAGAGTTGCATCTACCCCAAAAATGTTGACTGTAAAAAAGGTAATCGATACCCATAGTGCTAATAAATATCTCAAGAATGTTCCTCGATTTTTTAGTATTTAATTTAATTTGTAATTGTATCCTTGCTTCTCTTAAAACATGCATTCAATAATATCAAAAAATACTTTTTTGATGACTAAATTTATGATAGAATGAAATATAAAGGAGTTTACAGTGAATGATATAATTATAGCCCTAGCCAAAGCTGCTATTTTAGTTGCACTAAATCAGCCTGAAGATTTTGATTTGGAGCATGCTTTAAAAACATATCCTGTTCTGAAAGAGGATGGTGCTGCTTTTGTCACGCTTACCACCGGGCCAAATGAACAGCTTCGAGGATGCATAGGTTCACTTCAAGCCTATCGCCCTCTTTATAAGGATATTATACATAATGCACAGGCTGCTGCCTTACGTGATCCTCGATTTTTGCCACTAAGATTGGAAGAACTAGAACATATAAAAGTAGAAGTCTCTATTCTTTCAGAACCTCAACATTTGGACTATGATGATATAGATGACCTTAAAAATAAAGTTGTTCCTTTTCAAGATGGTATCGTACTTAAACTGAACGGTAAACAGGCAACATATTTACCTCAAGTCTGGGAACAGCTACCTAAATTTGATGATTTCTTTTCAAGCCTATGTATGAAAGCCAACTTAAGTAGTGACTGTCTCTCTCAGCATCCTGAGATCTCTACATATAGAATAAAAAAGTATAAAGAGAAATAATGGATAAGGGTGTACGAAAAGCTTCTGTACAAGGTCTGTTTTATCCTAAGGAATGTGCTAAAATAAAAACGTATATTAGGGAGTTCAATCATACATTTGATACGATGAACATCACTGATAAAATTAAAAGTATCACTCCTCAGGCCATCATAGTACCACATGCTGGCTATATCTATAGTGGGTTCACAGCCAACTTTGCATATAGATTTTTAAAATAGCTCAAAAGCAAAACGTATCATTGTCATAGGTCCAAGTCACCACCATTACTTTAGGGGCATCTCGGGAAGTTATTATGAAACATACGAAACACCCTGCGGTCAAGTTGAGATAGACAGTGCCTACCTTTTTGCTTTGGCCAAACAGTTCAATATCAGTTTTGAACCTAAAGCACATGAACAAGAACACTCCACTGAAGTACAACTCCCTTTTATACAACACTACTTCCCAAAAACAAAAGTCATAGAGCTTATCTATGGTGATATTTCAGCAAAAACATTGGCAAACTTATCACTGCACTTTTAAATAACAAGGATAATGCAATTGTCATAAGTTCTGATCTGAGTCATTTTCATAACCTGAAAGAAGCAAATACTTTGGATAAAAACTGTTTAAAAGGTGTTGAAAAACTTGATTTAAATGAACTTGGAAAAGGATGTAAAGCTTGTGGATATACTGGTATCCAAGCTATGATCCTCGCAGCCCAACATCTCAAACTCTCTTCAAAATTATTAGACTACCGGACTTCTGCAGATGTAAGCGGTGACAATAGTTCAGTGGTTGGATATATGTCTGCTATATTTTATTGAATACACTGATATATTCTGTTTAAGGTACTTCAAGCAATTTATCTTTAAGTACTTTACTATAAAAACGATCGACCATATTTCAAATATTTCTTCTCGTATAAGTAGAATTTTTAAATCACATACTCTACTTGATAATCTCGATGACTCTCATAAACACCTAGTATCCTGACATCTTCTGCGAAGAATGCTACTTCTTTTAAAGCAATTCTCATAATATCTGAATCGATATGCCCGTCAATATCGATATGAAATTGACTTCCTGGAACCATTTGTGTTCCCATATAACTTTCTATCTTTAAAAGGTTAATACCATTGCTTGCAAAACCACCAAGTACTTTATAGAGTGCAGCAGGTATATTTTGTACCTGAAAGACCAATGAAGTAATATATTTTTTGGATGGCTCATAAAGAGGTACACTTTTTTTTCCTGAAAGTATAAAAAACCGTGTAGTATTTCCATGTTTATCTTCAAAGTTCTCTTTTAATATCTGTAACCCGTAAATATCTGCTGCAAGTTTCGAAGCAATAGCTGCCCTTTGTCTATCTTCTTGCATAACCAACTCTTTAGCTGCACCAGCAGTATCAAGTTTTGCTTCTGCTTTCAAACCTAATGAAAGTATATTGTTATGGCACTGTGCTAATGCCTGAGGATGAGAAGCAACATATTTGAGATCTTCCATTTTTGTATCTGGCAGTGCAAGTAAACAATGCACAATAGGTTCAAAATGCTCAGCGATCACATGCAGTGCCATTTTAGGAATAAGTCTATAGATCTCTTCTACCCTGCCAGCTGTGGAGTTTTCCAAAGGAATCATAGCCAGGTCTGCATCTCCTCTCTCTACCATCCACATTGCTTCATGAAATGTATCAGATGCAATAGTGTAATAGTCTGGATATGCATTTTTGCAGGCTTGCTCCGAGTAGGCACCTTCAACGCCTTGATATGCAATTGTTTTATACATCTTATTCCCTTATTCTGTAGCGATGAACTCCACATCTAACTCATAAGCTCTATTCCCTTTATGATGACCAAAACCTATACTTTGCAGCTGTTTCAAATAGGCTACTAAACCTGAGTTAAATGCTTCACTTCCTGATGCAGTAATAACTTTAAATATAAACCTTCCATTAGGTTCTACTTTTATCCATACTTTTGCCTTCTCTCCTGCATATTCACTTTGCGCTGGCCATCCTTTGAGCTTCTCTTCTATCATGGCCAAATATGCATTCTCTATACCACTGATCACTGGTTTTTTGTATCTTTAATGAATCTGATACCAAATTACTAGCACTTAGGTTTATCAGAAGTTTTGACGATAGTACTTTTTTTAGGCTTTACTGGTTTATCAGTCGCTTTTATCGGTGTTTTAGGTTTTTCTACTTTTTTCACAGAAGATACATTAGCAAAAAGATCTTTAGGTTTATTGATCTTTTTTAGGTTTTGTTGTATTAACATCTTTAGTCTTTTTGACTACTTTAGGTTTTTTAACTACTTTTTCTTTAATGACTTTTTTTTCAACTATTTTTTTAGGTTTTGGCTTTGGTTTTGGTGTAACTTTAGGTTTTGGTTTTGGTTTTGGTGTAACTTTAGGTTTTGGTTTTGGTTTCTCAACCTTTTTAATCTGTTTTTTTGTCTTTTTTTCAGGATTAGATTTGGGACTGCTCATTGAAACACGTATACGTTCTTCATTCTTTTTAACATAATGTACAGCTTTTTTCTCATCTCGTGAATTGAAATAAAAAAGTAGTAAAATAATGAGAACAATATAGATACCAAAAGCCAAGACTCCTGAGATAAGCGTAGAAGACTTTTTTATCATAATGTAATAAGTGAGACCTTCTCGAAACCTGCTGCTTTTACACTTTTAAGAAGATACATGACATTTTTATAGCTTAACGTCTTCATCCGCACGTATATAGACTTCTGAGTTTTTATCAAACTTCACGGATTTATTTACAAAATCATCTGCAAATGTATCTAAAGCATAGATATCTTTACCCAAATATATCTTTTGATCTTTATCCATACGTATGGTAAGTGTTTTGGGTTTTTCAACCTTAACTGTTTTAGAACCTTGTGGCAATGTTATCTGTTCTTGAAAAGTAATAGTAGGTGCAGTGACCATAAGTATAGCCATCAACACCAACATAACATCCACAAGAGGTGTAATGTTCAAGTCTGGACTATCATCCCAACTAAACATATCTAGTCCTCCACTAACCTGAGATAAGATCACTTCTGATTGAGAAGCGAGCAGTGAACTTAACTCATAAGCCTTACGTTTGAGTATCAAGATGAAAAGTATATGCAAATATTGCTACTGCAATACCTGCAGCAGTAGCAATTAGTGCTTCAGATATCGCTGGTGCAACAACACTCAAAGAAGCACTTGACTGTGCTCCCAATTTAGTAAAAGTTTCAAGTATCCCTATTACCGTACCAAAAAGACCAATAAACGGTGAAGTAGATGCAATGATAGAAAGCCAGGTAAGACCTTTTGTAGAAACACGTATCGCATCAGAAGATGCTGCTTGAAGTATCGCTTTATTTGGTGTATTAACACGAGATAGATAAGTAAAAATAAGTGAATTACTTGCCACTGATTTTGACTGACCTGTATAAAGTGCTTTAAGTGATTTTGCTTCAGACTGCGATACGTGAGTTTAAGATATAAAATCTATCCAAAAACACCCAAAATGTCGCGATAAAATAAACTGAAAGTAAAAGCAGTACAAAGATAGTTATTGCACTGCTTTCAAAGAAATAAGTAACGAGAGAGCCCAACGTTAGAAAGACTTTCCAATTTGTTCAACTTTGCTTACCGCAGCTGCAATAGCTGTATTAGAAGCTTCTGTACTCTTAAGTAACTCTTTTGCTTCTTCAAGTGCTTTTGCAAGATCACTATCATCACCAGAAAGAGCAACTGCACCATCTACGATACAAGTTGTTTTTTCTTCATCGACTTTTACATATCCAGAGTTAATAGCCACTGCTACTTCACTTCCATCTGCTTTGTCGATCACAATTACACCTGTATCGAGTAACGATACCAAAGTAGCATGATTGGCTAAAACACCAAATTCACCTTCAGACCCTGGTAACGTTACCTGTTTTACTTCAGCGTCAAAAATCACACCATTTGGTGTGACTATTTCTAGCTTCATAAGTTCCATAATTATCCTTTATAAGACAAGAACTAAGATTACTTAGCGTTAATCTTATCGTTTTTAGCAATAGCTTCAGCCATGTTACCTACCATGTAGAACGCAGCTTCATTCATGTCATCATATTTACCTTCGATAAGACCTTTAAATCCTTCAAGTGTATCTTCAAGTGTAACATAAACACCTGGAGAACCTGTAAATACTTCAGCAACGTGGAATGGTTGAGAAAGGTATTTTTCAATCTTTCTAGCTCTTTCAACAACAAGTTTGTCATCTTCAGAAAGTTCATCCATACCAAGAATCGCAATGATATCTTGAAGATCTTTATATTTTTGAAGAATTTGCTGTACACCTCTAGCAATACTATAGTGCTCTTCACCAACAATTTGCGGATCAAGCATTCTTGAAGTTGAATCCAATGGATCAACCGCAGGATAGATACCTTTTTCAGCAATAGATCTGTTAAGTACTGTTGTTGCATCCAAGTGAGCAAATACAGACGCTGGAGCCGGGTCAGTCAAGTCATCCGCTGGTACATATACTGCTTGAACAGAAGTAATAGAACCTTTAGTTGTTGATGTAATTCTTTCTTGAAGTGCACCCATCTCTCTAGCAAGTGTTGGTTGGTAACCAACAGCTGAAGGGATACGACCAAGAAGTGCAGACATCTCTGAACCTGATTGAGCAAATCTAAAGATGTTATCGATAAACATCAATACATCAAGACCCATCTCATCTCTAAAGTACTCAGCCATAGTAAGACCAGTAAGTGCGATACGGTTACGTGCTCCTGGAGGCTCTGACATTTGACCGTAGCACAGTGCAACTTTGTCAAGTACGTTTGATTCTTTCATTTCGTAGTAAAGGTCATTACCTTCACGTGTTCTTTCACCAACACCTGCAAATACAGAGTAACCACTGTGTTTCATAGCAACGTTGTTAATAAGTTCCATAATAATTACGGTTTTACCAACACCTGCACCACCGAATAGTCCAACTTTACCACCTTTGTTATAAGGAGCAAGAAGGTCAACTACTTTGATACCTGTTTCAAAAACTTCTGTTTTTGTACTTTGCTCTTCAAATGCTGGTGGATCTCTATGGATTGACCAGTATTCTTTAGCATTTACTTCACCAGCATCATCGATAGCTTCACCGATAACGTTGAAGATACGTCCAAGAACTTCTTCACCTACAGGAACTTTGATAGAATCACCAGTTGCTCTAACTTCTTGACCTCTTACTACACCTTCACTCATATCCATAGCAATTGTTCTAACTCTGTTATCACCTAGTTGTGCTGCTACTTCTAAAACCAATTTTTGTTCTTTACCGTCAACCATGAATGTTGTTTCTAACGCTTCATTGATCTCCGGTAGGTAGTCTGTAAAATCCACATCGAGAACGGGACCTAAGACTTGTACTATTTTACCTGTCATTACTTCTCCTCTAATTATTTCATTGATTCCATACCACTGATGATCTCTATGAGTTCAGTAGTAATGGCTTCTTGTCTTGCTTTGTTATACTTCACAGTAAGCTCTTTAACCATCTCTTTAGCATTGCTTGTTGCTGCATCCATCGCTTGCATACGAGCAGAGTGTTCTGCTGCCAATGAATCGATAAGTGAGTAATACATTGTATACTCAATATAACGCTTAACCAATGCATCAAGAAGTGTATCATCATCATCTGGTTCTACTTCAAGTTCTGAAGTTGAAACAGTATTAAGTACTAATTTTGATGAATCCACCGGTAAAACCTGATCTTCTCTAATTTCTTGAGTGATCATATTTACATAACCATTGTGGATCAAAATGATCTTATCTGTTTCACCATTTACATATGATTCAGCCACTTCAGAGATAAACTCTGCAGCTTGCTTAAAGTCAGGTGCAGCAGAAAGTCCAACGATTTCATTGTTTAATTCAACATTGTTGAATTTAAAATAATCAATACCTTTTCTACCTACTGCTCTAAGACGTACTTTAACATCATCTGCTTTGATACTCTGCAATCAATTTATTTACTCTTTTGATTGTTTGTGAGTTAAAACCACCACAAAGACCTTTATCTGCAGTAATAAATACAATATCTACTTTTTTAGGATTTTGTACATCCTTAAAATAAACATTATCTATACCATCTGCATTTGACTGTTGCATTTTTTGAGCGATCTCATTTAAGAGTTCAGTCAATTTTGCAGCATAGACTCTAGATCTTTTAGCAAGCTCTTCTGTTCTTTTCAGTTTAGCAGAAGAGACAAGCTTCATAGCGTTAGTGGTTTTTTGTGTGTTTTTAACACTCCCTATCTTACGCTTTATCTCTTTTAAATTAGCCATTCTAAGCCTTTCTTATCCAGCAAATGAAGCTTTAAAATCTTCGATAGCTTTACGTAATTCTCCATCTGTATCATCAGAGATCTTTTTCTCATTTCTGATAGCATCAAGAATGTTTGCATATTTTGCTTCCATAAATGGCATAAGATCTGCTTCAAATTTTGTTACAGAAGATACAGGAATATCATCTAAGATATCCATTTGCACCAGCAAAGATAATTACAACTTGTTTTTCAATTGGAACTGGAGCATAAGGTCCTTGTTTAAGTACCTCTACCATTCTTTGTCCACGCTCAAGTTGACCTCTTGTATAGTCATCAAGATCAGATGCAAATTGTGCAAATGCCTGAAGCTCTCTAAATGATGCAAGGTCAAGTCTCAATGTACCAGAAACTTGTTTAGTTGCTTTGATTTGAGCAGCACCACCAACTCTAGATACTGAAAGACCTACGTTGATCGCTGGTCTGATACCTGAGTTGAACAAGTCAGTTTCTAGGAAGATCTGACCATCTGTAATAGAAATAACGTTTGTCGGAATATACGCCGCAACATCACCTGCTTGTGTTTCAATGATAGGGAATGCAGTAATAGAACCAGCACCTAATTCATCAGAAAGCTTTGCAGCTCTTTCAAGAAGTCTTGAGTGAAGATAGAAAACATCACCTGGGTATGCTTCTCTACCTGGAGGTCTTCTAAGAATAAGTGACATCTCTCTATATGCAACAGCATGCTTAGAAAGGTCATCATAGAAGATAACTGCATGTCTACCATTGTCTCTGAAGTACTCAGCCATAGTTACACCAGCATAAGGAGCAAGGAACTGAAGTGCTGAAGAATCAGCTGCACCAGCAGTTACAATGATCGTATAATCCATTGCACCATGCTCTTCAAGTTTTTTCACTGTAGCAGCTACTGTTGATTGTTTTTGACCGATCGCAACATAGATACATACAACATCTTGACCTTTTTGGTTGATGATCGTATCAATAGCCAATGTTGTTTTACCAGTTTGTCTATCACCAATGATAAGCTCTCTTTGACCTCTACCAACCGGTACAAGTGCATCAATCGCTTTAATACCTGTTTGAAGTGGCTCATGAACTGATTTTCTAGCCATGATCCCTGGTGCTTTTTCTTCAACAAATCTGTGCTCTGCTGCTTCAACTGCACCTTTACCATCAATAGGCTTCACCAAGTGGGTTTACGACTCTACCCATCAATGCCATCACCAACTGGTGTTTTAAGAAGATCTCCAGCTCTTTTAACGCTCATACCTTCTTTGATACCTGCACTTGAACCAAGAACAACAACACCAACGTTTGCCTCTTCAAGGTTTAATACAAGTCCTCTAGCACCATTATCAAACTCTACAACTTCACCAGCCATAACATTGTTAAGACCATATACTGTTGAAATACCGTCTGCGATACCTACTACTTTTCCTACTTCATTGATGTCAACATCAATTTCAAAATTCTCAATTCTTTCTTTGATGATCGAACTTATCTCATCTGCTTGCAATTTAACTGCCACTGATACTCCTTTCTATTAGATAACTATAAAGATTTCTTAATGAAATCAATTAATTGTTCTTTAACTCTCTGCTTAGAGAAGTTTACCTCTATACCCAAATCATCCACTGAAACACGTAACCCATCAAGGTCACTTTTTTCTTGTTTCAATTTAATTGTTGAACCTGTATACTTTTTAAGTGTCTCTTCAAGATTAGCCAATGTAGCTTCATCAAGTGATGATGCACTTTTCAATACACCCTCATACTCATTTGAAACTCTTTGCTGATCTGTGTTAAGTACTTTTGTAATCGCTGGGATCAAATCAAGTCTTTTGTTTTCACCTAAAATCTTAATAAAGTTAACAAGTGTGCTGTTATCATCACTAACTGCACTTAAGATCATTTCTGTCTTTTGTGCACTTGAAATGATAGGAGATGTTAAAGTTGACTTGATCTCAGAACTACTTATCGCTTCACTCAGTACATTAAGTACTTCTAAAATACCTGGAAGGTCTTTAGATACAGAAGAGAGTGCTTGTGCATATCTTTTAGCAATTAATTCTTCCATTACGCCACCTTCTTAGAAATAATTTCAACAACTTTAGCTTCATTCAGCATGATGTCATCATTTGTGATATTTTCACTCAAGATTTCATCAATTGCTTCTCTTGCTGACTTTCTCTCTTCTAAAGACATTTTTTCTTCAAGTTGTTTATCTAAAAGAGCCAAATCATTTTGATTTGCAGCCGCGATTTTTTCTGCTAAAAGAACTGCTTCTGCTTTGGCATCAGCAATAATTTCTTCTGCTTTTTTTTCACTTTTATCTAAACGATTTTGCGCTTCTTTTTTCTCATCTTTAGCTGCTTGAAGTTTCTTTTCAATCTCATTTAACTGCTGCTGCAATACCTTCACTTCTACCTTTAAAAAAGTTTTTGATCGGATTTGCAAGTAAATAGTAAAGCAATGCTGCAAAGATTACAAAGTTAAATACTCTTGGCAAAAAGTCTGTCTCTCTACCTGTTTGAGCAAAGTAACGGCTTGATTCAGCATCACCACTCGCCAAAAGAATAGCAGGTACCATAAGTAAAGACAATAGTACTATTTTTTTCATATTCATCCCTTCTTATAATTTGCTAAATTTAGCTTTTAGGCTCTCTTTAAAAAGAGGCATTTGAGAAAGAAGAGAATTTTTAAGGTTCTCTTTGTCAGAGTTAAGCTTTTCTACAAACTTGTTATACTCAGTTTCTAATTCATTTTGTTTGGTCTCAATCTTACTTGCAGCCAATGTCTTCTGGTCATCGATTGCTTTCTGTCTGATTCCCGCAGCTTCATTTTTAGCATTGCTAATAATTTCATCTGCCTTTGCATTTAGTTCGTCACTATTGCCACTTAGACCTTTTGCTGCTTCTAAATCTTTTGCTATAGAGTGATCTCTATCATCCATAAATTTCACCAATGGCTGAAATAGCATATTATTTAAAAGAACAAGTAGGGCTAAAAACAAAGCTAATACGAACAACATCAATGGTAAATGTATGTCAAGCATTAAAACTCCTCATGTAATTTCGCAATATTTTACCATTATTGTCATGAGGTTATGATTAAAATTACTGGGTATTCGTTAAAATATAAAAGGGATGTGTAGATTTTATAAAAGCATACATTTAAATAGTATATTTATCTTCTTCTCATTCATTGCTGTAACTGTGCTAAGAACTTTTCAACCTCTTTTTCATTTGCAAAACTAATTTCAATACTTTTTGCTTTTAACTTATGCTTAAAAGGTAAAGCCTCTGCTAAAGTATCTGCATACTTTTCAAGTAGTCTTGGTGTAGCTGTTTTAGGTACATTTTCAGAGACACTGCCTTTATAATTCTTTACCATATTTTCAGTATCACGTACAGATAGTTTTTGTCCGATAATACTGTCTATAACAATTTTTTGCTTCTTATCATCAAGACCCACTAAAACTTTTGCATGTCCTTGAGATATTTTTCCTTCAACAAGTTGCTTCTGCGCATAAGGAGATAGACTGAGAAGACGCATAGTATTCGTGATCTGTGAACGACTTTTATGTACAATAGAAGAGAGCTCATCATGAGTGATATTATGTACATCGATCAACTCAGCATAAGAGTTTGCAAGCTCTATAGCGTTAAGGTCTTCTCTTTGAATATTTTCAATAAGTGCAAGCTCACGAAGTCTTACTTCATCTATATCTACATCCGCTATGATCGCTTTTATATTTGCAAGTTTTGCAAGCTTATGTGCTCTAAGACGGCGTTCACCTGCGATCAGAAGGTATCCATCTTCTTTTTCTATAACAACTATTGGCTGAAGCAATCCATGTTCTAAAATAGATTGACTTAACTCTTGAAGTGCTTGTTCATCAAAATGTTTACGCGGCTGAAAAGGGTTCTCTGAAATACGATCAACTGGTAACTCTTCTACCCTTGCACCTTGTGATTCAAGTTCAAAACTATCGATATTACTCAAGATCTTTTTCATAAGCCTCTTCTACTTCAGAAAGGATCTCTCCTAGTCCTCTACCTAATGCCATTTTAACCTCTTGCTATTACTGTTGCCAAGTCTCTATATGCTACAGAACCTTTAGAACTTCCAGCATAAGATGTAACCGGTTTACCAAAACTTGGACTCTCGGCTATCTTTACATTACGTGGTACAACGATACACTCTTTCCCTTTTTTAATGTGGAAAAGTTTATCTTTGAAGTGATGACTTAAATCGGCAAGTACCTGTTTTGAAAGATTGTTTTGTCCAGAGTACATCGTAGGTAAGAAACCTTTGATCTTGAGTTTTGGATTAATGGTTTTTTTCAAAAGACTCACTGTATTAAGTAACTGTGCAAGACCTTCAAGTGCAAAGAATTCACATTGAATAGGAATGATCACAGAATCAGATGCACTCAAAGCATTAATAGTGATAGGCCCAAGAGCCGGAGGTGAATCAATAATAATAAAATCAAACTTTGAAGAAACCTCTTTAATTCTTTCTTTAAGTACCAACTCTCTATTTCTTGCCTTAGGATTATAGAACTCTTTTTCTATACCAACCAAACCAATGTTTGATGGAACAAGTTTAAGGTTTTTTATCTCTGTTTTAAGTATCACTTCTGAAAGCTTTTTACTTCCTATAAGTACATGATAAATATTATATTCATAATCACTTCTACTAAAGCCTAAACTTGTTGTTGCATTGGACTGTGGATCGATGTCTAAAAGAAGGACTTTTTTGCCTTTTTCAGCCAAAGAGGCTGCCAAATTTACTGCTGTTGTTGTTTTTCCTACGCCACCTTTTTGGTTGGCTATGCTAATTACTTCACTCATCGTAAACTAAACACCCTCTCCCCCTCTATTATCAAAGAACCATCCTCACATAAAGTCGCATCAGATAGGCTCTTTTTATAGTTTTCAATATGAACTGAAAACTTCCTGCTTAAGTTAAATTCTATCTCATATTCACTAAAGATTTGCTTCCATTTTGGAAACTTTTCAAGAGCAAAAACGTAATTTTCAAGTAGTTCTTGGGCTGAAATATCGCACTGTAAGGCTCTATAGCCATTTTGCTCATTTTTTAAATTTATTCCAATTCCACACACTAAAGTATTATTCACTTTTTTAGTAATCGTTCCACCTACTTTATCATCATTTAAATAGAAGTCATTTGGCCATTTTAACCAAATATTTTCACCAAGTGACTCAAGTGTTTGTTTCATAATAAATGAGAAGTAAATAGAAGCAGAACCAAGAGGAAGATCTTCAGGAAGCATATCTAAATCTACTGCGATAGAAGCAAAAAAGTTTCCTTCACCACCAGACCATGAATTGTCACGACTGCCTAGACCTGAACTTTGTTCTGAACTTATCACCGCAATAGGTGCTTGGACACATACCCTCTTTTAACTGTTCAATCAGATATTTTTGTGTAGAAGGAAGCGTATTAAAATAGAGTATCTCCAATTTTCATCCCCCTTCCTACACAATATGCTTTGGCCGACATCGGTTTTTTAGATGCAGGCTGTAAAGTTGCTATTTTCAATGCTCCTTTTTTACATCCGACTACTGCACTATCCTCATCAAATGAAAGAATCTCTGAAACTTTGTTATTCGATGTAATATCTATAAGACTTAATCCATCTAGTTTTGTACCATTTGAAGTAAAAATACCTGGCCATCCTTCAAATGCACGGTATTTATTATAAATCACATTTGCATCTTCAAAATCCACTTCACCATCACTTTTTTTAATTTTTTTACAAAGTGTGGCTTCTGATTCATCTTGTATTTCTGGAGTGATGTTATAATAGTTTCTCAGTGTACTAAGTGTAAGTTGACATGCATCAGAAGTCAATTGTGCCATCAATGCATGAAGACGCATCTCTACTGGTATAATAAACTCCAATTTCTCAAGCATAGGACCAGTATCTAACCCTTCTTCCATCAACATGGAAGTCACACCCGTTTTTTCATCACCATTGAGTAAAGATTGCTGTACAGGAGATGCCCCTCTATACTGAGGTAACAATGAAGCATGTAAATTAATACAGGGAGCAATCTCCAATATACTCTTAGGTAAGATCTGTCCGAATGCAGCCACCACTATAAAATCAGGTTTCATCTCTTTGATAGCATTTTCTATACCTTCATCACTTAGACGGTTAGGCTGTAAGACATTGATACCATGATCCAATGCTAATGATTTCACTGGTGGTGGTGTCAACACTTTCTTGCGTCCTACTGGACGGTCTGGCTGTGTTAAAACCAAAGTGACTTCCATATCTTCAGCTTCTATCAATGTATTAAGGATCTCTTTTGCGTAGTGGGGTGTTCCCATGTAAACTATTTTATATTTCATGCTATTCTTCTTGTTACAAATCAAATGCTATAAAGCCTTGAAAAGTGTTCCACCCTTATGTTCACCCTCAATAAGAAAGGCTTTGACATCACTAAGATCAAATCCACTTGCTAAAAACATCTCTCTACCTTGCTTCATTAAGAAATCTGCAGATTGAAGTTTAGTCACAATACCACCTGTAGCAAATTCATTATTTGGCGTATGTTCAGCATTAAGTTCATCCTCTCCAAGAGCATTTACTACTGCTCTACGTTTGGCATCATCATATTTATTTGGATCTTTATCATAAAAGGCATCAATGTCTGAAAGTATCACAAGCAGTGATGCATCAAAGTAGTGTGCAACATGTGCAGAGAGCCTGTCATTGTCACCAAAAACCAATTCTTCAATACTTACTGTATCATTTTCATTGATGATAGGTACGACATTATTTTTTAAAAGTGTATCTATGGCATTTTTAGCATGTTCTGTATGTTTTCTAGAATCGAAAACATCTGCACTTAAAAGTACTTGTGAACAAAGTAAATCAAATCTGGCAAACTTCTCTTGATACATTTTAAGTAAATAGGGTTGTCCAATAGCAGCAAGGGCCTGTTTATTTGCCACTACACTTCTATCTAACGGTAACTGTGTATAACCTGCAGATACAGCACCAGAACTCACCAAGATCACATCATATTTATGTAATTTTAATTTAGCGATCAACTCTACCAATGCCAACATACGTGGCTTTGCAATAGCTCCATTTTCTGTTAAGACATGAGAGCCTACTTTAATGACTATTCTTTTCATAAACCCTACTTACTCAGCTTCATTTTCTACTTTAACATTTTTTATAAAATCACCGATAGCATAACGTAATGCCTCAGTATTTATATGTGCAACAGATGAGATAGGGAGTACAAAAAATGGTTTATCCTCTGGTAATTTCACACCAAAGTCTGTCTTAAATCCATAACTTAGATAGTTTGGATCTGCTTTATATTTATGTAATGTATCATTCGCTTCTAAACCTATGTCCGATAAAAATGTTTCTGTCAAGACATTAACCTCATCTTGTGAAAGTGAATCAATTTTTGTAATAGCAATCGCATGTTTTCGTGTTGCAAGTGTTTCAGAATAACGCTGTAATTCAACAAGAAGTGTCTCATACTGATATTTCATCTCTCTGTAATTGGCTGCATCGATCATCAAAAGCAGTGTTTTGGTTCTCTCAATATGCTTTAAAAACTCTAATCCCAAACCTCTGCCATCACTAGCACCCTCGATAATACCAGGGATATCTGCCATCATAAATGAATCAAAATCACCCATATGCACCACACCAAGTTTCGGTGTCAGTGTAGTAAACTCATAATTGGCTACTTCTGGCCTTGCGTTTGAAAGTGTAGAGATAAGTGTAGATTTTCCTACATTCGGATATCCAACCAAACCTACATCTGCAATAAGTTTCATTTCAAGTCTTACATGCTTAGTAATCCCAGGCAGTCCAGGTTGTGCATAGGTAGGTCTTTGATTACTTGAACTCTTAAAGTGCATATTTCCCAAGCCACCTTTACCGCCTTCAATGAACATGAACAGTCTCACCCTCATTAACAAGATCAAGAAGTTCTTCACCTGTCTCCATGTCAACTACAGTAGTACCAGGAGGAACGGTAATAATGGTATCTTGACCTTTACGTCCATAACACTTCCGTCCTTCACCAGGACGACCATTTTCTGCTTTAATATGATTTCGACCACGTAGTGCTGAAAGTGTATCTGTATTGTTATCTACTTTAAAAAATACAGAACCTCCACGTCCACCATCTCCACCGTCAGGACCACCTTTAGAAACAAACTTTTCTGTCCAAAAAGAGATGGCACCTGCACCACCTTTACCAGAACTAATTGTTAGTTCTACACTATCTACAAACATTTATAACCTTTAATCTTGTGAAAAAAACTATCGCTATATACCCTACGTATAATGACCATAGTATATGAATTACGAAATTATACCTAAATTAGGGGAATAATCGCTATAATTTTTATATTTGATCTAAAAGGCAAATAAATGTTTCATCAAAAATCAATACCATTATTGGCAATTGGCAGTATATTATTCTATTTAAGTGGCTGTAGTTCAAAAAATAAATCTATACCCATAAATGGATATTCTCACAGTGGTATCTATTTTGGTAAAAACTTTTCTGTAGACTATCAACAGGGGATTGCAGATGGATGTAGCACTTCTAAAGGAAAGTATACAAAATCACATATGCTTTTTAATAATAGTCGGGATTATAATAATGGTTGGTTTTTAGGTCGAAATAGATGCCTACATCTATTAGATATAGAGGATGAGAAAAAATAGGAAAATTGATCTGATAGAGATCAGATAAATAAGTCCGAAACTTGTCGGACTTATCTAGGGATTATGCAGGTACTACTGAAACTTTCTTTTGAGATGCAGATTTGTTGTCAAATTTAACTACACCTTCTACAAGTGCAAATAAAGTATGATCTTTACCCATTCCTACACCATTACCTGGGTGAACTTTAGTTCCTCTTTGTCTGATGATAATGTTACCAGGGATAACTGTTTCACCACCAAATTTTTTAACGCCTAAACGACGTCCAGCTGAATCTCGGTTATTCTGAGTGGATCCTTGTCCTTTCTTGTGTGCCATCTGAGCTCCTTATGCTACTTTAGTAATTCTAACTCTTGTAAAGTCTCTTCTGAAACCTCTTTTAAGTTTTGAATCTTTTCTTCTTCTTTTCTTGTAGATGATAACTTTTTTATCTCTACCTTCATTGATCACCTCACCTTTAACTACAGCACCCTCTACGAATGGAGCTCCTACAGTTAATTCACCGTTGTCAAGCGCTAGAACTTCTTTGAATTCTACCGCTGCTTTTGGCTCAAGACTCATGTTGTCAAAACAGATGATATCACCCTCTTGAACTTTAAATTGTTGGCCACTTGCTTTAATGATTGCGTACATTGCAAACCCTTTATATCTTATTGTTTTTTAAAAAAGTTCGTGATTATACCCAAAGTTATTTTAATATTTTTTTAAACTTAACATATTTATCCGCTAGTATGAGTAATCTCCACCTGTTAATCCATTTGATAGCGCTATACAGTCTATCTCTACAAGAGCATTTGCAGGCAATGTCTTGACTGCTACAGTACTTCTCACCGGTCTGTGCGTTCCAAAATAAGAAGCATAGATATCATTTACAACTGCAAAGTCATTCATATCTGCTAAAAAGATCGTTGTCTTAATCACTTCGTTTAGCGTTACGCCACCTGCATCCAATACAGCTGTCAAGATTCTTCATCACCTGATGCATCTGACCAGCCACATCTGTTGCAGCAAATACACCCTCATGTGTCAAACCGATCTGTCCTGAAGTATAGATCATTCCATTCACTTTAACTGCCTGTGAATATGGTCCGATCGCCTGTGGTGCATTGTTTGTCGAAATAAATTTCATAGTTACTATCCTTTAAATGTAGTTATTTTGTATTTCTTTCATAAAATATATAAGAGGTTGAATAGTCAGAAAACTCAAAATAGACTTTCACCTCCCCCTCATCCTTTTTACCATTAAAATTTAGATCATCATATCCATAACCATAACGGTATGGTCTCATCTTGCTGT
The DNA here is from genome assembly GCA_963705455.1 of Sulfurovaceae bacterium. Classification (GTDB taxonomy): domain Bacteria; phylum Campylobacterota; class Campylobacteria; order Campylobacterales; family Sulfurovaceae; genus Sulfurovum. The sequence continues at coordinate 561,889 of CAVPJM010000002.1, read as the reverse complement.
CATTACTTCCATATGCTGTTGAAAGTTTATCTATCTTGATAAATTTATGTACCAGTTTATCACCGGCATAGATATCAAGTACACCATCCGTACCTGTCCAGTTCTGAAGTGAACGACTAAGACTGTTTTGAGTCTCTTGTGTACATCCAACTAACAACAAAACCATTCCTGATAAAAGTAATGCTTTTAATTTCATAGTGACCCTTTATTCTATAATCGTATTTTAGCACTATTTCTTTTAGATTTACGCCTTTGGCATACCAAATTTTTGTGTAATCAACTCACCTTCATCATTAAAATAAAGATAATAGAGTTTATCTTTTGTCACAGAAAGTCCCTGCTAAGTATCTTAATGCCAGATTTGCCTGTAAGGATCCTATATGCATAACGATCGGTGCAGCAATACCGCCAGGTTTATGATCTGAGATATTAAAGACTTGGAAGTTAGCCTGATCAAAGAAACAGACCTGTCCGTTAAACTCTTCTACACTTGCATACATCCAAGGTGTATTTGTCTCTTTTGCATGTTTATCTATCTCTCCTCTAACTGGAAGATTATCTGTCGCATCAAGTATAAGATCATAAGTGTTTCCCATATCTTTGAATGCATCAAAGTCCATATCAAAAGCAAGAGCTCTGACAAAAGGGTTTTTAGACTCAATAAGCGCAGCTACCGTTTTGGCTTTATTTTTTCCTTCATCATTAAGAGTAAATGCTATTTGTCTATGTATATTATGATTTGAAACGGTATCAAAATCAACCATATGTATCTCACCAATACCTGATGTACCTAGAGCCATCGCTAAAGTAGATCCTAGCCCACCAGAACCGATAATAGCTATTTTCTTATTTTGAAGGGCCTTTTGTGTAGACTCACCCCATAACTGTATCTGTCTGTTAAAGTATTGTTCTGGTGTCATATCAAATCCTTTTTATACATTTCTATAATAAGTATTTTTTACTAAGAAAGGACTATTCCGTTCTTAACTGTAACTCTTTTTCAAATGCCCATGCTTTACGATGTTCTAAAACTTCACTTTTATCTATCATTTCTACCAGCATTGACTCTTTATCTTCAAGCATCATATCTACTTCACCTTCTGGAGAAACCAGCATCGTGTCACCATAAAATTTCCATTTGACTTCATTATCACTGTATTCGCCTAAGCGGTTTGCTCTAAGTATATAACACCCATGTAAAAAGGCTTTTGTTTTAATGATCTCTCTCCAACGGTTGTGAGACCCAAATGTTGAAGCGGTAGGAAGAAGTACCAGGTCAATCTTTTTTTCAGTAACTCTTTGCCAAAAATGATCAAAATGAAGTTCAAATCCAGCCATGACCATCACCTTAAACCCTTTGATATTGAATGTCATAGGGTCTTTAAGCGGTTTAATAGGGTTTGCAAAGAACTTCTTTTCATTCCAGTGTGCATAAGGAAGAAGAATCTGCTGTTCATAATATCTCGTATTGTTAGGCGTGATCTTTACAATAGTTTTATGATACCCATCTTTTTTAGTCACAATAATAGGTGCTACAAAAACAATATCATATTTTTCAGAAAGATTTTTAAGAAGTTCTGTATGTTTACGTGTCTGTTCTTTAACCATATTTGGTGACATCGTAGCAAACTCTTTGAAAAAATGATTCAATACATACTCACCAAGAAGCATTACATCTGCATTTCTTTGTTTAGCTTGTTTGAGGTAAAACTCCAGTCTTGTGGCATTCATACCCAGCGTTGGCAGTTGAAGCGCTGCTACAACAAGCTGTGCCATTATGCATTATCCCCCGTATTTTGGTTAGATTGTTCGATCACTGTAATTTTTGTTTTTGCTTCTTCTATAAGTGTTTGAGCCTCTTTGATATTTTTTAGACCCTCTTCATATAGTTTCACTGATTCTGCAAGTGTGATCTCAGGATTCATCAATTTTTCTAAAAGTTCTTTTGAATATGCTAGTTTTTCTTCAAAGGTTTCATTTTTCATTTTAATACATCCTTGATATGATCTTCAAATTTATTTAACTCTACTAAAAAAGCATCATGTCCATAATTACTCTGAACTTCCAGATAAGTATACGGTTGCTCATTACGTTTCATCATCTTAGCAATATGTTCCATCTCAGAAGGGAAAAAGAGATAATCAGATGAAAAGCTTATCAGATGCACATTTGCTTTAATTCGAGAAATTGCATCATGCAAAGAATCATATCCACGACTTAGATTAAATGTATTGATCGCTTTTACAATATAAAGATAAGAAAGCGGGTCAAATATACGTGAAAAATTATTGGTATTGTACTCCATGTATCTCTCAACCTCGTAACGTCCGAAAAGTTCAAAAAGACCATCATTATTCACATAATTACGGCCAAACTTATCATCCATGGATTCTGGTGCAAGATAAGAGATATGACCTGCTATACGTCCTATAGCCAAACCATCCAATCCTTTTTCTTTAAAGGCATTTTTTTCATAATTACCATGATTAAATCTTGGATCTCTACGTATTGCTTCAACAGCTACTTTATTAAATGCCATTGTCCAAGGTCTTGTTGCATAGGTAGCGGCAAGAGAGATTATCTCATCTGCAAAATTTGGATAATCCACTGCAAATTGCAGTGCTTGCATACCTCCCATAGAACCGCCTATAACAGCATGTACATGGTATATACCCAGCTGAGAAAGAAGATGCATCTGTGCACGCACCATATCTTTAATGGTCACTACAGGAAATCTCAGTCTATAAGGATCTTTACTCGGATAGTTAGGGCTCATAGGTCCAGTTGTACCAAAACAAGATCCTAGTACATTCGTACATATAACAAAGTATTTATTTGTATCGATGGCTTTTCCATCACCAATAAGTCCATCCCACCAACCAGCTTTTTGCTCACCTTCATAAATTCCGGCTGCATGATGAGAACCGCTAAGCGCATGACAGACTAAAATAACATTGGATTTATCTTCGTTTAACTCTCCATATGTCTCATAGGCGATCTCATACGGTTCTAAGATACGCCCACTCTCTAGGTAGAGAGGAGAGCTAAACTGTGCTGTTTTAGTTGTGATTTTCATAGACTGCTTTTGTTATTGGGTTAATTGTTTATAATTTTACCCTATTTGCGCTTTATAACTATCCAAGTGCTTTTGCTAAATCATCAATAAGATCTTGTGTGTCTTCTATACCAACACTAAGTCTAACCAATCCGCCAGGCACACCAGCTTCTATCAACTCTTGTGCTGAAAGCTGTTGATGTGTTGTACTTGCAGGGTGTGTGATGATAGACTTAGAGTCCCCGATATTTACTACCACTGCAAAGATATCCGTAGCATCAGCAATACTTTGTGCCAATTCTTTACTCTCTACTTCAAATGAAAGAAGACCACTTGCCATCCCCTCTTTAAAGTACTTTTCAACTAAAGCATGTTGCTCACTTGATTTCAACCCAGGATAGTTCACTTTTTTTACTTTTGGATGTGCTTCTAAAAACTCTGCAATAGCAAGTGCAGAACTAGAATGCTGTTTCATTCGTAGTGGCAGTGTTTCAAGACCTTGAATATGCAACCATGAATTAAATGGACTTGGTGCTCCGCCAAGATCACGTAAAAGTGCCAAACGTACTCTAAGTGTAAAAAGTGGTAGAGGGACATCACTATAAACAAGTCCATGATAACTTGCATCTGGTGTGTTAAAGTGGTCATAACGTGCATTACCTTTGATCTTCTCTACCAAGTTCTCACGCTCAACGATAATACCACCAAGGGCTAACCCTTGTCCAGTCGTATATTTACTTGTACTATGTACTGACAAATCTACACCATGTGCTAATGGTTTACATAACACAGGTGTTGCGACTGTATTATCTACACATGTAATGATATTGTATTTATCTGCAATCTCAACAATAGCTTCGATGTCAGCAACATCGATACTCGGATTTGTAATACTCTCAAAAATGATGATCTTAGTTTTGTCATCTATCAATGCTTCAATTTCAGAAGGATTTCTCACATCAAAGTAACGTGTCTCTATACCAAAACGTTTGATAGTATGCCCGGTCAGTGTCGTTGTTCCACCATATACTTGTTTTGCTACGATGATATTATCCCCAGCCTCTGCTACATTTGCAATAGCATAAAAGATAGCCGACATACCAGAAGCAGTCCCTATAGCAGCTACTCCACCCTCAAGTGCAGCAAAACGCTTTTCAAAGACATCTGTCGTAGGGTTCATAAGTCGTGTATAGATATTTCCTAGTTCTTTAAGTGCAAAAAGATTTGCTGCATGTTCTGTATCTCTAAACTCATACGCTGTACTTTGATAGATAGGAACTGCCATAGTCCCTTGTGAATCTTTATCATATCCTGCATGGACGGCTAGTGTTTGTTCGTGCATTACAATTCCTTATTTAATTATATAGGTAAATTATAGCTTGTGATTGCTTGAAGAGAGGATTAATTAATAGAAAAGAAAGATAGATTATGATGGATGGTGTATCACCACTAAAATGTGGTAATACAGATAGAAGAACTAACACTTATGAAGAATAATTTGGTGATTCTTTCGTAATAGTCACATCATGTACATGACTCTCTCTAAGTCCAGCAGAAGTAATTTCAACAAATTCTGCTTTTTCCCAGAATACCTTGATAGACTCTGAACCACAGTAACCCATAGATGAACGAAGTCCTCCTACCATTTGATGAACCACATCCGAGATACGTCCTCTGTATGGTACACGTCCTTCGATACCTTCTGGTACAAGTTTATCTGCTGCTGTTCCTTCCTGGAAGTAACGGTCTGTACTTCCTTTGGTCATCGCACCGATACTCCCCATACCTCTGTATTCTTTAAACTGTCTTCCATTAAAAAGTATCATATCACCGGGAGCTTCATAGGTACCTGCAAGTGCCGAACCCAACATCACTGAACTTGCACCCACAGCCAAGGCTTTTGCAACATCACCAGAGTATTTGATACCACCATCTGCTATAACAGGTACACCTGCTTTATTTGCCACTTGAGCTACTTCATCTATAGCAGAAATCTGAGGTACACCAACACCTGCAACGATACGTGTCGTACAAATAGACCCAGGTCCTATACCAACTTTTACTGCATCAGCCCCTGCATCTATAAGGTCTTGTGCCGCTGCTGCTGAAGCGATATTTCCTGCGATCACATCTACATCAAGTGTTTTTTTAATCAGTTTAAGTGTATCGATAATACCTTGTGAGTGTCCATGTGCTGAATCAAGACGATCACATCTACACCAGCTTCTACAAGTGCAGTAGCACGATCAAGTTGACCTACACCTATGGCAGCACCTACTCTTAAACGACCATGTTTATCTTTATTTGCATTAGGGAACTTCTCTTTTTTCTCGATATCTTTGATCGTCACAAGACCTTGAAGTACATTATTTTCATCTACGATAGGCAAGTTTTTCTACCTTATGCTGCTGAAGTACTTTTGCTGCTTCATCAAGTGTGATACCTACTTTTGCAGTCACCAAGTGGTGCTTTTGTCATCACATCAGAAATACGTAAACTCATGTCAGTGATAAAACGCATATCACGGTTTGTAATAATACCTAGAAGCTTCAACTCTTCATCCACAACAGGTACACCAGAGATCTTATATTCACTCATCAATGCATCTGCATCTGCAACAGTTTTATCTGGACCTATAAAAATAGGATCAATAATGATACCACTCTCAGATTTTTTTACTTTCATTATCTGTTTAGCCTGTGTAGCTATATCCATATTTTTATGTATGATCCCGATACCACCTAAGTGTGCCATAGCAATTGCTGCTTTGTACTCCGTTACTGTATCCATCGCTGCTGAGACGATAGGTATGTTCAGTGTTACACGCTTAGTAAGGTTAGATTTTAAACAAACTTCTTTAGGAAGTACAATTGAATGTTGCGGTACCAATAATACGTCTTCAAATGTTAATGCTCTTTTTTTAATTCTCATGTTTTTTCCTTCGTTTATTTAATATAATTTACAGCTTTTTCCATGCTTGCAGCACCATCAAAAAGCGTTTTTTCGTTAAATGCTTTAGCAATGAGTTGCAAACCTATAGGCATACCCTCATCATCTTTAGCAACTGGTAGTGAAATTGCAGGAAGTCCTGCAAGATTGATCGCAATAGTATACATATCACTTTTGTACATTTCAAGTGGATCATGAATACTTCCGATTTTCGGAGCAACAGATGGTGCAACTGGTGAGAGGATAAGGTCAGCTTCTTCAAAGATAGCATTAAATTCATCTCTGATAAGGTGTCTTACTTTTTGTGCTTTGACATAGTATGCATCATAATAGCCTGATGAAAGTACAAAGTTACCAAGCAAGATACGTCTTTTTACCTCTTCTCCAAAACCTTCAGATCTTGTCTTATAGAAAAGTTCTTCTGTATTTTTAGATTCAGCTCTTGTTCCGTAACGTACTCCATCAAAACGTGCAAGGTTGGTTGCAGCTTCTGCTGTAGCCAAAATATAATAGGTTGCAATATCATATTTCGTATTTTGCATATTTTTATGTATGATAGTATGTCCAGCTTCTTCAAGTGCTTTAATTGTTTGTGCATAGGCTTTTTGTGTATCTGCATCTGCTTCGCTGATATAGTTATCTATCACTGCAATAGTCAGTTTGACATCAGCATTGATAGTATTGGCAATATCTTCTATCTCAAAATCTGCTGAAGTAGAATCTTTGTCATCATGCCCTTTGATAGCATCATATAAGATAGCCGCATCTTCGACATTTTGAGTGATAGGGCCTATTTGATCAAGAGATGAAGCATATGCTGCTAAACCAAAACGACTTACTCTTCCATAAGTTGGTTTCATTCCTACGACACCACAGTATGCTGCTGGTTGCCTGATAGACCCACCCGTATCTGAACCCAATGCAGCAATAGCAATACCTGCTGCTACAGCTGCAGCTGATCCACCTGAAGACCCACCAGGTACTCTGTCTGTACCATGTGGGTTTTTCGTCGGTCCATAACAAGAAGTCTCAGTGGTTGAACCCATCGCAAATTCATCCATATTTGCTCTGCCAAATGCCATCATTCCTTTAGATTTAAGGTTAGTGATCGCCGTTGCTTCATAAGGTGCAATATACCCCTGAAGAATTTTAGAACCAGAAGTGACAGACCAGTCTTTAACTTGAATGTTATCTTTGATGAGGATAGGTACACCCTCACCTGAACTTTCAAACCCTACATAAGCATTGAGTCCACTCTCTTTGGCTTTTACTTCAAGTTTAGCTCTTATCTCTTCTAATTCTTCATTAGATTTTGTTAACGCTTCTTTTAGTGTTATCAAGACTTGCTTCCTTTTTTCTTATAATATTCTACTACTGCCAATCCTATACCAACCAATCCAAATATAAAAACGATCGAACCAATGATCACTTCCATCTGTATAGGCTGAGTCATGTCAAACATTAGGCAACTACCTTTGCACATCTCTCACAAGCACACTCTTCACTCACACTTGTAAATCTCCAACATCTTGGACATTTTGAAGCGGTTGCTTTATGCACTGTAAATATTGATCCTTCCACTTCAAAAGAAGCAACCTGCTCACTCTCACTGCTTGATCTCATCGCTGAAACCACAAACCAATCTTCAAGGTCTTTACTGTCATTAATAGCAAATGATTCCTATATCACCTGCTATTTCAACTTCAAGTGTAGACTTCATCAATTTTTCTTTTTTGAGTTTATCAACTGCTTCAGAGAACTTCTCTCTTGCTTCGAGTAAGAATTTTATCATCAAAACTTGCTTCAACCTCCGGTACTTCGACATACACAAGATCAAATACACTCTCCATATCATCTTTAAAAAGTGCTGGTGCGTATTCAAGTATCTCATCTACTGTGTAAGTCAATACTGGAGCCACAAGTCCCAGCATTGCTTTAGAGATGTGTGCCATTGCAGATTGTGTTGCTCTTCTTACTGGATCATTTTTATCTTCACAGTAAAGTCTGTCTTTCGTGATATCCATATAGATACCTGAAAGCTCATTGGTGATAAAGTGGTTCAGCGTTGCAAATCCTCTAAGGAAGTCATTAGCATCAAAAGAGCTTTTAACTGATGCAAACACTTTTCTTGCCTTAGTGAGTATCCATCTGTCTAACTCACCATAAGCATCATTTGAAACATACGCTTCAAGGTCATCTACATTCGCAAGTAAAAATCTAAACGTATTTCTTATTTTTCTATACTGTTCAGCTGTTTGCTTCAAGATACCATCAGATATCTTCAAATCTGACTGGTAATCAGAAAGTGCTACCCATAGTCTGAGAATTTCTGAACCATATTCTTTAATGACTTTATCAGGAGCAACTACATTACCTTTAGACTTGGACATTTTTTCACCCTTTTCATCCACTGTAAATCCATGAGTGATAAGTGTTTTATATGGTGAAACTTCATTCACTGCTGCTGAGAGCAATAATGAAGACTGGAACCAACCTCTATGCTGGTCACTTCCTTCGATGTATAGAGACGCCGGATACTCACCGGCATCATAATTACCACTTTTTATTACTGAATTCCAAGTAGAACCAGAGTCAAACCATACATCAAGGATATCATCGATCTTCTCTAGATCATCAGCGTTATAACCTGAATCTGAAGGAAGAAGGTCTTCAATACTCATAGAGTACCACGCATCTGCACCTTGTTCATCAAAAAGAGTGGCTACATGTTCTAGCACAGCACTATCAAAAATAACTTCTTTTGTACTTTTATTTCTGAAAAATGCAATAGGTACACCCCAAGAACGTTGACGGGAAATACACCAATCAGGTCTTCCCTCTATCATTGGCTTGAGACGGTTCTTAGATGTTTTAGGATAGAAATCAACACCTTCTATAGCATTCAGTGCTGTTTCTCTCAACGTATCTTTAGCATCTTTGGCTTTATCATCTATGGAAATAAACCATTGGTTCGTTGCTCTATAGATCAATGGCTTTTTTGTTCTCCAACAGTGTGGGTATGAGTGCACAAACTTACTCTGCTTTTAACAATGCATCACCCAAAATTTCCAAGATAGGCTCATTTGCTTTAAAAATGTGCATTCCGACAAACTCATCCGGGTTAGGAAGCAGATGTAAACCTTTTACACTCTCATCATAACATCCACGTTCATCTACAGGCATTACTACTTCTAAACCATATTTGAGTCCCACTTTGTAGTCATCTTCACCATGTCCAGGAGCCGTGTGTACACATCCTGTACCACCATCCATCAATACGTGCTCCCCAAGAATAACTGTAGACGTACGACCATTTACAGGGTTGATCGCTAAAAGATTTTCCATCTCAGTTGCAGCTATCTTTCTGCTCGCATGCCCAGAGACCACACCCTCTTCTATCATTGCATCATAGCGAGCATCTGCTACGATATGACCATCATCAGTCAATACATACATCTCTTCAGGATTTAAAGATATACCTGTATTTGCTGGAAGTGTCCAAGGTGTTGTTGTCCATATAACAAGTCCTGCTTTACCTTCTATTCCTAACTTTTCTTTAGCAATATCACTAAATTCAAAATGTACATAGATAGAATAGTCTTCTTTATCTTCATACTCCACTTCTGCATCAGCCAGTGCTGTTTGTGCAGCCCAAGACCAGAAGATCGGTTTATGTCTTTCAACCAAAAGACCTTTTTGTGCTACTTCACAAAGTGTTCTGTAAATATTTGCTTCAAATTTAAAGTCCATCGTTACATAAGGATTATCCCAATCTGCGATCACACCTAAACTTTTAAAACCGTCTCTTTGAATATCTACAAACTTTGCAGCATGTGCACGACAAAGTTCTCTAAACTTCTCTGTAGGCATCGCTTCTTTTTTGCTTTTCCCAAGTTTTTCTTCAACTTTCTGCTCGATAGGCAGACCATGACAGTCCCAACCTGGAGTCATACGAACCGCTTTACCTTGAAAATAGTTATATTTTAAAATGATATCTTTGAGAATTTTATTCAAAGCATGCCCTATGTGAATATCACCGTTAGCATAAGGAGGGCCATCGTGAAGTGTAAACATTTCAGCATCCGCGCGTTTTGTTTTCATCTGCTCATAGATATTGGCATCAAACCATGCATTATATTTTTTAGGTTCATTGTTCGGAAGATTTCCACGCATAGGGAAATCTGTTTTAGGAAGGAGGAGTGTGTCTTTAAAATCCATGTGTGATAATACCTTAGTCTTATATTATCCCGTGATTGTATCTAAAAGACCATTAGAAGCTACTTTTGGTACAATTAACTTATGAAAAATATACAAAATACAGTAGAAAAAATCATTCAAAAATTAGCAAAAGAAGGGCAAACCATCTCTTTTGCAGAAAGTTGTACCGGTGGTCGCATTGTTGCAGCATTTACAGCTATATCAGGTGCTTCAGAGGTACTTCATGGCTCATGTGTTACCTACTCGAACGATATCAAACATCTTTGGTTGGGTGTCAGTAATGAAGTACTTGAAAAACAAGGTGCCGTAAGCCAAGCCTGTGTTTCACAAATGCTAAAAGGCATACAAAAATTGGCAGGTTCTGACTATGCCATAGCTGTTTCAGGTATTGCAGGTCCTACTGGAGGTACGGAACTTAAGCCTGTGGGAACTGTATATATAGGTTTACAAACACCTTTTTCTCAAGAAGTATTTCATTGCAACTTTAATGGTTCAAGAGAAGAAATTCAAGAACAATCTACCGTGTTTGCTATAGAAAAATTGGCTGAAGTGTTGAAAATTTAAAGATATTTCCCATAATTCTCTTGACAATCAAAGGTTTCTGAGCTATAATTCCGTCCACTTATTCGAGTAATGAGTGTGAAAAAGTGTGACCTTTTAGCTCAGTTGGTAGAGCAACTCCCTTTTAAGGAGTGGGCCCATGGTTCGAATCCATGAAGGGTCACCACTATTATTTATAGGTGCGGCGGTAGTTCAGTTGGTTAGAATACCTGCCTGTCACGCAGGGGGTCGCGAGTTCGAGCCTCGTCCGCCGCGCCAGTATATGTGAGACCTTTTAGCTCAGTTGGTAGAGCAACTCCCTTTTAAGGAGTGGGCCCATGGTTCGAATCCATGAAGGGTCACCACTATATACAAAATATCAATGTTTGGTCGCTTAGCTCAGTTGGTAGAGCGCTACCCTTACAAGGTAGATGTCACAAGTTCGAGTCTTGTAGCGACCACCATTTTTACAAATTTATGTTTATGGTTCTTGATGACCCTTTCATCTAGTGGCCAAGGATATTACGTTTTCAACGTAAAAACAGAGGTTCAAATCCTTTAGGGGTCGCCAATCTTGTCCAAATAAACATTAAAATAATGGTCGCTTAGCTCAGTTGGTAGAGCGCTACCCTTACAAGGTAGATGTCACAAGTTCGAGTCTTGTAGCGACCACCATGTACATTTAAGGTAATTTGTGTACAATTCTTTTCAACCATTCAGTTGGTCTTAGGTGCGGTGGTAGTTCAGTTGGTTAGAATACCTGCCTGTCACGCAGGGGGTCGCGAGTTCGAGTCTCGTCCACCGCGCCATTATTCATTTATCAAATCAATTTTTCAATCTTATTAGCTAATCTTGTTTACATCAATCATAACACACTTATTTAGCATTCTGTATATAATCAAAAACTCAATACGTTCAATTTTAATCTGACAGACGATTAACAGCTTTAATCATTTTATCATAATTAGGCTCATTCAGAGATCTCTTTAACTACTTCTTTATAGGTTACCTTACCATTGGTATCAACAACATAGACAACCCGACCAAAAAAGCCTTCTAAAAATACCGGTGCAGAGATAGTTGCACCATATCTAAGTACATTATTAGCATCTTTATAATCAGACAGAGTAATCACATTTTTAATTTTATTATCATGAAAAAATCTTCCAAGAGCAAAAGGCAGATCTTTTGAGATAACCATTAACAATAACATTTTTCATTTTAGAAATTTTTTCATTAAATGCGATAGTTTCCCTTTACATACATCACTATCAAAGGATGGTATAAATGCAATAACCTGAACCTTATCTTTTTTTCCACCCACTTTACTTCCCTAAAATCTTTGTCTACTGCAGTAAATACAGGTGCATCCATACCTATTTGTAAACCTTTACTGTTCAGTGTGACCTCTTCACCTTTAAATGTAACAGATGTTGCCCATAGAGATGTTGCCAATGATATCAATACTAATATTTTCTTCACAACTATACCTTTAAATAAATTATACTATATAAGTATAACATATATATAGTTTAGTTTTACGATTTAGCTCTTTTAGATCATATGAAACATATAATGATTGATATTAAATGATGGGTTTATAATAATGGATAGTTGTATACATCCCATCTTCGAGATAGTGGGATGAAAAGAGAGTTTAATCTCTTAGTCTGATACGTACACTCTCTTCATGTGCAGTCAAACCTTCAGTATTTGCTATCATAGCACATGCATCACCGATCTCCTTCATACCTTGTTTGCTCATAGATATGATAGAAGATTTCTTCAAAAAATGTTCTACACTCAAAGGTGAATAAAATTTCGCTGTTCCTCCTGTAGGAAGAGTATGATTAGGACCAGCTACATAATCACCTATAGGTTCAGGTGTATTTTCACCTAAGAAGATTGCTCCGGCATGTTTAATGCTGTCCAACAAACTCATAGGATCTTTTGTGATGACTTCCAAGTGTTCTGGTGCTATCTCATTCATAAGTTCGATCGCTTCATTCATATCTTGAGTCACGATGATAGCACCCCTTTCTTCTATGGATTTACGTGCGATCTTTTCTCTAGAAAGTGTGCCTAAAAATTCTTCTACCTTGTCACTTACTCTGTTTGCCAGTTCTCCATCTGTGGTGATAAGAATAGAACTTGCCATCTCATCATGTTCTGCTTGAGAAAGAAGGTCAATCGCAATATAATCTTCTCTTGCACTCTCATCTGCCAGTATTCCTATCTCTGAAGGTCCAGCGATCATATCTATATTTACTTCACCATAGACCAGTTTTTTAGCTGTAGCTACAAATATATTTCCCGGACCAGTAATAACATCTACTTTGGGAATGGTCTCAGTTCCATATGCCATCGCACCGATTGCAGAAGCACCACCTACTTTAAATACTTTTGTAACCTTACAAAGGTGACAAGCAGCAAGTAAAAGCTCGTTGATCTCATCATCAGGTGTAGGTGTACATACAACTATCTCTTCTACACCTGCAACTTGTGCAGGGATCACATTCATAAGTAGTGAACTAGGATAAGCAGCTTTTCCACCAGGAATATAAAGTCCTGCTCTATCTACCGCAGTGACTTTCTGTCCTAAAATTGTTCCATTAGCTTCTTTATCCATCCATGTTTTTGGCATCAGTTTTTGGTGATAACTTTCTATACGATCATAAGCAAGGTGTAGGGCACTACGAAGCTCAGGGTCTATAGAATCATATGCTTTTGCCATCTCCTCTGTAGATACCAAAAGTGCTTCATCATTTATTGGTTCCCATCTATCAAACTTTGATATCTGTCTTTTAACCGCACTGTTACCTTCAGTTTGAATTTCTTTAAGTAAACCAGATACAATGCCTGTCACACCCTCTATATCCATTTTACCACGCTGAAGTAATTCATCAAAATTTGCTTCAAAACTGTCATCACTACTGTAAAAAACTTTCACTATATGTCCTTATCTATATCGTTAATTTTATTAACAGAACGCTTTTTGAACAAAGTCCAAAAAACTACACTAACGCTCAGTTGTCTTCAACAAACAGTTCATACGACTAGTCGTATTTTCTCTTATATCTAGGGAGCATACTCTCATTGCCCAATACACCACCTTGATGGATGTATAGTGTAGGCTTAGAAGAGATCTCTGGATGTGCAAGTAATACCCGCCATCCAAGAGGATCATAAAGGAGGTCAAACTCCACTCCCGTTTGTTGTTGTAATTTTAGCCAAATTTTGTAGTTTTCTTTATAAAGTTTGCCAAAATGATGTTTTTTCTCTAAACTTACTATCTCAGGATGATAACTTTCATCCTCTTCCAATATACAAAACTGCTTTTTAAGATAAGTGTCATCTCCTACACACGGTGTTGTATATACTTTGTTCGAAGGAAGATGTTTTTGTAAAAAAAGTGCTGTTGTACCTGTTCCAGAGGGTAAAAATATATTTAATTCCTTTAAATTATTCTCAGCCTGCCATATTTTAATCTCTTGAGCCAGTAGACGTAGACCCAAACTCCGCCTCTTTTTGTCGTCCACCCTCTTCTATAAAAAGAACATTGTTAGAATATTCATAAGGGATCACACCTGTGTGTTCTATAATTTTCATACCATTGTCTAGAGCGGCTTTATAGTTTCCATGAGGATGTTCTTTCAAATAATCAGATATATGATCTACAAAATACTCAAACTTCCACCCTTTGACCTTCGCTAACACAGAAAGAGAATACATAGCATTGGACTGTGCGGAACCATAAGAGACAAGTTTATGTATATCAGGAAAATCATTGTGAAGAAAATAGTAGAGTTTTCGTGCTTTATTACCAGAAAAATCTAGGGTCTATCAGATCATCTCGTTTCAGATAAAATTGCTGTTTTTCAAAAGTGATAGATTGTATAGGAGAAGGAAAATTTAAAGTCTTCATTTGTAAATTCTCGGGTATGACCCGAGAATAATTCAGTTATTAGTTTCTATTTAAACAGTTAAGATCATCAAAAGCTCTTTCAAGTCTTACTACTGTTGACTCTTCTGCTGCACGTAACCATTTTCTTGGATCATAATACTTTTTGTTCGGTTTATCTTCACCTTCTGGATTACCGATCTGTCCCTGCAAGTAATCATGATATTTAGCTACATAATTACGTACACCATCCCAAAATGACCACTGAGTATCTGTATCAATATTCATTTTAATCACACCATACCCAATCGCTTCTCTAATATCAGAAAGTTCAGAACCTGAACCACCATGGAAAACAAAGTCTACAGGTTTTTTAGCTGTATTGTATTTTTCTTCTATATAAGACTGAGAGTTGTCAAGGATCTTAGGTGTAAGTGAAACATTACCAGGTTTATACACACCATGTACATTTCCAAAAGAAGCAGCGATAGTAAACTTATCCGATACCTTTGAAAGTTCTTCATACGCATAAGCTACCTCTTCAGGCTGTGTATAAAGTAAGGCATTATCTATGTGAGTATTGTCTACACCATCTTCTTCTCCACCTGTTACACCAAGTTCTATTTCAAGTGTCATACCCATCTTTGACATACGCTCTAAGTAAACTTTACATGTAGCAATATTCTCTTCTATAGGCTCTTCAGAAAGATCGATCATATGCGAAGAGAAAAGAGGAATACCATGTACATTGTAGTGTGCTTCACTTGCATCAAGTAATGCATCTATCCAAGGAAGAAGTTCTCTTGCAGCATGGTCTGTATGAAGAACAACCGGTATACCATAGGCTTTAGCCACAGTATGTACATGTTGTGCACCAGATATACAACCTAAAATAGCTGCCTCATCTGAAGGAAGACCTTTACCTGCATAGTATGCACCACCTCCATTGGAGAACTGAACAATTACAGGAGAATTCACTTTTTTTGCTGCTTCGAGTACAGCGTTCACTGAAGATGTACTCACTACATTAACTGCAGGTAAAGCAAAGCCTTCCTCTTTTGCGATTTTAAATAATTTCTGAAGATCATCTCCAGTAACAACACCCGCCTGTACTACATCTAGAACTTTTGTAGACATTAACAACTTCCTCTTTGTAGAATTATTTTACGTTTATTTTCGCACTTTTCATCAGTTCAGCTACAACTTTTTCCTGTGCAAGTTGCATTTTAATATTATTTTTCACTGCATCAAATGCTGGTATTGTTTGTGTACTTTTTGCATCTTCTGCTGCTTTTTTCATCTTATTATATGCATCTTCTGCTTCTTTATCAGTAACTTCTGTTGTAGACATTTTTTTCTGCATCCAGAAACCTGCAAGTGCAGCTTCTTTTTCTTTATCAGTTAAAGATTTTTTAGATTCTGCTGCTACTAATTTAGCCGGTGCCATCATTTCAATCAGTTGTTTTTTACCATCATCTGGAAGTTTTTCCCACGTCATCTTACCTTTTGTAAGTGTATTAAGTGCATTGTTTGCTTCTTCAACGGTAATAGTCATACCATTAACTGTACCTGCTGCTGCAGATGCCGCTACTGCATAATGTGTTGTAAGTGCCAATGCTAGACCTAATGTAACAAGAGTTTTTTTCATTCTCTATTTCCTTATGTATTATATTGTGTGTATTCTATCTAATATTTACCAATTAATAAATTAACTTTATAGTACTTTTATCTCAACATTTTTCATAAGTTTTTCAATCAAAGTCTTCTCAATTATTTGTATCTTAAGTCTATCTTTAATATTTTCAAATGGAGGGATATTTCCTGTAGCATTATTGTCTTGTGCTTGTTGTTTCAACTGATTATATACTGTCAGCGCTTGTTCATCAGTTACCTGGATCTTACGTGCTTCTTTTTGCATCCATGCACGTGTATAAACTGCCTGCTTTTCTTCTTTAGATAATTCTTTTTTTGCAGCATCTTGCACTATAACAGGAAGTGCCAACTCTTGAATAAGTCGTGCACGCTGATCAGGCGGTAAGCGGTCAAAATCAGTTACTTTACCTTTTGTACGTTGCGTAAGATAAGTATCTGCCTCTTTTTTAATGATCTTATGACCATTAATTGTAGCGATCACAGCTCTTGCAGATCTTTTTTCTAGTTGTAAAGGTTTTGCCTTTCCATCAAGATTGATATTACCAAGATCCACCATTCCTGATGTCTCTTTCGTATTTAACATATTTGTCAAACTGTTTTTTAAATCATCTGCAGATGCAGAACTTATCACTAAACCAAGTGATAACCCCAACACCATAAAAGTTTTTTTCATATTCTTTTCCCTATTTGAATTACTAAAAGATTACTTTTTAGTCTCATTTACTTCTGTTGTCATATCAACAATTTTGGCTTTACTTTTAAGCTCTTTTGCTACTTCTTTGATTTTCACTGTAAACTGCTGTTGCTTTAATGATGTGATGATATTATTTTTAACTTTTTCATATGAAGCCGGTTTTGCTTCTGTTTTAGTCTCAAGATAGATCACATGGTAACCAAACTGTGTTTTAACAGGTTTTGTTGTAATTTGACCATTTTCAAGTGCCCATACTGCTGTTGAAAATTCAGGTACCATTTGACCTTTGGCAAAAGTACCAAGATCTCCGCCATTTGCTGCAGAAGGTCCTGTAGATTTTGTTTTAGCCAAGTTCAATAAACTTTGTTTTTAATGCTTCACCTTTGAGTGGCTTTAGCATATCAATGATATCTTGTGCATCTTTTTCATTTGCAACTAATATATGTCTTGCATGCATAGAAGCTGGTTCTATAAATTTATCAGCATTCTTGGTCATAAAATTCTTTTGCTTCACTCTCACTTACAATCGCATTATCCATCTGTGCTTTCATCCACATATTGACTAAAAGTTCTTCTTTTATCTTTTCCATATTTCTTTTAAATTCGGGTTTTTTATCTATACCCTCTTGCTGCTGCAAGTTCAGTAAAAAGCACTTTTTCTATCAGTCTGTCTGTGACCATTTTTTTCTCAGCAGGAGCAAGTTCCATAAAGTTTGCCTGAGGTGCAGAAGCACTAACAAATGCTTGTGCATCTTGCTTTAGTGATATTTTTTCCATTTACTGTTACAAGTATGTCTGATGCTACTACTGATGTTGCCATTACAGCTACTGCAAGTAGTGAAGTTTTTGCTAGTTTTAACATTTTTAATAATCCTTAATTACATAAATTTAAGAAGAAGTATATCCCTCTTGGGTAAATCATTTATTAATGTGCTAATATTCTAATTAGTATTTTATTAGAAGAAGGCAATGAAGTATGGCAAAAGTCAAAAAAGCAACCAAAAAAGAAATAGAAGAGATAAAAAGTATCTTTCTTGAAAACTATCCCGATTCTGTCACTGAGTTGGAGTATCGAAATCTTTATGAACTGCTCATCGCTGTCATGCTCTCTGCCCAGTGTACAGATAAACGTGTGAATATCATTACTCCTGCTCTTTTTAAAGCATACCCTGATCCTGTTTCCCTTGCTAATGCCGATCTGGAGGAAGTAAAATCATACATAAATACCTGTTCATTTTTTAACAATAAAGCCAAAAACCTTATTAAAATGGCACAAAGTGTAGTAGAAAACTATGGTAATGAAGTTCCCCTGGAACGAGATGAGCTTGTCAAGCTTGCAGGTGTAGGTCAAAAAACAGCCAATGTCGTCATGATAGAGTATACAGGGGCCAACCTTATGGCCGTAGATACCCATGTCTATAGAGTTGCACACCGTTTGGGACTCTCTGATGCCAAAACTGCTGTAAAATGTGAAGAAGAGTTAAGTAAAAAGTTCAAAACAGACCTGCATTTACTCCATCAAGCGATGGTACTTTTTGGACGATATAGATGTAAAGCAGTCAAGCCTGAGTGTGAAGGATGTTTTATGGAAGCACATTGTAAAACGAAACAGACCTTTAAAGTCTGATCAATACAATCGAATCCATAACAGCTTCAGACTCGAATAGTCTGAACTTCTACTGTTCATTATGTGATCGTCTATGGTAACGTTCCACTATTTCAGGATCATGATGGAGATTGATCTTTGCATCTTTTTTACCTTCATAATCAATTCGTGAAAGTACATAACGAATAGATTCAAGTCGGGCTCTTTTTTTATCGTTACTGTCAACGATGATCCATGGTGCATAACTTGTATGTGAACGAGAGAACATCTGTTCTTTATAGTATGTCACTTTATCCCACATTTCCTGTGCTTTTTGGTCAACAGGACTTAATTTCCAATGTTTAAGCGGATTGGTCATACGTTCTTTAAATCTTTTTTGCTGATTTTCTTTGGTAATGGAGTACCACAACTTAATCAAAATGATCCCATCATCAATCAGTGCATGTTCTATCTCAGGTACCTCTTTCATAAATTTCTTATACTGTTCAGGTGTACAAAAATCAAAAACAGGTTCTACAATGGCACGGTTATACCAAGATCTATCAAAGAAAGTGATCTCACCTGGATTCGGAAGATGTTGAAAATAGCGCTGGAAGTAAAACTGTCCTGTTTCCACCTCTGTTGGTTTTTGTAATGCAACGACTCTGAATTTTCTAGGGTTAAGATACTGTGTAAAACGTTTTATGGAACCACCCTTACCTGCTGCATCACGTCCTTCAAAGATAATCATCACACGTTTATTATTTTCATAGACCCAGTTTTGTAGTTTGATAAGTTCAACTTGCAACGCTTTTAATTCTTCTTCATATTCAACATTACGTGTTATTTTTGCAAGCTTTTTTTTACCCATCAACTGAGATAGACCACTTTTTGTTTTCAACAAATGAAAATTCTCTTCAAGTTCCTTTAGTACATCTTGTGCCTCTTTGTCCTTTACTTCTTTACGTAAGTATTCTAAATCTTGAAATATTGTTTTCATTTTTACCCTTTTTAATGTATGTATATCCTTTAATTTTACTCCTACTTATCTTTGATTTAAATTATGATACTTATAATTTAAATTGATTTTATTATTTTGTTAAGTACCTTAAATGTTCGTTCTACTGATTCCAGATCCACCATTTCTCTAGTAGAGTGAGGATAACGTATTGTTGGACCAATAGAGGCAAATTTCATGGCAGGGTATTTCTCAGCGATCACTCCACATTCAAGTCCTGCGTGGATAGCCATCATCTTTGTTTTTCCAAAAACATCTTTCATCTCGTCACTCACAAGGTTTGTAAACTCACTAATGTCTGGTTTCCATGCAGGATATTTGTCTTCAAGTTTTACTTCAAAACCGTAATGATTTAAAAAACTCTAATGTTTCTTTTGAAATATTTTCCAACTTCCCTGCATCCATTGCTCGTGCACTAGTTTCTACAACAAGTCCACCTTTTTCATCTGCAGTAATAATAGCAAGATTGATACTGACATCAGGAATACCAAACTCTTCATTTTGTGCATGTACTCCATGTTTAAATGCGTTGATCATTTCTATGGCTTCCTCACCCCTACTTAATACTTTAGGTCTCTCAGTGAGTTCACGTACCTGTACCATATCTGTGTTCATTAATCTTGATTCAGTGCGTACAATGGCCACTGCATTTGCAGGAATGGAATTACGACGTTCTCCCGCATACATACTTGCCAACTGTGTCACATCATTCTCATTCAAATACTCACCTAGTACTTTGATTGCAGAGGGGATACCCTTGTCTATATCCACGCCTGAGTGTCCACCTGGCAGTCCTTTGACCGCTACTTCATAACAACTGCCCATTCCATCAACATAATGATCTTGTTTTGAAGCCGTAATATCTACACCACCTGCACACCCTATATAGACCTCTGCTTCATCTTCACTGTCAAGGTTCAACATATATTGGCTTTTTAAATCAAAAGCGACTTCATTTGCCCCTATAAGCCCTATCTCTTCATCTGCAGTAAGTAAGAACTCCAACTCCTTGCCTTCGTCCATCAACTGCATCATCATTGCTATAGCCATACCGTTATCTGCACCTAAGGAAGCATCTTTTGCTTTCATCCAGCCATCCTCCACATAGGTTTCCAATACTGGTGCTTTTCCCATACAGACCATGTCATAATGTGCTTGAAGACAGAGTGTTGGTATACCTTTTGATATAAGGATATTCTTTGCTTTGTCTACTTCAACCTTATACCCTCTTTCTTTGGAGAATGAGACTAAAAATTCCAATAATCTATCTGCTAATTTACTACAATGCGGAATTTGTGTCAGGGTTTGAAAATGTTTGATAATGGGTGACATAGATACTCTTTTTTACAAATTATAGTACAATCACATAAAAAATTAGGATACATTATGTGCCTCATCGTTACCATCATTATGTTTGTACTGGCTATCCAAAATCTTATACAGGCACATTGGATCGTAGGCGGTGTACAATTCATCATTGCTTGTGGTTTTTTTGTTTTACTTTTACGGAATATTCAAAAAGCAAGATGTGCTAGAGAACGAAGTTGTGATGATACTTGTATGCTTAGCACATGGATCGCAAAAATTCTTCCTAAAAAAGATTATTAATGGAACATTTTTTTACCTGTCCCTACTGTTGGGAACATATCTCAATGATACTTGACAGTTCAGAAGAAAATAGTGACTATATCGAAGACTGTGAAGTATGCTGTCGTCCCATAGAGTTGTCTTTTAAGTTTTCTGAAGAGTATTTGGTATATTTTGAAGCCAGAGTGATGGAAGGAATTTAAAGCATATCACTGAATGGATATGCTTTAAATTCACTTATTCATTTTCTGCTGTCTACTTTATTTTATATTGTAACCGTTTTGCTTTTTCTCTTTTTAAGCGTTCTGCTGTTAACTCTTCTATATATTTGACATGTGAAATATACCTCTCATTGTTGTTAAATATCTTTTTGTATTTTCCCATAAATTCATAGTCTACAGAATAGAGTTTTATTTTATAGTTCGCTATCAGATCGCTGTAATAGGTAAAATTCTTCTGTTTACGTGCTTTACTTGCTTCAGCGTAAACAAGGTGCAAGATATTCTCTTTACGCGTATCAAGATCACGCAGCAATTTAAGATATCGGTTTACCTCTTTCTCATTGATAGTGTCATCATCAATATAGGGATCGAGTTTATATCCCACCTCAAATGCTTTATGCACTTGAGGATAAAAGGCATTACATTTTTCTTTTATCTCTAAAGGTAGCTGAGAAACTTTTTCAAATGATCTGCAATCTTCCTGGAATGCTTCCAGCTCATCCCCTAATGAATTAAAAGCTTTGGGAGATTTTTGAAGTAATATGCCTGCAACTAAACCTCTTTGATTCATCTTCTCTAAAAGTTCACTCTTTACTTTGTTCTGCGCTTTACCCTTTTTATATTGTACACGTTTGGCTTTTGCTCCTTTTAAGCGTTCTTCTCTTAGCTCTTCTATATATTTGACATGTGAAATGTACCTCTCATTGTTTGTTAAATATCTTTTTGTATTTCCCCATAAATTCATAGTCTACAGAATAGAGTTTTATTTTATAATTCGCTATCAGATCGCTGTAATAGGTAAAATTCTTCTGTTTACGTGCTTTACTTGCTTCAGCGTAAACAAGGTGCAAGATACTCTCTTTACGTCGTATCAAGATCACGCAGCAATTTAAGATATCGGTTTACCTCTTTCTCATTGATAGTGTCATCATCAATATAGGGATCGAGTTTATATCCCACCTCAAATGCTTTATGCACTTGAGGATAAAAGGCATTACATTTTTCTTTTATCTCTAAAGGTAGCTGAGAAACTTTTTCAAATGATCTGCAATCTTCCTGGAATGCTTCCAGCTCATCCCCTAATGAATTAAAAGCTTGTGGTGCAGCCTGTAATAGTCCCGTTGAGATCAATATTAGTTTTATATATTTATAGTACATATCTTTCCTCTGATTTTTAATACTTGTGATTCATTTTATCTCAAAGAAACATAATCCTGTATAAACATTTTTCTTTTTAAAATGAACATTCATCATCTATCTTTTCAAATCGAGGGATCCATACACCTTCTATTTCAACTTTTTCTACAAACATATTATAAGGTCGTACCCACATTCCTTCTTCACCGTATAATGCCTTATAGACAACCATCCACTCTTCTGTTTCTGAGTGTCGTGCTGTTAGAAAAACTTCATACAAATTTCCCTTATAGTGTTTATAAATACCCTTTTTTAACTTCATATTAAAATTTTTTCCATTCTTTTTTCACTCCACTTTTTTTTCAATATTATTCTAGCATAGAATATCTATTCAGTCTCTCAAAAACTATTTTAAAGTACAATAATTAAACATCAAAAAAAGGAATCTTTATGCTACAAAATATGTTTAATTGTCCCCTGCCGGATGAGAAGGGTTATTTCGGAGAGTATGGTGGAGCTTTTATCCCTCCTCAACTTCAAAGTATTATGGATGAGATCACTGCTTCTTATAAAGAGATTCGTCAAGACCCAGAGTTTCTTGAAGAGCTTGCATCTCTTTACCAACACTTTGTGGGGCGTCCGAGTCCTATCTTCCACGCAAAGCACCTTTCACAAAAGTATGGTAGCGATATTTATCTCAAAAGAGAAGACCTCAACCATACTGGTGCCCATAAGATCAATCACTGCTTAGGTGAAGCCCTCTTGGCAAAAAAAATGGGAAAGAAAAAGCTCATTGCAGAGACAGGTGCAGGACAACATGGTGTGGCTCTTGCTACAGCTGCTGCATTGGTAGGCTTGGAGTGTGACATTTACATGGGTGAAGTTGATATGGCTAAAGAACGTCCCAAATGTAGTACGTATGCATATACTAGGTGCAAGAGTTATTCCTGCTACGCATGGACGTCGTACACTCAAAGAAGCTGTTGATGCTGCTTTTGAAGCATATTTAGGAGACCCAGTTTCACAATTTTATGCTATTGGTTCAGTAGTAGGACCTCATCCTTTCCCTGGTATGGTAAGAGATTTCCAATCTATCGTAGGAGTAGAAGCAAAAGAGCAATTTACACAAATGACAGGCAACCTTCCTGACAATCTAGTTGCCTGTGTAGGTGGGGGATCTAATGCCTTAGGACTCTTTACAGCTTTTATGGATGATAAAAATGTTGCTATGCATGGTGTTGAACCTGCAGGAAGAGACCTTAATATTCCAGGAGAGCATGCCGCCACTATGACCAAGGGAAAGCCAGGTGTTATGCATGGATTTAAATCTTACATGCTTCAGGATGAAAAAGGTGAGCCTCAAGAGGTTTATTCTGTTGCAAGCGGTCTTGACTATCCGTCTGTAGGACCACAACATGCTTATCTTAAAGATATCGGACGTGTGAACTATGTTTCTATCAATGACAAAGAAACAATAGATGCTTTTTTTGAACTCTCCAGAGAAGAAGGGATCATTCCTGCTATCGAGTCAGCACATGCTGTTGCCTATGCACTTAAATTAGCACAAGAACCAAATATCGGCACGATACTTGTCAACCTATCGGGTCGCGGTGATAAAGATATAGATTTTGTGGTTGAAAACTATGGAAAAGAGTACGGTATCTACTCATAAAAAACATATTGGTAATTCTTAACATTAAAAAATTTAGAAACAAAACACAATTACACCTTCCCAGCACTTTTTAAGAAAGTATGGGAAGTTGATATGCTAAATTTGATGAGGAGATTTGACTATAAAGTGTAGTATGAAAAATCAAGATAATAATGGAAGCAAAAAAGAATCTTCAAATTCAGCAGCTGGAATTGGCTTTGAAAAAAGATACCCTTGAGCAAAATCACACTTAATACTTTTTAACAATAATTTTTGCTCTTCTGTCTCTATACCCTCTGCTACAACCTTCATGTTGAGTTTATGCGCCATACTTATCATGGCTTCACATAAATCAAGCTTTGATGAACCCTTCTGCAAGCCATTTACAAAACTTCTATCTATCTTAATATAATCAATTTCAAATTGTTGCAAATATGATAAAGATGAATAACCTGTACCAAAATCATCTAAGGAAATCTCTATTCCATTTTGGCGCAGTTGTGATATTTTCTTCTCTATAATACCTATGTTACACATAAAGATATTTTCTGTTATTTCTATAACACAACTTTTACTTTTTAACTTAATCTCAGATAAAAGTTCTATCCAGTCAGCTGGTTTGGAATTCTGCTTCAATTCTGCAGGGGATACATTAATACTGAGTTGAAAATCAGTATTGTATCTTTCTTGCCAATCTTTAAGTTGAACTAGTGCTTTTCTATAAACGATATCACCAATATTGCTAATGAGACCTGACTCTTCCGCAAATGCAATAAATTCATTAGGGTAAACAAGCCCTTTCGTTGGGTGGTTCCAGCGTATAAGTACTTCTGCCTTGACAACTTTTCCTGTTTTAAAATCAATAATCGGTTGATAAAAAACTTCAAACTGATCCTCTTTTGCTTTTAATGCTTCATGTAGATCATTTATGATCGTATGACGTTTTTCAGCATCTTCCTGCATCGATTTTATGAAGTATCTGTAACAAGATCGACCTGACTCTTTTGCAAGGTACATCGCCTGATCAGCATGCTTTAGTAGCTCAGACGCATCCTTTGTATCTGTAGGAAAGATAGCAACACCTATACTGGCTGATATATGGACCTTATTGATATCAATTATAAATGGTTGACTTAAATCATCTATAGTATCTTGCATAAATTTTTCAAGTTCTGAAAAACTATCAAAATCCGGTAGAATAACCGTAAATTCGTCACCACCAATTCTTGAAAGAGTATCAGTAATTCGTAAGTGTCTATTGATTCGTTTCGATGCTTCTAAAAGTAATCTATCTCCAACTCCATGTCCCAATGTATCATTTACATGTTTAAAATGATCAAGATCAATAAAAAGAAGCGCAAAAGAAGTGCCTAGATGATTTGATCTAACAATCTCTTTCTTCAATTTTTCAAAAAACATACGGCGATTTGGTAAATTTGTAAGGGGGTCATAATTTGCATGTCTAAGTATCATTTCTTCAGATCTTTTCTGTGTAGTAATATCATTAAAGATTGAAAAATAATGATCGATCTTTCCCTTATCATCTTTAATTGTATTGATTATCATATATTGTGGATAAATTTCACCATTTTTTCGTTTGTTGTATATCTCTCCATGCCACTGTCCATTTTTATGAATCTCTTTCCATAAATTACGAAAAAATTTTTTGTCATGTTTAGCTGAAGAAAT
Source organism: Sulfurovaceae bacterium (assembly GCA_963705455.1). Taxonomy (GTDB): domain Bacteria; phylum Campylobacterota; class Campylobacteria; order Campylobacterales; family Sulfurovaceae; genus Sulfurovum. The sequence continues at coordinate 535,991 of CAVPJM010000002.1, read as the reverse complement.
TACCTTGGGATCTTTACCTATCACTTCATCTTCTGAGTATCCTGTGACCTTCGTAAAAGCATCATTAACACTGATTATACGATTATTCATATCACTTATCATCATTCCATGATTACTATTTAAATATATTTTACTGGCCAATTCACGCTCGGTAATATCCGTATGTGTTCCTATCATACGAAGAGGATTACCCACACTATCACGACTCACAACCTTTCCTCTACTTACAAACCAAGACCAGCTGCCATTTTTTCGTAAAATACGATATTTACATACATAAAATTCACTTTCACCTCTTATATGAGTTTCAAGATTATTTTTTAACACTTCAAGATCAGCAGGGTAAATCGTAAGTTCTTCATTATTATCATCTAAACCTTTATTTACGATACACAGAAGAGGTATGTCATCTTTTGAATGAGATACCTTGTTTTGTACCATATCCCAGTCCCAAACATTATTAACACCAGCTTCAAGTATAAATCTCCATCGCTCTTCACTGCGACTCAAGGCTTCTTCTGCCTGTAATCGAAGTGACTTTTCACGCATAAGGTCAAGGGTACGAGCTGAAATCTTATCATACATGGAAAGTACCGCATCTATGAGAAGTTTGCTAGATCCACTCATCTTCTGAAGTGCTTCTATCTTTGCTTCTTCAATGGAAGCACCTTTTTCAATCGATAATATCACATGTGACATATGCCTGTCTGTATCTAAGATATGATATGCTAACCACTTAGCCAAGAAAGAAATGACATCATAGATAATATCATCCAATGTCTTATCAACTTGATTATTCTTTAATGCCAAAGTCTCATGAATAAAATTTTTATGTGTCTTCTTATGTGTCTCAAACCACTCATCACCCTTGAGGTATTTTGACCAAATCTCTTCCTCTGTTTTAAAGTGATAGTCAGTATAGTTGATTAATTCAACAAAAATTTCATTAATGATAACTTCATTCGATCGATCAGAAAAATTAATAGCCAGTCTATTGAGTATTTCCACAAGTACTTTATGTTGTTCATCTATAAGAGTAATACCAGTTTCAAAGTTTTTATTCCAAGGAAAAATTTCAAAAAAGTCATCTTCTTTAATATTCATCAACATACTCCTTTAGAACTTTATAAACTATGTTACTTAGTTTATCAATAAAAAACTTAAGTTATTAACTATACTTATATGTTTAATAAAATTTTGGGCTATATGTAGAATTTATATACAGTTAAATTTATTATATAGCTTTATTTTCTGAATGAGTGAGATTATAATTTTTTTCGAAAATATAATCTATTTTATGTGGTAAGCATGCGCTACTATTGACAAAATAGCAACGCACAAAAAGAAACCACTAAGCTCAATTTCTTCTCTTTACTAGAACAAAAGAAACTACCACTTTCTTATAATTCTATGACATGCAAGACATCTGCTAAGTGTTTTATCAAATGATGCTCTTGCATCATCATTCTTACCTGCTTCAAAATTTGCTAAAATTTCATCTGCCAATTTTGCTATCGCCGCAGATTCTGTAGTAGCATAGGTTTTTGCATTAAAGTTTTTATCTTTTTCCGATGGTTCGATCAAAAAAGAATCAATATTTTTCAAATTCACTTTAAGATTTTCCGTCCCCAACTTTACGATAGTTGCATTGTTACGTAAAAACCCTTTTTCAACCATACCCATAGCAGACTCTAACCCATGCATGGTAAGTATTCTTTCCACATCATCAGCAGCTTTTTGCGAAAATGCCAAACTACTCACTACTACACAGAATGCCAAAATTTTCTTCATGATTTCCTCCTAATATATTGCTAATCACAATATATTATAAAAGTTAATAAATTAATTTTAGCTTATTAATCAAAATTATTTATAATTTAAAAATAACTTGGCTTTTCCCTTTTATACCGAGTAGTATGTGGCACCCTTATGATGCACTACTAATGCAGTAGTGCTCTGTTCTGGAACTATTTGGAACGTCTCTGAGAGTTCTATACCGAACTCTTCAGGTTTTAACATATCAAACAACTCTCTACTCTGCTCAAGATCAGGACATGCTGGGTAACCAAACGAATATCTCGCACCCTGATAACGGTTCATACGTACATCACGTAACGTATGTGCCTTCATCTTCTGCAACGATATTTAAATCCAAACGTATTTGTTTATGTACGACTTCAGCCAATGCCTCAGCAAGTTCAACGGAGAGCCCATGTACCATGTTATATTCGAGGTATTTACCTGCATCGTAAAGTTCTTTTTCATAGGCAGAGAATTTTGCACCTGCACTGACACAGGTAAGTGCAATGACATCATGTCTGTCATGTCTATAAAAGTCAGAAAGTGCCCGATGCGGTTTTCTTCCTTGTCTAGGAAAAGAGAATTTTGTGACTGCTCTACCGATGACTTTGTTTAAAGGTTCACGGTTGGCATTGGCATCGACATTCCACCCTTCACTCTCATCAAACAAGTACAATTCCTGATCATCACTCCTACAAGGATAGTAGCCGTAAATAACAGTAGGGTCAAACAAGTCTTTTTCTATAAACTCTTTTTTCAAACGTTCAAAAGCAGGATAGACTGTCTCATCTATGAGCTTTTGATATGCTTCTTTACTCATACCTTTACTCTTGTAACCCCAATGCATCTTAAAGACAGAACGAGTATTGATCCACTCATAGATCATAGAGATATCCAAGTCGTCTTTTTGAAGGACTCTTCTTCCCCAGAATGGCGGTGTGGGTATCTCCACTTTCTCAGGCATTTCTATCTCTTCAAAAGGTGGTATAATAACCTCTTTTTTTACTTTTTCTTCACGTTCTACCATATCTCCGGCTAAACGAGTATCCAATCCTACAGAATTATCTTCATTGAACTTCTCTATACGACTCATAGCGATAACCCCATCAAATGCATCACGACAGTAAAAAATAGGACCTTTGTAAATAGGACGACAGAAATCATCCACAAAAGCACGTGTAAGTGCTGCGCCTCCTAAAAGTACAGGTATCTCCATACCCATCTCGGCCATTGCTTCAAGATTGTCTTTCATGACTGCTGTGGACTTCACCAAAAGACCACTCATACCTATAGCTTGTATAGGTTGTTTTTCTACTACATCAAGATACTCTTGCAGATCCGTTTTTATTCCTACATTGACCACTTTAAATCCATTATTGGAAAGGATAATGTCTACAAGGTTTTTACCCACATCATGTACATCACCTTTTACCGTACCGATCACTAATGTAGTATCTGTCTCTTTTTCTTGTTTGGTCAAATGAGGATTGAGGTAATCTACCGTTTTTTTCATCGTCTCAGCACTTTGCAGAACAAAAGGAAGCTGCATCTGTCCTGAACCAAAAAGTTCACCCACTACCTTCATCGCATCAATAAGGATTTCATTGACTATCACATCCGGATGTATCTCATGACGAGCCTCTTCCACAAGTGGAAGCATACGTTCTTTGTCACCATCCATCAGAAGTTTTTTGATCTTCTCTTCATTGCTCATAGCTTCATAAGCTTCATCTGCACCATCATCTTCTACCACAGCATCTGCAAAATGGTCAATGAATTTAAAGAGTGATTTTGCATCTGGTGTAAAAAGTAACTCTTCACAAATAGCAATGTCCTCTGCTGTCATTTTTGCAAGTGGAATGATGTGCTTTCACATTGATGATCACAGAGGTCATACCTGCTTGTACACAGTGATGCAGGAAAACTGAATTCAAGTAGAACCTCGCATGCTTTTCCAAACCAAATGAGATGTTTGAAAGTCCAAGTGTAGAACCTACTTCAGGATAAATCTCATGTATCTCTTTGATGGCTTCATAGGCATTCTTTCCAGCCAATCTATCTTCTTCTTCACCTGTACCCACAGTAAAAGCCAACATATCAAACATAATATTCTGAGGTTTTAACCCATATTTGTGCACTGCAAGTTCGTACATACGTTTTGCAACGGCTACTTTCTTCTCTTTACTCCTTGCCATTCCCTCTTCATCTATCACAAGACAGACAAGCACAGCCCCATACTTTTTTGCTAACTTACAATAGGTTGCAAAGTTCTCTTCACCATCTTCGAGGTTTGTTGAGTTGATGATAGGCTTTCCACCGATACACTTAAGCCCCTCTTCTATGGTATTGGGCCGTGTTGCATCCGGCATCAGAGGAAGAGGTATCTTCTGGTTATAGAGCTCCATGACCGCCCGCATATCCTTAGCCCCGTCACGCCCTGCAAACTCCACATTGACATCGAGCATATGCGCTCCATCACGTACCTGTGCCTGACCTACGGTCAAGTGTACCCTCATAGTCACTGGCTAAGATAAGCTCTCTAAATGCTTTAGAACCCGTAGCATTACTTCGTTCACCTATGAGGAGTGGTGCTGGCTCTTGAAAAAGCTCTACAGTATTAAAAAGTGAGGCAACAGAAGGTGCAATGCTACCCGTAGCTTTCTTGGGTACTAAAGCTCCCACTGCTTTTTTGAGTGCTTGAATATGTTGAGGCGTTGTACCGCAACATCCACCAAGAAAACTCACACCATCATACTCTGTAAATTCCAATTGCTTTTCAGTAAATTCATCCGGTCCCATAGGATAGTAGGTATACCCTCCACGGTTTTGAGGAAGTCCTGCATTTGCATGTACCGAAATTGGTATAGCACAAAGTTCAGAAAGTGTTTTGAGATGTTTTTTAACCTGATCTGGACCTGTACCGCAGTTAAATCCTAAAGAGAGAATATCAAATGGTTCAAGTATCGTCACGATCGTCGTAGCATCTGTACCTATAAGCATAGATCCGCTAAGCTCTATCGTTACGGATACCATAATAGGAAGTTGAACATTTCTCTCTTCATTTGCATCCTGACAGGCATGTAAAGCGGCTTTTATTTGTAGAGGATCTTGACATGTTTCTAAAAGAAAAACATCACATCCTCCATCTATAAGCCCTAAGGCACATAGTTTATATCCCTCATACATTTCATCATAATGTATGTGCCCTAGAGAGGGAAGCTTTGTCCCTGGGCCTATTGAACCTAAGACAAACTTCGGTGACTCTTGCGTGCCATATTCACTACAGACCTCTTTTACAAGCTGAGCACCTTTTTTTGAGAGCTCATAGGCACGTTCACCCATCTGATACTCATCGAGTACCCATGGCATAGTACCAAAGGTATTTGTTTTAAGTAAATCAGCACCCGCCATTGCATAACGCTTATGAATACGTCCTATAAGGTCTGGTGCTGTATGGTTCAAGCAGTTCATTGCACCCCTCTTGATCCACACCTTTATCATCTATCCAAGCTGTAGCTGGAACTTTAAGGTCTTGTATCTGTGTACCCATTGCACCATCGATGACGAGTATACGCTCTTGTAAAAGTGATTTAATTGTTTCTGTAATAGACAAAAAACGCCCCTTTATCATAATTCTGTAATTGTAGCAAAGTATGCGGAAAATATGATTAAATATCATTCATAATCAATAGTATTATGTCACTATAAGCTATAGATAGATACTATATATCAAATGCTAAACTCATTGTGAAGTGGGGACAGAAAGTGATGGGTCTCGTGTAGATTGCCAGACTGCGAAATATTTGTTATCTACATTTATACTTTCTTTTGTCCTATAAAACTTTTAATGTAACGTATTTATCATTCATGGAGAGAAAATGGGAAAAACAATCAAAAATATTATCACTGGTAAAGAAATTACAAAGCCAGAACCTGTAGATATAGAAGTGCCATTTGATGGTGGGGTTATGATAACAGAAACTGATCCTGCTGGTATTATCACTTATGCTAATCGTAAATTTAGAGAACTTACAGGTTATACAAAAGAAGAACTGATTGGTTCACCACACAACATTAACAGACATCCAGACATGCCAAAAGCAGCTTTCAAAGGTATGTGGGAAACCATTAAAGATGGTAACTACTGGGAAGGTTTTGTTAAAAATATGACAAATGAGGGTAAATACTATCTTGTTGTAGTATGGATCAAACCTAAGTTTGATGATGAAGGTAATATCATCGGATACATTGCAGGAAGAAAAATTCCTGATAAAGATTTAATGCAAAGAGCTTTAGACCAATATAAAGTCATGATGCATGATGAGATGTAGTTAATGAGGCTAAAGCCCATTAACTAAAAAAATGTATCTATTTCTATAAAACTTTTTTCGCTTCCTGAAGTGCTGCGATCACTGCATCAATATTTGCTTTAGGTATATGTACTTTCCAGTCTGGTTCTTCAGCACCTGCCTGAAGCGAGATACCAATACTTGCAACACTTTCACTCTTTGGACCATAAGGTTCCGATACTGTCGTGATACTGATCTTACCATCTTTTGTTCCACTCAACGTCATTTCATCTATTTTCGTTACTGTTCCGCCCATAATTTATCCTTTTTATTTTTTTGTATAAATGATTATATCACAAAAAATTAACTATTTTTTACCTTTTAGCAAACCCATCATTTTGGCTTGCAAACGCAACCACATTTTATGGTCCATAGCAGGAAAGCCCGCATAGGTTTTCCCCCCTTCAAGTGACTTCGTGACACCACCTTTACCTGCGATCGTTGCAAATGCACCTACTTCTAAATGTCCCGCAGTTGCACTTTGTCCACCCATAACTACGTTTCTGCCTAATTTGGTAGAACCTGCAAGACCTACTTGCGCAGCACAGAGACTATGCTCACCTACATCACAGTTGTGTGCAATTTGTATAAGATTATCCAATTTGCTACCTTTACGTATATAGGTCGTACCGAATACTGCTCTGTCTATAGCACAGTTTGCCCCTATCTCTACGTTGTCTTCAACAACAACATTACCATTCTGATATATTTTTACATGTTCACCAAGCTTTGTATGTGCAAAGCCATACCCATCACAACCGATCACTGTACCACCATGAATAATACATTCAGAACCAATTTTAGTATGATGGTACAATGTTACATTGGGATGTATAAGTGTCCCTGAACCTATGGTGACATTATCACCTACATAACAGCCTGCTAAAAGTGTAACATTATCACCAAGTGTCACATTTTTTCCAAACGAAACACTATTATCTATATCACATCTCTCACCTACGGTAGGCTTTTCTGATTGAGTCCCAAGTTTATGTGCAAAGAACTTAGAGGCTAATGCCAATTTAAGATAAGCTTCATCTGTAATAAGTGCGATCGTTCCAGGTGGTAATAATCCTGCATGTTTTTCATCTATCAATACAGCAGCAGCTTTTGTATCTGATAATTGTGAAGCATATCTGCTATCCGTAAAAAAACTAAGTTGTGTAGAAGTGGCTTCACTTAATGTATGTATACCCTCTATGATGAGATCTTCACCTTGAAAGTCAATACCAATATTTTCTGTTATTTCTGAGAGTGTGTAAGTCATAAAGTCATCCTTTTAACTTAAAGTAGATGTCACTCTCCTATAAGGAGAGTGACAGAAGAAGCATAGTTTTTATCTTTCTATAGCCACAACACCACCACGTACAATCTCATATGGATTGTAACGCTGTGTTGCTTCGATAAAATGTTGTATACGCATAGGTTCATCTGCTACCATAGCAATGATCATCTCTTTACCAACATTTACAATACCACCATTATATGCTGCACATAAAGCGCCAATATCACTTAAATGTTCAGCAATTGGGAATTTCACTAACACCATCTCTTTTTCAACCATCTCTTCATGCTCAATTACCTTATAAACAGGTATTAGCTTATGTAGCTGCTTAGTAATCTGCTCCATCACTTTAGGGGAACCATTGGTTTCAATAGTGATATGTGACATTTCACTGTCTGGTATAGGAGCCACAGTGAGTGATGCGATATTATATCCACGTGCCGCAAAAAGTGATGTTACACGTGCAAGAACAGAACTTTCGTTCAATACGATAACAGAAATAACACGTCTTTCATTCATAGAATTTTCCATTATTTCTCTCCTTTTTGTGGTAACATCATATTGAAAAGTGCCCCACCGGAAGGTACCATAGGCAATACATTTTCAAAACGATTAACTGCGACATTCATAAAACATACTTTGTCCTGTTCTATCGCATCTTTAATCGCTGCATCAAACTCTTCTTTTGTTGTAACATCATACCCTATACCGCCACACGCTTCAGCCAAAGCTTTCCAATTTGGCTGGAATGTCAAATCTGTCTCAGAATAACGCTTCTCATAAAAGAACGTTTGCCACTGTCTAACCATTCCCAAGAAATGGTTATTAAGTATGAGGTTGATGACTGGTATTTTATACTCAGCTGCAGTTACAAGTTCCTGCATATTCATAAGGATCGAACCATCTCCTGTAACATTGATAACCGTTTTATCCGGAAAAGCTCTCTTGGCACCAAGTGCTGCAGGAAAACCAAAGCCCATAGTTCCCAAACCACCTGAATTAATCCATTGGCGTGGTCTGTCAAACGGGTAATGCTGTGCAGCCCACATCTGGTGCTGTCCAACATCAGATGTAATAATAGCATTCTCACCAACAAGTTCACCGATACGTTCTATAGCCCACTGTGGTTTGATAACGTCATCCGAATCCACATAAGACTGAGGATGAAGATCATCATATCGCTTGAGGATCTCTCTCCATGCCTGAAATCTATCTGTATTTATACCATCAAGTAATGGTAGCATCGCTTCAAGTACCTGAGTTACATCACCTACAATAGGATAGTCAACATCAACAAGTTTACCTATATTCGCTGCATCGATATCTACATGAATAATATCAGCATATTTGGCAAACTCTGAAAGTTTACCTGTAACCCTGTCATCAAATCTGGCACCAAGAGAAATAACCAGATCTGTCTCTGACATCGCCATATTGGATGCATAGTTACCATGCATTCCCAACATACCAAGAAGCAGTGGATTTTTGGCACCCAATACACCTCTTGCCATCAATGTTTCAACCGCTGGTATCTGTGTTTTAAGTGCTAGTTCACGTACCAGATCACTTGCATTTGAAAGGACAACACCACCACCGATATAAAGTAGAGGTTTCTTCGCTTTTTTCATTGCTTCAACCGCTTTTTCTATCTGTCTTTTATTTCCTTTGTATGTCGGCTTATACGTAGGGATATCTACAGACTCAGGATAGACAAACTCACCGATATCAACAGTGATGTCTTTAGGGATATCTACAAGTACCGGTCCCGGTCTTCCAGTACGAGCGATGTAAAATGCTTCTTTCAACAAACGAGGGAGCTCTTCGAGTGAACGTACCAGAAAGTTATGTTTTGTACATGGTCTAGATATACCAACTGCATCTATCTCTTGAAATCCATCTGTTCCGATAAGCGCCATCGGTACCTGTCCAGAGATAACGACCAGAGGAATTGAATCCATATATGCTGTAGCAAGTCCAGTTACAGCATTTGTAAACCCTGGTCCACTAGTCACCATAGCAACACCTACTTCACCTGTAGCTCTAGCATACCCATCTGCTGCATGAACAGCTGCCTGTTCGTGACGGTTCAAGATATGCTCAAACCCCTCTTGTTTGTAAATTTCATCATAAACGTGCATGATAGCTCCGCCAGGATAACCAAATACGGTCTTAACACCCTCGGCAATGATCGCTTCACACACCATTTGTGCACCACTCATCTGCATGGTCTACACTCCATTTAAATATATTTTTTTCGATTATATCTAAAAAAGATTAGAGTTTAATAGGTCTCATTCCCACAACCTTCTATAGCTACACCTTCTCGTAGGCCATCATCTATCACTATACAACTTTCAAATGCTAACAAAGAAAAGAGTTGTTTGTAAATAAGTATACCTGCAGCAATAAGGTCAGAACGTCCTGTGCCTACAGCAATTTCTCTCTCTTCAAATGGCATGGAGAGTAATTTTTTCAAGTAGATATCCAACTCACCTACTTTAAGTGAAATGCCATTTATCTTTGATGCATCATAGGATTCATAAGTTTGGCCAAGTTTCATAGCCGCAACAGTTGTAGGTGTTCCGGCTGTGGCTACAAAGGTATTTACTTTGCCTTTGTTCTTATATATTTGGTCACAAAATAGTTGCATCTCATCCATCTCTTTATGCAATATTTTCTCTATATTTTCGAGTGTTCCATAGGTTTGTGCAATGGTCACTATCCCAACAGGAAAACTTTTAGAAATAGTTTCATTTTCATAATGAAAGATAAGCTCGGTAGATCCGCCACCTATATCTATAAGCACAAAACTGTCTGAAATATATTGTAATGCGGAAAGTCTGTGCTTAACTGCGAGTAAAGTAAGTTTTGCTTCTTCTTCTCCAGAGATGATCTCAAAACTTACCCCTGTCTTTTGTTTGATCTCAAACAGCACTTCATCTGAATTCACAGCCCTACGTACAGCTTCTGTTGTTACTGCCTTTACTATAGAAGAAGAAAAGTCTATCTGTCCCTGTGCCTCCTGGATAGCTGCAATGACCCTTTCTACAGCTTCACTATTAATAGTACCATACTGCACTAAACCATCTGCCGTTTTAACGATCTTTTCATACTCAGAGATCTGTTTGCCTGTAGAACAATCATACTCCAATACGCGTAAAGTATTCGAACCAAGATCTATAGCTATCATTAATGCTCTTCTTTAAAGAAAAATCCAGCCTCTTTTAAGTTCTCTCGTATTTGTGCCTGATGTTCCAGACCTTTGGTCTCCAGAGAGACTGAAACATGGGCATCACCAAACTCTAGATCTATAGAAGTTCTATCATACCCTATCTGTACGATATTCGCACCTGTATTCTTAAGTATCTCAGTAAAGGATTGCAATGCACCCGGTTTATCTACAAGTGTCACAAGTAATTTCATTTTACGAGCAGACTTCATAAGCCCTTTTTCAATGATAAGAGAAAGCATCGTAACATCTATGTTTCCTCCGCTAAGTACTACGGCTACTTTTGAACCTTTAGGCAAGTCTAACTTTTCATGTAAAAGTGCAGCAACACCCACTGCACCTGCACCCTCTACCAGTACTTTTTGCTTTTCAAGTAAAAAGAGTATGGCAGAAGCGATCTCATCTTCACCTACTGTCTCAAACACATCTACATTATTTAAGATGTACTCTAACGTGATCGGTGAAGTATCTCGTACAGCTATTCCGTCTGCGATGGTTCTTACATGAGTTGTATCTATAGGTGTTTTGGCATCATAAGAGTTTTTCATTGCAGGTGCACCCGCTGATGAGATACCTATGATCTTACATTCAGGATTAAGGGCTTTACTTGCTACAGACATACCCGAAATAAGCCCTCCGCCTCCAACAGGAACAACAAGTGCATCCAGATCCTTTATTTCTTCAAATATTTCAAGGGTAACAGTACCTTGACCTGACATTACTTCATCATCTGCAAAAGGATGTACAAAAGTATAATTGTTCTCTTTACCGTAAGTAACGGCATAGGCATAGGCCTCATCGTAGTTGCTACCATGAAGTATAACATTGGCACCAAACTCTTTCACTCCCATAACTTTAGTAAGAGGTGTTGACTCTGGCATAACGATAGTCGCTTCAATGTCAAAATATTTAGCAGAAAATGCCACACCCTGTGCATGATTACCCGCTGATGCAGCAACGACTCCGACATCTGTCACCATCTTCTATAAGAGAAGCAATTTTATTAAAAGCACCTCTGAGTTTAAATGCACCTGTACGCTGTAAATTCTCTTTTTTAAGGTATACTTCATAGCCGCTCAATCTGGCTTAAAATAGGTGCATAAGAGAGTGGGGTTCGATGTACCACATCAGATACCCTATCATATGCTTTTTCTATACTTTTTAAGTCTAACATTATCTTTCCTAGATATTATATTGCAAGAATTATATCAAAATAAAGGATAAAGCATGGAATGTGAAATGCCCCTGGTCAACTCTAACCCTGAGGAGATGAAAGAAATATTTGAAAATGTCAAGACAATCGCAATACTCGGTCTCTCTCCCGATGAAAGCAAAGCAAGTAACATGGTTGCAAGATATCTTCAAAATGCCGGCTATAAAATAATCCCTGTCTATCCTAAAGAAGAAGAAATTTTGGGAGAAAAAGTCTACCGTTCACTTGAAGAGATCCCTTTTGAAGTAGATATGGTAGATATCTTCAGAAAACCCAATGCATTTGATGCTGTCGCCGATGCGTGTATTAGAAGAGGTGATATCAAAGTATTTTGGGGGCAACTTGGGCTGGTTAACAATGCTGCAGCACAAAAAGCTAAAGATGCAGGAATGAAAGTCGTACAGAATTACTGTACTAAACTTGAACATATGGCATTGATATCATAAAATTTAATTTGGATAAACATGAAAAAAACACTTATACTGACCCTGACTTTTCTATCTACAACGATACTCAACGCAGAACTTTTTACCGAGTATTTTGAAGATGGTAGAACAGTAAAGAGCAAGATTGAATATAAAGATCATACACGTACAGATACATCTGAGGGCACAAAACACGGAAATGAAAAAGTTTATTACAATACTAGTGAACTAGCATTTGAGGTCAATAATATTGACGGATTAAGAGATGGTCCGATGAATTGGTATGACAGAGAGGGTAACCATCTTGAAGTGATACACTATCAAAAAGGCAAGCGTCACGGAAACAATAAAATATTTTATGCCGATGGTACCTTGCGTATAGAAGTTAATTATATCAATGATAACAAAGAGGGTCCAGAGAAATACTACTTCAGTACAGGAAAACTCGCTTCTGAGGTCACTTTTAAAAATGGGAAAAAAGAGGGTTTGCAAAAAGAGTACAATGAAGATGGTACGCTCAACAATGATGTAATGTATAAAAATGGATATAAAGAAGATGAAAAACGTTGGTATGACAAGACACGGAAAAGTGATCAGAACGGAACTCTATAAAATGGACAGACCTATCAATGTCATGAAAAAAGCACAGGCTAAAAAACCTGATGCGACCCTTGAAGCACTTCATGGTTTAGACTTCAATCCTAACAACAGAAAAGTAGATTAAAAGAAGGCTTATTGCGTACACAACGTTAAGTCAATCACTATTATATGTACCATGCTCTTGCTCAGAATGGAGAGAAATCCCATGATAATTAAACTGTCAAAGGATAAAAGAGTATAAATCCTCATAGTTCTTTCAAAATATGGGTTCATTCTTAAAAAACACTTCTGAAAAAGCGTATGTATTACACTTATTTTACATTATTCTGTGATTTTAAAATACTTTCTATTGCATAAAACCCTTTTAAAATGACGGCTATATTAATCCTTTAAAAACATCATCATTTCTTATAATGACGTCTAAATTAATCTTTAAAATCATCATAATATTTTATTATGATTATTTTATCAAAATTTTTATATGTTTAGTTCAATTTTAAAGAAATCTTAACACTTTTAATGTGAAAATAAATGGTAATCAACTTAAAAAGGAGACTAAAATGATTTCAAAAATTGTAAAAAGTACAGTAGCTGCATCACTTCTCACTACTGCTGCTTTTTCTACTGCTGACTATGACAAAACGCCGCCGTTTTCGATGGATAAATTAGAAGCAGTCAAACTAAAAGGGAAAACTGTTTATCAACCAAAAGCAGACTATAGCATGTTCGTAAACTACGAACTTGGTATGCACTGTGTTGGTTTTGATATGAGCTACTGTTGTGTAATTCCTCCATACAACTCAATCCAATCACAAGCGATCAAAGTAGGAAAAGGTAATACACTTCCGAAGCTTATGACACCAAATGATAATGTAAAAGTTTTTGCTTATACCAAAGACAACTCATTTTCTGAAGGGAATAAAATGAAGTATTGGACGGTACCTAAAGATGCGGATGGTGATGGTCACTTGGACAGTCCGGGGGATAATGTTGCCAACTATGTATGGACACACCTCTTTATCTATAAAGACCTTGAAGGTACTATGCCTGCAGGTGTAACAGAGAAGGACAGACTTAGAGTGGGTCGTCAGATCCAGGTCAAAGTGGATCATGGTCCTTCAGGTGCACCAATGACTGGATATATGACATATGCAGGTAAAGATGGTGGAAATATTGTAATGACAGATACACTTGTTCCTCCTGTAAAAGATGTAAAACTTGTCCTTACTGCATCGCACTTATGGGATGCACTGGGTCTTCCTTTAACTGCATTTAACGACAGTACAAGAAAAGGTTCACTACGTACAGTAACAGAAAAGGATTTCCAACCATTCCAATACTCTACAGTTGAACTTCATACAGGTGCAGGACAACAAATAAAACAGCCTGATGGAAGCGCGGTTTCTTACTTCGGTACAAACCCTGTAGATATCCCTAACTGTTATTCATGTCACTCACGTACCGGTAAAGCTGCTCAAATGGCTAGAGATGAAGGTCTTATGCAAGGTGATCAAGAGTATGACTACTGGAAATCATACCCGGATACATCAGAATATATGGCTAGACTTTCAGAAGGTTCTATCAATATCCTTGCACTTCATGACAAGCATCATGGTACGACATTCCTATCTGACTATCGTAATGATGCACCTGCACAGCGTTTAGGTAAAGTAGGTTTTGTTAACTGTACTGACTGTCATGGTGATAACGTTTCGGGTAACCTTCAAGAACCAAGAGTTACAGCTATGGGTTACAAAACAGTAAAAGCGAAACCACTTTCAGAAGCGGTTCACGGATTCCACCTTGCTATGGTACCTATGCCTGATGCTGCAGGTAGATCACAATCATGTCAATCATGTCACCCAACACACTTCCAAAATCCTAACATGAATGATGACACAAACCCATTCCGTGTTACAGACAGATATGGTGAAGCAAGATTTGCTAAAGGTGATATCAGAAATTCTGGTGGTGGTTGTTATGTAAGACGTGATGCACACTCTAACCCTAATGCAAAACCTCCATTCTTCCTCAATGCCTATGGTAAGTGGCAGCTCGAAAATGTTGCAACTAAAGATGAGCATGGTAAAGATGCCGGTGAACTTAGAGGACTATACTGTACAAACTGTCACACAAAAGTGGCACAAGCACTTTATGCTTCTGATGACTTGACAAATGATTCACTTCAAGAAGGGAAAACACTTAGAAATAAATCTCTTAAAGAACTTGTAGCAGCCGTAACAGGTGGAGACATGAAAAAATTTGCTTCTTGGGCAGACCCTAAATCAACAGGTGATAATGAAGTACTTAGTTACTATACAGATCACAAATCTGCAACTTTAGTTAAAAATGTGGGTAAAGATGGACAATTGGATCTCAAGCCTTGGAACCATAAATCAGGTGGAGATGTACCATATGCAGCAGCGTCAGCTGGTAATGACTGGTGGTTGTCAGCATCTGAGCCTCACTGTGCGGATTGTCACTTAGCACCGTTTGTTGAGCAAGATACTGGTGGTAAATACTTCCCGATCGATCAGCCTAACAAATATTCACTCTACAGATACTCAAAAGCACATGGTAATCTAGCATGTCAAACGTGTCATGAGTCAACACATGGTCTTTACTCTACAAGATATGATGGTGATGAAAGATCAGTAGATGTTACTACACACGAGCAAGCACTTCAGTACAGTCCTGATGGTAAATATGCTGGACCAGTTACATGTTCAGCATGTCACGCAGTCAATAAAGATGGTGTAGCAGTTCAGCTAGAAGGTACTGAATATGCAAATGATTATTGGGCTTCAGTAACATTGGCTCACTTTATGAGAGAAGGAGACCAAAAACTTTCAGTGCAAGAATTGGTTAAAAAATATCCTTATAAAAAATCTGTACAAATTGTAAAAGATGGTTGGAAGTAATTTCAACTCTCTTAGGACTTACTATCCAAGATAGTAGGTTCTTTTTCCCCTATTTATATAGGGGTTCTTCTTTATACTTTTCTACATTCATTTTAATTTTCAAAATACTAAAAATCACCTTAAAAAAATTCATAAGAATATAAAAACTACTTTTTACGAAGAAAAACACCACTCTCTACATGTGTCGTATGCGGAAATTGATCATACATTGCTGCTTCTATCACTATCATGTGTTTCTATCAGTGTTTCCAAATCTCTTGCAAGTGTCTCAGGGTTACATGAGATATAGATAATATTCTCTATATTTGAAATGAGTTCTATGGTCCCCTTATCTAATCCAGCTCTTGGTGGATCTACCAGTACGGTGCTAAAATTGTAACTTTCTAGAGCAATCTCTTTAAGTCTGGAGAATTCTCTTGTACCATTCAAAGCTTCAGTCATCTCTTCAGATGCCAAGCCGAGCAAAAGTGATATTCTCGACATGATTGAGAGTACAATTCTCAAGTGCTGCATGAATGGATCGTTTACTGATCTCTGTTGCCAATACTTTCTCAAAATAATGCGAAAGAGGCAGCGTAAAATTACCCAACCCGCAATAACTCTCTAAAAGGTCTCCATACCCTACACTTATGGCTTGTTTAATGGCCCACTCTATCATTTTGATATTTACTGCAGGATTTGGTTGAGTAAAACCACTTTCATACTGCACATAGGTAAATATTTTTCCATCGATATCCAACTTTTCTGTAACGAACTCATCTGAAAGAATTACTTTTTGCTTACGGCTTCGTCCCATGATTTTACAATTTAGTTCTGATTCAAGCTGTTTTGCCTCCGTATTCCAATCATCATCCAATTTTCTATGATACAGCATTGTAATAAGACATTCATCTGTGGTAGTCGCTAAAAACTCCACAGCAAAAAGACGCTGCTTTAAAACTTCTGTTGAAGCATTGATCTTTTCAAGTAACTTCCACATACGTTTTTCTATCGCTTCAATGACTTTAGGACACTCTTCTATGTTGATAGCACCATTTTTTTCGATGTTACCCATCGCATAATCACATCTATCACCCTCATGCCAAATGCGAAACTCTGCTCTCGCTCTATAATGTTCCGTAGGAGAATCAAATACTTCCAACTCTCCCTGGTAAAAAGGAGCCAAAAGTGATGAAACCCTCTGCTCTTTTTGCTTTAACTGCTCTGCATAGCCTATCTCATACAGTCCACATGACCCACAACTTCCAAAATGTTTACAATTCAAATCTATACCTTTAATTTGCATTGGATATAATCACAATAATAATATTAAGTGTAATTTTACCCAAAAGGTCCAAAATGTCTATAAGTGTTGTCATACTCGCTGCAGGTCAAGGTACAAGAATGAAGTCCACTACGCCAAAGGTGCTTCATGAGATCTCCGGAAAAGCAATGCTGTTTCATGCTATAGATGCCGCACAGAAAATTTCGGATGATATCACTGTTGTACTCTACCATCAAGCAGAACGCATACAAAAAGAGATAGAAACACACTATAGTAATATACATTTTCACATGCAAGATGCCGTACAGTTTCCAGGTACCGGTGGAGCTATGAAAGGTGTCAAAGTAAATCACTCTAAAGCCCTCATACTCAATGGTGACATGCCACTGGTTACCATGTCTGCACTTGAATCACTGATGCAAGGAGATGCTGATATCAATATGTCTGTGATAAAACTGGACAATCCTTCTGGTTATGGCCGTGTCGTCATCAGCCAAGGCAATGTAATGGAAATCGTAGAAGAGAAAGACTGCATTCCTGCACAAAAAGAGATACAGACTGTCAATGCAGGCGTCTACTGTGTCAAAAAAGAGTTATTGGAGCGTTATATCCCTGCTTTAAGTAATGAAAATGCACAAAAAGAGTACTACCTCACAGATATCATTAAAATGGCTGTAGATGAAGGTAAGATAGTACACCCTGTCATTGTCGAAGAAGAGGAATTCAAAGGTGTGAACTCCAAACTTGACCTTGCACATGCAGAAGAAATACATCAAAGACGTATTAAAACAGAGTGGATGAAAGCGGGTGTCTCTATGCGTTTACCAGAAACCATTTACATTGATTCCAGAGCTACCTTTGAAGGTGAATGTATTTTGGAGAATGGTGTAAGTATCCAAGGGGCTTCACATATTATCGCTTCACACATTAAAACGCACTCTGTCATAGAAGATGCACATATAGAAAATTCCGATGTTGGTCCTATGGGAAGAGTAAGACCAAATTCAAAGCTTATCAACACACATATCGGTAACTTTGTTGAAGTCAAAAAATCTATACTAAATGGTGTAAAAGCAGGTCATTTGGCGTATATAGGTGATGCAAGTATCGATGAAGGTTCTAACATTGGTGCAGGGGTCATCACCTGTAACTATGATGGAAAGAACAAATACCAGACCAAGATCGGTAAAAATGTCTTTGTAGGATCAGATACACAACTTGTTGCGCCTGTTACAATAGAAGATGATGTTATGATAGCAGCAGGAAGTACCATAAACAAAAATGTAGCACAGGGTGAACTTGCCATCTCAAGAGCCCCTATGAAAACGATCAAAAATTTCTTTTATAAATTTTTTGGAGATAAATAATATGCAAATTGACTTAAATGGGAAATCTGTACTCTTAGGAGTTACAGGAAGTATCTCCGCCTATAAGGCTTGTGACCTGGCACGTCTATTTGTAAAAGCAGGTGCGCAGGTACATGTAGTAATGACTACATCTGCTGAGCGCTTTGTCTCTGCACTCACTTTTGAAGCACTAACACGAAATCCCGTACTAACAGAAAGCACTGAGAGTTGGAGCTGCGACCTTAATCATATAGAGATTGGTAAAAAATGTGATGTGTTTATCATCGCTCCTGCAACTGCCAACACACTCAACAAACTCTCTCATGGAATCGCTGATAATATCCTCACACAATGCGTACTTGCATTTTCCAAGAAAAATGCTTGTAGCGCCTGCTGCAAATACACAGATGCTTCAAAATCACAACACTTCCAAAAGTCTAGAATCACTTGAATACAATAACTATACTATTATTCAACCCGCAAGAGAAACTCCTTGCGTGTGGTGATGTTGGCTCTGGTGCATTGGCTGAACCTTCAGAGATCTTTTTTGAAACTGCTAGAGCACTTTTAAAAGAAACATTCTGGGAAAAAAGACCTGTCGTTGTCACAGGTGGGGGTACACGTGAGAAGATTGATGAAGTACGCTACATCTCCAACTTCTCGTCAGGGAAAATGGCCAAAGCACTCTGCCTCTCTTTCTACCTTAAAGGGGCTGATGTCCGTACATTACCACTATGGGGAATGAAGGACCTGCCTCAAAGTATCATGAGTATCGATGTAGAAGATACCCAGGCACTTTTAGATGCAACACAAAAACGCTCTAAGTAAAGCCAAAAAAGAAAAAATGAGTGAAGCCTTATTTATTCATGGTAGCAGCAGTATCTGATTTTACACCAAAATCTCTGCACAAGGAAAACTGAAAAAATCAACGCTTGGTGAATACATGGAGCATTGAGCTAAAACAAACACCGGACATTTTATCTTCTATAGACAAAAAGGGTATCAAAACAGTAGCGTTTAAAGCAGAAATGGACCGTGAAGAAGGTTTAGAAAATGCTAAGTCACTGCTTCAGAAAAAAGATGTAGATGCTGTCTGTTATAATCTACTTGAAAAGAGCCAAAGTTTCGGTACTTCTGATAATGAGATCACCTTTATTACAAAAGATTCTCAAATACCTCTGGGAAGTGCAGATAAACTCACACTTTCCAATAAGATACTTACTCAAGCAAAGGCACTGATAGATGACGTGATACTCCACTTAAACATCTTGCGATTATTATGGATGGTAATGGAAGATGGGCGAAAAAACGTGGCCTCAATCGTACCAAAGGCCATGAACAAGGTGCTGAGACGATTCGTGAGATCACTCGATGTTGTGCCAACCATGACACTATAGAGACCACAACCTTCTATGCATTTAGTACAGAAAACTGGAAACGTCCTAAATTAGAAGTCGAATTTCTTATGAAAATGTTAGATAAATACCTTAAAAATGAACTTGTAACCTATCATGAACATAATATTCGTTTCAAGGCGATTGGAGATCTTAGTTCATTTTCAACATCTTTACAAAAACGTATTAAAGAGACCGAAGAACTGACTAAAAACAATACGAGTCTCACACAAATACTTGCACTTAACTATGGTGGTCGTGCTGAAATAACCAATGCGGTCAATACGCTTATCAAGCAAGGAAAGAAACATGTAACCGAAGATGATATCTCATCTGCTCTACAAACACCATACAGCGATATAGATCTACTTGTCCGTACCAGTGGTGAAGAGCGTATTTCAAACTTTTTACTTTGGCAATTAAGCTATTCTGAGTTGTACTTTACACCAACACTTTGGCCTGATTTTACAGCCAAAGAGATGCTTGAAATTATACAAAATTATGAACAACGCAACAGACGTTTTGGAGGGGTATAATGCCAGAAACCATAGTAATAGAAATAGCCATTATTGTATTTATCTTTGGCAGCAATGATCGGTTCATTTTTAAATGTCGTCATCTATCGTATACCAAAAGGGGAAAGTATCGTCTTTCCTGCATCCAAATGCCAAAGCTGTCAAAATAGCTTTGAAATGGTGGCATAATATCCCTATTTTTTCATGGTTATTCTTGAGAGGAAAATGTTATTTTTGTAAAGAGAAAATATCTGCACAATACCCCATAGTCGAATTTCTAACAGGTATCATCTTTGTTGCACTCTATTTCAAGTTGGGATTGGTCTGGTATCTACCTTTCATTGCTGCTTCATTTGCTGCATTGCTTGCACTTGTAATGATTGACTTCAAATATATGGCCGTACCTGACAATGTAAATTTTGCTGCACTTATTTTTGCTCTTGTTCAACCTGAATTTCTCATGACACTTCTCTATGCAAGCATCGCAGCAGGTGGACTTTACCTTATAGGCTTACTCTCTTCACTTATTGCAAGAAAACAGGCTATGGGTGGTGCAGATGTCATCGTAGCTGGTACGATGGGTGCATTGCTTGGATTTCCGAACTTTTTTGTCGCACTCTTTCTATCAGCTCTGCTAGCTATGATACCTGCACTCATTTGGAGAGAAAAAGGAGTACCTTTTGTTCCTTTCTTGGCCTTGGCTACATTTATTGTATACCTCTATGATACACAAGCCACACAACTCTTGGAAACTGATTATCTATGGTTAATGTAAGAGGCTATATATCATCAAACTTTACGAAGTCTTTTCTGACGATATTTCTACCATTTTTTATTATTATATCTTTAGTATTCCTTGTAAGAATATCTGCATTAACTTCTAAGATACAAATCAGTTTCGCAGAATTGATTTTACTTTATAGTTATTCTGTACCAGATATTCTTTTTTATACACTGCCCCTCTCTTTTGTTGCTGCTTTAGCAAATGTACTCATCTATCTTTCACAAGCCAATGAACTTATAGCACTCTATGCACTAGGACTGAAATCAAAAAAGATACTTAGAAGCTTACTGCAGCTTGGTCTTCTTTTCTCACTCCTATTGGCTACTATCTCCTTATTAGCTATGCCTATAAGTAAACAACTATATAAAGCGTTCAAAGAAGAGAAAATGAATGAAGCAAAACTAAATATCGTTCCAGGAGAGTTAGGTCAAAAATTTGGTAACTATTATATGTATGTCAAAGAGAAAACAGATGATACCTTTCATGATATCGTCATCTATAATCGTACAAATAAAGCAGATGAACAGTTCTTTTCATCTCAAACAGGTCAAATTAATCATAATGAAAATATGACTTCTTTACTTCTTCATGAAGGATATGGCTATACTTATGCAGACACTAAACTACAACAAGCAGAATACGAAACAGTAGAAGTTTTTGATACTTCAGTAAAAAAAGTCTTTCAATTTCAAAATATCATATCATACTGGAGTGATGTACAAAACAATCAAAAGTTAATGCATAGAATGTTATTTTTTATTTTTATAAGTCTCATTCCTATACTTTCGATTTATCTTGTTGCTTCTTTTACAATGATAAACCCACGCTATCAATCAAACCATTCCTTTATCGTTATCTTTAGTACTACAATGTTCTTTTACATCATTGCATCTTCTTTAGAAAAATGGGGAAATCCTTTCTTATTGATCATATCCATTATCATTATTACAATGCTCGGTCAGTGGCTCTTTAAAAAACGTGTAAGCAAGTACTTCTAATGGTCTGTTTATGCGTGTAAAAGCAGTTATAAGTTATGATGGAAGTCAGTATCGGGGCTTTCAAAAGCAGAAATCGACAAAAATGACCATCACTACCGAAATTGAAGATGCACTTGCCTCTTTAAAGATACACTCCTCTATCATAGGAAGTGGAAGAACTGATGCCGGAGTACATGCCACAGGTCAGATCATACATTTTGACCTACCAGATTTCTGGAGTGATCTGGAGAAACTCAAACGCAGTTTAAATCGAAAGTTAAAAGATATTTCTTTTAAACATATCTCTCATGTAGCAAATGATTTTCATGCACGATTTAGCGCTAAAAAAAGAGTCTATCGCTATGTATTTAAAACACACGAGCCTTCAGTTTTTGAACAAAAATATATTGCACATTATCAAGATTTCAATACTGAATTATTGATCGATGCACTCAAAACATTTGAAGGAAAACATGATTTTAACTTTTTTCATAAAACAGGTACGGTTACACATACCACTGTTCGAGAAATTTACCATACAGATTATTTTGAACGTAACGGCTATCATTTTATATATTTTCAAGCTAATGGATTTCTGCGTTCTCAGGTACGTATGATGGTACATACTGCAATGCTTTATGCCAAAGGTGATATGAGTAATGATAGAACTTCAAGAACAGTTGAACTGTCAAAAAAAACATACCACTAAACTTGCTCCTGCAGAGGGACTTTATTTGGCAAGAATCATCTACTGATGATTCTTTTCATTTTCTATCCACATTTTTTAGTTAAAATATTATGATATTACAATAAGGACACATACTTTGAAAAAACTCTTACTTTTTACTACCTTATCTCTGATCTCTTATGCCAATAGTGAAATGGAAGTTCTCTATCTTGAAAAATGGATGTAACAGCTGCCATGGAATGTATGGGGAAGGTATGGGTGCATCTCCAAGACTACAAGGAGTACGGGAACATGTACTACTTAGAAGACTTAAAGACTTACAAAATGGAAAGACCCGTTCTGCTTTTGGTACAGTGATGATATCATTTGCTAAGGCACTTGATGAGAACCAAACCAAAGAGATGGCAAAATATCTATCAAATTTAAAAACAAATATTGAAGATGAACGTTATGAAATAGAGTATGATCCCGCCGGAGACGGCGGATCGTAAGAGAAGTTGGACTTAATGTGTAGCAATTTCTGGCTGTACCATCTCTTCTGGCATACCTTCTACCTTTAGTGTTTCAACCTTTTCTTGAACAGCAGGTACGATCTCCTCTTCTACATCAGTTTTTACAGCTTCAGGTAACGTTTCTATAGGTGTGATTTCTACAGGTGTTTTCCGGTCTGTGTTGGAGCAGGAAGATTAACAGTTTCACTCTTTTCTGCTTCTGCTGATTCTACTGTTGATTCTTCTGTTTTTTCTGTTGCTTCTTCAAGCTCCTCTTTTAAATCAAAAAGTTCATCATCCAATACTTTCACTTGTTCAACATTCATACCATACTTATAAACAAGTTCACCACCTTCTTCACCTTGTTCAAATATACCTGCAACAAATACGATAAGAACTAAAAGATATAATCCTTTCATAATCCCTTTTGCTGAAAACATAGAGAGTATTTTAAAGAATAAAAGAACAAATGATGCTAACATCAAGTATGCACCCAAAATCTTATGTTCACTAAGCGCTTCTTTTCCTGCTTCATTCAATGTTGGATATGCTTCTTTCCCATCCAGTAAGACCTGTAAAGTATGCACCTACAAATACGATAACCGTTAAAACGATTAAAAAGAAAGAGACACCACTGATTGCTCTTTTTCTCAAAATTAGATTTATAAGCTCTAATAAGATGATCACGATAGGTAGAGCGATCGCAAAATGATCTACTATAGGGTGCAATAAAACAGGGATATCAAACGGAAGGTCTACTTTTGGTAATGTGATAGCTGGTAATTCCATACTATTTTCCTTTTTTAATAATATATTTTTCTTTGAAAAGAAGTAAACTCCTCTTCATGACACTCACTAAAGCTTGGGTATATACCTAATTATTAGTAAGTGATTATAACACAAATGGGTTAAAAGGGTTTAACAACCACCATAATGACAATAAATATCATGAGTAATGTCGGTATTTCATTATAAACTCTTAAGTATTTACTACTTTTATAGTGCGGATTTTCAATAAGTATTTTACGAATACGCTCTAAAGAGAAATGATATGCAATGAGAAAGGCAAGAAAAAATAATTTCGTATGCATCCATCCACCACTTGAAAAAATACCTGAGTTCAGATAAAGCATCACTGCTCCGGTAATGATTGTTGCCCACATGGCTGGTGCGCCTATATACTTAAAAAGTTTATACTCTTGAATCTCGACGATATCTGTAAACGCTTTTGTATCTGCATTTTCACGATGATAGATAAACAGCCTTGGCAAGTAAAACAACATTGCCATCCAAGAGACAAAGCTCATCACATGAAATGCTAAAATCCAACTATAATATGCCATATTTACTCCTTTGAATAAATCTCAAAATCTTTTTGACTATAGATTACTACTTGTAATTCCTTATAGTAACCAAGATGTGCATAGTGTATCTTTAGATAACTTCCATTTGGAGGGGTAATTTTTTTCTTTTTAAAATAGATTGGGATCTTCTTATCCTTCAAATATAAAAACTTGTCTTTATAGATACCGATAATCCCTTTAATGATTTCATTTTGTAATATATTATCAGATTTCAATCTATCGGCTGTAAATATATATTTGTCTTTATTTGACCTGCCCCCAAAATCTTGATCCAAAAAATATATTATATTATAAGGTGTTCAAAGTTTCAATAAATCTCATGAAAAAATTAACTCCATAAAAAATCTAATTAAATTTTTATATCTGTCTCTTTTAGCATTTCTACCAACAAGATGTGAGCCCTATCAATACCTGTGATACTAATATTTTCACCTATGACTTCTGCTGCATCACCAGGACTAAACAAACTGCCATTAATATCAGCACTACCTTCCATTAATTTAACATAAAGCTGTCTTATTTCTCCTACTTCAAATTCTATCTTGTAGGTATCATCTAGTTCGCAAACATACATTGATGCATCTTGATATATATAGATATGAGCATCACTACTTTTAGGACCTACTAAATGAAGCCATTTATTTTTACGTTCTTCAAGTGTAAATGACTTTGATCCATATTGAGGTTCTAAATTGTTGGCATAAGGAATTATCCAGGTTTGAATAAGATGAACTACTTCATCTCCATCATTCATTTCTGAATGTGTTATACCCGTTCCAGCTGATAAATATTGAATTGTCCCTCTTCCTAAACTCTCTTTATTCCCCATTGAATCTGCATGTGTGAGTTCACCGCTTAATACATAAGTAACAATCTCCATATCTCTATGAGGGTGTGTGCCAAAACCTGTATGTGGTTGCACAAAGTCATCATTCATTACACGCAAAAAACCAAATCGAATATTATCTGTATTGTGGTATTCTGCAAATGAAAAATGGAAATGACTTGTTAACCAACCATGTTCTGCTGTAAACAATGAATTAAATGGTATATGTTTTAACATAATATATTCTTTTGAAAACTATTTTTTATTCAATCCAATTATAACAAGAGTACATAAATTAATGAGTTTAGAGTAGATTGTTTTTATAAAAAATGAAGACCTTACAAAATGTTCTATGGTAAAAGGCTATATACTATATAAGCATAGATAGATACCTCTTTAAAGTTATCTATCTAAAAAGTTCACCGAAACATCTTTCCAAGCATATCCATAGCTCCATTAGATCCTCCTGCATTCGAAAGCATTTCATCCATAATGGTGCTTTCACCTCTTGTTGCCTGATCTACCACCTGAGGTACTGCTTCAGCTAAAGCATTTGCTGCACTCTCTTGAGAGATTCCAAGCTCTAAAGCAAAAGCAGCCACGTTATCAGAACCTAAGAGTGTTATGATCTGTTCTATGGAGATGGATTTGTTTTCTCCATTACCCAGCCATGAACCTACTATCTCACCCAAACCATTTTGTGACAAGCCCCCTACAAACTTCACAAGATCAAGTCCTCCAGAACCATTTCCAACAAGATGTTCAAGTGCCTTGGCAACATCATCTACATCAAGTCCGGTAGTTGCATCATCATTGTTGCTTTGTATAATTGATGCAGCTGTTTTCAATAAATCCATTAATTCCATATTTCTTCCTTTCTTGTTTTTACAACTATTATATTACAATAAGACAATTGCGTCATCTAACAATTGAATTTTTTTATTCTCGAGCAATTCTGTCAACGTACGTTTAAAATTCTTCTTGCTCATACCGAAAACCTTTTTAATTTCCTCGGCATCACTTTTATACGTAAAAGGCAACGTACCATCTGCTTCCTTCAGTAGTTGCAGGATAGTTCCTTCTGCCTCACTTAACTTCTCTTTTTTTCCTATAGGCTGTAAAGAAAGATCAAGTTTAAAGTCTTTTCTTACATTTTTGATATAGACTTTTTTACGGTCACCTATACGTATCTCTTCAAATATCTCATTATCAAAAAGCATTCCTTCATACTGATTATCCGCAATGACTTTAAAACCTAGTGGTGTTTTAGCCAAAACAATAGCATCTAAGACTTTATTTTGATGTAAACCTTTCATATCTCTATTAAAATATTTACCTATTTTTTGCGTACCGTAAAGACGACCTGTCTGTTCATCAAGACAGACCCGTAAAAGATACTTTTTACCTATATTAAAATACTCTTTCTGTTGGGAAAGAGGTACAAAGAGATCTTTAGGAAGTCCCCAGTTTACAAAAGCACCATAAGATTTGTAATCGACCACCGTAAAGTAGCCATACTCCCCAAGTTTTGCGTATGGCATTTTAGTAGAGGCTACAGGACGATCTTCACTGTCTGTATAGACAAATACATCTATAAGTGATCCCATAGGCATCTCATCTTCCATGACATAGACGTTAGGCAGAAGTACCTCATTTCCATCTTTTGCTTCAAGAAAATATCCGTAGTCTGTGTCACGCATGACCTCTAAAGTATTTATCTCACCGATATTAATAGTTAAATTTTTTGATTTTTCTATAGTGTTTGTATTTTTTTGCATATGTTATTCCGTTTCATCTTAAATTCTGTGATGCACTCACAGTTCAATTATGATATTATAGCTAAAAAATTGTAGGAGATACTATGGATTGTTCAAAATGAACAGCTCTTAATCTGATCTAAGAAGAATTAATAATGGCCGCTCATTGAAATAAGCATCTATAATACGGTACTGTACTTAAAAAGTACTGTACCGAATCTTTGAAATCATGCTGACTAATATTTATAATCAAACATTACCCAGTATTTTGTAGTATCTACATATGGTGTTACAGCATCACCTTGTGAATAGATCGCACCTTTAAGCATCATAGTTACATCTTTCATCACACCTTTTGTATAGACAACATCAAACTCAGAACCATAATCTACGCTTCCTGCATCACTGTCAAACTTGTGATACACACCCATTATATTTCCTAAAGTTTTATCTCCATATCCCAGCTTAACTGAGAGATCTTGAAGACCGTCAGCAGGTGTAACTAAAAACATATCTGCCCACCCGTTCATACCATGCAGTGTTGCCAGTGGTGTATTAAATGAATCTGTACCGCTACCTGCCTCTCCTAATACTTCATAGCATGCACCCGCAGTAAACCCATGATGACTTCCACTCAATCCAAATCTATAGTAATCAGCATCTTGTGTGGGTTCAGCATCATTAAATGGTGCAGTGCCTTCTGTAAGTGATGGATCATTTTGCTTTGCATACTCTGCCATATAATTCAACTTCACACCATTATCAAGTGTTGTGCCACCCGTAGCTCTGATACCGATATGATCATACATACTCGCAATCATATAGTCATAAGCAGTAATGGTCAGTTCAGGTGTCACCTTATAAGCAGCATGTAGTAAAACCGTATTGGTATCAAAATCAGGGACTTTCAGATCCACCTAGATCCCTGTCAAAAATTCTATTCACTTGCCAAACATACGCTGCCATAAGATCAAGATTTTCTATACCTTTATACGCTACCGATACAAGATCATAAGTCTGTGGCATTTGTCTCCAACCAACAGTTCCTATAAATCTTTGGTTGTCTAAATTAATACCTTTTCGTCCTACAACACCAACAAAACCATCTTTGGCATAAGAGATATTTGCTTGAGTGACTCGGGTCTGTTCACCATCTGCAACAACAGAATACCCTGCACTTTCGGGTGCGTAATTATCAAAACCGAAATTACGTACATCCATCATTTCTAACTCTGCTGCTAGACCGTCTATACCCAATGCATCAAATTTTGCTCCGATGGCTGTTCTTACAGTAAAGGCATTGGCATTATCATTAGCATTGTCTTCATCTACAAATTCATATCTAGGTCTAATTTGAAGAGAATACTTCCCGTTACTTAATATATCTGATACACTATTGACCTCAACTGGAGCTGTCGGTGCTGGCTCAATTTCTCCTCCTGCTTGAACTGTAGCTGTCATTCCGATCATCATGCTTATTGCTGCTACAGCAGCATAACTCATTTTTGTCATTTTCATATTTGTTATTCCTTGTCCTTATTTTTGTACTAGTCAATAGTATCACAGTATTATATTTTTTTAATCATATTATTGTTTATTATTTAATCAATTGTATGGTTTATTTTTAACTTTTACTACTATGAAATATAGAACTAGTCTTTATAAATATGATAATAATTACTATTTTGAGCATAAAAAATATATAATCAAACAATATGATACAAAAACGTTCATCCCATGATGAATAATTAAATTTTTGATATAATAAATGAACGTATTAAATAAAGCTAAGGAAAGATATTAGTATGATCCCAAATGTATTCACAAACACAAGTACCACAAAAAGCGGTAAGAAAGTCACTCATTTAGCGTGGTGGGTGACACTTGTTTTATCTGTAGCACTCTCAGTAGGGACATGGAATCCCAGCGGGCACCACTTTATAAGCTATATCTCAAATGTAGATGACATACTCTCAGGTTTTAAACCTTTTGCCATACTCGTCATGTTAGCACTTTGGTTACTTGCTATCAAATCAATTTTCCAAAGCTTAAAGTATTATGGCGCTATCATCACAGTTATCATTATTGCAGCATTTATATGGGGATTACAACAATACAACCTCATCAATGTTACTGAATTTGAACAAGCAGGTTGGGCTGCAACCATAGGTGTCGGACTACTTATTTGGTTTGGGCTCAATGCTTCAATTCTCTGGAAAAAACTTACAGGTGTTTATACCACTGACAGCAGTGATGAAGACTAAGCACTTTACTATAAAAAAGTCTTTATGTTAAATAATAAAGAGTCTAGAATTTAGACTCTTCTTTTAAGATACTCTCCAAATGTTTTGAAAAATCTTCAGGCGGGACAAACCCTGTCAAACTTCTTTCAGGCAAGTAGTTATTTTCTTTGCCAAAGAAAATAATGTTCGGTGTACCGAAAAGTTCAAACTTTTTAAGTATTTCTTTATCTGCATCCGTATTGTCAGTCAAGTCTATCTTGATAAAAGTGAAGTGTTGAAGGTGTTCCTGTACTCTTGGATCTGGGAATGTGATCTCTTCGAGTTCTGTACATGCCGTACAAGACTTTTTACCAAAGTCTACAACGACTGGCTTATCTGATGCATTTACCTCTGTCATAAGACGTTCTACACTATAGCCTCTATGTCCGTTCTCTGAACTTTTTACTACCTCATTTGATACAATAGTGCTAACTTGTGTAAATTTCTCAAATGGTCTGATCATTGAAGTTGAACCACTGATCCCACCAACAAAAAGTGATGCACCATAAAGTAAAAACACCATAGCTAAAAGTTGAAAGATCTTCTTTGCACCGTTTGTTGCACTGCTAGGATTGAATACACCCATATACAACGCTGAACCTATAAATAACAATGACCAAAGAATCATCGTAAGACTATCTGGAAGTATACGTGAAAGCATAAAGATACCAAGACCCAACATCATCACACCAAATGTTTGTGACACTACGGTCATCCAACCACCTGGTCTTGGCATAAATTTACCAGCACCTATACCTACAATTAGAAGCGGCATACCCATACCTATACTCATAATGAAAAGTGCTGCACCACCTAAAAAGGCATCTCCTGTATGAGAAATAAAAAGTACCGCACCTCCCAGTGGCGGTGCCACACATGGCCCTACAATAAGTGCAGAAAGAAGCCCCATAATTGCAGTTCCAAGGATACCTTTTCCCTGTGCATCATCACTTACTTTTGTAAGCTTAGACTGCCATGAAGTAGGTAAGCCTATCTCATAATACCCAAAGAGTGAAAATGCCAATGCCACAAACATTCCTGCAAAGAGTGTCAGTACCCAAGGATTCTGCATTGCAGTTTGGATATCTGCACCCACCAACCCAGCTATGATCCCTACTGCCGTATAGGTCAGAGCCATAGAAACAACATATACCAAAGAGGTAAAAAATGCTTGAGCAACACTTGGCTGTTCATTCCCTCCCTGCTGAGAAACAATGATTGAAGACAAAATTGGGATCATAGGGAAAATACATGGTGTTAATGCCAACAGTAAACCAAAGATGAAGAAAAGAAGCAAAATAAAGATTGAACTTTCATTGACCAATATATCTGCTATTTTTGCTGTATTACCCTCTTTGACAAGTTTTGATATCTTGTCAAAAAAACCAAGTTCTGCCCCTTTAAAATCAAAGGTCTTTTTAATCGGTTGGTAACAGATACCTGCATCTGAGCAACCTTGAAATTCTATCTCAAGTGTATAGTCACCTTTAACTTTGGACTCGATCTCAGCAGTTGGAATTGTAACAAGTACCTCTTTTTCATATACCATATCACCATCAAAGTCATGTGCTTGCGGTTTGGTAACAATAAGCTCTACAGATGAAGGGGAAATAATTCTATAATACAATGTATTTTCATAGACATGGATCTTATCCGCCACAGTAATCTTGGTCTCAATAACATCATTATTGAGTACGGCAGTAACTTGAAATGCTTCATCTGGAGATAAAAATTTCTGTTTTTTTAATGCACTGTCAAAGCCTGCAGATGCAAATACATTCAAAAGGAAACTCAATAAGAGTAACTTTTTTACTAAATAAATCATTTTTTCTCTTTTATATTAAACTTTTATAGTATTCTATTGTACTATTTGTGTATAAGCTGTGTAATATTACCAATAATTGGTTAACAATAAAGGTTAAAAATGGCAAATCATCTTAAAAATGAACACTCCCCTTACTTACAGCAACATGTTAACAACCCTGTAAACTGGTATCCATGGGGAGAAGAAGCATTTGAAAAAGCGCATAAAGAAAACAAAGCTATCTTCCTTTCTATAGGATACAGTTCTTGTCACTGGTGCCATGTGATGGAAGAGGAGTCCTTTAAAGATGAAACCACTGCAAAGCTCTTAAATAAGTATTTTGTTGCTATTAAAGTAGACAGGGAAGAGCGTCCTGACATAGATAAACACTTTCAGGAGGTCTACCAACTAATGAACCAGCGTCCAGGAGGATGGCCCACTTCCATCTTTTTAACACAAGAGTTGAAGCCTTTTTATTCAGCCACCTATATACCCGATGAACCCCGTTACGGGATGATGAGTTTTTCAAGTCTGCTAGAAATTATCGCTGACAAATATGGAAAAGAAAAAGATCTACTTACTGAAAAAGCAGATGAGATACTCCGTTTTCTAAATCCCAAAGAAGACAGGATTCAAGCTACAAAACTAGATCTAAGCATCATCGGAAGAGTTGCAGATCAGGCCAGACAGCTTTTTGATAACCAAAATGGCGGTTTTAACAAAGCCCCTAAATTCCCGCAAGCCTCAATGCTTGACCTACTTTTGGACGTCTACTGTATCACAGGAGAAAAGGAAACACGTGATATGGCCCTGCTTTCGCTCTCTTCTATGGCAAAAGGTGGATTAAGAGACTTGGTAGAAGGTGGTTTTTGCCGTTACTCAACAGATAATGAATGGCTTGTACCCCATTTTGAAAAGATGACATATGATAATGCCCTGCTTTCAGAAGTCTACCTCAAAGCCTATCATATGAGCGGAGACGACTTTTACAAATCCATTGCTTTTGAAACTATAGACTTTATGGTAGAGAATATGAGTGAAAATGACCTTTTTTATTCTGCATCTGATGCAGATACAGAAGGAGAAGAAGGAAAATATTTTGTCTATACCTATGAAAAAGCTTTAAAGTCTTTTGAAAAAGCCGGCATACCAAGCAAAGAACATGCTGCACTTGCCAAAGCACTTCATATCACTGAAGAAGGAAACTTTGCAGGCAAGAATATCGTTCGCATCGATGATCCTTACCATAATACTATTCCAAACTATGATAAGGCTATACAGGCACTAAAAAAACGTAGAGAAAAACGTACCCACCCATTTATAGACAAAAAAGTACTTGTTTCGTGGAATGCCATGATGATAAAAAGTCTTTTCAAAGCAAGTCGTGTAGACGATACTTACCTTCAACAGGCCATAAAGTCACTTAATGCATTACTTGAAAGTATGTATATTAATTCCGAACTCTTTCACTCTACACTCATGGGCAATAAACCAAAGATCAAAGCATTTTTAGAAGATTATGCCTATCTTGCTGAAGTACTTATCGAAGCGTATGAGAGTACACTCGATGAAACCTACCTTATCACAGCAACTAAATTGACAAATACTGCTATAGAAAAGTATTTTGATCAAGGTAAATGGAAATTCTCACGTGGTGAATTTGAAACAAATGCAGACATTTATGACAGCTCTTATCCCTCTTCGGTTGCAACCATACTCTCAGTACTCTACAGTATATCCTCTTTAGTAGATGGTGTCTATAAAAAGTTTGTCTTTAAAACACTTGAGATCTACTCTTATGATGTGATGCGTCAGCCTATCTCCACCCCGCGTATGAGCCGTATGGTGATACGCTATCTCAAAGATGATATTATCATTAAAGCCAAAGAGAATCTTCTTAAAACACATATCAAAGACATAGATACACTACCTCACCCTTTTTCTCTTTTAAAAAATGACACCAATGACGGTTTTATGCTGTGTAATTCCAGCAGCTGCTTTGGACATGAAAAAAACTTTAGTGGTATTTTAGAAATTTTACAAAAAAGATAGGTACGCTATTCAATATTATAAATAAATTATTTTTTATGTCATAATAAATCTATATAATTAAATAAAAGGATACATTATGATATGTAACATAGGAAAAATTGATAGAATCATCAGAGGTGTAATTGGTGCAGTAGTACTTGCCTGGGGAGTTATGAATGGAAATATCATTGCAGATATCGTAGGTGGCGTTCTTTTATTTACTGCCATTATTGGGTGGTGTCCACCATATGCTTTACTTGGTATAAACACCGGTTGTAAATCAAAAAATGAGTAAAGTGTTGGGTTAATTGCCCAAAGACCTGGAACAAAACGCTACACTTTCTTTCTAGAGATATAGAATTGAAGATTGTATAGGCATATAATAACCTTATAATAGATATAATTTATTTCAATGAAAGAAAGCTTATATATATTTTATGGAGATTTAAAAAACTCTTTTAAAGATCTCCTTCCCATTATCATCGTAGTTACACTATTTCAAGGTATTATCATCCGAGCTATGCCTGATAATATCACCTCTATTATTATAGGACTTACGATTGTTGCTGTAGGTTTGGCACTTTTTATACGTGGACTTGAACTAGGTATTTTTCCGATAGGTGAAGGGTTGGCTATAGATTTTGCCAAAAAAGGCTCCACTTTTTG
The DNA here is from genome assembly GCA_963705455.1 of Sulfurovaceae bacterium. Classification (GTDB taxonomy): domain Bacteria; phylum Campylobacterota; class Campylobacteria; order Campylobacterales; family Sulfurovaceae; genus Sulfurovum. Next base: position 501,980 of record CAVPJM010000002.1, on the reverse strand, counting down.
GCTTTTACTCTTTTCCTTTACTATAGGTTTTTCAACCACCGTGGCAGAACCGGCACTTATAGCTATTGCAGATAAAGCAGCACTTATATCTAACGGTCTAGTAGATGCCTTTTGGCTCCGTATGACAGTAGCACTCTCTGTAGGTTTTGCCATTGCATTGGGTACACTTCGGATCTTACTAGGTCACCCTATTGCCTATTACATAATAGCTGGATATATTCTTGTTGTTATCGTTACCTTTTTTGCACCCAAAGAGATCATAGGATTAGCATACGACAGTGGTGGCGTTACCACTTCCACGGTTACTGTACCACTCGTTGCTGCATTAGGTATAGGTTTATCTTCGAGTATCAAAGGTCGAAATCCTGCGATAGATGGTTTTGGCCTCATTGCTTTTGCATCATTGACACCTATGATATTTGTACAGGTTTACGGCATTATTGTTTATAACTTGGGAGAATCAGGCCCTATAACACCCATAGTTAAAGAGGCAGTTGAAGGTGCAAAAGCTGTAGCAAGTACATATACATTTTCAGCACTTGATACTTTTATGGAACTTGTCGGCGTTATCAAAGATGTTGCGCCTATTCTCATTGTTATATTCTTTTTTCAATATCTTATCATTAAAAAACCTGTGATAAATTTACATAAGATAGTCACAGGTATCATCATGGTGATTCTAGGACTTTATGCATTCATCGTAGGACTTGAGATGGGACTTTTCCCTATAGGAGAGACCATTGCTTACCAACTTACCGATATGGGTAATAATCTGCTCATCTATCTGTTTGCATTTCTGATAGGTTTTTCTACGACTATGGCAGAACCTGCTCTTTTGGCTATAGCTATCAAAGCAGAAGAGATCAGTGAAGGGAACATTAATCAAAATATACTTAGAATTGTGGTAGCACTTGGTGTTGCCATTGGTATTGCTTTGGGTTCATACCGTATCGTTGCAGGTGATCCGATACATTATTATATTATAGTGGGGTATATATTTGTCATCATATTTACCTATTTTGCACCAAAATATATTATACCTATTGCATATGATAGTGGAGGTGTTACAACTTCCACTGTGACAGTACCTTTAGTTGCAGCTCTAGGACTAGGTTTAGCAGAGAACATAGAAGGGCGTAATCCGCTTATCGATGGATTTGGTCTTATCGCTTTTGCATCTCTCTTTCCTATGCTTACTGTCATGGGATATGGTATCTATGCAGAAGTATTTAACAAAATCGAGAAAACAAAGTTAAAGGAGAAGCATTATGAAATTTACAGCACTCATCACAATCGTAGAAAATAAAGATGAAGAAGCTGCTATCGAAGCTGCAAAAGAAGCAGGTGCAGGATCGGTCACTATCTTGCATGGAAAGAATATTGGACTTGAAGAGAAAAAAGTTTTCTTTGGTCTTACACTTGAAGAAAATGTCTCTGTTCTACTCTTTGTAATGCCGAGAAAACTTTCACTGCAAGTAATGAGAGTTCTACGTAGAAAGTTTGATCTTGATAATCCCGAAAATATTGGCCTGGCATTTACCATGCCACTTGAGTCATGTAGCAGGACTTGACACTAAAGAGTTACACAAATTTGAACATGACATCAAATCAATGATATAAAGGAGAACATAAATGTTAGTAGAAAATGTAATGACACCAAAAGAAAAGTTGATTATCATCTCAGCCATGTCGACAGTAAGAGAAGCACTTAGTTTAATGAAAGCACATAAAGTACGTTCTGTGATTGTAGATAAAGCTACAGATGATGGTGCTTACGGACTTGTGACCTTCAAAAACATTTTACAAAGTATTGTTGCTGAAGATGGTGACATTGACCTACTTAATGTCTATGACATTGCTATCAACTCCAGCCTTTTCTGTCTCTGCAAAACTTGATGTAAAATATGCAGCTAGAATGATGGTACAAAATAGTATTAAACGTTTACTAGTGCTAGATAATAATGAACTTCATGGTATCCTAACAATGACAGATATCATTGGTATACTTATGGATAGTGTAGAATAAACCTATTTTTTAACTACTGGAAAGGTAAGTATGAATGTACTTCCTTTCCCTTTTTTAGACTCCAAGTCCAGTTTTATTTTGTACTGTTTACAAATTGAGAGCACAATATTCAACCCTATACCAAAACCTCCACGCTCATCATTCTCCCTATGATAACGTTTGAAAATATCATCCTGTACTTTTTTATCTATACCGATTCCCGTATCTTTCACTCTCAAAACATGATCCTTCAGTGTAATAAAAATACTATCACCCACATCAGAGTATTTGATAGCATTTGAAAGTAAATTGTCTATAAGTCTATGAGAAGATGTTTTAGGCATAAATACTTCTGTTGGATTAAGATCCAATGTGATATTTAAGCGCTTAGAGTCTATCAGTTCTTTCACATATTCAACCCTCTCTTGTAACGATATCTTCGAAAGATAACCATTCTGGAGGTTCCACTTTTCCCTCGAGTCTATAGGTCAAAGAGCTGTACATTATAGAGAGTCTTTTCGCACTGGCTTCCAAACGTTTTAATTTTTTAGACTCTACTCCTTTAAGAGACTGTATTGTCATCAAAATAGCTGAAATTGGTGTATTAAGTTCATGTGTCGTATCAGAGATAAAATTATCTAAAGACTCTATCTGTTCCCTCACCGGTCTTAAAAAGAGTCTTCCTAAAAAATAACCCACTATGCCCATAAGTATAAATGAAAAGACTAAATACCCTATGATCTTAATACGTAGCTGTTGAACAGTGCTAGAGAGATCATTCTCTTTTAAAACTATGTAATGCACACCTAAATGATTACTCTTATCTTCTATGACTGTATAACAACTTTTATCTTTGATAAAAAAATCTTTATCAGTCACTTCAAAATTATCTATTTCTGTGTAGATAGGCCTTTTATGACTATCATAGTATCCAGCTTGAAATCTACAATGTTTTAAATTTTTTAAGAAATTCTCGCGATCTCTTGGATCCATAACTCCTTTTGTATCATTTTCCATAGCCCTCATCACAATCGAAGAAGATAGCATACGTGCTTGATACATCATTTCAAACTTCATTGCATTTTGCATTGAAACACGGTTGTTTTCAAAAAAAAGATATCCTATGATAGCAAGCAATATGAATACTGATACCAGATAGACTGCTACAAAACTGAAAAGTGATTTACGCTCATATGATGTTAAAACGATAACCTTCTCCTTTAATGTTTTCAAAATACTCTTTTTCAAACATTTTTCTTAGATTCTTGATATAGGTTCGTATCGTTGCATGCGCAGGAATATTCTCATCATCCCATATATTTTCTATGATCTCATCACAAGAGATGATCTTCCCTGTATTACGAATAAAATATTCTAAAACCTGTGCTTCTTTTTGTCTCATCTCTATCACACGGTCATTCAGAAATATCTGATGTGCTTTCGGAATGAACTTCATTCCATCAAACTCTATCTCTTCTTGCAAACGGTAAAGTCTGACAATATGTTCTATGCGGGCATTGAGTTCTTCAAGTTCAAAAGGTTTTTTTAGATAATCATCTGCACCTAGGTTAAACCCTTTTTTAAGATCCTCTATACCTGAAAGGGAGGTAATATATATTGCTGGAGTAGTATTGCCTATCTCACGTAAATATGAAAGTATTTCAAAGCCATCGATATTGGGAACGTTGACATCTAAAAGCAGCATATCATAAGAACTAGAACCTATGGCATCCAGGGCTTTTTCACCGTCGAAAAAACTCTCTACTTCGTACCCTTTTTCTACAAGAAACTCTTCTATGATCTCCTGCAAGATCACATCATCTTCAAGCAACAGTATATTCATGACAAACCTTTTTCTATAAATCAATCCATATATTCTAACATACACTTTGTGTAGTCGTCTACACAAAGTGTATATGATATAACACCACATGGAAAAATCAATACTCTATTCGATCATTACTTTGGTATTATTGTCAGATGCACACAAGTAGTGACAGCCACCCATATCTTTATCAGGTTCTGTTGTAGGTGCAATCATTGATGTCACATATGTAGCTGTAGTTGCAGTTACTAATTCATATGATGAACAAAAAAAAGATTAATATCTCTGTGCATTCTTAAACTCAGATATCTCACTCTCTACCATTTCATCGATCATTCGTACATAAAGATCATTGATAAGATTAGGTGACAATCCAAGTGAAATAGCTTGTTCTCTTACATGAGCAATAACATCAGCTATTCTCTCTTCTGCTTTTATCTCTTCTACACTCGTTTTAAAATGTGCGATCTGTTTAATATACTCATTACGTTTTGCGATAAGTTCAACAATTCCTTTGTCTACGCTATCTATTTCATTTCTTGCTTCTTCAAGTGTACTACACTTTTTAATTTCCATAACTCTATCCTTGCATACTATCTTTCTTTATAATAAGATATATTATAGCCTAAAATCTTCGAAATATTATTTGTGATAATATTTAAGTTATAATATAAAAAAATAATATTCGGGATGTGATCATTAAATGAAAAATGAAAAAAATATATTGCTAGCTTTTTTAAGCACCACAGTTTTCTTAAGTAATATCTCAAATGCCTCAGAAGATATTAATGCAACACAAAGTCAAAAATGGATTTTTTTACCATACGCATTTTCCAGTGATACTACTGGTTTTGCAGGAGGTATCAGTGCTATGAATACAGGATTATTCCAGCCTCAAACTACATTTGTTGCCACCGCATTCACTGGTCTACCACAAGATGTTATCATTAATGGACAAGAAGATGAAGCAACATTCTATGGAGGATTCATTTCTTTTTCAGAGTATAAACTTCCTTACTCTGATAGATTGTTTTTTTCATTTATGGCTCTAAAAAGTTATTTTCCAAAAAATCGTTACTATATAGATGGTTCAAATAATTCTGATGAAAATGATGTTTACATCAGTTCGGGTGATTCAGACTTTTTTACCACAACATTTAGATATACACTTCCTATAGGTGAGGGGCTGGAAAACCCTGAAGGTCGCTATAACCTGAAAGATGGATTTTGTGTCGGTCGTGATGATTGTGGTAATGGCACACCTTTTGTAACAGGTAGAACATCTATAGGACTAAAAACATTTTTCCAAACAGATAATACAGATAATACTGACATGTGGAAAGATTCTATATGGTGGGAAAACGGCACAGATGTTCCAACATGGAATACCAATGGTCTAAGATTTTTCCTTACACATGATAATACAGATTTTGATCTCAATCCATCCAGAGGATACCAGTTCCAACTGCAATATTCAAAAGATTTTGGATGGGGAGACTCTCTACAAAGTTGGGACTTTTTAGAGTTTGGATACAACCATTACATTAATCTTGATACATTCTCTTTCACCGAACAAAATGTACTTGCTCTAAGTATGTGGACAGGTCACTCTTTTTCTTGGGATAATAAACAAGAAATTTCTTCTGGTTTTGATGCCCATCGCCCTCCTATGTGGGAAGGTGCCAGACTCGGTGGATATAAAAGAATGAGAGGTTATAATCAAGACAGATTTTCAGATAAATCAGTCTTTTATGCCACTGCAGAATACAGAGCTATCATCGATTATAATCCACTCAAAAACAGTTCTTGGATACCAGCAAAAGTAGATTGGTTTCAAGTTGTTGCATTTGTTGAAGCAGGAAGAGTACATGATCAATATAATTTTGATCTTCTAAGTGACATGAAATATGATGCAGGTATCAGCTTACGTGCAATGGTATCAGAGTTACCGGTACGACTTGATGTTGCATATGGAGAAGAAGGTGCAAACTTGTGGCTAATGGTGAGACATCCATTTGACTTCTAGTCTTGTTTAGGATAATACACAAAATAAGAAATCATCATTTCCTATCTTCAATTTTATCACAATCACAAGGAGCTATGTCCCTTGTGATGAATAATGAGGTAGAGTCTTACTCTACCTCAGCATCGATAACATCGTCATCATCTGCTTTTTTCGATTCTGGGTTTGCACCACCTTGCTCTTTAGCATACATTGCTTCAGCTAGCTTATGACTTTTTTCAGTTAAAGCTTTTACTTTCTCTTCGATCTGCTCTTTAGTTGCAGAATCATCTTTAAGTACAGCTTCAAGCTCTTCAATTGCAGCTTCGATACTTGCTTTTTCAGCAGCATCAAAATTTTCACCTAGATCAGCCAATGACTTTTTCGTTTGGTGAACCAATGCATCCGCTTGGTTTCTCGTTTCAACTACTTCTTTTCTTTTTGCATCTTCCGCTTTATTTGCTTCAGCGTCTTGAACCATTTTTTCTATCTCTTCATCAGAAAGTCCTGACGAACCAGTGATCTTGATCTCTTGAGACTTACCTGTACCTTTATCTTGTGCAGATACAGTTAAGATACCATTGGCATCAATATCAAATGTTACTTCTATCTGTGGTACACCTCTTGGTGCTGCCGGGATATCTCTAAGTTCGAACATACCAAGTGATTTGTTATCTTTAGAGAACTCTCTTTCACCTTGGAGTACATGAATGCTTACTGCTGGCTGGTTATCTTCTGCTGTTGAGAACACTTGTGACTTCTTCGCTGGAATCGTAGTTCCTTTTTCGATCACTTTTGTTGTGACTCCACCTAGCGTTTCAATACCAAGACTCAATGGTGTTACATCAAGTAAAAGTACATCTTTTACATCACCGGCAAGTACACCACCCTGGATAGCTGCACCAAGCGCAACAACTTCATCTGGGTTTACAGACTTGTTAAGCTCTTTACCAAAGAACTTTTTCATCTCTGCCTGAACCAATGGTACTCTTGTTGAACCACCAACCATAACAACTTCATTGATATCAGAAGTGTTAAGACCAGCATCTTTAAGTACACCCTGTACCGTTTTGATCGTACTAGCAACCAAATCACCTATGAGTGATTCAAATTTTGCTCTGGTGAGTTTTGTTACTAAGTGTTTTGGTCCAGATGCATCAGCAGTGATGAATGGAAGGTTTATTTCCGTTTCAGTGGATGAAGAGAGCTCTTTTTTTGCTGTCTCCGCTGCATCTTTAACTCTTTGAAGTGCCATTACATCTGCTTTTACATCAATACCAGTATCAGATTTAAATTGCTCGGCTACATAATCGATAATCTTGTTATCAAAGTCATCACCACCAAGGAATGCATCTCCACCTGTTGCCATAACTTCAACAACGCCATCACCTGTTTCAAGCGCAGTAACGTCAAATGTACCACCACCAAGATCGTAAACAACTATCTGTTCTGCATTTTTCTTATCAAGACCATATGCAAGTGCCGCTGATGTAGGCTCATTAATGATACGAAGTACATTAAGACCTGCGATAGTCCCCGCTTCTTTTGTTGCTTTTCTTTGTGCGTCATTGAAGTATGCTGGTACCGTAATAACCGCATCTGTAACTGTCTCACCGAGGTATGCTTCTGCATCTTCTTTCATTTTCATAAGTACTTTTGCAGAGATCTCTTGAGGAGTATATGTCTTTCCGGCTACTTCGATTGCACAGGCACCAGATCTGTCTACGATGTGGTATGGAAGCTTACTTTGTGCTTCTTTTGCCTTCTCTTCACTCATCATAAGACCCATGATTCTTTTAATAGAGTAAATGGTCTTTTCAGGGTTTGTGATCGCTTGTCTTTTTGCAGACTCACCTACAAGTACCTCACCTTTATCTGTAAACGCAACGATAGAAGGTGTAGTATTTTTACCCTCTTTGTTAGCGATGATCTTTGCTTCACCATTTTCAAATACTGCCATTGCAGAGTTTGTTGTTCCTAAATCTATTCCTAATACTTTAGCCATATTAAATCCTTATATATATTCTATTTTATTTTTTTATTTACAGGTAGAAACCATCGCTGGTCTCAAAACACGATCTTTTATCGTATACCCTTTTTGCATCACTTGAACTATTTCACCTGTTTGATGCGCATCACTTTCAACTTGCATAATCGCTTGATGCACTTCTGGATCAAATTCACCTTCACACTCAACTGCCTTAATGTGATTCTTTTCTAAAACCTTTTTAAGTTGCTCATGTGTAAGATTTACACCCTCTTTCATCTTTTCCAAGATTTCAGAGCTGTCTTCACTCTCTTCCATTGATGCCAATGCATTTTCAAAAGAATCCATGACTGCCAAAATATCTTTAGCAAAACTTTCATTTGCATAAGATACAGCATTCATTTTATCTTTTTCTAAACGTTTTTTAGAGTTTTCAAAATCAGCATGGGCTCTGAGATATTTATCTTTATAGTCAGCAGCTTCTGCTAAAGCAGCTTCAAGAGGATCAACTTCCACTGTCTCATCTACTTCCGTTTGCTCTTCAACTTCTTCAGTCTGAGACTCTTCAAGATTTTCATTCTCTTGACTCATATACAGACCTCCTTATATTATAAATATTGCATCTTTATATTTAATGCTTAAAAGAAGTATACAACATTGAGTGCATGTTTGTCAAGTACTAGTTGAGTGAATATGACTAAACTTAGTAAAAAGTGCATAATTGTATCTTTAAAAGAGTATTTTAAAAAAGAAAAAAAGGGGATAGTTGTAAGTGTGGTTGTTTAAAACTTATCAGCCCAGAGGCTGATAAAGAAGTACGATATTAGTTTCTAATACCAAGGTCTGTTTTGATAGTGTTCCATCTAGTAAGATCTGTATTTTTAAGATATCTCATAAGTCTTCTTCTTTGTCCTACTAATTTAAGTAGTCCTAAGTCTTGAAGAGTGATCTTTTTTGTTTGTTTTAAGGTGATCAGTTAAGTATGTAATTCTCTCTGTAATAAGAGCTACTTGTACTTCTGTTGAACCTGTGTCGTCGTTTCCTCTAGCATATTTAGCAATAATTTCTGCTTTTTTCGCCTGATCTAAAGCCATAATGACCTCCTGATTGGTATTTAAATTTCCAAAATTCACTTTGGGAACGCAATCATATCATAATAAGCTTAGACGAATATTGACATATTTCATGCCTACTTTAATATAAATTAGAGTAAAATACTCCTAATTAAGAAATAAGGTCCTATTATGCTATTAACACGTGCAAGTGAATATGCTCTACTCTCTTTAGATACTATACGAAAATCTGACAGTCCTATCGGTGCAGAACAGTTAGCCAATGAACTCTGTATCCCCAAAAGCTTTCTTGCAAAAATTTTACAAAGTCTGGCAAAACAAGGCATACTTGAATCACGAAAAGGTGCACATGGTGGATTTATCTTGGCTAAAGATATCTATGAGATCAGTGTACATGATATCATTTTTGCTGCTGAAGGTAAGTCTCCAGCTGTTTTTGACTGTACAAGCTATACAAGTACCTGTCCAAATGGAAGTATCGGAACTTGTGCTATCTCACCTTTTCTCATGAATTTCCAAACGAAGATAGATGACTTTCTTCAATGGTCTTACCTTAGGATGATATATCCTCAATAAACTTTATGCAACAACATATTTACCACCTTTCACACATAGATCTTGACGGCTACGGATGTCAATACCTCTCACAACAATGTTTTGATACGATTGAATGTTATAATGCAAATTATGGTCCTGAAGTACCTGCAAGACTGGGTGAGATCGTTAAAAAAATAGAACAAGATAAGTTTTTACATGGAGATGACATTGAAACACTCATTCTCATTACAGACCTTAACCTCACAACAAAAGAAGGGGCGTGGATAGAAAAAGAGGCTATACGTATCGGTGCAAAACTTCAACTGCTTGACCACCATGCAACAGGTGCCTCTGCTGCTGAACGTTTTGCCTGGTATAAACTCGACACTACACGTTGTGCAACACTTATCACCTATGACTGGCTACAACAACATTATGATTTTGATAAGAGTAATGACTTAGCCACCATTGTACAAGCGATCAATGCCATAGATATATGGGTAAGTGATGATGCACTTTTCGAATACGGAAAAGTGATGCTAGGTATGATCTCTGGTGCAAGAGAAGTACAACCGTATCTTATTTCCCGCACAAGACAGAGCTTTCAAACTCTCTCTGATAGAAGCTGCAAAACACAGAGTGAATGAAGAAGATGCTCCCATTAAACTTGATGATGATCTACACCAGATCAAAAAAGCATTTTTCAGACAAAATGAAAACAATACCAAAGACAACCTTGTTGCTTACTATGTCACAGACCTGCTAACAAAAGACAAACAACGTCTTACTATTGACTACAAAGGCCACAAGGGTATACTTGGCTACAACGTAGGAAATACTTCTATTATAGGAAATGCCTGTATGGTAGAGAATGATGATTATGACTTCTATATGGATGTCAACTTCAGAGGGAACTTTTCTCTTAGAAGCAATAACAAACTGGATGTCTCACAAATGGCTGCTCATATTGGAAATGGTGGAGGTCATCCCAATGCAAGTGGTGGAAAGATTGAAGGCTACAAAGACTCTTTTGTCTATGCAGATGTACGTAAATTTGTACAAGACTACATTGATGAGAAGTGTAAATAAGCTTTAAATCCTAGTTAGAACTATATCTTCACTCTCGCTTCTAATGCACGTGAGAGTGACATCACATCTATATTGTCCAACTCTACACCAGTAGGTACACCCTGAGCTATCTTGGTAAAGTCTATATCAAGACCTTTTAACTTGTCTTCTATATAAAGTATCATCGTATCTGTAGCAATGCTTGGAGGGAAAGCGAAGATGATCTCATTTACACCCCCTACTGCATAAAAAAGATGAGCTTCATCTAGATCACTTACCTCTGTAACAACGTAATACACACCATCAAACTGTCCACTCTCTTCTATGGTAAATATGTCTTTTGCACTTTGAACGATACAAAGCTTGGTATTATCTCGATAAGGATCCGAACAGATGGTACAAAGTTCATCTTCACTCATATTATGACATTTACTGCATTTTTGTATGGTATTTACCCCAGTTTCCAGTGCATGTGCCAGTTTCATAGCCCCAAATCCATCTTCCATCACTGCATGATAGGCTAAACGAATCGCTGTTTTTTTACCGATAGAAGGTAACGAGCCAAAGGCATCTACCAGATTTTCAAATGCCTCTATCTTATAATTTTTCATTATGCGCGTTCGTAATCCACTACTTTAGAGTACTCTACTACACTCTTAATGAAGTCGACCACTTTTAGATGTTCAGGATGTATAGCATAAGCATCCAATCCCTCTTTACTTTCAAATACAGTGATAATACTTAGATCCATCGCACGTTCTTCAGTAGAAAAATTCACACCTACATCTATACTTCTAAGTGATGGAACTGCTCCCATAAGATTTTCCAACATCTGTTTTGCCTGTATAATATTGGCTTTTTTATTTTCTTCTTTAAACTGAAATGTCACGATATGTACAACCATCTTATCTACCTATATTTGCTATTTTTGTGATTATAACTAAATTATGGTAGAATTCGCCAAAATTATACGCTTAAATATTCTGCTAAAGATGAAAGCTTTAGTGATTGAATATACAGTGAACTTTGTTCAATGCATATGAGAAGGAAACAATACAATGACAGAATTAGATTATTATGAAGTACTTGAAGTAAGCAAAGACTGTTCAGGTGCAGAGCTTAAAAAATCATACAGAAAACTTGCGATGAAGTACCATCCGGACAGAAACCCGGATGACAAAGAAGCAGAAGATAAATTCAAAGTAGTAAACGAAGCCTATCAGGTCCTTAGTGACGATGAAAAAAGAGCGATCTATGACCGTTATGGTAAAGCTGGTCTTGAAGGCCAAGGTGGTATGGGCGGTGGATTTGGCGGTGCCAATATGGATGATATCATGGATATCTTCAACTCTATGTTTGGCGGCTCAGGTGGTGGATTTGGCGGTTTTGGCCAAACACGTAGAGATCCGGGGCAAAAGTATGCTTTGGACTTTGAAATTGAACTTCCATTAAAATTCCACGAAGCTGTCTTTGGCTGTGAAAAGAAAATAGACATTCGCTATAAAACCCCTTGTGGTGACTGTAAAGGTACAGGTGCAAAAGATGCAAAACTAGAGACGTGTGACTACTGTCAAGGTCAAGGTCAAATACTTATGAGACAAGGGCCAATGCAGTTTGCTCAAACCTGTCCAAAATGTCATGGTCAAGGACAAAGCATTAAAGAAGAATGTGGAAGCTGTCATGGTAAAGGGTATCATAATGAAGAAGATACAGTCACTGTAAACATCCCTGCCGGTGTAGACTCTGGTAACCGTCTGAGAGCACAAGGTTACGGAAATGAAGCTAAAAATGGACAACGTGGTGATCTCTATCTTACTTTCCATGTAGAAGAAGATGAAAACTTCATACGTAATGGAAATGACATTTATATAGAAGTACCTGTATTCTTTACCCAGGCTATTCTTGGAGAAACGATCTCCATTCCTGCTCTTGATGGAGAACTTGAACTTGAACTTAAACAAAGCACTAAAGATAAAGAGCAATTCATCTTCAATGGTGAAGGTGTTGCAGATGTACATGGTGGAAGAAAAGGTCGCCTTATCGCACAGGTAAGAATGGTACTTCCTAAAAAGATCAATGATGAACAAAAAGAACTACTCGAAAAACTTCAAGAGAGCTATGGGGTAGAGAGCCGTCCACATAAAAGTACTTTTGATTCTGCATTTGACAGAGTAAAAAACTGGTTTAAAAACTAAATCTTTCTTTTAAGTGGGCTTTGCCCACGATTAACTATACAATTCTTTCATATTGCACAAATATTACACATACTTTTCATATCATCTCAGTAAACGATAATTATTTTCCTCTAAGTTTATAAGACTATACTGAAATAAGAAAATAATTTTCTTCATCTTATAAAAAAGGATATATTATGGCACGAAAAGGGAATTCGATTATCCAAGGAATTGAAATCAGTGAAATTATTACAATGCTCAATAAAGCCTATGCGGATGAGTGGTTAGCATACTATCAATACTTTATAGAAGCAAAAGTCATCAAGGGTATTATGAAAGATGCAGCCATAGCTGAACTTACTCAGCATGCTACAGATGAACTCAGACATGCAAATATGGTGGCAGATAGGATCCTTCAACTAGGAGGAACACCTCTTCTTCATCCGCAAGAGTGGTTTAAACATACAAACTGTGGCTATGAAGAACCAAAAGATTTTGATGTTGTCAGTATACTCGAAGATTCAATTAAAGGTGAACAGTGTGCTATCTCAGTCTACTCGCAACTAGCAGATATGACACGTAACAAAGATATTGTTACTTATGACATCGTCTCACAGATACTGGCAGATGAAGTCGAACATGAAGAGGATCTACAAGCACTGCATGATGACATCACCGAGTTCATACAAGACCTCAAGAAAAATATGAAATAAGGCAAAAAAATAGAGTAAAAAAATGCAAGTATTTACCATGGCTGAAATATTACCTGCTTTCCTATTAACCTTGTTTGCAGGACTTTCTACTGTACTTGGTGCAATCATTGCTTTTTGGGGCAGTACAAAAAATACAAAATTTTTATCTATAGGACTAGGTTTTTCTGCAGGAGTCATGATCTATGTCTCATTTGTAGAGATCCTTGTAAAATCACAAGATGCTTTTACTTTAACATATGGAGAGAACTTAGGTGAGAGTTTAGGTCTTGCTGCTTTTTTTATCGGAATTGCTATCTCATTTATCATTGACCAATCTATTCCTGACAATATCAATCCTCATCATACTCTCGATGTTGAAAATACTATAGATAATGATGATATTCAATCTCTCCACAAACACAGAGCGCCTCTAGCTCGTATAGGTCTATTTACAGCTATTGCTATTGCCATACATAATTTTCCAGAGGGTTTTGCCACCTTTATTTCAGCTCTAGATAACATGACCGCAGGAATTGCCATTGCTATGGCTATAGCTATCCACAATATTCCAGAAGGACTGGCCGTAGCACTTCCTGTATATCATGCAACAGGGAGTCGTAAAAAAGCCTTTCTCTATGCTCTTGGTTCTGGCTTGGCCGAACCTATAGGAGCAATAATTGGATTTCTAATATTGGCACCGATCATGGGGGAATTAACTTTAGGGATCACCTTTGGTGTAGTTGCAGGTATTATGGTCTACATCTCATTTGATGAATTACTCCCTGCTGCAAGAGTCTATGGTAATGATCACACTACCATCTTTGGACTTGTGATAGGTATGCTCATAATGGCTATAAGCTTAATTCTTTTTAAACTATGACATTACTTTTTGGTACAATACAACCTTGTTCGTAGCTGCTTCTATACTAGAATCTTCACTGCGATGGTCATATGCAATAACATAGACTTCATCCCCATTCTGTAAATAATTCTTCTCTCCAAATTGCGCATACGCTGTTGCTCCTATGGAAATAAGTGCTTGTTTGGGATAGTCACTGCCTTCAGATGCGAAGAAATATCTTCTAAAGGTCCAAAGTCTTCTTGGGTGTTCATTTTGTCTATCAGCCACGTTTTAAGCTTAGTATAGAAATAAGAGTAACCCAGTAGTGGTGCATCTACGCCATAAGGATGTAATACCCCTTCACGCTTCACGAAAGAACATAGATGATAGTTATCCATCACACCACCCTCTTCAAATTTATCGATAGATATCCATTTATTACCTATGCCTTTAGAGTTAGGACCCCAAGACTTTTTCTCTGAGATCTTTTTTGCACCCTCTTTACGAATAGTACAATCATTAAACGTAGTAAATTTTTGAGCGATCAGATCGATCACTTTCATCTCGTCATCATACACAATATCAAAAAGCACTGCTATCTCTGGTTCAACCTGAGCATTTGCTTCATAATCAGGAAGTTCAAGTTTGTCTGTACCTATAGAGTATAATCCTAAAAAAGAATCAGATCCAGGAAGATAAAAAGGGAAGATACCTTTAGGTGCATCAGGTTCAGCAGTAATGACATTTTCAAAATCTTTAAGTTCGCCTGCTTGTTCTAAATGGTGTGCAAAGTTTCCTGCTACACCTAAACATATTGTGTCTTGTAATTGCATCAAAATCCTTAGACAAAGTATTAACGTAGTATATCTTAGGGATGATTATAGAGTGTTTTAAAAAGTCTTAGATGAAAGAAAAGTGAAGTGTATCTACTACCCCAGGGGGAGTAGATAAAAGGGTGAACTTAGTTACCTGCTACTGCGTCTTTAAGTGTTTTACCCATTTTAAACTTAGGTGCAGTGTGTGCTGCTTTTGTATAAGTTTTATTAGTTCCTGGAACTTTACCACTTTTTTCTGCTACTTCTACTGTAGAGAATGTTCCGAAACCTACCAATGATACAGTCTCTTTTTTAACTAATGCTTCAGTTACAGATGCAATAAATGCTTTTACCGCTCTCTCTGCTGCTGCTTTACTTTCAAACTCACCGTTTTTCTGTACCAATTCTACGAAATCTGCTTTTGTCATTCTTCTTCCTTGTTTTTTAAGATAGAGTCATTATAGCACAACAAATTCTTAAAAAAAGATAAAATTATGCGAAAAAGCCCTATTTTACGGGATTTAATGGTCTTTTGTTAAAAAAAAGACTAGACATAAGATTTAATTATTTATATAGATAATAGTTAATATTTGAAGAAATTATAATGTGTATGTCTTTAAAAGCCTTAGTACTCTATTTTAAAGTACATACCTAGCTGATATACTGGTCATTAGTAAAAAAGTATAACATTATTTTTTCAATAAAAAAAATGATAATAATTATATGGGATTAAAAAAGGATGGTGCGTCAGAGAGGATTTGAACCTCCACACCCGTAGGGCACTACCCCCTCAAGGTAGCGTGTCTACCGTTCCACCACTGACGCACATAGACTTGTAGTTTGAAAGTACTACTGAACTTTAAAAAATGAGGGGTTAAAAAGTTGTGACGGATTATATCCACCACAACCTTTTAGTGTCTTTAAGATTAACCGATAAATGGGTTAGCGTAAAGAGCGATAAGCGCAATTACCAATGTATAGATAACTTGTGCTTCGATCATTGCAAGAGCAATGAACATTGTAGTCATTAGTTTACCACCAAGACCTGGGTTTCTAGCTGTACCAGCGATAGTTGCAGCAGCAGTATGACCCATACCAACAGCACCACCAAGAGCAGCAAGACCAAGACCAACACCAGCAGCAACTACTGAGTATGCTTTGATCATAGATTCACCATCTGCTTCACCAGCAAATGCAACAGCACCAAGTGCTAAGAAAAGTAAGAAAAACTTTTTCATTTTATATCCTTTAAGTTAATAGATTTTAAGTCTCTTAGACTGTTCTTAAAGTCTGTTCGGATAGCGTAAACGTACCCCTAAAGAATTACCGCCAATATAAACATAAATGCCTATATTTCCCTACTGATCACTTCAAATAACGACGCAATTATATCTTTATCATGATTAAATGTGGTTAAGTTACTATGTATTTAAAATCACTTTTATGATCTTTTCTGCTGCATTGCCATCACCATAAGGATTGATACATCGACTCATCTCCTCATAATATGCTCTATGATCAAATAAATCTGAAACTTCTTTAATGATCTTTTCTTTATTCGTACCAACTAACTTTACTGTTCCTAATTCAAGTGTTTCTGGACGTTCAGTATTTTCTCGCATAACTATAACGAGGTTTACCTAAACTTGGTGCTTCTTCCTGTATACCTCCACTATCTGTTAAGATCAAATATGCTTTACTCATTAAATAAACAAAAGCTTCATACTCCATAGGTGGTATCAAATAGATATTCTCCATATCATTTAATAACTCATAAACAGGTTCTTGTACATTAGGATTTAAATGTACAGGATAGACAAAGTCAATATTTGGATAACGATAGGCAAGACTTCTAATTGCTTCACAAATATGTAATAAAACCTTCACCGAAATTTTCCCTTCTATGCCCTGTAATTAGTACATAGTTTTCAACATAGAGAAAATGCTTATAAACTTGAGTAATTTCTTCTTCCAACTTTTTTCTAAATGTATCATCGTTTTTTATTTTCCCTAATACAAAGAACAATGCGTCTACCACTGTATTACCGGTGACAGTAATAGAATCAATATTGATATTCTCAGATAAAAGATTTTGCTTATTTCTAAAAGTAGGTGCAAAATTATACGTTGCCAACTGTGATATAAGTTTTCTGTTTCCCTCTTCTGGCCAAGGGCTATATATATCACCAGAACGTAAACCAGCTTCTACATGAGCGATTGGAATTTTACGATAAAATGCACTTAAGGCTGAGACAAAAGCTGTAGTGGTATCTCCATGTACAAAAATGATATCCGGTTGTATATTCTGATAATACCTTTTTCATTCTATGTAGAATCTTCTCAGTGATATCATACAAATCCTGATTTGGGTTCATAATGTCTAAATCAAAATCTGGTTTGATATTAAATATTTCTAAGACTTGATCCAACATTCCTCTATGTTGTGCTGTAACACAAACTTTAGTTTCTATACTAGTCGCATATTTTTTTAACTCAAGTACTAAAGGTGCCATTTTTATGGCCTCCGGTCGTGTGCCAAATACGACTAAGGCTTTTTTTCTTATCATCTTAAAATTCCTTAAAATAGCCTATTTGGAAGAGATATTTATCATATCCATTATGTAAATTAAAATATCCGACTGCACCAAATATACCTGTATTTTCAGTCAGCCAATGCCGATGACTTAATTTCATATCTAACGCATCATTATCAACGTTTTGATAATCAGGATTTAATGTAGACAAATATGCCTGATTTCCATAGGAAATATCAAAATAGGTCCAATACTCTTTTTCTGCACCATACCCCACACTGAGAAGATGTGTATTGGAGTTAACACTTCCAGGGTCACTACTGTTTGCAAAGAAACGATAAGTGACATTATATTTCGGTGCATAATACGTGAATCCAACAGAAGCAATAGTATCTGAATGTACATCATGATAATCAATATAAGTAAAACCTAAAATTCCAACCCATTGTTTATCTTCACCAAACTTATAATAAAAATCATGGTCTAATCTGTACTTTGGCAAATATTCATTATCTGTAGATGCAGTCACCTGTGAAAATGTATACAAAGAAGGATTCCAGTCCTTATATGCTCCTAATGCAAAAAGTGTAGCACTTCCTTCATCTCTATTAAATAATCCTGCCTGATATACCAATGTTAATTCTTCAGAATATTTTTGAAAATAACTTAAATTGAAATTTTTCCATGAACCATAATCACTTGAAGGATCAAGGTACTCATACGTAAATGAAACATCAATTCTATCCTGTTGACCGATTATAATCTCTTTAGCGCTTGAGTCTGATCCAAGCGTAACACCAGATTCATTTTCTTGAACCGAACCTGCAAGAGGATCAGCCCAAAGTACGCTAGATAAAATAATTAACCCTAAAAGTTTCATTTTTAATCCTTTTCCAATAGTTTTTTATCTACTTTTTTAATGATTCAAAAGAAACATTAACGAGTATATCATTCTTATTATCAGGTAGTGGAATATAGTAATAATTTTCATCTTCTAGATAATCATCTGAATGAATCTTATTCTTTCCTATGTTCTTAGGTATAGCTATTACCATTTCATCCAAAGAAGTATTATTGGTCATTTTAGCATGAATCCCTTCTGCATCTAGTGTAAATATCTTGTTTGTATTGACTAATCTCACAATGAAATCACTAATATTTGTCATTGTACGCGTTTGCAGTTTTCCTTCTTCAACTAATGTAGAGGTATAATCTAAAAAATATTTTACAGCATTTTTATAGTCATAATCCGGTATATCATGAGGATGACTGTAAAAAAGTCTCACCGTCCGATTCAGAATAAGATAATCTACAAACTCTTGATAGTATTTTTTCATTTTTTCTTCACTCCAATGACTATTTTGAACCTCTACTAGAGAAGCATTAATACCAAAAGTCATCACTGGAAAAGCGATAATGTTATCTGAAAGCATTTTACCATCAAAAAAAGTTCTATTAGGTGCAGATCCACTGTCACCGACATAATAGTAAGATTTAAATCCAAGTTCTTTCATGATTTCAATAGAAGATAGAGGAGGAAAAACACCTACTGGCGCCGAGTATTCAACAGGTTTATACCCGATGATACCTTGAAGTACTTCATTATTTTTCTGAATATAGCTTTTCATTTCTTCATTCGTAAATTTTTTTTCTTCAATATTTTTTGCAAACCAATTATGTGACCATCCACCATGCGAACCAATAGAACCATATTCCATCAATTTTTTGATAAGATCACTACCTAAACCTGTGGCATCAAACCCTAAACTATCTTCAGGATTATCTAGATCTGGACCTGCAGTAATATGAAATGTTTGATTCAAATCTTTCCTAAAATAATTGTTTTCAATGTTCCATGGAATCGATGTATACTCAACAGAAGAATCAATATGCCAGTTAATAACCAGTGTCCCTGTTGCATTGGGAGAAGAAACAAGGTGTGGAACATGTGCTATCTTAAACAGAAATGTCTTAAGAGTACTTCTTAACAACAAATCATCAGATCTTCCCTTGAGTGCACCAAGAGGTGTATTGACATAAAGTAAAGAACCTTTCCCTAAATCTTTTTGGACAATAACAGGTCTTTTATTTTCATCTGTTGCATAGATTTTTTGACCTTCAGCACTAAGTACTTTTATAGTTGCTAAAGGATAAAGTAATTTTCCATATTGATAGCCAACCATTGCAAAGTTTTCATCTATTTTTCCAGTTGGTATTTCAAAATAATGTGCACTTTGTAAATCTTTAAAATGAATATTTCCATATTTATAAGATTGCTCTTTTTTTCGTTGATATACAGAAAAATCCAGCCCTAATACTCTATCAAGATAGGTAGATGACAACTTATATTTACCATCTTTCTCCCTCGTATTTACATCATAAACAAGTGCTACTTTACCACCTGACTTCACATATTTCTCTATCCAGTAATCTGTGCTATTTTCAATATACTTATTTACAGAATCAGGGAAAATAATCGCTGGTACATTCACATGAATAGTATCAGGTGAGAGTTTGATAAGTTTTTCATTACTCATTAGTTCAAAAGGTACACCTTCTTCCTCCAATACACTTATATAGCCCTTAAGAATATCACTCTTTTCATTCTTATTATAAATAAGTAAGACTTTTATCTCATTCTTTATATTTTCTTCAAAACTATTCTGATTATCATATATTTCATACCCAAAAAAACCTATTATTCCTAACAGTAATACTATAAAGCTTACTTGTTTCATAGTACTTTGCCTTCTCCGTATGTGAGGATATAGTTATGCAGAAATGTTCCTGAAGCTATTTTAACTCCTTTAATTCCAATGATTGATTTTGGAAGGCCATATCTCCCCATCTGCCCATTTTGCCCTATTTCTAAATAGGTATGAGAAAAAATATTACCAAATACATAGCAATTATCATCAATTACTATTTTTTTGTCTGAAAAAATATTGCCATAGACAAATGTATTACTCCCTACCTTTAAGGTTCCATTGGTTTTAATAGATCCAAGTATTTTACAATCCTCTTCGATAATCAAATCTCCCCTACAGATAATATCATTATTGATATTACTACCTTTTTTGATTGTGTCATCTTTCTCAAAATATAATACTTCATCTTCAATAAGCTGACGTGTTTTATCACGAATAATATCAATACCCTTTTTGTTTTCGCTTCCTGTATTCAATGGATAAATGCCAATCGTATCTGCATAGATCCTTTTAAATGTAGCCCCAGAATAGAGTCTTACGCTCTTTGCCGTCAAAAGATTAATATTTGCATCCTTTCCTATCGTTACATCTTTTACTGCATCTATCCAAGAATCAACTCTACTTTTTTCTCCCACATTTATACTCCCATCACTTTTTAACGCAAAAATTTCACTACCATTTTGCATAAGAATATCTTCTCTTGCATGCAAAATAGCATTATTTCCCATCTTTCCTCTCAAAGTTACTTTTTCCAATGAAGAAAAAAGTAATTGATGCGATGCATTAGCAGGAATAGCTGTTTCATTCAATTCATTTCCGATAGAAATTTTAGTAAATTTTTCATCGTCTAAATGCAATACTTTCTCAAAATTCTCAACTTTAAATCTTGGGTTAAAAATATAATCCAGATCCATATAAAGTGGATCAACATCATCTTTTTTATAAATACTTTTCAGCATAGGAAGCATAGGCAATATACTAAGCAGTATGAAAAGAAAAACTACTATTAACGTGAGGAGTATATTATCGTTCATTCCGTTTCCTTTCAGATCGTTTTGTTTTTTCCCAATGTACATCTCTTCTACTGAAGACATCAGCAAGAGCATCGAAAAAACCAAGACCGGTATAAAAAACATAAAGTACAAAATTAAAAGTGAACATAGGAACCAACTTTAATGAAGCCTTTCGTCCATCCAAATAATTTGCAATAGCAATTTGAAAAAAAGGTGCAAAGTTTCCAAAAGAATTAATCGCAAGTATCAGTAACAAAGCCGTCATGCCACTTATAATAGCAATGGAATCCATGAAAAAGAGAAAGATAGCATTTATAACACCAAGAAGTAACAAAAATGGCATCATATAGACAAATAACAATAATACTCCATCCCACTTTGCTTTTAAAGAAAGATACTTGGAAGTAAATGTAGCAAATAAATGTTTGAACATTACCTCATTATGTCCCCGTGCCCATCTTCGTACCTGTCTAGCCCTATCGATCCAATTCTCTGGCATCTCTTCATAACATTCGACTTTATTGGCATATGCTACTTTCCAACCATTTAAATACATTTTAAATGTCAATTCAGTATCTTCTGCCAATACTTTAGGATCAAAACCGCCCATTTCAATAAGCACACTTCGCCTATAAGCTCCTACAGTACCTCCATACTGAGGTATAAGATCCATATTATAACGGGCCTGCTGTCCAACCTGATATCCTCCAGAACGTTCCATATCCAGCATCATGGTCAATAAATTCACATCTGTATTGTGCACAAGCACACGACCCATCACCGCACCTACTTGTGGATCCTTAAAGCCAATTACAAGTGATTTGACTGATTCTTTTGCAGGTGTATAATCTGCATCAAACACTACAATGATATTATATTTACAAATGTCCATTACCTCATTAAGGCTCTCTGCTTTTCCTCTTTTCTGTGCATCATCCAACCGATGATACGGCGTAATTTGAGGATATTTTTGTGCATATTCATCCAGAATTTCTTTTGTTTTATCCTTAGAATGATCATTAATAGGAATAATCTCCATCTGTTCAACCGGATAATCCAATTGTACTAACCTATCCAGTATATTTCTAGCTACAAGTTCTTCGTTGTGCATAGGAATCAATATACTAACCTTAGGAAATTCATTATCAATGATATCATGATAATAATTTTTTTGTTCACCATAAAGTCTATTATAGGTAAAAACAAAATGTTGAATCATATAACTGAGCATAAATACTAAAAGAAATATCTGATACCCTTGCGCGATATTAATTAAAGAATTCATGATGATCTCCTTAAAACATTTTTTTGTGTATCTTGATAAAGAATGATCGTATAAATATATATAATTAAAATAAAATCATAAAAAATGGTGAAATACATAAATGGCGAAAAGACGACAGAAACTTGTGAAACAAGCAATATAGTACATGCAAGTCGCACAAAACTATATAAAAAATAATATCCGACAGAACTCACAAAAATAATAATTTTTTTCATAAATGTTTCTGGTGTAAGTGCTAAAATAAAAGAAAGCGCAACAAAACACATAAACATAAAACCTATGTACGCATGTAAGTAAAGATCAAAATACTTCTCTGCACTATAGGGATAACTGCTACTAAAGAAAATAAAGTAGACTATAAATATACTCATTAAGAGCATTAAAAATGATATCCAAAAAACTACATTCAAAGGGATTATCTTTTGCTTTAATAATATAAAAATACCTAGTACTAAGCCTATTAACCCTATCATTAATGTTGTAGACGTATTATAATTAAATGGTATATCCACCATCAAAAGATCATGATAATAAATATTTAAAGATATAAGACCCTCTTTGATCCCATTATCCAGTAAAAGTTGGTAAAAATATTCTATAAATTCATTATAGAAAAATCTCAAATAAAGGTATATACTTATTATAGATACAAATACTAAAATAATACTCTCTACCCAAAAGGATAAACCTTTTCTGACGATAGTTCTATATGAACGATGTTGTAATACTTCCATCATACACTCCTTTCATTTATAGGTTGTTATCTATCCAGTCTGCACGTTCCAACAACCAAGTTTTTAAGTGTTCATTTACTGCTCTGTTAAATGTCGGACAGTATATTTCAGTACCTTCGTCATCACATGCTTTTCTATTTGGCCACACATACTGACCAAGTACATTTGGCCATCTCTCGAAATTACGTGCTGCGGACTCTGTTAATACATTTTTAGTCTGATCAATAAATGTTGTTAAATTGGCATCTGACCAAATAGTACTTCTTAAGGCTTGCCACTTGACTCGAACCTGCTGTTTGAATGCAGGATCACTCATAAGTCTTTCCATCCAATAGCGTAATGAAGTATCAGGATAATCTGCTTTTAAAATGTTATATGCCCATCCATTTGTACGACCTTCAAATCTGAAGTCATTGTTTCCCATACCGGCATTAAAATCCCATACAGGTGTCATAGAAAGATTCTTTTCTCTGTCTTTATGGAAGTACTCACTGAACAACCAGGTATCAACATCCATAAACAACTCTCTACTAAGTAAGTGCACGATAAAACTCTCTACATCTATCCAATTACCATAATAATTTTCTGAACCGGTAACATTAAAATCATTTTCTTTCAATGATGTTTCAAAAGTCTGAATATAATTTTCTATATAATACATTTGATCACCTGTCAGATCTTCAAGCCCTGGATCATAGACAATTATCTCCGTTCCCAAAGTCGTGTGGAACGAAAACTCATCTGGATCTGGATCACCATCCTGTTTAAGTATATAGCCACCTGTTACTTCAGGAGGCTGGTTATCTTCTTCCCTCAATTTGACTATATCCAGACGATCTCCATCTCTTTTTATCTTTTCCATCAATATATAGACACCATCATAACGATACTGATCACCTACACGTGTCAACAGTTCTACATACTCTGAACGAACAGCATAGTATTTAGTTGCATTGATTTCTCTAGTCTTATGGTACGCAAGATAGTTACGCATTAATGATTTATCACCATACGGTGCCTGCAGTACCCACTTGTGCTCTTTTGGCATTCCCAACCATGAAACATCATCATCTTCTTCATCTGCTAATTCAGTATCCATACCATACTGCTTTTTAGGATAAAGCAATCTAGAAGAACTTCCACGCACTTCTATTTCCATATAACCGCTGTGAGTTGGCACTAGAGAAAGTTTTGTACGGTTAGTTTCATCAGCTTCAAAAAGAGTTACACTTCCCTTTATCTTAGGTTCATCGGGTATCTCTTTATCTCCCATATCTATGATCATCACAGGTAGGTTTGAGCTAAAATTCACCAGTTCTTTACCATCTATCACAGTAGGTGAACTTGTATTAAAATCAGCCTGATTACCATCATTAGTCATTACAGGAATATTTGGAGTAGTTATATTGACTTCAATGTTGTACGATGTACCATTACTATCAGAAATCGTGTAAATAAAAGAGTCATCATTTTGTGTATCTGTTATATAGGAGTATCTTCCTGTCACCTCATCTAACAACGTAACATTGCCTTCTTCTGAGTTTTTAAGAATACTAAATGTCCCATCTACTACCCCATAACTTGGAAGGTAACTCAATTTTAGTACATTTGCAGATACTTTTAATAAGATAGTGTCATCAGTAATAATAGTTACTTCATTATTAGAAGTACTACTACCCCCTCCACCACAACCTGCTAGAACAATAACCATCAAACTAGATATTAAAAAATTTTTCATTGTAACCCCTTGTTGTATTCTTAGCAACCCGGCGGTCTACAGGGAGATCCGTAGCTTTCCGTCCTATCTTCGCAGACAGTTTGGCTTTTATGTTTAGAATATCACAAAAAAAGTTAAAACACAAGATTATTTTTTATTATAAGTTATTATTTTAAGTAAAATCCTCTGAAGCGACCTACATATAAGTAAGTGCTTCTCTACTTTTCTATGAATATGAGCAGAGAAGAGACGAAGGGAAAAATTTAAGATAAAAATTCAGGTGTAGCCAGTTCAACCTTTTTACCTTTTTGTTCCATCACAACAACAGTAATAGTATCACCTTCATTATATCTATCTGAAAGGTTGTTCACACGTTCTTTAGCTACTTTTGAGATGTGTAATAGTGCATCAAATCCATCTGGCATTTCAACAAAGAGTCCAAAGTCTACTATTTTCTTCACTTTGCCCTCATAACTTTGACCTACTTGATACTCCATCTGCTTTTTCACAGGTGCTGAAGCAATCTCCTCTATATGCGCTTTGGCTTCAGCTACTTTTGCTTTATCTTCACCTGAAAGTTTCACACCACCAACATCACGATCAAGATCAACAGAGACTTCAAACTTCTCAATGATCTCACGAATCGTTGCACCTGCTTTACCGATGATGTCTACTATTTTACTTGGATGTACCGTAAAATGCTCTGTACTCGGAAGAGCTGCACTTGAAACAATTTTTTTCTCTGCTTCTTCCATCAATCCAAGAATGTGATTTTTACCCTGACTTGCCTTTTGTAATGCATCTCTAAGTACAGCTAAGTCTATTCCACCAAGTTTAATATCCATTTGAAGTGCAGTGATACCTTGTGTAGTACCTGCTACTTTAAAGTCCATATCGCCATCATGGTCTTCAAGTCCCATAATATCTGTAAGTACTGCATATTTATCACCTTCACTCACTAACCCCATTGCGATTCCTGCAACAAGTGCTGTTGTATTTACCTCAGCAGCACGTAATGCTAATGCACCACCACAAATCGTAGCCATAGAAGAAGAACCATTACTCTCCAAAATCTCAGAGACCATACGTATACTTCCATCATACTTTAAATCCAATGAAGGTTCTAATGCCCTTTTACCTAAATTACCATGCCCAAGTTCTCTTCTTCCTGGAGCACCAATGTACTTAGCATCTCCCACAGAATAACCAGGAAAATTATAATGCACCATAAAATTCTCAGTTAGAGAATTTTTTGCAGTGATAAGTTCATACATCTGTGCATCTTTTTTATCTCCCAGTGTTACAGTAACAAGTGCTTGAGTTTGACCACGAGTAAAAAGACATGATCCATGAACAGAAGGTAAAAGATTTGTCTCGATAGTGATAGGTCTTACTTCATCAAGTGCTCTACCATCTGCACGAACATGTTTATCTAGTATCATCGCTCTTACAACTGTTTTTTTATAACGTTCAAGTACTTTGGAAACCAGTTCTTTGTCTGCTTCTTTACCTTCAGTCTCTAATGCTTCGATGATCTTAACACGTACTTTTTTAAGTTCTGTAGAACGTTCACTCTTTGCCATATGTGAGATAGCTTTTTCAACATCCTCTGCATAATTTTTTTCTATCATGGCATAAAGTGATTCATCAACCTTATCTTCAGCCAATGGCAGTTCAAGAGCCTCTCGTACCATAGGTGCAAAGGCATCTGTATATGCTGTTGTTGCCATTGCTATAGCATCTACTGCCATTGCAATAACATCTACCAGTGCTGATTCATCAAATTCATTGGCACTTTGGCCTGTTTCATTTTCTGTGGCAATTGTACGCATTTCAATCATTACCACATCTTTGCCTGATCCAACAACCAAAAGATCAAGTTCACTTTTATCTTGTTGAGTAAGTGTCGGATTGATAACAATATCATCTCCAACTGTACCTACTCTTACTGCAGCAATACTTGTAGTTACAGGAATATCTGAAACATACAATGCTGCATTGGCTGCATGCAAGCGCTGCCACTTGCATATCTACTTCAGAATCTGAACTTACCACCATTATCGTAATTGTTACAGGATAATGAAATCCTGTAGGAAATAATGGACGTAAAGAACGATCAACGATACGAGAGGTCAATGTTTCAAAATCACCAGGTTTCGTCTCTCTCTTGATGAAACCACCAGGAATCTTTGCTGCAGCATAAGACCTTTCCATATACTGAACTGTCAAAGGAAGAAAATCTTCATCCACAGCTTTTTCATCTACAGCCACTGCTGCAATGAGTACGGCTTTACCTTGTCTGTACATCACCGCACCGCTTGCCTGCTTTGCAATTTTATTAAATTCGTATTTTTCTTCAAGACTGTTTACGTTGATCTCTACAATTTGTTCTTTCATTCGTTTATATTTCCTTATTGTCTGTTTATTTCTTCATCTATACTTTGTTTTAAATATTTGTTTGCAACAAAAATATGCTCAGTCTTCTTTTATTTTTACTGGTTGTTTATTGACCATAGATGATATCTCTTCAAAGTTCAATCTTTCAAAATCTTTATAATAGTATTCTATCGAAATATAGTCTTGTATCCTATGAGGGCAAAAGACCCCATCACAGACAGTCAACAAACTCTGATAGACACCTTTGTCTAAAATAGGTGTTGCAATAAAAATATTTTTAGCACCTCTTGCAATGACTGACTTCAGTGCAACCAGCATAGTGAGTCCTGTTTCTATACACTCATCGGCCAAGACGACATACTTTCCGTGAAGAGAGATCAAGTCCTTGCCTTTACGATATTTATATACATAAGAAAGTACTTCTTCTTCATATTTCCTGTGTGCTTCACCATATACATAATCTTCATTGATCTCAAAGGCATCAATAAGTGCTTTATGCATTACTACCTCTTCTGTTTCAGAAACCATCGCGATGACCAATTCAGGGTTATTAGGTGCCAAAATAGGTTCAGTCAGTAAGATATCCATCTGTGAATCAAGAGCTTTGGCTATCTGATCTGCAAAATAGACCCCTCCTTCACTTACTCCTATGACTACCGTTTCATTTTTTGAAAGCAATTCTATTGGAAGCGTCTCAATCAATTGTTTTGAGGCATCTTCTCTATCTTCAAAATACGCATTAGGGTTTAAATCGCTGGGCATAGTCTGCTCCTGGGAATTGTTTAGAAATCTCTTCTTCATCAAAAGTATAACGAAACTCTTCTATATACTTCATCAATAATCTATAGGCATGATTTAACTGTTCCATCTTTTCAACATCACCTCCCAGGTCAGGATGATTTTTTTTAGCCAAAAAATGGTATTGTTTTTTTATATCTGCCCTACTGATAAGCTTAGGTAAACTTAATATCTCTAAAGCTTTTTCTATCTCCTCTTTAGGGCTGATAATCATTTTCTGTATCTCCCGTACCCAATCCGCCAAATGGAATAAAATTTAACTGTACATAAAAAGCAGTATCCTTGGTAAATCCTGTAGGTCTTGGTGTAATCTCTTCTCTGATAGAAGCAGAAATACTCCAGCAATCACGCTGATAACTTCCACCAAACCTCCATTGGTTATTGGAGGCATCATCCACATCATATGTAAATCCACCATTTAATTTGTACTTTTGATTGATGTTATACCCAAAAGTAAGTGTCATATCGTTAGCTGGAATAAAATTAGGCAGATCAGGAAGAACCTGTTTGTAGGTATGTCCTATACTTACATGATATTCTTCAGCATTCAATGTCATATACGTAGATGATTCACGTATTTTTCCATACTCATGGGAATAGGTCGTGTTATTATACAGATTCCACTGATCCCAATTATACTGCATCTCATTGCTCATATCAGCAAGTTCATAACTTCTATCCAGATAATATCTTTGTGCAAACCTTTGATAAAATTTTAATTTCATATTTTCATCATAGAAATATTGACTTAAACCAAAAGCATAATGTTCTTCAGGCAGACGTGCAGTAAAAAGTTCCTGTTGTTTATCATTTAATGAAGAATATGCTATCAAAGAAGAAAATGTTACAGGTGACTCTTGTTCACTTCCTGGTTTAATATATTCTACATAGGGTTGTAATACATGTATAAAGCTATCATTCTTTTTTGTTAGATCTGTAAAAAACTTCACTTTATGTATATTGCTATAGTATTCATAATTATCATAAATATAATCCCCGTTACCAAAAAAGAATTTACTATAATAAAATTCTTCTCCCAAAGATACATTTAAAAAATCATCAAAAAATGATGTAGTGAATTCCAATGGTATCTTAAGTTCTGCTTGACGAAGGGTAGCACCTTCTTTTCTGTCATAATTATTGAGACGAAGGTCTGTACTATAGGTTAGATTGTTCCATATAAGATGCTTCAAGTATTTATGCCATTGTACAGAAGGAAGGATCTGAAGTGTTTTATCCTCATTCACTCCCTCTCTTGTATCTATAAAATATTTAGCATTCACCCCTGTATAATAGTCATTGTTATATACAAAATAATTGACTCTTGATTCCTGTAAAGGAACAAGTCCAAAATGTTCCAAGTTACTTTGTTGTAAATTAAGATAATCAATATCGTTCAGATAGGTAGCATTAATATATAAACCATCAATAAACCCCTGTGGTAAGTTATCAGAAAAGACTTGAGAGGATTCATAGTTAAATTCAATTCCATAGTGACTGTCATTACTGAGATAGTTATCTTCTGCATACTCTGTTTTATCTTTGAAATATCCAGCCCTTAGTGTTCCAGACGAATGTCGCTGAGTCAACAAAACGAAATGTAGAATAAAGCCCTACACTTCTTGATGTACGAATTTGCGGGTTAAACTCCATATCCATACTTGGAGAAATAGCCCAATAGATTGGTTGTTCATAAAGGAATCCTTCATTAGATGTATATCCAAAGCCTGGAAAAAGTAGTCCTGAAGTTCTTTCTCTATTAAGTTGAAAAACCTAGATACGGTGTGTAAAATACAGGAACATCCCACAAATATACTTTTGCATTATATACCTTTATATATTGTGCATCACTATCATATGAAGAACGGGAAAAAATCATTTTCCATAAAGGGTCTGTGATATCACAGCTTGAAAGTACAGATGCGCCTAAAGTATAGTTCACATCTTCTTTATGAGCATCACCCGAAAAAATCCACACATCATTTTCACTTACAAGAAAAAGTTCATCAAAAGTAACCTCTTTTGTATCAGTATGAATTTCAATATGATTGGTATGTACTTTACTTCCTGTAGAACCAAGCATTTCGATTTTACCATCAAGTACAAGTACTTTAGTGGTTTTATCAAAGGTTGCCGAAGATGCCTTAATTACAGAGTCTTCATAATAAACAACAACATTCTCTTTTGCTCTGACAATATTTTTTGTAGCGTCAACATGTTTTGCAGTGATCTCAATTTTACTTTTATCTGCTGAAGCAGATACTATCTGTACAGCACACTATAAGAGATAAAAGAAAAAAAGATATATTTTTAGTCATTAACAACTACACAGTTAGAGACTTTATCATGAAGCGTTTGTTTCAATGGAACGAAGAAAGCCATAAGAAACCCTACATAAAATAGTACTTCACTTGGTATTCTCATTGAAGCACGCAAAAAGGCCTTTAGAAAACCGGGAGTATTGCCTGTCTCTAAGTCTATTACTTTTATCTTCATAAAATATTTACCTAGTGTCATACCATTTTGCCACACGAAAACAGTATGATAGATAAGCTTTATGGAGAGTACGACCAAAATATTTTGCGCGATAAAAGCATTAATACTCTCTAATGCTGCTTCGTCTACCACTGTAATATTTGAAAAAACTGCAGAGAACTGATCATAAAAAATAATAATAAAAAACAGCGTTATAATAATATCATCGATGACAAAAGAGGTAATTCTTTTTTGATTGCTTGCAATAGACAAAGAGAGCTGTTCAGACATTTCTACTTCCTAAAGTGCCTGATATGCAATGTCTGTACGACACTGTTTTCCTGCAAAATGCACTTGACCTACTAGCATATAAGCACGCTGTTGTGCCTCTTTAATACTATCACCGACACCGACACAGACCAATACTCTTCCGCCAGTAGCATAGAGTTTTCCATCTTCACCACGTGTCACCCCCGCATATGAGATATGTGCATTTTCACTTATGTCTTCATGGTAAATATCATCAACGATGATCTCCGCTGGAGGTGTACTTTTATACGGGTAATCTTTACTTGCCATCACAACACCCACCGCATATTTATCATGAAACTCTATATTCGCACTTTTAAGATCACCTGTTGCTGCTTTATAGAACAGTTCAGAAGCCGGAGATTTAAGAAGTGGCATCAACTCCTCACATTCAGGATCACCAAAACGAACATTGTATTCAAGAATGATAGGTTCACCTTTAACTACCATTACACCGATAAAAAGCACACCTGTAAACGGCATACCTTCAGTTTCCATACCCTTAAGTGTTGGCTCGATGACTCTCTCATTCAACTTACGGTAAATTTCATCATTTACGAGTGGAGTCGGAGCATATGCACCCATACCACCTGTATTTGGTCCTTGATCATTATTGAGTAGTCTTTTGTGATCTTGCGCAGCAGGTAAAACCACATAATCTTTACCATCACAGATAGCAAATACAGAAAGTTCATAGCCATCTAAGAACTCTTCCACAACGATACTTGTCCCTGCATCACCAAAAGCGTTACCTGAAAGCATTTCCCCTGCAGCCTTTTTGGCTTCATCATGACTTTGGGCGATAATCACACCCTTACCACCACAAAGACCATCGGCTTTCACTACGATAGGTGCATCAAGTGTCATGATAAAATCATACGCATCCTCAAGTGAGTTAGTCTCGATGTACTTTGCTGTAGGAACATTGTGACGAGCAAGAAAGTTTTTCATAAAGATTTTAGAACCTTCAAGTTGTGCTGCTTGAGCTGTAGGACCAAAGATCGTAAGACCTCTGGCTTTGAAAATATCAACAACACCATTCACCAATGGTGCTTCAGGACCAACAATTGTTAGCTCAACACCATTAGCTTCAACAAAATCAGCCAATGCATTAAAGTCACTGATATCCAGATTCTCACCTAAGACATCTGTTGCTCCATTACCCGGTGCAAAATAGATCTTTTCTACATTCTCGTCTTTAGTCAATGCCAATCCAATAGAATATTCTCTACCGCCAGCACCTATTATCAATACGTTCATAAAATTTTCTCCGAAAGTTAATTCCAAAAAAGGAAAGATTAAATAGTGGTGTTCATTGTGCGTAGAGGGTTTTAAAAAAGACTTGTAAACAAACTTTCAAGTTTGTCAATGGCCTTTTTTGAAAACCTATGCGTGCAAAAAACGCCGCTTATAAGCCCGGGTGAGCGTTCTGTTAAAGTCGGCCCTATATAGCCAACAATGCAGGAGAGAGTCTCTCTTTAGGGGATGATTTCTCGCCGACATGGTCAAACTCAAACGAAAACTTCCACACACCAAGAGACTACATGTCCCACTAAGATTAATGTTGGACCCCAAATACAGTAGTCGCATCACCTAGGTTAAATTTATTATAACCTATTTGGAGTTAGAAGTGAGTAAAATTTGGTTTGCTTTTGTGATACAGGCCTCTATTAGTGGTCTATCTGCTACTTCATAGTGTGCCTGAATGGGTAAATGTACTTTTGTAGCTTCACCTATGACTACTGCTGTATAACTTTCATCCCATTCAAAATTTTTCAAAAAACAATGAATGGTTGAAGGTGAAGTGAAGATAATAATAGCATTTTTACCTGGTTTCTCTTTTTTCTCATAACTTATGCAAGATGTCTCATAAATGATCTGTTCATGAAGCTCTATACCCGCATTGGCAAGAAAGATTTTGGAATCAAAAGAGACTTCTTTAGGCCGTAGATATAAAATCTTTTTATCTTGAAATTGTTCAATGATGTCTTGACTTAATGTTTCACCATAAAATGATTTGGGCTGATAGACTACTTTCCCGCCTAAAGATTCTATCTCTTTTGCAGTAGCTTCGCCTATGGCTAAACAAGGATATTTTTTCCATTCTGGATTTAATGCTTCTGCACTCTTGACCGCCTGTTTGGAAGTAAACATAAGTGTGTCATATTTTGAAAACTCTATTGTTGATGGAAGAAGTGAAAAACCTATCATGGGTAGATGTATCGTTCCTTCCTTGGGCAAAGGAGATAAAAGATAAATCCTACCATCAACATTCTTCATTTCTTCTCTTTGGTCACTCTTGATAAATGCTTACCATTAAGCATTGCTATATTCATACGCTCATCATCATAGGGATCAAAATGCGGTGTAATGATCCATTTTTTATTTGTATCAAGTAAAAAGATCTTATCTTCAACTTCATCGGCGATACGGTGTGCTTCAAGTAATAATATATTAGGACGTAAGACCATATGAAACTCTACAAAATTGGTACTTCCATCAGTACGTGTTTTAAGCCAGTGGTAACTTGTCACTTCAGGGTGTTTAGAGATGATTTCACCTATATTTGCTACCATATCTTCATCTAATGCACGGTCAAGAAGTATCTCTATTCCTTCTTGTATGATCTCATATGCTGAGTAAATAATATAAAGTCCTATACCTAGACCAAATATAGCATCAATAGCATCTATACCTGTCATATACACCAATCCCAATGCCACTAAAACAGCAGCATTACTCCATAGGTCTGTTTGGTAATGTAATGCATCTGCTTTGATGACAAGATTATCAGTTTTTTTGGCGATTTTTAATAGATATTTGACCAAAAAATAGGTAACGATAATAGATAATGTCATTGCTATGATCGAAGGTGTAAGCAGTGTGGTCTCAGATCCTCTGACTTATTTTTTTAATCGCTTCATAAATAATATATATACCAGAAATGGTAATGATCGTACCTTCTATCACTGCAGCAATAGCTTGGATCTTTCCTTTACCATAGTGATACTCATCATCTGGATGTTCTTCTGACTTTTTAATAGCAAAGAAGTTAAAGATGGAAACCAACATATCCAAAAGTGAATCTATTGCAGATGCAAGTACTGCCACTGAACCACTTGCTACTCCCAGAACTAATTTTATCGTTACTAAAAGTGTTGCAACAGAACTTGATACAAGTGTTGCCCGTTTTTGTGGTGACATTTTTACCCCTTCATTCATACAAATATTCCTCTTCTTTCTTTTATAATTATTATACTATTGATTGTCAATAACCCTAATGAGACTACCAAATAAGCTATAAGAAGTACCCATAACCCACGACTTACTACTTCCAAGAAAGGGAAGAAAAGTGTGATACGATATAGTATACCTAGTAAGACTGTATATTTAACCATATTATGTATACTGAGTATAGAATTTTACAATGGTTACTTCACTACAATTTTCACATCTATTCTCAAGTGCTTTTTGCTGATACTTATCTAAAAATGCATAGACAAACTTCAATATATAGCGTGATAAAGTAATGATCACTGCTATTCGAATGATAACTAAAAGTGCTTCCAGCCAAAACCCATCTGGTATCTTAGCCCACCATTCAAAGAGAAGTGCTTTTAGACTCATACCTTCTGAAAGGTAATAGATAGAAAAAATGGTTGTAGTAATCAAGCCCAGCCATAATAATATTTTGAGCACAAAAAACAGATATGTTTTTACTTTGTCTATTTTAGTCTTATTCTTTTCATACGAAACAGTGTTCTTCATCAAGCCAAAGGCAAAATGATAATGCACTTTAAGCATTATATATACGCTAACTACCATAAGAAGAAGTAACCAGAAGACAATAATTTCTTCGTAGAAATTTGGAATATCCATATGTGAAGACCTAATAATCAAATGAAAAGTGATTTTAGCACAAGTTAGGTTTAATAGTCTGACATAGTATTGTTACATATGATAGAAAATAAAGATAAAATGAAGTATACTTTGTGATATAACTTATATTATATTAATGTAATAACTTATAAATGTATTATTAATTTTATAAGTGAATTTCAATAATTAGGATGCTCTACATGGATCATATAGATGAAATAGATGAAGATACTTTAGATCAAGCAATTGACAATACAGATATATCATTTGAAGAGCGTCTTAATTATGATAAGATGGTCTTTTATTATATTTCATTACCCGTTATACTTATTGGGAATCTTTTAGGTGCCCTTCTTTTATCTGCTATACAATTAGAATCTGTAGATCTCTATTCTATTAGCATCTGGCTTCTTGTCAGTTTTATCATGTTCCTCTATCGATTCTATCACTATTATCAGTTTAGACGTGAAAGTGAAAGTAGCAAACTCAAAGATGCCCATATCTGGCTTGATAAATATTATACCAATACTCTACTCGGTGGTATTGTCTGGGGAAGCAGTGCATTTTTAATGTTCCCTGAATCAGGTCTCTTAAATCAAATGACCGTTCTTTTCTTTTTATTTGCCATTGGTTTCTCGGCAATGGGTATTTTAGCATCAAAAACTGATCTATTACTTACCTATGCATTGGTAACATATGCTCCTATTATCATGCGTCTCTTCTTTATGGAAGATGAATTTTATACTGTAATTGCATATGTAATTCTTGCCTTAATGCTTATCATGATACTTACAGCAAACTATTATGGAAAAGTGATCAATAATGCATTGAACAATCGTCAACACTTCATGACCATCAAACATACACATGAAAAACTCAAAGAGCGTTTTTTCTCTTTATTTGAACGTGCACCTGTAGGGTATCTATTATTATAATTCTTCTTTGGAACTTCAAGATGTAAACAAGCACTTTATGCATATGAATAAAGTTAAAGATAAAGAAGATTTGCTCAATACCAATCTTCATCACTTATCTAACACTCAAGTGCTCAAAGCACATAAAGAAGTCTTTAAGGGTAAGAACCGGAAATTACCGCGGACCATTTGAAGTCCTTAATAAAAAGAAGAATCTTTATGTGAATCTTTCAACCGTACCTATGCTTGATGCTGAAGGTAATGTAGCAGGTGGTATCACAATTATCGATGATATTACCAATGAAGTGACAGCCAAAGAGGAAGTACTAAGAAATGCCTACTATGATATACTTACCAATATTCCAAATCGTACACTCTTCTTAGACAAATTGAAAGATTTTCTGGAAAATAAAAAAGAAAATAATGTATACGGGGCTTTACTTTTACTTGATATTGATCACTTCAAAAAAGTCAATGAGACATATGGTCATGATCTAGGTGATCAGCTTCTTATACAGATGGTAGAACGTATTGGAGAGAGTATCAACAGTCATGATATCTTTGCCCGTATCACTGGTAATAAATTTGCGATCCTCATCCCTTCTCTAGATAGTAGATCCAACACTTTCAAAAGATCTGGCATCAAACTATATCAGTACCATTCGCGATAAATTCATTCCTCCTTTTTATGTTTCAGGAGATGAACACCATTTAAGTTTCTACGACAGGTATCATATTGTTCAATGATAATAATGTCTCTGCTTATGATCTTATTAAAACGTGCTGAAACAGCCATGTATGAAGCCAAAAAAGATGCAAGAGGTACAAGTAAATTCTATGAAAGCAGTATGAGTCAAGAGACACAAGAAACGCTCATGGTGGAAAATGATATACATAAAGCGATAAGGAATGATGAATTCATTGTCCATTATCAGCCACAACTTGATATCAAACAAAATAGAATTATCGGTGCAGAAGCACTGATACGTTGGGAACATCCGGAAAAAGGGTTTATTCCACCCGGACTCTTTATACCTATTGCTGAAGAGAGCGGTATTATTATCAAACTTGAAGAGTGGATCATCGATAAAGCTTTGTCTGAGATAAAAGGCTTAAGTCAACGTTTAGGTCATTTTCCATTAGATCACATTGCACTTAACATTTCAACTGTACATTTTTTACAACCCCACTTTGTTGAAAAGCTCATGTTACAACTTTATAAGCATGGTATAAAACCTGAATGGATCGAATTAGAAATAACAGAAAGTGGTATTATGCGCAATATAGATGATGCGACAAAAAAGATCAAAGAATTAAAAAGTTTTGGGTTTACATTCGCTATAGATGATTTTGGAACAGGGTACTCTTCCCTTGCTTATCTCAAACAACTTCCTGTAAATCTTGTTAAAATAGACCAGTCATTTATTATGAATATGCACGAAAGCAAAGGGGATGCTATCATCGTTGAAGCGGTAATAGCCATTGCTGAAAAGTTTGACTTTAAAGTTTTAGCAGAAGGTGTGGAAGATCAAGAAAACATTAGAATCATTAAAAAGTTTCAACTGTGATATCTATCAAGGATACTATGGCCATAAACCGATGCCGATGAATGAGTTTGAACAACTTCTTTAGTTGACTCTTAGAGACACACCATTTTAAAGTATGTCCCTGTCAATTAATAACTATAGTGCTTTTGTTGCCAAAGAAGCTACTCTTTGGGCAAATGCACTTTTATCTTTAGGTTCAAGTCCCTCTGAAAGCTTTGCAGAATCTAAAAGTATCCATGAAAGGTCATCAAAGAGTGATTTATCTTCAAGACTATCTAGTTTTTTGATCATCTCATGGTCAGGATTGATCTCTAAAATAAGAGGTATTTCAGGCATCTCTTGTCCCATCTGAGCGAACATTGCTGCCATACCTGCCATAGGATCAGAACTGTCTTTAAGCACACATGATGGGCTCGATGTAAGTCTTGTAGAAATTTTAACTTCTTTCACTTCCTCACCCAGTACTTCTTTGATCTTATCTGTAAGAGATTTGAACTCTTTAGATATCTCTTCTTTCTCTTCTTCACTCTTAGAATCTGGTGCATCGATCGCTGTAATATCTTTGAGACTCCACTCTTTATATGATCCTATCATAGGTGTAACAATACTGTCTACTTCTTCATCATCCATAATAAATACTTCAATATTTGCTTTTTTATAAGCTTCAAGCAATGGAGAATTTCTCAATACTTTTTCATCATCACCTATAATGTAATAGATCTCTTTTTTCTCAGAATTACCACGACTCATATACTCTTCAAATGATACTAATCCTTCTTCAGTTGAACTCTTATATTTGACGATATCAAGTAGAAGTTCTTTATTTACATGGTCAGTGTAGATACCCTCTTTCATGACTCTGTTGTATTGTTTAATAAATGTATCTGCATCTTCACCACTTAGTTTTTTGATGGCCTGAAGTATTTTCTTAGTTGAATTTTGTTTGATATTTGCCAAAATCCTATTCTCTTGAAGTAACTCACGAGAGACATTCAATGGTAGATCTTCAGAATCAATGATACCTTTTACAAAACGCAAATATGGTGGTAATAACTCTTTGTTGTCATCTGTGATAAATACACGCTTCACATAAAGTTTTACCCCTGCTTCATAATCTGCCCTATACATATCCATAGGTGCTTTTTTAGGGATATAAAAAAGTGTTGTAAATTCATTGGCACCCTCTACTTTATTGTGCAGATAGGTAAGTGGTTCATCATCACCATGTGCCAATGTTTTATAGAACTCTGAATAATCTTCTTTTTTCAATTCGGATTTTGATAGTGTCCATAGTGCTGTAGCAGCATTGATCTGTTCAGATTTATTGACCATTTTAGTTGTTGTTTCATCACCTTCACCCTCTGTCTCTTCTTCAGAGTAATTTAACATAATAGGGTATGCAATATGGTTAGAATATTTCTTTACAACTTCCTGTACTCTCCACTTATCTAAAAACTCTTTTTCATCCTCTTTAAGCTTGATATAGATAATCGTTCCATGTGATTCTTTAGTCACAGGTTTTACTTCATATTCACCTGTACCATCCGTACTGAACATATACGCTTGCTCTTCACCTGCCTTTTTAGAGATGACATCTACTTTATCTGCTACCATAAATACAGAGTAAAATCCTACCCCGAACTGACCTATAAGATTTGAGTCTTTTTTTGCATCTCCCGTAAGATTTTCCATAAATGCTTTTGTACCGGACTTGGCAATGGTTCCTAAATGATCCATCAAGTCTGCCTCATTCATTCCTATACCGTTATCACCGATAGTAAGAGAGTTATCTTCTTTATCAAGTTTAATGAACACTTTTCCAGACCATTCATCTGTTTTGAATTTTTCATCGGTTAAAGAAAGATAATTAAATTTATCTAATGCATCAGAAGCATTAGATACAAGTTCCCTAATAAAAATTTCTTTATTTGAATAAAGTGAGTGTGTCATGAGCTTTAAAAGTTGTCCGATTTCTGTCTGAAACTGATGTTTTGCCATTATGTTTCTCCTATATAATATTATTTTTTGTGGGATTATAATATATTTTTTCAAATATTTCAAGTTTTTCTGAAAGAAAGTTTAGTCATTATCACTAAAGTATGTATGTTTTTACAAT
The DNA here is from genome assembly GCA_963705455.1 of Sulfurovaceae bacterium. Taxonomy (GTDB): domain Bacteria; phylum Campylobacterota; class Campylobacteria; order Campylobacterales; family Sulfurovaceae; genus Sulfurovum. Next base: position 462,535 of record CAVPJM010000002.1, on the reverse strand, counting down.
GTTTCTTTTTGGTGCTATAATATATTATGAAGAATTTATATTTAATCAGACATGCAAAATCAGACTGGCGTGATGAGAGTAAAAGTGACTTCGAAAGAGGTCTAAACAAGAGAGGTCAAAGAGCTATAATTACTATGGCAGATGCTCTTCAGAAGAAAAAAGTGATGCCAGACCTCATACTTTCCAGTTCAGCAAAAAGAGCTAAACTGACTGCAAAAGGATTAGCCAAAGAGATAAACTATCATGGGGAAATAAAATATATTGATACACTTTATATGGCTGAACCTATAGATGTGATTTCCATTATTCAGAAGATAAAAGACAAATATAATGATGTGTTTATCGTTGGACACAATCCAGAAACAACTGAATTAACAGACTTAATGTTAGATGACTATATTGACAATGTCCCTACTTTAGGTATCGTAGCTTTACAACTTCCTATCAAACATTGGAAGAAATTCAAACCTGAAAAAGCAAAATTAGACTTTTTTATTTATCCTAAAATGTATACATAAGTTTATTGTTTCCACTCTAATTTTTCAATAGATATCTTTTCATTGGAAAATGGTTCCACTATCACATCAATATCATCAAGCTTATAATGCAGAGAAAACCCGACAGTTGAATCTTTAGATGTACTCTCTAAAATATAATACTTCTTACCATTCACCCAAAGTCCTTTTCTCTGACCTATATCTTTATCCTCAATAGAAGTAATAATAAAAATGTGCTTGGGTACCAAAACAAAATAGGCTTCTATATTCAGCGCATGTAACATGGAAATTAAGTAAATTACTCTTATCATCACAATCTCCAAAGTTCTGTTGGATTGTTTTCTGTGCTGAATACTGTTGAAAAGTGGTTGTTTTATAAGGAATGTTAGTTACAAAGTCTAACAAACTTTGTACTTTACATAAAGCATTGGAACAATGCTGTGTCAAGGAAAATGCCTTATCTTGTATCTCTTTGGAAGTAGTAACATAAGATTTATAAATCCCATTGGAAGTTCCGACATGTGTTCTATCTACGATGTCCATCGCTTTGATGACACCATAGATAAAAGCTATGAATGCTATAAATATGATGAGAAGAGATAAATTTCTTTTACTTTCGCTTTTCATACAAAAGTTACACTATTCCAAGAAATGTTCTTTTATTCTTTTTCAGGTATCTCACAACCGTGTTTTTGACGCTCTGCTAAAAGTTCTGCACGTTTTTTCTCTGCATCTCTTAACATTTTCTTTTTATTACTACTCACTGTGAAGCCCGGTGAAGGCAATGCACTGATCTTTTCTTCCAAATGGAAAGAACTGGTATTGTTTACCATGATCGTAAATTCATACAGTTTTATAAGTTCTTTATCTATAGCAGCACATGCTTCAGATGACACAGATGTCTTATTTTTAACAGCTATCTTATCAGTCATTTGACGCGTTTCTGTACTCTTAGAAGTTTCAACATCTTGTTTTTGGTGCTCTGCTGAAAGTTCTGCATCTTTTTTCTCTGCAACTTTAAGCATTTGTTCTTTGTTATTATTCACCGTGATTTTCGATACCGGCTGTGCTGCTCTCTTTTCTTCCACAGCCAAAACCCTTGAATTGTTTACCGTAGTCGTTGGCTCAGCTACTTTTATACGTTCTTTATCTCTCGCAACGCGTGAATCAGATGACACAGATATTTTATCTACAACAGCCATTTATCAGCTACTCGAGCAGTGACTACGTTCACCGGAGCTTTACAACCATTTTTTTTGCGTTCTGCTAAAAGTTCTGTACGTTTTTTCTCAGCATCTCTTAGCATTTGCTTTCTATTGTTGCTCACAGTGAAGCCCGGTGAAGGTAATGCACTGGCCTTCTCTTCCAAATGGAAAGCACTGGTATTTTTTACCACTTCAGTGAATTCATCCAATCTCATCATTTTTTTATCGATTGCATCACATGGATCAGATGAGAAAGAAGTCTTTTCAGCTACTTGAACAGTACTTGAGTTCATAGTAGTTGTCACAACCGTGTTTTTGACGCTCTGCTAAAAGTTCTGCACGTTTTTTCTCAGCATCTCTTAGCATTTGCTTTCTATTGTTGCTCACTGTGAAGCCCGGTGAAGGTAATGCACTGGCCTTCTCTTCCAAATGGAAAGCACTGGTATTTTTTACCACTTCAGTAAATTCATCCAATCTCATCATTTTTTTATCGATGACATCACATGGATCAGACGATACAGTAAGATTATCTACAACGGCCATTTGACCAGTACAGGCAGTCATAAATACTGACAGAAAAAAAGAAAATAGTGTGAGAAGAAAAGTTTGTTTCATAAGAGATTCCTTTAAAAAATAGTATAACAGAAGCACACCAAATAAACGTAATAGTATAGATAAATTACTGTAAACGCTTTTGGGTTACCTCATCAGGTTCAATTTCACATAACAGTGTATCTTGTCCACAATGACGACAGGTAGTTCTCATGGTAAATATATACCAGCCATTTTTGTCTTTAAGTATAGAGTTTCCGCATTTAGGACAACGTATACGACTCTGAATGATAGCAAAAATCATTGCCAAACCTAGCTGAAGTACACTATGTGTATAAAATACTGGATAAGATGATAAAGTAAGCCGACCAAACACCTAAAATAATATATTTTGCATACAGATGGAATACACATAACGTGTCTACTCCCACTCGATCGTTGCAGGAGGCTTAGAACTGATATCATAAACCACCCTGTTAATACCATCTATCTCATTAATGATTCGTCTACTCATACCCTCAAGTACATCATGTGGTATATGTGCAAAAGTAGCGGTCATACCATCTACTGACTCTACCATACGGATACATACAGTATTGTCATAGGTACGGTTATCACCCATAACACCCACTGATTGTACGTTAAGCAGTACAGTAAATGCCTGCCATACTTTATCGTAGTAACCTGTAGCTTTAAGTTCTTCTTGCATGATAGCATCTGACTCACGAAGTAAGTTTTAGTGCATCTTCATTCACTTCACCCATTAGCTCTTATTGCAAGACCTGGTCCAGGGAAAGGATGTCTGCCTATCATATCTTTAGGAAGTCCTAGTTCAAGACCTAGTTTTCTTACCTCATCTTTAAAGATCTCTCTAAGAGGTTCTACCAGTTCAAATGTCATCCAGTCAGGTAGTCCACCTACATTATGATGAGATTTGATGGTTTTTGATGGGCCTTTCACAGAAACAGACTCTATCACATCTGTATAGAGTGTACCTTGTGCCAGGAAAACTTACATCCGTATGTTTTTTTGCTTCTTGATCAAAGACTTCGATGAACTTCTCACCTATCGCTTTTCTCTTAGTCTCAGGATCGCTCACACCTTCAAGTGCTGCCATAAATTCTTTTTTCGCATCAATGGTGATAAGTGGGATACCTACACAGTTTAAACATGTCTTGTACCTGCTCTGCTTCATCTTTACGAAGTAATCCCTGGTCCACAAATACACAAATAAGTTGTTCTTTTGGCAATGCTTCATTAAGCATTGCAGCAACGACTGAAGAGTCTACTCCACCACTTACACCACAAAGCACTTTTTTATCCCCTACTTGTGCTTTAATTGCAGCTATCTTTTCTTTAGCAAAGCTTCCCATATTCCAAGTACTGTCACAACCACAGATCTGCTTAGCAAAGTTTTTCAACATTGCTGTACCCTCTACTGAGTGATGTACCTCTGGATGAAATTGGAAAGCATAGATACTTTTACTTTCATCTGCTATAGCAGCATATGGAGAGTTTTCACTTGTTCCTATTACTTCGAATCCTTCAGGTATACGTTCTGCTCTATCCCCATGACTCATCCATACAATAGAGTCATCAGAAATACCTTTAAAGATACTGGAGTCATTTTCTATCTTCAGTTTTGCTTTTCCATACTCATGATGATCTGCAGCTACTACACTTCCGCCAAAATGCTGTGTAATAAGCTGCATACCATAACAAATACCCAAGAATCGGTAATCCAAGATCCCATACACCCTCATCTGGTTTATATGCATCTTCTGCATAGACAGAAGCTGGTCCACCAGAAAGTATAATACCTTGAGGCTTTCTTGCCTTAATATCTTCAATACTTTCACGGTAAGGTACTACTTCAGTATATACACCGACTCTCTCTAAGTTTTCTAGCAATAAGCTGTGTATATTGTGAACCGAAGTCTAAGACTAATATAGGTACTTGTTTCATGATGTTTCCTTGTATGTGTATGGCTAAATCTTTCAAGTAAAAACTTAACTATAGAAATACTTTTTATATCTCTGAGAATAGCCCATAGAAGGAATTCTCAGAGACGAAGCATACTTGTAGGTTACGCTCCGATCCCAAGAATTTGGAACTGTACATACCAAACTGACAACAGATACAACATAACCTACAAGTACTGTCCAAGCAAGTTTCATATGTGAACCAAATGTATAGATACCATGAAGTTTACCCATAACCCCTACACCTGCTGCAGAACCAAATGAGATAAGTGAACCACCTACACCTGCTGTAAGCGTTACAAGCATCCATTGTGCATGTGCAGATGCACCCATATCCGGATTTGATTTAAGTACCGCTGACATTACAGGAACGTTATCTACAATAGCAGAAAGGAATCCTACTCCGATATTCACTGTCGTAGCCCCAAACTGCGTATACAGTGCAGTGAAGTACTCGAGGAAACCTAAAAAGTGAAGTCCACCGACTGCTGCTAAAATACCAAAGAAGAAAAGAAGTGTGTCATTTTCAATTTTAGCAATGAATGAGAAGACATTTGCCGGAGGACATACTATACCTTCACTGTCATATTGAACTTCTCTGCTCATTCTATAGATATAGAGTTTTAAAACAGCCAAACCAAACATCATTCCCCACATTGCAGGCAAGTGAAGTACTTGGTGAGAAAGAACTGCTGATGCAATAGTAAAAGCAAAAAGTCCCATGATCACTTTACCACCCGGAGCAATACTCAACTGGTTTCTCTTCTGCAGCAAATGGAGGAGTTCCTTCTGGTACAAAACGGCTCAAAAGGAATGCAGTTATATACCATCCCAGTATAGCTGAAGGGAAAAGATAAAGGAAATCAACAAAAGCCCCTTTACCGTCAACCCATACCATCAAGGTCGTAATATCACCAAATGGAGACCATGCACCACCAGCATTGGCTGCAACAACGATATTCACTGCTGAAGGAACGATAAATGCTTTATTTGTTTTATCGATCGTGATCAGTACCGTAGAAAGAATAAGTGCAGTCGTTAAGTTATCTGCAACAGGAGAGATGAAGAATGCCAAAAGACCAGTGATCCAGAAAAGTTTTTTATATTCATAGCCTTTTGAAACAAGGTTATAACGTAATGCAGAAAAAACATTCCTATCGATCATTGCCTCAATATATGTCATCGCAACATAGAGGAAAAAGAAGATCCCTGCAATTTCAAAGAGAAGTATCTCTATTTCATGATGTAAATGTTTTCCATCTAAACCATTCATTGCATAATAAAGACCAATCAGTACAAAGATCAATGTACCTGCAAATAGTGCTGGTTTTGCTTTGTTTATATTATATTTATCTTCCGCTGCAATAAAGTAATATCCTATTACAAATATCACAAGTGAAGCTATCCCTACCCATGTGGTTGTCAAATCTGTGTGCAGTAACTCTGTTGTCATCATTTCTTCTCCCAATTTTTTAGTATGCCATATTTCTTTATGCATTTATTTTATATAGATTCCATATAGTGAGAGCCCAAAGACTCTTTTCTGGCAAGTGCTGCATCTACAATGGCAGAAGCTGTGTTTAGTCTAAGTTTAAGCAATCTACCTATCTCTTTATTTTTCATATCATAAATAAGATTTTTTGCTTCATGCAAGCCTTTTGTTGTTCTGATGATCCCTATATCATCCCACATCACTTGACGTAGTTTTTCTTTATAGATCTTATCATTTTCTTTGTGCAGAATATTACCGTAATCTTTCTCAAATTTAGGTGTTTTAATCGCTTTGATGCTCTTTAGAAAGAAGATGGTCTACTGCGCGCTTAGCAAAGACCACTCCTTCAAGCAATGAGTTTGATGCAAGACGATTTGCTCCATGCACACCTGTTCTTGCTGCTTCACCTATAACATAAAGACCTTCCATGCCGTCTATACATCCATTGGTATCACATTTTATACCACCATTAGAGTAGTGAAATGCAGGTGAGATAGCGATCTTATCTTTGGGAAATTTATATCCAAGTGCACCAAAAGTATGTGTGATGTTAGGGAAACGATGTTCAAACCATTTCTCTTCGAACATAGAAAAATCAAGATATGCTTTTTGTCCTGTTTTTCGTTTATGATTGAAAATACCACGTGCTACGATATCACGACTTGCCAGTTCTCCTCTCTCATCATAGTCAAATAAGAAACGTCTTCCCTCTTCATCAACCACATGTGCACCCTCACCTCTAAGTGCCTCTGTGAGTAACAGTTTTCTAGCAAAAGGTGTATCTACAAAAACCGTAGGGTGAAACTGCATAAATTCCATATCAGCAAGCTCGATACCCTTCTCAACACAGATACCATGAATATCTGCACTGACCGTACGGGAATTTGTATTATACGCATAAAGTGAACCTATACCCCCAGAGGCAATGATCACATCATCTGCATAGATGGTAGTTGGTTCATAATTTACTGTTGCTTTTACGCCAAAACATCTGCCATTATCTATAAGCAGATCATACACTAAGGTATTTTTTTGAAGTTGGTGTTTGTTCTGCACCATCATAAAGTAATGCATATAACGTCCCGTAGCATCTCCACCGGCATGAATGATACGTTCTACAGAGTGTGCTGCCTCTTTCGTATATAAAAGATTTCCTGATTCATTGGTATCAAATTCCATTCCCCTACCGATAATATCAGGTGTGGTCTGAAGTGAAGTACGTGAAAGTATCTCCACAGCTTCTCTATTGTTGTGATATGAACCTGCTGCCATAGTATCATCAACATGAAGAGGAATATCAGCTTCATTCAAAGCTGTGGTCATACCGCCTTGAGCATAAAAAGTATTACACTCCCAAGGAATGTCTTTACAAACCACTAGCACTTTTTTACTTGAAGGGATATTCATTGCAGCATATAAACCTGCAATACCCGCACCTATGATCAGAACATCATACTTCTGCATCTTTAACCTTCTGTCTTTATGCTTGTATTATTTTCTATAGTATCTTCTACATAGACAGGATCTGTTTTATAACCACATCCTGTTAAGATGATACAGCAAAGTGATGTTATAATCGCTTTATGAAAAAAGCCAGTATGATTTTGTCTCATTTATCTTCTCAACCTCAGTTTAAATCATTAAAACGACAAGAGTGTTACCAAAAGTATATCAATCTTCTCAGTCCCAAATGGCAAAAAGCTGTTGCCTTTGTTTACATCAAAGATGAGACACTTTTCATAGCGGTCACACATCCTGGTTTTAAAATGGAGCTTAATTATAATAGAGATTTATTAAAAAGCCTATTAACTCAGCTCAACAGACACGATGAAGCATGCAAGATGATGCAAGCTGAAAAGGTTGTGGTATTTCACAGTAAATATCATGCTATGCCTCAGGAAAAAACATCTTATGCGAGTGTTCCCCATTATCATGAACGTGCCAAGGGAGATTTTGAAACACCTTCAGATGAAGAACTGAAAGAAAAATTTGAACGTATCAAAGCCATTGTTACATGCAATCAGTAATTCAAAATCTTCCCTCCTGTGCAGGTGTTTACCAGTATTTTGACACAAATGGCAAACTGCTTTATGTAGGAAAAGCCAAAAATCTTAAAAACAGAGTCAAAAGCTACTGGCGTTTTTCTCCTGAATTTAAACCAAATCAGTACACAAAGTTCGCGTATCATTAAAATGCTTTATGAAGCGAACAGACTAGAGTACATCGTTGTAGAGACAGAAGAAGATGCACTTATCTTGGAAAACTCTCTTATCAAACAACTCAAACCCAAGTACAATATTTTACTTCGTGATGACAAAACCTACCCCTACATCTATATTGATGAATCTGTTGAATATCCCACGATTTGAAATTACCCGAAAAGTCATTAAAGGGAAAAATATTACCTATTATGGACCTTTCCCTACAGGTGGTAAAGCCTTGCTTGATGCACTCTATGAAGTCTATCCTCTTGTACAAAAAAAGTCTTGTCTTAAAGAAGGAAAAGCCTGTCTCTTTTACCAGATCAAAAAGTGTCTTGCCCCCTGTGAAAGAAAAGTGACCCCCGAAACCTATGGAGAGATAGTCACACAAGCAAAAACATCCATTGTCAAACGTAAAGATCTCATCTCTACACTTCAAGAAAAAATGACGAACCTTGCCATGCAAGAACGTTATGAAGAAGCAGCTGCTATGAGAGACCGTATAGAGGCTATCTCATCACTGACCATTTCATCAAACATCGACTTGGCCAATGCAATGGACCTGGATATCTTTGCCATACAAAATGGTGATGAAAGAGGTGTCATTGTCAAACTCTTTATGCGGGGAGGTAAAATCATCTCTTCTTCATACTCCTACTTTAGACATACACATATCTTTGATGAAAATGAAGCCTATAAACAAGCTTTATTGGAATTTTATACCATAGATACACCCAATATTGCAAACAAATTCTTACTGCCCATACTTTTGAAGACAGCCAACAAGTAGCGACAACTCTATCTACACGTTTTAATAAAAAAATAGAGATACTTACCCCTCAACGAGGATCTAAAGCTAAACTTATTTCTTTGGCCTTGCAAAACTGTGAAGAACTATTACGTAAAACGCAAAGTGACACCATTATGGAACAAAAAATAGCTGATCTTTTTGATCTTTCTGTTATTCCTTACCGTATAGAGACCTTTGACAACTCTCATCTTATGGGTGTAGCTACTGTAGGTGGTATGGTCGTTTGGGATGAGGACAAATGGGATAAAAATGCTATACCGACGATATACTTTACACGAACGTGATGAGTATGGACAAATGAAAGAGATGCTTTCAAGACGTATAGAAAACTTTAAAGAACAACCTGCTCCTGATCTTTGGATACTTGACGGAGGACAAGCCAATCTTAACCTTGCAAAAAGACTGCTGAAAGACGCCCATGTGAATCTTGATGTCATTGCTATTGCCAAAGAAAAACTCGATGCCAAAGCACATCGTGCAAAAGGTGCAGCCAAAGACATAATCTATACATCTCACGGACTCATTGAACTTAAACCAAATGATAAACGTCTGCACTGGATACAGCGGCAAAGGGATGAAGCACATCGCTATGCAATAGCTTACCATCAGAACAAAAAACGTAAAGAAGATACACAAATTTCACTTCTGAATAAAAAAGGTATAGGCAAAGCAACGGTCAAAAAACTCATCGATTATTTTGGAACATTTGAAGCCATAGAAAATGCATCTTATGAAGATATTGAAAAAGTTACAAATAAAAAAATCTCAAACATTATTAAAAATTATAATCCATAATCGTACATAATTTGATATTTTTTACTAAAAACTTCTTAATTCATTCTATTTTTAGTTTAATTGTTATAGAGTTTTAGTAGTAGGGTTGTGTATATAATATTTCATAGGATGAATCTTATAGTGCATATTATATTATGCATAACTCTAAGTTAAAAAGCTAAACTCATTGTGAAGTGAGGACAGAAAACCATGGGTCTCATGAAGATTGCCAGGTTGCAAACAGTAAACTTTATGACTTTAAGTTTACTGGAACTACACTTCTTAATTTGACACACTACAAAAAGGGGAAAAGAATACTATGAATAGACCTGATCCAATTGATGAAGAGTATATCTTTGAAAAAGGTTTGATAGTTAGCTCTACAGACCTTAAAGGTATCATTACATATGCTAACAGAAAATTTTGTGAAATAGCAGGATATACTAAAGATGAATTAGTAGGCAAGAACCACAATATTGTAAGACATCCAGATATGCCAAAAGCAGCATTTAAAGAAGTTTGGGACACGATACAAAGTGGAAAAGAATGGACAGGTATTGTAAAGAACCTAAGAAAAGATGGTAGATATTATTGGGTTTATTCACACATCTCACCTATAATGGCTGATGGAGAAATCACTGGCTATACCGCTGCAAGAAGACCTGCATCTGAAACAGAAGTAGCAGAAACCATTCCTATTTACAGAGATTTGTTAGAAAAAGAAAGTAACTAAAGAGGAGTTGTAGATAAAATGTACTATATACTAAATGAAACAAATCAAATTATTGCCGCCGATGATAATTTATTAGAACTGTGTGGACTGTCACATATAGATGAATTATCTTTAAAAATTGCATTAGGTGATACAAAATTTGATCTATCTGAAGAACATATTATTATTACCAATGATAATAGTGATGAAAAATTTTCTATGTCAAAAACATCTCTCTCAAGTATGCTTGGTCATCTTACACTGGTTGAAATACAAGTAGAGAAAGCAGAGACAGAAGAAGATGATTTATCTTTATTCACACTTGATGATACTATAGAAGAGAGCAGTACCCCTCTAGATTTAGACTCAGATCTTATCTCTATTAACTCAGATATAGAAGATAGCAGTGAAGACACAGAAATAGCTGTAGATGACACTGAACTATTTGATCTTGCAGTTGAAGATGATATAGAAAGTAGCATAGATACGATGGAGGATTCTCTCAATGTCATTACTGAAGATACAGATATCCTTGATTTGGGATTATCTGATAAAGGAAAATGAGGTAAGTATTGATAAAACTGTATCAGATGATACTGCTGAAATTCTTGTAGATATTGATAAGGTGTGTCAACAGATCGGTGTTTCTCATGAAGACTACGATACATTCCTCAATGAATATATTGACACAGCAATTGGACTAGAAGAAGATCTACAAAGTACAGATAATGCAAAACGTTCGAATGCTATTGCAACACTCTCTCATCTTGGTGAGGTATTACAACTACCTGTTATTGGGGACATCATAGCAAAAATTGATACGGTACCTGCAGATCAACAAAAAGAAACAGTAGAATCTTTTTACGCAGCACTCTCAAGAATCACTACTCTCCAACTTCTCAAGAAGAAGATAAAATTGATCTTTTTGATGTACAGAAGAAGATATAGAAGAAGATGTGAACCAGAAGTAACAGTCAATAAAAATAGCTTTGGAACGATCTCTCTTGAAGGTATCAAACCTATTCACTTTGACTTTCAACTTGAAGAAGCTGCAAATGACCTATCTTTACCTGTAGAACTTATTGAAGAATTTGTACATGATTTTATCGAGCAAGCACATATTGAAACAGAAAAAATGTTAAAAGCCTATGAAGAAGGTGATTTAGATACTATTCAAAAGATAGGACATTTACTTAAAGGAGCATCTAGCAATCTTCGTATCAATGCACTTTCTGATACACTCTATAAAATACAATTTTGTGAAGACAGTAACGACTTAGAGCATTTGATCAAAGACTATTGGGGACACTTTTTGTCTTTCGAAATTCAAATAAATGCATTAGCAAAATAAAAGGAAATAAACTATGACTATACGTAATAGACTTAAACTTATTGGTCTTGTACCAATTACACTACTCATTCTACTATCAAGTTATTTCTTTGTAACTTCATATGTGAACTATGAAAAAGCAAATGCACTTAAAACAACATTGATCAACAATGGTGCTTTGGACAAAGCACTTATCAACATAGGTAAAGAAAGTGGCTTAACTGCCTTATACTTAGGAACTGATAAAAAAGAGTATGCTGATGCACTTATCAAACAACGAGAAGTACAGATGAATCTTTTGAAAACCTCAAATATGAAGTAATCACAGAAAACAATGTTTACCTTCCTTTCTTAGTTGAGCTTATAGAGGGAGAAGTATAAATAGCATTCGACCCTGTATAAAAGACTTGTAGCAAACATAGGTCAGACTTCAAGAAGCAAGAAAAAAGATAGACAATGAAAATGTAGATTTTAAAAATATATTTTTTAAAACATATAGAGATGGTTTATCTACACCTACACTTGACAAAATCTTAACAGTTAAAACGTATGCACTTGACACAGAGATCTCATCACTTATCGGTACACTTATACAACTTTATACAGCAAAAGAAAATGCAGTGGTCTTGAAAGAGGATTTATTTCATACTATATGGCCAAAAGATCTTCTATGGCATTTGATGAAATTGCTTTATGGGATGAGTTTAAAACAAAAGCAAATATATTTGATATCAAACAAGTAACAAATCCTGTCTTACGTCAACAACTTGAAAAAGTACTCTATAATGAAAATGCCAGAGAAACCATGACTGAACTTGGTATGACATCATCTGCGATTCAAACAGATATCGATAATGGTGACTATGCAGAAGAAGTTATAGACTGGTTTGCACTTCAAACACAAAAGATCTCATTACTTTCAAAAGCAGAACTTGTTGTTTCAAATGCTTTATGGAAAAAAAGTGATCTCTATCTTCAAAAACAACTTCTACTTCTTGCTATTGCAGCAGCTATCTGGTTACTGAGTTTTATTTTGGCTTACCTTGGATACACAACAACAAGAGATATTACAAGAAACATTAAAGAGCTTGAAGACGTACTGAACAAAGCTGTTGATGAGATGAAAGCCAGTGATCAATATCTTGCATCAGATTCACATGCTATTGAAAACATTGAACTTGATACTCATGAAGGTACAAAAGAAGCCTATAAATTCCTTGAAGAACTTGTTGAAACAGCAAAAGATGATAAACTCATTGCCCTCCAGGCCAATGAAGCAAAATCTCTTTTCCTTGCAAACATGTCACATGAGATTCGTACACCGCTTAACGGTATTGTTGGATTTACAGAAATATTACGTAGTACAAACCTTACTGAAGAACAAGATGAATTCCTCTCTATTATTGATAAAAGTTCTGAAAACCTTCTTAGTATTATCAACAACATTCTTGACCTTTCAAAAATTGAAAGTAATAAAATTGAAATTGAAAATATCGTATTTGATGCAGCTGAAGAGTTTGAAAGTGCAGTTGAAACCTATGCAGTTGCTGCAACAGAGAAAAATATTGACCTTAACTACTATATGGATCCAACAATATCATGCAAAACTTAAAGGTGATCCTACCAAGATCAAAGAGATCGTTATTAACCTTCTTTCAAATGCCGTTAAATTTACAAGTTATGGTGGAGAAATCAACCTTGAGATTCTAAAAGTAACAGATGAAAATGGTGAAAATAGAGTTCAGTTTACTGTATAGAGATAATGGTATCGGTATGACAAAAGATCAACAATCTCGTATTTTTGATGCCTTCTCTCAAGCCGATGTATCAGTTACAAGAAAATATGGTGGTACAGGTCTTGGTCTTACTATTTCTAGTCAGTTCGTTGAACTTATGGGTGGAAAACTTGAACTTGAAAGTGCTAAAGACCATGGTACATCATTCTTCTTCTCATTACCATTAGAAGAAGTTACTTCTACTGAAGTAAATTATGCAAATGCATTTACTGACCTTACTATAGGTAAATATGAACAAGATATTCCAACAAAACTTGACAACTATTTAGAAAAATACTTTGAATACTTTGGTCCAACAGTCAAACATTTTGAATCTATTAGCTGAACTGAAAGAGCTTGATTACAATGATGTTTGTAAAAACTACTGGATCGATATTGACAAAGCAAGACAAAATATTTTGGATGCTATTCATAATATGGATAAATCCAAACTTATTGTTATTGCAAATGTCACAAGCCGTAATAAAATTGAAGAACTTGGTATTGACCAAAGTAATGTTATCTTTAAGCCGGTTACACTTAGTAAACTTAAAAACTGTATTAAGCAAATACAGCAAATATAACTCCTCAACTTATTGAAGAAGCACATAGCAACACAAGAGACTAAATTTGATGCCAAAGTACTGGTAACAGAAGATAACATCATTAACCAGAAACTCATTAAACGTATTCTTGAAGAACATGGGATCACAGTTGATATTGCAAATAATGGTCTTGAATCATTTGAAAAACGTAGAAGTGGAAATTATGACCTACTCTTTATGGATATTCAAATGCCTGTTATGGATGGTATTGAAGCAACACATGAGATCCTTGACTATGAAGAAGATGAAGAGATTAGCGCATATCCCTATAGTTGCCTTGACAGCAAATGCGCTTAAAGGTGATAGAGAAAGATTCTTAAGTGAAGGTATGGATGAGTATATCACTAAACCGATTGAAACAACAGAATTACTTTATGTACTGAACAAGTTCCTATCAGACAAAGCAAGCAGTCATACAAAAGAACCTGTCAAAGAAGAGAAAAGTTACTGAGGAGATAATTGTAGAAGAGCCTGAAGAGACTCTTACTCCTGAGGTTGATATGTCAGATGAACCACTTGAGCTAAATATAGAAGAACCTGCTCTTGAATGTGATTGAGACACAACAAGAGAAAAAAATTCTTATTGCAAAAAAATTCTTACTTGTCACGTAGAGTCTTAGCAAAAGTACTTGAAAACCTGGGTCATGACTATGATATATTGGATGATATGAACATGCTAGAGAGTAAATTGGCATCTGGTGACTATGATATACTCTTTACTGATATCAGAGCTTGTTACAGAGAGTATCAGCCAATCTAATGAAAATGTAGCTATAATTTCATCAAGTAATACAAATAATCCTCAAGAAGTAGCTGTACAAAAAGGTGAAACCATCTCAAATACAGCTTCTAAAGAAGAGATAGAAAATATAATTACTAAGTATAGAGGATAATAAATATGGCACTAAAAGTACTTGTTGTTGATGATGACTTCATCAACAGAAAACTGATTACAGACTCTTTTAAAAAAGAATCCAAAAGTAACAGAAATCATAGAAGCAGAAAATGGTTCTGATGCATTAGATAAAATGAAAAAAGATCCTAGTATAAATCTTATACTACTGGATATCATGATGCCAATTGTAGATGGTATAGAATTTCTTAAGATCTTCAGATCTGACATGTCAAATGCACATATACCTGTAATTGTACTCTCTACAGATGATACACGTAAAACAGAAGTATTTGACAATGGTGCAAATGACTTCTTACGTAAACCTGTTATGCAAGATAAACTATATGACAAAATAGATCAGTGGACAGACTAATTACTCACTTTGAAGTTTGACCTAGCCTTAAAAGCTAGGTCAAACATATTAAAAACTCTCTTATTTTACAAATATTTCTTTCAATACTTCATCAATATGAGAAACACCAATAATTTCTACATTATTTTTAACTTCATCAGGGATATCATCTAAATCACGTTCATAATTTTTCATCGGTATCAAGTGCTTTTTTAACTCCTGCTTTATACGCAGCAATCAATTTTTCTTTAAGTCCACCTATAGGCAATACTTTTCCTGTAAGTGTAACTTCACCAGTCATAGCAACTTTATTATCTATCTTTTGTCCACTTAAAATAGAAGCAATAGCACTTACCATCGCGATACCGGCACTTGGTCCATCTTTAGGTGTTGCACCTTCAGGTACATGGATATGAAGGTCATAACGCTTATAGACTTCACTTGAATCTACAGCTATACGTTCTTCTCTCTCTTTAGCAAAGTGAGGTATGACTGAAGGAGATATAGCTAAGCTCTCTATTATCTATAAGTATCTTTACAACAGAGTGTGCAATACGTACAGACTCTTTCATCACATCACCTAAACTACCTGTAAGTTGCAATGCACCCTTTCCTTTGATCTTGATAGCTTCTATAGTCAATACATCTCCACCTACTGCAGTCCATGCCAATCCACTGACAACACCAACTTGTGGTTTACTGTCCACTAAAGAAATTTCAAATACTTTTTTATCTGTAAATTTCTCCAAATTCTTTTTTGTAATGATTATCGTATCTTTTGTTTTGTCTTCCAAAAGTTGTCTTGCACTTTTTCGCATCAATCCGGCTATTCTACGACGTAAATTTCGTACACCTGCTTCTCTCGTATATTCATCTATCAACATTTTAAGTGCTTTATCAGAAATAGAAAATTCTCTACGCTTTAACGCATGCTTTTTAAGTTCCTGAGGTATGAGATAACGCTTTGCTATTTCAAACTTCTCTTTAGGTGTATAAGAGTTAAGTCCTATAAACTCCATTCTGTCACGTAATGGAGCAGGTATACGTCCGACATCATTTGCTGTAGCGATAAAAATAGCTTTACTCAGATCAATATTGAAATTGAGATAATAGTCTCTATACTTGCTATTTTGTTCCGGATCAAGTATCTCAAGCAGTGCAGCTGTCGGATCACCTCTCATACTACGCCCTACTTTGTCTATCTCATCCAGTACAATGACAGGGTCCATACTTTTTGCTTCAATGAGTCCTTGCACCAAACGTCCAGGCATTGCACCCACATAGGTTCTTCTATGTCCTCTAAGCTCATTCACATCTTCAAGTCCACCCAGTGCCATACGCACAAGTGGTCTTCCCAATGCAGTAGCAATGGAGTTGGCAAGTGAAGTTTTACCTACACCTGGAGGTCCTGCAAAACAGAGTATGACACCACCTGTCTCTTTTTGTTTGATCCCTCTAAGCTCTGCCAATTCACGTACAGAAAAAAACTCAACGATGCGCTCTTTAGGTTTTTCTAAAGAGTAATGATCTTTATCAAGTTCATGTGAGACATCTTTCACACTTAGATTTTTCTTCGTTAACTTTCCAAAAGGAAGTTCAAGTACCCACTCCAAATAACTCTGAAGTACATTGGCATCTGCAGAGTCAGGATGCAT
The DNA here is from genome assembly GCA_963705455.1 of Sulfurovaceae bacterium. Taxonomy (GTDB): domain Bacteria; phylum Campylobacterota; class Campylobacteria; order Campylobacterales; family Sulfurovaceae; genus Sulfurovum. The sequence goes on along the minus strand of CAVPJM010000002.1, from coordinate 445,696 downwards.
ACGGGCAAAACGGTCTAACTGTTTGCTTATCTCCTTAAAGGCATCTTCTTGCATATGAGGTTTGAGTGCTAGCTACTTTTTCTCTAAAATTCGCTATCTCCTCTTCTCTTTGCGTATCCATACCCAACTCTTGCTGTATCTCTTTGAGTTGTTCTTTAAGAAAATACTCTTTATTGGTCTGTTCTATCTTTGTATGTACTTTTGTACGTATTTCACGCTGTACTTTTGCAGACTCTATCTCAGAAGTTACAATATCTATGAGACCCAAGTAAACGTTTTTCTATATTCAGTTCAACATAAAGTACATAGGCAACTTCTTTATCCAGTTTCAACATAGAAGAAACCAGGTCTGCTATACGGTTTGGTTCATCATTCTCTTCTATGGTACGCACAAGGTCTGCAGGTATCTGACTGTTTAAAGCAGAAAGTTTTTTTACTTTATCTCTAAGTATATCCATCAAGGCATCTGCTTTGAGTTTATTATAACTCTCTAAAGTGACCACATCAATGATGGCACGGTTAAAAGTACCTTCTTGCGGTTCAACTATCTTTCCACGTGCAAGTCCCTGAAAAAGTATCTTTACTCTTCCGTCAGGTATATGTACTTTTCGCATAATGGAGCCGACAACCCCTACCTTATACATGGTATCAAAATCATGTATTGCCTTCTTTTCCAGGCATGGATGAAGTAACAAAGAGTAAAGAGTTGTTTTCCATTGCATCGGTTGCTGCATCTATATCTTTTTGATCTGTAAGAAAGATAGGGCTTATCATAAAAGGATAAAGAAAAAGTTCATCCTCAACCACTATAGGTAAGGTGGTGGGAAATGCATCATAATCACTGAGTTGCATAATGTTATTCCTTTAAAAATATTTAATTTTGTTTTATGATATATGAGTGAGCACAATAGCTACCCTCATAAAAGGTGCTTTTAGTATCTCCATAAGTAAAGCTTAATCAAATATATAACCTATGATACCTTTTTCAGGTGGAGTAATATCTGCCATTTCTACGACAGAACCTTTGTTTTTATCTCTATAGATCTTTGCAGCATCAGCTTTACCTGTACGGTCATAAAGTGCTGCAATATTTTCATTGAGCAGATATTGACTCATATGTAATCTTATAAGCATCGTATTAACAAGTGGTGCATAAGAAGACCCTGGATAACGATTAATATATGTTTTAGCATGTAGCAATACTGTCCATAATAAGTTTTTGATCCTTATAGACATCTTTTACACCCAAAAATGATGCTTTAAGTTTCATAAAGTCTGTATATTCACGACTTTCATACTCACCAAAACGCTTGTTATACTCATCAAGATAATAATTTGCAAGCAGATACTCTTCTTCATTCATGTGTGCATGTGCAAGCATCATCAACGAGGTAGGCATAAGCGGTGAACGCATATGCTCACTCTTAAGAGAGATGTAGTAAGCATCTGCCTTATCTAAATTGCCTCTGCTAATACTGTCTGCTATTTTCTGATACCAGTAGAGTGCCGGTTTATTAAACTCAGCCACTTCTTTGTCATCTCCACAACCCGACAAATAAAAATGACATCGCTACTGCCATACCTACTAAAACACTTTTCTTCAAATTCATATCTTACCTTAGTTAAAATCTAATAACATATATAATAGCTCAAAGTATGTAAAAAGCGTATTAGATTTTACTCCAATTAGCCAAATAAATAGGAAGGAGCATGTTTTAAACTCATTTCATTTCCAGTAATTAAACATAAGTTGATATTTTAATAATTAAGAAAAAATCAATGTAAAATTTATATAAAACTTCTGTCAACGAACCTAATTGCTATAGTATTGATCATAAAAAAAGAGTCTTAAGACGCATTTTGATCGATGATATACGCATATCCTGTCTCTTTGTCAAGAATAAATAGATCTTCTATATCTATCATCAAACTCAAATTTAACAGTACAATTTTCATGCATTAATGTTCCCATATTGTTCTAGCTCTAAAAAACCTTTATGCAAACGCCCCAAATAGTCAAATCCTATATGTTCTCCCCAGTAGGTTCCCCACTTACTGTCTGCTCACAGCCTGAAAAGAATCCACATTTTCTGAATAAAATATTTGGAGAAAGACATCCTGGACTGTCTCATACAGTCAATCCATGGTGGCATTGAGGTTAAAACCATTGGCAGGATCAATGGCTGCTTCATCTTCATCAATGTTTCCGTTCTATAATCTTATTGAAGTTACCATATAAAATATCCAATCACACATCCCGCAAGGTAAAACGTATTTCCAAAAAGCACTTTGCCAATTTACTGCAGGGTTTTCGTTGACATTCATCCATGAGTGCCAAATGCTGCGTATATCGTATGGCAGAGAGTATGTTGTCTCCTGCTTCCTGTCTGACATCCCGTTCCACTCTAGGAAGTGCCAAAGAGGCTAAAATACCAAGTACCACGATGACCATTATGAGTTCTATCATTGTAAAAGCTGTTCTTTTCAGGTTTAAACATTTATCCCTAGTGAAGTTTTATAACATAAATAATTTACTGTATAAATATAATTTATAATTCTAATATAATTATTTATATTTTATATCCATTTTATATTATCTATGGTATTCTTTAGCTAAGTATTGCATAATGAAAAGCCAAACTTGCTGTGAAGCAAGGACGGAAAGCCACGGGTCTTCTTGAGATAGCCGGGTTACCAAAACGTAAGCAATAATGCTTATGTCATCATTTTTCAGGTGTACATACAAATTTTGCTCAATTTTATTTGTGAGCATTTATAAAGGTGTTATCATGAAAAACCTAATTACTATTTTAATTATTTTGTTCCATTTCTTTTTTATAGCTCTTAATGAATATCAATATCATTTTCAACTCGAGTTAAATATGACACGTAATAGTTCTTTCTATTAAATAAATGCTACTTTTTATTATGTTGCAATGTGATAGAGTTTTTCATTGCAGAAGCTAAAGAATATAAGATAATGGAGAATGAATATCTCGAGGTAGTAGATTGATCTTGAAATGGCTTATGATCCAGATAATGAGGATTACAAATTATTGGTCTTACGATTCAATAATGTTTCTATTCCTGTAGGTGCATATATAACTAGTGCAACAATACGTTTTCGTGCTGATGCAGATGATTCTGGTGCTGCCTCTTTGATTATAAGAGGGGAACTTGCTAATGATGCCAGTGGATTTAGCAACGATGACTATGACCTTTCTTCACGTAGCAGAACATCTGAAAGTGTAAACTGGTATCCGGAAAGCTGGAGTAATAATGCTTATTATGAAACCGTAGACATTAGTTCAATTATTCAGGAAATTGTAAATCAGTCCGGTTATGCGGGTGATGACCTGGTTATATTTGTAGAACCCGGAGTAGATTGTAGCGATAGTGAGTGTAGACGTCGTGCAGATTCACGTGATGAAAGTAGCAGTAATGCTCCAGCGGTTGGATAGTTCACATATACTTTAGGTCCTCCAGCACCTATATCTGAATACCGTATGGATATAGTTGTGCATGGGACGGAACCAATAATGGAAGTGACAGATTTCTATAGGTTCAGTACATGGTACCAGTTTGTAACGATAGCAAATACAACTGCAATCGATAGTTTACTCTGTAACAGTGCTTATTTCTGATGGAGTAAATGACTATGTTTCAATGGGTGACAGTTTCAACAATACTCTCTGGTAATACAAACGATGAATTTACCATTACGGCATGGATCAGACCAGAGTCACTTAGTAGTGCCACGTCAAATCATGGTACCGCCAATACATTCATAGCTAAAGCTTCTGACAATCGTAATGATAACTTGGAAATAGGTATCACACCAAATGGTAAACTGCATCTCTATCTCGATAACATTAGCGAAGAGATACTCAGGCGGACTTTGGTCTCAGGTATTACAACAGGTAACTGGTATTTTATTGCTGTAAGTTATGATGGATCAGATGTACGTGTGACTATCAATAACAGTACCAGTACCGATAATCGTTGGAGTGGGAATATGGATCAGGCAAATGGTAGCCCATTTACCATAGGGACCACACTACATAGTGATACCTCTTTTAATGGTCTGATAGATGAAGTAAAAATTTACGATACTGCCCTCCCTGACAATTTGATCAATAACATTTATACAAATGATATCGCTGGTAATGACTACACAGGTTCACCTCGTACGTGTCAACCTTGTACTCCTCCGGCTGCCGATGCGAATTATGACAGCTTTAATACCTTGTTCAATACACCACTAAGTGAAAATGTGTTAAATAATGACATTGGTGATGGTATTCAGGTAATTTTAGCTTCTGTTACAATACCATCAAGTGGTACTGTAACCATGCAAACCAATGGAGACTTCGTATATATACCAGATGTAGGATTTGATGGTGTTCTGCCAGTTTTAGTACACTATACGGGATTTAAGTGGCAATGAATCAACAGCAACCGTTAATATTAACATCGCTGAACAAGTAGTAGCAAATGCAGTTGATGATAGTTATACTACACAAATACAATACTGCCGTAAGCGGTAATGTACTTACCAATGATACAGGAGATGGAATCACGGTCACATCACATGTTGATCCCGTCAAATGGATCTGTTACTATCAATAGTGATGGAAGTTTTACATATACACCAGACCTAGGCTTTGTCGGTCTTGATACCTTTGAATATACTATTACAGACAACTCAGCGAATACAGATGATGCGACTGTTACTATCACGATCACTCAAGAAACTGACTACCAAGAAGGTATTCAAGACTTTGCACTCATCAACCCACCAGCTACACGTAACATGATAGGTAATTATGCAATACTTGGAAATACAGTTGAGTGTATTACTACTACGAGTGGTGATAGTGGGAGCTCTATGACCCAAGTCATTTTACTAACGCAACCTGTACAAATAGTAATCAATATAATGACAACAATTATATAGCAAAGTATATTGATATCGATGGTACCACATGGAATTGGAGCTCCAACTTGGAATTCAACTTCATCTAATTTCACGTTACCAGATACTTACTATCAGGAAAATGGTCGAGGTATTGCCTGGGCAGGTCTTTTCTGGCAGGGGGCTATAAATAATGATCTTAGCTATGACCAGAGAAGAGCGTACCTTTCTGGTGCTACGTATGACTACAAGTATATTACTTCAGATCAGAATATAGACCTTGAAGCTACCGATGGAAACAAAGTATTGATCCGTATTGACAATGATACAACATACACACCTCTAAAGGCTGCAACATTCTATTACGATACAGCATTTGGAAGCCGAGGAGGATATTATGCAGCCTATACAGACATCACTTATCTACTACAAAATAGAAATCTAGCAGAAGGTAAACATACAATTACAGTAGCTAATATCACTGCAAATGAAGGTAGACAATCAGGTACAGGAAATTATGCCGGATGGTCTATTGTTGTGATCTACAAAGAAGGTGGAGATGATGCCAAAGCACGAAATATTTCTAGTCTATAATGGATATACACAGGTATCTAATGGTTCCAATACTCCTCCTCTTGAAATATCAGGTTTTAAACTTCCAGATAGTGGCGAAGTAAATGCACAATTTGCTGCATTTGCTGGTGAAGGAGAGTATATTTATGGTGATGGTTCTGAATATGACCGAATGGTAATGGGTAGAACCTTGGCACAAGTTACCGGTAACGAATCCAGATACTATGCCAGGTGCTACAGATCCAAATAATATCTTTGATGCAATTTTGGCCAATATCGATCGTGATAGCTGGAAATAATAATGAAATGACAGGTAATAACAATGGTATTGATATTGAAAATTATGATGTTTCAGATATCATGACACGTTATCGAGATGAGGATGAAAATATCAATACTGTCTACATTGGTCTAAGTTCAACTCAGGATTATATCACACCAAGTATGATCTCATTTTCTGCTGAACTCTACAAACCAAATGTCTGTTATGACTACGTAGTTAGAAGAGATGCATACACCATATCATCAGATAATCGATTAATTGATGCTTTTATGAATGTCAATGATGAACTAAGTATCACTGTTGCAGTTAAAAGTTTGGAAAGTGACTTTGATCTTACTGGATCGAAATTAGCAATTACAATGAATGATACTAACGGAAGTGTCTCATTTGAGAGGCAGAATACTCACCTACCACATCCAATATCCTACTTCCTACAATCACAACAGCAACATCTACTCCATATCGTCCTGAGATAGCTGTCGGTAAAGACAGAGATGCACTAACGGGAGGTACAATAGGAAGTTATGAGAGATACTATGCAAAATACAACTACAATGTCACTGCACTTGAAGATGGAAAATTTCAAACAGAATTCAATATAGAATTAAATACAACTATTGATTTTGGATCAGGTCCTGTAAGTCAATTATTACCTCTTTCAAGATGTGAACAGTCTCCTGTCTATAATCCAGTTTGGGGTCAATTCAATGTTGAAAGAAACTTTGGAGCGACTGTGCCACCTATAAGTGACCCTACTGGCAGATATTCACTCTATACACAGATATCTGGAAAAGATTTTGACTATTCGGTCGCACACTATGATGACTAGTGATCCGGTAAATCCTCAGACCATCAGTAATGCTACCGTAGATGTCGAACTCATCGATGCAACAGCCTTTGATGACAACAGTTCATTCCTCAAGTGTTCCAATACAGATCCAAGTATCATTATCGGAGGTCTACATAACAGTACGTTTGTACAATTTGGAGCTGCTCAGCTGACAGAGTAACTATTACAGACTCACTTGACCTTGTTGATGTACCAGCTTTAAAATCAGCTGCTTTTAGAATGTGGACACTGTTAGATGAAAATGGTACACTGATCTATCACACTAATAATAAAGAAGATGGTCATAAATTTAGAGAAATCTATAATGATAACTATAGAGATACTCTAGATCTTGCAGACCCTAAACTTTGTGGTACTGCATGTGACGCAACAAATGGTGTAGCTAATAATACTTCTTGTTATCAGTGTTTACGTACCTACTTTGCAACACCAAACTGTTCAAGAGACAACTTTGCCGTCACGACCGGAAAGTTACAGGATCTCTCTTAGTGATATCGGTGCTAATGGAGAAAACAGTGCTACACCGTTAGGTATCACAACAAATGACAGTACCATGAGTACAAAAGTCGTTAGCTGCAGAATATAAATATAAAATGACAGGATACAGTACAACATACGGTGGTGTTTCGATATTGCTGAACGTTACTATAATGAAAACTTCCTCTCTGCAACACCTGACATGATTATTTCTCCAAATCGATACTGAAGACATTGTCGCATTGGAATTTAATGGTCCAACAGCATGTCAGGATACAAATCATACTACAGTGAATCTAAGCTTTAGTAATGGATAGCATAGATGACTATAATCTCTCTCACAATAATGCAGGAGACTATAATCTATGGATAGAGGACAACAGATGGACCAAGGTGGATCAAGCAGATCGTAACCCGTATAAAACTGTTTTTGATCCTAATTGTCGTGCAGCAAGTCTTACCGCTACAGTAGCTCCAGGCTGTAACGATTGTCTAGTGGGCGAAAATAGTTCCACTACTGCACCTAAAGTAGGATGTCAAACTGACTCCAGTATAGTGGACAATAGTGCATATAATGAAGTTGAATTGGCATTTGAACCTTATCAGTTTGATCTCTCTATGGTTACATTCCGTACAGCTCCAAACGACAACGGTACACATCTCTATATGGGTGACCTGAACAAAAGTATGGTCATGGCTGCAAAACTGGAAGGGAATATCACTGCAGAAGGTAAAAATGGAACCGTACTTACTAACTTTACAGATGGTTGTGCTGCAGAAGATGTAATTCTCTGGCTAGATAGAACTATGATGCCTTCAGAAAATACGATACAGAGTATTGATCCATTATCTGGAGTATCAACAGGGAATCCTGTTCTATTCCAGCAAGTACTCAGGATATATATGACATTAATACTTTTAGTACTGACACAAATTCAACCTTGAATACATACAACTTTACAAACACATCAGACAACAACGGAAGTGCTGAAGTTGACCTGTATTTCAACTTTGAAAAGCCGTATGCAGAACTTGTTAATCCGATCGATGTTAACTTCTCTATACTGAATGCTGTTTCTCCAAATGCACTTTCAAATGCCCATATGGTGACAGATTATATACCTGAAGGAAACAGAACCATTGCTCAACAACGTTATTTCTATTTTGCCAAAGTATCTCCACCGGATGGAGTAGATGGTGCAGAGACCTATGATGAACTCGTCTCAACCATACTCAAAGTCAATTCATATTGTAGAGATGATGTCAATATTACCTGTTCATTATTACCTGGATTACCAATAATTCCAGAAGATGTATTCACAGCGGGGGGATGGTACCGTATGGAAAATCACCTTTCAAGCTTAGGAGATGGTCAAGTAAACACCCTCACTACTACAGTACCTGGTGTAGGTATCACCCCATCAAGTAACATTACATTTGACATTAATGGGTCAACATCCAGATATAGATATTACTTATCCGTTAACTGGTCGTCCTGTACATCCTGTTATACACATCAATCCTGATGAGTGGCTCAAATATAATCCGGATGTTTCCAAAAATGGATTACCGGAATTTACTATCCATTTCCTGAATCAGGGACTTAAGTGGAAAGGTGAAGGACAAACTGGACATGTAGTCGATACAGAACCGAGTACTGGAACAAACCAAAGGATCAACTGGTGAGAAAAATAGATATTTTTTCCATGATGCAGAAAAGACGTCCTGCAATTGCAATGATCGAACTTATCTTTGCAATTGTTATCATTGGTCTTGTGTTACTTAGTGCACCTATGCTGATCGATCGTTCCACAAAAAGTACCTATGTTGCACTGCAGCAAGAGTCAATAGCAGCTGCAGCTACTCAGATCAATATGATCATGACTGCAGAATGGGATCATAGTAATACTGATACAGTGAAGGATCCCCTGTGCTTCAAACAGGAACTACAAGTAGTGCTATTAGCAATTGTAGTTCAAGTCATCCTATTGGTGTAACAAGTACAAGTGGTAGATACTGTAATGGACTTAGTTCCACTACACTTTTTTATAATGCAACTGCAATTGGGCCTGAAGGGCTTGAAGGCGGTCTCAATGATGATATCGATGACTATGATGCAAATGCTTCTCAAATAAGCGTCTATGAAAATGAAGTTTATGCAACGCATCAAGGAGATTATCTCGATAGAAATATCACTATTTCATCAAGAGTGTACTATGGTGATGATACTCCTAGGACTGCTGCTAATGCAGCAGGTGCCTATCAAAAAGATACAACTTTTTCCAATCCATTTAGAAATGTGATAACATCCAATACTACGAATATTAAACTGATCACCGTGGAGCTCTCATCATCGAACCCCGCAGATGAGATCAGTGATAAGCACATTACACTAAGTGCCTTTATGTGTAACATAGGTGCACCTAAAAAAGAAATATATAATAACAGGTAATAGCATGAAAAGAGAAAATACTTTACAAAAGAAAAAAGCATTTACCTTATTTGAAGTGGTCATGGTTATTGCAATACTTGGAATAGTCTCATCTATAGGTTCTTCCATTATTGTCAATATTTATGAACATTATATTCTTCAAAGAGCAACACATCGTGCAAGTATCAAAACAGAACTTGCTGCACAACAGATCGCCAATCTTCTCAGCCATAGAATACCACAGACTACCCTGGCAAGGGATCCTGCTAACCTTAGCGATACTATCCTTGTTACTGACCCTACCAATGTATCAGATGATGTCCATTCACTTTTAGAGTGGATCGGTGCAGATGGAGATGGATTTAATGCCGCTACACGTCCACCATGGAATGGGTTTTGTGATGTAGATTCTTCAAACCAGGCTGCAGTTATCACGCCTGGATCAAACTTAACACTGGCTAACACGATCATCTCTAACCTTTCCAATGCTGATGTCTCACTCTCAGGTGGCGCAATATCCCGCTATATTCTTTAGAGATCATGACAGAAGATACACAGCCAATCTAAGTGCAAGTGCCATAAAGAGGTATGATGTACTTGATTGTATGGGTATGCTTGCTGCAGGTGATAACTCCTGTGTATCTGCTGTAGGTTCAAGTGCAGATGAAAATCTTACCTTTCAAAATCCAGGATCTGCAGTTGCTGACAAAGTAATATCAGAACATTATAAACTTGCATGGAGTGCATATGCTATAAGACCTGTACCTAGAGATAATACACACTTTGATCTGGAACTATACTATAATTACCAGCCATGGCACGGCGAAAATCTTGAAAGCGGATGGCCAAGTGAGCATGCTACACTGATTACAAATATTACGGTATTTAAATTCGCTGAATCTGGTAATACCTTTAGATTTAAACTCTGTGCACAAGAGAGTATCAGTGAAGAATACAATGTTACTATCTGTAAAGAAAAGGCGATAATACTATGAGAAAAGCATTTTCACTTCTTACTGCTATCTTTGTGATGGTTATCATGGCAACAGTAGCGGCTTTTATTCTTAACCTATCAGGTAAGATCACTCAAGAGACCGGTGCCCAATTTCGCCAAGAACAAGCTGCACTTCTTGCCAGAAGTTATACAGAATTAGCAGTAATGGCAGTCATTAACCATGACCGTAATCAGACAACACCTACCTGTATCGAAGATATTGACGGTGTTGTAAATGGTATTCTACCAAATGGACCTGTTACAGGAAGCACTGCAGATGGGAGTGGCTATAATGTAATGACCCGTATCTACTATATAGGTAATGGACTACCTTGTTCTGATACGAGAAAACTTACAGATAACAGTGCAGATCATAGTGCTACACCCCTTATCAGTAACTATAATAACAATCTTAGAAGCGACTCACTAGCTGGTATTATCGTTGATGTTTATGTCCAATATAAAACTCCTGATAGCTCCAACACACTGGATCACTTACTATAGACGTACACTGCAAAAAATATGATGAACAAAAAATAATTTTTCCCTCTCTATTTACCTTCCATTAAGTTATCTTAAGTTAAAATTAAGTATAGATATAGAAATATATCTATACTTTAAAACTAAGGATATATTATGAACAAAAGTATAACGGGAAGACATTTCGAACTCACTGAGCCTATAAAAGCATATGCTGATGCAGCTATAGATGGTCTAGAGAAATATCATTTAGACATTATTTCTGCAAGTACTGTAATCTCAGCCAATGAGAAACATGGGAAAAAAGGTTTTGCTACAGAATTCATTATTAACCTTAAAGATAAAAACACAATCGTCATTACCCAAATAGATAAAGATGTGTATGCAGCTATAGACCTTGCTATAGAAAGAGTAAAAAAATCACTTAGACGTCATGCAGATAAGATAAAAGATCATAGAATTATGAGCTTTAGAGATATGGGAGAAGAAGCTGAAGCGGTCAGTGAATATGACTGCAGACAGATGTAGAAATCGTTCCTATGGATCTAGAGCTTCACAAACCACTTGATTTTGATGAAGCCATAGAAGCACTTAAAGCAGAGAAAAAAAGACAATTTATTGTATTTAATGACAATGAAGGATTGATGCGTGTTATGTATAAAAGAGCAGATGGAAAATTCGGACTTTATTAATAGGATGGCTCATACCCATCTTAGCTATTCTCGGGCTTACAAGTACTCCGAGGATTACATTTTCACTTACTTCTCAATCTATTTTTAGCCCTTATAACTACCTCTTCATCTTCAGCCATATCTAACCACTTAAATCTTTGACCACTTTGTATGGTACCATCAAGTATATCACCACTGTCACGAAATTTCAGATCAAGTTTTGCAATGTCAAAGCCATTATTCGTTTGAGCAGAACTGTTCAAGTCTAAAATTCTCCGTATTGTTAGAGTAAAGGTAACACCAGCTCTTTAAGCCATTACGTCCTACTCTACCCCTAAGTTGATGTAAAGTAGCAAGTCCAAGTCGTTCTGCACCTACAATAACTATAAGTGTTAGTCTTGGTAGAGAGATACCTACTTCCACTACTGTTGTGGCTAAAAGTATATTTCCTTTTTCTCTAAACTCCAGTAAAACTTCTTCTTTTTGTTTGTCTTTACCATGTGTCACATAGACATTCATCAAACTTCTCTTCCCAAAACCCTCTACTCTCTTCTAAAGACTGATACGGTACTTCACTGCTCTCTTCTACCAAAGGATAGATAATGAGCACCTGATGTTCTTGTGCTATCTCATCCTTTATGTGTGTAAGCAGATTTGGGAAATCCTGTTTACTTATGGTCTGAGTCAGTACTTCTCGTTCAAATGGTGTAGTAGTGATGAGACTAACATCAAGAAGTTCAGACTCCATCATGGCCTGTGTTCTTGGTATAGGTGTAGCAGAGAACTGAATAAAATGTGGTTTTTGCTCACCTGCACTCACTAAAGCTTCCAAACTCTGTCTTTGTTTGGTACCAAAACGGTGCTGTTCATCTACCATAACCAAAGAGGCTTGAGGTAGATCTTCTTTAAAAAGCAGTGCATGTGTCCCTATAATAAAATCTGCATCTATATAATCTCCTTGATCTTTTCCCTGCATGACCAATGCCACTTTGACCTGTTTAGGTAAATGTTTACATGCTTCTTCATAAAGTTGTAATGCAAGGAGTGATGTAGGTGCCATCAAAATACTTTTATGGGGTAATGCCATCATCACAGATGCAAGTATCACCATCGTTTTACCAGAACCCACATCACCGACAACCATACGTTTGGCTGCTTTATCCTCTCTTGCCAAATCTACTCTGTATCTGTGCAATGACCTCTTGCTGTTCTTGTGTAAGTTTAAAGGGCAAATGTATCCACAAAAGGTTCTATACTCCGGTCAATGCTCTATGTGCAGGGAAATCTACCCTTTTACCTCGTAATTTTTTCAAATGATTATACGCTTCAACAAATTTCAATACAGCTTAGAAAATCAGGCTTAAATGTTGTACCATCATATATCTCTTCCATACTTTTTGGAAAATGAATATGCATCAGTGTAGCTACTTCTTTGCTGTCTAAACCTTCATTATAAAGGTTTTGTTCATTGATATAATATTCGATCAGTGAAGAGATCTCACTCTCTTTGAGTACGGTTTTGTACTTAGGTGTGATTTTCCCTATCTCTTTGATAGATTTAGGCTGTGACATTTGTAAATAGCCCTTATACTCTTCAAGCCTACCTTGTATCACATGACTTGATCCTACTTCAAAAAGCTTATGATGATAAGGTGTAACCCTAAAAAAAGTAGAAGAAAGTCGTCTACCTGATTGAGTAAGGATAAAAGTAACACGTAGCTTTCCAGAATAGATACTTGAATCAACCACTTTGGCTTCAAGTGTATTGATCTTTCCTAATTCCAGTGTTAGTTGAGAGTGTTGTGTCATTATAAGAAGTAGGGATGATGAGTGCTAAATCAAGTAAAGTGTGGATCTTAAGTTTTTTAAACAGTTGTTTTGCTTCTTCCATCCTACTCTCCTTCTGTTTTAATGATTATACAAAAGTTTTAAGAGACAAAAGAAATAATATGTCAATTGACATATTATTTTGTAGTTTTAGTTTCCTTTTTTGTGACGATACTAAAAGTGATATCTGACAACTCAGTATGTGCTTTGATAAAATGTATTTACCTCATCAAGTGTGACAGACTCAATCTTTTTTAACTGCTCTTTACTAAAATCAAGTGGTCTGCCATAGTAATAATCATCATAGGCACGATTGAGCCTTTGTGAAAGTGTTTCTGTACGTAAAGGTTCAGATCCAAGTAAAAATTTCTTTGTATCATCAAGCTCTTTTTGTGTAATACCCTCTTTGACAAAAGTATCTACCACCTCTTGTATCAGATCTTTTGCCTCATCTTGTGTGCTGAGCTTTGTTTGCATATATCCGCTCAAATAAGAAACTGGTTTTGTACGTCTCAGTGATGAATATACACCATAAGTGAGCCCACGTTTTACACGTATCTCTTCCATTAAACGTGAACCAAAACCTGCTCCTCCAAGAAGATACTCTGCGATCTTTGCCAAATACTGGTCTTTTTCTTTATAGCTGTAATTAAATGGTGCACCAAAATAGATATACGCCTGTTGTGTATCTTCATTGATGAGTACTACTTCTTTTTTATCTGAAGCTTGAATATTCTTTTCCTCTTTCTCTTCAACTTTTGGTAAAAGTGAAAGTAGCTTTGTCAGATACCCTTGTGCTTCATCAAATGTAATGTCTCCACCTACAACACCTATAGCATTGTTATAACCTAAATGTGCAGAGATAAATGTCTGAATATCATCTACTGAAATACTTTTGATACTCTCAAGTGTACCATCATAAGGTCTGGCTAAAACACTCCCTTTAAAAAGTGTCGCTCTCAAAGAAGTACCTGCAATATAGTCAAAGTCACTCTTTTTTTGTGTCAGCCAACCAATCTTTTGATGTTTAATTTGATCCAGTGCTTTTTGAGTATAATTTGGATCTTTTAAAAGTTCCTCCAAACGCTCTACAGCATAAGGAAATTCACTTTTTAATGAAGATACCTCTATCACAAAACTCTCACGTCCTACATGTGCTCCGATCTCTACTGCATGTGCATCAAGTTTTGTAGCAAATCCTACACTTCCCTCTTTAGATGTACCTTCATTCATTAGCCTTGCAGACATATCAGCTAAACCATCTTTGGTATTACTCAAATGTCCTGCATTTTTAAAGATCAGTTGGATAGATACAATAGGAAGATATTTCTCCTCTTCAAATACAACAGGTACCTTACTCTCTTTGATCTCTATCTCTTTGACATATGCTGCCATCAATACTCCTTGTACTGTTATCAATAATAAAATAATTTTTTTAAGATCCGGCATTTAGTACCTCACTATACTGAATTTCCCACAAATCATTAAATAATTTGTTGCATTGTATTTTAAGACTTATCATTCTTGTCATATAAAACCTTTTGGGTATGTCGACTAATCGTATAAACCAACTGCTGAATGTTATCGCTAGTGTATACCCTTAGGGTATCATAGTGACAACACAATTTTTGAGCTTTGCTTAAAAAACATCCTTTTTAATAGTAACGTTCTAATATCTCATATGCCGTATTACGTTTTGCAGGTTTTTCACCCACGTCCCTGATAAGTTTGATCATCTCTTCTTGATTCATCTCATTTTTAGCTCCAGCTGCCGAAACAACATTCTCTTCCATCATTGTAGAACCTAGATCATTTGCTCCAAAAAGAAGTGCCATTTGCCCTATGTAAGAACCTTGTGTAACCCATGAACTCTGTATGTTCGGTACATTGTCCAAGAAAAGTCTAGCTACAGCTAAATAACGCAGATAAAGATTTGAAGAGGTCTTAGTGATCGTTGGCAACTCTCTTTTAAGCTGTGTATGATCACTTTGGTATGACCACATGATAAATGCTCTAAATCCGCCAGTTTCATCTTGAAGCTGACGTATATAATCCCAATGTTCTACGATCTCTCGCGTCGTCTCTACTGTACCATACATCATCGTAGCAGTTGACTTTATACCAAGTTTATGTGCCTGACGATGCACTTCTAACCATTTGTCTTTATCATGTTTTTTAGGTGCTATTATGTCACGTACCCTATCTGAAAGTATCTCTGCTCCTGCACCGGGAATAGAACTAAGTCCTTTTGCTTTTAGTCTGCGTAACACTTCTGAGATAGTTATCTTTGAGCGGTTGGCAATGTAGTCTATCTCGATCGATGAAAAACCATGTATCGTTACCTGAGGGTATTTCTTTGAGATATGTTCAACCAGGTCTTCATACCACTCTATCTCAAGCTTAGGGTGTACGCCTCCCTGAAAGAGTATTTGTGTTCCGCCTATGGCTAAAAGTTCATCTATCTTTTGGTCTATTTCATCAAAGGTCAGAATGTATGCATCTTCTTTTTTCTCATGCGTATAAAAAGCACAAAACTTACAATCTACCCAACAAATATTTGTATAATTGATGTTTCTGTCTACGACAAATGTAGTGACACCTTGTAGGATGCATCTCTTTCTTACGTGCAAGTGCCATCTTTCCAAGGGTTTTAAGATCAGCTTTTTCAATAAGCTCTACCGCTTCATCAATACTCATACGTTTATTGGTAGAATTAGTACGACTCGTCATTTACTGCCTCTCTTACATTGCGTTTTAACGCTTATCATCTATCTACTACTTTTTGTCCAATGCGTCTAACACACCGTTAATGAACTGTGGAGATTTTTCATCTGCAAGTTCTTTTGCAAGTTCAACAGCTTCGTTAATGATAATCGCTTTATCTGTTTTTGCCACAAGTATTTCATAAGCACCCAGTCTCATGATCGCTTTTTCTACTTTACCTATGCCATCATAGTCCCAATCTTTCAAATGTTCTTGAATTCTGGCATCTAACATTTCAAGATTTTCTATGGTTCCCTGAAAAAGAACATCTGAAAACTCTTTTTGTTTATTTCGGATCTTACCCTCTTCCAAAATTTCATCTGAGAATTTACCTATATTGTCATTTCCTAGGTCATAGGCATAAAGTAACCCTACAACTGCTGTACGTGCCTGATGTCTAGTTGCCATTAATCAAGCTCACTATAAAGATTAATAAGTTCGATCAATCCTACCATCGCCTCAGCACCTTTATTTCCTGCTTTTGTTCCTGCTCTTTCTATAGCTTGCTCTATACTGTCTACTGTAAGTACACCAAATGTCGCTGGTTTACCATGCTTCAGTGTTACAGATGCCACACCTTTGGTTGCCTCTGCTGATACATAATCAAAATGAGGTGTCGCACCACGGATCACTGCACCTAAACAACATACAGCATCATATTTACCAGAAGCCAAAGCTTTGTCCAATGCAAATGGTATTTCAAATGCACCTGGTACTAAAATAAGATCCAGATCATCTGCATTTCCACCATGTCTTGCATACGCATCTACAGCACCCTCTACCAGTCTATCTGTGATGAAGTGGTTAAATCTTGCATTGATGATCGCAACTTTTTTACTCTTGTCTACCGATAATTGACCCTCTACAGTTTTCATGTTCTTCCTTTTATTTTTAGTATTTGATATTTGCTTATTCGACGATCGTTCTAATCGCATCGATTTGTTTGATCAATGTATCTAGCTTACTTAACTCTATCATATTTGGACCATCACTTAATGCGATACTCGGATCAAAGTGTGTTTCAAAAAAGAAACCATCCACTCCTACAGCTGCCGCTGCCCGTGAAAGATACGGTACAAATGAAGAGTCTCCACCACTTGTAGCACCACCACTTGCTGGCATTTGTACAGAGTGTGTTGCATCGAAAACCACTGGAGCGAACTCACGCATGATCTTCAATCCGCGCATATCCACCACCAGATTCCCATATCCGAACGTCGTTCCTCTTTCAGTAAGCCAAACATTATATTTTTTGGCATTTTCATAACTTACTTTACCATCAAAACCTCTCGTTTTAAGCACTTTTCCTACCGAATGCTCCATCGCAGCAGGTGCTAAGAACTGTCCTTTTTTAATGTTTACAACCGCAGAAGTTTTTGCAGCTGCCACAAGCAGATCTGTTTGACGACATAAAAATGCAGGGATCTGAAGTACATCTGCTACCTCAGCTGCTGCTGCTGGTTGTGTATAGTCATGCACATCTGTTAAGATCTTATAGCCAAATTGGTCTTTTACTTCCTGAAGCATTTTAAGCCCTTCATCCAGTCCCGGACCTCTAAAAGAGTCAAGGCTTGTACGATTGGCTTTGTCAAAACTTGCTTTAAAATAAAATTCTTTAGTACAGTCTTCATGGTACTTACCTAAAGACTCCGCAATACGCATAACAGCGTCACGGCTTTCCAGAACACAAGGTCCAGCGATTAAAATCATTTCAGTCCTTTAGGCAGAGCTACTAAGAGCCCTGATAATATAACTAAGATTATACCTAAAACTGTCCAAATATCAGGTATAGGATCTCCCAACATGATACCTATCACTACTGCAAAGACAATATTGCTGTAACTAATTGTACCAACGATACCTGCTTTTGTAAGCTCATACGCCTTAGTCATCAAAAGTTGAGAAATGGTTGCAAAAATACCGACTGCAGTGACATATCCCCACTGTACACCCTCTGGCATGACAAACTCTGCGAACATCCAGTCAAACTCCTCTGAAACATTCACATAAGGTGTTATGAGCATCAAAATAAGTGGTGCTACCGTTCCTACACCCATAAATGACATCACTATAGCACGTGTATCATAGTATTTTCTTAACTCTCTTATAGAAGTATATGCCAATGCTGCACCTATACCTGAGAAAATACCCAGCATGTCATACTTATCAAAAGTGCCACCTTCAGGCTGTGCCACCAGAACAATTCCTACAAATCCTATAACAATAGCCAATAAAGCACTCTTATGCAACTTCTCATTTAAGAAAAGATATGCAAATATGGCTACAAAGATGGGTGAAGTCTTATTATATGTCACTGCTTCTCCCAGAGGGATAAATGCCATGATGTAAAAATATGCCAGAAGTGCTGCAAAGCCCATAGAACCACGGAAAAGAAGTAAGAAGGGTTTGCCTCCTGTTTGTTTCAATGGTACTTTATAAATAGCAAATCCTACAAGAACGACGCCAAAAATATTTCTAAAAAAAGTGACTTCGACTGGAGGCAATACTTGGCTCACTACCTTGGCAAAACCACCCATGAGTGCAAAGCTCAGTGAAGCCAATAACATTAAAAGGATACCTCTATCCATATTTTTAATCATTTTCTTCAAAAGCTGATCCTGTTTTTTTCTAAAGAAACTTTTTGCCTATGCAAAACCGCATTTGCTAATTTTGTGAAAGTGTAGCATAATACATTTATGAATAGTACAGAATTTTATACAAAACTGCTAGCTTTACCCAATGGTGCACATGATGTACTTTATCTTGATAAACGCTATCTATTGAGAAAAAAGACCATGCTGGAAGGAAAACTTCTTAAAGTCTTTGCAGAAGAGTTAGGCGGTAATGACGTTATAAGTGGGAACTACTACCCTACTATGAAAGGTGGTATGTTAAAACCTTGTGAAATGTCAGATAAAAAAGTCATTGACTTTGTTTTGAACGCTGTTATTATTTGACTCTTGTTAGCTCTGCATCCCCATAAAACAAGATATCCTTGATCACTGACTTAGTTATAAATCCGTCTTCTGCAACTGAAAGAAGAATATCGCCTTTTTTCTTTCTAAAATTTTTTTGATGTATAAGCGCCTTCACATAGAGCTTTGCACCCATACCTAAATCTTTTACATAAGGTGCTAATTCTTCATCACTTGGCACAGTGATCTCTACTTTGCCATCTTGTTTTTCAAGACCTACAGCATAAAACAGATATTTTTTTCCTTTTTTCTTTACTGCAGTTCCAAGATTGAAATAGAGTGTCAACAAGTCATCTTTAGCATAGAATTTGAGCTTTTCAGTACGGTCTTCTACCAACTTTCCTTTACGCCATTTTCTATATCTTTTTGTCACATACTTATCTTTATGATTTATCTGATACTCTTTACTTACTTTTTTATCTTGTTTACTGCTTATCATTTCATACGAGTCGCTAACCATCAAACCATTTTTCATATGGCCTTTGGAAACATAATGTTCCGTAGGATTACGCATAAGTACTTTTGCCAGTCCTTCCACAATGACAGTTGTTTCGATCTTATATGTTCTACTATTTTGTGTAAGTGTGTTCTTAATGGTTCCTACTGTACCAAATATACCAAATGTCGCAGTATAGTTCAACTGTTTTACATTCGCAGAAGCAGAACTTCCTAATAGTAAAAACAAACCAACTGCTATCAAACTTCTTATTAGCACATCCATCCTTTTCTACCTGACTTATATCAAATTTTACTATAATTACATATATAAAAGCAAAGGATAACATAAAATGGCAATAACCGAAGTGAATACATCTGAGCAAAATACAACAGAGCAAAATACAACGATTGACCTAAATGTGATAGATAATCTATCAATGAATCTTGAAGGAACTGTACAGGACAATGCTTGTCCCGGTTTATGAAGAGTATCCTTTGTTAACGAACACGTTTTTTGATATTCCCTTAGCTAATCTTTTTGCAGCCATAGCAGTTTTTTTCCTCTTTTTGCTTTTTCGAAAACTTTTTACTCTCATTATTATGGGCACCTTGCAAAAAATTGCAAAATTGACAAATACATACCATGATGACAAGATCATCTCAGCACTTAAGGCCCCTGTACGTTTTGCCTTTATACTCATAGGTGCTCACCTCTTTTTCTTGCTTATCTTCAAAGAGACAGAACTGATCAAAAACATTCTAAATACACTGGTTGTTTATACTATATTTTGGGCAATACTCTCCGTTTTAGAGTCCATGCGCGGGCTGTTTCACCATGCTACAGAAAAATTCAATCCAGACCTTGCTCAAGAGATGGGAAACTTCATCCTTAAAATAGTGAAGTTCTTTATAGGTGCGTATAGGTTTAGGTGCAATGCTTCAAGTATGGGGTATCAACGTCACTGCACTTGTTGCTTCTCTTGGACTTGGAGGTCTTGCTTTTGCTCTTGCTGCAAAAGACACAGCTTCAAATATGTTTGGTTCTTTTGCCCTACTAGCCGACAAATCCATACGTATAGGTGAATGGATCAAAGTAGGAGGGGTAGAAGGTACCGTAGAAGACATAGGAATGCGTACGACCAAAATACGTTCATTTGAAAAATCACTCATCACTGTTCCTAACCAAATCGTCTCAAATTCACCTATAGAAAACTTCTCACGCAGAGGTGTGCGTAGAATAAAAATGCAAATTGGTGTCACATACGGTACTACTGCCGATCAAATGAATACCATTGTGAAGGATATCAGAGATATGTTACACAACCATGAAAAGATCTCTCATAAAGATACTTTACTGGTTAATTTTGAATCTTTTGGAGACTCTTCACTCAATATCTTTATCTATACCTTTACAAATACTGCAAATTGGGAAAAATACTTAAATATACGTGAAGATATCCATCTCAAGATCATGAAGATCGTTGAAGATAATGGCTCCAGTTTTGCCTTTCCTTCTCAGTCTATCTATGTAGAACAGATGCCTGGTGAAAATATGCTATAATTCTAACAATTATTAAGAAAGAATATATTTATGCAAAAACTTAAAAAAGTAGCCATACTAGGCCGACCAAACGTAGGAAAGAGTTCACTCTTTAACCGTTTGGCAAGACAAAGAGATGCCATCACTGCAGATCTTTCAGGAACTACAAGAGATATTAAAAAACGTATCGTAACCATTTCAGGGAACCGTGACTTTGAAGTGATCGATACAGGGGGAATAGACTA
The DNA here is from genome assembly GCA_963705455.1 of Sulfurovaceae bacterium. GTDB lineage: Bacteria > Campylobacterota > Campylobacteria > Campylobacterales > Sulfurovaceae > Sulfurovum. The sequence continues at coordinate 424,234 of CAVPJM010000002.1, read as the reverse complement.
CTCTTCCGAACTCTTTTCCAAAGTAGCTGCGTTTGCACTTAGAGCTGCAGATACGGCAGATATCATCATTTACATGGTTGATGGAAAGACGTTACCCTCAGAAGAAGACAGAGAACTCTTCTACAAACTTCAAGAAATGGGTAAACCACTTGCGCTTGTTGTCAACAAGATTGACAATGACAAAGAAGAAGAGCGTTACTGGGAATTTTTAGAGTTTGGTGCAGATGCAACTTTTCCAATGTCAGTGAGCCATAACCGTTATTTTAATGACTTTTATGCATGGCTTGAAGCACTATATCCCTGAAAAAGAAGAAGAACCTGAAGGACTTGAACTTACAGAAGATAAAGAGATAGATCCTTTTGATGAGATAGTTCGTGATATCAATAGCTGTCAAAGAAGAAGAGATAGACAATGAGATCAGGGTTGCAATCATCGGTCGTGTCAACACAGGAAAAAGTTCCCTACTCAATGCACTATTAGGTGAAGAGCGTTCCGTCGTCTCTGATGTTGCCGGTACAACTATTGACCCTATCGATGAAATCATAGAACATAATGACTATAAGATCACTTTTATCGATACTGCAGGGATCAGAAGAAGAAGTAAAATTGTCGGTATCGAAAAATATGCACTGACACGTACTACTGAAATGCTTGAAAAAGCAAACCTGGTCTTGCTTATGCTGGATGCGACTGCAGGTGTCACAGAACTAGATGAAAGGGTTGCCGGACTCATTGAAAAATACAAATTGGCTTGTCTTATCGTTATCAATAAATGGGATATACATGGAGATAAAACCTATGAGGAAGTTGTAGAAGAGATACGTGATGAAATGAAATTCTTGCACTATGCACCACTTATTACCATCTCTGCAAAAACAGGCCTACGTGTCAGCAAGATACTTGATCAAGTCACTGAGATCTATAAACGATATACTCAACGTATTCCTACTTCTGAACTTAACGATACCATACGTGAAGCCATAAGAAGACACCATGTACCATCACATAATGGTGCCGTTGTCAACATAAAATTTGCCACACAGTATGAGACAAAGCCACCCAAAATAGCCCTTATCAGTAACCGACCGGAATTCATACACTTCTCTTACAAACGTTACTTGGCGAATTTCCTACGAAATAAATTTGACTTTGAAGGTGTCCCTTTAGACATCGTTGCACGTAAACGTGGAGAACGGTTTGATGACGATGAGTAGGTTTTTTTACTAACTCTTCGCTATAATCTCCTAAAATAATTTTAGGATGACACATGCGTGTACTTACAGGAATACAAGCTTCAGGAAAACTTCATATAGGAAACTATTTTGGGGCTATGAAGCCTATGGTGGAGCTTCAAGAAGAGCATGAACTTTTTACCTTTATTGCCAACTACCACTCACTCACTACTTCAAAAGATGCTGCTACACTTAAACAACATACGATAGATGCTGCTGTTGACTATCTTTCAGTTGGGATCGATCCGGAAAAAACAACATTTTGGGTACAGAGTGATATGCCTGAAGTACTTGAACTTTACTGGATCCTTTCTAAATTTACCCCAATGGGACTGCTAGAACGTGCACACTCGTACAAAGACAAAGTAGCCAAAGGTATTCCTGCAAATCATGCACTTTTTTCTTACCCTGTACTTATGGCTGCAGATATACTTATGTTAGATACCCAAAAAGTACCTGTAGGAAAAGATCAGATCCAACACGTTGAAATGACAAGAGATATCGCGATAAAATTCAACAATGAATATGGAGAGATATTTACACTTCCAGAACACCTTGTACAAGAAGATGTTGCTACTATCCCTGGTATAGATGGACAAAAAATGAGTAAAAGTTATAACAATGCAATCGATCTTTTTATGGATGAAAAACCTCTGCAAAAAAGATGTAACAAGATCATCTCATCTTCCACACCATTAGGTGAACCATTGGAGTATGAAGGAGACAATATCTATGCGCTTGCATCACTCTTTTTAAATGATGAACAAAAACTTGAACTTCAGGCACGTTATAAAAGCGGTAAAGAAGGATATGGTCACTTCAAAAAATATCTCAAAGAATTGATTTGGGAAGAGTTGGGTGAAGCTAGAGAAAAAAGAGAGTATTATCTCAACCATATGGATGAAGTAAATGACATCTTGGCACATGGTGCTAAAAAAGCAAAAGCCATTGCAAATGAAAAGATGCTCAAAGTAAGAGAAGCAGTAGGATTACTCTAAAGTAAATCCTACTGTTACTTAAACTACTCCTCTTTATCTAGATCAGCATCCTCATCTGCATCGATATCATCTTCATCATCAAGATCATCATCTTCTTCTAACTCAGCATCAGTTGGCATTTCATATGCAGTTTTATCTAATGGATCTATGAAGTTTTGATCATCGATCATGTTGTACTGTACAATTAAATATACAACACCTATAGACAAAAGTCCAACAAGCAATATTGCAAAGCTTTCTAACAAATTTTTCATTTTTTATCCTCATATTGGTAGTCTGGCAAAACTCAAATATCAAGCTTCTGAGTCCCATAACTTTTCAGCACTTGCTTCACAACAAATTAGGCTTTTTACAATACAGTAAAACCGTATGGATGTATTCTAACATAGATAAGTTTATAGTAGCCGTTTTTCATAAAAATATAATTGAAAATAACTTTAACTAATGTATAATTAAGTAGCAATTTTTACAAATTTAAATAGAAAATTTTAACTATTTTCAACTTCAATTCTATCTATACTTTCATAAGTATCGATAATACTCTCTATAACTTGTGTTTGTATCTCACCAGTAGTATGGATATATACCTGTAAATCACCCTCATTTTGATGCCCTTTTTGGGTACTTAATGTAAGTAAATGTCTAGATATAGCTTCACCGGTATGTATCAGATTTACATTACAATTCATAATATTTTCAATACTTTTACTTACAAGAGGATAATGTGTACATCCCAATACAATAGTATCTACATTATTGTCTCGCATAGGAATAAGCCATTTTTCCAGTAAACTGATTGTCTCTGCACTTTCCATCTCACCTTTTTCTATCTGCTCAACCAATCCAGGACAAGCCTGTTCATAAATATCAACACGTTTTTGCGAGGAGAGTGCCTGTGTAAGTTGTTTATACTTGTCTCCTTGAAGTGTTGCAGGTGTAGCAAGAACACCTATTTTACCAGTTTTTGTCTGTTCGATAGCCGGTTTAATACCAGGTTCTGTTCCTATTATGATAAGTGAGGGATATATTTCACGCAGATGTTTGATTGCAGAAGAAGTAGCTGTATTGCATGCCAATATCAATGCATCTATTTGATAGGTCTTGATCAAATATTTAGTGATATTAAGAGAGTATTGTAAGATCTGTTCTGGTGTTTTCTCACCATATGGTGCATTTTTGGTGTCTGCCACATAAAAGATCTGTGCACCTTTGATCACTTGGGTCATGGCTTGAACAACTGTCAAACCACCCAAACCAGAATCAAAAACACCAATACGCATTATGCGTACTTCCTTGAAGACATGAAAATCACTAAATGATTTTTCATAAAAGCTCCGTCTATCAACCTAGAAACAAAAAAAATTTTTTCATGCTGAATACCTATGCACCTTCGTTCATCATAGAAAGAAACTCATCATTTGATTTTGTTTTCATCATTTTAGAGAAAAGGAATTTAAGACCTTCTACCTCTTCCATATTTTGCATTGCATTTCTAAGTGCCCATACTTTTTGAAGTGTCTCAGGTTGCATCATCAGTTCTTCTTTTCTTGTTCCGGATTTCGTTACATCGATCGCAGGATAGATACGTCTTTCAGATACATGACGACTAAGAACTACTTCAGAGTTACCTGTACCTTTAAACTCTTCAAAGATCACTTCATCCATACGGCTACCGGTATCTATAAGTGCTGTAGCAATAATGGTCAAAGAACCACCCTCTTCTATATTTCTCGCTGCTCCAAAGAAACGTTTTGGTTTATGTAGTGCATTGGCATCCACACCACCTGAAAGTACTTTACCAGAACTTGGTGTTACTGTATTATATGCACGTGCAAGTCTTGTAATAGAGTCAAGCAATATCACAACATCTTTACCCATTTCCACACGTCTTTTGGCTTTTTCTATGACCATTTCGGCTGTTCTTACATGGTTTTGTGCTGGTAAATCAAATGTAGAAGCTATACACTTCACCTTTGACTGAACGTTGCATATCTGTAACTTCTTCAGGTCTTTCATCCACAAGAAGTACCATGAGTGATGCATCAGGATTATTATATGTAATTCCATGTGCAAGTTCTTTTAAGTAACTCTGTTTTACCTGTACGTGGAGGTGCAACTATCAAAGCTCTTTGACCTTTACCTATAGGGGTAAAAAGATCAAGTACACGTCCTGTCATCTTCATTGGATTATATTCAAGCTTGAGTTGTTCACTTGCATAAAGTGGTGTAAGGTTATCAAAGAGAGGTCTCTGCTTTGACTTTTCCGGTGGAAGATAATTGATCGCTTCTATCTTCAGCAAGTGCATAATATTTTTCCTGGTCTTTTGGAGAACGTACCTGACCTGTAACAATGTCACCGTTTCTCAAATGCAAATCGTTTGATCTGTGTACCGCTTACATAAGTGTCATTATCTGAGTTAGCGAAATTTCCATCCACAGAACGTAAGAAACCAAATCCATCATTCATTACCTCTAGAATACCTGTAAAGAGGATAAACCCACCTTGATTTACTTGTGACTTAAGAATTTCGAAAATAAGATCTTTTCTCTGAAATTCATTTGGATTTTCAACTTTTACTTCTTTTGCTATGGTCACAAGTTCTGTAAGTGGAAGTTGTTGGAGATTTTCTATTTTGTAGCCATCTACTGGTACGTGTGTTCTGTTTTTTCTGTTGGCAGCATTGCCATTAGAAGATTTTTTATTATCGCTCATATGTCCTCTTATTTTGAATATGCATTATGAAGATTGTACGCTAGCCATACGCTATGCTACGTGTAGTAATAGCATTATAATCCTTTTTGGCTGAAAAGTCAAATCACATTTAACTTAAAGCATAAAACAATAGTGGAGGATAGAGTACTGCTCCCATCAAAAAAAACATTGGAGGCATTTTCCATTCCAACATTTGTGCTATCTCTTTTGAGACTTCACGTTCTATAAAGACTTTTTTTATCAGTTCTATTTTATAAAATATATCAAAGATTTTAATCGCTAACAGAAATACCATAGTCAGATTCAATACCTCTGTTAAAAGTACGATAAACATAATAACGTAAAATCCTGGTTGGATCAGAAAAAACAAAAAGATACTTTTTTGATAATAAGCATAGAGTTTTTCTAAAACACCTAAAAGTGTTTGGGCACGTTGAATATATGCTTCAAAGAGTTCTGCAAAAAGAAGAATGATAGTAAATAAGAGTGCATTTTCCATAGAAGATTTTACCCATATTTAGATAAAATATACACTTCTAGTAATGTGGACAAAAATACCATATTACAATCAATTAAGGAACTATATTTGGCAGATATAGCATGTACCCACTGTAATCTTACTTTTCCCGAAGAAGTGATGATCGCTGAACAGCAGAATGACGAACAACTTTTTTTCTGCTGTAAAGGCTGCCAGGGAGTCTACCATCTCTTGAACTCAGAAGGTCTCAATACCTTTTATGACAAACTGGGTGATACCAAACTTCAACCTGCCATACAAAGCAATGAAGATCTGGAAAAGTTTGACTTAGAAGGCTTTAAAAACAAATACATCACAATAGATGAAGATGGACTTATGTGAAATCAACCTCATCATTGAAGGTATACACTGTTCTGCGTGTGTATGGCTCAACGAAAAGGTACTGCATAAAACAGATGGTGTCATAGAAACAAGTATAAACTACACAAACAACAAAGCCAAAATAATTTGGGATCCAGAGATCATTAAACTTTCTCATATTATAGAGACCATCCGTTCCATAGGATATAACGCTTATCCTTATGATCCAAAACTTCAGGAAGAACGTGCCATAAGTACGACGAAAAACGTATTATTCTCGTATTTTAGTGGCTGTTTTTGGCTCTATGAACATCATGTGGCTAGCCGTTGCACACTATGCTGGATACTTTAGAGGAATAGAACAATCTTTTAAAGACATTCTCAATGTTGCTGAATTTGTATTGGCCACACCTGTACTCTTTTACTCTGGATGGATATTTTTCAGAGGTGCCTACTATGGCTATAAGAACAATATCGTCAATATGGATACCCTTGTTGCCTCAGGTGCACTCTCTAGCCTATATCTACTCGATCTATGCGATGATCACTCAAAGAGGTGAAGTCTACTTTGACTCTGTGACGATGATCATCACCTTTGTACTTGTAGGAAAATATCTTGAAGTACTGAGTAAAAAACATGCTGTTGATACCTTAGATGGTCTTATGGGAAGTACCCCGACTGAAGTCACAACCCTCAAAGATGGTGTAAAGTCATTGGTAAGCATTGAAAATATCGTTGTAGGAGACATCATCGAACTTAAACCCGGTGAAAAAGTAGTGATAGACGGTGAAGTCACTTGGGGACAAGGTTCTTTTGATGAAAGTTCACTTACAGGAGAAAATGAACCTATCTATAAAAAACAAAATGACACTATTTTAAGTGGTTCTATCTGTTTAGATTCTGTCATACATTACAGTGCAACCAAAGATGCTTCAAACTCTATGCTAACCTCCATCGTCAACCTGCTTGAAGAGTCCATCACCAAAAAACCGCGTATAGAACAACTGGCAAACTCTATATCTGGATACTTTTCAACCATTATTCTCATCATTGCTTTACTGACTTTTATAGGTTGGTACTTTTGGACAGATAGTTTTGAACAGGCACTTATAGTAGGTATCTCTGTTATCGTTATAGCCTGTCCCTGTGCTTTAGGTTTGGCTACACCTATGGCAACACTAGTAGGTATCAGTGTCGCAGCAAAAAGAGGTATTCTTTTTAAAGAAGCCTCCTTTCTTGAAACCATGGCAAAAAGTGATATACTTGCTTTAGACAAAACAGGTACCATCACTGAAGGTAAACCCTCTGTCGTAAAAGCAGACTTTTTTGAAGACTTTGATCCCTCTTTACTTTATTCACTTGTGAGTACATCCAACCACCCTATCTCAAAAGGAATCAAAGCATACCTTGAGAGTAAACATGAAAAACTGAAAGCTCTCACACTTGAAGATATCACAAGTATTGAAGCAAAAGGTGTAAAAGCCACTTATAAAGGCAAACAACTTCTTGGAGGAAATGCCGAACTGATTCAATCTTCAAAATCTGACAGTTGATACAGATTCAGAAAATGCACTCTTCTTCTTTGCCATTGATGATACACTTGTTGCACGTTTTGAACTGACCGATACCATTAGAGAAGGTGCAGCCAGAAGCCATACGAGAACATACAGGAATTAGGTGTCAAAGTAGTCATGCTTACAGGAGACCATGAACAAAGTGCCCAAAAAGTAGCTAAGCAAGTAGGTATAGATGAAGTCTATGCAAAACTTCTTCCTCAAGACAAGTCAGGCATGATAGACAAATTTCATCAAGAGGGACATGTCGTTGTGATGGTAGGAGATGGTATCAATGATGCTATTGCCCTTGCTTCTTCAGATATTTCCATAGCCATGGGAAATGGTGCAGATGTTGCCATATCTGTAAGTGATATCGTACTTTTAGATGAAAAACCTGAAAGTATCTATGAATCTTACAAACTTTCACGCAGAACCTTTGGTGCAGTCAAAGAAAATCTTGGTTTTTCATTATTGTATAATGTTGTTGCTGTTCCACTGGCAATGATGGGATTTGTAAATCCACTTGTAGCTGCACTCTCGATGAGTCTAAGTTCACTGGTTGTAGTAGGTAACTCGATGCGTATAAAAAGTTTAAAATTCAAGAAGATAAGGAATAATGAATGAGTCAGAAAATATAGTTATTTTAATGATAGGTGTCTCTACATTTTTAGGTGCCATAGGCTTAATAGCTTTACTTTGGGCAGTAAGAACAGGACAATTTGATGATCAATCTAAATTCATCGATGCCATACGTCTTGACAATGAAGAAGACCTACAAGATGCAGCTATGATGGCAGAGAAGAAAAAAGCACATAAAGAGAAAATGAAACAGAAAACGAAAAGAAAGAACTATAGACCTGCAGACTAGTAAGTATCAAGAAAATTATGATATTATTATATGAATAAATATTAAAGGCATGACATGTACTTAAAAAAACTCTGTTTAACTACTCTTTTCTCTCTTGGACTATTACATGCTCAAAGCAATGTTGGACTGAATATCAACGATGAAGATCTAGAAGTAAGTGCTTCTGTTGATCTCAATGCTTTAGCATCCTATTCAGACAGTACTGCATTTAAACTTGATGCTTCTTATCTTCACACTGATGGTGATAACCTAGCCTCTTTTGGTGTAAGTGCAGAAGGTACTTTTCAGGGTCTAGAAGGACTTGCACTTGGATTTGGTATCAAATCTGTTTTGACCGATGATTTTATCGCTATTCCTTTCGTTGCAAAAGCGAGATACACACTTCCGTTAAATTACAATATACCTACTACTTCACTCTCAACAAGTTTAGCTTATGCTCCTTCTGTTCTTACATTTAGTGATGCGAGAAAGCTATACTGAATTTAGAGTAGAGGCCAATATGGAAATTGTTACAAATATTAACCTGTTTGCAGGATATCGTAACATACATACAGAGTATGATACCCAAGATAAAACTTTTAATAACAGCTTTTATGGTGGAATGAAACTTAGTTTTTAGTGTTATACTTTCATCCTAAACCAAAGGATTTACTTGTATATCCTTTAATCAGCAGGGATAAAAGGGAAAAATAGTGTCAAATTGTATAGAAAAAAGTATATTTAGAGAATATGATATCCGAGGCATCTTTGAAAAAGAACTCAATGAAAGATCTGTCAAACTCATAGGCTATTACCTGGGTCAAAAAATTTCCGGAAACAAAGTCGTTTCCATCGGTTATGATGCCCGTTCCCACTCTCCTATTTTAAGAGACTATCTTACTTCCGGACTCAATGCTGCTGGATGTAAAGTCTTAGATATGGGTATGGTAGCTACCCCTGTAAACTACTATAGTAACTACATTGACTTTGACGGTATGACTACAGATGCTTCCATTATGATCACAGGTTCACACAACCCTAGCGAATATAACGGTTTTAAAATGACCGTTGATAAAAGTCCTTTTTTCGGTAGAAGCTATTTATGCCCTGGGTGATGAGATCGTGGCAAATCAAGATCTCGTCATCGAAGATAATACTACAAAAACAGATATAGATGTAAAAACACCTTATATCAATTTTATGGTAAAAGAGTTTGACCACCTCAAAAATTTCCCACAAAAAATAGTCATAGATGGCGGTAATGGTGTTGCAGATACTGTTATCACAGATATCTTTGATGCCTTGAACTTTAATTACACAGGACTTTATCTTGAACCAGACGGTACTTTTCCCAACCATCATCCGGACCCTTCTGTAGAAAAAAACCTTGTAGATGTCAAAGCTGCTTTAGCTAAAGATGGAGACATTGCTTTTGCTTATGATGGTGATGCTGACCGCATCGCTGTACTGACACATAAGTACAACATCAAAGGTGACCAAATGGCACTGCTCTATGCCATGAAGATGCAAAATCCTACAGTCATCGGTGAAGTCAAATGTTCACAGGTCATGTATGATGAACTCGAACGTCGTGGTGCAAAAGCCATTATGTATAAAACGGGTCACTCCAATTTAAAAGTAAAAATGAAAGAAACAAATGCAGATCTTGCCTGTGAAGTAAGTGGACATATCTTCTTTAAACATCGTTATTTTGGTTACGATGATGCCATCTATGCCACACTTAGAATGCTGGAACTGATTCATGACGGCATAGATCTAGATAAAGAGATCGATGCACTCCCAAATGTTTTTTCTACTGAAGAGATCAAAGTAGAGACCACAGAAGAAGAGAAGTTTGCTATCATAGATAAAGTCAAAGAGCTGCTGAAGAACCCATCCTTCAGATTTTCCTAAAATCCTTAATATCATTGATGTAGATGGTGTACGTATCAACTTTGAAAAGGGATGGGGACTTGTCAGAGCAAGTAACACAACACCTGTACTTGTCACACGATTTGAATCAACAGATGAAGCCTTGGCAAAAGAGTATGAGTTAAAGGTCAATGCATTGATCATCCAGGCAAAGAGTTTACTATGATAAATAAACTTTATTTTGTTTCACAAGATGAACATGTACAAAAAAGAGCCTTTCAGGCTATAAAAGAGGAACAAAAAAGTATTGGTTATTATGCACTTCCAGACCAAGACATCACTCCTGTATTAGCCTATTGTGATTCAATCCCCAAAACAATAGAGACTATCGCTGTGATCGGTATCGGGGGAAGTTCTTTAGGTGCTAAAGCCATCTATGAATTTATAAAACCCTTGAATGGGCTTTCAAGAAAGCTTTACTTTTTTGAGAGTACAGACCCAATCAATATCACTACCCTGATTTCAAAAATAGACCTTGAAAAAACCCATTTTCTTGTGATCTCCAAATCCGGGAATACTGTAGAGACTTTTTCTATCTATAAATACATCTATTCTCTCCAAAGCGATCCTTCAGCCTATACTTTCATCACTGATCCAAACTCTCCACTTGAAAAGTATGCGAACGAGATCAAAGCTACTGTGCTTCACCTTCCAGATAATGTCGGAGGAAGATTTTCCGTACTCTCTACAGTAGGACTCGTTCCGTTAGCCTTATGCGGTATAGATATACAAGCACTTTTAAATGGTGCAAAAACCATAAAACAAAGCTTTTTCAATGATGGATATCTAAAAGATACCCTCCTAAAAAAAGCCGTTTTTTACGCAAAAAACCATGCTCAGTATAATATTAACTGTATTTTTGCCTATTCTGAAACACTCAAATATTTCTGTGAATGGTATGTCCAACTTTGGGGTGAAAGTTTAGGTAAACATCAACGTAACAGTGCATTTCATGTAGGTCTAACACCTATTGGTCTCATCGGTCCAAAAGATCAGCATTCCTTTCTTCAGCTTATTATGGAAGGTACTCGAGATAAATCAGTCACCTTCATTAAAATTGAAGATTTTGATGATAATATCAGTATTCCAGATATCACTCTACCTCATTTAGAAATGCTTGATACATTAAATAATCTCCCTTTTGCCCGACTCATCAATATGCAATGTGATTCAGTTATGGAGTCGTTAGAAGCACAAAAAGATATCCCTATTGACAGTATTATCCTTCCAAAAGTGAATGAACACACGATAGGGTCTCTCATATACTATTATGAACTTCTTACTTCTCTTATGGGAGAGCTCATCGATGTAAATACGTATGATCAACCTGGTGTGGAAGCAGGAAAGACCATTTTGAAAAAAAAGCTAAATACAAGAGGAAAATAAACTTATGAGTTATAAAATAGCCATAGCAGGGACAGGGTACGTTGGTCTTTCAAACGGGATCTTATTAGCTCAGCACAATGAAGTGGTAGCTCTTGGATGTCATTCCTGAAAAAGTAGAGATGCTCAACCAAAAGATCTCTCCTATCGAAGATACTGAAATAGAAGAGTATCTTAAAAACAAACCTTTGAACTTTAAAGCCACACTGGATAAATATGAAGCGTATAAGAATGCTGATTATGTCATTATCGCTACCCCAACAGACTATGATACGCAAACCAATTATTTCAATACCCAATTGGTAGAATCCGTCATCAAAGATGTGATTGAGATCAATCCTGATGCAGTCATGGTGATCAAATCAACCATCCCTGTAGGATATACAAAAAGTATCAGAGAAAAATTGAACTCTGATAACATCATTTTTTCACCTGAATTTCTTAGAGAAGGAAAAGCCCTGCATGATAACCTTTACCCCTCTCGTATCATTGTCGGAGAAAAAAGTGAACGTGCGACGATCTTTGCCAATCTTTTAGCCCAAGGTGCCATGAAACAAAATATTGACATACTCTTCACAGGTTCTACAGAAGCAGAAGCAGTAAAACTCTTTTCAAATACCTTCCTTGCGATGAGAGTGGCTTATTTTAATGAACTTGACTCATACGCAGAGACACACCATTTAGATAGCAAACAGATCATAGAAGGTGTAGGTCTTGACCCTCGAATAGGTATGCATTACAATAATCCTTCCTTTGGATATGGTGGGTACTGTCTGCCTAAAGATACCAAACAGTTACGTGCAAACTATAAAGACGTACCTAACAGTCTTATTGGTGCCATTGTAGATGCAAACAGTATGAGAAAAGATTTTATAGCAGAGTCCATCATTAAAAAGAACCCATCTACTGTAGGTATCTACCGTCTGACAATGAAAAGTGGATCAGATAACTTTAGATCTTCATCCATTCAAGGGATCATGAAACGTATCAAAGCTAAAGGTATCAATGTTGTGGTCTATGAGCCTGTACTGAAAGAAGATGAATTTTTTCACTCAAAAGTGATGAAAGATCTGCAAGAGTTCAAAGATATTTCAGATGTGATAGTTGCCAATAGACTCTCAAATGATTTAAAAGATGTTGAGAAAAAAGTCTATACTAGAGATCTTTTTGGTAGTGATTAAAAGGAAGAAGATGAAGATACTAGTAACAGGAACAGCAGGTTTCATAGGATTTCATCTGGCAAAAAAACTTCTTGAACGTGGTGATGAAGTCATTGGTATAGATAATATCAATGATTATTATGATGTGAACCTGAAGTATGGAAGATTAAAAGAGTTAGGTATCGATTCTGCAAAAATAGAAGAGGCACAGCCTATCACATCAACCATTTTTCCAAAACATACCTTTATTAAGTTAGATCTCGGCGATAAGGGTCAAATGGAAACTTTATTTGAAAGAGAGAAATTTGATGCAGTGTGTAATCTTGCTGCACAAGCAGGCGTACGCTACAGTCTTGAAAATCCCCATGCATATATACAAAGCAATGTACAAGGCTTTATGAACATCCTTGAAGGATGTCGGGAAAATGGTATCAAAAACCTCTCTTATGCCTCTAGTTCTTCTGTCTATGGACTCAATAAAGAACAACCTTTTAAAACCAGTGATCAAGTCGACAGACCTATTTCTATCTATGCTGCTACCAAAAAATCCAATGAACTCATGGCACATACGTATTCTCATCTGTTTGGTATCTCTACAACCGGTCTAAGGTTTTTTACCGTCTATGGTCCATGGGGAAGACCCGATATGGCACCTATGCTTTTTGCAGATGCCATACTCAATGACAGAGCTATCAAGATCTTTAATAACGGTGATATGAGCAGAGACTTTACCTACATTGATGATATTATAGATGGCTGTATAAAGGTTATCGATAATCCTAACAGAAAAGATCTTTATCAAATCTATAATATCGGGAACAATGCCCCAGTACAACTCATGGATTTTATCAAGGCTTTAGAAAATTCTCTAGGGAAAGAAGCAAAGAAAGAGTATCTTCCCATGCAGCCAGGAGATGTCAAATCGACTTATGCCGATGTAAGTGGTCTCATTAATGATTTTGATTATAAGCCAAATACTTCTATACAAAATGGTGTAGATCGGTTTGTAGAGTGGTATACAACGTTTTATCGTAGATAAAATCAAAAACTCTAAACATGTTGAAAAAAGTTAATATAAACTTTTTATTAAAATCCTTTTATAAAATTCTCAATTCTAAAGTAGAAAAATCGTATTAAATCTGGTAGATATCTTACTCTCATTATTTTTCGATTATATATCTTGTAATCAGATATCTTTGATTTATCTGTTTTCGAGTTTTCAACAATATTATTAATCATGGCCAATAAATTGTATTCTTCAATCACTCTTCTTCTTGCTTCTTTCACTGCATCTAGTCTTCTTTCATACTCGCCCTCAATTGATATAATCTCTTTTATTTTAGAGATAGCACCTTCTACATCAGTTATATCGATTTGAATCAAACTATCTTCTGGAAAATACTCATATACATTAGGGCATCCATAATATATAGGAACAGTAAAGCCCAAAAAAGCATCTGCTAATTTTTCAGTCCAAACATGTGGAGCAAAATGATTTTCAATTGTCACATGAAATTCATAATCATCCAGTCCTTCTGCTTTAGTATCGATCCATTTAAAGCCCCTACCAAATCTATCTAATTCAGGAATTCTTTCTTCCATTATTTTTGTAAATTCATATCTTAGTCTGTGTATTGTATGACCTTGTTTCTTATTTGAACATATCGTTGATATTTTCTTTGTTTTATTTGGATGAGTTACACTCATAATAGAATCATAATCTTTTCCATAATGCCAAAGCATACCTGTTTGTGAACGTATAGCATTTGGGTGGGGTAAAACACTTTCGTCTTGGTTTGTTAGAAGATAATTAAACTGTTTCGCAAATGCTCTTCCATATCGTGCGATAGAACTTGGTTCCGTTGTTACCAGTATTGTGTTTTCTTTGGGACATGATAACTTTTCAACTTTGTTAGGCATGATCCTAGGAATATCATCTATTACAACCAACCAATCATAATCTTTTTCTAGTGGATTAAATATAAATGTACAAGATCCCCATTCAGCTTCATTTTTAGGAGATTGTATTCTAAAACCTGATTTTTCATCTGCAAGGCTAGAACGACCTACTAACTTTACTTTAATTTTTTTTTTCATATTGACTCATTTCTTAATTAATTTAACCTCATAACTTCCAAATCATCCATCTACTTCAACTGTGACATGATCAGCTAATTATACTCATCAATATGATTTTAATCCAATATATGAATATTTCAATATTGAAATTGATGAGATCCTAATACCAATATTCTTCAATCCATTTGGTCGGCTTACATGCCTTATATACTCTTTTCCACTTTTTCGTTTTGCTTAATGTCCAAATACCAGTAATAGCCTCTCTTGGATTAGGAGTTCCATGGAAGGAAATGACTTTCAACCCTGGCCTATCTTTAGGTATCTTAGGTGTAATCAAAGTGTCGTAATGGACCTATTTTAGGCATACAATGAAATCTAAAAGAACAAAACCAATTTTCAGGCCAAAAATTCAAAGATCCAAATTTTTCTATAACTTTGCTAGACAAATATTCCTGAGATGCTGTAGAAAATTTGTCAACTACTTCTTTAGGATGTTCTTCATAATACTCTTTGATATATCCTAGTGTTCCAACGACCCAAGAGTAAGAAGTAGCCTGACCCACATTATTACCTTTACTATTCCAATCATTAATGATATAAAATTTCTCATTTTTAGGATAATCAAAAAATTCATCTAAGTTAGAAATAATAACTACATCTAGATCAAAAAAGAAAACTCTCTGATCTTTCAATCCTCCCAAATTATCATCACATAGTCCAGCCTCTTTTCTATAAGCATATTTTGTTTGATACTCTTTTATTGTATTAAAAACAGGAAGAGGCTCTACCTTTATATCCTTATCAAGTCCTTGTGAATCATCAGTAAAACAATAAAAGTTAACTTTATATGAAGTATTTCTTAAAACCATATGATAAAGCTTATTGACATATTCCGCATCATAGACAGTTCCCCATTTGATACATATTACATTAACGGTTTTCTTCATTATTATTCTTCTCTTTTTAAATTTTTATTCCTATGATTTCGCAGTACACTTATTCTATCAAAATAATGCTCTTATTACTATAAAAATTTTACCCTGAACTTGTCTGCTATGATTTATCTTTTACGCTTTGATTGAGTAAATTCTCTAAATCAATTTTGTACTTTTTTGCATCTCTTTTTGCTTTGAATTTATTGAGTTTACCTATGAATCTCTTATATAAAGATCTATTGAATTTATACTTATGTGTTTTTCTTTTAAAGAAATCACTATCAGCTACTCGTTCCTTCATCAATGTATAATTTTTAAAATCTAATTTCCATATCTCATACATCAGGGTTAATTGATCTCTTTTTGTATTATGGATCAATAAATTATTCCATGCATTTTCCATTAATTCTACGACCTTTTGATCATTATGAAATCTAAATATAACACTATTTCCACTTAATCCAAAATTCTGAGGGAAACCATCTTTGTAATATGTTTCCATTTGATTAAAAGTATCTTTAGCTTTACTTTTTCCAAGCATTACGCAAGAATATGATTCTCTGATAAATGCAATTTGCTCCATGATAAGGTATAGCTAAGAGATTTTTATTTAAATAAGTATCTAAAAAATAGTCAGGTTTTTTTAATAATTCGATATTAGTATCAAGATACAAACTAAGTTCATACTCATTCAAATATCTATGTGGAAGCCATTTATACATTCTATTTAAGATGTTTGGTGGATTCTTATCATCATTAACTTCTATAATTTTCCAAACATCGGATTTTAAATTTTTCTGATCTGTGAAGCAAATATAATCCCAACCTTCAAACTTTTGGAGTTCAATTAGGTCGTCATAGTCTCCGAACAGGGCAGTATATATTACTTTATTCATTTCTAACCTTCTTTTATTAACTTCACTTTTAATTACTTTATATTATTCAACGAGCAACTATACTAATCTTTAAAATTGTACCATAATATGCATTCTGTATCATTTTATATCCATAGTCTACTACAATACAAAACTTCAATTATCAATTACTTTTGAATACAGCTATAATGGAAAAGAAAAAAGAGCACAGGTCTGATAACTAAAATTTATCAAAAGAATTATGGTATTATTATATGAATAAATATTAAAGACTAATGAATGGTATTTGGAGAAATATAATGCAAGATAAAATAATTAATTTCAAAGTAATGGGTGATGAACGTGGTTCATTGATTGCTTTTGAAGAAAATCATAATGTGCCTTTTGACATTAAAAGAGTTTTTTATATTTATGGAACACAAGAAAATGTACCACGAGGTCAACACGCGCACTATAAAGCTAAACAACTTTTAATTGCTGTTAATGGTGGATGTAAAGTTACACTTGATGATGGGAAACAAAAAGAAACATATACACTAAATAAACCTAATGTTGGTCTTTTTCAAGATGCACTTAGTTGGGGTAAGATGCATAATTTTAGTCATGATTGTATTTTGATAGTACTATGTGATACACATTATGATGATAAAGATTATATAAGAGATTACGATAAGTTTTTGCAAGAGGTAAATAAATGATTCATAAGCTATCGGAAGTACAATGTAATAATATTGGTGACAACACAGATATATGGCAATTTTGCGTAGTATTAGAAAATGCACACATTGGTAATAATTGCAATATAAATGCACATGTTTTTATAGAAAATGATGTAGTTATTGGTGACAATGTTACTATTAAAAGTGGTGTACAGTTATGGGATGGAATAACACTTAAAGATAATGTTTTTGTAGGGCCAAATGTAACTTTTACGAATGATCTTTTACCTAGAAGCAAACAATACCCTCAAGATTTTTTAAAGATTATGATTGAAGAAGGAGTCTCGATTGGTGCTAATAGTACAATAATAGGTGGTGTGATTATCGGTAAATATGCGATGGTGGGTGCTGGAAGTGTAGTGACAAAAGATGTTGGTATGCAAGAACTTTGGTATGGCAATCCAGCTAAACATAGAGGTTATGTATGTAAGTGTGGAAGAAAATGTGATGAGAGCTTAATATGTGTAAAGTGTCAGGATAAAGTTAAATGATCCCATTTCTAGATTTAAAATCCATCAATGCTCAATATAGAGATGAACTAATTGAAGCTTGTACAAGAGTGATTGATGATGGTTGGTATATACAGGGTACAGAATGCCAATTATTTGAGAAAGAATTTGCAGACTATTGCGGTACTAATCATTGTATTGGTGTTGCTAATGGACTTGATGCTTTAACTTTGATACTTAGAGCATATAAAGAAATGGGTGTGATACAAGATGGAGATGAAGTAATTGTACCTGCAAATACTTACATCGCCTCAATATTGGCTATCTCTAGAAAATGGATTAATTCCAGTATTGGTTGAACCTGATATAGGGACTTATAACATAGCCCCATTGTTAATAGAACAAAAAATTACTTCAAAAACCAAAGCTATTATGGTTGTGCATCTTTATGGGCAGGTAGCAGCTATAGATGAGATTAATGTTATTGCTAAAAAGTATAGTTTAAAAGTCATAGAAGATTCTGCTCAGGCACATGGAGCTCTGTATAAAGGTAAGAGGACGGGAAACCTTGGTGATGCAAGTGGTTTTAGCTTTTATCCAGGTAAGAACTTAGGTGCCCTGGGTGATGGTGGAGCAGTAACTACTAATAATGAAGTTTTGGCAAATACTATACGTGCATTGGGAAATTACGGAAGTCAAAAAAAATATAAAAATCTTTACAAAGGGATAAATAGTAGACTGGATGAAATGCAAGCAGCGATGCTTCGTGTTAAGTTAAAATATTTGGATGAAGATACAAATAAAAGACGAGAAATAGCAAATTATTATTTAGGAAACATTAAGAATGAGAATATCATTCTGCCTTTTACAAATCATAAGTCTCACGTTTGGCATTTATTTGTTATCAGAACAAATAAAAGAAATGCATTACAAAAATATCTACTTAATAAAGATATTCATACACATATTCATTATCCATTACCTCCACATATGCAAGATGCATATAGAGAATGGAATAATGAAAGTTACCCTATTAGTGAAAAAATACATGAACAAGTTTTAAGTTTACCAATTAGTCCTGTTCAAAGTATGGAAGATACAAAAATGATAGTAAAGATTCTAAATGACTATAAGTAAATTTGTCTTGAAACAAAAAAGAAAACTACAAAATATAATTGGCAAAGTACTTTTCCAGTATCCACGAGTTTTAAAATATAAGTTTTTATCCAATTGTAATAATATTATTGGGGGAAAGCTATGATTAAACAGCCTGTATTAATGTACGGAAAGGGAAAAATATCTTTTGATGATGCTGTAACATTGGGTTATTATCCCTCTCCATATTTTTACAGTGGATATATATATTTGGATGTTAGAAAAAAAAAGTTCAAATATAAGTATTGGGAAAAAATGTTTTTATAAATAATAATTGTACCTTTATAAGTGATGGAGCAGGAATTGTAATAGGTGATAATGTTTTGATTGATTCAATGTAGAGATTATAGATAGTGATTTTCATGATATTAATCCTCAAGACTAGATTTAGGGGGAACTCCAAAAACTGCAAAGGTATATATAGGGAATAATGTCTTCATAAGCTCAAATGTAAAAATACTGAAGGGTGTTGAAATAGGAGAGAATTCAGTAATTGCTAATGGTTCGATAGTTGTATCCTCAATTCCTGCGAATGTAATTGCTGCAGGCAGTCCAGCAAGAGTAATTAGTCAGATATGAAATTTTTCAAAATATGTTGATGGGCTACAAAATTAAATATTAGGAAACATACAATGAATGAATTACTAGACAAACCACTTGTCACCTTTACATTATTCGCGTATAACCACGAAAAATATATCCGTGAAAAAGCTGTTGAAGGTGCTCTTGCACAAACTTATACGCCATTAGAGATCATTTTATCAGATGATTGTTCCACAGATCGAACATTTGAGATTATTCAAGAGATAGCGAAATCATATACAGGGAAACATCAGCTGGTTATTAATAGAAATAAAAAAAATCTTGGGCTTGCAGGCATGTAAATGAATTATTCAGCAGAGCAAAAGGTGAAATTATAGTATTAGCTGCTGGTGACGATATTTCTCTTCCTCACCGTGTTTCTTATTCACAGATGGCTTTTAAAAACAATCCTGAATTAAAGTTTGTAGATTTACAGAAAATATTGATTGATGATAATGGATGTTTGAAAAATAATACTTTTAAAACGAAATCAAATACATGTCAAAAAATATTTAGTTTGGATAAATATATATCACATAAAAGAGAACTTAACCTAAATGGTGCGGGAAGAGCCTTACATAGTTCTGTATTTAAAGATTTTGGTCCATTATTGAGAGATACTCCAACAGAAGATAGTACTTATATTTTAAGATTTTTGATGGTTGGCTATGGCATGGTTTTGAATATGCCAGGAGTTTTGTATCCAAAACATGCAACAAATCTTTCTTGTGCTCACTCACTACCCTATATACCAGTTGATAAAATATATGATCAATATATGATTGATGTAAATAAAGCTCTATTAAATAATTTAATAACACAAACTACCTATTTACAAACTGTCAATTGGATCGAGTATACAATAGAGAGAAGAAAAATTGATAAGGAATTCTACTTTGCAAAAAATAAATTCATCTATACGATATCACAAATTTTACTTAATGGATCAATTTCTATAAATGTAAAGATGAGATTATTGAAAAAAACACTGAGAAGTTATTTGAAAAACCTAAAAAAAAGATAGTAAAGAAATAATCCCGAATATAGTGCCCTAAATATTTTTTATATTCCCTCATTTTTTGTTTACCTTACTAATTGTTTAATCTAATCGAAATTAAAAGGACATGCCTTTATCAGCTTTTAAATCAATATCAATTTTATAGTCATAAAAAGCTTCTAATATATCATCCAGAGTACTCTCGTATGTAATCACAATAGGCTTAAAATCATTTCTTTTAACAGACAGATAAAATAATCCTCAAACTTAAAACCGTCACCTATAACATTTTTCGAAAACTCTAACCAAACTGATGGAATACCGTATGCATCTGATGCTATAATACCATGTAAAGAGCTCGAGGCAATTTTTTCACAACTTAATAAATTATCGATAAATTTAAAAGGATCTTTCTCTAAAATATCTAATATCAATACTTCATTATCATTTTCTAAAGAAGATAACCATTTATTATCTCTATCAACTAAATGGGGGACTATACCTAACTTATATTTTTTTTCTATTTTTGGATTATATATTCTGGGCAATAAGAGAGCTGGATCCCCATAAACCTCTGGACAATCAATACCTTGGCTAAGAAGTATCTCTCTAGTTTTTGGCCCTCTTACTGCATATATTTTTTTGGGTTTTTCTTGACATCTACTATCAGAAGATATAAAACCACTTCCCCAAACAATAGTATTCTTTCTTGCTCGTCCTAAAACTGATCCAATCACCAAATAGAAATCTTTATTATAATGTTTACTATTTACATGTTTTACTTTTTTATTAAAAAGTTTATCTAATATGATTGGATTTATTATATCACCAAAATTGTTAGGTTTTCTGTGCCAAAATAAGGGAACTGATTGATCGTCATAATAAAATGTATTTAAGATAAAATTTTGAATTTTTCTATAAAAAAACTTTATTCTTAATATACTCATGATCTACCTTTACACACTTTTTGTCAATATAATAAATAAAATCTTCAAACTCCAATTTTGTTTTATCATATAAACTTAAAAACTTATCATATCCATTTTGAGAAATATCATTAATTTGTTCAGGACTCTTAATTAACTTTGTTAACTCATTAGATAATATTTCAGGAGTATTTTTACAAGTAATCAAATCATTAGAAGTAAAAAATTCATCAATTGCTTTTGATTTCATAGTAACTACTGTTTTTTTAGAAGCAAGTGCTTGATATACTTTATTAGGAACTACACTTTTAGCTTTTACACTATCACCGAAAACACCTAAAATAATATCATATTCACGTATTTCTTGTGCTAATTCTTTCTCATTTATAATTTCACCATTCATTACAACTTGCTTTAATTCTAGTTTTTCAAACAAATGTTTCATTGAATTATATGTTTGCCCATTACCGATAATTTTGGCTTCAAACTCTACCCCATTTTTTTCCATTAAACTAAAAGCTTCCAAAATAATATCTATTCCGTGTAAAGGTATAAATGAACCATAAAAAAGTATTTTTATTTTTTTATTTTTAACTTCATTTACTGAAGGATAATATATATCTTTATCTGCAAGAACAGGAAATACAAAATGTTTACCCTTATATTTTCCAAACAATTTTTCCCAATATTTAAAATGTTCATTAGTATCAGAAAGAAGATATTTTGAAAATCTAAAATTAAACCAATCTTGAAAAAATTTCCACCAGGCTCTTGGATTTCTATTGGTTATTTTCTTTCTATCATAAACATATGTATCATAGTTTGATATAAAAAAATCATTGATTATTCTATCTCTTTTAAAAAAATGTTTAAAAAATTGGTTTTTTGAAAAAGGTAGTAATATATAGATATCATTTTTTAATTTTAAATCTTTTGTGAACTGTTTGATTATATTAAATCTTGAATAATCTTTATTATGTCTAAATAAATATTTTATCATTTGTACCACTCATATGTTTTTAGATCTATTATATCATCATTATACAAGCTAAGTATATATTTAGAAACTCTTTTGGAGTTAAATAGTGTATGTACTCTATCTCTTAACCATTCTGATTTTTCTAGTCTTTCTTTTTCATGATCTATAAAATAATGGACCTTATCAACTAACTCATCAAATGACTCATAATATTCTAGTTTATCTTCAAAAAAATCTTCTCCATTAATTATTTTTGTACTTAACGCAAAAGAGCCATTCCCTAAGATATGAAACAATCTATCAGATGTATACCACTCATTCATTAAAGTAAAATCTCTATTATGATTAATACATACTTTTGAATTTGCCAGTGCTTGTAAATAAGCATCCCCGATTACAACAGATTTTTTATTATGTCCAATATATTGTATTTTTATATTTGAATTTATATTTGAATTTAAATATTCTCTTAATGCTGCCCTCTCAGGATCATCTCTTCCTGTAAATACCAAATCATTTTCAAAACTTGTATTTTCATAAGCTTTATACTTTTCAATATTTTCATCAACTAAATTTGGTAAGAAAAATACATTATCATTATATTGTTTTATATTAGATATAAACTCTCCGCCAGCTGTGGTTAATATAAAATCAAAATAATGTGCAATTTTTTGAAAAGATGCTTGTAACGGTATATCATTGTACCAAAAGACCATTCTTATATTCTTTCTTTTTATATATTCAAACGTTTCCTCTTCGATCAATTCAGCATGACCAAATACAATTAGATCAGGCTTAATGTCACCTATTAGATTTTTAAAAAACTCATTCATTGCCTTTTGACCATTTTTCTTATTTCTAAAAAAAGACATATACCGTGAAGTATCTCTATAATCAAAATTATGGACGAAATGACCATTCTCGACGAGTCCCATAGAAATTTTTACAGGATTTGCATAAAGCGAACCACCTGTTTTAGTAAAGATGTTAAATGGAGCACAATGAACAATTCTCACAAAATATTCCTTTCATATACTTTAATAGTTTTTTCTACCATTTGTTTCAGAGAAAAATTTTCAGAAATATAAGAATATCCATCAAATTTCAAATCACTACATTTCTCAATACAATTAGCTAATATTTCACTCTCACCCACAGGATAAAAGAATCCATTTTCACCTTCAACTATGATATCCAATACTCCACCATGATTTGTAGCCACCACCGGTGTATTTAGTGCCAATGCTTCTGCTACACTTCTTCCAAAACTTTCCGGTTTTTTAGAGCTGCTTACTACCACATCACTTAAAGCATAGATTTCTGCTACCTTACTCTGGGAACCTGTAAAAATAATATTATTATCTAAACCTAGTTCTTTTACCAGTAGTTCCAATGAATGAAAATAATCTTTTTTATCTTCTCTTACTCCACCCACTATCAATCCGACTACATTAGGATGATCATGCTTCAATACAGCAATGGCAGAAATAAACGTCTCTAAATCTTTTAACTGTGTGATCCTTCCAACTGATGTGACTACAAATTTATCACTTAGTGCATATTCCTTCCTAAATACATCTACGAATTCAGTATCTATATTGTTAGGATTGAATTTTTCTAGATCTATTCCTCTGGGTATCACTGTGATTTTTTCATCTGCTGTTTGATAGTGCTCTTGAATATACGTTTTGATCGCACCACTTACACAAATGACATGATCACCTTTTGCCATAATAGCACTGTAGGGACTCACACTGTTAAATCCATGTACCGTAGTAACAAATGGAATATGAAGCTTTTTATTTGCCAAGTAAGTAAGCCAAGCGGGGACGCGGCTTCTTGCATGAAGGATATCGGGATTTAATGCTTTCAATATTTTTCGTAATTGAAGCATACGAAAAGGAGCAGTCAAAGGATTTTTGGAACATACGTCAAAAATGATATGTGTGCCACCATCCTTTTTGATCTGCTCTACTAGTTTCCCACCCGCACTGATCACAACACTCTCATGTCCCATCTTTACCAGCTCTCGACTCAACTCCACCGTACCGCGTTCTACTCCACCTTCATTAAGCTCAGGCAATAACTGTACTATTTTCATATGTTCACTTCTTTGAGGTATGTTTTGAAATCTATTTTTTTATTTTTATTTTTGATATCTCCGTTAAAAATATGCAGATACCCTTCATTTTCTAATAGATTTATAAATCGTGTAAATTTATTTTCTTCTTTACTCTCTAAAGGTAATACAATTACATTAGATTTACCATATGAGACTGCTTCAGATATCATTGAAGTACTGTCTCCAGTGATAAATACAGTCTCACACTGTTCAAGAAAATCAGGGATGGGATTGATAGGATTTTTAGAAAATATCACCTCATAATCAAAAGCATATGACTCTATCAAATTTTCTATCTCTTTACTTGTTCTAGGAGAAGTGGTAATAGCAATTTCATACCCTTCATAAAACTGTTTTATATAGTCTAATTGTACTTGAAGTTTCTCTTTATCCATAGTAAAAAGTTTATTATCACCACCGATAACAATACCTATAGACTGTCTTCCTGCATGATAGAGACCTTTAGGTTCGACATAAGAAAAGTTTGCAGGTATTGCGATGATATTTTTTTGTTTGGGAGGGTTATCATGAGTTTGGGCAAAGATGACATCAAAATCATAACGATACCCACGAGGTAACATCATAGCCACAGATTTTGCATGCATTGTTTTGGCTAAAACTTTGACCGCATAAGAAGTTGTGGAGCCTGTACCTACAACCATATCATATTTTTTATCTATTTGAACATCAAAAAGCTTGTCTGTATATATTCCTATTTTGTCAAGTATATAGCTAAATGCTTTATACCATCTATGTTTAAACTTTACAGACTTAACATCATAAGAGACATCTACATATTTTACAAATGCGAGAGACTGATTTAGATGACCCATGCGACCATCATTGAGTATCAGGGCTCTACTCATAGTCTCCACCTGTTATGCATCCAAAACCATTGTGATGGATATTGTCTGATGATCTCTTCTATGGCTTGATTATATTTCAAAGTCATAGCCTCTAGCTTTTTCTCTTTATCATCTATTTCCTCTGCAACATAATCAATAGGGTCATTGATAATCATTTCATATAATCCATCACTTTGTCTGGCTATAAAAATAGGTACTATGATAGGATTAAATTTTAATTTCAGCATTGCCACTGAAAGAGTCGTCTCCGCAGGCATACCAAAAAAATCCACCTTAGAACCATTACTAAGTCCAGATTTTTGGTCTATAAGTAATCCTACTACATTGCCTTTTTTAAGTCTTTTTGCCATAGCAAGCATTGCATTGTCTTTTGAAGTTGCACTGATTGCCATATTTATTTCTAAAAGGAATAGTGATCTTCTGGTCAATGAGTTTATTATTTCCTTCTCGTCCTATCGCAAGCATTGGAAGTCCATGTTTGGCTAGAAAATGTGCTGCAAGCTCCCAGTTAGAAAAATGTGCGGTCATTACTATCACTCCATTAGGACTATTTTCCGCTATATTTTGTAATTTTTCTTTAGCTTCTTCTGTATTTTTAATCGCTTTATCAATATCTAATTTTCCTATAAACATAAACAAGATTTCAGCAATAGTTCTAGAAAGTTCAATATATACTTTTTTAGAAAGTGTTGTTATCTCTTCAGGTGTTTTTTCTGGAAATGCCATAGTGAGATTTTTGATTGTAAGGTTACGTCTTTTTTTATCCAAATGATAGACAATCAAGGTAAGCCCTTTTATCATACTATAAATAAATGATTTGGGTGCTATTTTTGCTAGCCATAAAAACAATTTTACTAGACTATATTCTATTTTCTCTCTCATACCTAATCCACTACTTGAATCAGTTATTTTACCCAAATAGACTAAAGGATGCAGGCCAAAGTATCTGCTTTCAATTTAATTTGCTATAATCACGGTAATTTATAGACTATCAAAGGAACAATATCGTGATAGGAATCGTCGATTACAACATGGGGAACCTTGCTTCTGTCATCAATGCTTTTGCCAAAGTTGGAGCAGATGCTAGATTGGAGAGTGATCCTTCCAAGCTTAACCAATACGACAAACTCATCTTACCTGGTGTAGGTGCATATGGTGACGCTATGGAACACCTCAAAGAAAATGGTATGGATGAAGCAGTGATTGCTTTTGCGGCATCAGGGAAACCTCTTTTGGGTATCTGTTTGGGAATGCAACTGCTTTTTGAGAGTTCTGAAGAGTTTGGTGAAACACAAGGGTTTAGGTCTCATTCCGGGAAAAGTAGTTGCTTTTGATGAAAGTAAATTTGACCATCCCCTCAAAGTACCGCACATGGGCTGGAATGAACTGTTTCAACAAAAAGAAACAGCTATTTTTGCAGGAATGAATAAAGACTTTTATCTCTACTTTGTTCACTCATACCATGCAGTATGTGATGACAAATATGCTATAGGGAAAACACACTACGGGTATGAATTTGTATCGGCTGTACAAAACGGAAATATTTACGGTATCCAACCACACCCTGAAAAAAGCCATGAGAATGGTTTAAAGATCATAGAAAATTTTGCAAAATTATAGGAAATAAAACAGATGACAATACTACCAGCAATAGACCTCAAAGACGGTAAAGCCGTAAGACTTAGCAAAGGACTCATGGAGTCTGCAAAAATATATTCAGATGAACCTTGGCAAGTGGCTAAAAGATTTGAAGAACTTGGATCTGAATGGGTACACCTTGTTGACCTTAACGGTGCCTTCGCAGGTAAACCTGAAAACTTAGAGCAGATCAAACAGATTCGTGAGCACTGTAACCTTAAGCTTGAACTGGGTGGTGGTATCCGTGATGAAGAGACTATCAAGATGTATTTGGAACTTGGTATTGACAGACTTGATCTTGGGTTCTATCGCCGTTAAAGATGCACAGTTTGTAAAAGATATGGCTGCAAAATACCCTATCGTTGTAGGGATCGATGCGATTGACGGTATGGTAGCTGTAGAAGGTTGGGGAGAAGTTAGTAACATGAAAGCCACTGATCTTGCACGTGAATTTGCAAATGCAGGTGTAGAAGCGATCATCTGTACAGATGTAGGACGTGACGGGATGATGACAGGAGTCAATATAGACTTTACCCTAGAGATCCAAAAAGCTTCAGGTCTTGAAACGATTGCATCTGGCGGATTAAAAGATATGACAGATATTAATGCTCTTATAGAAGCTGGTATCGATGGTACTATCGTAGGTAAAGCATTTTACGAAGGTACACTTGACCTTGAAGAAGCGTTTAAGGTTTCCAATGCAAGATAAGTATTATGAACTAACCATTACACTTAATGATGAATTTGTAGATTTTATAGCAGATTTTGTTGCCAATATTTATGGTGAAGGATTGGAACTTGGTACAGGTCAGATCATTGTACGGAGTGAATCTGATTTAACTTTCGTTAAAGATGCCCTTGTATCATTGTCAGGTACTTTGAATGATGCTATCAAAATGGACTATAGACTAGAAGAGAAAGAAAATGTAGATTGGATAAAAACCTATCAAGACTCTATCCAACCTATAGAGGCTGGTAAATTCTACATCTTTCCAAGCTGGTATGAGCCTAAAGAAGATTTTATCAATATCAAAATAGACCCTGCTCTTGCTTTTGGTTCGGGACATCATGCAACAACATTTTCATGTTTAGAGGCTATCAGTAGTTATGTAGATGCAGGCATGTCTGTCATAGATGTAGGTTGTGGTTCAGGTATCTTAGGTCTTGCTTGTAAGAAACTAGGTGCAAACGTAGAACTATGTGACACTGACCCTCTCTCTGTTGAAAGCTGTAAAGAGAACTTTGAACTGAATGAAGAAAGTTATGACAAACTTTGGGAAGGGTCCATAGATAAAGCTGAAGATACCTATGATGTAGTCATCGCCAATATCATAGCAGATGTACTCAGATTTATCGCAAAAGATTTAAAATCTGCCTGTAAAGAAGATGGTCTACTGATACTTTCAGGTATTTTAGATAAAAAAGAAGACCTAGTAGTTGAATCATTTAAAGAACTTACACTAGTAAAAAGAACATTAAAAGACGAGTGGGTTACACTTGTATATAAAAAGGAAATAAATGGCTAAGCAAAATAATAACCAAGATAATAATAACAATAATAATTTTTTTAACAATAATCCATTATTGGCATTTGCTATCTTTTCTATTGTTATCATCATGATCTTTAAATCATTTGTAGGCGAAGGTGATGGTCTTGGAAATATGCTAGACAGTAGCAATAATGTCACACAAACTAAAACAGTGAAATACTCAGAGATCAAAAGCGAGATCGCAAAAGGGAGTATTACCTCTGTAAAACTTACCCCAACCACGATAGAAGCTATTGCTGATGTCGATGGACGTAAAACACGTTTTGTTGCACAAAATGTTCCTACCTATGATAAAGAGCTTATCCCTCTTTTAGAAGAGAAAAACATTACCTATGAAGGTATCATGGGCGGAGGCTTTCTTTCTGATCTTTTAGGTTCACTGCTTCCTATTCTTATCTTCTTTGGTATTTGGATCTTCTTGGCTAAAAAAATGTCCAAAGGTATGGGTGGAGGTATATTAGGTGCAGGTAAAGCAGACAAACTTATAAACTCTGAAAAACCTGATACAAAATTTAATGACGTCCAGGGTGTTGAAGAAGCTAAAGATGAAGTAAAAGAGATCGTTGACTTTCTTAAATTCCCTGAACGCTACATAGAACTTGGAGCCAAAATTCCAAAAGGTTTACTTTTAGTAGGACCTCCGGGAACAGGTAAAACACTGCTCGCAAAAGCTGTGGCAGGTGAAGCATCGGTTCCTTTCTTTTCTGTAAGTGGTTCAAGCTTCATTGAAATGTTTGTCGGTGTAGGTGCGAGTCGTGTACGTGATCTTTTTGCACAAGCAAAAAAAGAAGCACCTTCTATTATCTTCATCGATGAGATAGATGCTATCGGTAAAAGCCGTGCGAGTGGTGGACAAATGGGTGGAAATGATGAAAGAGAACAAACACTCAACCAACTTCTTGCAGAAATGGATGGTTTTGGTACAAATACACCTGTCATCGTACTCGCTGCAACAAACAGACCAGAAACACTGGATGCTGCACTTCTTAGAGCAGGACGTTTTGACAGACAGGTACTTGTAGACAAACCTGACTATGATGGACGTTTGGCCATTTTAAAAGTACACTCAAAAGGTGTCAAACTTGCTGCAAATGTAGATTTGAAGATCGTTGCAAAACAGACAGCTGGTCTGGCAGGTGCAGACTTAGCAAATATTATCAATGAAGCTGCACTTCTTGCAGGAAGATTTAACAAAAAAGAGATAGAACAATCAGACCTTTTAGAATCTATTGAACGTTCTTTTGTAGGACTTGAAAAGAAAAACAGAAAGATATCTGAAGTAGAAAAAAGAATCGTAGCCTATCATGAAAGTGGTCATGCACTTATGGCAGAACTTACCAAGGGTGCAACACGTGTTACTAAAGTGTCTATCATTCCTAGAGGATTAGGTGCACTGGGATACACACTACACCTCCCTGAAGATGAAGAACGTTTCTTAAAACAAAAACATGAACTCATGGCTGAGATAGATGTACTTCTTGGTGGTCGTGCTGCTGAAGAAGTTTTCATAGGTGAGATAAGTACGGGTGCAGGTAATGACCTTGACCGTGCCACGGCTATCTTAAAAGACATGATCTCAGTATACGGAATGACCGATGTAGCTGGACTCATGGTTCTTTCACGCAGCCAGAACTCATTCCTTGGTGGTGGTGCAGTATCTACAGACTATAGTGAAAAAATGGCAGAAGACATGGATAACTATATCCGTACCACTTTGAATGATCGTTATACTTATGTCAAAAAAACACTAAATGAATACCATCAAGCCATAGAAAATATGACTGCTGTACTTTTAGATGTTGAAGTGATCGAAGGTAAAAAAGTACGTGAGATTATAGATGACCTATGAAAAAGAAAACAATCTAGAGAGTCGTTTGGCTCATGGTGATAAAATAGCAAAAGCAGAGGCTAATGCTAAAGAAGAAGCAGAAGAAGCAAAGAAGATAACCAATGAAAAATGCAAATCTTATCTATATCCTGCCAAATCTGTTTACAGCAAGCAGTATTTTTGTAGGAGTGATAAGTATTGTAGAGGCAAGTAAAGAAAACTTTGTCCTTGCTTCTTGGCTCATACTTTTAGCACTTATCTTTGATGGTTTAGATGGGCGTATTGCTCGTATGACCAACACAACCAGTCAGTTTGGTGTTGAGTTTGACTCTTTGGCAGACATTATCTCATTTGGTATTGCCCCGGCAATGCTACTCTATTTTTTTATAGGGGATGAATTTGGCCGTTTTGGTATCCTTGTCTCTGCTCTTTATGTAATATTTGGCGCTATCCGTTTAGCACGTTTTAACATCTCAACTGCAAAAACTGATCCTAATATATTTATAGGTCTTCCCATCCCTACTGCAGCGATATTTGTGTCTATGTGGATACTCCTATTTCATAAATATACGCTTGAAACTTACGGCATCATACTGCTCTTTCTTACACTTGGTGTGGCCGTACTGATGGTGAGCAATTTCCGTTATCCTTCATTTAAAAAAGTGCAACTCAACAAACCGATGGTCTTTAAAACAATGATCATACTTATGTTGATTGCTTCCCTTCTTTACCTTTTTTCAGCAGAAGGATTTGCTATTATTATATTGGCATATACTCTTTACGGTCCTCTTCGTGCATTACGAACACTCAACCTTAGAAAGATCAATATTAAAAGATAATTATTATCCCTTGTGTTTTATTTTCAAATACTGTATAATACTTAAAAATTTAAAGGAGAGATTATGAAAACTATCATAAACCAACACACTATTTTCACTAAAGATAGCTCTCTCCTGCTACTGCTCGCACTCTAATCGTTAAACGATCCACACCCTTTTTTATAAACATAAAAACAATTAGTTTCTAATAACTACAATTTAGGTAGAATTAGACAATCATTTACACCCATACTTGTAAACAGTATGCTATTTACCCTCACCGCTAGGTGTAGCTTTAGTGAGAGGAACTATAATGTGGCTTGCTGCATTATGAGGAGAAAGAAAATGGAAACCATAAAAATATTTGACACAACATTAAGAGACGGTGAGCAGAGTCCAGGGGCTTCTATGAACACTGAAGAGAAGATCCAGATCGCTGCACAATTAGAGCGTTTGGGTGTAGATATTATAGAAGCAGGATTTGCAGCAGCAAGTCCCGGAGATTTTGATGCCATCGATAAAATATCTCAAAGGGTCAAAAATTCAACCGTATGTTCCTTGGCCAGAGCCATAGATTCAGATGTTAAAGCTGCAGGTGAAGCTATAGCCAAAGCAAAAATGAAACGTATTCATACATTTATCGCTACATCAAGTATACATATGGAACATAAGCTTAAAATGAAACCTGATGAAGTGATCAAAAGAGCAGTAAGAGCAGTAGAGTATGCACGCACTTTCGTAGATGACGTAGAGTTCTCCTGTGAAGATGCAGGACGTTCAGATATCAGCTTCTTGAAAGAGATATCTGACGCGGTCATAGAAGCAGGTGCAAGTACTATTAACTTACCAGATACGGTTGGATTTAGACTTCCTTTTGAAATCGGTGCAATGGTCAAAGAGATGAGTGAATACACAAAAGGTCGAGCCATTATCTCTGTACATAATCACAATGACTTAGGTTTAGGTGTAGCAAACTCTTTAGAAGCTGTCATCAATGGTGCAAGACAGATAGAATGTACCATTAACGGTTTAGGTGAAAGTGCCGGAAATGCTGCCTTGGAAGAGATAGTTATGGCATTAAAGACACGTTCTGATGTTTTTGCTGACTACAAAACCAATATCAACACAAAAGAGATCTATCCAAGCTCACGTTTGATAGCCAATATCACAGGTATAGAACCTCAACCCAATAAAGCCATTGTGGGTAAAAATGCTTTTGCACATGAATCTGGTATCCATCAAGATGGTATGTTAAAAAACAAATCTACCTATGAGATCATCTCCCCTGCTGACATTGGATTAGATATGGATGACACTTTGGTCTTAGGAAAACACTCAGGTCGTGCTGCCTTTAAAGACAAATTGGCGAAATTAGGATTTATCTTGGAAGATGAAGCGTTAAATGCTTCATTTGAACGTTTTAAGATCATGGCAGATAGAAAGAAAGACATTTATGATGATGATTTAAGAGCTTTGGTCACAGATGAGATGACCATGGCACCTAAGATTTTTGAATTGATCTCTTTACAGTTAATGGATTGTTCCAATGGTGTACCATCTGCTGCAGTATGCATCAAAAAAGATGGTAATGAGATCATAGATGCAGGCATAGGTGAAGGTACCATTGATGCTGTCTTTAAAACGATAGACCGGATCTCTGGTTATGAAGGTCAATTATTGGACTATAAAGTAAAATCAGTAAGTCAAGGTAAAGATGCCTTGGCAAATGTAACTGTTAAAGTCTCATTTAACGGTGAACCTGCCATTATAGGACATGGCTTAAACATCGATACGATGTTGGCATCTGCAAGAGCTTATATAGGTGCTTTAAATAGTTATTTAAGTATGGCAGGGAAATTAAAGTCACGTCATTGTGACAGTTCTAAAACAATTTAATTTACATAAGAAGACAAGGTTTAAACTTGTCTTCTTATACTGATACTCTACATATACTTTTTGAGTACTTCAGGTATCTCTATCGTTCCGTCTTCATTCTGATAATTTTCCATAATAGCCACTATCGTACGTCCTACCGCAAGTGATGAACCGTTCAGTGTATGTACGAAACTGTTTTTCTTTCCGTCTTTGAAACGTATTTTTGCACGTCTAGCTTGGAAATCTCTTGTATTAGAGATAGATGATATCTCACGGTATTTGTTCTGTCCCGGGAGCCAAACGCCATCGGATATATTATGTGTCAATCTGCTTTAAAGTGTTTGTATACAATGCTTTGAATTATATTTTAAATTTTATTATTTTGGTTTTGGCATTGTATAGGCAGTTGAGTTGGTTATTTTAAGATATCTGATATCTAATGTATGGACAAATCTGTTTGTCTTTCCATCTTTGAAACGGATCTTTGCACGTCTTGCCTGGAAGTCTCTTGTATTTGAGATAGAAGAGATCTCACGGTATTTGTTCTGTCCTGGAAGCCAAACACCATCGGATATATTATGTGTCAATCTGCTTTACAGTATTTGTTTATAATGCTTTGACTTATATTTGAAATTTTATTATTTTGGTTTTGGCAGTGAATAGGCAGTTGAGTTTGTCATTTGTTGGATTTTTAATGGTGTATTGAATTTTCATAAAAAATATTTATTATTATACATTATTTGCTATTATTGAAATATTAAGGTATAATTATACATTGAAAGATGATTTAGAGTTTCATCTTTGGCTTGACTTTTATTGCTTACCTTTAGTTTACAGTATGATCCTCCCGAAAGAACACTCCACTTTATATTTTCAGCACATCAGAAATGAAGTGTATCAACAACTAAAAGGAATTGCAATGGCAACTCAAGTAAACGGAACAGTAAAATGGTTCAACAGTGAAAAAGGTTTCGGTTTTATCGAACAAGAAAATGGCGGAAATGATGTATTTGTACACTATCGTCAAATTAATAGTAATGGTTACGACCGTGTTTCCCTTAATGAAGGTCAAAAAGTGACTTTTGAGATCGGTAAAGGTGAAAAAGGCCTACAAGCTGAAAACGTTACTGGTCTTTAAGACCATCTAATGGACAGAGAAATCTGTCCATATTTTAAACACTTCTATAAAGAGACTAATAGGTCTTTTTATGAATTGCTTAAAGGAAATAATAATTACATGAACAAAGATTTACAATTTATCCAACCAGATAGGCCAAATATTATAACTTCAGAGATTGACGCTATAAGTTTTTATCGTAAAATGGATACAGAGGCAACTGTTGTCGAAATGATTGCAGGGAAGTATGTTCTTGTTGAAGAATTTTATAGCAACGGTTTGCAAGTTTTAGCTGAACTCAAAAAAAACCTATTACTAAAACACAAAGACAAAAGTTTTCAAGGACAACGTGATTATCGTTCTGCATTTAGAGAAGCCTCACATAGATTATTACTGAAAGTAAAAGATAATAAACTAATTGTTAAAAAATCTCCTGATTTTGGTTGGTTAGAATTGTTATATCCTGATGTATCAGAATTTTATGTACCTTTTCCTGAAGTTCAAGGAATGAACAGTTCATGGCAATGGTATCAAAAAGGACTTGAAGTCAAAACCTTAGATTTAACTCTTCATCCTTATTATGGAACATATTTTCCAACAAGGTTTGATCATCTAAAGCTATTTGATAAATGGTTAAAAAAATATGATGGGCTAAAGACTAACGCAATAGATATTGGTGTAGGAAGTGGTGTTTTATCATTTCAATTAATTCAAAATGGTTTTGAAAATATCTTATGCAACGTGATACAAATAAAAATGCAATTATTGGTGTTTCGCAGGAAAGTAAACGATTAGGGTTTGAAGATAAGATAACACTAAATCATGGTGATTTATTTGAAAACTGTGATGTTAAAGCTGATGTCATAGTTTTTAATCCTCCTTGGTTACTTGCAAATCATGATTTAAAAGAGGGAATTGATAAAGCTATGTATTATGAAGAGGAACTATTTCCAAGATTTTTTGAGCAAGCACAAAAACACCTTTATCCTGATGGAAAAATAGTTCTAATATTTTCAAATCTAGCTCAAGTAGTTGATGAAGAAAGCACTCATCCAATAATAGAAGAACTGCAAAAGAATAAGCGTTTTAGAAAAGAATTGCACCTAAAAAGAGATGTAAGAGCTTCATCAAGAAGAACAAAACGTAGAGATTCTAGAGATAATGAAAAAGTTGAATTATGGGTTTTAGCACCTAAAGAAAAGAAATAAAAGTGGCATAATATAGGCAGTTCAATCTGCCTATTTACAGGTATTTAGTAAAATTACATACGAAACAAGTCTGAGGATGAATCGTATAATTTACATATACTTTTTTAATACTTCAGGAATTTCTATTGTTCCGTCTTCATTTTGATAATTCTCCATGATAGCCACTATAGTACGTCCTACCGCGAGTGCTGAGCCATTCAGATGTATGAACGAAGCTATTTTTCTTACCATCTTTAAAACGGATCTTTGCACGTCTTGCCTGGAAATCTCTTGTATTTGAGATAGAAGAGATTTCACGGTATTTGTTTTGTCCTGGGAGCCAAACTTCCAAATCTATCGTCGTAGCTGCAGAGAAACCTAAGTCACCATGACAAAGTTCTACAACCCTGTGAGGTAAACCAAGTGCTGTCAATATATCTGAAGCATTTTGCACCATCATTTCAAATACTTCATCCGATCTATCCGGATGAGCGATGGCTACCATTTCCACTTTGTCAAACTGGTGTTGACGTATCATACCACGTGTATCACGTCCTGCAGATCCTGCTTCTTTTCTAAAACATGGTGTATAACCCGTCATCAGTACCGGGAGTTCTTTCTCTGCAAGTATCTCATCATTATACATATTGGTCAATGGTACTTCAGCAGTAGGGATAAGATAAAGGTCTTCTCCGTCTACCTTAAAGAGATCATCTTCAAACTTAGGCAGTTGTCCTGTACCTTGAAGCATAGTAGCATTGTTCATAAATGGTACACAAAGCTCTTCAAATCCTTTTGTAGCATTCGTGTCTAGGAAGAAGTTAATAAGTGCTCTTTCAAGCCTTGCAGCTTCACCACGAAGTACAGAGAAACGACTCTTAGCAAGTTTAACACCACGTTCAAAGTCTATCCATCCATTTTGCTCTGCCAATGCCCAGTGTTCTTTAGGCTCAAATAAAAATTCTTTTGGCTCCAATACTTTACGAAGTTCCACATTGTCATCTTCATCTTCACCTTCCGGTACAGTATCATCCGGAAAGTTAGGCATCGCAAGTGCAACATTATAAAGTGCTTCTTCCGCTTCTCTAGCCTTCTCTTGAAGAGGTACCATCGCTTCTTTATTTGCATCCACTTTTGCTTTAAGTTCTGTAATGTCTTTACCCTCACGCATATACTGGCCAAAAAGTTTAGACATACTGTTCTGCTCTGCTTTTGATGCTTCTAATGTAGCATTGGCTTCTTTTAGAGAGGTAAACAAGTTTTGAAGGTTTTCAAGGGTAGCTGAATCTACACCTTTTTTTTGAAGTTTACTGCTTGCTTCTTCGAAGTTATTTTGGAGATATTTTAAATCTATCATAATCTTTACCTAGATGTGGAATATTTATGAAATTATAGTAGAAAGTTTAAAAGAAGTGGATTAAGTGTGTACCCCTCCCCATAAACTAGACCAAACATAACTTGATAATTTCTGTTAAAATACTAACAGGAGAAATCATGAGAAAGAGTAAATTCACAGAGAGTCAAATAGTAGGTATCCTCAACGAAGTAGAGTCAGGGATGAAAGTGAATGATGTATGCAGAAAGCATGGCATCAGTAGCCAAACCTACTATACATGGAAGAGTAAATATGGTGGAATGGCAGTATCCGATATAAAACGTCTCAAAGAGTTGGAATCTGAAAATGCGAAACTAAAAAAGATGTTTGCAGATATGGCATTGGAGAATCATGCCCTTAAGGATCTTATAGAAAAAAAGCTTTAACGCCTGAGGAGAAACGGGACTCGGTGGCATATCTTGTCAAAGAACATCAACTCAGTATCCGTCAGGCGTGTAGCAGCGTCAATATAGCCAGAAGTGCATTCTACTATCAATCCAAAGAGAGCGATGATACAGAAGTCATGGAACTACTTAATCACCTTGCACAGAAGCATCCCAGAAATGGCTTCAGAAAGCTTTTCTCTACGTATCCGTAACAGTGGCTATGAATGGAATCATAAACGTGTATATCGTGTCTGTAAACAATTAGGACTCAATATCAGGCGAAAGATGAAGAAACGTTTGCCAGAACGTATCAAAACACCTCTGCAAGAACTCAGTGCTCCCAATCTTGTATGGTCAATGGATTTTATGAGTGACACACTTTGGACAGGCAGGCGTTATCGCTTACTCAATGTCATTGATGAGTTCAACCGGGAACTGCTCGATATAGAGATAGACAGCTCTTTGCCTTCAGTACGAGTCATCCGTACACTGGAACGTATCTGTGAATGGAGAGGCTATCCAAAAGTCATCAGACTGGACAACGGTCCGGAGTTCATCTCTACAAAATTGGAACTTTGGTGTAATGATCAGAACATCACTTAGATTTTATCCGTCCAGGAAAACCTACAGAGAACTGCTAGAGTCGAAAGATACAATGGCAGCTTCAGACGTGAATTGTTAGATTGCTATATGTTTAGAACACTGAATGAAGTACGAGAAAAATCACATGAGTGGATAGTTGGATTATAACTATCACAGACCACATGAATCATTAGGAGATTTAAGCCCGATCCAATTTTTAGAACGGCATAATCAAAGCAAGAAATTATCAGCTTAGAGCTGGTCTACTTATTGGGGATGGGTACAGTTTTTATCATTCTTTTGATTGCTTATTCTTTAATTGCTCAACATGAACTATAAGCGTGTCAACTGTTTTCTTTAATAAATCGAGTTCGTCAACTGTCAGATCGTCTAATTGTTCAAGGTTGTACTCTATTGTGTCGATGATCTGCTTATCAGGTCGCTGCATTGGTCTCATAAAATAGGTTGTAATGGTTGCAACAATCGTTCCAAAGAACAATACTGAACCAATTATTATCCACAGACCACCAACAAACTGAGCAAGACTAGAGGTTGGTGTATCAGCGATACCTGCTGTAGAAAATGCAGCTACACCCCAATATAATGCTTTTCCATATGAATCTATAGAAGCCCCTTCAACGCCTTTCTCTGCCATGTAAAGGCCAGCAGAAAATGTTAGCCATAGCATAATCAATAAAAGTACCATTTTCCCAAATGGAATGTAAGTAGTAATCTCCCTAATAAATCTTCTGAATCGTGTATGCTGTCCTATTCTTCTCATTACTTTCCCTTTTCACCCATAATCATAGCACCGATTTTATCCTTTAACTTTATCCATACCGAAGTGTCCAGTTTAAAAAATGTATTAGGCATTACTTCCTTGTACCTAGGTCCGACAGCATTTCAAGTTGAAGCTCTTGTATTTGCACAAGACGATCCCATTGATGAGAAAGAAGATGATCTATTTTTTCATGCAGGTGTCGAATCTCAAGTTCAGCCTTAAGATTAACTTGATAGTCATGTTGAGATCGAATCCGATCTTTTGCTTCTTGACGATTCTGGCTCATCATTATGATTGGTGCTTGAATTGCTGCAAGACAGGAAAGAATGAGATTTAGGAAAATAAAAGGATACGGATCTAACGGATGTGATATCAGCACAATTGAATTTATCAAAATCCAAATGAATAAGAAAATACCAAAGGAAATTAGAAATGTCCAACTACCGCCAAATGTGGCAATCTTGTCTGCAAGGCGTTCGCCAAAAGACCAATTCTGTTCAAATTCTGACTCAGTATTTAAAGAGAGAAGTTCATGTTCCTGAAGGCTTCGTACGACCTCTTCCTCCAGAGAAGACAATTCACCCTTTTCAGACTCGAGCAAGGAGTGAACATAGTTCCCTCTCGAACTTGGCTAAGTCTGCTCTGCAAATAAACTCGTCAGCCGACCAATTTGGGTATGTCTTTTGGATTTCAGTTGCTATCTCTTTTCGGATTATTTCACCAGAGACTACGTTTTGTGGAGAGAAAGATTTGCCGCAGATAGCACATTTTCTAATAAGATTGTTCTTACGTTTCATTTATATCCGACCTTTCATCTAATGCTATTTATTAATAGGAACAATATATCATGATATTATATACATAATTATTGTATATCGATTTTACCTGTATATAACTTACCATAAGAAAAGTGATTAGGCATTATCAGATACTATCCATTTTTTTGCATATTCTAGCTCATCAAAAGTAAAATTTTTAATTTCTGCATTTACGAAGTGACTTACAATATTTTCAGCAATACTCCCGATAGGAGAATCCGTTACAATAGCAATACGGGACACCTTTTCATGATGTTGTTTAACAAATTTCATATGCGTTATAAATGATGTAAACGAGTCCCATCCAGGAAATGACCTTACATGTATTATAAGGCCATTTAATTTACCAACTTTTTCAATATATGGATCAATTGTCTCGGCAGCAGTTTTAAAATCACTTTCAGATAACTCTCCATCTGGCTCTAAAATAACAATCCCTTCAGCTTCACTAAAATTAATCTTTAGCATAAAAATCTCCTTTATATTGCTGTGCTCTTAGATGTTAGCATTATGTACCTTAGCACTTAAATATAAGCAAGACCTTATTGTTAAATATATAACTTTGTAAGTTTTTTTCTCGTAAAACTTTTTCTGATTTTTTTTCAATAAAAGGCACTAAAAAAGGCCCTTCACATTTTCAAAATAGATACAAGCTCTTATATACGATGCTTAATTACGATCTAACCTCCGACTCATCTATTTTATGAATAAAAATTGTTTAATCTTACTTTTCTAGTTCTGTTATAATTGTAGGAAAGGACAGAATATGAAATTAGGAAAAAATTTGCTCGTCACTAGCTCGTTCATTTTTATATTAATTGGATGTGGCGGAGGTAGTGGATCCAGTAGTGTTCCTGGTGATGATGATAATATTTCAGTAGTTAACATTAGTAATTTGAGATTAGGCTATCTAGTGAAAGGTATAATAGATTATCAAGATGTTTATGATGCAAATCAAGATATAAAATTCTGTAATTATGATGCAACTATAACAGTTTATAATGGCGGAGATGGGGATGGCACTTGGATAGGTACATATGAAGTATCTGAAGGAGCTATAATTATTATGAGTAATGGGACAACTATTGATACTAGTGCTTCAAGTACCTTAAAAGAAGGGGAAACATATATAAGCGAAGGACCTGGGGGTGATATGTTTACTTGGTATGTAGGAAGTATCTCCAAAACAGAATGTATAGTAGAACCTGAATAATATCTTTATAAGATTAATCTTTTTTCTTTTAATCATATGATAAACCTAAGATGAACTACAGGTCAAAAATCGGGACAAATTTGGGACAAAAATTTAGATCCACGGCTCAAAAAGAGAAAAATTTAAGAATGTGAATTATTTTGATTAATCTTTAGGATGTTAAGTAAATAAGGGGATTGTTCATAATTTTAGTGGTGTCAAGAGAGGGACTTGAACCCTCGACCTCCGGCTTATGAGACCAGCGCTCTAACCAGCTGAGCTACCTTGACATCTTTATGAAGAGACGGAATTTTAACCAAAGATACCTTTATTGTCAATGAGTATAAGAAAAAATTACAAAAAAGAGTAAAAAATAGATACATCAACACTATAGTTTAGTCATATTAACTAAATTATATTAAATAATTTAAATAACCATATTGACTTTTTAACAAAAAACCATTACAATGCATTCACAAAAAATCTATTAAGAAAAGGAGAAATTTATTATGGCATTTAAACCACTTAAAGATAGAGTTCTCGTAGAACGTGAAGAACAATCAAACACAACAGCATCTGGACTTTACATCCCAGATACAGCAAAAGAGAAACCTTTAGAAGGTAAAGTAATCGCAGTTGGACCAGTTGCAAAAGAAGATGGTATTGATGTAGGTGATACAGTAGTATTTGCTAACTTTTCAGGTATGGAAATTACTATAGAAGGTAAAGAATATCTTATTTTACTCAGCAAAGAAGTCTTGGGACTCATCAAATAATTATTAACATTAAGGAATACACTATGGCAAAAGAAATATTTTATTCAGACAAAGCAAGAAGCGGACTTTATGCAGGTGTTAGCAAATTAGCTGATGCAGTGAAAGTAACAATGGGACCAAGAGGTCGTAATGTACTTATACAAAAAAGTTATGGTGCACCACATATTACAAAAGACGGTGTAAGTGTTGCAAGAGAGATAGAGCTTGCTGATCCACTTAGAAAATATGGGTGCACAACTGGTAAAAGAAGTTGCAAGTAACACTGCTGATGAAGCTGGTGACGGTACGACTACTGCAACAGTACTTGCACATGCTATCTTTAAAGAAGGTCTTAGAAACATTACTGCCGGAGCAAATCCTATCGAAGTTAAAAGAGGAATGGACAAAGCATCTGCTGCCATCATCGAAGAACTTAAAAAAATGTCTAAAGAAGTCAAAGACAAAAGAGAGATAGCTCAAGTTGCAACTATCTCTGCAAACTCTGATAAGACTATCGGTAATCTGATTGCTGAAGCGATGGACAAAGTAGGAAAAGATGGTGTTATTACAGTAGAGGAAGCAAAAGGTATCAATGATGATCTTGAAGTGGTAGAAGGTATGCAGTTTGACAGAGGATATCTCTCACCTTACTTTGTAACCAACTCTGAAAAGATGACTTGTGAAATGGATAATCCAATCATTCTTTTAACTGATGCAAAGATCACTTCACTCAAAGACCTAGTTCCTGTGTTGGAGCAAGTACAGCAAAGCGGAAGACCTCTTCTCATCATCGCTGATGATCTAGAAGGTGAAGCACTAGCAACACTTGTACTTAACCGTCTTAAAGGTGTACTTAACATTGTTGCTGTAAAAGCACCTGGTTTTGGTGACAGAAAAAAAGAGATGCTTAAAGATATCGCTATCTTAACAGGTGCTACTCTTATTACTGAAGAGCTTGGACTTTCACTGGAAAAAGCAACCCTGGCAGATCTTGGTCAAGCTAGCAAGAGTTGTAATAGACAAAGACAATACAGTGATTGTTGATGGTAAAGGTAATAAAGATGCCGTTGTTGCAAGAGCAAATGAGATCAAAACACAGATCTCTACCACTACAAGTGAATATGATAAAGAAAAACTTCAAGAGAGACTTGCAAAACTTGCTGGTGGTGTTGCAGTTATCAAAGTAGGTGCTGCTACAGAAACTGAAATGAAAGAGAAAAAAGACAGAGTAGATGATGCACTCTCTGCAACTAAAGCTGCTGTAGATGAAGGTATCGTTATCGGTGGTGGTGCTGCACTTATCAAAGCAAGTCAGGCTACTTCACTTAACCTTACAGGAGATGAAGAAGTAGGTGCACAGATCATCTTAAGAGCTGTATTTGCTCCTATGAAACAAATCGCACAAAATGCCGGATTTGATGCAGGAGTTGTAGCAGATAAAATTGCTCATTCTTCTGAAGAAAATTTAGGATTTAATGCTGCAACCGGAGAATATGTAGATATGCTAGAAGCCGGTATCATCGATCCGCTTAAAGTAGCACGTGTAGCACTTCAAAATGCTACTTCAGTAGCATCTTTACTTCTTACGACTGAAGCCACAGTTTCAGATATACCAGAAGCCCACAAAACAGCCATGCCAGACATGAGTGGTCTAGGCGGTGGTATGCCTGGTATGATGTAAGTATCAGAGGGCTCAAGCCCTTATACTTACTATTTTAATAACTCTTGAAATTCAAGGGCTGGTAATGGTCTGGAAAATACATACCCCTGAGCATAGTCACATCCTAAATTGAACAAAAGTGATGATTCCTTCGAGGTTTCAACCCCTTCAGCTACAACCTCAAAACCTAGTCCATGCATATACGCTATCATAGCTTTAACTGCCATTTGATGATCTAAATTAAAATAAAGATCAAAAATAAGTGATCTGTCTATTTTTATCATAGAGAGTGGTAATGCCTGTAGATATTTTAATGATGAATAACCCGCACCAAAATGATCTAAAGAAAGAGAAAGTCCTAACTCTTTAAAGAGTTTAAAATCCATCAGTGTCTGTTCAATATTTGCCATAGCTGAATTTTCCGGAATATCTAAATTAAAATCTTTTGGATTTACAGCATACTGTTCAAATAGATTTGACAGTTTTTGTATGAATGTATTTACTTGCATCTCTTTTAAAGAGAGGTTTACTGTAATTTGAAGTTTTTGTAAACCTAATGCATCCCATTGTTTACGTTGTTTAATAGCTTCTCTAAATACATACTCTCCTATGTCAATGATGAGCCCGGTTCTCTCTGCAACATCTAAAAATTTATCTGCTGTGATCAATCCATGTTCAGGATGATTCCAACGTATAAGTGCTTCAGCCCCAACCATGTCTCCCTTTTTTAAACTAAACACAGGTTGATAATAAAGAAGAAATTCGTTATTTTTTAATCCTTTACGAATCTCTTCATTCATTTTTACTTCATCTTTGTGTACAGCTTGATACTCTGTCGCAAAAAATTCAATATTTGCTTCACTCTCTTTTTGGGCATGATCCAAAGCAATATAACTATGATTGATCAATTTAGCAGCATTCTCACCATGCATTGGGAACATAGCAATACCAAGAGATGCAGTCAATCGGACTGCATTATCTGATTTATAAAAATTTCCAATACTAGCAATCATTTTTCTTGCTATATTACGTGCTGTTTCTTCATCTTTTACCTTCTTTACAATCAGAAGAAACTTATCACAATCCATACGATATACACTTATATTATCTTCTTTATTTTTCTTCAAATAATCAGACATCTTTTTGATAATTTGATTTGAGTACCCTAATCCTAAAGTCGTTTGCAAATCTTGAAAATGATCGATACCTAATAAAAAAAGAGCAAATGTATCAGATTTTTTTTGACTCTCTATCACTAAAGAATTAATATCCGTAAGTGCAGAAAACTGGCTAGGCAACCCTGTAAAAAAATCAATACCTCCATCTTTAAACTTAACATCATTCGTTTCTGTAGATTGAATTACTTGCATGTCTATGATACATGTAATAGTTTTA
Source organism: Sulfurovaceae bacterium (assembly GCA_963705455.1). GTDB lineage: Bacteria > Campylobacterota > Campylobacteria > Campylobacterales > Sulfurovaceae > Sulfurovum. The sequence continues at coordinate 379,932 of CAVPJM010000002.1, read as the reverse complement.
TTAAGGTTCCAAGCACTTTTATCAACATAAATATTGACCTGTTGCATTTTCGATGAAATAACAAGTAAAACATTTTTTAAGTGAAAGCTATCTGCTTCAACTTTAGATCTTTCTTTCAATACTTTGAAGAAGTCATCAGGATACGAAGTATCGAGTTTAAGTTCAATGACTTTACCCGTGTTACGTCTGATATTATTTTCATCAAGAGAAAATAGCGTTTTTGCTGATTGATTTGCAAAAACAATATCATAATTTTCAGACAAAACCAGCATTGCTTCATCATAATATTCTTTCTCTTGTTTAAAAAATTTTAATTCATCATATGCAGTTGCCAATTGTTTTTTATATGACTTATAAAGCCATAAAAATCCTGCAGAAAGTATGAGTATTACTACACTTAAAATAATCAGCAGCATATTATCCATTGCTATACATCTTCTTTTCCTTGATATAATAATTTTTGAAATTCAAATACAGGTACAGGTTTTGAAAAATAATAGCCCTGAAGATAATCACATCCATAAGAAACAATGAGATCAGACATATTTTTATTTTCAATACCTTCAACTACGACTTTCATCTCTAAAGTATGTCCTAATTCTATCATAGCTTTTACAATTCTTTGATTCTCTTGGTTTGTTACAATGGAATTAACTAACTTTTTATCTATCTTTAACAGTTCACCAGGAAACTGTTGCAAATAAGAAAAAGAATTATACCCTGATCCAAAGTCATCCAAAGTAATACCTACACCCAGTTTTTTTAATTTAGCAAAATATTTCTGTGTATTGTATTCATCTATCAGTGCTTGATGTTCAGTAATTTCAAAACGAATTAATTCTGGATTCACTTTATGATTCATTAACTGTTTTTCAACATTTTCAATAAATCCATCTGTTTTAAACTCCATAGAAGAAATATTGATTGCTACAACAACCTGTTTGAACTTAAATAATTCCCAGCGTTTCTGTTGTTTTAAAACTTCACTCAACACAAACCTTTCCAGGTCTCTAATAAAACCTGTTTTTTCCATAAGAGGAATAAATACATCCGGAGTAATAATTCCATGTATTGGATGTACCCATCTAACCAATGCTTCTGCTGATATTATTTCTTTTGTTTTAGCATCATAAACAGGTTGATAATAGACTTCAAATTCATTGTTTTCGAGTGCACTGTACATTTCATTATGAAGTGTAAATTCGTCATAATCATTGCTAGAGTCATCTGGTATATAAATATGAACTCTCCCCTCTCCACTTTTCTGTGCTTCATATAAGGCTTTATAGGTATTATCAAGCAGTTTTTGAGATGTACCGCTATCTGGATATATACTGATACCAACAGACATTGTTAAATGTAATTTGATTTTATCCATTTTATACAATCGAGCTACTCTTTCTTGTATCTCTTCTACTAAAGAAACTACTGCCAGTGAAGAGTTTATGTTAGATATACTTAATAAAAAATTATTACTAAAAGTATGATAAGTAGATACATTGAGATCTGTCACTAAATTTGCTAGATAATCTGCCAATCTAATGAGTAATTTATTGGTTTGCTCATATCCAACTATAGCTCTTATCATAGCAAGGTTATCTAAATGAAATAATACAAGTGCTACTTTACTGTTCTTCAAATGAATTTTTGAATAAAGAACAGAAAAATCATGAAGTGCTTGAATTTCTGTTGGGATCTTAGTAACTGGATGAAGATGTCTGACTTGGGCATATTCATACTCTTTACGTAAATCTTGTATAGAAATAATTTTACAAAACTTTGTCTCTTTACTATGTAGTGAAGTATTCTGAATATGTAAATTGATCGGTACACCTTCTTCATATTCAAGTCTCACATGAACCTGAGGAAATGTAAGGGTATGCTCTTTAAATTTATTCTCATTTTCTTTTATGAGGTTATCTAATGCTATCCAACTGTCTTTTATTTTTATTTGTGGCATGGGAGAAAGTTTTTGAGTGAAAAAATTACGTTTCAATTTAAATAATTTGACCATAGTTGGATTAGCATACAATATTTCATCTGTATCCGAAAGAATTAACGTAGGATCTTGTGAAACATCAAATGTTTTTTGAAACATTTGCACTTTATTATCGGCAATTATTTGTCGTTTCTTTTGTTGTCGATACAATAAATAAATATAAATAAATACTAAAATGGCTGCAATAAGAATACCAATCAATAGATATTCTTCCTGATTTAACTGACTAACATGTTGCGTAAGTGCCTCTAATTCGTTCTTCATTTGATTACCTTATGATTTAGTATTTAATTGTATCAAACAAATGTCACATAAATGTCAAGTGCAGCTTAAACATAAAATGAAGTATTTTGGTCTATAGTATTTGACAATCTATCTAAGCAGCTTTTGAAATTCAAAGACTGGTAAGGGCTTTGAAAAATAATAACCTTGCATATAGTCACACCCATAAGAAGCTATCATCTCTGCCATTTTTTTATTTTCAATCCCTTCAACTACTATTTTCATTCCTAAATTATGCCCTAGTTCAATTATCGCCTTTACAATTCTTTGATCTTCTTCATTTGTTATTATATAATCGATCAAACTCTTGTCAACTTTTAAATTATCTGCAGGAAACTTTTTCAAGTATCCAAATGAAGTATATCCTGTTCCAAAATCATCCAACGAAATACCTACACCTAACTTTTTCAATGCAAGAAAGTATTTTTCAGTTTGTGATTCGCTGATCATTGCAATACCCTCGGTGATTTCAAACTTAATATATTCTGGATCAACTTGATGATGTATAAGTTGTCTTTCTACATTTTGAACAAATGCACCCTGTATTAATTTCGATCATCGATATATTGATAGAAACTTCAATTGGTTTAAATCTAAATAACTCCCAACGCTTTAACTGTTTTAATACTTCATTAAGTACATATTGTCCTAATTTTATGATAAAACCTGTTTTTTCCATAAGAGGAATAAATACATCGGGAGGAATCAAACCATATTGAGGATGTTTCCAGCGTATCAGTGCTTCTGCTCCTACAATCTCATTGCTTTCTACTTCAATAATAGGTTGGTAATATACTTCAAATTCACCTCTGCTTAATCCCACTTGCATATCATTATGAAGTTTTAATTCATCATACTCATCGGTAGATTTATCCGGTATATATACGAATATTTTACCATCTCCCCCTTTTTTCGCTTCTGCCAATGCTTTGTATGTATTATCTAACAACTTTCGGATATTTCCGCTATCAGGATAAATAGCTATACCTGCTGATACAGTCAAATGTAAACTTACATCCTCCAATTTATAAAATGAGGATAATTTCATCTGTATATCTTCTACAAATGTTCTTGCTTCCTCTATAGATTTCAAATTGGAGACAGTAAGCAAAAAATGATTGTCATATGTATGATAAACAGACACCTTTAGATCCGTAACTATATTCAGTAAATGTTTTGCAAACTTTTTTAATACTTCATTGGATTGGTTATACCCAATAATAGACCTTAGCATAGAAAAATTATCAAAAGCCATAAGTATCAATGCTATTTTATTTTTTTCTAAATGAGCTTTAGAATAAAATGCCGGTAGATCATGATCTGCCTGGAGTTGATTTGGTAAATTTGTAAGTTTATGCCTGAAATCCATATCTAAACGTTCGGTTTCTTTACTTCTGTCTTCTATGGATAGAATATACCCCCATGTTTCTTTCTTTGTATCTATTAAAAATGTATCAATAGTTAAATTAATAGGTATTTCATTATCTATCTGAAATTTTCAACAAAGATTTTGGGAAAAAAAGGACCTTTTCTTGAGCTCTTTTATGATTCTCTTCAATAAATTTATCTAAAGCTATCCAAGTTTGTTTCACTTTTACTTCTGGAATATTCTGCCATGCTTTCATGAAAAAATCTTCTTCTAGTTTAAAAAGTTTCAACATAGACTTATTGGCATAGATTACTTCATTTTTATCAGAAAAAATTAATATTGAATCCCTGGATAGATCAAATGCTTTTTGAAAAACTTTTATACTATCAACACTAGATTTACTTGATTCTTGTTTTCTATTTACAATAAAGTAAATAGTGATCAAAAAGAAAACCAATAGAATACAGAGTCCTACTAGTGCATACTCTTCTTGTGTTATTTGATTCAAGATGTGTTCAAATTTTTCCACTGTAGAGTTCATCTCATAACCTTATAGGTATTAAATTAGATTATATTATACCGAGATTCAAACTCATGTTTTACTTAAACATAAAGCTTCTATTTGTATTGAAGTATCTTCAATGATAAATTTTTGATTTACTTGCAGCGCATTAAGTTCTATGATCTTTCCATCTATAGACGTTTGGGCCCATCCTTTACGACATTGAAGTTTAGGATCATTCATCCTCAATTTTTTATCCATATACTCTAAATACTGACTTTTTTGTTCCAAAATAAAGAGCAGATTTTGCCTATAGTTTTTATACATTTCAGGAAGAGAAGAAGAAAAACGCTCTAACTTATACGTTATCACCCTTTTAAATTCATTCTCCAAACGGATAAACTCCATCTGTATCTCTTTGAGTTGTCTAGTAGGTGAACTACGTAACAATATCTCTTCCGTATGTTTTAACTCACGTACAAGATGGTGCAGTTTTTGATTCATCATATAAGTAAATCGTTCGCTTATCTCACCTAAAGTATAAAATATCTCCTTCATATCAGGGAGTATCATCTCCATTGCCGCACTTGGTGTTGGAGCACGCAGATCTGCTACAAGGTCACTTATCATGACATCTACTTCATGCCCTACTGCACTCACGACTGGTGTTTGCATAGAGAAAATGGCATCAGCAACCACTTCTTCGTTAAAACTCCACAAATCCTCTGTACTTCCGCCACCACGTCCTACAACTACCACATCCACATCTAAGCTGTCAGCATAATGTAGTGCATTGGCTATTTGAACAGCTGCCTGATCTCCCTGTACTAAAGTATCTATGATAACCACTTCAAGTAAAGGCCAGCGATGATCAATAATTTTTAGCATATCATGTAAAGCAGCACTCTCTTTTGCTGTTACCAATGCTATCTTTTTAATATGTTTGGGGATCACTTTTTTTCTTTGTGCATCAAAATAACCTTTAGCCTTCAAACGCTCCTTGAGCTGTTCATAGGCCAATGCCAAAGCACCTTTTCCATAGGGTTCAACATGTACTGCATAGAATTGATATTCACCTCTGGGTGTATAAACTCCTACTGAACCTTCAATCACTATATGCATCCCTTTTTCTATACGAAATTTTAATTTCGAAACAGAGGAACGCCACATAACACATTTAATACTGCTCTCATTATCTTTAATGGAAAAATAAATATGTCCTGAAGTATGATAAGTGACTGAAGCCACTTCACCTTCCACAAGAATATGCATAAATGTGGCTTCAAGCAGTGATTTTATCTTTGTATTAAGTGAGGAGACACTCATCATCGCCTGACTCATGAAACTCCTTTACTATTTGTCTTTTAATTAAATTTTTTGTGCTACAAGAAGAGTAGAGATACCCATAGAGAAAGATTTGATATACTTCATTTCAAATCCTGCCTCTTCCAACTCTTTGGCTAACATTTCTGTTGTCAAAAATTCTTCTATCGATTCTGGAAGATATTTGTATGCTTCATAATTCTTAGAGATAAGTCCACCCACACGTGGCAGTATTTTTTTCATCCCAAAATCTACTATTTTATCTGCAATACCGCTTCTGTCTTGTTTTGTAAATTCCAAAATAACAACAATGCCGTTTGGCTTTAATAGCACGGTTGAATTCTTGCAGTGCCTCTACTCTGTCAACGACATTACGAATACCATAAGAGATAGAGATAACATCCGTGCTTTCATCTTCTATAGGTAGATCTTGTGCCTTACCCTCAATGAATTCTGCAAAATCCACTTTTCCTCTTGCTACTTCCAGCATACCTACAGAGGGGTCAATACCTACATATTTTTTAATGTTTACACCATTCTTTTTAGCTTGTTCTTTCCAGTAAATTAATAGATCACCTGTACCTGTTGCAACATCTGTAATCTGTGTTAACTCATTTTTACCAAGTATTTCAAATGCTTTATCACACCCTTTTTTACGCCACTGAATATCTATACCAAAACTTAATACCCTATTGGCTAGATCATAGGTTGATGCAATATCATCAAACATAGTGACAATTTTTTCTTGTTTCTCTTCTTTATTTGTTAATTTTTCAATGCCCAATTTGTTTGCTCCATATCATCAAATCTACATCTTTTTTATCTTGATGTAAAAAATGTAAATTCATAGTTGTATTATAGGTTAAATTATTCGTAGAGAGCTTAGGAGTTTGGTAAATAAGGAGCCAATCTATTTTCTCTTTAAGCGCTTTTAACATCCCCTCTCCTCCTTCTACTAGTACAAAAGAAGGCTTATCCAAAAAATCCAATCTATCTATGATTTCAATATTCCTATTTTCAATACTAAAAAGGGGAATGTCTCTATCAAAATTATCTTCTTTTGTATAGATCATGACATCAGGTGCTTTCGCTTCTATCAATCTACAATCCAAAGTGGGCCTATCTTCTCTTACAGTATTTCCACCTATGAGCAATGTATCACACACTGCTCTTAGCTGATGTACATGGGTTAAGGAAGCTTGAGAACTCAAGTAACCTCCACCGATACGACCATTGGTTGTTTGTGCTAGTTTAAACAATACAAAGGCTCTTTTTTGCCATATAAGAAAAGGTTCTATCAATGCTTGACACTCCTTTTCTAGTACGCCTACACTCACATTTTTCAACTTCTTCATACCGCCGCAATGTCCCTCTATGGGATCCTCTATACCTATTACTACCCTGCTTAATGCAAGCGACTGCAATAAAGAAGCACAAGAGGGTGTTTTTCCTTCATGCGAACAAGGTTCAAGTGTCACATAAATACTACATTGACTAAAGAAATCATTGGAAAGTGTTAAAAGAAAAGTATGTGCCTTTTTGGCATCTTTAGGATCAAAATCTATGTGTTTTTGTGTCAGTGTTTCATAAGCTGAAAGTAAAGCCAATACTTCAGCATGCGAGGTACCTGCTTTTTGATGCGCCTCAATGGCTAAAACAGTGCCATTGAGTGTGATTACCGCACCTACTGCAGGATTTGGGTATGTCAAACCCTGGTATTCCCAGGCTTTGTCTAGAGCAAGTTGCATATAAAATTCATCTTTCAAAGCAACTTCCCCTTTATTTAAATGTTAAACTTAGTTCCAGTCAAAATAAGTTTTTGCTGTACCAATTGCTCCATACGTAAAGCTCTCATCACCCTGCTTTGTTTCTACAACGATACCGTCATTATCTGCACTTTTCAGAACGCCTTTGAGTTTTTCACCGCCTATTATTTTAAGCTTCACTTTTTCACCGATAGCATTTTTAAAGTGTACCGGTTTTGTGAGTTTTCTCTCTATACCAGGAGAGCTGATTTCTAAACGGTATTTTTGGCTCATAGGAGGATGTACATCTAAAAAAGGAGATAACTCATGAGAGATATTTGCACATAGATCAAGATCTACACCACCTACTTTTGTTACCAATACACGAAAAATAGTCTCTTCAAACTCGGTCACTATCTCAATATCATATAAAAATGCACCATTGGCTTCAATAATTTTAGCGATTTGTGTTTCAAGATTCATCTTTGGACTCCTCATCATCTATAGACTTTCTAGTTGCTATTTGTTTAAAAAGATCTTCCATTCGACTTACTTTTTCTAACTGATGATCAAACTCAAATGTAAACCGTGGTGCCTTGAACCACCCTTCACTTTGCTTACAGTGATTTTGTATATATCCTGCTACTGCCCGTAACTGTCTAAGTGCTTCATTCTGTTCTTTCTCATTCAAAAATGAAGTATCAAGATAAACCTTTGCATCAGATCTACCTTTTGAACAAACAACATCAGTCACAGTAAGACCATTGATACGCTCATCATCTAAACTACCAAGCGCTTCAGGAATAATCTCTTTAAGTACAGACTCTACTCTGTGCCGTTTTATTTCTTCATGCGTCATATTAGAACCTTTCCTAAAATGCAACTAGTTGCATGAGCACCCTGCTGAAGAGGGACTAGTGTCAACGTAGTAATTTGGGCTTTACTCAAATTGCGTCCTATAACGTAACTTGTTCTTCAACATTTTTAAAGGTTTCGATCACATCGCCCTCTTTGATGTCATTAAAGTTTTCAAGCATGATACCACACTCATAACCGTTCTTAACTTCTTTTGCATCTTCGTTAAAACGCTTAAGTGAAGAGATAGTACTTTCATACACAACCACACCATCACGGATAAGTCTTGCTTTAGAATTTCTGGTGATCACACCATCAGAAACCTTACAACCTGCAATAGTGCCCACTTTACCAACGACAAATGTCTCACGTACATCTGCTTGACCTGTTACCTCCTCAGAAATAACCGGACTCATCATACCACCAAGAAGTGCTTTAACATCATCAAGAAGATCATAGATAATAGAGTATGTACGAATCTCTACACCTAACTCTTTTGACTTTTTCTTCACTGCACCTGTCGGACGTACATTGAATCCAAGTACAACAGCATGTTCAGATGCATCTGCAAGTGTAAGATCACTCTCTGTAACTCCACCTACACCTTCATGTATAATATTGACTTTAACCTCTTCATTTCTAAGCTTCTCTAAACTACCTTTAATGGCTTCAAGCGAACCTTGTACATCTGCTTTAATGATCACAGGAAGTGATTTGAGTTGTCCCTCCGCAATAAGTGCAGAAAGATCATCAAGAGATGCCTTTGTACTCTTAGAAAGTTGCTTAGCTCTATCATACTCCGCTCTTTTTGCAGCCAATTCACGTACTTCTTTATCTGTATCCATTACGATAAGTTCATCACCTGCACCAGGCACTTCATTAAGTCCTACAATAGCTGCAGGTGTACTTGGTCCGATCTCTTTAGCATTGCTTCCATCATCAAGTTTAATCGCCTTGATACGTCCATATGTTTTACCTACGATCACATTGTCACCTACACGCAATGTACCATTTTTAATGATCACATTGGCTACAGGTCCAAAACCTTTTTCAAGGGAGCTTTCAACTACAACAGCTTTGGCTTTTCTATTTGGATTTGCTTTTAGTTCCATCACTTCTGCTTGCAAAAGGATCGTTTCAAGTAAATCATCTATACCCATACCAGAGTGTGCAGATACAGGAACAAACTCATACTCTCCACCCCAATCTGTTGCCATGACACCTATCTCTGACAAGTTGAGCCTTAACATTATCAGGGTTTGCACTCTCTTTATCCATTTTGTTGATCGCAACGATCATAGGTACATCTGCTGCCTTGGTATGAGCAATTGCTTCTTTGGTTTGAGGCATAACACCATCATCAGCTGCAACAACAATAATAACAATATCTGTCGCCTGTGCTCCACGTGAACGCATTTCTGTAAATGCCTCGTGACCCGGAGTATCCACAAAAGTGATCTTCTTACCATTTTTTTCTACTTGGTAAGCACCTACATGCTGTGTGATTCCACCCGCTTCTTTATCTGCTACTTTTGAAGTACGTATTCTATCAAGCAGTGATGTCTTACCATGGTCAACGTGTCCCATAATAGTGATCACAGGTGGTCTCTCTTCAAGATTCTCTTCATCCTCTTGGACATCATAATCTTCTGCAACATCAAGTTCATCAAGAGGATTAACAGTCGTGACTTCAACTTCAAACTCTTCAGCAAGAATTTCAATTTCATCTTTGCTTAAAAAGTCATTCTTCGTTACCATCATACCTAATGCAAAAAGTACCCCGATAACTTCACCTACAGAACGATTGACTTTTTCTGCAAACTCATAAACCCTTACATTTTCAGGGATCTCGACAGAAGTGACCACTTCTGTATTTTCAGTTTTTTCATATTTCTTACGTTTACCGCCACGCTTCAATGAACGTTTCTGCTGAGGACGGAATGCTTGTTTACCTTTACCAGGTTCCTGCACTTGCAAGCTTCTCGTTTTTTGGCTTCCTCTTTACGTTTTTGCTCTTGACGCATCATATCTTCATAGATATTTTTATCAGAGAAATCTAAAAGTACTACTTCTTCTTCACCAAAACCACTATCGATCTCACCACTCATACTTTCATGGTTAAAGATATCTATTTTAGTACCTGCATCTCTAGCTTCTGCTACTTTTTTAGGCTTCTTTTTGGATACATATGGTGTCTGCTCTTCCATAGATATCTTTGTAGCAGCTCTTACAGGTGCTGGCTTCGCTTTTCTAACAATCTTTATCCCACCACGAGAAAGTGTTTTTCTTTTTGGTTTATCTTCATCTTCAACAGCAGGTTCTTCAGATTCTGCTGACTTGCTTACAACAGAAATACCTTTACGTTTTTTCACCGCTTTACGTACAGGTTTTTCTTCAATGTCTTTTTTAGTCACTTCTGATTTCGTTGTCTTCAACACTACTGTCTTCTACTGCTTCTAGGAGTCTCTACATTTCTTTCAACTGTTTTCTCTTCAGTAGCAGGAGTTTCTACTTTTGGAGTTTCTACTTTCTTTTCAATCACTTCAGCTTTTTTCTTTACAACTGTGATCTTAGGTTTGCTACCAGGTTTATTAAACCCTTTTGGTAATGTTCCGCTAATCGCATAATCTACAAGAATACCGGCATTTTCCATACTGATAGTACTGTTTGCTGCTTTAACATCAAAACCTAATTCTTTGGCTTTATCTAGCAAATCTGCGTTTGATAATCCCGCTTCATCTGCTATTTCTTGGATTTTAACTTTATCCATTATTTATTAACTCCTTTAATATAATGCAACTAATTGCATGTGTTGCCTTAAGTGGTCAACTCTTCCAATAACTTCGTAAATCGTTCTGCATTTTGTTTAAAACGTTTCACTAAACCTTGGATTTTTTTTTCATTTTTTCTACAAATATCACAGAGGTAAAAACTTCTTCCTTTGCCATTAAATGCTACTACCTCATTACCCTCTTGTTTTAATCGAGTTAAAGTATTTTGAGGATGTCTACTTCGGCAAGCGATGCACATACGTATTGGCTGTGATTTTTTCATGCGTATTATACCTAAAAAGAGATTAAGCGTACAGCTTAACCTTTGGTTATGACACCATTATTGTCTAAAGAGAGAATAAAAACCCTGAATTGAGGGAAACGTGCTTGCAATGCTTGTGCCATTTTATCTGCATCTTTATCATATGCAAGATTAAAAAATGTAGAACCTGAACCTGAAAGTGTACTCATGAGGGCACCATGTTTCAGTGCCAATTTTTGTACATCAAACAGTTCAGGCATCATTTTCATACGTCTGGCCTGATGAAGTTTATCTTTGGATGCGATACGCAAAAGATCCCATGATTCACTCATAAAAAGTGCTGTCATATAAGAGGAACGCGAAAGTGAATACACTGTCTCCTCTTTTCTATACATTTTTGGTAGGATAGTACGAGACTTTGCGGTAGATATAGTACGGTTTGGTACCACCACTACAGCCCTGAGATACTCAGGCATACGTCTTTTTTTACTATAGACTCTGTCACCTTCAACACAGGCAACATTAAAACCACCCATCACCGCAGGTGTAATATTGTCCGGATGATGCTCATAACGTAGTGCATGATTAAGTATTTCTCTTTTGTTATACTTTTTATCAGCAGCAGTATAAGCAGCACTCAATGCTGCAACGATCACAGCTGAAGAACTTCCAAGTCCTCTTGAGATCGGAATACGATTATGAAATTCAAATCTGAAATTATCTTCTTTTCCTGTAAGTCTTTTATAGTTTTCATTAAAAATACTTAAAAAGAGGGAATTTTTCTTAATCTTAGGATTGTCAGCGCCCTCTCCATGTGTTGAAATACTTAAAAATTTTGAAGGTGTGATAATAATTTCATTTCTTAGATCTACTGCAAGACCCAAGGTATCAAATCCTGGTCCTAAGTTTGCAGAGGTTGCGGGTACGCTTATAAACATCGTTGTCCTTATTTTGAACGCTTTTAGAGTAGAACTCCAAAAATATGCTGATACTATGTATACTAAACAGCTGGCAGTATGTAGTCAGGTGTTGATTCTTCATCTAATTCAAGATCTTGAATACTCTGAGGTAATGTAAAATTTACATTGACCGGTTGTTCATATTTTTTTGTAATTATAGTCTCTTTTTCCTTGATAAAATAAAGATTTCCTACCGCTTTGATTGGTTCTCCTCCATTTAAAGCAAAACCACTGCATCCAACACACTTAATACCTTGCATGATCTCTATCGTTTTAAGCATGATATAGGTGAGTTTTATAGCCATATAAGAGCCTGGACCTCGAGTATATATAATTGTAGAGATATCATATTTATCTAGATATTCTTTGATCAAAGGTAAAAGAATTTCGGAAGTTTTTAACTCACTGGATATAGTTTCAATAAGTCTACCCTCTTCATATACCCCTAACAGAAGAGGTGAAGAGATAGAGATAATGAGAAGTTCGTATTTCTTAGGCAAAGCTTTTTGCAAATGCTCTACTTTGTAACTCTTCTACTGCTACAAGATCATAATTTTTACTGTCTGAGAGCAATTTAGCAGTAAGTTTATAATTTAAGATCATGACTTCCTGCAAATGATTCATATTTAGCCAGAATATTATGTCCAGAGACCATCATATCTCCCATAGCATCTAATATCTTATGTCTTGCAAATTCATTGTCAAAACGTAATCCTTCAGGATTCAGGACTTTATGGTCATCAAGTCCTATAGCATTTTGGAGTGTTGCACCAAGTGCCAGATTTTGACTTTGGAGATACTGTATATCTTTAGCAAAGCCAAATGTTCTTGCTCTTGCGATCTCTTCTACAAAATTTTTAGTACTGAAGTCAAAATGCTCTTTCTGATCACCGATCACAGGGTGGTCAAACTTGATACGAAAATCAAATTGTGCACTCTCATGAGGTAATAGACGAACAAACTTATCACCTTCAATAACCTCAACCGGTTTTTTAACACAAATAATTTTCTTTGGTGCATCCTGCTCTTGAATACCTGCTTCTTCTAACAAAAGACAAAAAGAGATGGATGAACCATCCATGATCGGCATTTCATTTCCATCTACAACTACACGCATATTGTCTATCCCATAGGCATATACTGCAGAGAGAAAATGCTCTATCGTAGAGATATACCCTTTCTCGTTTCCTATAACTGTAGCCATACGTGTATCTATCACTGAGTCAGGAGAAAGTGGTATACTCATCGCTAGATCTTCACGATAGAACATAATACCTGCATCTACATCTAGTGGTTCAAGTCTTAACTTAATAGGCTCACCTTTATGCAAGCCAATACCCACAACTTCAACAGATCTTTTCAATGTTCTTTGCTGCATTACTCTCTCCTTTCTCATTTTTTTATTGTCAGTATTATACTATAATATAATAATTATTGCAAAAAGTATACTCTACTGTATAATATTTAAGCTATTTCCCTTGAATTATCTTATCTGCAGCCTTAAATATATCATCCACATTCTTCCTGATCCAATCTTGATCAAACCATTCTACAGGTCTAACTTCTATACCTTGAACCAAGAGTCCAAAATGAAGATGGTCACCTAGTGCCAATCCTGTGATACCTGTTTTTGCTATATCATCTCCTGCCTTCACTTCATCACCTTCATTTACCAAAAGTTGTGAACAGTGACCATAAAGTGAATAAAGACCTAAACCATGGTCGATCATAGGCATATTTCCATAAATTCCATTTTCGCTTGCATACACTACTTTACCTGGATTAGATGTTTTAATCGTTGCCATTTTTGTACTTGCCAGGTCATAACCTACATGATATGAGTGTGATACTTCATTATCCTTATCTCCATAGTAGTAATGTCTCTCATCACCATAACTAGCAACTTTTTGTCCATTTCTTAGCGGATAAAACTTTTCAATTTTCCACTTTTCTAAAACTTCAGAAGAGACTTCTTTACTTAATGTATGAATCAAATCTTCATTTTTAAGACGCATTGTTTCATTGATCGCTTTTAATTTTTCAAGTTTATCATCTATATGTGCATATTCAGGGTCACTGGATGCCAGATCTGTGATCTTTCCATCAATAAATTTATCTTTTGCTTTGATCCATGAAACTTTATAATTATGATTCTTTATATAAAAAGGAATCTCAACAATACGTTTGTTTTTTGCAATATCTATAGCAATAATATCTGCTTTAAAATCTTCTTTCGTGAATGGCCAAGCTATGAGTGTTGCATAATATCCTTCTTTTTTATAAGGTTGTGCCTTAAACTTTTCTTCCCCTACTTCTACATAAAGCATATCAAGGTTCTCATCTTCCGCCTGAAATACAACCAAGGCACTACCTCCCTGTGTAATACTGTAAGAGTTTGCAACTAGATTTACATTTGGTCTTTTATAGTCAACATTGATGTCAATCACTTTTTCACTCTTGTTACCTTGAGTAAAATTCCACAAACTGCTGTCATTGACTAACACTTTTAATATTAGCTTCTTTGCATTAGGATCCAATACTTTACTTTTAGGATACTTCACTAAGAGTATTTGTTCTTTGGTCTTCTCCTCAAATATTCCTTGTCCAACAATAAGACTGTTTTTCCCATCACTTAAAATAAGTTCAAAACTTTTCAATCCTTCATTATCAGAAAGTTGAACCTTGAGAGGATCCTTACGATTCCAAAATACATTTTGTTCACTATGCACTGTTGGTACTTCTCTCTCAAATTCTGGTGCCGTATATACATATCCTGCTCCGGCAAGTAAAATCAATAATAACAATACAGCTATTATCTTGCCTCCACTTTTTTTATCGCTTTTATTTTTCATCTATTAATCCTAATTCTTCTATCTTTATTAAAATTGTATCTATACTTTCTTGTAAATCAGATTGTGCTATGGTAAAGCCTGCAGCCACTTTATGTCCACCACCGCCAAAAGCCATGGCGACTTTGGATACATCTACTTTTTCGCTACGTAAAGAGATACGTATTCCATCCTCTAACTCCATTGCAAAAAGTGCTATTTCAACAGTGGCTAAAGACCTGGCATAATCCACAATACCCTCCATATCTGGTATTGTTGCACCACTTGCTGCTATATCCTTTTTGGTCACCATGAGTGTAGCAATTTTCGCATCATGATATAAAGATAAAGAGGCTAAAGCTTTTTCCAAAAGACGCAATGAGCTTAAAGATCGCCTCTGTGTAAAATGATAAGCAACTTCATCAGGAAGAGCACCTGCTTCAACTAAAGATCTTGCTGTTTTAAACACCTCTTCATTGACTGATGTAGTGGTAAAATATCTTGTATCAGAAAGCAATGCTGCATAAAAACATGTTGCCGCATCAGCCTCTACAGTATAGAGTTCTTTGAACAATGCAAATGCAACCTGTGATGCAGAGGCATACTCTACTATCACTACATTAATACTTCCGTAACGTGTATTACTCTGATGGTGGTCAATGTTGATAATATCTCTACCTTCTAGATCAAATCCTAACCTATCTACACTTCCACAGTCACATGAGAGTATCAAACTGTCTGTATAGTCCATATGGTGTTTGATCTTTTTAAAGTTTGGTAAGAAATCAAGATAGAGAGGTAATGCAGTTGAGGCATTCACTACTTCCACTTTTTTGCTTTTATCTTTACTTAACAATGCAAAAATACCCAGTGCCGTACCCAAAGTATCGGCATCAGGATTAAGGTGAGAAAGTATGGTAATAGAATGTGCAGACTCTATCTTTTGTTTCACTTCATCATAAGGAAGGCTATCAAGTATCATTTTGTTCTTTCATTGTTTGATCAACACGGTATTGGATTATAACCAATAGTGTTAACAGAGTATTACTACTCTACCTTCATAGACAGATCTATCCAATTTGCCTGATGAATAACTGCGCCTGAACTGATAGCATCTACTCCAGTGCTTGCAATCTTTTCAATCGTCTCAAGTGTTACATTACCACTGGCTTCGAGTAAGATATGAGGATAATTCTCATTTCTGTATACCACGACTTCTCTGGTCTCTTCAATAGACATATTGTCACACATCACAATATCTGCTCCGGCTTGCATCGCTATTTTAGCCATGCGAAGTGTTTCGCACTCTATCTCAACCTTTGAGGTAAATGGTATTTTTTGACGTACTTCTTTCATAAATGCATCCAAATCATCTATCGTCTGAAGATGTGTATCTTTCAACATGAGACAATCATCAAGCCCCATACGATGGTTAATTCCTCCGCCACAGCGTACTGCATATTTTTCAAACTCACGAAGCAGTGGTCTTGTTTTTCTTGTATCCAACAACTTCACACCCGTACCTTTGATAGCATCTACATACTTAGCTGTCAAAGTAGCTATAGAGCTTGCATGAAGTACCATGTCTAAAATGGAACGTTCCAAAGAGAGAATAATTTTTGAATCTCCTGAGATAAAGAGAAGTTTTTCACCCTTTACAAAACGACTGCCATCAGAAACTTGCCATTCCAGTGACAGGTCATACATCTTTGCAAATCTCTCTACATACTCCTGTCCTGCGAACACACCATCACTCTTAGCAATGATATACGCTCGTATCGGTATACTTGTACTAATACGTGAGAATAAGTCTCCACGTCCTAAGTCTTCGGCTACTAAAGCCTTTAAAAATGTCTCTTTTAACATTACTTTATCGCCAACATACGTTCTAATGCCAAATTTGCATACTCTATCGTATGAGGATCCACTACGATCTCATTGATAGGTTGATTATCTTCGATGGACTTTAGTGTGTTATATAGATCTTCCAAAGTCGTTTCATTCATCGTAGGACATTCTGGTTTGGTGGAAGAGAGCACATAGGTATTACCCTTTCTCATTCTGTTGACAAGATTATACTCTGTTCCTATAGCTACTTTTTGTTCCGGGTCAAGATCATTGACATACTTGATAAGCTGTGAAGTAGAACCTGAAAAATCTGCTGCAAGTACTACACTTGGGTCACATTCCGGGTGTACAGCTATCTTGATACCCGGATACTTATTTCTGTAGAACTCTACATCATCTACGGTAAAGAGTTGATGCACAGAACAGAAACCATTAAAACAGATGATATCTGCTTCTTTGGGATCACACTCTTTTCCATCTACTTCCACACCGATCACACAAGACTTCAAACCCATTTGTATCGCAAAGTTCTGTCCCAAACATCTATCTGGTACGAAGAGAATCTTCTTTCCGCTCTCCAAGCCTTTCTCGATGATCTTGTATGCATTGGAAGAGGTACATACCAGTCCACCCATTTGACCTACTTTTGCTTTAACTGAAGCATCAGAATTAATATAGGTGATTGGCAAAATATCTTCTTTAGCAATGCCTCTATCTACCATATACTGTACAGATTCATCAAAATAAGAACCATCCATCATACGTGCCATAGCACAACATGCTATCTTTGGCATAAGTACACGTTTCTCAGGAGCAATAACCTTTACACTCTGGCCCATAAAACCGACACCGCAAAAAACGACCCATGGGTTTGTGTCTGCCTGGCATCTGCGTGCCAACTCCAAACTGTCTCCTGTGATATCAGCCATTTCAAACACTTCATCACGCTGATAATAGTGTGCCACTACCGTAACATCCAATTCTTGTTTAAGCCTGTTAATTTCAGCTCTATAATCAATACTCATTTATATCCTTCAGGAACCTAATCCTTTCAATAATGTGGCTATTTTATCAAAATTCGGATAAAATTGCACTATTCAGGTACTTATAACATTTTCAAGATAAGTGCAGTATAAATTTTAATTGTGGACAAATTATGGACTTTTTAACAAATCAGAATATTTTACTCTATCTTGCAGCCTACCTTATAGCCGGAATTCCTTTTGGATACCTTCTTGCTAAAAAATTTGCAGGGGTTGACATCAAAGAAGCAGGTAGTGGAAATATCGGTGCTACCAATGTACTTCGTGTGGTGAAAGAACAAGACCCGAAACTGGCAAAAAAATTAGGGGCAATCACACTCTTTTTAGATGCAATAAAAGGTGTCCTTGTCATACTTGTTGCTAAGATGCTGGGATCACCCGAAAGTGTACTTTGGACCATTGCAGTACTTGCTGTAGTCGGACACTGTTTTTCAGCATTTTTATTTTTTGAAGGAGGGAAAGGTGTAGCCACAGGTTTTGGTGTACTACTTGTTTTGATGCCTATTCCCGCGCTTATTGCTATTGTTGTCTGGCTGGGTGCGGCAAAAGGTTTAAAGATCTCATCACTCTCATCACTCATAGGTCTCATTGCCTTCATTATAGCCTCTTATGTGATCTACCCTGAAGTACCAGGTATAGGTTCACACGCTCCTATTTGGATCATCTCGTTTATCATCTTCTATAAGCATATTCCAAATATCGTAAGAATTTTCAACAAAGAAGAAGGCAAAGTCTAAAATGACCATTCATATAGAGGATCTAACCTTTGATGTTATCATCGGTTTACTCGACTTTGAACGTGAAAGACCACAACGTGTCATTATTAACCTTGAAGCTTCTTATAATTATAGCAATGATGAATTTATTGATTATGCAGATATAGTACTTTTAATACACAATGAACTCAAAGAAAAACGCTATGAACTTTTAGAAAATGCTCTTATCGGAATCAAAGAACTACTCTATACTACCTATCCAGATCTTCAAACACTCTCACTCAAAATATCTAAACCGGATATTTTAGCCAACTGTACTGTTTCCTTAAGCAAAACTTGGAATTTTTAAATTTTTTTTAAAACACCCTATTTTTTATGTTATAATATTAAATAAATCTTAAAGATAAAAAGGTTCACTTATGAGAATATTGATCATAGAAGATGAAGTGACACTCAGCAAAACACTTTCAGAGAGATTGACAGAAGAGGGTTATCAAAATGATGTAGCTGAAAATCTTGGTGATGCAAGGTACTATCTCGATATCAGAAACTACGATCTGGTACTGCTTGCATGGCCATCAGGTAGTGAAAAAAATCTAGATATCATCTCCACCATTAAAACAGAAGCACATAAAACATCTGTCATCGTGCTCTCTGAACGTGAAGACAAAGAGAGTGAGATCAAAGCATTGCGTTCTGGTGCAGATGACTTTATCAGAAAACCTCTTGACTATGATATTTTACTAGTGCGTATTGAAGCCAAACTACGATTTGGCGTTTCTAATATTATTGAGATAGAAGATCTCATTATTAATCCTGAAGAGGAAAAGATCATCTATCAAGGGGAAGAGATAGAACTTAAAGGTAAACCATTTGAAGTTTTAACTCACTTGGCTATGCATAAAGACCAGATCGTTTCTAAAGAGCAACTCCTTGATGCCATTTGGGAAGAACCTGAACTTGTTACACCTAACGTCATTGAAGTAGCTATTAATCAGATCCGTCAAAAAATGGACAAACCTTTAGATATCACCACAATTGAAACTGTTAGAAGACGTGGTTACAGATTTTGTTTTCCTAAAAAGATCTCTTAAATCCTCAGCGCCATGACACTTTTTGGCGCCTTTTTATACTATGTGGTTCAAAACTTCTCAGCTCTCAAACTAAAGCTATTCTTTTTTATGATGGGACTTGTGCATTTTGTCATGCCATCATTCGTTTTGTATTAGTAAGGGACAAACATGATCTACTGACTTTTGCTCCTCTTCAGGGTGAAACTATAAAAGAGAAAAATATCGATATCAAAGATATGGAGAGCATTATACTCTATACACAAAATGGAGAAACCCTCTATAAAAGTGATGCAGGCATTTCTCTGCTTAAGCGACTTGGTGGCATATGGTTCTTTATGGCTAAAATAATTGAATTCATACCTAAAATCTTACGGGATACTTTTATATGATCTTATCGCAAAAATACGTTATAAAATTGCAGGTAAGACCAAAAGTACAATATGTCCTCTTTTACCAAAAAACTACCAAAGTAAAATTTTATTATAAATTCATAGATAATTTAATTTAAGCATAAGCTTTGTTCCGTTATAACTCCTATAAATAACATAACACAGAGGAAAGAATGGCATTATTAATAACAGATGAATGTATTGCATGTGATGCATGTAGAGAAGAATGTCCAAATGAAGCAATCGAAGAGAATGATCCAGTTTATTTTATAGACCCAGATAGATGTACGGAGTGTGTAGGTCATTTTGATGAGCCACAATGTATCGCTGTATGTCCTGTAGATTGTATCGTTCCGGACCCTGACAATGTTGAGAATGTTGAAGAGTTAAAATTTAAATATGATCAACTGCAAGTAGAAGAGTAATTAGTCAATGTCAAAGCGAACTGCTATCATTGATATCGGTTCAAACTCTGCCAGGCTTGTTATTTTCGAAAAGACAAGTCGTTACGGTTTTCATCTTATCTGCGAACAAAAATCAAAAGTTCGCATAGGTGAAGGCGCTTATGAAAAAGAGGGTTATCTCCAACCCATTGGTATCAAAACGTGCCTATCTTACTTTAAAATCTTTCCTCAATACTATCAATAAATATCAAACAAATAAAACCCTTTGTGTCGCTACATCTGCACTTAGAGATGCACCAAACGGAAAGGAATTTGTACGCTGGATCCAAAAAGAGCTTGGACTCTTCATTAAAATTATCGATGGGAACACAGAAGCAAAATATGGTGGTATTGCAGCGACCAATCTATTACCCATCCATGAAGGGATTACTATAGATATCGGTGGTGGATCATCCGATATGACACTCATAAAAAATGGACATATCATCGATACCTATTCTCTTAACCTTGGTACAGTGAGACTCAAAGAACTTTTCTTTGATAAAGGTTTCACACCCTCAATGATAAATGAGAAAGTAAAAGCATATATACAAAATGAATTAAATCAAC
Source organism: Sulfurovaceae bacterium (assembly GCA_963705455.1). Lineage (GTDB taxonomy): Bacteria > Campylobacterota > Campylobacteria > Campylobacterales > Sulfurovaceae > Sulfurovum. The sequence goes on along the minus strand of CAVPJM010000002.1, from coordinate 358,955 downwards.
TTCCTGACACAGTTTAGGCATACTCTAGCTATTGGTATAGGAGGAACAGCTAGAACCCTTTCTAAGAGGTATTATGAAGCAAGTTTCGTATCCTTTGGATAAACTCCATGCTTTTTCCTATACTATTGAAGAACATAAAGCTTATCTTGATGCGATTCCTCTTTCAAGTGCAAAAAATCTCAAACAGTTCGGATTGAAAAAAAACCGTTATGATACTATCACGTGAAGGTACACTTATCTTTAATGAAATACTTTCTCATATAGGTGCACAAACTGTCATTTCAAGTGCTGTTGGTGTACGAGAAGGTGTTTTTTTAGAACAACTTCTTAGAGATGATAATCTAAAATTTCCAGTTAATATCAATCCAAGTATTGTTTCAATATTAGATAGATTTAAGCCTTCGGTCATTATAGAAAAGAAACGTAAAACAAAACTCAAATTGGCTTCAAGTCTCTATAGTGTATTACAAAAAGATATTAATGATAACAAACAATATGAAGAAGAGCTTCTTTGGGCACTGAAGCTCTCCAGTATTGGACAAACACTGACGGTTTACAGATCACATCAACATGCTTTTTATATCGCTATGCAGGAACTAAACTATGGTTTTACCCATGAGCAGATACTTCTTATATCATCACTGTTACGAATGTTTGGGAAAGAGCTGTTAAATAAACCTCTCTTTGAACACTATAAACCCCTGCTTCCGGAAAAAGATAAACTGTTTTGGTTAAGTTTTATCTATACCCTTACTGTACTTCTTTATGAGGCTTCCAACAGTGCAAATATCCAGTTCACTTATGAAAATAAAACCCTGCGTATCATCTCTGATAAACCATTATATTTAGCAAAAGAGAAAGTAAAAGCTTTAGAAAAACCTATACCATTTGCGATCATTATAGAAGATGAAAGCACATTACCTAAAAATAAAATGTTGGGGATTTAAAATATGATATAAAGAGTAAGAAAAAAGTCTTACTCTTTGATCAGAGAATCACTAGAACTTTGATCCCATTGAGAATTCAAATACTGCTGTTTGATCACCCTCTTGCTCATCTATAGGATATGCAAATACAAGGTTGATAGGTCCAAATCCGGACTGCCATTCTAAAACCACACCTGTAGATGATCTTTGAATCTCAGTAAAACTATCTTGACCGATCATACCATAATCATAGAAGAATGCCAATCTCATTTTTGCTGCTTCGGAAAGAGGTATACTTGCTTCTACTGAGGTTGATGCACTATGTTTACCTCCCTTAAGACCACTATATGGATCACCTTCAACAACGAAAGGAGAAAGTGAATAAGGGTTATATCCTCTTATACTTCCTATACCACCTAAAAATAGTTTTTCTGCAATCGGTAATTTCTCTGTATCATCATTTGAAATGGTTGTTGCTCTACCTTTCAGACGTAAGATAAGATCATAATCGATCCAGTCTTCAAGTCCATAATAGACTCCTGCTTTTACAGATGTTTTAAGAAAATCTCCATAATCACCAGTTGTTCCAGCAGTTGTATTGATGTCATACGTTCCATCTAATTGTGCATACTCAAGATTTACAGATACTATCATCCCTTCTCTTGGAGTATAAAAATCATCTGTATTATCATAATTGACACCTACAAACAATGATGTTTTGGAGTACTGATCATTATATAAAGTTCTATAGAAATCCGATAAATAAATTGTATTCCCAAAGCTATCTAAATATGAATTATTGTTATCACTATACTCTGATTGGTTATCTACATACCCGATCCCTGTAGAAACATGGAAGTGTCTATAAAATTCTCTACCCAATGTCAAAGACCCACCTAGCTGATCTTGCGTAAAATCAATATACTCATAGTCTCTTTTATACACACTAAATCCCAAACTATACATACTGTCCCAAACTTTTGGGTTTACTAAAGAAAGATTATAGTTTGTAGAGATCCTTGAAATTTCAAAACCTACAGTCGAGTTGATACCAGAACCGAGGAAATTTCTATCTGAAACAGAAGCATTGAACATTAAACCTTCATAACTTCCATAACCACCACCTGCAGAGATCGTACCTGTAGATGTCTCTGTTACTTTAACAAGCAGATTGATCTTATCTGCTGAGACTCTCTGACTTTCAACATCTACTTTTTCAAAGAATCCTGTTCTTCCCAATGCATTTTTTGAATCTTTAAGATCACCAGCATTGAACTTATCACCAGGTGCCAAATAGATATAACGACGGATTACCCTGTCTTTTGTAGCTGTCGTTACCAGAGATAATTACATCGTTGATAGTCACAATATCTCCTGGTTGAACAACATAATTCAGGTTAATGATCTTCTGTTCTGGATCCTTATGCATCTGTGGAGCAACTTTTACAAAAGCATAGCCAAGATTACCTACTTTTTCTTCCAAGGTAGTAATATCTTTTCGCATACGCTTGATATTGAATATCTTACCTTCTTTTAGTATGAGGTCATCTTTTATATCTGCTGTATTAAGCCCTTTAACATCTTGTGTAATAGTTATCGTTCCAACACGATATTGTATACCCTCAACCACCTGATAATCTACATTTGCCTTATACGAACCAAAGTCAACCCTCATTAGAGGTTTACTTACATATGCATCCAGGTAACCATGTCTCATATATACATCTTTTACTCTATATGCATCATATTCAAGCTGATCTGCTGTAGCTTCTCCGTTATTTCTCCAAGGCATCCAACCAAGCCAATCTTTTTCTTTGTTTGCAAGATCCAGTTCAAGATCACTTTGAACCAAATGCTCTGCACCCACAAAGTTTTGTTTTTCGATAATGATCTTTTCACCTTTGTTTACATCAAAGACAATAGCAACACTGCTTTCTCCCACAGGAGTTGTACTTACTTCAACCACTGTGTCATAATAGCCTTGACTTTCTAACTTGGCAATAAGTGTTCTTTTCGCTTTCTTCACACGTCTTTGATCATATAGATCACCTTTTTTTAGACCTATACCTTCTAAAAGCTTGGTACCGTCATCACCTGAACCATACCCTTGAATATCAACATTTGCAATAGCTAATTTTTCTTCAAAATGATAAATAAGCACACCACCTTGTTGATCTACCCATACATCTTTAAAATAACCTTGAGAGAAAAAGTTTTTAATAGAATCATTAATCTTTCCAGCATTGATCTCATCACCAACACGAATACCCGCAATCTCTTTTGCAGTAGTTGGAGAAAGACGTACAAGTCCCTCAAATTTAATCTGTGTAACTTTTTGGGCAGAAAGGAGTGAACCTATGAGCATCCAAGCAAGGAGTATCTTAAAAAGTGCTATCTTTTTGATCATAATGAGCCTTAGTATAATTTGCTAATATTCTATCTGTTTTTCAATAAGAATCTGATAATAAACAGAGAAATCATGCTATACTCTTTCACAAAAAATCAGGTGGATACATTATGGCCATAATCAAAGTCGGTATAGTTGGTTTAGGACTTATGGGTGGGTCTTTAAGTCTTGCACTCAAAAAGCATTCTAAAGAGTATTATTTTATTGGTTTGGACCACAACGAACTTCATTGCTTCTCAAGCACTTGAATTAGGCCTTGTAGATGAAGTTTGTACCTCGATCGACACATTAAAAAGTTGTGATATCATCTTTCTTAGTATCCCAGTAGATGGTATTATCTCTGTTGTTAAACAATTAGGTTCTTTAACTGATACATGTACTGTTATTGATCTAGGAAGTACAAAACAAAAAATCTCTCTTTCTATCCCCTCTGATATTCGACATAATTTTGTGGCTGCCCATCCTATGACAGGTACAGAGAAATTTGGTCCTACAGCTGCACTTGAAGACCTTTATACGGATAAAGTTGTTGTACTTTGTGACCTTGAAAAAAGTGGAGAGCATCAACAAAAAGTTGCTAAAAAACTTTTTACTGATATTGGTATGAATATCGTCTGTATGGATGCTAAAGAGCATGATCGACATGCAGCTTTTATCTCTCATATGCCCCATGCTGTTAGTTATGCACTTAGCAAATTCTGTTATGGCACAGGAAGATTCAAAAAGTATTATCGCATCTGGCAGGCGGTGGGTTTAAAGACATGAGCCGTATCGCAAAATCTTCACCCAATATGTGGGAAGATATCTTCAGACAGAATAAGAGCAATGTACTTAAAGCCATTAACTCATTTCAATCTGAACTTAAAAAGTGCCAAAAGATGGTAGAGAATGAAGAGTGGGATACACTTGAATAAATGGATGAAAGATGCCAATACTTTACATGACATCTTGGACTAGACTACAGTCTGAGATTCCTATCAACCTTTTGCAATACTATACTATCTTATAAGCGCTCTACCATCTTTTAAGTACTTTTTTATCTATCTCTACAGCTTTTATCACCATTTTTACGGGCATACAGTTTACGTACCATCTCTTCTATCTCCGTATCTTCACTCATATGACCATACAGAATTTTCAATGCTTCAGACTCTTTGTAAGGACTTGCATTTCGACTTGTTAAATTAGGCAGCCATCTTAAGAACAAACATAAATAACATACCTAAAGCAAAGGCTACTCCTAACATCCACCATGCTACACCTTTGACTTCAACTCTTTTTTCCACACTCTCTTCTTTGCTAGACGATGATTGTTCATTTTTGTTTGAACCACACCATGTGTATCAGGTGTTTTCAGATACTAGATGATGAACTAGATGCTTTCTTGATACTAATATCATAGGCATTCACATTCAATTCTTTCAATTGATGATCTTCAGGTGTCAACATAGAAAAACTTCGTGCAGGGATACTAAAATCTTCTTCTGAAATAAAGGCAAAACTCTTACTATAACTACTATAAAGTCTCACCATCTACCACTTTGGTTTCGATCTTCGCTTCATCACTATACACCGTTACCCCGTCTATCTCATACTTAGGAAATTCAAAACTTTCCAGATTACCTTTTCCTTCTATTTTGATAGTGAGATTTACAGGTTTATTGGCTTTAACTTCCTGTGCATCTATAGTTGCATCTAAAGTGAAGTCTCCTACCAGATCACTCTCTTGTACCTGAGGTAGAACTTCTAACTCCAGACTATTTGATGCCATCTGCTTCCATTTTGTTCCAAAAGACATACCAAATATATCTCTTCTGCTTCTATCTGCTACTACCTACTTTAGCATATGCAGGAGTAGCTGTAAAATTTCCTTCTTGTTGTGCTGTAAGGATATATCTTACTTCTTGGACTTGATAGTTACCTTTAATGTAGGCATTTTGATCACCATCTTCTGTTACCACAAAACCTGGGAAACTAGGTGCTGTATATTGTATGTCCTGTGATAGTCTCACACCATTTTTCAAAGAAAAATAGACTGTTACCATGAGTGATTCACCTACCATGACCTTGGTTTTATTGGCATGCATCTGTAAAGAGAACATATCATTACTTTGTCCTACAGGTGCATTGGATGTCACTATCTTTATATCAATAGGTTGTGTTTTATAGCTCTTTCCATCTATCTTTACTTCATAAGAAGGAATGGTTACATTTTGGTTAGGCAGGAAAGTATACGTTTTTGTCGTAGTATGCTGACTTTTCATTTTTCCATTGATATAGCTATATGAACTGCTGCTTCCAGAGTTAGTACCTATGACACTATGTCCATCGATCATTTGTATATCTGGAAATTCTGCATCATCCCCTATAGCCTTGATCTGTAATTGAACAGGATTACCACTTACTACTTCTGTACTAGATACGATAGCTTCTACTCCATCTGCCCAAATATATTGTAATGCCAATGTTATGATCAACAATACTTTACCAAGGTTTCGCATCTTCACTCCTTTCACCTTTTTTACCTTCACCCATCTGATACATCATTGTAGGTGTTTTTTCTGATCCATCTTTTTCATAAGACGTTTTAACTCTTGTTCTTTCAGTTTATCTTCTTTGCTCATCTTCTTTTGCTCTTTAGGCTGACCTGACTTCTTTGTCACCTTTTTTGATCTTGAGGCTTTTTCTCTTTTTGAGCATCTGATTTGTCTTTTTCACCCTCTTTTTTCTTATCTTCTTTCTTTTTACCGTCTTTGTCTTTCTGATCTTGGTTTTGTTTATTCTGCTCTTTATTTTTTTGGTCCTGCTTTTTGCTTACCTTGATCTTTTTGATCTTGATTCTGTTTTTGATTCTTGATCTTGTTTATTGTCTTGGTTTTGCTCTTTATCGTTCTTCTGATCATCTTTTTGATCTTGATTCTTGTTGCTTTTGTTCTTCTTCTTTTTTCTTCTGCTTTTTAGCTAATTCAAGATTAAATCTTGTATCTTCATCCTCTTTTAACTCTAAAGCTTTTTCATATGTTTCTATGGCTTTGTCCCACTCTTTTTTCTGAAACTGACTGTTTCCTATATTATGCAGTCTAGTGGCTTCATCTATACCTTCTGCCTCTATCATACGCTTCCATAGCTTCATCATATTTTTTATCTTTATAGAGTGCATTTCCTATATCATACTGTTTTTGAGGGCTTTTAGCATCTAAACTCTTTAACAAATTCACACTCTTGCTATATTCTTGCGCTTCATATGCCTGATTTGCTTCATTGTATAGTTTTAAAGTCAGTAAGTCCGGCATGAAGTAAAGCACCAGTACTCAACATCAATAAAATGGATCTTTTCATACTTTTCTCCTTCTAGGCATCGAACTAAATGCAATAAGCAACAACAACAGTCCAACCCCTAACGGATAGTAAAAATACTCTACACGCTCTTTGATCATCACTTCGCCCTGCTGTTTATTTTTATATTTACCTCTTATCACAGACACCAATTGCCCTATATCTTCTTTTCCTGTACTGGCTACAACATACGCACCATCATTTTCTTTGGCTACTTCTCCCAAAGCATCATTTCTTTGCGTAATGGCTATCGTACCATCTTCAAGTGTAAAAGGTTTTCCATTTTCATCGATGACAGGTGCTCCTTTTTCAGTCCCTACAAGCACTACATAGAGATCAATTTCGTTTGCTTTGAGTATCTGCGTAAAGCCTGCTATAGCCTCTTCATCTCCACCATCTGTAAAAAGTACCATGATCTTAGGCTTTTTCTCTTCAAGTAAAGAGGAAGCCAATTCACCTAACGCTGAAAAATCAGTAGAACCCATGTTAATATATGAATCATCTACCCCTTCCACCATCATTTTCAAAGTATCCTTATCACTTGAAAAAGGTGCTAACACAAAAGGACTGTAGGCAAATGCCAACACACCTATCTCATCACTGGGCATGGCATCAAAGAGTGCACTCATCTTCTTTTTGGCAAATGTCAGACGGTTAGGATAAACATCCGTACTTCGCATAGAACCAGAAATATCTAACGCAGTAAGCAGTGACAATCCCTGTACTTCTACCATTTTATCACCCTTTTCTATCACAGGTCTGGCCATCGCAACGATCATAAGAAAAAGAGCGAAGAGCATTAGTATGTTTCGTACCACTAAAGGCATACTTTCATCTGTTGCACTCAACCGTTTTAGTACCTTTTCATCAAAGATACGTGCAAGTCTCTGTTTGTTTGTAGAAATAAGAAATGCAAAGATGACAAATGGAACAATAAGTGCCCAAAAAAATTGTGGATTTACAAAACTCATCTCTAGACTCCTTTACTGTTTCTAACATAAACAAACAACAATAAACTTAGAATGGCTATGAAAAGTGGATAGATGTACAAGTAAATATGCTGTACGATCTTCTTATCATCGATCTTTGTTGCTTCAAGCTTGTCTATCTCATCATAGATCTGAGAAAGAGTTGTCGCATCTTGTGCACCAAATGCCAATCCTTTCCCAGCATCAGCAAGTGCCTGCAGATACTGTCCATTGTAATCACGAGGATCTCCTACACCAATAGCATAGAGTTTGATATCACGTTTTTCTATAAGCGTTTTTAGATCTCCAAACGGTACTTTACTCATATTATCTATACCATCTGTAAGCAATATGGCGATCTTCGATTGAGCCTTACTTTTACTCAACAGATTATAACTTTGAACTACCGCATCATTGATAGCAGTTCTTTTTCCTGCGATACCCATCTCTTGCATTTTAGTGATATCGGTTAAAAACTTTTTCTCAAATGTCAATGGTGAAGCAATAAATGCAATATCTGCAAAAGTCACCATACCTATACGGTCATTTTCTCTCTTTTCTATAAAATCACCTACGACTTCTTTAACCACATCAAACTTATTTCTCCATGGATCAGACGGATCAAAACCACGCTGTCTCATTGAATCACTCGAATCAATGATCAACACAATATCACGTCCCTCTTTTTTGGAGTTAGTGTAACTCTTGGTGATTACAGGTGAAGCCAAAGCAATGACTGCTGATGTAATACCTATCCACTTTAATGCCAGTAGCAATGACGATTTTCCCGCACTCTTCACCATAAGTGTTTTCACATGAGGAAAGAAGATCGCACGGCTTCTCTCTTTACACCAAATACTGCATAAAATAAAAAGGAGTATTACTCCTAACAGATATGGATACTCAAAACTAAACTGACTCATCGGCTACCTGCACATAGAGATTGAATTTATTTCTCGTATCTTGATCGACTGTCTCTACCTCTTTTTTATATTTATACTGTTCTAACATAGGTTCAAGTTGAGAAAAAAGTTCTTTTCTTCTCTCATCTGTGGCTAAAAGTCTCGCATAATACGTGGCTTCATAAGCAGATTTTTTTGTATCTTGCCAATCTATCTTTTTAATGGATTCAAGATACCCTTTGGCAAGATTCACTTTTCTATTTTCCCACAACTTTTTCACTATAAAAAATAAAATAACTGCCCCTAGGAATACAGAAAAACCAATCAAACCCCAATAGATATAAAAAGAACTGTCCGGTATCTCAAGTAAAGGTTTAATGTCTCTAAGCTGTTCACTGATATTTGCTGTTCGATTTGTATCCATTACTATCACCTCATTCTTTTCATTAATTTAAGTGCAGGGTCTTCATGCGTATAGATCTTTGTAAACCGTACACCCTGTTTTTTAAACTGCTTGTAGAGTTTTTCATCATTATCATGCAATGCTTTTTTATAGTTCTTAAGAGTCACACTATCTACATCACCTTCAAAACTCTGTTTATTTTCCATGTCTATCAATCTAAGATAACCCAGCTCAGATGGATTTTCTTCAAACTTGTCACGTACCATCACTGCAAACACATCATGTTTTTTACTTAATATCTTTAAGTCTATATCCCCTACAAAATCAGATATGATAAAAAGCAAAGACTTCTTTTTCAAACGGTTATGCAGTGTTTCTACCAATGCAGAAAAATCACCCTCTTTTCCTATTGGGTCAAATTCAACTATATCTTCCACTGCTTTATGTACGGAGAAAAGTTTTTTACTTGGTTTACTGACCTCATATAATTTATCTGCAAATATCATATGAGAGAACAGGTCAGTATTTTTTACCGCAGAAAAACCAAGCGTTGCAACTACCTCTGCGATAATGTCCGACTTTTGTTTGACTGTTCCGAAATAGACAGATCCACCAAGCATAGAAACTACCACAACATTAAGTTCTCGCTCTTCTTTGTAAATTTTTACAAAAGGTTTACCTAGCTTGGCTGTGGTTTTCCAGTCTATCTTACGAACATCATCACCATAGACATACTCACGAAGTTCTGCGAATTCAAAACCTTCACCCTGGAAGATCGATGCATTGTTTCCAAGCATATCTCCATAGACTTGCTTTTTGGTTTTAAGGATATATTTTTTTTACACTGCTCTTGTTCATACAATTCATATACCTCTAAGGAATTGGAACAGCTGCTAAAATCTTCTCTATAATCTCATCCTGAGTCACTTCTTCAGCCTGTGCTTCATAAGAAAGTATGATACGGTGACGAAGGATCTCTTTGGCAATATACGCAATCTCAATAGGTGATACATAATCCTGACCCTTTAAGTAAGCGATTGCACGTGCTGCTTTATACATATCGATACTTGCACGAGGACTGGCCCCAAATTCTATATAGGCTTCAAGATCTTCAAGACCATACGCTTTAGGATCACGTGTAGCAGCAACCAGTTCAATAATATACGCTTCTATCTCTTCATCCATATGCACTTGAAGCACTTCATCTCTGATCTTATTGAGATCATCAATGGTTGCAACTTGCTGGATATCTCCAAAGCTGTTATTTGCAGCACGTCTTGCGATCTCTAACTCTTCTTCTTTTGTGTTGTACCCGACAACCACTTTCATCATAAATCTATCAAGCTGTGCTTCAGGGAGTTCATATGCACCCTCTTGCTCAACAGGGTTTTGTGTCGCCATAACCAAAAAAGGAAGGTCGATCTTGAATGTCTCATCACCAATAGTGACTTGTCTCTCCTGCATCACCTCAAGTAGTGCTGACTGTACCTTTGCTGGAGCACGGTTGATCTCATCTGCAAGTAAAAGATTGGTAAACACTGGACCTTTCTTGATCTTAAATGTGTTATTGGATGGGTCATAGATCTCAGTACCTATAATGTCAGAAGGAAGCAGATCTGGTGTAAACTGTACACGTTTAAAATTTAGACCCAGCGTCTTTGACAGTGCATTTATCGCTGTGGTCTTTGCAAGCCCTGGAACACCTTCTAGCAGTATGTGTCCACGACAAAGTAAACCTGCCAAAAGTCCTTCGACCATCTTATCTTGTCCCACAAGTACTTTAGAGATTTCTGTTTTGATATTTTCTATGATTTGACTCAAGTTACTCTCCTAGATTTTTCTGTAGAAAGTATACTTTTGTGAGGTTAATTGAAGGTTAATATTACTAAGGAATGATAGCAAGGTTTACATTAGTTTAGAAGCATATCACCGTTCATGAAATGCTTCAGAAAATGTTTTAATGACCGGTTTTGTAAGGTAAGTAAGTACGCTTCTGCTTCCTGTTACAATATCTACTTGTGTTGTCATCCCTGGTGTGAGATTTATTTTTTTACCATTTTTAGCTATAACTTCTGTTTGTCCCAAAGTAATGAGTACTCTAAAGTAATATTTCTCACCTTCTGAAGTTTTTTCCATAAGCGTATCTGGACTGATATATTTGACTTTTCCATGAAAAATACCGTAAATACTATAATCATAGGCATCAAGCTTAATCGCAACATTTTGTCCTGGCCTAACAAATGAGATATCTGCTGGAGGCATTTTGGCCTCAATGATCAATTCATCACCAAAAGGTACAAGTTCCAAGATCACATCTCCTGGTCGTCACTCTTGCTCCCTGTGTTGTCATAATGATATTATTGACGATCGCATCCATTGGCGATGTGATCATTGTACGTTCAAGGGTAATCCTTTTGTCAGTAAGTTCTTGTTCTTTTGTTGATAGTTCTTCTTCTGCCTTTGTCATATCTGTTTGTGAGTCTTGGAAATATTTATTACGAGTACTGGATATTTTACCTTTTAACTCTGCAATCTGACGTTTTAGTCTAATGATCTCTGTAGCGCCGATGTCTCCACTTTTAAGTAAAGGAAGATTAAGACTAAGTTCTTCATTTGCCAGTGCCAAAGATTCATTCAGTGCTGATATATCATCATTAAGTGCCTGCTGACGCCGATGAAAGAGTGCTGTCTGATTCTCAATAAATTCCTTATATTCTTTTACAGATTCGGGAAATAGAAGCGGTTTTTCATAGACTTCTGCTTTTAAACGAGCTAATGTCGCTTGCAGAGCAGCTACTTTTGCCTTACTGTCCTCATATGCAGCCTTGGCTTGGGATTGTTCTAAAATAACCAAACTATCACCTTTTTTCACCTGCTGTCCTTCTCGAACATATATCTTTTCTACAACCCCATCAATAGCAGATTGTATCTCTTGGGTTTTTGCTGCAGCAATGACTTGTCCTTGTGCATGAGAAATTTGATCAAGGTATGCATATGAAGCCCATATAAAAAAAGGAATAAGGACCAGAAACAATGTGCCAAAGATCATCCATAAAGGATTCAAATGTGAATTGTAGGGCATTCTTCCATTTTTCATTATTGTTCCTGCTTTTTAGTTTTGGTAGAAGCATTAAGTTTTTCCAGCACAACTTTCTTTGGTCCATCCATGACAATTCCTTGTGGTGTCATCACAACAATACGGTCTACAAGTCCAAGTAGTGCAGGTTTATGAGTAACGATAACCAAAGTACTTTGAGGAGTAAGTTTCTGACGTATAGCATCTAGTATCTGTCGTTCTGTATGGTCATCCATATTAGCTGTGGGTTCATCCAGAAGTAATGCCTGTGGCTCCATAAGTACAATCCTTGTCATAGCGATCATTTGTTTTTGTCCACCTGAAACACTTTCTCCTCCTTCAGGTACAGGCGTATCCAATCCTTGAGGCAAAGTATTGATAAGCTGAATCAGTCCTGTTGTCATTGCTGCATCCATGATCTTTTCATCACTGATACCGGCTAAACCAAGTAAAAGATTATCTCGGAGTGTACCTGAAATTAATTTCACGTTTTGAGGAAGATACCCTATAGTTTCATTGAGTCTGTTACGTGAGATATGATGCATATCTATACCGTTGAGCAAGACCTTTCCTTCTTGAGGTTTATACATCCCTGAAAGTATTTTTAATAATGTTGATTTTCCAGACCCTATCATTCCAACAATTGCTACTTTCTCACCTGGAGTAATAGTCAAATTTTTAACATTCACTGCTGGAGAATTATCCCCATAAGCAGAAGAGAATACTCTCACAAGAAAAATGAGGTTTCAAGACCGATGGCGAGAGAGGACGTTCTACTCCTTCATTGTCACGATCAAGAGCATACACACGATCTAGATCTTCCACTGAAATTTTAGTTCTACCCCATTGTACAAGCAGATTAGGTAACATTGAGATTGGTGAGAGTGCACGACCAGAGAGGATGGTCGTTGCTATCAGTCCCCCCATAGTAAGATCACCTGTGGTACTAACTATATAGGCACCTGTTGCCACCAGGGTAATATAACTAAACTGCTGTAAAAATCCTGATACATAACTAGACATTTCACTATAATGACGTATTTCTATATCATCATGTATGGCATCTTCAGTTAAGGCATTCCAACGGCTCAGCATACTCCATCCTGCACCCGTTGCTTTGACATTTTCAGCATTTTCAACACTCTCTACAAGCAAGCCCAGTTTTTTATGTGAAGCCATAGTAGATGTTTTGGTAAGTTGCTCTATTTTTTTACGAAAAAATGTACCTACCAGAATGGATATGTATTAAAAAAAAGAGGACAATCAATCCCATCTTCCATCCTGCAAGCATGACGATAACAGCCATAAATATCATTGCAAAAGGAAAATCTATGAATATATATAGCGCTGCGGAAGAGATAAAAGCTCTTACTGTAGCATAACTTTGCAATTGACCCGAAAGGTTACCGATGCTTTTTGGCAGTGCATCAAGACGAATTTTTAAAAAACGGTTGAAAATATCATGAGAATATGCCACATCCATATTTTTGGCTGCATGATCAAGAATATTTGCACGTGAAAGCTTCAACAACATCTCCAAAAAAATGGCAATAAACACACCTATACTCAATGCAGCTAAGGTTGAGAGCCCTCCTGTAGGAATGACCCTGTCATATACTTGCATACTAAAAAATGATGTACCTAAGGCTAAAATATTGATACTGAATGCAGCAATTGCAGCCTGTACAACATACGGCTTTTGTTGCATTGCCACCATCTTGAACATAGCCTTTGCAGAGAGTTTATCCATTGATTTACGTTCTGATTTGATAGCAGCAAACAGTGTGCCAGCAGGATAGGTTTTTTCAGTTCTTATTCCATCTTTTCCTTCACTCTTCCAGCTCCCATCTGCTTCCTGTTCTATAATAATACGCACTCCCTCATCAGGAATAAATGCTAAAGCAGGTAAAGCATGATGTGATATCTTTTTCTCCCAGTGCGGTTTTTTTAGTTTAAAAGTCTCAAAAAGATCTGCATAAAAAGAAAGGATTGATTTATCTTTTGCATCAGAAAGTTTATTCTCCAGCATTGTAAGTTCATAAAAGGTAAGTCTGGATGCTGCAAAAGGTACAAGAGAACACTCTTGAGTTAACCATTTTATATCATGTTTTACCTCTTCAAGATTAGAATATATCATCGACTTCCCTCAAGTTCAAAGTCTATATCTCCCGTTTGCAGCGCCAATCGGTATGATGAAGTAATCAAGATCGCTCTTAGTGTCGCTAAAGCGATGTAATTTTGCGTCACTTCACGTGAAGTGTTAACAAGATCAAGCCATTGACGCTTACCAGCGATAAACAGACGTGAATAAGAAGACAATACCTTTTGTGACGCTTCTATCGTTTTCTTCATACTTCCGATGCGATCAATCGCCGAATGATAATCTGAATAATCCATCATCAGTGTATCTTTTAATTCAAATTCCTTGGTTCTTAGTGTATCTTTTGCCTGTAAGACTCTATACTTTGCACTCTCTATGTTTGATAAAGCTGAAAGTCCTGCACCGGGATTAAACGTAACCGCTACATATGCAAGAGTATCATCAGTCACATCATTATCATAGATAGATCCTCTTTGATGCTCAGCTCGCAAAGAGATATCAGGCATCAATACTGAATCCGTACTCTTCTTTTCTGCATAAGCTATGCCTATCTGTGCTTGAAGTTTTTTAAGTGTAGGATGAGTATCTAAAAGATCCTCTTTCATTTGAGCAAGTGGTATATTCTGTTTGAGTATTTCATCTTTTTTAAACCTTACTGCACATTTGAGTGGTTGACCGATCAGAAGTTCCAATTGGGATTTTGACATTTCGTATCTTGATTCTGCCATCATCAGGTCAGATTCTATTTGAGAGATACGTGAATTAAGAAGTTCCCCATCTGCTTCAGAAGAGACACCTGCCTCCATACGCTTGTCCAACATTTTGGAAAAACTTTCTAGCTGCTTTCTGCCTTCTGTAAATCCTTTTATCTCCCCATCTGCCTGTACATAATTCTGTAAAACACTCAAAAATTTTTCAGCCAAAGCATAACCGCTCTCACCAAGTGTGTACTGGGCCTCTTCCTGTCTCGATGCAGCCAGATCATTCATCGCATCAATCCTTCCTCCTGTCCATAAAGGCTGATCTAGTCTAAATGTTGTACCATTTCGTCCTGATCTTTGGGAGATATCGACAGAAGGTGTAGGAAAATAATTCCACTTTGCACTCTCTACCTGTGCATCTGCTCCAAGGATCATTTGTCTTGAAGCCTGTATGCTCGGATAATTTCTATAAGCCGCCTCAAGTAGACTTTTCACCTCTTTAACACATGATTCATCTTCGCCTACGGGACTGTATACGTCTAGTTCTGCTGTTTTCCCATATGACAAAAGTGACTATAAATAAAATAAAAATGCCGTAAAATCTCACACAAACCCCTCTATAAAACATCCGAAGATTATAGCATAAACATGTCTCTTCAATCCTAAGGCTAAGGCCTTAGGATAAAAAATTATGGGATAACAGTGTCATTAATTGTATCTTCTACCGTCAAAGTAGTTGTCCCATTTCCATATATTGTAAATCCAGTCAAAGTAGTGGTATCAGTACTAGTCCAATCAGAGGCAGTGATAGTCAAACTATCTCCTGCATCTCCTAAAATAATCAAATCATTGTTAGTATCTGTCATACTTATTACATCTGTTATAGTCAAACTACCCAAGTCATGATCACCATTAGCAGTTAAATCAATTTGTTCTATGTTAGTTAAGTTACTAAAGTCTAAAGTAGTCCCACTTTCTAGCAGTATAGTATCGAGACCAAGGTTTCCATCGATGATATCTAAACCATCTGTTATAATACTATCATCTTCAACAGTACCGGTTAAAGTTCCGTCTGTATCTACTGTTAGGTTCAGATCTACAATTTGTGATGATACACTTGATGCTTCTTCTGTTGCATCTACCACCGAGTATGCACTTACCGTTATTGTATCAACACTACCCAGACACATCTGTAATCAGGTTTAAATCTCCATTGGCCAAAGCAATTAACGCGGCTTCGTAATGTACATCTGTCGCTGATCCTATATCTATGATCCAGTCAGCACCAACTTTTTCTGCACTGATGCCTGCTATCGCTGTAGTATCAACAACCAGTGTAGTCCCAAGTCCGCTTATTGTGACATAAAGGGATTCTGTACCATCTTTGTCAAGCAGATCAAGTGCATCTATGTGAAGTGAAACCTCATAGGCTGCACCTGCTATAGTATCACCAGATATTATGGTATTAACTTCAGAACCAGCAACACTTGTAAACGCCGTTACACCACTAGCTTTGGAATTGAGATTGATATCAAATGTGTCTGTTAAAGCTGTACTTGCATCACCGTTTGAAGTTTCCACTGTCCAAGCCGATACATCCACTGTATGTGTACCTTTAATACCAACAGGTGCTAACATAGAAACATTATTAATTTCATCAAATGGTATATCAGTAATTGTATAGACTCCTGCATTATATGAAACATTTGCATAGGTTGTACTTCCTCCATCGAGGCTAAATATAAATCCATCTGGTAAAGTTTCACCATTTCCTGTGAATGATACACTGATCGTTTCACTGCCATCGACATCTGTTACATTTATATTTAAGTTTACATCTGTCCATGCAGACTCATCTCCAAATGCCTGAGTTGCTGTCATATTAACCAAAGGATCAGCGACAGCATTAAACTCAAAATCCAATACTTTCGTTTGGTCAACCGAACCGCCACTTTCTCCACTTGTTACGGTCAATGTTAGTCCGCTAAGTGTTCCGCTCCAGTTTTCAATAGGCGCTTTTATACCTATAGTTTCCAACAATGCAACAGATGTAGCATTAAAACTATAATCATACAAGTAATTTCCAGCTCCATCGTCACCACTAATTGTCCCCGTTACCAAAGAGCCATCATAGTAAACTTCATACCCGTAAGGAACACCGCTAAGTGTAGCACCTGTAACATTTTCAGTAGGATCTGACAATCCTACATTGGTTATATCCAAGTACACAATATTATCTTCCAAACCACTTGCACTTGCATCAAAACCTGTGAAACCTTCATTTACCGGTGTTATCGTGATAGCTTGTGTTCCACTAGATAGTAAACTTTGTGTAGTATAGCCACTTGCCAATGGATCCTCTTTTGAAATAATATATGCCTCAATGCTCACATCTCCACCATAAAGATCTGCCGGAGGTGTATATTCGATCTGAAGACTGTCTGTATAATCAGTACCTCCTATGACATAATAGTCACCAGCAGGCAATGCATTACCCTGCTCATCTGTTACAGTCCCCGCACCGATTGTCGTGACTGCAGGCAGTGTAAATCCAACTCCTGTAAACACTCCGTGGTCAGCAATCGTACCATCACCACCTGCATAACCATTATCTATAAGTTGTACATATAAGTTACCATCAATGATCTGAGTTCTTGTATCATCATTCGTATTGCTCAGTGAAATGGTAAATATTTCACTACTGTTTTCTGTAATCGTATTACCAGTAATAGATATCGTTGTAGGATCTGTCACCGGAGCTATATCAAATGTCACTTCTGTAGAGTAACTATTTGGTATTTGACCTTCGCTGTTGTATGTCACGATCTCTACATTAAAATCATAATCACCACTTGGGTAATCATTGACATTATAGTTTGAAACTGGAGTAACTGTAATGGTAGATAGAGCAGCGATAATATCTGCAACACTACCTTCGCCATTATCACGTCCATCGGCTCTAACACCATCAAGTGCAGTGATAGTGTCACTAAGTAGCACATATCCACCTGCATTAGCATTATAACTCATCCCTGAAATCACCATACCTACTGGTAGATCTTTGATGATAATCGCAAATTTAGAGCTATCATCAGAGGTAATACCATCATCTACAGTGACCAGTGAAGCTAAAGTTTTTCCTGTATCTTCCGTGAAAAGTGCTGGTGCAGGTGTTGTCAGCTCAATGTCCATAGCCGAGCCGGTAACATTAGCTATATTTACATCTGTATCGGCTATATCTCCTAGCGTAGTAACACCGTCATCCAATGTAAACTCAAATGCTTCTTCATTAGAAAGAACATCAGCACTACCATCCTGATGTTCTATGGTAAGTGTGATAGTAGATATATCGTCATCTGCTGTATCTGGTGTATCTAGATTCGCACCTGTATACTCATTAAACGTCACAGTCTCACCATCTACTATAAACTGAATGATGTTTGTAGCACCGTCTCCATCTAAAACCAGGTCTGTACTCAACTCTAAAGTCCAGTTCCCAGAGTTAACGATATTACCACTAGTATCAAATGTATCTCCACTATATACTCCGCCAACTACGCCGACACCTTCGGGTACACCACTTATAGTTACAGTGGTTAAAACGTGCTCACTTCCATCTGTATCTAGATCAGAGGTGAGGATCAACGGTAGATCAATAGTAGTATTATCTGCTGCACTGATATTGTACTTGTCAACATCAGTACCAGTACCCGTAACAGTGATCTGGCTTGAGTCATCAGTTATCAGTCCAATAGACGAAGTAGCTGGGTCTGTGACTGCATTCACCGCTGAACTATACGTAAAGGTAATATAATCACTTGCTTCCAAAATATCCTTATACACATCAGAACCACCGTCCGTTTTACTATAATCTGTGTAAGTACCATCTGTAGTTGTAACAGTATCTGATACTTGATATCTTATATCGAAATCATAGGCTCCTGATATTTGATCCCATGATGAATCAAGTACTGCAGTAACTGTTTCTACGACATTGCCTACTATACTTAGCTCAACCCATTGAGGAGTTCCAACAGTGGTTTGTACTAAATCACCACTCACTGTTGTTTCAAGTGTTACTCCAGCATCAATCGTCTCTGTATCGATCCAAATTGATTCAAGTGTTTCACCACTGTCTGCCTGGTTAAATCCAAAGTTCAACACATTTGTACCGCCATCTTCACTCATAGCATCAGTAGTAACAACAGAGCTTTCCGCTTCCGGTGTGACTAGTATAGAAAGCGGTATCGCTACCGGTGTAAGCTTGTCTCCATCATTTTCAACAGTTTGAGGTAAGAGTGTAAAATTAACCTCTCCACTGTAATCACCAGGAATATTGATATTAACAGTGTCAAAATCATCTCTAGATACCAACCAGTTACTTCCTATATGTACAACATTGCTACCTGAGATTGTAAATCCGGTTGGAACATCTGTAATTTTGATGAAAAGCTCTTCCGAACCATCAACTGAATCAAAAGATTGTAATGGATTTGCATCAGAAAACAAACTTGAAATATTGACAGAAGAAGTGTCTTCTGTTACAACAGTATTATAATCATGTGAAATTGAACCTGTATCTGTGATGGACTCTGTAACTAAAGCTACATCTATTACATTATCAGCCACACCTGTTACATTGATTTTGATATCAAGATTTTCAACATGTGTTCCTTCTACTCCTCCATCAACACTCCATGCATCTACTTGCAGTGTAACTTCATCACTTGAATTCTCTACTGGTAGATAACTCAGTGGTTTTGTATTGTCATAGTTGGTTATAGTTACACTATTTTTCGGGCCATCAGGGGTTAAAGTAAGTGAACTACCATCATAGTAAATTTCCGCACCAATAGGGATTTCATGTATGACAATAGTATAATTCTCATCATTATCATCACTTGTGACCTTCACACTTAATGGTATGAGTGTATCTTCAAATCCAAATGACTGTTTGATCCCTACTGTGACATCATCTGGTACTGGATCTACAACCAATGTCAATGTATCACCTGCTGAAATGACCGTTGATGCCGGTTCTTTACCGGTCACGTCATCATCACTATCTACTGCTTGTATCTGTGTGCTAATGACCAAGTCTCCACTGTATTGTGCCGGTGCTTTAACTTGAAGATTTACAAGTTCATTACTTGGTATCTTCACAGCAGTACCATTAAAGGTGATCACCGTTGTACCATATTTAAAAGTAGTTCCTATTAGGTTATTACCTAGATCATCTTTTGGTGTGAAAAGTACCGTTGTTGTCTCTGATGCAACATCTTCATTGGTTAAGAAGAGTGCAAAACCATCTAATGTATTTATATTTACAAAAGTATCCTCAACCATATGGTCTGTATAAGTATGACTGCCTTGTGTAATGATGTCATTAGCAACAGCACCTGCACTATCTGTTTGTGTACTTTCAGCTATAGGGTTCACTTTAACAGTAAATGTTTTAATATAATCTTGAGTGTCTGTTTGAGGACTAGCGTTTACTGTACTTATATCTTCAACTGTCGCTGTTACTGTTAGATCCATATCCAAACTGCTGTGAGCCGGTGGTGTGATCGTAGCTGCTTGAACAGTTGCCAAATCCAATGAAGAATTTCCATCACCGATGGTAAATGTACCATCAGTGATTGTTGTATCAACACCACCATAATGTATAACACTTCCATTATGTAACCCTGATATAACCACTTGAGTAATACTCTCGCTTCCATCCGTATCTGTATCTGTCAATGCAAGATCATTCAAGAAAACAGCTGCTGTATCTTCATTGATTGTTTTACCTGCCATAACAGCTATGTCATCTGCGATCGGATCTACATACAGGTTTAAGGTTACACTGTCGATCGTATCGTAAATAATATTGTTAACCGTAGTAGTCGTACCTACAGTCGAACTGTCTGTATGAGTAGAATCCGTATCTGTATCATGAGCAACCAGTGAAATAGTTATACCAGTGATATCACCGCTAAAATTTTCCGGTGGTGTCAAAGACAAGGTAGGAATGGTGTCATTTCCTGCTCCGTAAAGAAATACTATAAGTACCTGATACACCTAACAGTAGTACCATTAATGATCGTACCCTCTGGTAAATTACTTAACACAATACTTCTATTTTCGCTTCCATCAGTATCGTGCAAATACTCCCGTACTCAATAACGCTTGCAGATCAAGTGCTGTAGTCTTCATTGACAGTTGCATCATAAGAACCTGCAGCATTGATCTGAAGAGAAACAGGGTCCGTAACAGCTAAGACATCTACTTGAACTGTTGTCGTAGATGTCGCTCCTGTCACTCCTGTAATTGGAGTACCAGCTATCATCAACTTCATACTCTGTTACACTCATCGTCACAGTAAAGTCATCAGCATCTTGAGCCACAGGAAGCACCTGTATCGCTTCAAACTCTGCTGTTGTCATTGTAAGTGTTGCTGTACCAGGAGCACTTATAAGATTACCCGCATCACTAAGTTCTATAGTGATCGCAGCTCCAGTAGAAGTGTATGATGATGCACCATAATGCAACTCCACTCCGCTAGGAATCCCTGTAAGTGTAATAAGGCCTAATAGTTCAGGGTTATCACCTGCTCCCGCACCATTTTGATCGGTCGCATCAATCACAGTAGGAGCATTCAGTCCCAGTGCTATAGCTGATCATCTTCAAGCGTATAAACCGTAGCAGCATCACGTGTCACTCCAGGTGCATCTGAGAGAGGATTTACAGTAATTGTTACTGTTGTGTCTTTGGTAGTACCATCATCCAATGTTGTTTGATATATTACTGTGTCAATACCGCTGTAATTTGTTGCAATAGAATTACTACCATCATAACTTGGTGTATACGTTAGTGTCCCGTCCGCATTGATGACAGCATCACCATAGGTTCCATTTGTAGTAATAGTCGTATTGCTCCCCGTTGCATCAGCATTGGTATTGATCGTTGTAGAAGTGTCATGTGCACCTGTCACTCCTTCTTCGTTCACTAAAAGTGTTTGTGTATCCAATGGAGCATCATCGACGATTGAGATTTTAATGGTAGCGACATCATTATCGTTATCATCATCATTAAGGCTGATATTTAGATCAAATTCGAGATTGCCATTTTCCAAAAGTGCAGTTTCATGATCCAATGGCTGAAGTAGTTCCACTGTATATCCAGGTGTAGGTCCTGTAGGATCAGTCATCGTAACAACAAAAACATGATTAAGCGTACTGTCTGCTCCTGTATATGCGGTAAGTGTATGTCCATCAGCAGAAACAACATAATTAATGTCCTGACCTTGTGACGTCAATGCTGGAGCATTCAATGTCGCATCTGTTTGCGTTGGTGAAAATTTTACATCATGTGTACCGTTAAGATTAGATATATCCAGGGAAATAGTTCCCGATTGTGTCAATAATCCCGCATTAGGTACAGTCCCCGTAGAAAGATTTTCTTCCTTAACACTCACATCTGTAGTCCCTGTAATCGTTCCAAGTGTATCGTCAACCTGGATAGTTTGACTTCCGGTATCTACTATGTCACCATCCGTATCGGTGACGGTATAAGTAAATGTCGTGTGAAGGTAGTTCACACCTGATCCGTCAGGATGTATATAAGTTGCCGGAGGCGTATATTCCCATGTTCCATCATAGTAAACTGTGAGGACACCTTTATCATCATCTGTAACAGTAGCAGAACTTCCAACTGTTATACTTCGAGTAGTACCATCAAATATAAAACTTGTAATCCCTGCACTATCTGTTCCTGGAGTAAAATCAAGTTTATGTGTAAGTGTAGATGTTGTACTCTTGTCGGCTAATGAATTTGATTCGTTATAACTATCAGTTCCATTAAATGTTGATGTTGCATCACCTTCATATACTGTTACAAGCGTATTATTCGCATTGTTGATGGTCGGATCAGCTCCATCCGTCACAATAATATCTTGCGTAGCACTACTGGTGTCTCCATCATTATCTATAATCGTATAGGTAAAGGTATCCGTAACACCACTAGGATTATTTTCAGTTAAATCACTTCGGTAACTCCAACTACCATCACTATTAACAGTAAGAAATCCATACTGTGTATTCATTTCTACACCGATTGTCCCTGTAACAACTTCAGCACTTTCATTCGTGTATGTAAACCCGTTCAATGTTGTTGCTTCATCCGCACCTGGAACATCATTAGCAAGTAAGTCAATCATACCTGTTAGTGCGATATTTCCTTCTACAACACTTAAGTCAGCTTCACTCACTGCCGTTGGGACATCATCAACTATATTCACACTAAAGCTGCTTGTTACAGTATCTGTGTCACTATCTGTAACAATATAACCAAAAGTAAGTGTCGTTGTGTTGTCAGTATTACCCGCGGGATGATCAATGACCCCACTCAATACAAAAGTATGTTTTGCCGCTGATGATATAGTGTCACTCAGTGTATCTGTAAAGACAGTATTGGCTACGGTTACCCCACCTTCAGTTGCAGATGTTGAAGCTGTCAATGTTTTACTGTCTGCGGACAAGTAGTAGTACACTTGATTTCCACCACTAGTAAGTCCGGTAACAAGCCCCTCTGTCATGTTAAATACAGTATCTATACTGTCTTGAGAAGGAGAAATTTCCAGACTACTCTCAACACTTAAAGAGTCTTTTACTATAGCGCTTCCATTCGTTAAATCATCCTCATCTACACTTACAGTTGTTGCACTTCCGATAGTAGGTGTAGTATCAGTAACCGTAATAGTCTGCGTTGCACTGTTTGAAATATCTCCATCACCATCAATAAGTGTATATGTGAAACTTCCTAAAGTATCTGCCTGTGTATGATCATAAGTAGAAACCGGTGTAAACTCCCAAGTTCCATCTTCGTTGACTGTTAGTGCACCTGTTGGTGTATCTATTGTGTAGATTGTATTTCCACTATCAAAAGTTAGTGTTTCAGTACCCCCACCATTTGCTGCTGTTTTAGTGTAAGTAAACTCATGCAATGCAGCAGTATCTGCCCCCTGTGTATCATTTGTTATGACATTACCGGTTATCGGCGTAATTGCACCTTCAACGACATTGACATTTGCATTATTGACTGCCGTTGGCACATCATCAATGATCTTAATACTAAGAGTATCGTTTCCACTTGTAACTGCTCCTCCTCTATCATGTGCCGTTATACTGATGTTATCCATTGTATCTGCGGCATCAACATTCGGTGCTGATGTAAGCGTGTAGGTGTAGGCAATAGTAATAACTCCACTAGCTGCTTGCGTATATCCGTTTAATACAAGCGTTCCATATGCTGTAGTAACACTTTGAGACGTTATCGAAAGGGCTTCTATTTCAGTCGCTGTGAATGTTGTTGTGGTCGCCCCTATTGTAAAGTCTACAGAAGAGAGTCCATCCAAGGCTTCGATCGTAAAGCTTGATATGACTTGCGTATTGGAAACATTGGTGGAAGATCCGGTTGCAAGTCCGCTCTCATAAACAACCTGATCGCCATTTACACCCGATGTTCCTGTGTAATCCTCAGATGCTGTGACTGTCACACCATCATCTGTAGCTGTAATCGTAACAGTCAATGTTGCCGATGACATATCTCCATTATTGTCTTTGATCGTATAGGTGAAAGTATCTGTTGTGGTCTCATCTAATGCCAGTGCCTGAACTGCAGGATTCGTATTGTCCAGTGTATAGGTATAGCTTCCGTCAGCTGCTATGTTGACAGTTCCGTAATGTTCCTACAACACCTGTCCCTACACCTGTCGTTGCATCGTTGAAGTATCGCTTCCTGTTTTCACACCTGTAACAGTTACGTGTATCATTTGTATCCAGATCCGTGTCATTTGTCATGACATCACCAGCAGACTATCGTAGTATCTGGATTAGTATCATCATATGTTGCTTGATCCGCAGCATCTTCTGTCACACCTATGGTATCTGCATTGGCTACCGGTGTATCGTTCGTACCTGTTACATGAAAAGAAACTCTTCCATAACCTTTATCTGTACCGTCATCAACAACATAACCAAACTCAATGGTTACTGTTTCACCTTCAGCTAAATTATTGAATGTCGGATTATATATAGTATATGAACCATCAGTAGCAATATTAATAACTGTCTGATCTATATCTACAACATAATCCGTTGTTGCACTAATGAAACTACCTGAAGAAATAAATGGAGTGATAGCTCCATCCTGAGTGATCACATAAGTATCATTTAGATCATTTTCAGATGTAAGGTTGATAGTAGATGTAAATGTTGCATTTTCTCCTGCCGGATCACTATCTGTAGTATCTATAACAGTGAGATCACTTTCAATGACATTTAAAGTAATATTTTTAACTACCGGTGCATCATTTGTACCTGTTATCGTTAATGTGACTGTTGCCGGTGCACTGTCAACCACTCCATCATTTGCAATATAATCAAATGTAACCGTAATCACATCGCCATCAGACAAGTCCTCAAAATCACCTATAACCTGGTATTCACCTGAGCCAAATACAGTTACACTGATATCATTTACATCAAATGAAGCATTACCCACAGTAGGAGTAATAGTCACACTTCCCGGTACTAAACTAAAGTCAAATATTGTATTTGCATCTACATCGGTAGCACTTAAATCTACTGTAGAATTATATATTGTTGTTGTTCCAGTAGTGGTCTCATAAGTACTTGCAACTGCTGCAACAACTGCCGGACCATCATTGACACCTGTCACTGTAATAGTTGCAGTTGATGTTGAAGATACTCCATGTTCATCACTCATGGTATATGTAACTACAACATTTTCTGTAACACCTTGTGCCAAATGGTCAAAATCTACTCCAGTTGCAGTGAATACCAATTCGTTATTCACGATCGCTACGGTTCCTTTTGGACTTGTTACTGAATCAAGTGTAAATGTATGTGCCATTATCTAGATCTGTATCATTTGCAAGCACATCTATCGTCACACTTGCATTTTCATTCGTTGCACCTATATCAGAAACTGCAACCGGACCATCATTCGTACCATTGATCTGAACGATAACCGTTGATGGCGTTCCGTCTATACTTGTGACATTGAATGTCTCAGATATACTGTCTCCCACATTAAGCGAATCAAAGGCTGAATTAGCTGTAAATGTCCATACTCCGGCTGTATTGATCGAGAATGTTCCGTTCGTACCGATGATCGTATTTGCTGTAAATGTATTGTCTGGATTATCGATATCTGTTGACGTCAGTGTTCCACCTGTAGTGATCGCTGTATTTGTCTCAGATACCACTTTTGTTTCTGAACTTACTGTTGCTGCATCGTTCGTACCATTGATCTGAACGATAACCGTTGATGGCGTTCCGTCTATACTTGTGACATTGAATGTCTCAGATATACTGTCTCCCACATTAAGCGAATCAAAGGCTGAATTAGCTGTAAATGTCCATACTCCGGCTGTATTGATCGAGAATGTTCCGTTCGTACCGATGATCGTATTTGCTGTAAATGTATTGTCCGGATTATCGATATCTGTTGACGTGAGTGTTCCACCTGTAGTGATCGCTGTATTTGTCTCAGATACCACTTTTGTTTCCGAACTTACTGTTGCTGCATCGTTCGTACCATTGATCTGAACGATAACCGTTGATGGCGTTCCGTCTATACTTGTGACATTGAATGTCTCAGATATACTGTCTCCCACATTAAGCGAATCAAAGGCTGAATTAGCTGTAAATGTCCATACTCCGGCTGTATTGATCGAGAATGTTCCGTTCGTACCGATGATCGTATTTGCTGTAAATGTATTGTCTGGATTATCGATATCTGTTGACGTGAGTGTTCCACCTGTAGTGATCGCTGTATTTGTCTCAGATACCACTTTTGTTTCTGAACTTACTGTTGCTGCATCGTTCGTACCTGTAACGGTCAATGAAACCCAACCAGCATCACTAATTGATGATGCATTTATTCCATCAGTTCCATCAAATCCATTTAGATCATCTGCTGTATATTTGAACTTAACAACTAACTCATCTGTAGACGATAATGCATTGAAATCACCAATAAATTGGAAAGTGCCATCATTTAAGACCTGAACTCTATCAAGCGAGATATCATCTATATCAACACCTACAGGAAGTTTAACTTGCATAAAAACTACACTGATTGAACCATCTGCATCAATATATTGAATTGGACCGGTTAATTCATATCCCGATTCAATATCATTGAAATTAATTGATTCAACTTCAAACCTATGCGTAGTATCAGTACTGTCTAAATCATTTACTATAAATGAACCATTGATCACAGTATCACCACTGCCTAGTGTCTCATTTTGAGATACTGCTACTGCCGAAACTTCTGGTTGATCATTTGTTCCTGTCAAGGTAATGGTCACTGTTTGTGTCGCTGAATCTTCATTCGCTGCAACACCGCTGTCATCGGTAGCCATCACTTCATAACTGAATGTCAATGTTTCACCCGCTGCCAGGAAGTTAAGGTCTTGACTTGTGGTGTAAGTCCATGAGCTGTCAACAGTGTTTGTTGTATCATCGATAGCCAATGCGCCTGTATCATCAAGTACGAACCCATCGATAATCGCTGTGATCTGTGCTGCGCTTAACTGATCCGTTGTGATCGTTCCGCCGCTCCATGCAATATCATTATTGTATGTTTCACTCATGGTAACCGTATCGGTATCATCCAGATCAGAGATCGTCATTGTTCCTGTTGCTGAAAGTTCAGTTGTACCAACTCCTGTCCCAGCTACTTCTGTCAATCCACCTGTTGTTGTGATCGAATCGATCACCGGTTGATCATTTGTTCCTGTCAAGGTAATGGTCACTGTTTGTGTCGCTGAATCTTCATTCGCTGCAACACCGCTGTCATCGGTAGCCATCACTTCATAACTGAATGTCAATGTTTCACCCGCTGCCAGGAAGTTAAGGTCTTGACTTGTGGTGTAAGTCCATGAGCTGTCAACAGTGTTTGTTGTATCATCGATAGCCAATGCGCCTGTATCATCAAGTACGAACCCATCGATAATCGCTGTGATCTGTGCTGCGCTTAACTGATCCGTTGTGATCGCTCCGCCGCTCCATGCAATATCATTATTGTATGTTTCACTCATGGTAACCGTATCGGTATCATCCAGATCAGAGATCGTCATTGTTCCTGTTGCTGAAAGTTCAGTTGTACCAACTCCTGTCCCAGCTACTTCTGTCAATCCACCTGTTGTTGTGATCGAATCGATCACCGGTTGATCATTTGTTCCTGTCAAGGTAATGGTCACTGTTTGTGTCGCTGAATCTTCATTCGCTGCAACACCGCTGTCATCGGTAGCCATCACTTCATAACTGAATGTCAATGTTTCACCCGCTGCCAGGAAGTTAAGGTCTTGACTTGTGGTGTAAGTCCATGAGCTGTCAACAGTGTTTGTTGTATCATCGATAGCCAATGCGCCTGTATCATCAAGTACGAACCCATCGATAATCGCTGTGATCTGTGCTGCGCTTAACTGATCCGTTGTGATCGCTCCGCCGCTCCATGCAATATCATTATTGTATGTTTCACTCATGGTAACCGTATCGGTATCATCCAGATCAGAGATCGTCATTGTTCCTGTTGCTGAAAGTTCAGTTGTACCAACTCCTGTCCCAGCTACTTCTGTCAATCCACCTGTTGTTGTGATCGAATCGATCACCGGTTGATCATTTGTTCCTGTCAAGGTAATGGTCACTGTTTGTGTCGCTGAATCTTCATTCGCTGCAACACCGCTGTCATCGGTAGCCATCACTTCATAACTGAATGTCAATGTTTCACCCGCTGCCAGGAAGTTAAGGTCTTGACTTGTGGTGTAAGTCCATGAGCTGTCAACAGTGTTTGTTGTATCATCGATAGCCAATGCGCCTGTATCATCAAGTACGAACCCATCGATAATCGCTGTGATCTGTGCTGCGCTTAACTGATCCGTTGTGATCGCTCCGCCGCTCCATGCAATATCATTATTGTATGTTTCACTCATGGTAACCGTATCGGTATCATCCAGATCAGAGATCGTCATTGTTCCTGTTGCTGAAAGTTCAGTTGTACCAACTCCTGTCCCAGCTACTTCTGTCAATCCACCTGTTGTTGTGATCGAATCGATCACCGGTTGATCATTTGTTCCTGTCAAGGTAATGGTCACTGTTTGTGTCGCTGAATCTTCATTCGCTGCAACACCGCTGTCATCGGTAGCCATCACTTCATAACTGAATGTCAATGTTTCACCCGCTGCCAGGAAGTTAAGGTCTTGACTTGTGGTGTAAGTCCATGAGCTGTCAACAGTGTTTGTTGTATCATCGATAGCCAATGCGCCTGTATCATCAAGTACGAACCCATCGATAATCGCTGTGATCTGTGCTGCGCTTAACTGATCCGTTGTGATCGCTCCGCCGCTCCATGCAATATCATTATTGTATGTTTCACTCATGGTAACCGTATCGGTATCATCCAGATCAGAGATCGTCATTGTTCCTGTTGCTGAAAGTTCAGTTGTACCAACTCCTGTCCCAGCTACTTCTGTCAATCCACCTGTTGTTGTGATCGAATCGATCACCGGTTGATCATTTGTTCCTGTCAAGGTAATGGTCACTGTTTGTGTCGCTGAATCTTCATTCGCTGCAACACCGCTGTCATCGGTAGCCATCACTTCATAACTGAATGTCAATGTTTCACCCGCTGCCAGGAAGTTAAGGTCTTGACTTGTGGTGTAAGTCCATGAGCTGTCAACAGTGTTTGTTGTATCATCGATAGCCAATGCGCCTGTATCATCAAGTACGAACCCATCGATAATCGCTGTGATCTGTGCTGCGCTTAACTGATCGGTTGTGATCGCTCCGCCGCTCCATGCAATATCATTATTGTATGTTTCACTCATGGTAACCGTATCTGTATCATCCAGATCAGAGATCGTCATTGTTCCTGTTGCTGAAAGTTCAGTTGTGCCAACTCCTGTCCCAGCTACTTCTGTCAATCCACCTGTTGTTGTGATCGAATCGATCACCGGTTGATCATTTGTTCCTGTCAAGGTAATGGTCACTGTTTGAACATCTGTTCCACCATGGCCGTCAGAAAGTGTCACATTAAATGTTTCAATCTTTTCTTCACCTTCTGCCAAGTATTGGACATCTATATTTGGTACAGTATAGTTCCATGTTACTGTGTCTGCAGAGTCAGATACTACTGCCGTTAATATACCTAAAGTGTCAACATGTGTAACACTGACCGTATGTGTATCACTTGAATCTACATCCGTAAAAGCAATAGTACCGGTATCTGTAAGGTAAGCTGTAACAGTGTCGTCCTCTGTGACTTCACCTGTGACATCTGTTTCTGCTAGAATTGGAGCATGATTTGTTGATCCTCCGCCACCACCACCTGCGGCTGCAGCTATACCACCGATACCCGCAACTATACCAAGTGTTCCAAGGCCAAAGCTTCCTGCTTCGATCCATAAAGGTGTCATAAACCCATCTCCACCAAGTGCCTGTCCTGCAAATGCACCATCATGAAGTCCGCTTACAGCATCTGACGTCTGTGCACTCTCAGGAACATAATCATAATACAAACCATCTTCTGCTTTTCCTGTAAGTACTTCTCCCATATGGTCATAATAGTCATCAATGATCAGATCAGGATCATTAATATCATTTCCCTCAAAAGCGATATGAAGATCTTTGCCTACACGTTTGGTAGCGATATTTTCCGGAGCATATCCTGAACTTTTTTCGATGAATTCATATTTTACATCTGTATGTGCTTGAATATGTACAGACTTTGTTGCATGTGGTTTAACATGATAGCTTGCTATGGTCTCTTTAACTGAATGAACATGGATGATGATCTCTTTTAACATTGTTATACTCCGAAATATTTAATTATTTTTGTTTACTGCTGAACTCTGGGTTATCTATGTATTGCTTATTTTCTTTGGGAACATTCACGTTTATTAAGGCGTGAGATGGTATGTCGCTGACGTGGAGGAAGTTTTTTGATAAGGGCTAAAGCTTTCTCTTCAGATAAAGTCTGTATTCTAAGCTTATCTGTACTGTCTTGGTCAACTTGATAGTAGGTGATCTCGTTTGCACGAAATGTATTTTTTTGTCCAATTTTTACTTTTTCTTTGTATTTTGTCAATACATTGGTATACGCAATAGAAAAACGATGGGTTCCAGGGCAAAAAGATGTTTGAGTGTAAGCACCTGCCAACAAAGATGCCTGATACTCACTATCAATATAGAGATTAATCGCGGGTCCACTTACACTATCTAGAGGTCTAAAGACTACAACACTTGAAAGACCTTCAGGTGGTTCTTTTATATCCGTGTCACTAAAGTTTTTCCACTTTTCTATGATACCTTTACCTGATTTAGCACTCTTTTCTATCATTTGATGTTCTTTTAACCCTTCTGCAGAAAGAGAAATACTACCAAACAGCATCATTGAAATGATAAATATTAACTTCTTACTCTTGGAGGGATTGAATATATTTGAAATATGTAGTTTATTTTTTTGACACATGAGCATTCCTTAATTTAAATTGTATTAAGGCAACCTGGCTGTCTCTTCTAAAATTAAGAAGTAGGGAAGAGACCCATGGCTTTCTGTCCTATCCTCACGAATAGTTTAGCATTATCAAAATATCTTATTTAAAAAGATA
Organism: Sulfurovaceae bacterium; assembly: GCA_963705455.1. Lineage (GTDB taxonomy): Bacteria > Campylobacterota > Campylobacteria > Campylobacterales > Sulfurovaceae > Sulfurovum. The sequence continues at coordinate 327,451 of CAVPJM010000002.1, read as the reverse complement.
ATACTCAAATAAATGTCAAAAAAATGTCAATATTTTTTAAAAAAATCTTAAAACTCAATTTAAACTGAATTTTGTAACGAATATCCCACTTTACTATGAGAAATGATAGGTAGGTCAGGAAGCAGTTTACGAACAGAATAGACTAAAGTACGTAAAGTAGAGTCTGCTATGGTCTCATCATCCCACATATAACCAATAAGCATATCATATCCTACTGTTTGATTAATATTTTTGCTCAGGATCTCTAATAATTTATTTTGTTTATTGTTCAATTTAATAGCTTGTCCATCATAATATAATGTAGATGATTTTAATGAATATGTGTAGTATTGATTAATGATGATATCTGTAGGTTCATCAGTCATTTTCACTTTAGCCACTTCACTATGTATCAAATAACGTTTGTATGCTATCTTCAGTGTTGTAGCTATCTCTTTACTTGAAAATGGTTTACTGATAAAGCCATAAGGTGCAAGCTCCAGAAGTTCTTCAAGTGTTGCATCATCGTTATGCGCAGTAATAAAGACAATAGGAAAAGTATAGGTTTCTAAAATTTTTTTAGCCAACTGTATACCATCCATAGGACCTTTAATGTTGATATCCATTAAGATCATATCACAGTGCATACTTTTCAATGCCTCCAGGGTATCTAAGGCATTATCGAAACAACCCGATACATTTACATCATTATGTGCAAGAATATCTTGTAAATAACGCTGTGTGATAACCTCATCTTCCACTATCAAGATATTTTTAGGTAAGCCCATTATACATGCTCCTCTTTATCAAAATAGATCTGTATCTTTGTACCATCTTGTCCATCTATATCGATCGTGCTATGGGGCAGCGTGACACTCAAGTCTTTGATAAGGGTCAAACCTAAAGATTTATATGTCTTTGAAGTGTCAAAACCCTTTCCATCATCTTGAATGGATAATCTATATCGTTCACCTAATTGTTTAAAAGAGATATCAATATTTCCTTCTTCTCCATCAAAAGCATGTTCAATGGCATTGGTCACAGCCTCATTAAAAATAAGGCCAATGTTCATAGCAATTCTCATATCTATTCTGATGGGATCTATATCTGTATGAATATTATACTCTGTATATGTTTGTAAACTTTGCGCTATCTCTTCTAGATACTCTTGGATATCTACTTCTTCATAACTATGATTGGTGTAAAGATTTTTATGCATAAGGCTCATCGCTTTTAATCTGTCCACATGTGTTTCAAACATTTTTTTATATTTGGGATCATCGATCTTAAAAGATTGGCTTTCAAGCAAGCTCATCACAACCTGCATATTATTCTTTGTACGATGGTGTACCTCTTTGAAAAGTATCTTGTTCTCTTCAAGTGCGATGTTTAACCTCTCTTCATAAGAACTCCGTTCGCTTTCAATGATATAGAGCATATACGAAACGATCAAATAACCTAAAACGATCTGTGAAAGCAACTCCCATTCATAAACAAACTGAACTCCTGTCATATAAGAGACAAGAGGAATAAAAAGTAAAATAATGAACATGTTCGTACTCCATCTAATACCCTTTTCCACCCCTAAAAAAAAGAAAACAAAGATAGGTAAAGCAGCCAACCAGAAAAGTGAAAGTTCAGGATCCTGATCTGGTACGATCAACGACATAGAAAGTAAAAAAGTAAGTGCGCCAAGTATCATATAGGAAGTATGATTGATATTGACATAATGAGGGAATACAAGATAGGCTACCATCAAGATCAAAATGATGAACAGTTCAATGGACAACATCACATAGTAGCCTTGAACCATATTTTCATATGCATAAAGCAACATGATGAAAGCACCTATCAAGATGAACAAATTAACCATTGTTGCTCTTAGTCTACCCCGACTTTTGGGAGGAAAATATTTACCTTTTAATACTTCTGATTCGAAAAAGTTCATTCATGTACCCTTCATAAACTATCTTAGCAAGTATATTATGAGTGTGATTAGTACATGCTGATAAAATTATCCTTTCAAATACCCCATGGCCGTAGCGATGATATCATCGTCATCTTTACTACGTGATTTGAGTACCACCCTCTCTTTATTCTCATCAATAAATTCTATAAAGACATTTTCACCATAAGAAGAGACTTTGGAAATACCTTTTTCTCTTGCCAGTACCTTCATAACGATCACATCGATGAATTGTCTAGTGATCACATCAAGTTTTCCAAAACGGTCTGCGATCTCTGATTCTATCTCATAAACCTCACCCGTATTTTCACATAAGGAGAGACGTCGATAAAGTTCTAGACGCAGTCTATCCTCTTCTATGAGTTCTTCATTGAGGTATGCATCGATAGAGAGTTTCATATCAATGTTTTGTGCTACTTCTTTATCTTGTCCTGAGAGTTCTTTAATCGCATCTTCAAGCATACGTAGATAGAGTGAATACCCTATCTGCTTAATATGCCCAGACTGTGCTTCACCGATGATATTTCCTCCCCCGCGTATCTCCAGGTCATGGAAAGCGAGTACTGCACCGCTTCCCAAGTCTGAATGAGACTCAAGAGCAAGCAAACGACGTTTTGCATTATCTGTCAAACGCTCTTTATCTGTTACCATGAAGTAGCAGTACCCCTCTTTGCTCCCCCGTCCTACACGTCCCCGAAGCTGATGCAGATCTGCGATACCAAAATTGTCTGCTTCATCAACGATCATCGTATTGGCATGAGGCATATGTATACCTGACTCTACAATAGATGTCGACAGCAGTACATCATACTCACCATCTCCAAAAAGCATCATCTCATCTTCAGTCTCTTTGGCTGATATCTTGGAATGAAGTACAGCGATACGAAGTTTAGGAAGTATCTCAAGCAACTGCTTTTTCTTCTCCTCTATACCTGCAATGGAGTTAAATACATAAAATATCTGTCCCCCGCGACGCATCTCACGGAGAATAGCCTCTTTGATCACCTTATCATCATAACTCTTTACAAAAGTACGTACACCTTGACGCTCAGTAGGAGGAGTAAGGATCTCAGAAAAAGACTTCACTTCAGACATAGCAAGGTTCAACGACCTTGGTATTGGTGTAGCAGACATGCTTAAAAGATGCACATCAATAGATATCTCTTTGAGTGCCTCTTTTTGTTTTACACCAAACTTATGTTCTTCATCGATGATGACAAGTGCGAGATTTTTAAATTTGGCTTTTAGCAAAGCATGTGTTCCTACCACTACATCTATGGTCCCCTCTTGTAACCCTTTGAGTGTAGCATTTTTCTCTTTGGTCGTAGAGAATCTGTCTAGTTTTGCCACTTTTATATCATGTCCGTAAAAACGCTCTTTAAGACTTTTATAATGTTGCGAACTTAACAATGTCGTAGGTGCTATCATCATAGCCTGATAACCATTTTTAACCGCTACGAACATCCCATTCATAGCTACTTCTGTTTTACCAAATCCCACATCTGCAGAGAGCAGTCTATCCATCATCCTTCCGGAGCTCATATCAGCCAACATGTCATTGATAGCACGTTCCTGATCTTCTGTGTGTACAAAACCGGCTTCAGACATAAAGATGGCATGCTCTTCCATATCTATTTTGAGTTTGATACCCTTTTTCAAGTGACGTTGGGCCGAGAGATTAATGATCTGTGAAGCAATGGCAAAAAGCTTCTCTTTAACTTTGGCTTTTAACTTTTTAAAGCTTGCCTTACCCAATTTATCAAGTATAGGCAATGCACCGCCTTCAGCCACATAACGGTCTATCACTTCAAGATTCGAGACAGGGATAAGCAACGAATCTTCATTTTGATAATGCATTACGACAAATTCACTGGTTGCTCCCAGTACATCACGTTTTTCTATCCCTCTGAAGATACCTACTCCATAATTTTCATGGACCACGTAATCACCAGGTTTCAATTCATCTAGTATGAGAGTGGCTTTTTTTACCTTTTTACGTTTAATGGGCTTGTTAAGTGAGAGTATAAGTCTGTCTGCCCCTAAAAGATTGACAATACCCTCTTGATAAACAAACTCTATATTTTCAAAAGAGTCCAATTGAGAACCGCGAACAATACTCTCATTTTTAGCGATGATGGTAATCTTTTTATCTTTATGGGATTCAAGTAGTTTATTGGGATCCACTGCTTCAAGATCACGATATTTGCTTCCCTCTGGTATCATTGGAAGTAAAAATGATTTTCTTGGTACAAGCGGTTCGTCCAACTCATATATCTCTTTAAGTTCATCATCCAAATTAGATGCCAGAATACCATTGAAAAGAGTTAAAGCACTCTCTCCCAGATCATCTAAATGCCATAATCCAAGAGAGTCTATATCTTTGACAAAAGTATCATAAGTGCTTCTTTCTGTTCTCTTTCTAAGCAATTCATGTTGGCTCTCATCCAGTGCTAAAAAGGCAGGAGAAAACGTAAAGGATTCCAATTCATCATTAAGACGCTTCTGTGTTCCTTGGTCATAGTACTGTATCGTTTCTACCTCTTCATCAAACAAAGAGATACGATAAGGTTGGTCTGCATCTATTGGAAAGATATCTATAATGTCACCACGGAAAGAAACTTCCCCACGACTTGCAGCAATATCTGTAAAATGGTAGCCCCAATGATACAAAGTATCTTTAAGTTCCTGCAAAGCCAAAGTATCACCAAACTCTATAGACCTAGTATCAAACAGTTCAGCTTTTGGAAAAGGTATCAGTAGTGTTCTAAGTGGTGCGATAAGTAGCTTTTTCTTTGTGCTTTTATAAAAAGAAGCCAACCGTGTGAACAACAACTGTATATCTTCACCATACGAACGCAGATCCTCTCCTACACTTACACGCAAGTCTGGAAGAACAAAAGTGTCAAAGCCAAGAAGAACCGCAACATCCCGTATTTGTATAGCTTCTTTATCATCTTTACAGATCAGTAGTTTAACCTCTTTTAACTCTTCGAGGTATTGATAGATATTACTTTGGTACATTTAACTTCTTTTTCATTTTATTTAAAAATTCTTCCACAACATAAAACGAACCAAATACCAGGTAGTATTCATGTTTTCTCTATCTTGCTCTCAAAATAGCTATAGTCAATTCCTACTTTTTCCAATGCCTTTTCTATCTTGCTTAACGTCGTCGCTCTTTGTGACTCAATAGGGATGATCTCTACACGTTTTACTTTAGGTTTAAGTATTTGAAGTACTGCTTCATAATCTTTATCATCAAGACTATTATAGACAAGGACTACCTTTTCATCTAAGGCTTTAACTATAGCTTTTGCCGCTAAAGGATTATGCCCGACATCAATACGTATATTTTCCGTTAATGGATAGAAACGACCAAAAAGTTCCAATGAACGTAGATCATGCAGACTCATAAGATATCTCTAAAATATCTAAAGCTTGCAGTGCTACACATGCATTATCTATCAGGTATCTACCCCAAGATTTTTCTTGGGAGATCATTTCTAGTTCTGTTATCCTCTGAGCTGGGCATACAGACAAATGTAATTGTGCACCTTTCACCTCTGCTATGTGTTTAGCGACTTCAACTACCTCATCATAGGACTGCGGGGCCAACAACACTTGCTTCTGAATACTTCGTATCTTCGTACCGGCTATCTCTTCGATACTTTCACCTAAAAAAGCCTGATGGTCTAACCCTATAGGTGTGATGATGGAAAGTGCTTTGTCACATACATTTGTTGCATCAAATTCTCCACCCAGTCCAGCTTCCAAAACCATCAGATCGCAATTTTCAAATACTATTAAAGCCAACAGTGTCGTATACTCGAAGTAACTCAAACTTTCACTCATTTCCTTACCAAGGATCGTAAAAAGTTTTTGATGCGCCGATTCAAGTACTGCATCACTGCTGTCACTGCCATTCAGCCAAATACGTTCATTGAATTTTAAAATATGAGGAGAAGAGAAGTGCCCTACTTCGAGACCACTTTTATATGCCAAATATGCAACCATCCGTCCTGTAGAACCTTTTCCATTGGTTCCTACTACATGCAGCGTTCTAGGGTGTCTGATATGAGGTTTCAATAAACCATAAGCGATATGTACACGCTCATGGTCTATCTCTTTATAGTAAAGAGGTTTATCTTCAAGAAATCTATCAAAAGGCTGCATCATTTAGCTTCTTTTAGCATCCCTTTAGCACTCACGTATGCCAAGAATTCATCCAAGGATTTTGCCAATCCTACACGAATTGCTTCTCTTCTAAGGACAGAAGAGACAAGTGAACTCTCCTGAATATCTGATTCAACGATACTTGAAATCGTTTTACTAACCTTACCCTCTTTATTCACCATGTCAAATTTCACATTGATATTTGCACGGTAACGTGTCACATAACCACCTGTATATGCAAGTGGTGTAAAAGTACTCCCAGCATAAGAGAGTCGGATTTGACTCTCAGCCTGTTCTTTATCTACAACACTTCCTTTAAAACGTGTATAGACCAAACGGTTCATCTCATCCTTGAGAAAAGGTGCATTCTCAGGTTCTGCTCTATCTACTATCACTTCCACATATACTGTATCAGAAAAAACATTTTTTATCATATGAGAAGAGGGCTTGTATCCGCAAGCGCTTATAAAAAACACCACACTGAAGGTCATCCAAAATTTTAAAACATGCTTCATACTTTCCTCTCTCCTTCTTTTTTAGCTTGGTTTTACAGCCAAATTAACCAATTTATTTGGTACAACGATCTCTTTTACGATACTCATACCCTCAAGCCATTTTGCACCAGCTTCTTTTGCAGCAGCTAAGATCTCATCTTGTGTAGCTGAAGGGTTCACCTCTATTTCAGTACGTTTTTTACCGCCTATCATCACCACATACAAAACACTCTCTTGAACAAAAACTTCTTCTTTCACCTCAAGTATAGCCTGTAAATTTTTACGTTCGAACAATACTTCACTAAGCTCCGTGGTTACATGAGGGATTATAGGTTCAAGAAGATTTAACATAATGTACATCCCTTCAGTCCATACATCTTCATCATCTTGTTTGTCCAATGCATTCAGTGCTTCCATACATGCTGCGATAAGTGTATTGAATGCAAATGTCTTCTCATACACATCAGAGGATTTTTGCAACGCTTCATATACTTTGACACGTGCAAGTTTGGACTCTTTACTCAAGCTTCCCTGATCTATATCAGGCAAAGTACTCTGCGTTACTTTTTCTTTTCTGTCATAGAGCTTTTTGATAAACCTGAATGCTCCTTCTACTGCTGAATCATTCCATTCAAGCTCTTTAGCAGGTGGTGCAGCAAAAAGGGTAAAAAGTCTGGCAGTATCTGCACCATACTTCTCTACAAGTGCATCAGGATCTACAGTATTCCCTTTGGACTTACTCATCTTTGCACCATCCATCGTTACCATCCCTTGTGTCAAGAGTCTGGTAAACGGTTCATCGATATCAATATATCCAAGATCACGCAATACTTTCGTAAAGAAACGTGCATACAAAAGGTGCAAGATCGCATGTTCTATCCCACCGATATACTGATCCACACCCAGCCAGTATGCTGCTTCTTCTTTGTCTATACCAACATCATTCCACTTTTTCGGGTTGGTCGCATAACGGAACTGATACCAGCTTGACTGTACAAAGGTATCAAGTGTATCTGTCTCACGTGTCGCTTCACCACCACACTTTGGACAGCTGCACTGCTTCCAGGTAGGATGATTATCCAAAGGATTTCCCTCACCTGTGATCTCTACATCATCAGGGAGTGCCACAGGAAGGTTCTCTATCTTCTCAGGCACAAGTCCACAGTTTTTACAGTGAACAAACGGGATTGGTGCTCCCCAGTAACGCTGACGGCTTACACCCCAGTTTCGAAGTTTGAAGTTAGTCGTTCCTTTACCTAAATCCTCCCTCTTCAAACATAGAGATGATCTTTGCTTTTGCCTGAAGATTGCTCAAACCTGTAAATGCTGCTGAATCTACCAGTTCTCCCTCCAGCGTGTAAGGCAGTTCTTCACCACCGCTGATAACACGCTTGATAGGAAGGTCATATTTGGTTGCAAACTCAAAATCTCTCTCATCATGTGCCGGTACTGCCATTACCGCACCTCCACCATAACTTGCCAGTACAAAGTTTGCTGTCCATACAGGTACCTCTTCACCTGTCAAAGGATGTACAACTGAGATACCCAATGGATACCCCTCTTTATCTGCCTGTGCTCTCTCACGCTCAGACATATTGGCAATAGCTGTGATCTTCTGGGCAGTCTCAGCATCAAGAAGGTCATGCTCTACGATATACTTCGTGATCGGGTGCTCTGCTGCAAGTGCAGAGTAGCTTACCCCGTATATCGTGTCAGGTCTGGTAGTAAAAACCGAATACTTCTCAAACTTTCCATCAAGTTTCGCTTTGCTCTCCTCAGTCAGTTCAAACTCAAACTCCAACCCCTGAGACTTACCGATCCAGTTGCTCTGCATTGTCAAGACCTGATTTGGCCACTTACCTTCAAGTTGTTTAAGGTCAGTCAAAAGCTCATCAGCATACTTGATGATATCAAGATAATAGCCCGGCATCTCTTTAAGCTGTACTTCATTGTCACAACGCCAACAACACCCCTCTTCTACCTGTTCATTTGCCAATACTGTATGACAATCTTCACACCAGTTCACTGTAGTAGATTCACGGAAAAGCAGTCCCGTTTCATACATTTTGATGATAAACTCCTGCTCCCACTTGGTATAGAGTGGATCACAAGTAGCAAACTCACGTGTCTTGGAAAAAGAGAGTCCCAAAGCATTTAGCTCGCCTCTCATATAATCGATATTAGAGTAGGTCCAGTCTTTTGGATGACGTCCGTGCTTGATCGCTGCATTTTCAGCAGGCATACCAAAAGCATCCCATCCTATCGGATGTAGTACATTGTAGTCCTGTTTTCTGTAATAACGTGCGATCGCATCACCGATCGCGTAGTTTCTTACATGTCCCATATGCAGTCTTCCACTTGGGAAAGGGAACATACTTAAAATATATTTTTTCTTCTGTGTCAAGAGAATCGGAAGGTTCAAATGCCTGCTCATCATCCCACTGTTTTTGCCATTTGGCTTCAATCTCACTTGGATTGTAACTCATATTGTCTCGCTTCGCTGTTGTGATTATTTAATTAGGAGGATTATATCTAATATGGGGTTAGAGATGAATTGAAATGCAATATATCGCACTGTTTCGAGATTAAGAATGATGAAGAGAATTACTTAAACGTATTACACTCTCTTACATCACCTGTGCGAAGCCCTCGTCTGAACCACTCTACACGCTGCTGGGAAGATCCGTGTGTAAAGGCATCCGGTCTGACCGTACCGGTAGATTTTCTCTGCAGGGTATCATCACCGATGGCACTGGCCGCTCTGAGAGCCTCTTCTACATCTCCTTCTTCTAGAATATTAAAACGTTTATGTGCATGGTATGCCCATGCTCCAGCATAACAGTCCGCCTGAAGTTCTACTCGTACCTGCAGTGCATTGGACTTTGTACTGTTCCCCCACTGCTGTTTAGCCTGCTGTACTTTGGAAAGTGTGCCTTGAAGATTCTGAATATGGTGTCCTATCTCATGAGCAAGTACATAAGCTTGAGCAAAGTCACCGGGTGCATCATGTTTTTTTGAAAGCTCATTAAAAAAACTTAGATCCAAGTACACTTTCTGATCCGAAGGACAGTAAAAAGGTCCTACAGCAGAGTTTGCAAAACCACATCCGCTCTGTGTTCCACCACGATAGAGTACCATGATGGGTTCTCTGTAGCCACGTAACTCTTTTTTCCAGACATCTTCCGTACTGGCCAACACTGTAGAGATGAAAGCTGCATTTTTATCATCTTGGGCTTGATCGATCGGAGCAGCTGAAGAACCACCTATCCCAACCAAAGAAAGAGGGTTAAATCCGCTTATATATGCTACTACACCTAAAGCTATGATCGCCCAACCCAGTTTTGTTTTCAACAGCGGCTTGATCAAAGGCCATATGATCATCATGGTTTGCATAGATGGCATGCCACGTCCTCTACCTGAAGATGATGCTCTTCTGTCATCTACATTAGAGCTTCTTCTCCCACCTTTCCATTTCATCTCATTCCTTTTGAAGATTCTATTTATTTACTTCGATTATACCAATCAAAAGTAAAATTTAACTACAATAATAACAATAAAATCAAGGAGTTTGTTTGTCTTTAGCCCTAGCAAGAAAATACCGTCCTGCCACCTTTGATGACCTCATAGGACAAGAATCCGTTTCACAGACACTCTCACTTGCACTTGAGGGGAACAGGCTCTCTCATGCCTACCTTTTCTCAGGACTAAGAGGAAGTGGAAAAACCTCTACTGCACGTATCTTTGCCAAAGCTTTACTCTGTGAAAAAGGCTCTACATCTCATCCTTGTGGCGTGTGTACACATTGTGTTATGGCGATTGAAAACAGTCATATGGATATCATTGAAATGGACGCTGCTTCTAACCGCGGTATTGATGATATCAAAGACCTTATCGAGCATACCAAATACAAACCAAGTTCTGCACGTTACAAGATCTTTATTATCGATGAAGTCCATATGCTCACAAACCAGGCTTTTAATGCATTGCTAAAAACACTTGAAGAGCCGCCTGATTTTGTAAAATTCATCTTGGCAACAACAGATCCGCTAAAATTACCTGCTACTATCCTTTCACGTACACAGCATTTTAGATTTAAAAAAATTCCTCAAAATCTTGTGCTTAAACACTTGGAGCATATCTTAGATCTTGAAAATATAGAGTATGAAAGAGATGCTTTGGATATCATTGCACGTTCCGGTGCAGGAAGTTTGAGAGATTCTCTTACTTTGATGGATCAAGCCATTGTCTACTCTAAGAATTTTGTAGATGTGAATACTGTGACGGGGATGCTAGGCATCATTGAACCAAGTCATTTGGAAGCATTACTCTCTGATATTATGGCTAAAGATACACCGAAAGTATTAGCCTTTATTAAACTGGCAGCAGACTATGAAGCAGAGATGATACTGGATGAACTGACACTCTATCTCAAAGACTTGCTTCTCAACAGCAAAAGGTAAGTTCAGCCCTATGATCATAGAACGTTTTTTTAGGGTTATCGCCGAATCGAAAAGCTTACTCTCTCTAGGAAGTGATAGTGAGTTTGTGCTCTCCTTGGCTCTCTTTAAAATGATGGAGTCATTAGAGATCAAAGATATAGATACCATGATACGTGGTCTCGAACAAGAGCTCAAAGGCATTGAGGTTTCTGAGATCATGGTAACTACACCCTCTCCAGACCTTTCTGTACAATCAGAGGTCATTACCATTACTGAAGATGAGATCATTGCTACACTTCCTACTACTGCAGTACCTAAAACAGAACCTGTTGTACAAAAAGAAGCAGTAGAAGTTTCGCCTCCAGTCACAGAGGATAGAATCATAGAAAATGCCCCTACACCTTCTATCCAAGAGAAAATGACTCCTGCTGATCCAGAGTCCACTGTAAAACAAGTAATAACACAACCCTCTACACCAGCAGTAAACCCGCATCAAAAAACATTTGATACGCTTGTAAAAAAACTTTACGATAGAGACTATGATCTGGGTGCTTGTTTTGAACGCAATATCTCATTTGAAAACTTTGAAGATAACAAACTTACATGGGGTTCTATGGCTGAGGGTACAGATAAAAAAACACTCATTACACATTGGGGACTTATCAATATGTTTGTGAAAGATACTTTTGGTTTTGACACCAAAATTATCAATATGCCTAAAAAAAAAGTTGATACACCAAAAGTAGAAAAAGAAGCACCCTTAGCAAAAGAGCTTCCTGTACATGAAGATTCGGATTCGGCTTCTATGATAGAAGATATTGAAATGAAAAGTTCCTGTATCGCTCCAGAAGCCGGAGAGACTGAAGCAGCCAAAGAAAAAGACCCTTCTACCTTGCTTGAAGAACCTATGATCAAAGAAGCTATCGCTCTATTTGATCCCAAAAAAGTAAGGATCAAACGTAATACCTAAGGCAGAAACTCTCTCCTTTTTAGGTATCAATCCATGCCTTTGTGACTATTTTAGGTTTATCATCATAGATTTTGATCTTCTCAGCACCTACACAGCGTCCATCATCATCAAGTTCAAACACAACCATTTGAAGAATTGATTTACACTCATCAGGTACATTAAAGTGCCCTCCAATACCTGTAAGAAATCGTTTAACAGGTACATCTACATCCATACCTATCACACCGTCTCGACAACCAGTAAACCTACATCTGTCACATAACAACAACCATCATGTACCTGCAAATCATCAGTAGCCACATGGGTATGTGTACCAAGTATCGCAGATACATCATCTTTGAGCATATGCAAAAGTACCTGTTTCTCTGAACTTGCTTCAGCATGCATATCAAGAATGATATGTTTAAATCCTTGTGCTTTTAACTTCTCTATCTACTTCAACGATCATCGTAAATGGATTATCGGCCATAGGCATCGTGTAATGTCCCATAAGATTCAAAATCGCTGTTTTATGTCCTAAGAGAGTCGTTTCAAAGATACCTTTCCCCGGTGTTTCTTTAGGGTAATTCATAGGACGTATAAGAGGATAGGTATCAAAGAGGTTCAGTATCTCTTTTTTATCGAAGCTGTGGTTGCCACCTGTCATCATATCGATGTCATAACCCAGTAGTTCTATACAGTTCTTTTCTGTTAAACCAAAACCATGACTTGCATTTTCATAATTTGCTATCATGAAGTCTATGAAATGTTCTTGTCTGAGACGTGTTAAATGGCGTTTTATCATCAAACGTCCTGGTTTACCTACTATATCACCGATAAACCCTATTTTCAAGTTTATAACCTACTTATTGATTGCTTTTCCAGCGAATGGAAGTAATGCACTTGCCCAAGTAAGTCCACCACCGAACGTGTCAAGTAACATAAGTTCACCTGTCTGCAGTCTTCCAGACTCCCAAATATCATTAATTGCCATAGGAATAGAAGCAGCTGAGGTATTTCCATATTTACCTACAGTCAGTACCACCTGTTCTTCTTTCATTTTCAAAGCATCACCTACAGCTTTAATAATACGATAATTTGCCTGATGTGGGATAAAGTGTGGGATATCATCGGCATTGATCTCATTTTTGGCCAATATCTCTTTTACATCTTTTGTGAGTGTTTTAACTGCCAATTTAAAGGTCTCATTTCCTTTCATCTGCACAAAATTAAGCCCTTCATCAATCACTTGCTGACTTGCAGGGTGGATTGCTCCAGGTGCAGGTGTTACCAAAAAGTCTGCATAGGCACCATCTGCACTTGCATGTAAGATCTATAAAACCTTCTTCTTTATTCGAAGTAGCACTAGATCATCGCAGCACCTGCACCATCACCAAACAAAATACATGTACTTCTATCTGTATAATCGACAACAGAAGAAAATTTTTCTGCACCTACAATAAGTACATTTTTCTTCATTCCTGATTCTATAAATGCTTTGGCTATAGAAAGCAGATAGACAAACCCGCTACACGCTGCAGAGATATCAAATGCCTGAACATCTCTAATACCGATCTTGTCTGAAATGATACACGCTGTTGATGGCATGTTGAAATAATCTGGTGTCACTGTTGCACAAAGTACTAGATCGATCTCCTCTTTAGCAATCCCCGAACGTTCTATCGCAAGTTCACAAGCTTTTGCAGCCATATCACTTGTATATTCATCAGCCTCAGCTATATGACGTTCTTTAATACCTGTACGCTTCACAATCCATTCATCTGTAGTATCTACCATCTTTTCAAGATCTGCATTAGACAAGATCTTTTCAGGTACGTATGCCCCTATAGATCTAAATGAAGCATATACTGGTTCTGTTTGTGACATAGTTATCCTTAAGCCATAAATTATATACTTTATTTTACCATAATTTTCTAAGGTGCATTCTAAAATAGTATGAGAAATGTCTTGATTGTTTAAAGTGGAGTGCCTATTACCACGGACACCGTGGTAATAAGGGTTATTTATCGTCTCAGTAAGTAAATTCTTCTATTGTCTTATTTACATCAGATTGTGTATATCTTATAGCTTGGAAAATAGCATTTTTAATGGCTTTTGCATTAGAGCTACCATGACTTACAATTGCACAACCATTGATACCCAAAAGTGGTGCTCCGCCATACTCTGCATAATCGACCTGCTTTTTCATATTTCCAAACACTTTTCTTTTCATCATCAAGTGCACCGATCTTTGCCGGTAGTGATTTACGAATATGTTGTCTCATAAGTGTAAAGATGGTATCTACAACCCCTTCACTTGTTTTCAGTAAAATATTCCCTGTAAAACCATCACAAACAACTACATTGACATTACCATTGAAGATATCTCTACCCTCAACATTACCGACAAAACCATTTAAACCTTTAAGCAATTTAAAGGCTGCTTTGGTCAAAGCATTCCCTTTAGAGTCTTCAGATCCATTTGATAAAAGACCTACTTTAGGAGACTTTATACCTAAGATCTGTTGTGCATAGGCTTCACCCATCGCACCAAATTCATAAAGGTTTTGAGGGGTACAGTCAGTCACTGCCCCTACATCAAGCACCAAAGTCTTCTTATCGGTAACACTTGGCATTAATGTAGCAAGTGCCGGTTTAGAGATATGAGGTAAACGTCCTATTCTCAATGTAGCAAGTGTCATCGTTGCACCGCTGTGCCCCGCTGAAACTACAGCAGATGCTTCTTTCTCACGTACAAGTTCAACTGCTTTGTAGATAGATGAATCTTTACGCTTAAGTGCATCTGTTGCCTGATCACTCATCGATACGATATCTGAAGCTTCAACAATTTCAACTTTATCTGCATAATATGGGGGAAGTAAAGAACGTATCTTTTCTGAATTACCTACTAAAATAGGTAGAAATTTTTCTTGTTTCGAGTGCTTGAACCACACCTTCAATAATAGGCTCAGGACCGTAGTCCCCACCCATAGCGTCAATCGCAATCTTAATCATCAAGATTACGCTTTAGTTGTTTTGTACTCACCAGTAGTCATATTCATGTGGTGAGGCATTCTCCATGTTCCATCTGCATCTTTAACTGGCATTGGTAATGTCAATTTGTAATGTGTTCTTCTTTTTGCTGCTCTTGTGTGACTCACACGTCTTTTAGGTACTGCCATTTTTTGTCCTTTATTACAATTTTATTTAATATTCTACTTCAAAATCTTCATCTCTATTGTTACATTTGTCACAATAGTTATAAGTATTTTTAAATGTATTTATTTCGCTTTCTAGTATGTACAACATATCTATTTCGCCATCTAAAAACTCAATTATATCTAAATCTTCTTTATCTTCAGATACTATATCGCTCAGTTTGAGTTGCAGTTTGTGGTCTAGATCATAGTTAAATGTGTCTCCACATCTATCACAGTCCAACTCTAATACTGCCACTCATATGGGCATCTAAAGTTACTTGATGATAACCACTCTTTGTTAAAGTTCCATCAAGTAATGCACCCTCTGAACTAAGTTCAATGGGTTTAGCTGTTGAACCTATTTTGTCAAAAACTATTTTCATAGTTCTAGACTTAGTAAATTTCTCTCTGTGCAAAAAAGAAGTTAATTTCATTGATTGCATTTTCAACAGAGTCACATCCGTGAACTGCATTCGCATCGATGCTGTCTGCAAAGTCTGCTCTGATAGTACCAGGCTTCAGCTTCTGCAGGATTCGTAGCACCCATAAGTTCTCTGTTTTTAGCCATTGCATTGTCACCTTCAAGTACTGTTACAACAACTGGTCCTGAGATCATGAAATCTACAAGATCTTTAAAGAAAGGTCTTTCAGCATGGATAGCATAAAATGCTTCAGCATCTACACGAGAAAGTCTTGTTTTTTTCGTTGCTGCAATTCTAAGACCTGCTGTTTCAAATCTTGCAAGAATTTGTCCTACAACGTTTTTAGCTACTGCATCTGGTTTGATGATTGATAATGTTTGTTCCATCTTATATTCCTAAGCGATAATTTACTTCCAAATTAAATTTAGTGGAGAGTATTCGGGCGGAATTTTACCTAATAAAGTATTAAAATAAGTTTAAGTTTTGAGAGGGTTAAAAGAAGTATAAATTGAGACTACCAAATGGTAGCCCCTTTAAAGTGATGTAGATTAGTCTTCTACAACTGGTTTATGCGCTGCTCTGTCTTCTAATGAGATATCATCTCTCATTGGCATTTCAGCATCTGCATTTTCCATAACGTAGTTTAGACCATCAATATAGTTTTCACCATTGAAGTGATCTTTATGATCAGCTGTAAATGGCATATCCCATGTAATACAACCTTCAGTTGGACATGCTTCAGCACATGCTGGAGAATCAAAGTGATCTACACACTCAACACATTTATCAGGATATACATAGTAGTACTCCTCACCCGTTGGATTATCATCCTCATCTACAATTGCTTCTACTGGACATTCGTCAATACAAGCTGCACAGTTTATACATGTATCACCAATAATTACTGCCATTTTTATTCCTTTTTATTAATATAGAAAAACTATAGCTAAAGATTTTTAAAAAATACTTTAAACTCTTTAGATAATTTGTTAAAGTGTAAAAAATAGTTCAATTTATTACACTATTCCTAAAAACTAGATATTTAAATATCTTTTTATATCCTCTACTCTATCTGTCTTTTCCCAGCTGAACCCCTCTTCTTCTCTTCCAAAGTGACCATATGCTGCTGTTCTACGATATATAGGTTTAAGTAGATCCAGTGCATCCATAATACCTTTAGGTGTAAGATCAAAAAGTGACTCTACACAAGCTGTGATCTTCGCTTCATCCACTGTTGCTGTACCATGTGTATCTACATAAATAGAGACCGGTTTAGCCACACCGATCGCATAGGCTATTTGCAGTGTTGCTTTATCACATACACCTGCTGCTACAAGGTTTTTAGCCACATATCTTGCAGCATATGCAGCAGAACGGTCCACCTTTGTAGGATCTTTACCAGAAAATGCTCCTCCACCATGAGGACAAGAACCACCATAGGTATCTACAATGATCTTTCTACCTGTAAGTCCTGCATCACCTTGTGGTCCACCGATCACAAAACGTCCCGTAGGATTGATATGATAGGTAATATCATCAGACATCAATTCTGCTGGTATCACTGCTTTGATCACTTCTTCAAGTACCGCTTTTTGTACCTGTTCAAGTGTTACTTCAGGATGATGCTGTGTTGAGACAACGATCGTATCTATAGCAACCGGTTTTCCATCTACATACTTCACTGAAACTTGTGCTTTTCCATCTGGACGTAAAAACGGGACAGTACCATTTTTACGTACCTCTGCAAGTTTCGCTGTGATCTTATGTGCAAGGGAGATAGGTAAAGGCATAAGCTCTTTTGTCTCATTACAGGCATAACCGAACATCAGTCCCTGATCACCTGCACCGATCTCACCTGAAGCCTGATCAACACCTTGATTGATATCCGGACTTTGTTCACCTATACCGTTAAGTACACCTGCAGATCTATAGTCAAAACCATAACTTGCATCTGTGTATCCTATCTCTCTTACAACTTCTCTTGCAATCTCTTGCATCGGTGCATAAGCTGTTGTCTTTAGTTCTCCTGCAATAACACAAAAACCATTGCTCAGTAACGTCTCACAAGCCACTCTAGCCTGTGGATCTCTTTCGATGATATAGTCAAGTATAGCATCTGAGATCTGATCAGCCATTTTATCTGGATGACCTTCGGTTACCGATTCACTTGTAAAAATGTATTCGTTAGCCATTTTTTAATTCCTTAAAATGTTTGTTCACTGTCACTGAACTTGAAAAAATATCTCTAAAAGATACTTTATCAAATACAGATTTGATGCAGAGGTCATACCCTCTACACTATTCTCTTGGCCAATTGCTCAGGTAAAATCCCTAAAGACTCTTCTACCAACTTTGTATTACCATGCGTGATAAATGCATCATCATACTCAAATGTTGTTAACTCTACATCTTTGATCTTCTTTTGACTTAAAAGTTCCAAGATAGCTGAACCTACACCACCTTGTGCTGCAGAATCTGAAAAAACAAACCATTTTTTATACTTTGTACTTAAAGTCAACAAGCATCTCTTCATCCAATGGTTTCACAAAACGAAGATCTAACACTGCAGGATTTGACCTCAACAAGTTTCGCTACTTGTTCTGCACGTCCGACACCATTACCATATCCGATAAAAAGTATCTCTTCACCCTCTTGGAGTAAAACAGACTTTCCTAATTCATAAGGCTGGACTTTCTCTGTCTTCTGCCAAAAATGCACCTCTAGGATATCTAAAAGCACAAGGATGATCATACTCTTTTGCAAATGCCATACATAGTTTCATCGTTGTTTCATTATAAGGTGCAAGCAGTGTCATATTTGGTATACCTCTTAAGTAAGAGATATCAAAAGCACCCTGATGCGTCTCTCCATCTTCTCCTACTATACCTGCTCTGTCCAATGCAAAGGCAACACCTAGATCCATCAGTGCTATATCATGGATAACCTGATCGAAACCACGTTGCAGAAATGTTGAGTAGATCGTACAAAATGGCTTAAACCCTTCTTTTGCCAATGGTCCCATAGAGGTCACTGCATGCTGCTCTGCTATGGCAACATCCCAAAAACGTTTAGGGTATTTTTCCATCGCTGCACTTAAACCCGTACCACTTGGCATTGCAGCTGTCACACCTACCACTTTTTCATCTTCATCGGCAAGTTCAACCAAAGTATCAGAAAAAATAGCAGTTGCTGCTTTCGCACTGCCAGTCTTTTTAGGTACTTCACCTGTTTTCAAGATCAAAAGCACTTACACCATGCCAATGTTCTTTGGTACCCTTCAGCTATCTCATAGCCCTTTCCTTTTGTAGTTTGTGCATGAATAATCACTGGCTTGCCTAGTGCTTTGGCTACTTCCATCGTCTCTATAAGAGATTCAATATCATGTCCGTCTACAGGTCCAATATACTCGATACCCATCTCTTCAAACAAAATACCTGGAGTGATAAGTTTGAAAGACTCTTCAAATCTTTTTGCCATATAGGTTGCACCTTCAGGCAAATGATCAAGCACTTTTTCTACTTTTCCTTTGAATTTCTGATAAAATGAACCTGCCATTGTTTGAGAAAGTAGTTTACTGATAGCACCGATAGGTTTGGCAATACTCATTTCATTGTCATTTAGAATGATGACCACAGGATATTTTCTGTCACCCAGTTCATTGAGTGCTTCATACACCATTCCGGCAGACATACTTCCATCACCGATGAAGGCAACAGGTATTCTCTCTTCACCTTTAAGTGCTATGGCTTTTGCTGCACCTACTGCTAATGAGATAGAGGTAGAACTGTGCCCTGCCACATAATAATCATATTTAGACTCTTTTGGTTTGGTATATCCGCAGATACCTCCAAACTGACGTAAAGTATCAAATCTGTCCCATCTGTCTGTCAAGAGTTTATGTGCATACGCCTGATGACTCACATCAAATATAAAAGGATCTTTCTCTACATCAAAAACCTTATGCATAGCTACGATAAGATCTGTTGCACCCATAGTTGAAGCTAAGATGTCCACCATTTTTACTGACCGTATCCAATATCTTTTGTCTGATATCTTCAG
The DNA here is from genome assembly GCA_963705455.1 of Sulfurovaceae bacterium. Lineage (GTDB taxonomy): Bacteria > Campylobacterota > Campylobacteria > Campylobacterales > Sulfurovaceae > Sulfurovum. Next base: position 307,770 of record CAVPJM010000002.1, on the reverse strand, counting down.
CCAAAGTATTAAGTTCTTCTATAGAATGTGCATTTATATCTATCATCTTTTTATTTTCCCAGTAAATATGCACTTAGTAGTTTTTTTGTGAAAACTATCTGTGCATCATCATACGCTAAACCTAAATCGTCGGCTAAATTTTTAAGTTCTTTTTTCGTAACTTTATTCATCATACTGTGCTGTACTTTATGTTGGGTAAAATCATCTAAAATAAAAGGTTTTACCTCTACTTCATTGGCTTTTACTACCTCAACTTTTTTCAAGCTATCACTTCTAAAAAATGTTTAAAGAAAACATCATTTTGTTTTGCTGTTCCTATGGTAATTCGTCATCGCATTCATATCATAAGAAGCAAGATTTCGGATGATAACACCACGCTTAAGCAAGTGCATCTGCTATCTTTGTAGAATCCATATTCTCATCAAACAGATACGTAATAAAGTTGGTATAACTCTCTATATATTTAAACCCCTGTTCATCTGCAAAAGCTTCATAACGTTTGATCTGCTCCTGATGAAGTGCAATAGACTCTTCTACAAACACATCATCCTTACATGCTTCTATAGCAGCAGCCAATGAGAGTGTAGAGATGTTGAAATGGAGGACGCATTTTATAAAGCTCATGAATAAGTTCAGCTTGAGCGATACCATACCCTACACGCATACCACCGAGACCATATGCTTTTGAAAATGTACCAAGATAAATGACATTTTCAAATCCAAGTAGATCATTAGGTGTAATAGCATATTTTTCATCTTTGGCTGCAGCATACTCCATATATGCACCATCTACAACAACCAGTGTATCTTTATCTACTGCATTGATGATCTTCAATACCTCTTCTTTACTCGTTGCATCTCCTGTTGGATTGTTCGGCGTACAGAGATAAATGATCTTTGGTTTATGCATACGGTATGCTTCCATAAACTCATCATACTTATGTTCATGACTTGCCGTACGAATGATTTTAGCACCCATCTGCTTTGCATAAATTTCATACATGGCAAAAGTCACTGCAGACATCAGTACAGAAGAATTTTCATCTAAAACAGCCCGTGAAATAAATTCTAAAACCTGATCTGAACCTGCACCGATGATAATATTGTCATCTTTTACATCATACTTTAGTACTGAAAGTGCTGCTTTGAGCTCAAACATACTGTCATCAGGATAAAGGTGTGCTTTATTTGCATTTGCTATTATCGCTTTTGCTACAGCAGGACTTGTACCTATAGGATTTTCATTTGATGCCAACTTCACCACATCTTCAGCAGCAATACCATATTCACGTACTACAAGTTCTATAGGTTTACCCGCTTCATACGTTTTAATGTTCTCTAATACTTTGTTAAATCTCATAATCATTTTTCTCCATTTTACTCTATTTTAAATGTCATCTATCTCTTTAACATATGAACCCAATACTTTGATCTCATCTTTATGTTTTTCCAAAATAGGTTTGATATGCATATCATCTTTGTGTCCATTAAACTCTATAAAAAAGATTGACTCTCCTCCTACAATATGTGACTTTATCTTTGTCAAATTTACATTCGCTTCTTCAAAATCATTAAGAAAATTCACCAAAGAACCCGGTTTGTCTAAAAGTCTCACGAGCAACGATGTTTTATCGTTTCCTGAAGCTGCATTTTCAAAATCAGAGATAATAAAAAATCGTGTTCTATTGTTAGTATCATCTTCTACATTGTTAAAGCGTATAGGCAAATTATTTAACTTTGCTGCTACAGCGGGACATAGTGCTGCTGCAGTGTCATCTTTAAGTGCAAGCTTTGCAGCTTTAGCTGTAGATTCTACAGGGATGTGTTCTACTTCATCCAGTCCCAGATCTTCTAAAAACTTTCGACACTGTCCAAAAGCGATATCTTTAGAGTATATCTTTGTGATCTTTTTAATATCTTCATTTACTGTCGCAAAAGCTAAATGCACATCGATCATTACTTCTGCAATAATTTTAAGATCGTATTCAGCCAAACAGTTAATGGTATCAGTGACAATACCGTTAGATGAATTCTCTATAGGGATCACACCGAATTTTGCTGTACCTTTTTTCACTTCACGGAAAATACCTGGTATAGAACTCATAGGCAAATACGCACTCATCGCACCAAACTTACTCTCCGCTGCCTGATGTGTAAAACTTGCTTCAGGCCCTAAGTAAGCTACACCTTCAGGAAGTTCAAGGTTTCTTGCTACAGCGAACATCTCCAAAAAAAGTGCATCTATCGCTGCATCGGTAAGCTTTCCTTTATTTTGACTTTTCAGACGATTTAGAATAGCTTGTTCACGTTCAGGACGATAGATAGGTGCACCTGTGGTATTTTTGACTTCACCTACCTGATGTACCAATTCCATACGTTCATTGTAGAGTTTTAGCAATGCATCATCAATGTTGTCTATCTTTGCTCTTAGCTCATCTAACGTCATACTTCCCAACCTTGCTTTACTTTTCTAGATACTCAAGCTCTAAACGTACCTGATCTTCATACGTTTCACGCTTACGAATAAGTCTATCTTTCCCACCTTGTAGTGCAACTTCTGCTGCTTTAGCACGTGTATTGTAATTACTTGCCATCGTAAATCCATATGCACCTGCAGAATGTATCACAATGAGATCATTATGTTCAAGTGGAGGAAGAGATACATTTTTACCAAAGAAGTCACCACTTTCACATACTGGACCTACTACATCTGCAGGTGTCTTTTCACCCTCGACAAGCACAGCTTCTATCTTATGATACGCATTATACAAGCTTGGACGTATAAGATCATTCATCGCACCATCAACAATAACAAAACGTTTTCCATCATTTACTTTTTCATAGAGTACCTTGGTGAAAAATGCACCTGCATTGGCCACCATATAACGTCCTGGTTCACAAAGCAGTGTCACATCAAGCCCTTTGGTTGCTTCAAAAATTGCCTGGGTATAATCTTCTGCTGCAATCGTATCTTCATCATCATACACTACACCGATACCACCGCCAACATCAAAGAACTTAATATCGATTTTAATCGCTTTAAGTGAACGGACCAAATCTGCAACAATACTGCATGCTTCACGTATAGGTTCAAGCTTTGTAAGCTGAGAACCGATATGAAAGTGAATACCTACAGGATTTAAAAACTCTGATTTATTTGCATAGATATACATACGTTTTGCCATATCTATCTCTACACCAAATTTGTTTTCATGTAATCCTGTTGAAATATATGGATGTGTTTGCGGATCAATATTTGGATTAACACGGATAGAGATACGTGCTTCTTTACCCAATTCTTTCGCCACCATCTCCACACGTTTCATCTCTGCTTCACTCTCTAAATTGAGAAGTAAAATATCATGTTCAAGTGCTTCACGTATCTCATCATCACGCTTACCTACACCAGAAAAAATAATCTTATATTTATCTACACCTGCAGTGAGTGCACGTTTTACTTCACCGATACTCACACAATCCGCACCTGCACCAAGCTTAGCCAAATGTGCGATAACAGAAAGGTTCGAGTTTGCTTTTACTGCATAGTTGATCATAGATTTTTTACCGGAAAAAGCATCTTTAAGTGTAGTATATCTATTTTCAATATAATCAAAATCATAAATATACAAAGGTGTACCATATTTATTTGCCAATGCTTTATAATCAATATCCATTTATACTATCCTATATGCTCAATACTGTGAGTCTATTTTAGGGTGATTTTATCTAAAAGTTGATTAAAAGGTACATTTAACGTACTGTAGGGATATCAGGTGAGGCTTCTTTCATCTGTAAAATAGATATAAATAGCATAACTCCATAAAAGAACTATAGGTAATATACCCGTCAATTCAGGGATTAAAACACCGTTTGCTCCCATCTGACTCAAACCAAACAATATACCCCAAATTACAAATGTTACAGCCAAAGAGAGATGCAATCACTGCACCCATATTCATCATTCTGGCATGAAAAGGCAAGTTTGAAAAATAAAATAAGTAATAAGTGCCATAGAAAAAAGTGGTACTACTATCTTATCATACAATGATGCTCTGATCTTATCTGAATTCAGATTTTGTTTATTTAACAATTTCCATGTCGTATACGCATCGATAATATTCAATGCTTTCCCCTCATAAAGTGATTCTATGATCTTAGGTTTATACCCTTCTAATGTTTCTATACGCTCTTTATATTCTACAGTATATCTTTTTAATTCATTCTCTTCATAGATATGTGTTTTTAATGTAGCATCATGTGCAGTCCATTTTTCGTCGTCAAATGTTGCTATAGGTGCATTTATCGTATAACGTACCTTATACCCTTCAACTTTGAAGATAGTAATATCTTCTATCTTTTTTTCTATAGGATCAAGTTTATTGATATAGACAAAAGTATCATTGTATTTGAAAAAAAGATCATTTACATTATAAGCACCCAATTCATTTTCTAAGGAGAAATGCTGCTTTGTCTTTTGCATAAGAAAACTCTGTAGTATGCAATGTTAAAAAAATAAGATATGTCAGATGATGCCACTGTAAACAATGGCATAAAAAGTCTTTTTTTATCATATCCAAATGCATGAAATGCTCCCATAGTGTTATTTTTAACCAATGCAAGTTTTGTCATAATAAGTGCAAAAACAATAGCCAAAGGATAAAGTAAACCTAATGCCTCTTGCCACATATAAAAGATATAGAGTATTTTATAATTTGAAGCAACATCCAGTTTCTGTACATGCTGAAAATAATCAATAGCAGCAAAGGCAAAAGAGAGACCAAACAATATCGACAATAGATTTTTAATATAGAGTTTAGACTAAATATCTGAAGTATAATGAAGGATTAAGTAGACTCATACATGTTAAACCTTCTATAGATTTTAGACTGTACTTTGACTTGACTTCATTGAGTTCTCTCTGTCAATAATAGCTTCACATGCCTTTGCGCACATGTGCTATCAATGTATCTAACATAGGAACTTCATCTTGGGAAAAATCATGCAGTACATAGTCTGCTACCTGTGATTTATGTTCTGGTTTACCTACACCTACTCTTACACGTAAATACTCTTTTGTGATATGTGCATCGAGTGATCTGAGTCCATTATGCCCACCATGGCCCCCACCTCTTTTAAAACGTACCGCACCAAAAGGCAGATCAATATCATCATGGATCACAATAATATCTTCAAGTTCTACTTTGAAAAAATGTTTTACAGGCTGTACAGATGTTCCTGAAAGATTCATAAATGTTGTAGGTTTTAAAAAAAGTGTATTGGCAGTGCGATAAAGCTTGCCGTGAAAAGAAGTTTTGGAAATATCTCTGGCAGTAAAGTCATCAACAAGTTTGTCGATGACTTTAAAACCGATATTGTGTCGTGTATTTTCGTATTGTGATCCCGGATTACCTAGACCTACGAAAAGTATCACAACTGTGCTTTCATGCTTTAATTATTTAGCTTTGATCACACCACAGATAGCAACATCAGGTCTATCCATCATTTTACAGTTTGCAGGTACTTCAATATCTCTAACAAGAATTGAGTCATCTCTGTTCAATGGTTCAACATTAAGATCAAATTTAGCAGGCATATCTTCAATAGCACCTCTCACTTTTAATCTTCTTTTAGACATAACAAGTACACCTTTGTTTTTAAGTCCAACTGGTGTTCCGTGTGTTACTACTGGTACAAGAAAGTTTGTTACTTGACCTGGTACTGCTACTCTTAGATCTACGTGAGTTACATCACCATTTACCGGATGTAGTTGATACTCTTGAATAAATACATTGATCTCTTTATCGCCAACTTTAACTGGGAATGCAAGTGTCTCTTTATTTCTTACTGTTCTTACAAATTCACCACGTTTAAATGCAGCATTGATATTTTCAACACCATTTGCATAAATGTTTGCGATTAGATAACCATCTCTTTTAAGCTGCTTTGCATTACGCTTACCGATACTCTCTCTAACGATACCTTCTAACATATCTGTCCTTTGTTACTTTGTATAATTTTTTACTCAATCAATTGCTTCATTTAGTAAAATAGACGCGAATTATACCCAGTTTGTATTAAATTAATCTTCATCTCCTCTTTAAAGCCAAAGACATCCACTTCTTTTTGATCTGCATATTCATCGATGATCGCACCTTTTCCGACACCTTGCATTTTAAGTTTCATATCTGCTGGATTTGTCGCATATTCAAGTGCTATTTCTTCTGTGATCTCACCTCTACGTAAAATATCTAAAAGTGCCTGATCAAAGGTTTGAGTACCGTAAATCTCTTTTCCGTCAAAAAGAGCATCAGGGATCTCTGTATCTCTGTTTTCAGAGATAAGTTGTTCAATTCTTGCCGTTTTTTTAAGAATTTCAATCCCAGCAACCCTTCCTCCACGTTTCGTAGGAATAAGTCTTTGTGAAATAATTCCCTCAAGTACTGATGCCAAAGACATACGGATACGGTTTTGCTCATCATTACCAAACATACCGACAATTCTGTCTATCGTCTCTTTTGCATCCAATGTATGCAGTGTTGAAAAAACAAGGTGTCCTGTATTTGCTGCGTGAAGTGCAATATCGATCGTCTCCAAATCCCTCATCTCCCCTACAAGTATAATATCAGGATCTTCTCTCAGTGCCGCTCTTAGTGCATCAGAAAATGAGTGTGCATCTGGACCTATACCCCTTTGATTTATCAGACATCCTCTATCTTTGTGCACGAATTCTATAGGGTCTTCAACCGTGATAATATGTTTTTTCGCTTCTCTGTTTATCTTATCGAGAATAGCAGCGAGCGTCGTTGATTTACCCGAACCTGTAACTCCGGTTACAAGCACAAGACCTCTTTGTATTTCTGTAAATGTTTTGATCACTGGTGGCAATTTTAGTTCATCCATTGATCAAGATCTTTACTGGAATAATACGGAAAACAGCACTCAAGCCATCCATTTGAAAAAAGAAGTTTACACGAAATCTATTATCGTCTCCAAGTACATAAGAAAAATCCAGATTTCTGTCTGTTTGTAATTTTTCATACTGGTCTGCAGTAGTGATTTCCTGAGCAAGTTTGTCCATCATCTCTGCACTCAGTTCATCTTTCCCCAATACTTTTAACACACCATGTATACGTACTCTGACCTGAGAACCTGACTTAAGATGAAGGTCACTTCCACTATTGCTGATCATTGTTCTAAGATATAGCTTGAGTTTTTCTTCCATGGTATCCCTTTGAGATAGTATTTATTTTAAGCTGTCAAGCATCTCTTGAAATGCTTTTTCAAATGCCTCAAGTCCCTCTTTTAAAAGTTGGCTATATATTTCATCCATATCAAACCCATTATCGGCTAATTTTGTGAAGTAACCGTTAATATGACTCTGTTCCAATGGAAATTTAGGTGATGGTGCTTTTTTAGCGATGAATGCTTCTATTGTTGCAAGCGGTGCTGTATTGACAGTGTGTGGTGCAAGGAGTTCTCTCATATAATAATCTGCAGCCAGATCATCACCCTTGACCCCTGTACTTGCAAAAAGTGTACGTATACTAGGTGTGTTGTTCGCTTCGATGAGATTGTAGATTTTTGCTGCATTATAAATACCTGTTTTCGACACAGGTATACCCTCTTTTTCTAAATCACCATCCAGCAATCTATCAAAACGGCTTACAAATACAGAGATCACCGCCTCTGCTCTTAATCCACCATCCTTTTCAAAACAATCCAACCCTTTTTTCATAGCTTTAAGTGATCTTTGTGTCTGTTCAGGTGAAAAGATAAGTGTGGCATTCACAGAGATACCCGTACTTAGAAGTTCAGCCATAGCATCATATCCTGCTTCTGTTGCAGGTACTTTTACCATAACATTGGGTTCACCTATGGCTGCAAAAAGTCTTTTACCTTCTGCAACGGTTCCTTCAGTATCATTAGAGAGAAAAGGGTCAACTTCTATAGAGATATAGCCATCATTTCCTTCATCATATAGTGGCCTTAATGCTTGTAGCAGCGGTACGTATATCTTCTATCGCCAATGCTTCATACTTCTCTTTTGGACTTTTACCAGAAAGAGAGGCGAGCTGTTCTTTATATGCAGGAGAGGTCGTGATCGCAGAAGCAAAAATAGACGGATTACTTGTGGCACCATTAATAACACCCTTTTCAATCAATGCTGAAAAATCATTTTTAAGAAAATCTCTCTCAACAAAATCTAACCATAAAGAGAACCCTATATCTCTATTTACCATCTTCATACTCCCACTTAAAATGCTGCCATGACCCAAAATCGGTAGGTTTTTCAATCGCCTCTTCCAGTATATCAAGAAAAATATCTCTCTCAATCACCTCTGCACCTAATCCGATCATATGGTCAGTTTTCATCTGACAATCTATAAAATCATAACCTCTCCTGCCTAAAACGTCACTTAGTGCCTTAAAAGCAACCTTTGATGCATCAGTGACCAAAGAGAACATTGACTCTCCAAAAAAAGCCTTTCCAAAAGCGATACCATAGAGCCCGCCTACAAGTTCTCCCTCTTTGTAGACCTCTACACTGTGTGCAAAACCCTCTTCATGCAGACGTATATAGGCTTCTATCATTTCTTTGACTATCCAAGAACTGTTTTGTCCTTCTCTTGGCACCGTAGCACAATATTTGATCACGTCAGAAAATCTTTCATCAAAGGTCACAGTAAATTTTCCAGAACGCAAGACCCTTCTAAAAGATTTACGGACTTTGAACTTATCCGGATAAAGTAGAAGCCGTGGATTAGGAGACCACCAAAGTATAGGGTCCCCTTTACTGTACCAAGGGAAAATTCCTTTTTTATATGCTGCCAATAGTCTATGAAAAGAGAGATCGCCTCCATACGCCAAGAGACCTTCATCAGATGCCAAACGAGGATCAGGAAATTCTGAAGAGTCTTTACTTAGAGGAAGTATATAACAATCTTCCTCTTCAACCATCGAACCCATTTACTTCTCGCTTCCAATCAAAAAATGATGTTCAGCTTTGAAAATCAAAGTTAAGCACTCCATTTTTATAACCCACTTTGACTAAACCGCCTTTTTTCAGTTTCCCAAAAAGTATCTCATCAGTCAATGCTTCCTTGATCTTGGCATCTATGACGCGAGCAATGTGTCTCGCACCATAACGTTGATCATAACCCTCTTTTGCCAAATACTCTTTGGCTTTTTTACTCAAGCTTACTTTCACATTTTTAGGCTTTAGCAAAAGATTGAGTTTATCTAATTCTCTATCTACGATAGTTATCAATACATCCAATGAAAGCGCATTAAACTCTATCGTCGCACTTAGACGGTTTCTAAACTCCGGAGAGAAGAAAGCTGCTATTGCTTTATCTGTTTTCATAGAAGTATCTTTATTAAAGCCCATTACATTGGCTTCTTTGGTTCCTATGTTGGAGGTCATGATGAGTATCACATTTTTAAAATCAGAGACCACACCATTGTTATCTGTCAGTTTCGCACCATCCATGACTTGAAGCAAGATGTTCATGATATCAGGATGTGCTTTTTCTATCTCATCAAGAAGCAAGACCGTATGCGGATGCTTTTTGATCATCTCAGTTAGAAGTCCGCCTTGTTCATACCCTACATACCCTGGAGGTGCTCCAACTAAACGGCTGATGGTATGTGCTTCCATATATTCACTCATATCCAGTCTTTCAAAATGTACATGCATCGTTTTGGCAAGCTGTGTCGCAAGTTCAGTTTTACCTACACCTGTAGGACCTACGAACAAGAAGCTTCCAATAGGCCTATTGGGTGCATTAAGCCCCGCATATGAACGTTTGATAGCCGTTACCAATGCACCGATGGCTTCATCTTGTCCTATGATATGAGAAGCCAGATCCTTCTCAAGTGATTTGAGTTTTTTGGTATCATCTGTGCCTATGACCGTAGAAGGAAGTTTCATGATCTTTGCAACACTCTCTTCAATATCTTTAGGCTTAACAATCACACCTTCTTGCCTCTAAGCATAAAGTGTGCACCCACTTCATCAATGATATCCATCGCTTTATCAGGCAGGAATCTATCGTGCAGGTATTTTACAGAAAGATCTATAGCTGCCTGCAGTGATTCATCAGTAAATGTAATATTATGATAATCCTCATATTTATGCTTAATACCCTGTAAGATAGTCATTGTATCTTCAATACTTGGTTCTTCAACATCTACTTTGGCAAATCTACGGCTCAGTGCCTTATCTTTGTCAAAGAAGTTTCTAAACTCCGCATAAGTTGTTGCACCGATACACTTCAAGTCCCCACGTGCAAGTGCAGGCTTAAGTAAATTAGACGCATCCATACTTCCACCACTTGTAGCCCCAGCCCCTACCATCGTATGAATTTCATCGATGAATAAAATGGCATCATCCTGTACTGTGAGTTCCTTGATGATACCCTTCAACCGTTTCTCAAAATCCCCTCTGTATTTCGTACCTGCAACCAAAGCACCCATATCTAACGCATATACTTTTGAATTTTCAAGTATTTCCGGAACATCACCTTCAGAGATCTTAAGTGCCAATCCTTCTGCGATAGCCGTTTTACCTACACCTGGTTCACCCACAAGCAGAGGATTGTTTTTCTTACGTCTACAGAGCGTCTGCATAACACGTTCTATCTCATCAACACGTCCAACTACCGGATCTATCTTTCCTGTTCTAGCCAGCGATACAAGCTCGACCGTAAACTGATCCAAAAGTGTCTGTTCTTCTTTGTCCCCTTTTGTAGTATCATCTGCTTTATTGTAACGATGAGAAATCACCTCAAGTACATCTACACGTGCAATACCCTCTTTTTTCATCAAATAGACTGCATAAGAGTGTTCCTGCATAAAGATCGCGGCTATCATGTCACCTATACTGGCTTCTGTTCTTCCAGAGCTATGTATGTGTGTCATCATGTCATTTATAGTACGAGAAAGTGCCACTGTCTCAAATGGTTCAACAGCTTCTTTCAATGAAGGTATGGTCTTTGTAATATGCTCAATGATACCGGACTCTAACCTCTTAAGGTCTGCATCAAGTATAGAAAGTATCTCTTGACCTGCTGCACTTCTCACTATAGACAAAAATACATGCTCTACAGTCAAGTACTCATGTCTGTTCTCTTTAGCATACCCTACAGCTTCTTTAAATACATCATTTAGTGCAATACTGATCATATTAATTATCCTCCTCAATGGTTGCAAGTAATGGAAACCCATTTTGTTTGGCCCGTTGCTTGACCTGCTGTGCTTTTGTCTGTGCTATTTCAAAGCTATAGACACCACATATAGCTTTATCTTTCTCATGTATCTGTAACATGATCTGTTCTGCTTGGGTATGTGTCTTATGAAAAATACCCATAAGCACTTCCACTACGAAATCCATACTTGTATAATCGTCATTGTGCAGTAACACTTTAAACATCTGTGGTTCGCGCAACTCTAAGTCCAGCTCTAACTCTTCTTCAAACTTTGGCATATTATGTTAAAATCCTAATAAATTATTCTATACTATTATACAAAAAAAACGGAGAAATGCAAGTGCAATCACTTTTTATCACCGCTACAGGCACAAACATCGGTAAAACACACACTACAGTTAAACTCATTGAAGCCTTTGCTTCCAAAGGTTTGTCTGTAGGTGTCTTTAAACCTATTGAAACTGGTGTTCTTTCTGCACCTCAAGATGCCAGTTTACTCCTTAAAGTTTGTCAAAAGGTAAACAGGAACTTCAAAGACCTCAATCCCGAAGATATCACAGCCTACACATTTCCCCTTCCTGCAGCCCCTTTCTGTGCAGATACAAAGCGAGAGATAATCATCAGAGAAAATCATAGAAAAATATCATGAACTCTCACAACTGTGCGATCTTCTTCTAGTAGAAGGTGCCGGTGGGCTGTTTGTACCTGTAACAAGAGATTTCATGATGATAGATCTGGCTAAAGAACTCGATGCAAAAGTACTGTTGGTCACACCTAGCAGACTAGGATGCATCAACGATACACTGCTCTCTATGGAAGCATTAAAATCTCATGATTTAGCGTTTGACTGGTGTGTAAATTTGTTTGAAGACAGTGATAGTTTTGATGAAGTGACAAAGCCTTTTTATGATGAAGTGTTCCCAGATTGGTGGAGTGTTCAAAAAGGACTAAAAAGATTTATTAGCAGCTATTAGCTATAATTACAAAATAAAATTTACAAGGCAGTATATGCAACATCTGGTAGATATAACTAACTTTTCTGACATACAAATACAACAACTACTTCATGACGCCAAAACCTTTAAAGAACAACGTCCTCCCCAACTACTTAAAGATAAACTGCTCATTACCCTTTTTTTTGAAGCATCAACACGTACACGGAGTTCTTTTGAGGTAGCAGCCAAGAGACTAGGTGCCGCAGTTGTACACCTTGATCCAAGTCAAAGTTCTACCAAAAAAGGGGAGTCACTCGAAGACACCTTTGCTAACCTTTGTGCAATGGAACCAGATGGTGTGATCATCCGCCACTCTGAAAATGATGCACCCGGAATATTAGCCGATATGCAGATGACATCTGTTATCAACGCTGGAGCTGGGAACTATGCACACCCTACACAAGCACTCCTTGATCTCTTTACCTTGGTTGAACATTTTGATGGCGATATTCAAGGCAAGACCATTGCGATCGTAGGAGACATTGTAAGTTCCAGAGTAGCCAGTTCAGGTATCCGTCTGCTTACACGTATGGGGTTGAATGTCATTTTGGTTGCACCAAAACCATTTATGCCCGAAAGTGCTCTGCCTCAATATGAAAAACTTGAAGATGTTATGGACAAAGTAGATGTAATTATGTCTCTTAGAGCACAATTGGAGCGTCATGCTTCTCCTATTTTCGATGATTATGATGAGTATGCAAAACACTATTGTATCGATCATGAGCGTTTAGGAGACAGAGACATCTTAGTACTTCATCCTGGTCCCGTAATGCGAAACATAGATATCTCTGATGAGATGCTTAAAGATGAACGATGCAAAGTGCTTGAGCAAGTCAAAAACGGTGTCTATATGCGTATGGCTATTTTAAAACTTCTTCTTTTGGATTCGTAATAGATATCTAGATTTTTTTATTTTCGAGGTTTTATATTTACTTTTTTCTCAAAGAGAGTGATAATTCTGTCACTGCTTCACTTTACAAGAGAAGAAGTAAGCAAAAAGCGTCATGGCTCTCGAATCGCTTCGCTTTCAAGTACATTTGCCATGACCTTATTTAATGATAGAGAGGGAGGTTCTTTATGACATGGCTTAATAAAGAAAATGGTTTTGAACAAATTAATACTCTCGCTAAACAACGTACCCCTTTTTTGTTCATTATATCTTTTGACGGTGAAAAGATCTTTACACAACCGCTTGAGAACTTGGATGATGACATTTTCTATAAACTGGAAGATTGGCGTAACTACCCTGTAGAACAGCGTACAAAAGCGTTTACATTCTCTAAATCTCCTGTTGATTTCAACACTTATAAAAAATCCCTTGATAAAGTACTCGAAGAGATACGCTCTGGTAATACCTATCTGCTTAATCTCACGTTTAAAACACCTGTAGAGAGTAATTTCACACTCAAAGAGATCTTCACTTATGCCAGAGCCAAATTTAAACTCTATTTTAAAGATGAATTTATCTGTTTCTCTCCAGAACGTTTTGTAGAGATAAAAGACAATACCATAGCCACATACCCCATGAAAGGTACCATAGATGCCCATCTTCCTGATGCAAAAGAGATAATCTTAGCTGACCAAAAAGAGATGGCAGAGCATGTCATGATCGTAGATCTCATGCGTAACGACTTGGGGATCATCGGTTCAGACGTCAAGGTAGAGAAATTTCGTTATGTTGAAAAGATCAAAGCTGGTAAAAAAGAACTCCTGCAAGTAAGTTCAAAAATAACTGCAACCCTTCCTACAACTGGAAAGATAACTTAGGCACACTTCTGAGTCAGATAATTCCTGCAGGTTCCATCTCTGGAACACCTAAAAAGAGTACTGTAAATATCATCAATCATGTTGAGAATTTTGACAGAGGATTTTATACAGGGGTATTTGGTGTTTTTGACGGAGAGTCTCTTCGTTCCGGAGTAATGATACGTTTCATTGAAAATGAAAACGGGCAATTCTTTTACAAAAGTGGTGGAGGCATCACGATAGACTCTGATGCCAAAAGTGAGTATGAGGAGTTAATAGACAAGATTTATTTGCCTTTTTAGTAAAAATTCTGTAAACTATTTTATAAAATTTTAGAGAGGTTCCTTATGTCTAAACTATTTTCAAGTATCTTTTTTTCTTTTTTGCTACTCTTTCACACTACAGCCATCGCAGACGAAGAGATAATACCTTCAGAAGCAGAGATAGAAGTACAGGAAGTACAAGAGAGTGAAGCTACCGAAGAAAATCAGAATACCACAAGAAGAAGTTGAACCTGTAGAGGTACTTTCAGAAGCAGAGAAAGAAGCACTTGCCGCAGAAGAGGCAGAATTGCGTGAATTAGGTATGGAAAAAGAACCTGTTCCTGAATAGGTTCTAGTGACAACCCCTCTTTGGTCTGTGTATCCATCTATACGATGAATCATTCTTTACTGTAGAAAAATAAAGCTCTCCCGAATCTCTCCATGGATCTACAATAATACCATCTTCTACTTTTCCACCTTTGGCTACTACAACCAAAGCATTATGTTCATAAAAATATTCCCCAATATTCGCACCAACCAAATGAAACTCAAAAGAAGTATATTTCTTCTGGCTAAGATACTCATAAAGGGCATCACTCCAATGATAACAGAGTCCTTTTTCACGTACTCCTACAGTTACCAAAAAGTTATGAAACTGAGGCGGAGAAGTAAGTTCAAACTCTTCTGTAAGTTGTTGTGTTCTATGGAAAATATCTTTGGAAAGCCCGATCGCTTCACTTTGAGGTATGGTGCTATCCAATGACCGTAAAAGCAATGAAAGCTCACTAACTTTGGTTTGTGATACCGAAGGTGCTGTAACGACACACCCTACTAAGAAAAAAAGAAAGGCTTAAAAATCTAAGACAATATTTGCACATAATGACCAGGAAGGTATGATGCAAAAGACATAATGACTAGTATCATCATAGTATTATAGACCCATATCCATTTTGGATCTTTAGAGAGTACAAATCCCCCTATAAAGCCTACTATAAGTCCTCCAATATGGGCACTCACATCAATAGAAGGGATAGAAAGTCCTATCAGAAGGTTAATCGCAATAATGATACCAAAGTCCTTCATGAAAGCTTTAGAGTGTGAAGCTATCCTATCTCTATGTGCCAGGAAAAACCCTGCCAATGCACCAAAAACACCAAAGATGGCCCCAGATGCACCTACGCCTACAGAGACCGGATGTATATACAGCGATACCAATCCACCGATAATTCCAGAGAAGAAGTAAATGCTTAAGTAGGACTTCGTATCAAAATACATCTCTACACCACGTCCTACAATATAAAGAGAAAACATATTCATCAAAATATGAGTCATACCACCATGCAAGAACATAGCAGTCAATAGTCTCCACCACTCACCCTTAAGCACAGTATATGGACCAAAGAGTGCACCCATATCCACAAGGATCTGCATATCCATATCAATAAGACTTTGACTCAACAAAGAAGAAAAAAGATAGACTACGCTACTAGACGCTATCAGTATATAAGTTAAAGTATAACGTTGAATATCAGCTTTCATAGATAGCATCTGCAAAGATCACACCATCCACACCACCCCTTGCTATTTTACTTATCTCTTTTTCACTATGTATGAGTACTAAAACACGTGTATCAAAAAGATACTCATTTGCTATAGGCTGGATCATCAGTGCATCATCTTCTTCACAGATGATATATTTTGCTCCTAATGCATTGGCAAACAGTGCATCATCTAAATTATTTACCACTATAGCAAAAGGGATTGCATTGGCTTGACAATGTACTGCATATTCATGCGAATCAACTAAAGGGCCAAGTAAAATGATATCATCTGCTTGACTCTTTGTAATGCCTTTGATAGAGAAAACTTTAAAGAAACGATTACTTTTTATCCATGGGTGTCCAATAATTATCATGATAATTCCTTTTTTACTTTATTTATGGTGTACATTCAGTAGAGCAATAGTATTTACCACCTACAATTATACTCTCTTTTACAGTCACATAAGTATGACATGTTGTACATTCTACAAGTGTATCATCATCCAGCTTTTTTTCATATGGAGTTTTCCCAAATGTAGGAAATCTTCCTCCAAAAAATTTGTAAATAAGCAGCCCTGCTGCAACAAAGATCAGTAGTTTTAAAATCATTTTTCATTCTTTATATAAAGGTAGTTTCGTTGGTTTTTTTGTACTATATCATATCTTAGCTGATGTTGGACATCCTCTATCTCATCAAAGACACGAGACCCTTTATAAAAAAGATACTGAGTATGTGCATTACTTATCTTAGCAGTCAGATCTAAAAGCAGTTTTGTATTGGTCACTGCACGTGAACTTATAAGATCAAAAGCTTCATGCTCCACAGTTTCTACTCTCTTGGCTTCAACGATGACATTATTAAGTTCCAAATCCATTGCTGCATACTTTAAAAAAGAGACTCTTTTTTTGAGTGGTTCAGCCAATACTACCTTCGTATCTGGTAGGGCAATCGCAAGCACAAGCCCTGGAAATCCTGCACCTGTTCCTACATCTAAAAGTGTTTTCGGTTTTTCTATAAAGGTCAGAGGGTAAAGAGAATCGACGATATTTATATATATGGCATCTAGTGTTTTAGCCCCGGTAAGATTATGAATCTGGTTCCACTCATTTAAAAGTGAAGCAAAACCTTCCAACTTTACAATGACCATAGGCTCTAAATATATACCCTCAGTATCTAAATATTGTGATAAATTCAATTTTCTTTTACCTCTATCAATCCGCTCTCAAGTAACTTACCTATAAAGTCAGAAAGATCTCTCTCCAACACTTCTGCTTCAACTTCATACTGCTCTAACAATGCTTCAAGAACCTCTTGTAACGTTTCCTTCTCCTGCATAGCCTGCCAGATAGCAGTACCTACTTCATCTAAGTCCAAAGTAGTTTTCACTCTCCATATCCAAGCAATACCATTTCACCATCTACTTCCTGGGCAAAAACTGTATCTGAAAATGTGATTTTTTGGTTTAAATTCATTCCTTTTTCATACCTTTAAAAAGCTGATCTTGTGAAACGGGATTAAAATCGATATCATATATTGCCGGTGTACCTCTGACATTTAACTCCAATACTGCTGCTTCCATTTTCTTCATCATCGGTCTTACTGCTATCAGAATAAATATATGGTTTATTAAGATCTTTGATAAATGAACTATAGGCTGTTGATCCTTTCAACATTATCTTCTCAAAACGCTCTTTTTTTGCCACATCATCTTTCCCTTGCATAATCCAATCGACCATTGCAGGAGCTTTCTTGTGAAATGAAAGAGGGAAAAAGATCACATGAACAGTATAACCTGCTAGTTTGCCATGTACAGCTTTTTCAAATCTTGTACAGTAAGGACATTCTGGATCCGTAATGATGTATATCTCTTTATTTCCTGTTCCATAACTAAATGCTACACTCTCTTTAATGGCAGCTGTATCTTTAGGGAATATGATCATTCTACCCTCTTTGTCATACCCTGATCCAATATATATCTCAGATGTCTTTTTATCCAAAAATACGGTCAAAAGCTGTGAACCTCCAGGTGACTTTGCAATAAGTTTTAAGATATAGCTATCCGATTTCTCTATTGCACCTGTCATTTCCAGTGATGGGTCCTGCAACACTACATTCTTTGCTTCTATCTCTTTAAGTTTTGTTTTATCTGTGATGATCTCAGTAGCCTGCAATGTACTTAAAAATATTAAAAATGTGATAAGTATAAGTACGCTTCTCTTCATAGGTAAGTGTCCTTGTATATTATTTGTATTGCAGTATAGCATATTGCACGAAGAGTACCAAGTATTTACGCTTTAACATTTAACACTATTTTATCATATACTTCATCCAATCTATCAAGGTCCCATGGAACAGTCACCTTATATACAGGGATATATTTTGCCATCTGTGTAAAAAAATCAAAACGTTCCTTTTTCATAAAATCAAAGTCAATAAAACTACTATAGTGAAAAGGCCTTGAACTTCTCCATACCTTTAAGTTCAACTATCTCTACTTTTCCATTCGGATCAGACTTTTCTAACAGATAGACTGCATGAAGCGGTTTAGGTTCTGTTGCAAAGTTTTTTACAGTGTAACCGAGTGTTTCGAGCTTCTCTATAGGGTCTATGGAAAGGATAAGAGGCTATAGCATAGTATGTGTCATCACGTTTGTCGATTGCGACAGTGTCATCTGAGAGCATTGTATGTCCTTTTTTGATGAAATAGTCTGTCAATGTAGACTTTCCACCAAATGAAGAAGCAGAAAAGAGTACTGGTTTTCCTTTTGACCTCTACAGAGCCAACATGGAGGATATGATATTTACCCTTAAGTTCAAGCATTACCAGGGGAAAAATGTATGATAGAGCCAAAACGCAAACTTTGAGACGTATAGTTGATTCAGCTTTTCTATACCGATGATCTTCTTCACTCTCTTTACAGTCCAAACAGTGTTAATACATCTTTGATCTCCAAGCCCAGGAAATATCTACATTTGCATTTTAAAAAGGGTACAGTGTACTCAAATATCGTGCTTTCTGACTAGCCTGATGCCACGCTGTTTTGAGGAATAATCGTCTGAAAGCTGAAAAGTTTCAGAAAATTGTACCATTGAATCGCCCTCTTTCGATGAGCTGAAGAATTGAAATGAATGGAACTGCACTCTTTCTGGAGATGGGTTCACTCTGAAAATCAAAATGGTGACTAAGATCATCAAGAGCCTCTTTTCACAATTATAACAAAATGTTTGAGAATCAATCATCACTTTAAAACTACTATGATAAAGTTCCATCCTTTTACCAGGATTCCAACCTCCATTTGGTGGGCACTCAAGTCCAGCGAGTAATCTGCATGTGCTGATGTAGGTTTTGTAAATTGCCCCATTGACATCAACACAGGTGCAGAGTATGCTGATTTTTTAAGAAAACCTCGTCGTGAAAGTTCTGTTTTCTTTTGTTTCGTATCTAACTACATTTTCCTTTTTAGAATTTAAAACTATCTTCTTATTTGCCAAAACTCTCATCCTTTATCATAGGTGGTTTATTCAAATCAAACGTTTTTTATCTTTACTTCTTCGATTTTACTCCCCTCTTTTTGTACAGTTTTTGCTATTTGATACTGAAAATTTATTTGTCTCACTGGTATCAGAACTTCATCTGCTTGTACAACCCACTCAAACGTTCTTTCAGTCTCTCCCTCCATATTGAAGCTGTAAGTTTGTACTTGACCATTGACTATTGCTGCTATCTCCATTTCCATTACTCTTATCAATTAATTTCATATGTTTAACTAACTGATTTGTTGCAGACCGATATTCATTGTAACGTTGACGATCTTCTTCATCATCATAAGGTGTTAACACATAAAGACCTCTCCAAGTAAGTAAAATATCCGCAGTATTATCATCTGTGCGTACTGTAAAACTGCCATCGATCTTCCATATTCCTTCTTCGTAACTATGAAAGTTAACTGTATAGTCACCAGAAGCAACGCCATCAGGGTCACGGAAACACAATATCCAAGTAGCTACTTTCAAAAGGAGTGAGTGCTTTAAGTGTATGCTTTACTACCGCATCATCTTCCTCCAGTTCACCAAGTTGTGAAGTCACAGATTTTAATCCTCTAGCAGAATCTTCTGCTACCAGTCTAATATACCAATTGGATGGTTTCGGCTCAACTGTAGTAGTTTTTGAAATCCTTTCTTGATTATCAGATCCATTGCTTAACTGTTGAGTATTTGAATCACATCCAAGTAACATCAAAACCAATGCCAATGAAGTAATTATTTCTTTTTTACTTTAACATTTCTCTACTCCTGTGGAATCAACAGTTTAACTGTCTTGTTTTTTGTTGAACCGTGTAGTTTTATCCAGAAACCTTTAAAAGGTACGAGTTTACAACTCATAGTATCATCACAAGTGGTATAAGAGTTACTACTGATCTGTTCCTGTTCCATTATAAATCCATATTTGTTTATCAGCAAATCCAGAAGTATTGGCATCAGTTGGTGTATATGCTGTTCCATCAATAACAAATCTACAATCAGCCCAGTCTACAGGTTTTATCATTCCTGTAAATCCACTCATGTTATAACGATGAGAACCGGTACCATCATCACCATCTACAGCAAAGTCATGTGTTACCGATGTTAAGTCAATTTCTACACATTGGCTAGACAGTACACGCACTACTTGTTGAATTATAATCAACTGTTGGTGTACCATCTACATACCATTCGCTATTTAATCTGCTTCCTAACCAATACCCTTGACCAAACTCAAGTGTATCAGTTAAGGCCAGTTCTTCATAAGCACTACTATTATCAGTTGTACTATAGGTACGTTTATAAATTTTCCAATCCGTACCAAAAGTACCATTCATGTCATCACCAAATACATCATCAACAGTTAAAGGTGTAGTACGGCTATCAGACGGGATACCAATTAGGTCCCAACTTCCAGCAGTGATCGATGAACCATTGCATGATTTACATACCCGTGATGTTCCATCAAAATTTAAACCTGCATTTTCATTGTTGTAGATATTAGTAATTTCTGTTTGAGTCAATGCACGATTCCAAATCTTGACTTCATCAATGTTCCCCTGCCATCTATCATCGATAGCACTTCCCGATATATCATCTCCCATAGCAACTGAAAGTGTAGCTGGAGTGTAGGACATTTTGTGGACGTTGTAGCTCGTAGTACACCATTCGTATAGATTCTAATGTTCGTACCATCATATGTACCGACCACATGTGTCCAAGTATCAGCTGCCAGCGAAGCTCTTGCATACGTATTATAATCCCCAACAAAAAAATCAATATTTGAACCTGAACCATCCATGTGTTCTAAACCCCAACCATCAGTCCAGGAATCATCACTCACCTTGATCACTGCTGCCATCCATTTATTGTCTGCACTACGATTAACCCATGCTGAAACAGTAAAAGGTGCATTTTTACCAATATTTTTTTCTTCTACTGTCTCATTAGGATAATACACAGCATCACTTTCATTTGGATCTGGATATGTATTCACAAAACCACCAGCTCGACAGATTTTAGCGTTTGCGTCAATATTATCTGCTTTATTACGAGATTGTGCATCCAAGCCATTGCCTGAACTGTCTTTAACATCATTTGTCACACCATTAGCTCCACCTAACCAGTAACATTCATCCATTTTAAAATTTACTGATAGACCACTTTCTATTGGTTGTGAGGGATTTATCAATATCAAGTACTGCGTAATTAAATGTTCCTGTCCCGTTGTTGTTATCATTACAGAGTTGAAGTGTCCATAATGCCTTGAAGGGTCTTCTCCATCAAAACCACTAAGCACTTGTTTCTGGTGTACGTGTCAACAACTAGTACGTATGATTAGTACGAGTCACTAACTATTGATGTTGCTGCCGCATCATTAAAATACACTTATAAATTATCATTTGTTCCACCATTATCACTACTTCAAATCAACTAGATGTACCCTGTGGTGATGTCAAGCTAATATCAAGGTCTCGTCTTCTTGCGATGATTAATATCTACCGTCAATAGTAATATCTGTGATAACTGTGCCCGAAGATGACATAGAAAAGTTTTATCAATACAAGTTATTGTTGGAATATTTCCAGATGTATTATTTGCAATAGATGTTGTTGCCGCCAAAACAACACTACTTGGAACTAAAATACTCAAAAATACAAATATTGGTAATATTCTCTTTCTCAATGTAGTTATATTTAATAATGATTTACATACTTGTTTATAGTTCACTTTCCCCTACCTTCTTCATAATCACATTAATTTTTATTTATTAGGTAACCTGGCGATCTTCTCATATGCAATAAAGTTATTGCATCAAAGACCCATGGCTTTCTGACCCTACCTCGCGGCAGGTGTAGCATTGTCTATTAGAATTAAATAATTTAAATTTTTACTTAAAATTAAACTTTAGCCGAAAGTATAACGAAAAATTGTCAAAAAATGTCATATTTATGTCATATTTTAGTCAATTTAAGTGATTAAAGTAGGTGCCCCATCTGTTCTTTTTTAACTTGAAGATAGTTTTCATTGTAAGGATTTGGGGCGATTTGGATGGGTAAACGCTCTATAATTTGTATATCACCTAAGCTTTCGATTTTCTTAGGATTATTTGTTAATAATTTTAATTTGTTAATGCCAAAATGATTTAAGATAAATTCTACTACTTCATACGTACGTTCATCAGCCTTAAAGCCAAGCTGATGGTTTGCTGCTACCGTATCTAAACCTGCATCTTGAAGTGCATAGGCATTGACTTTATTGAGTAGTCCTATGTTACGTCCTTCTTGACGATGATAGATGATCATTCCACCCTCTTTTGCAATGAGCGCCTGTGCAAAATGAAGTTGTTCACCACAGTCACACTTCACTGAGCTCAGTGCATCACCAGTCAAACATTCAGAGTGTACACGTACAATAGGTGCATCTGACAGATCATCTGTAAAAATAGCTAAATGTTCTTTATTGCCTTCTTTAAAGGCTTGAATTTTAAACGTACCATATTTGGTTGGTAAAGTAGCGATTTGTGATATATAAATATTATTCATGATGAGATTATACTTTAAGAATAAACAATTAATAATTAATAATTAATAATTAGTGTAAAATACTTGCAAAAGATATCAAAGGTTAATATATATGTTCGCACGTTTTAGAAGAAAAAGAATCAATCCCGTTCTAAGAGATCTCCTTCAAGAGACACATCTCAATGTCAATGACTTTATCTACCCGCTTTTTGCAAAAAGCGGAACAGGTATTAAAGAAGAGGTAGCTTCTATGCCTGGTGTTTTTCAAATGAGTATCGATGAGATCGTTAAAGAGTGTAATGAACTTAAACAACTGGGGATCTACTCCATCATTCTTTTTGGTATCCCTGATACAAAGGACTCTGTAGGTTCTGATGCGCTATGCGAACATGGTATCATTGCACAGACAGTACGTGAAGTTAAAGCTGCACACCCAGATATGTTTGTTGTCACGGACCTTTGTTTCTGCGAATACACCGACCACGGACACTGTGGTGTACTTGACCCGGTACTGCATACAGTTGACAATGACATTACACTTGACAACTTAGCCAAACAAGCAGTTGTCCATGCTAAAGCAGGTGTTGACATG
The DNA here is from genome assembly GCA_963705455.1 of Sulfurovaceae bacterium. GTDB lineage: Bacteria > Campylobacterota > Campylobacteria > Campylobacterales > Sulfurovaceae > Sulfurovum. The sequence continues at coordinate 284,379 of CAVPJM010000002.1, read as the reverse complement.
ATAGCTCCTTCAGGAATGATGGATGGAATGATCACTGCTATTCGTACGGGTCTTGATGAAGCAGGATTTGAAAACCTACCGGTTATGTCCTACTCAACTAAATTTGCTTCAGCCTATTATGGGCCTTTCCGTGATGTGGCTGAATCAAGCCCAAGTTTTGGAGACAGAAGATCTTACCAAATGAACCCTGCTAATAGAAATGAAGCCATCCAAGAGAGTATCGAAGATGAAAAAGAGGGAGCGGACATCCTGATGGTTAAACCTGCACTTGCTTATCTTGACGTGGTAAGAGATGTTAAGAACAATACCTCACTCCCACTGGCTGTTTATAACGTAAGCGGTGAATACTCTATGCTCAAAATGGCAGCAAAAGCGGGTGTGATAGATTACGATAAAGTCATGATGGAGACGCTTATAGCATTTAAACGTGCGGGAGCTGATATCATTATCACCTACCATGCAAAAGAAGCAGCGATACTTCTAAATAAATGATCTAAGAATTTGCTTGCACTTTACCCTAAAGTGCAAGCTTTTCACAACTTTCAACCCTTTTATGGTAGAATAATCTCTTTTAAATTTTCAGCCCTGACTTTACTATAATAGAGAGGCTGAAATATGAGGATACAGTAATGAGACACTTTTTGACACTCAAAGATTTTACAAAAGACGAGATCTTGGAGATGATAACATTAGCACAGAAGATAAAGGCACAGACAAAGCAACGCAAGTTCGTACCATATTTGGAACACCAAACACTTGGAATGATCTTTGAAAAAAGTTCTACTCGTACACGTGTAAGCTTTGAAACAGGTATCTACCAGCTTGGCGGGGTGGGGCTTTTTCTCTCTGCTAATGATATACAGCTAGGACGTGGTGAACCGATGAAAGATACGGCTCGTGTCATAAGCCGTATGGTCGATATGGTGATGATACGTACCTTTGAACAGTCAAAACTTGAAGAGTTTGCAAATTACTCTAAAGTACCTGTGATCAATGGACTTACAGACTCTTATCACCCTGTACAACTCATGACTGACTACCTCACAATGATAGAAAACGGTAAAGACAAAGACCCTGTAGTGGCGTATGTAGGTGATGGAAACAACATGACACACTCTTGGCTTATGCTTGCGGCCAAACTTGGATTTGAACTTAGAGTAGCTACACCTAAAGGGTATGAATGTGATGAGGCCATTGTAAAAGATGCACTTGAAATGGCCAAAGAGAGTGGTGCAAAGATCACCTTTGGTAATGATCCTAAAGAGGCAGTAAAAGGATGTGACGTAGTTACCACAGACACTTGGGTCTCTATGGGACAAGAAGATGAAAAAGAAGAACGACTTCGCGTATTTAATGGCTATATGGTAGATGAGGATATGATGTCTTTAGCCAAACCTGACGCTATCTTCTTACACTGTCTACCCGCATATAGAGGGTATGAAGTAAGTGAAGAGACTTTTGAGAAACACGAAGAGGTTATCTTTAGTGAAGCAGAGAACAGATTGCATGCCCAAAAAGGTATTATGGTATGGTTGGATGCACATCGTAATGATGGAATCGCATAAATGAGCAATATAGATTTCGAAAAATTTAGTAAATACTCCAAACCGGGACCAAGATATACTTCTTATCCTACGGCCTTAGAATTCAGTGATGTCTTCAAATATGATGATTATATTCACTACCTAGAAAGCTCAAAAGAGAAACTCTCACTCTATGTACACTTGCCATTCTGTCGATCAGCCTGTTATTTTTGTGGCTGTAATGTTGTCTTTACATCTAAAGAGGCAAAACTCTCTGCTTATATAGAGTACTTAAAAAAAGAGGTAGACCTTTTAGCTGAACATATCGACACTTCTCGTGAAGTGATACAGTTTCACTTTGGTGGAGGTACGCCTACTTACTATAAAGCTTTTGAGCTTGATGAGATCGTTACCTATATCAAATCTAAATTTCCTAACTGGAGTCAAGAGGCTGAGATAAGCTGTGAGATAGACCCTCGTTTCTTTAATGAAGATCAAATGAAAATCTTCCAAAAACACGGTTTTAACCGTATTAGCTTTGGAGTACAAGACCTGGATGAAAAAGTCCAACAAGAGATCCACCGTATACAACCTTTGGAACTGACTAAACAGGCTGTAGAGTTAGCAAGAAAATATGGAATAAATTCCATCAATACAGACTTTATCTATGGTTTACCCTACCAGACATTCGACACATTCAAGAAAACGCTTGAACTCTCTACACAACTCAACCCTGACAGGGTTGCTGTCTTTAACTATGCACATGTACCTTGGCTCATGAAAACACAGCGTAAATTTGATGAAACCACACTACCGACACCGGATGTGAAACTTCAGATCTTTCAGTATACTATTGACTTTTTTGAAAGTAATGGATATAAAATGGTTGGTATGGATCATTTCGCCAAGCCTGAAGATGAACTTTTCGGTGCTATTGAAAAAGGTGAACTTCACCGAAACTTTCAAGGATACACAACTAAAGGCGGTGCTAACCTTGTAGGTATCGGTCTTACAAGTATTGGTGAGGGTGAGCGTTATTATGCACAGAACACCAAAGATATGAAAGTCTATGAAGCTGCACTTGATGCAGGGAAGTTACCTTTTGAAAGAGGGGTAGTGCCTAAGTGATGATGACTTTCTTCGTAAAGGCAGTCATCATGGAGCTTATGGCAAACTTTTCCATAGATATGAAAAGAGTTGAAGCTGAGCATAACATATGACTTTAAAACATACTTTGCTGATGCACTAGAAGCATTGCAAGAGTTTGTTGATGCTGACTTGGTCACCATTACAGAAGATAAGATAACAGTAAGTACCACAGGTACCCTGCTCATACGTAATATAGCCATGCCATTTGATGCGTATATGAAAAAGTATGCACAAAGCAAAAAGAGTCTTTTCAAAAACGTGTATAAGAGGAAACAGTAAGAACAATGAGTAAAAATTTAGAAGAAATTTTTAACTTTACGCAACAAGTGATGAATGTATCAAATGTGGTAAATGTATCCCTGTATGTACTATCCACCAAGTCAATCCGGATGAAACAACCTCTCCTCGTGGATTCATAGACCTTTTAGGTGCGTATCAACAAGGACATTTAGAATTAGACAAAAATGCTAAAAACATTTTTGAAAGTTGTTTTTTATGTACCAACTGTGTGGATGTCTGTCCTAACTCATTAGCTACAGACATGGTCATAGAAGAAGTACGTGCAGACATTGCAGACAAATTTGGTATCGCATGGTTTAAACGTGGTTTCTTCTTTCTTTTACGTAACCGTAAGATCATGGATCTTGTGATGAAGTTTGGATATATGTTTAAAACCTGTGCCTTGGCTCAAGATGACAAAGACAGAGGACTAAGAGCAAGATTTTCTCTGCCTATGGTAAAAAAAGGCAGACTGCTTCCCTCTATGGCTAAAACCAGCTTTTTAAACAGTTACCCTGAAGAGATACCTGCACCTATACAAGAGAAAAAAAATCCATCGTGTAGCACTCTTTATAGGATGTTTGGCTAACTATAACTATACAGGTATCGGTGACAGTCTTGTAGAGATACTGGCTAGAACTAAATATTGATGTGTTTATCCCTAAAAAACAGCTTTGTTGTGGTGCACCTGCATACTTTACCGGAGATATGAGTTCTGTAGAGTATATGACCAAGAAAAACATAGAATATTTTGAAAGCTTTATGGATGAATGTGATGCAATGCTCATCCCTGAAGCAACCTGTTCAGCTATGGTGAAACATGACTGGCAAGTCTTTTTTAAAAATCATGATATGCCTGAGTGGGAAGCAGCGTGCAAAAAAAGTAGCCCAAAAGATCCATATGGCAACAGCATGGCTGCATGACAACACAGAACTTAACAACAAATACTTCAAGAAAAAGGTAAAAAGTTTGATGAAGCTGGTCACCTATCATGACCCTTGCCATGCTAGAAAAGTACAGGGTATCTACCAGCAACCCCGTAACCTTCTAGCACCAAACTACCCAATGGTAGAAATGAGTGACCCTAACCGTTGTTGTGGTTTTGGTGGTGTAACGATGCAAACAGAGAAATTTCATTTTGCAGAGGCTGCAGGAAAGCCAAAAGCAGCCATGATCAAAGAGACAAAAGCACACTATGTAAGTGCTGAGTGTTCTGCATGTAGGGTCCAACTGAGTGAAGCGATGAACAATGCAGAATGTAGAGACTATCTTTAAAAATCCTTTGGAACTTATCGCAGAAGTCACTTAAAAGATTAACCTAAAACGGCAGGCATCTCCTGCCTTTATCACAAAGATATTATGCCCGTCTACATATTTATACTCCAATCCACAACCTAATTTTTCCAAAATATTATGCACAATATAAAGTCCTAATCCAAAACCGGAACTTCTTTTTTCTTCTTGAGAAAAAGGTTCTATATAATAAGATAAAGGATGTTGCAGTTTTTCACCTTTAGAACTGATCTCCAAACCATCACCTACTGATCTGAGTGTTACATGTTTGTCTTTACTGTACTTTATACCATTATCCAGTAGATTTTTAATGGCTAAAGAGAGCAATTTGACATCTGTGGCTAAAGCGATATTTTTTACATCTATGGTAACGTGATCTTTACTCATCATCAAAAGTTCTTGACTTCTTCGTATCACTTCATCAAGCATGACATACTCAAAATGTAGGTTCAAAACTTTGTGTGGTCACTCTCTCTATCTCTGCAAGTTCTGATATAAGTTCATTCATACGTTCAAAGGCACGTACAAGTATCTTTTTACTTGCTTCATCTTCCATCATCTCAACAACGATACGCCCTTTGGTAATAGGTGTTTTAAGTTCATGCATCAAGTTACGCATAAAAAGATTTTTGGAAGTACTCAAAGCATTGATATGTACAATTGCATCATCAAAACTTTTTGCAATTTTACCTATCTCATCATCATAGAGATAGGTAATTCGTGTATGCATATCACCTTGGGCAAATCTTTGTATCTGTTTATGTAATTTTTTTAGAGGATAAAGCTTTCTTAAAACTGCCAAATAAAGTACAAGAAGCAAGCCAATAAGAAAAATACCTAAAGCTACTAGCGATCTCAAAATAATAATTTTCAGCTCTATCATCTTCAAACAAAAGATTATGTTGCATACGCTGCACATAGATATAATGTTCATCTTCTATCTTAAATACCCTTACTTGTCCCAGAGAAGAACCTCCGGTAAATATTGTTTCACCCTCTGTTTCTATATGTTCTTTTATCTTTATCGTTTTCTTCTCTGAGTAATAGCTTTTACACGTAAATCTTTATAGAGTGTCATCCAAGTCTTCTTTTCCGGGATTAAGTTGCAGTTTTGAAAGAAAAGTAATGGAGATAAGTTGATAACGTTTATACTCTTCAATCTTATGTCGATCTTTATCCCAAGAGAGAAACAGTAAAAATGTAGCGATCAAGATAGAGATTGCCACAGAGAAAAGAATATGTATAAAAGTGGTTACAGATAAGTTTCTCATACGCGATCAGTTAAAAGGTATCCTACACCACGAATAGGTTTGATGTAAATATTGTCAGGATCTATTCTTGCGATCTTCTGTCGTATACGTGAGATAATGACATCAATATTTTTAATAGAACTGTCATCATCAATATGTTCACTTTCATACAAAAGCTGTTCTCTTGAGACTGAACCATTTTTATGTTGTAAAAGCATACCCAAGATATCATACTCTGCAGCAGTAAGTTCTAATGATTTACCTTTAAACCTGATCTCTCTGGCTTTAGGATCTGCAACAAAAAGAGCTTCTTTTTCCTGTTCTTTTTCATCCACACTGTGTGTACGTCTTAAAATCGTTTTGATACGTGTCACAAGTTCTCTAGGATCATAAGGTTTTGGCATATAATCATCTGCACCCCGTTCCATACCGATGACTTTATCTGTAATATCATCTCTCGCTGAAGAGATAATAATAGGAATATTACTTATATCACGTATTTTAGGGATCACTTCCAATCCATCCATACCGGGCAAAGTCAAATCTAAAATGATCAGATCAAACTCATGCTGTGTTAAAAGTGAAAGTCCTATGTAAGGATCTTCCGCACCTATCACTTCCATATCATATTTTGTAAGATAATTTGTTAAGATGAGTGCTAATTCCGGATCATCTTCTATAATGAGTATTTTTATAATGATGCTCTTCCTTCTTCAACTTAAGTAGTTATTTTACTTTGTTCTTTATCATTATAATCTATATATACTTTAGTAATCGCAATTAAAAATGAAGTAATCGCCGGACCCAATATCATCCCCCAAAAGCCATAGGTACTCATCCCTGCTATAATAGAGAAGAAGATAACAATCTCATTGATCTCGATCGTACTTTTCAAGCAGATCCTCTTTGATCACTTTGATAATCACCGGTTTAATAAAGGTATCTGCAATAATAGAGATGATCACAACAGAATAACGTAGCAATAAAAATAGCTGTATTTGCATCCATCTTTGTCCAAGAGTATAGTGCTACAGGTATCCAGACAATAGCACCTCCAATAATAGGTATCAAGGATGCAAAACCATAAATAACACCAAAAAGTAAGTCCATTAAATCCAAAATAACTCACCATTATACCAAAAAGAAAACCTTCAAAGATGGCTGTCACAACAATAGAATAAAAAACCACTTCCATTGTAGAAGAGACCTCATGTATCATTTTGGCACTTTTCATCCTACTAACAGGCAAAAGTGCACGTATCAGATCAAAAAAACTGCTCTCCATAGAAGTTAATGATAAAATAAAAAACAAGTACAAGAAACATATTTTTCACAAACCCAAGTCCTGCACTTCCTGCTGTTGTCAGATAAGAGGTTGACTCTCTGAATATACTCTGCGATCTTTTCATCACTCAAGCCTATCTGGACTCCACTCTTTGACATACGGTATCTTTTCAGTAAACGTTTTTAATGCCGGAAGTAACCTCATTGATAGTTGCAACATCAAGTTGAGAAATATACCCTACTCCGGTGGTTGCCATATAGACAAGAGGTGCAAAAAGTATCAATATCAAAAGTAGATGAAGTGACCATAGCACTGAGCTTTCTGGAATTAAAATACTTGATCAGTTTTTTTGTCAGGTTGTAGGTTGCCATAGTAAGCAGCATCGCCACAGCAATAGAAAGCAAAAATGGTTTATAGATACTATAGGCACCCATACAATGAAAGCACAAAAAGTGTTGTGATCATTACACTTTTATTCGTTCATCAAAAAGTCCATCCTTCAGGCCACCAAGTTTAAAATGTTCATAACTTTTTTGTGTAGCTATACGTCCACGTGCAGTTCTTTCTATGTAGCCATTGGCTATAAGATAAGGTTCTAAAACATCTTCTATCGTACCTTCATCTTCACTGAGTGCTGCACCTATGGTACTGAGTCCCATAGGTTTATTTTTTGCAGAGACAAGCAGTTCTAAAAGTTGTATATCCTGTTCATCAAAGCCTAGGTTATTGACACCCAATTCATCCAAAGCATATTGGGCTCTTTCTAAAGTCACCTCATCTTCATTGGCAACTTCAGAAAAATCTCGTACACGTTTAAGTAAACGAAGTGCAATACGTGGTGTTCCTCTGCTTCTGTCGTGCCATCTCAACAGAAGCATTTTCCTGAGCTGGTTTTTCCAATTTGTGTGAAGCTTGTGCAACAATCTTGAGCTAATTCATCAGGCGTATAAAACTGCATACGAAAATGCATCCCAAAACGTTCTCTAAGAGGATTAGAGAGCATTCCTGCTCTTGTCGTTGCCCCTATAAGTGTAAAACGCGGCAAGTCTATCTTCACCGTTTGTGCAGCAGGACCCGAACCTATAATGATATCTAAACGAAAATCTTCCATCGCAGGATAAAGTATCTCTTCTATGGCCGGAGACATACGGTGGATCTCATCGATAAACAGAATGTCACCCTCTTCGATATTGGTCAAGCAGTGCTGCCAAATCTCCTGCTTTTTCGATCATCGGTGCAGCAGTGGTTTTAATATTTGCTCCCATCTCTGTAGAAATAATGTTTGCAATGGTCGTCTTACCCAAACCAGGAGGTCCAAAAAAGAGAATGTGATCTAATGCTTCTTCTCTTTTTTTACTCGCTTCTATAAATACTTTCAGATTCTTTTTTATCTTCTCTTGACCGATATACTCATCCCATGAACTAGGACGAAGTGTTACTTCATAAGAGATCTCTTCATCAAAACGTTCTATTTCAACCATACGTTCCATCTGTTACTTTACCACCAATTGATTGACTACTGTGCTTGAACCTTTAACGAAGCGTGCCACTGAACTTGTTAAAAACTTCTGCTTTGTGTGTATCTACCACACCAGATAAAATATTTTTACCATTAGGTATAATCCTGTCATCATATCCACAGGGAAAGCAAACCATTTTGTCATTTTATCAACTTTCTCAATATGTATACTCATCACTTGGAAATTCTCTTGCCTTGACTTCATTTCGATACGCTTCAAGACCTTCACGTACCTGCTTTGCTCCATCAAAATACTGCTTGACAAACTTCGGTTTAAAGGCTTCAAAGAAACCGAACATATCACACCAGACAAGGACTTGTCCATCTGTGACATTTCCTGCACCTATACCTATGGTCGGTACAGAAACTGCTTCAGTGATAGCTTTAGCTGCCTCTTCTTTCACCCCTTCAACCACAATGGCAAATACACCTGCCGCTTCAAGTGCTTTTGCATCTTCAACCAATGCATCTATATCTGCCTGATCTTTTCCTCGTATTTTATAACCGCCTTCACTGCGTAAAAACTGTGGCATAAGTCCTATGTGTCCAAGCACTGCAATGGAGTTTTGCGTCAGAGCTTCAACAATGTGTGCTCTCTCTTTACCACCTTCTATCTTAACTGCTTGTGCATTGGTCTCCTGATACGCTCTTGTTGCATTTTTTACTGCCACTTCAGGTGATGTATAGGTACCAAAAGGCATATCTAGTACGATAACAGGTAACTTTGCACCATTACATACCGCTTGTGTATGGTAGATCATCTGATCCATAGTTGCAGAAAGCGTGTCTTCTTTTCCTAGAAAACTCATATTTAGACTGTCTCCGACAAGTATCATCTCTACTTCACCATCAAAAATCTGTGCAAACAATGCATCATAGGCTGTCACCATGGTAATAGGTTCAATACCTTTCATCTTTGCAATGGTCGTTAAAGTTACTTTTTTTTCTATTTTGGGGGTATGAATACTCATTGTCTTCCTACATAATCAGGTATTTCCTGCACGGCTTATGCTTAACTGTGACCGTTTCAGTTCCAACACGAAAGAGATGAAAACTCTCGTTTCTCTTTACGTGTCTCATTTTATCTAAAAAATGTATAATAACAAAAATATATTACATATTGTCATAAAAGAGTCCATATTGAAAAATTTAGTTGCATATATTACCACCGGTTTCCCTTCATTGGAATTTACAGTTGATGCTGCCTTGGCTTTAGCCGAAGCAGGTGTGGATACACTTGAACTTGGTATGCCTTTTTCTGACCCTGTTGCAGATGGTCCCGTCATCGAAAAAGCAAATCTGAAAGCCTTGGAAAATGGTTTTAAACTTGACCATCTTTTTGAAGCCTCTGCAAAGATAGCTCCCCATATAGATACCTTGTGGATGGGATACTTCAACCCTTTTTACCACAAAGGTATGGATACCTTCATCGCTGAGGCAAACAAAGCAGGTGTGAACGGATTCATCATCCCTGACCTTCCTTTGGAAGAAGCAAAACCATACAAACCAGCCATAGAAGCTGCAGGTCTGAACCTCATAGACTTTATTGCTCCTACAGACTCTAAAGCACGTATAGAGCAGATAGTTACAGATGCAAAAAAATTCATCTACCTTGTAGCCTATGCAGGTATTACGGGTTCTGGAAAAAGTGAAGATCTACAGCCTATTATCACAGATATCAAAGAATTTACAGATACCCCTGTATATGTAGGTTTTGGTGTAGATGAAAATACTGCCAAAGAAAAAGCAAAAGGTGTAGATGGTGTCATCGTAGGTTCTGCTTTTGTGAAAGTACTTTTAGATGAAAGTTTAAGTGATACACAGAAGATCACTAAAATTTCTGCCATTGCCAAAGAGATCAAAGAGAAGATAAACAGTTAGATCTTCTCTTTATTTCCATCTATACATCCCCTCATATTATGATAAAATCCCATTAAAGAATTTAGAGTATAATACTCCTAATTATACAAAGGCTTATACTATATGGAACACTTTATCTGGAACGTCAACCCCAATATCTTAGAATTAGGTCCCTTACAACTTCGTTGGTATGGCCTTCTTTTCGTAGGTTCATTCTTTCTTGGACTGATGATTCTAAACAAAATATACAAACGAGAAGGTAAAGATCCTGCTGTACTTGATGCTATGCTCATCTATGTTATGGTAGGTGCGGTATTAGGGTCCAGACTGGTACATTGTTTCTTTTATGAACCTGACTATTATCTTTCTCATCCCTTAGAGATACTCAAAGTATGGAAAGGTGGTCTGGCTAGTCATGGTGGTCTGGCAGGTGTTCTAATCGCACTCTATCTATTTTCAAAACGTTATAATACACCCTATATGTGGTTACTCTCTCGTGTAGCTATTCCTGGTGCACTCACTGCAGCTTTTGTACGTTTTGGTAACCTTTTTAACTCTGAGATACTGGGTCTTCCAAGTGACAAACCCTGGGCTATCATCTTTCAGCGTGTTGACATGGTACCAAGACACCCTGTACAGCTCTATGAAGCATTTTCCTACCTCATCATTTTAATGCTTATGGTCGCCATCTACCGTAAAGTGACACCTGCTTTTGCAACCAAAATACTACCTGGTGTATTTTTAGTCACCATATTCATCGCACGCTTCTTGTTAGAATATACCAAAACCAGACAGGAAGCATACACAACAGATCTTCCTTTCAGCACGGGACAATTGTTAAGCATACCTTATATAATATTAGGTATCGTATGGATAATATGGGCATTTAAAAGTGTCTCTAAGGATTCAAAAGTATGACAAAACCTCTTATCGCAAAATATGCACTCGGTATTGACATAGGTTCAACTACCGTTAAATATGTACTGTGTGATGAAAACTTTAACATACTCCAAAAAGCCTATACGCCTCATGATACAAAACAAGCCCCAACACTTTTAAGACTCCTTCAAGAACTCTCTCTTACACATCCCGATGTATATAACAAAATAGACAAAGTCTACATCACAGGTTCCGGAGCTACCCGTATTGCACCCACCCTCAATGCACGTTTTGTACAGGAGGTGAATGCAGTAGTTCTGGCCGTCGAACATATGCATCCTGATGTACGAGCTGTGGTAGAGTTGGGTGGACAGGATGCGAAGATCATGCACTTCAAAGTCAGTGAAGATGGTAAAAAGTCTGTACTTACCTCAATGAATGACAAATGTGCATCTGGAACAGGGGCAACCATCGAAAAATGTACCATGAAAGTCGGTATGGAAAGTGAGGATATACAAAAACTTACTTTTGAAACGGATAAACTCCACCATGTTGCAGCAAAATGCGGTGTCTTTGCAGAAACAGACATTGTCAATCTGGTCAAAACATCTGTACCTTCTCATGAGATCATGAACTCACTTGCCGATGCTATTGTCATGCAAAACCTGACTGTACTGACACGTGGAAATACCCTTATGCCTAAAGTATTACTTCTTGGAGGACCCAACACCTATTTGCCATTTTTGCAAGAGTGCTGGCGTATGCGTATCTAGTGAACTTTGGGATGAACGAGGTGTACAGTATGATAAAGAGAATATAAATGAACTCATTATCGTACCTGACAATGCTCAGTACTATGCCGCTTTAGGTGCTGTCATCTTCGGTGAAGGTGAAGCAAACAATGACAAACCTTTTACAGGACTCATACAGCTTAAAACACTGGTTGACACAGGAGGCGTAACTCAAAATGAAAATAATGATACCCCTCTAGTCTCTTCTGTTGAAGAGTTACAGGCCTTTAGAGATACATATACTATCAAAGATTTTAACCCTCCGGTACTCACAGAAAAAACCACTTGTTTTTTAGGTATAGATGGAGGTTCTACATCTTCTAAAGCTGTCTTGTGTGATGAAAAAGGAGAACTTCTTTTAAAAGTCTATCAACTCTCTAAAGGTAACCCCATTGTCGACACACTGGAATTGCTAGAAAAAATACAGGCACAAGACCAAAGTCACTTTTATGACATTCAAGGTTTAGGTGTAACTGGTTACGCGGCTGATGTACTTGAGGGTGCACTGAAAGCAGATGCAAACATCATTGAAACCATAGCGCATATGAAGAGTGCACAAAAAATGTTTGGAGAAAGTATCAATGTCATCTGTGACATCGGAGGACAGGATATCAAAGTGCTTTTTATGGAAAATGGCATGATGAAGAACTTCCGTCTCTCCAACCAGTGTTCTGCAGGTAACGGTACCCTGCTTCAAAGTATGGCAAAACAGTTCGGTGTACCCGTAGAACATTATGCAGATACAGCCTTTGCAGCCAAGCAAGCTCCACTGTTCAACTATGGTTGTGCCGTATTCTTGGATACAGACAGAGTAAACTTCCAAAAAGAAGGGTATAGCAAAGAAGAACTTTTTGCAGGTATCGCTAAAGTCTTGCCTAAAAATGTGTGGCAATATGTCGTACAAGCCCCTAATCTTGCAGCTTTTGGAGATCATTTTGTATTGCAAGGGGGTACCCAATACAATCAAGCTGCACTCAAGGCACAAGTAGATTACATCAAAGATAAAGTACCACATGCACAAAGTAGATGTACACCCTCACCCGGGAGAAGCAGGTGCTTATGGTGCAGCTTTGGAAGCTAAAGATACGGTGCAGCAAAGAGGGTACGCAACCTTTGTCGGTATGCAAGAAGCACTGCAGATGACCTATACGTCTAAAACAGATGAAAGTACACGCTGTCACTTTTGCAGTATCAACTGTTCTCGTACCTTTATAGACACACAAACACCCTCCTCTGAGAGCGTACGTTACATCGCAGGATTCTCTTGTGAAGAGGGAACAGTTGAGTCACATGAAGCACTCAAAATACTTAAAGAGAGTAGAAAACATTTACAACAAAGTACCCCTAATCTTGTGAAAAAAGAGTCTGTGTCCCTTTTTGCCCCGACTTATGATCTGGAAACAAAACCTACTGCTTTCACGCAAATAAAAGAACAGCAGGTCAAAGTAACATTGGGTGGCTGGGGTCCGACCCTTCGAAAAGAAATAACACGAAACTTTATGCTGAGCAATGAAAAGAATAAGGACTATAGAAAGAACCTACATATTGCCATACCTAAAGTGCTAAATATCTACTCTCTGGCACCATTTTTACGTACCTATCTCGAAGCTCTGGATCTTGATCCTATGAAGATACAATTTTCCGGGTTTTCAAATGAGGATATGTTCCTGGAAGGTGCCAAATACGGTTCTGTAGACTCTTGCTACCCAGCCAAAGTTGCCCAGTCACATGTCTATTCTCTTATGTTTGATAAAAAATTTTCCAAAAAACACTTTGATCATATGTGGTTCCCTGCTGTAACCCAACTACCTGGCTTCCTCAAACATACCATGGGACAAACTTCTTGTCCTATCATTGCTGGTACACCAAAAGTGGTCTACTCTGCTTTTACCAAAGAAAGAGACCTCTTTAAAGAAAAAGGCATAGACTATGTAGAAGATGCACTCAATTTTGATAACCGTGATCTGCTGAAAAAACAGCTTTTTCATACCTGGGGAAGTAAACTGCGTATCACAGAAGATGAAAACAACTGGGCAGTAGACCAAGCATGGAAAGCGTTAGATCAAAATGATGCAGACATTATGAAAGAAGGACGCGAAATCTTAGATCAAGCTGTGGCCAATGATGAGATAGTTATCTTGCTTCTGGGACGTCCGTACCATTCAGATCCGGGTCTCAACCATGAGGTGCTAGACGAATTTCAATCTTTAGGATTTAAAACACTCTCTATGCGTGCTATCCCCAAAGATGAAGCATATCTGATGCATTATTTTCAAGATGATGTTGTATGTGGTTATATCCAATCCCCTTATGACATACGTGATGTATGGGCAGAAAATTTTTCAACAAACTCTGCACAAAAGGTCTGGGCAGCCAAGTTTGCAGCGCGCCATCCTAATATCGCTGTACTTGACCTATCTAGTTTCAAATGTGGACATGATGCACCGACCTATGCGATCATTGATAAAATTCTAGGTGCAAGCCGTACACCTCATCTGACCCTGCATGACATCGATGCCAATAAACCCGGTGGTTCCATCAAGATACGCGTCAAAACATTTGCCTATACGTTAGAACAATATCAAAAAAGGCTAACAGACACATACAAAATAAGTAACATTCAAATACAAGAAAAAGAGGAGATGAAAGTATGAGTGAAGCATGTAGCAGCATCAGGCCTCCAGAAAGCAATGGTGATCTATCTTTTATCAATACAAATGAAACACAATGGAGAGATATACCCCAAAAAACCATTAAGTATGCCCCAAAGAATGAAACCATTATGCTTTCAGGCGGATTAACCATCCTGCAAGACCAACTTATACAAGCTGCTTTACAGTCACTTGGTGAAAACTACATTTCCATGCCCAATCCCAATTTTGAATCATTTCAAAAAGGCAAAGCCTACGGAAATCGAGGTCAGTGTAATCCTACCTACTTCACAGTGGGAAATCTTGTCAAATACCTTCAACACCTTCGTGATAAAAAAGGATTGAGCACTGAAGAGATCGTACAGAAGTATGTCTATATTACTGCAGGCGGTTGCGGACCCTGCCGTTTTGGTATGTATATCACCGAATATAAAAAAGCGCTAAGAGATGCCGGTTTTGATGGATTTAGGATCACCTCTTTCGAACATGATAAAGGTATCTTCCAAGGAGATGACATCGATGATGATATCTTGAATTTTACCCCTAAATTTTTCATCACTCTGATCAAATCTGTGATCATCGGTGATATCATCAATATACTTGGTTATAAAATGCGCCCTTATGAAGTAGAAGCAGGTAGCGTAGATGCAGCCATAGAAAGATGTAAAGATCTTGTCTCGGAAGCCTTTTTAGAAAAAAAGAGTCTCATTAAGACAATGTGGAAATGCCGTAAAGTCTTAGAAGAAGTCAAACTTGATCGTTTACAGCCCAAAGCCAAAGTGATGGTCATGGGTGAATTTTGGGCAGCTATGACAGAAGGTGATGGAAATTATAACCTGCATAGATTTTTAGAGTCTGAGGGTGCAGAGTGCATTCCGCAGCCTATCATAAATCGTTTGATGTTAAGTATTTGGGAAGCCGAACGTGCTTTACATAAAAGAGAAAAACTGCAGATTGAAGGAGCAAAAAAGATTGACTTTTCCTCTGTAAAAACAAGAGTACTCATAAAAACAGGTAAAGCAGCTATCAAAACCCACTTTCATCTCTATGCTAAAGCCATAGGTTTACATGACTATGAGATACCAGATATGGATAAACTGGCAAAGTTATCTCAAACATACTATACACTTGATTGTGAAGGAGGAGAAGGCCATTTGGAAGTAGCACACCTCATCGAAAGTGTCAAAGAGAACATCGCACACCTTGTCATCTCTGTCAAGCCTTTTGGATGCATGCCTTCTTCTTCAGTCTCCGATGGAGTACAGTCACTTGTGACAAGCCGTTTTCCCTGAAGCCAATTTCCTTGCTATAGAAACGTCAGGAGAAGGGGCTGCAAACTTCTATTCACGCGTACAGATGGCATTATTTAAAGCAAAACAATCAGCTAAAGAAGAATTTGAAAGCTTAACCATGCCAGAAGAGATACCAGATAAAATACATAACTATCTCTATCAGCCGAAAAGTGAAAAAGCAGGTACTGCTTCACAATTAATAGCAAGTTTACAAGAGAGAAAGTTTTAGCGTTCTTCTGTCTTGTGGATGATCTCAGCCAGTTTCGCTTCTTCAGCTTCATCGATATCCAGTTCTTCCACTTCTCCTGCTTGGGGGTCACTAAAGACAGAACTATCCAACTCTTTTTCACTCTTAGCCACAACACATGTCACGACAGCATCTCCCGTGATATTGACAGAAGTACGTACCATGTCAAGCAATCTGTCAACACCCAAGATGAGCCCTATACCTTCTACAGGAAGTCCTACTTGTACAAAAACCATAGAGAGCATGATAAGTCCTACACCCGGTACTCCTGCAGTTCCTATGGAAGCAAGTACAGACATAAGTATGACTGTTA
The DNA here is from genome assembly GCA_963705455.1 of Sulfurovaceae bacterium. Lineage (GTDB taxonomy): Bacteria > Campylobacterota > Campylobacteria > Campylobacterales > Sulfurovaceae > Sulfurovum. The sequence goes on along the minus strand of CAVPJM010000002.1, from coordinate 268,047 downwards.
AATAGCCACCCAATCCCAGTTCAACACCGTAGACATTTGCTATAAAAACCGTGGCAACCCCCTGCATGATGGCCGTACCATCCATATTGATCGTCGCACCAAAAGGTACGGTGAATGAAGCCACTGAGTTATCTACACCCATACGCTTTGTAACGGTTCTTAGTGTGACTGGTATAGTTGCATTGGAACTTGCTGTTGAAAAGGCAAAGACTTGTGCATCCCGTATCTTTTGTAAAAATATTTTAGGACTTAGCCCAGAAAAAAGTTTAAGGAGAAACATCAACGTGCCAAAAAGATGCAACAACAATGCCACCACAAGAACCAATACATAACCAGCCAGGTTAATAAGAAGGTCCAAACCAAGTTCTGAAATGGCTTTAGCAAGCAATGCAAAAACAGCGATAGGTGCTACAGACATAATAATATTGACCATATGCATCATCGCTTCATTGAGCACTTCTATACTTTCTGCAATACTTTGTGCTTTTTTTCCTACCATTAAAAGTGAGATACCAAATAAAATAGAAAAAAATATGATCTGCAGCATATTTCCAGAGGCAAATGCATTAATGATATTCTCAGGAATGATGTTTATCAATACCTCTGAAAGAGCTGGTGCCTCTTTAGCTGTAAATGTTGTTTCACTCATACCATTTACCCCAGAACCAGGACCTACTATAAGTGCCAAACCTATAGCAGTCGCGATAGCCACAGCAGTCGTTAACATATACAGGGAAAATGACTTTAATCCAACACTTCCTAACTTCCGTACATCTCCTATACCCAGTACACCAGAGATAAGTGAAAAGAAGACCAAAGGCACTACAAGCATCTTCAATGCAGCAATGAACATCTTTCCAATAATGTAGAAGACACCTCCTACAACATACTCTTGAACAAAACTGCCTTCACTGTTCCAACCGCCAACATTGATCACCAATCCTACGATAACCCCCAAGAGCATTGCCCATAGTACTTTCTGTGTAAGTGTCATACTCATTTTCCTCTTCTTGATCTTGTCAAACTGTAGGTTCCCTATTGATTGATGCATTATAACAAAAAACCCTCTTTTCTCACCCTATTGACAAAGTAACCAAAAAGTGTTACAATCCACCCACTTTCCATAAAGATATTTGTCTGAATGGAATAGAATATGGGGATGACTTGGTTTCGACTGGAGTAGTCGGGGCTATGTGCATGTCGGACTGGGCAATTCCGTTACGCGGCCCAAACGCATTTAAACGCAAACAATACAGATTATCGTCCAGCTTACGCAGTAGCGTAAGTCATTAACCCCGCTAACGCGGAGGACTGCTTCGCCGGTGAGTGTCATCTTAACCGGATTTTGAAGTATAACATCTGATGACTATGCTCCCTGGAAGCTATGCCAGGGTGTGAGAATTTTAGCTCGTCCTGTAAAGTTTTGAGTGTAGTACAAAGCAGGATTAAAACTAACAACACTGCCTAAGCATGTAGAGTCATGGTTCTATCTATTTTAGGACAGGGGTTCAATTCCCCTCATCTCCACCAAATCAAAAATCTAACTTAAAATCACCTTATGAACATATAACTTTTTCTTTCAAGAGTCTCATATTGAATATATAACTATACATAAATGCAGAAGTGAATAAGTATCTCTATGATAGAATGAATAAAATATAATTTTTAATAATTAATATTTATTTGTATATAAAGAGAAAAATATGTTTAATACCCTAAAAAATATTCTTATAAACATTTTTTTACTATTTGTTTTAATTGGCTGCGGTTCCTCTGGTTCTGGTGATAATGAAACGACAACTTCAGTAGAACAGAATATCACAATTGAGATACCTGTAGAAAGCAAAGAAGGTGCTGCTAGTTTTCTTTCACATGCTACTTTTGGGTCACGTAAAGAGGATATAAATAGCCTTTATGCCATAGGTGGTTATGATGTTTGGCTTAAAGACCAGTTCAATAAACCATCTACAAAGCTCATTCCTTGGATAGATAGACATTTAGGTATCAATAAAACCACAGCAAATCTAAAAGAAGCATTTTATAATGCCTGGTACAGTATAGCAGCTAATGCAAATGATCAACTCAGACATAGGGTTGCTTTAGCTTTAAGCGAGATCATTGTTGTATCAGTCATAGGTGTTGAAAATGCATATTCTATCGCTGATTATTATGACCTTCTTCTAGATAATGCCTTTGGAAACTATAAAGACATTCTTTATAAGACTGCACTTCATCCCTCTATGGGAATATACCTTAGTACTTGGGGAAATATGAAGGAGCATACCACCGCTGATGGTACACTTGTACATGCTGATGAAAATTTTGCCCGAGAGATACTGCAACTTTTTAGCATAGGACTTATACAACTTGACATTAATGGTGAACCAAAGCTTCAAGACGGTAAACCAATTCCAACATATACCCAACAAGATATTGAAGAGTTTGCAAAAGTGTATACAGGTTGGACAACAGACAACGGCTCCTTTTATTATCTGCAAGGAGCCAATACTTTAACATCTTTAACAACACCTATGATTGCTATAGAAGCATATCATGATACAAGAGAAAAAACTTTTTCTGAAACTTTTTCTGCTCCCTATACACAAGCACAAGAGATACCTGAAGGTCTATCGGCAAATGATGATTTAAATCATGCAATAAATATTATTTTTAATCACCCTAATGTAGGTCCTTTTATAGGGATACGGCTCATTCAACGATTGGTAACAAGTAATCCTACCCCGGAGTATGTTGCAAGAGTAGCATCTGCATTCAATGATAACGGTTTAGGTGTAAGAGGAGATATGAAAGCTGTGATCAAAGCTATCCTGACTGATGAAGAAGCTCTTTTAAAATATAAATCAGAAAAAACCAATCTCGATACACAGGGAAAACAAAGAGAGCAGCTAATTAGACTTGCTTCTGTACTGAGAACATTTTATGCAAAAGGGAATTCATCTGTAAATAGTTATCCTTTTTATAAGTTGTCGAGTGTGAACTTATCGGGCTTGCATCTTCTACCCCTTACTGCTCCTTCGGTGTTTAATTACTACCTTCCAACCTTTCAACCCTCTGGCGTTCTACAGGAAAATAATCTTGTAGCACCAGAATTCCAAATACTTCCTCCTTTGAAAATGAGTGATTTTGGAAAAATAATGCTTTCAATTATAGGGTTGACAAATTATGTATCTGACAATGTCTATCTTGATCTTACCTATGAAAAAGAGCTGCTTGAATCTCAAGGAGGAGAAGCACTCATAGATCATCTTGATCTGGTTTTGATGGCTGGACAGATGAGTGAAGCACTTAAAAATGATCTGATCATTTATGCAGACGGTAAAAAAACAGCCCATGATATTATTGAACAACTCATAGTACTGATTGTTCTATCAGCCGAATATGCTATTGAGAGGTAAAGAAATGAAACATACAAACATGACCAGACGTGACTTTTTAAAACTGAATGCTTCACTTGCACTCAGCTCTTCTTCACTTCTCTCTATACTGGGTGCATTTTCCTCTGCAAATGCAGCAACACCCGACAGACTACAAAGCCCTTGTCTGTGTCTTTTTGGAAGGAGGAAACGATGCCTTTAACATGATCGTTCCAACTTCAGATGTAGCTTACTCTGAGTATCAAAACATTAGAGGAGCACTCTCTGTTCCGAAAGAACAATTACTTCCATTAAAAGACACAAACTATGGCATTTACAATATGCCAAATATGCAAGAGATGTTTAACAATGACAAACTGGCGATTGTAGGCAATGTAGGAACACTGATTCAACCCATCAATAAATCCGATTTTGATGCTGGCATTGCAATCCCTCCGCAACTCTTTTCTCATATAGACCAGCAGATACAATGGATGACTGCCAATTCAAATGTCATGGAACAATCAGGATGGGCAGCGAGAGCAGCAAATTTACTTACAAATAATAATGATTTTACAAATATCAGTGTAGATGGAAGCAACTTTATGCAATTTGGTGGTAACAAGCCATCATTTGAGATTTCAGGGACTATCAATACATTTAATAATTATGGTTATGTCAACGATCCTATCTCTTCGGAAGACTTTGATGAGCTGCTCCATCAGATCATCCAAAGAGAAGTGGATAATGAGAACTTACTCGTCAAAGCATATGCAGAAAATCAAATCAATAATATTAACTACAGGGAGAGTGTCAGCGATGCATTGAATAGTGCCAACGATTTCATTTTTTCAAGCACACTCGATAATGAGGCAGGTGTACCCTTTGCTAAACAACTTGAACTCATAGCAAAACTTATCTCCATTCATACACAGCTTCCTGATGCGCCTAAAAGACAAATCTTTTTTGCAAAGCTTCATGGTTTTGACCATCATGCCCTACAAACAGAAGACCATCCTAAAAAATTGCTATATCTGAATAATGCACTTAATGAATTTCAAACCGCTATTGAGAGCATGCAACTCTCTGATCATGTAACAACATTCACTGCTTCGGATTTTGGTCGATCACTGGTTCCAAATGGGAACGGTACAGACCATGGCTGGGGAGGACATGCATTAGTCATGGGAGGTGCTGTCCAAGGCGGACATATCTACGGATCAATCCCTGAATTGAAAATAAATGAAAATGGCTATACAAGTGAATATATTACTCAAAGTGGCCGGGTCATCCCGACTTTATCTGTTGAACAATATCTTGCTACAATCGCTTCATGGTTTGGCCCATACAGCACGAGTGAACTAGAGGAGATTTTCCCAAATCTAAACACCTTTACTGAAAAAAATATAGGTTTTATATAACTCAAAGTCTTTCTCTTTATATCTTCTATAGGATTTTAAATCATATTTTGTTATACTTATCTATAAGCACATAAAAAAGCTTTAAAAAAATCTCAAGGAGATCCAATGAAAAAGTTAGTTTTATCAGCAGTAGCTGGTTTGGCATTGAGTACATTTGCAGTAGCAGGTGGAGATATTGCACCTGTTGAGCCGGTAGTAGAAGTCGAAGCTCCTGTAGTGGATGACAGTGGTCTGTATATAGGGGGTGGTATCTCTTGGCTTTCATGGCATGTAAAAGGTACAGACTCAGACCCTGGTATCATGATACCGATTAATGCCGATATGGAAGCATCATGGACAGGTGGTACATTCGTGGCAGGATATCAATTTAATAAATACCTTGCCGTAGAAGGACGATATACTCTCTCATTTAGTGATGCCTCATGGGAAGATCATGGAGTAGATGATGGAGATGATGGATCCGAATTATCCAATACGGCTATCTATGTTAAGCCAATGTATCCTATAGACAATTTCTCTGTATATGCACTTTTGGGATATGGTGAAACAACCATTGACATAGAAGGATTAGGTGAAAATAGTGAAAGTGGCTTTCAATGGGGTGTTGGAGCATCTTATGGCTTTACTGATCAGTTCTCTGTATTTGTAGACTATACAAAATTATACGATGATGATGGATTTGATATTTTTCCTACATATCTCGATGCTGATTCAGATTCTATTACACTAGGACTTACCTATAAGTTCTAAATCAATTATTCTCAAGCCTAAAGCTTGAGAATATACATATTAAATCACTTCTTTAGTTACTTCAGAAGATAAAGCAGTGGTAATTTCATAAGAAATTGTTCCCAACTGCTTTGCTGCTACTTGTGCATCATTCATTACACATACTGCCTCTTTATCTGATTCAAGAGAGATAAAATCCATAGAGACACGTCCTAAGATAGGTAAACCTTCACTTGTCACATAAGGTTTGGTGCTATCTCCTCTACACCATCCATCACCATATCCCAGATCATAGGTAGAGACTGTCATTTTATCCGTAGCGATAAAATCTCCTCCATACCCTATGCGTTCTCCCTCTTTTAAAATTCTGGTCGAAACTTTTTTCGCATGTAATGACATCACAGGACGTAAAGTTACTTCATCAAAAGTATCTGGTAATTCGTTGTACCCGTATGCACCTATGCCTACACGTACCAGATCTTCATCAAAACTTTTCATACGGAGAATCGTAGCAGAGTTGTATGAATGTGCTCTCACATTTGTAAATCCTGCTTCTTTTACTCTCTGTTTCACTCTATCAAACTGTTTTTGCTGCCAAAAGAGTTCAGAACTCAGTTCATCTGCACTTCGATAGTGACTCATCACACCTACAAGATTCAATCCCTGATCTTTAATTAAATCAAGTGCTTCATCCAGTTCATCCATAGCAATTCCATTGCGATGCATACCTGTATCTACTTTGAGTTCTACTTTTCGCACCTTTTTGGGCTAATTTGATATCTTCTAACGTATTGATTGTAAAAGAATATACTTCATCTTTTACGATACTGTCTCCAAGTACCAATACTGTTTCAAAAAAAGATCTGATCAAATCAGCCTCTGAGGTTTTTCGCACAACTGCATGTTTAATACCAAACTCTGATGCCAGTCTTCCCATCAGCTCTAGACCATGACCATATGCATTGTCTTTAAGGACAATTGCTATCTTCTCAATTGAGCCAGTTTTTAGTGCAATTTGGTTAAGATTATGATAGAAATTTTGTTTATTTATTTTAATAAATGCCATGCAAGATTATACCAAAATCCATAATAAAAAAGGTACAAGATGATTAGAATGCCAGCAGAATGGGAAAAACAGCGTGCGGTACTGTTGTCTTTCCCTCATGAAGAGACAGACTGGCACACTCTAGACAATGATGCAGAATTAGAAGCATCTCTCTCTCCTTTTATACGTATAGCACAAGCCATTGCATATAGTGAAGCTGTTTACATTATCTGTAAAGACAAAGAAAAGATCTCAAATATGTTTTGCTCAACAAGAAACATGACTTTCATAGAGATACCTACCAACGATACCTGGATACGTGATTACGGATATATCAGTATAAAAGAGAATGATGAGATCAAGCTTCTTGATTTTACTTTTGATGGGTGGGGTAATAAATTTGAAGCTTCACTTGACAACTCTGTAAACAGTACTTTACATACAAAAGGCTACCTAGGCATTACACCTCTTGAAAAGGTTGATTTTGTATTGGAAGGCGGTTCTATAGAAAGTGATGGAGAGGGAACCATACTCACCACCTCAGAATGTCTTTGCAATCCAAATAGAAACGGTGGACTGAGCAAAAAAGAGATAGAAGAGAAACTACATACCTATTTAGGTGCACAAAGAATCTTATGGTTAGACCATGGCTACCTGGCTGGTGATGACACAGATAGTCACATCGATACATTGGCCAGACTTGTCAACAAAACAACCATCATGTATGTCAAGTGTGAAGACCGGGAAGACGAACATTATGAGGCCCTGCAAATGATGGAGACACAGCTAAAAGGTTTTACAACAACAGATGGAGAACCCTATACCCTTATTCCTCTTCCTATGTGTGAAGTAAAGTATAGTGATGAAGGGGAAAGACTCCCTGCAACCTATGCAAACTTTCTCATTACAAATCATGCAATTGTCTATCCAACATATAATGACAAAAATGATACCAAGGTAGGAGAGATATTTAAAGAGGTATTTCCAACTAAAGAAATCATCCCTATCAACTGCTTAAAGCTAATAGAACAAGGTGGAAGTCTGCACTGTTCTACGATGCAGATAGCATACTAAAAGGACCCATATGAAAACAGCACTGATCCAACAAGCCTACCATGATAGTAAAGAACAAACGCTCAAAGTCACCACAGAGAAGATAAAAGAAGCTGCACAAAACGGTGCAGAACTTATTGTGTTGCAGGAACTGCACCAAACTGAATACTTTTGCCAAAGTGAAGATACAAAGTTTTTTGATTATGCAGCTGATTTTAAATCTGATGTAGCCTTTTGGAGTACTATCGCTCAAGAAAACAATATAGTTCTAGTCACATCACTTTTTGAAAAACGCACAGCCGGACTCTACCACAACACTGCTGTGGTCTTTGAAAAAGATGGATCTGTTGCAGGAAAATACAGAAAAATGCATATACCTGACGATCCTGGATTTTATGAGAAATTTTATTTTACTCCCGGAGATCTTGGTTTTGAACCTATAGAGACTTCTGTAGGTAAATTGGGTGTACTTGTCTGCTGGGACCAATGGTACCCAGAAGCTGCACGGATCATGACACTCAAGGGAGCAGAATTGCTCATCTACCCTACTGCCATAGGTTGGTTTGATGGAGACAAGGATGAAGAGAAAGCTAGACAGCTGGATAGCTGGATAACCATACAACGATCACATGCCATTGCTAATGGGTTACCTGTACTCAGCTGTAACCGTGTAGGATTTGAAGCAGACAGTGCTGGTGTGATGGCTGGAACACGTTTTTGGGGAAACTCTTTTATATGTGGTGCACAGGGAGAAATGATAGCTCATGCAAATGAAAAAAATGAAACCATACTCTATGCAGATATCGAACATGAACGTACTAAAGAGGTACGTGATATTTGGCCATTTTTACGGGATAGACGTATAGAAGAGTATCAGTGTCTACTTAAAAGATATTGCGACTAACCTATCTTTATGATACATTTTTATAAGTGATATTTTGCATATTACTGCTGTTCAAACCACCACATAAAAGCAAACATCAATCCTGGTGTTTTTGCGATGCTTTCATCATAAAGTAGGTTCTTGGCTTGGTCTACTTGCAGGTAGATAACTTCTATCTGTTCATGATCTACACCACCGCCCTCACTTACCTTCATACTCTCATTCACCTGAACAAAATAGAGTGTCTGTTTACTTCCTGCAAATCCTACTGATGTATGAAAAGAGGTGATTCTCTCTAAGTTTTGAAGTGGGACAGCATAGCCACACTCCTCTTCTATCTCTTCTTTTGCAATTTCTGCCAAAGAAATTTTTTTATCTACAATGCCCGCACAGAGTTCAACCGTCATGCCATTTTCATTGTTCAAATAAACAGCCGGACGGAACTGTTTTACCAAAATAAATGATTCTTTCTCTTTATGGTAAATGAGTACAGCCACACTGTCATGGGCTTGAACTACCTCCCATGATTTTTTTATACCTTCTTGTTCATAGATCGCTAATGAGGTAGATATAAACCTTGCATCCTCTAATGGTTGAAGTTTAAAGTGTTTAATTCGCTTTGCCATCTTCAACTCTCATACTTGTTTGATCATATCCGTCCCATATAAAAGGTGTACTTTCCTGTTTGAGATAAGATAAAAGTTTTGCCTCATTCTTTTTTGCATCTTTGATCACAACTTCTTTATATTTTGTTTTTGTCACATCTTTATACTTGGTAAATGTTTTTAGTACAGTATCTTTTATTGATTCTTTACGCAATACACGCATAGGGTCTATCCATCTTCCATATCTCATTAACCCAAAATGTAAATGGGGTCCAGTACTTCGCCCAGTATTTCCCACATATCCTATGATCTGACCTTTTTTAACATATTGACCTCTTTTCACACGTATACGACTCTGGTGTGCATACAATGACTCATAACCGCCTGCATGCTTGATCTTTACTACTTTACCATATCCACCCATACGGCCGGCGAAACTCACTTTTCCAGTATTTACTGCAAGAAGTGGTGTTCCCCTTTTTGCCCCAAAGTCTGTACCATGATGCGGACGATAGCGTTTCAATATCGGATGATATCTTCTATGGGAGAAATGAGATGTAAGACGTGCATGGCGTATAGGCATTCCAAACGTGGAAGAAATACTTTTTGTAGGAACTCTACGTGTATACGTTACTTTTTCTTTACCTTTTACAGTATAAGCTTGAGACTTTTTATGACTCTTGTATCCATAACCATCTTCATCTGCATAGATAAACTGTTGTTTGTTTTTAGATTCGAGCATCGCTATTTTCACATATGGCATAGAGTGTGGTTGACCCATTCTCGTTTTTTGCGTATAAAGAAAAGAGACTTTGTCACCCTTATGAAACTTTTTTGCATTTACTGTACCTTTAAAAAGCTGGCCCATTTTATCTGCGAGTGCAGGATGATGTAATGCATTCGTAATGTCAGTATGAAGATTTGTTTCTATGGTAACCGTAGCACTGTATTCTTTTTCTTTATATTCTATAGGGATAATATCGAAACTATAAGTATCACTGTCACGCTCTTTTGCCAACCTGATCTGCATCTCCTCACCTATAGGGATCAATACCTGTTCAAGTATGCTATTCGTGTCTCTTAACTCATAAAAGAGCTGGCCACCTTCGATTTCGGAAAGAAACCTGATATCCGTTTCGGAAATATCCTTTAATATATCTGTTGAAATAGCTCTAGAGGTTAAATAGTCTGAAAAAGTTTCACCTTTTTTCCATTCTTCCAGTGTTACTTTTGCCCCAAATACTGAACTTGATATCAAGATCCATACCAATATATTTTTAAGACTTCCCATCCTATACCATTTATCCCTACTGCTTAATTGGACATTATTATAACTGAAATAAGTTAATCTGACTGCTACTTTGAATACATCAATAAACTTTTACTATATTGCTTGTATAATCAATACACTTATTTTATTATTCAAAGGATAGCTATGCACAAAATAGCCCTCATTGCTCTACTCTCTTTACCACTCTTTGCAGGTTTTTTCCCTCAAACGGTACATACAACTATCAAATCTGTAAAAGGAAATACTATTACACTCAACTCAAACTTCCCTGTCAATGGTATGAGTGGGGTTGTGGTACATAATTATGCTAATAACCTGACAGCGATCACAAGCCGTGTTATCCAGACTTCATTAGATGGATCAGCTTCATTGCTTCTTGGTGCAGATATACTGCATCACGATGAACTTCCTACGATCAAAACAGCTGTTGCACCTAAAGACAAAGTCATCGGTGGCTACCTCTATGATAATGTGCTTCTCTTAGCACCAGATGCAGATACTTATGCAAAGATAACATCTTCACATAATAAAAAATGGATACATCCTGACCTTTTTGCACTCTATCTTTCTGTTGAAGGCGAGGAGGGACCGACAAAAGAAAATCTCTCTAATTTTGCAAAAAAACATCAAGTTGGTCTTATCTATATCGTACGTAAAAATACTGCTGTTCTTTTAGACCCTATTTCTGGGAAAATAGTATCTCAAAAATCTATGTCAGGCCTTCCTAAAGAAGGAAAGTTCCCTTTTTATATGCGTTTAAACGATCTTGATACCGGTTGGTTCAGCAGTGATATTAAAGGGAACTATTATACCACAATGGAATCATTATACTAGGACTATGCCATGTTAGATAAAAAACATATAAAACATTTTGAAACACTAGTCGGGAAAGAGAATGTCTATAGTGATAAAGCACACCTTATCGCATACTCTTATGATGCAACACGTACACGTTTTGAACCTGAAGCAGTTGTTTTCCCTAGAGATGAAGCTGATGTAAGTGCCATACTTGAATATTGTAATCAACATCACATCGTTATTACTCCAAGAGGTGCAGGTTCCGGTTTTACTGGAGGAGCTCTTCCTACCCAAGGTGGTATCACCTTAGCGATGGAAAAACACATGAACAAGATCCTTGAAATTGATATGGAAAATATGGTAGCTGTAGTACAACCAGGTGTCATCAATATGGATCTGCAAAAAGCAGTTGAAGAAGTAGGATTATTTTATCCACCTGATCCAGCCAGTGAAGAGTATTCAACCATCGGTGGGAATGTGAGTGAAAATGCAGGAGGTATGCGTGCTGCGAAGTACGGTATTACCAAAGACTATGTGATGGCACTTCGTGCGGTACGTCCAAATGGGGATATCATCCGTGCAGGTAAACGTACCATCAAAGATGTAGCGGGATACAATATAGCAGGTATACTCATTGCCAGTGAAGGAACACTTGCAGTCATTACAGAGATTACAGTAAAGCTTATACCAAAACCTAAATTTACTAAAGCCTATATGGGTATATTCCCCTCAGTAGATAATGCAATGAATGCCGTATTTAAATCACTTGCGGCCGGTGCAAATCCTGTGGCAATGGAATTTATGGATGATCTGGTCGTCCAGGCACTTAAAGAAAAACTTGGTATTAAACTACCAGAGGATGCAGGTGCACTGCTCATAGGTGATGTAGATGGAAATGTGATAGAAGAGGTAGAGTTTCAGCTAGAGACTTTAGAAAGATCATTTAAAGAGAATGGTGCCCAAGATTTCATTGTCGCACATGATGCCCAAAAAAGAAATGAACTCTGGTACGCAAGACGTAATGCTTCTCCTTCCATCACGATCTTTGGAAGCAAAAAGCTTAACGAGGATATCTCTGTACCAAGAAGTATGTTACCTGAAGCACTTGAACGTATCTACGCCATAGGTAACAAATATGGATTTAAAGTACCATGTTTTGGCCATGCAGGTGATGGCAATATCCACGTTAATGTAATGGTAGATGGTTCAGATGAAAAACAACTTCACGATGGTCACCAAGCCATAGAAGAGATATTCCAACTTGTGGTAGATATGGGTGGAACACTGAGTGGTGAACATGGTATCGGTACAAGTAAAGCGCCGTTTATGAATATTGCATTTAATGATGTAGAACTTGATCTATTTAAGAGTATTAAACAGGCTTTTGATCCTAACAATATACTTAATCCCGGTAAAATGGGATTACCACATTAAAAAAAGGTCTTTATGAAAAAGAATAGTCAACTCAAAGTTATACTGAAAAACTATTACTTTTTCATCAGAGATTTTGCAACAGACCTCTTTGATACAAAATTGGGACACTATGCCTCAAGTCTGAGTTGGAGTACAATCTTTTCTATCATCCCATTTTTAATCATTCTGATCGCGATCTTTACCAATATGCCCCTCTTTGATACCCTTTACACAAAGGTAGAGAAACTTATCTTTTCCAATCTCATGCCCACTGACTCCAAAATGATCATGGAACATATCAATACGTTTGTAGAAAACTCTGATAAATTAGGATATTTGGGTGTATTTTATGTGACCTTTGCAGCCGTCATGTTTTTTAAAGATTACGACCATATCGTTAATGATATTTTTTCCAGCCCTAAGCGTAGTATCCTGCAAGCTGTAAAAACCTATCTTTTACTGGTCATTATCATACCAGCGATGATGGCTGCCTCCTTTTATCTCTCAACATTCATACAAGGGTATCTTGATAGAAGCAGTGTTACAAATATTATACATCTCTATACCTTTCTACCGTTCTTTATTACATGGATGATGTTTTATATCGCTTACCAAATTTCTCCCAATACACACATAGAGATTTCAGCTGCGCTGATAAGCTCATTTATCGCTTCACTTGTATGGTATCTCTCTAAAAGTGCTTTTATCTTTTATGTCCTTCACAATAAAACCTATGCAACCATCTATGGAGGTATCAGCACCTTGCTCTTTTTCTTTTTATGGATCTATATCTCATGGGCTATATTCATCCATGGACTAAAATTCTGTGATCTACTGAACAAAAATGAAGAGATAGACCATATATAAAGAAGCCGATCCCCACAGATCAATCCAAACAATTTCCTACTCCATATAGCCCCTATGGACAGAATGATATACCCCAGTAAAGCCCATATTGGCACAAATGACTCTGTACTCTCTTCAGGCATATTAAATAGATCTGACAAAGCATGTATCAAATAGGCTTCCAAAGCCTACTATATGTAATCCCATCGCTAAAGGATAGAAAGGAATAAACAGATAGTGATAGGAGAGGTGATAAAAGCTGATATGTGCTAGTTACACCAAAAACAGTATGTACGACTGGCAACATCAGTACAAATATTCCCAAAGGAATAATGATCAATGAGATGATCCATACCTTAACACCTCTGCTATACTGTAATAACAGAAAATATGTAAAATACACCTGCCACAGAAAGACCAATAACTAAGAGAGACCAACAAAGAAGGAAAAAGTGCAACAAGTATCATCATACATAGTAGTTAAAAATGTAAAACTTAACAACTCAATTCCTAAGTAAAAGTACAATCCATCCTACTAAAACCATCGCATAGGAACGTAGCAGAGAAGGTGGGAAATCTACAAACCATACATAGAATCCTAAAAGGATCATAGCTACTATCCCTACATCAAATAAGTGCATGCCGATAAGGAAAATATAGTTGCTGCAGTGGTGTATAGAATAATAAAAGTACTCCATACACTAACCCCCATAATATGCCTAAATGAAATCCACTCAATGCCACAAGATGACTGACTCCTAACATACTTATCTTTTCTCTTAGATCCTTCCCTAAAGGAGTGGCAAAAAAGATAGCATTGTAAAAGGATTGTAAAGAGGTATTCGTATGTTGCCCATCTACTTTTTCCAATAATGTATCTTTAAAGGTTAGAGGAAGAAGCTCTTGAGCTTTCATATGACTTTTCACATAGAATGTCCCAAGATATTCAGTAAAAGATATACGTTTATCCGGATATATCTGCAAGCGTAAACGTTTATGATTGAAATTCTCTTTACTGTAGTTCGTTGTGTAGAAAGTCAGACCATCCTCACTACGAAGTTTAAGCACTTGATACCGTTTATTTCCCTTCGACTTTTCATACGTGTTAAGGACTTTTGCATATGTATAGTAAAATGGTTTTGAAATAAAACGTTGATAGGATTGATACTCAATGAAAAGCCAAATACAAATCACAAACAAAAAAAAGGCATCACCAAAACAAACGTTTTCTTCTCGGGGAAATAGTTTTGGCTTATCTAATTGCACATACATCCCTTCAAAATCAACTCTATTTAGAGCAGCCGGTCACACGAATCTTCTGTAAAGACCTCAATAGAAATGTAGTAAAATAGAGTTTTACTCTATTTGTATACTATATTGCGGGTAATTCTATATTACCCGTATTCATAGGAATATCAGCATCCTCATACTCTATCTCGAAAGCTGGACCTGTATGAGCATCAACAAAACGGGTAAAGTTCTTTTGGAAAACAAGGTTTACTGTACCTGTAGGTCCATTTCTCTGTTTTCCTATAATGATCTCTGCATCTTCCTCAGCTTTTTTCCTAAATTCAGAAGTATACTCTTTACCTTCAGCTTTGGCTTTCATCTCTTTTTCTTTTTCCTGTGCTTCGCGATAGACATCATCACGGTAGACAAAAAGAATGATATCGGCATCCTGTTCTATCGCTCCGGATTCACGCAGATCAGAGAGCATCGGACGTTTATTGTCCCTACTCTCTACTCCACGGTTCAGCTGAGAGAGTGCAACTATAGGGATTTGCAGTTCTCTGGCCAACTGTTTAAGCCCCCTTGATATCTCAGAGACTTCCTGTTGTCTTCCTTCTCTCCCCTCACCACTCATCAGCTGTAAGTAGTCAATAATAGCAATAGATATCTCCGGATGCTGTGCTTTGAGTTTACGAAGCTTACTTCTCACATGGTGGATCGTTGCATACCCACCATCATCTACAAAAAGCTTTTTAGTAGAGAGGTCCTGCGTTGCTGCAGAAAGATCACTCCACTGTTCATCTTTAAGATCACCAACCCTGAGTGCCTGAAGCGGGATAGATGTCTTTGCAGAGAGCAGTCTAAGCATTAGTTGTTCTGCAGGCATTTCCAGAGAGAAAAAAGCCACACCTTCATTACGCTCTATGGCTTTTAGTGCCATGTTAAGAACAAATGCTGTTTTCCCCATCGCAGGTCGTGCAGCAATGATCACCAAGTCCCCTTTACCAAATCCGGATGTCTTATCATTAAGGTTTCTAAATCCTGTGTCTGTACCGATAAGTTTAGAGTTGCCAAGTGCCTTCAAACGTTCTATTTCCGCCATCATCGCTAAAGTGATCTCTTTAGCTTCTCTAAAGTCATCAGATGTAGAGTTTTGTGTGATTTCATAAAGTTTTTTCTCTACCAGATTCATCACTTCTTCAGCAGGTAAGTCATCTTCTATGGTAACTTTTCTGATCTCTGTTGCAAGTGTCGCTAAAGCCCTTTTACTTGACTTTGCTTTTATCTCTTTCATGATAAGCAGCTGTATTTGTAATAGGATTTGCTGAGAGCAGATCAAGCATCGCTACTTCATCAAACTTACCCATACTGTTAAGTTTAGAACGTAAAAATTCATCATCGATCGGTTTTTCTTCTACACTTAATTCCTCCATCGCTGCAAAAACATGCTGGTGAAATGGCAGGTAAAAATCATGTGGCTTTAACTTTGCAGCGATTTCCTCATAGGTTTCAGGATCAAAGATAACAGCAGAAAGCACTGCTCTCTCTATGTTTAGGTTATACATATTTTCCATTATTTGTTATCCTCTGCAAATTTCTCTACTTCTTGCACAAACCTCTCGACCAACTCTTCTTCTGGAAGTCGTGCAACCACTTCACCTTTTAACATTATCAATCCTGAACCTTTACCGTACGCTATAGCAACATCAGCATGTTTGGCTTCACCGATGGCATTTACCACACAACCCATCACAGATACATCCATAGGTGTTTTGATATGTGCCGTTCGTCTTTCTACTTCCGCTACTGCACTTACCAAGTCAGCCTCTATACGTCCGCAGGTAGGACAAGAGATGATGTTCAGTCCCTCTTTCATCCGACCACTGTCTTTGAGTATCGCTTTTCCTACTTTGATCTCTTCTTCAAGCTCACCGGTAATGGAAACACGCATCGTGTCCCCTATGCCATCAAGCAACAATGCACCTAGACCTATAGCCGATTTTATAGTAGCATGGAAAATCGTTCCTGCCTCTGTTACACCTAAATGAAATGGGTAGTCATTTTTAGGCCGTAGCATCCTATACGCATCGACAGTTCTATCTACATCTGATGCCTTAAGTGATACTTTTATGTCTGTAAAACCCAAATCTTCTAAGAATTTAATGTTGTACTCTGCAGATGCGACCATTCCTTCTGCCGTCGCACCATATTTTTGGTCAAACTCTTTTTCCAGTGAACCTGCATTCACCCCTATTCGTATAGGCAAGTTTCTATCTTGACAGGCTTTCACTATCTCTTTGATCCGTGACTTTTCACCTATGTTACCAGGATTAAGACGTATGCAGTCCACCCATTTTGCTGCTTCAAGTGCCAATTTATAGTTAAAATGGATATCTGCGATAAGCGGTAAAGAGATCTGTTCTTTAATGGCCTTCAAAGCAAGTGCATCCTGCATTTCAGGAACAGCAACACGTACCATATCAGCACCTGCAAAATGTAGACGGTTAATCTGCTCTACCGTAGCTGCAACGTTATGGGTATCACTGTATGTCATAGACTGTACAGAGATAGGCGCATCACCGCCTACAGCTACATTCCCGACATAAATTTTTTTTGTTTTAACTCTTTCTTTCACTGTTTGCCTTTTCTATAATTCTCTTATTTTACCCAAACAAACTACAATGGATATTAAGAAAATTCAACCGGATCAAAATCTATCTCTATCTCTCTGCGATCTACACGATGTAAAGCTTTAAGTAACGGTACCCTACTCTTTGCTCTCAATAAAATATGAAACCTGAATTTATTCGCTATTTTTTCTACAGGTGCTTTACCATGTCCGACTATCTCTATCTCATCAAAAGCTTTGAGCTGTGTTACCGTATCAAGTGTCATCTTACTTGCTTTGGCTTCATCTTTATGTGCGATGAGTATACGTGCGAGTGAAGCAAAAGGCGGGTAGTCTGCCATCTCTAAAAATGCCAGTTCATCTTTGATGAAAAGCTCATAATCAGCCAGATAGGTTTGAAAAAACTCCGGATCACCTGTTTGTACGATGATCTCTGCTGCCTGTGCACGTCCACTTCGTCCTGCGATCTGAAAGAGTAGAGACATCGCTCTCTCACGCGCTCTATAGTCTGCAAGTCCCAGTATGTAATCAAGTCCCATAATGACACTCAAGGTAATATTTGCATAATCATGACCTTTACTCAAGCATCTGCGTACCCAAAAGCAGTTGACTCTCCCCAGTCTCAAAACGTTTCAATGCTTCTTTCAGTTTTTTAGCCGTTGTGATACTGTCTTTATCAAACTGCTCGATCTGTAACCCTTCCACAGCCTCAGAGATGATCTCTATGGCTTCCACGGTTCCCATACGTTCACTTTTAAGCGGTGTATGCCCACAGTATGTACAAGTATCTTGTATGGCTTCGGTAAAGTTACAGTAGTGACATTTTAAATGTCTGTGTTTTCTATGCAGTGCCATACCCACCGAACAGTAGGGACAAAGATGTGTTTTCCCGCAACTCTCACAGTAGAGATATTTAAAATTTCCACGTGTAGGCAGAAACAATAGTGACTGATTTCCTGCTTTATAATGTGTATGAAGTGCATCTAACATCGTATCGTTGATCTTGTCACCAGAGATGAATGTATACTTTTTTTCTGTTTGTATATAAGGTTTATCTAACTTGACCACATCATACTTATAGTACGAACCCATAGAAGGTGTCGCAGATGCCAATAGAACTTTTGCACCCAACTTGCTTCCCATCAGCACAGCCACATCACGTGCATGGTAACGAGGTCGCGTCATCGCCTTATAACTGTCATCATGCTCTTCATCCACTATTATGAGACCCAAGTTAGCCAATGGCACAAAAAGTGCAGAACGTGCCCCGGCTACGATACGTATACTACCCTCTTCTATACCCTCCAAAATAGACTCTTTTTTCTTCTTGGTCAACTTGGAATGCCACATAGCAACACTGTCACCAAAATAGACCTTAAGACGCTTTTCCATTTGAGGTGTCAGTGAAATTTCCGGCATCAAAAAGATAGAAGTTTTTCCCTCTTCTAACATTTTTGCCATCAGAGAGATGAAGATCTCTGTTTTCCCTGAACCTGTCACACCAAAAAGCAGGGCTTTCTCTTTTTCTAAAAGTTGATCGTATGCTTTTTGCTGAGAAACACTTAGTCTTGGAAGAACCTTGCCCTCGATTGACTCTGGAGACAAGCTTTTAGATGAAGCATTTTTAAACGGCATAAAAAGGGAGATAGCCTCTCCAAGAGAAGAAAAATAATATTCAGAGATAAACTTTGCCATCTGCATCTGTTCATTACTATAAGAATACTCTGATGAAGAAGACTATTTCTGCTGTTTCAAACTTCAGGTTTTTCAACCTCTTCTAGTATAACAGCATCTTTAAAGGTTGTTTTTAAAGGGATAGAAACAACTCTACCCATGGTTAATTTATTTTGAGAATGATAGGTCAAGCTTGGAGCACTTGACCTAAGAAGAAGAATTTGATAAAAATACAAGTTATAGAACTGATACTTATTGCATATCAGTACATCCACCAGTTGTAGTATCATTAAAGCGATTGTTCTGAAGTGTGTAAGTACAATCCCCAGTAGGTGTTATAAATGTATAGTCTGTACCATTTTTCGTACTCCAACATCCTATTCTATCTGTACATGATTCAACATCATATTCTAAAACTAAACTACCATTGGCATCATTGAATGTACTAAAAACACCTGCACCTGTACCATCGTAAACTTGTAATACCCGTAAAATCACCTCTCAGTATCTGCTTTTGTCTTTCTGTAGCAATAGCACTTCTTACAGATGCCAATGTTGCCAATCCTCTTGTAATATGTGCATCATCACGTGTCGCTGCAAATTTAGGTATAGCAATTGCAGAGAGTATCCCTATTACGACTATTACAAACACCAACTCTATCATCGTAAATGCTTTTTTTGAAGATACTTACATATTATATCCTTTTTAATTCATAAAATTAAAATTTACTCTTTAGATTTATATTATATCACAAATATTTCTAATAGATACTCACTAACATATTTGCTCCGTATCATACTTTCTATCTGATCTAACGTACTACAGTCTCACCACCTAATACATACGTTTTATTGCTCATATTTCTAATAGCTGGATCTGCTTTTACTTCTTCACAAATAGCATCTGATGTTGCAGCACCATCTGTTATCGTTCAATAGACCTTCTTCTGTGGTTTCAAAAGATAAACATATAACATCATCATGACACAACACAAATGTATTTGGACTAATAGATGTATTTTCATCCACAGGAGTATCACAGGAAGTTAAAAGAAGTGCCCTTGTAACATTACTTACAGATTATCACTATTCCATACCGTATTACCCTGAGACGTATAATATGCTTCAAAGTCACCAAGGGCTAGTCTAGCATTTGACACAATCGCAGAAATCACTGCATCATCTCTTGTAGCTGCTAATTTAGGTATGGCAACAGCTGCAAGAATTCCGATAATGACAATTACAAAAATAACTTCTATCATAGTAAATGCTTTTTTCATTTTATTCCTCTCTATATCATTTATGTATAAGTATAAGATAAAAATGTCAGAAAAATTGTCAATTATGTTGTGTAGATAATGAATAAAAGAAGTGATATATAGAGTGAAAGTGGAGATATATTCCACCTCAAATAGAGGTGGAATTAGAAAGATATTATCTTACTACTGTTTTACCACCAAATGTATGTGTTGTTTTGATATTAACTATCGCCTTATCAGCTTGTACTGCTCCACATACTCCAGTAGTAGACATGTCCCATCAGATATAGCTACAGTCCACCATCTGCAGTTCCTGTCAAACTTTAAACATTGCTCATTCACCATTACATAAATAATAAGTTGAGAAACAAGTTTTGAAGCATTTTCATCCAATGGTGTACAGTCAGAATCTGCAAATGGTACATTTGTAGCTTGTGTAAGTGTTCCATTTCCATCGTCATTCCAAATATCTGCACCTTGTGATGTATAATATGTACCTAGATCTCCAAATGCTGTTCTTGCATTTGCAATGATATTAGAGATTTTTGCATCATCTCTAGTTGCTGCTAATTTAGGTATTGCTACCGCTGCCAAAATTCCGATAATTACAATTACAAAGATCAATTCGATCATTGTGAATCCGCGTCTCATGTTATTCATGATTAACTCCTGAAAATAAATTTAGTACCAATTCAATAACTGGTCTACGGAAAGTATACTCAAAAAATGTCAAAAAATGTTAAAAAATGTCAAAAAATGTTAAAAAATATAAAAAAGTATCATTTATCTCTTATATTTATACCTTATTTTTATAAATGTTACTACATTTTTTAAGATAGAACATACTACTATTAAAGTAAGTATCCTAATGAAAGAAGGAATCATTAATTATGTATAATCATAATACCATAAATACCTCGGCTCAATCTATGAGAGCGGGCTGGACACTCATTGAACTTATTTTTATTATTATTCTAATTGGCCTTTTAGCATCTATCGCCATAGGAAAATTAGCCACGACCAGAGATGATGCAAAGCTCTCTGTAGATGTATCCAATATGGCAATATGTATTTCCGATTTAGGTGCAATCTATACGGCAACTGATACGAACTTAAATGATATTAATTCAACCGCATGTGACAATGTAGTATGCTACACTGCCCAAAGAGATGCATCACGTTTGACAGTTGATCTCAATGAAAGTGCTGCAAATTATTGCGCTGATATACAAAATGTAGGTGGACATTTGGCAGGTACCTATGAATTTGCCGGTAAAACGATTAAAAGGTAACTACTATGAATACTAACTTAACGATAACAAAGGATACTATTATGCCAAAAGAGTGGTCATCATTTCGAATAACACTAGTACTTTATATTCTGGTTCTTATACTCCCTTTGAGTTTTTATTTTGTCTATTCATCCTTTCAAACAATACAAAATGATACTAAAGTCGTACATCAGACAGGATGGATAGGTGGTGCCATAGAATATATTGCATTAGATCACATCGATCAAGATAAGCAACATACCATTACACAACATATTGACAGTGCTTTTGAAGATATCTCTCAATGGGTGATAAATCATGATAAATCCAACTTTTATATAGGATCCACATCACTTTCACAAGATTTTGCACAAGTAAAAATGTGCTGGAATAGCTATAAACAGATGATTTCTGAACACAATACACTCTCTATTAGAGATAATGCTCTTCAGTGCTGGGAGAAAACAACTTCTCTTGCTATAGTAGTCGAAAAAATGGTCTATCTCAAACAGAAAAAAATGATCAATCTTTTCTATTCCTCTCTTACCATTGCTATGTTGCTTATACTACTGATCATCTATATGGTGAGAATCTATATCCATAAACAGATAAAAAAACATGCCATACATGACCATGACACCAAACTTTTTAACAAAAAATATTTTATGTCAGAGTTAAAAATAACATGCAGTAGATCTGCAAGACATAACTATCCGCTCTCTATACTTCGTATCTCGATTAGTGATTTTGAAAAAGAGAATAGTACTTACCCTAAAAGAGTAAAAAGGAATACACTCAAGGTATTTGGTATTTTAATGCACTCTTTAGTACGTGACGGAGATATCGCCTGTCGTTATGACGACAATCATTTTTTAATTTTATTGCCATTTACTGAAGAAGAGAATGCACTGACCTTAAAAGAGCGAATAGAGCAAACATTGACAAAAGATAAGTGGATAACATCTAAGCAGATACAATTTGATTTTAATACAATAGAATTCGATAAAAAAGAGTCTAAAGAGGCATTGATACTACGTACATTACGTTAGTATAAGAGGATACCCAAAAGATGGGTTGTCCTAAGAAATAAAGATGTTTTTTAGTTAAAGTCCATCTAAAGTTTCAATAAGCAATTTGATCTCATCTTCATAAGAAGTAGCTTGTTTTGCTAAACGTAAATAAGCTTTAAGCAGCTTATCCGGTTTATTATCTTGATGCAGATTTACACCTGCTTCTTCTAGATCTTTATTGACAAAATCTGCAAAAGCATCTTCAAGTTTTATCTCATAACGATTTCCAGAGACAGTGAGTCCTACGTTTTTCATGGTATCCCTTTACTATGCTTATGCCAAGAGCGATTCAACCTGTGCAATGATCTTTTCTATCTCTGCATCTTTCTCTTCAAGTTCACGTCTTAAAGCTGCGATTTGTGATTCTTTTTCACTTTGAGAGCCAGATACATTTGAAAGTTCTACTTTCAGCTGTGCATTTTCATTTTTGAGTGCTTCATGATCTACTCTCCACTGTTCTATCTTCGCTTGTAATTTTTGTAATGCTGACATTTCATTCTCCATAATTTCTTTGTGTTATAATAGCGAAAATTTAAAAAGAAACAACATAAAGTAGAGGTTAATTTTGCCAAATTTCACGGTATCAAGTCCATACCATCCTTCAGGTGACCAACCTCAAGCGATAGAAACACTTAGTCAATCCATAGAAGCAGGTAATCAATACCAAACCTTACTGGGTGTTACGGGTTCAGGTAAGACCTATACTATGGCAAAAGTGATAGAAAGAACCAAAAAACCTACCCTCATCATGACGCACAACAAAACCTTGGCTGCACAACTCTACTCTGAATTTAAAAGTTTTTTTCCCAACAATCATGTTGAGTATTTTATCTCTTATTATGATTATTATCAGCCTGAAGCCTATTTACCCAGACAAGATCTTTTTATAGAAAAAGACTCTTCTATTAACCAAGAATTGGAACGTTTGCGTTTAAGTACTACGGCGAACCTACTTTCTCATGATGATGTCATCGTCATTGCTTCTGTATCTGCCAACTATGGATTGGGTTCGCCTGATGATTACCGGTCCATTGTACAGAAACTTTGTGTGGGAGATGAGTACAACCAAAAAGCCCTGCTCCTTAGACTGGTAGACATGGGATACAAACGTAATGATGAGTTTTTTGACAGAGGTGACTTTCGTGTGACAGGTGAAGTCATAGACATTTACCCTGCCTACTCTGAAGAGTTTGCCATTCGCATAGAGTTTTTTGGTGATGAGATAGAAGCGATCTATGAGTTTAACTCACTTACGGGAGAAAAAGAAGAAGGCGTAAAAGAAGTCACTATCTACTCTGCCAACCAGTTCATCGTCTCTAAAGAAAAACTCGCACTTGCAGTGAAAAGCATAGAAGAAGAACTTGGCAGAGAGACTTGCCTATTACCAAAAAGAAGACCGTATGATAGAGTACAACCGTCTCAAACAGCGTACAGAGTTTGATCTGGAGATGATAGAAGGTACAGGGATGTGTAAAGGTATCGAAAACTATTCTCGCCACCTTACGGGTAAAAAAGCCGGTGAGACCCCCTACTCCATGATGGACTATTTTGAAGCCATGCATGATGACTATCTTGTCATCGTCGATGAGTCCCATGTCTCATTACCGCAGTTTAGAGGAATGTACGCAGGAGACAGAAGCCGTAAAGAAGTACTGGTTGACCATGGATTCAGACTCCCTTCTGCACTGGACAACCGTCCATTGATGTTTGATGAGTACATTCATAAAGCCCCTCACTTTTTATTTGTCTCTGCTACTCCTGCCCCCCTTGAACTTGAACTTTCATCTGCAGTAGCAGAACAGGTTGTACGTCCTACAGGACTGCTTGATCCACCCATAGAAGTCATAGACAGTACCTATCAGGTAGAAAACCTGCTATGACCGCATGAAACCTGTCATAGAAAAGTGGTGAGCGTGTACTCATCACCGTGCTGACCAAAAAAGATGGCAGAAGAGCTGAGTACCTACTACAATGACCTCGGACTCAAAGCACGTCATATGCACTCAGACATGGATGCCATAGAACGTAACCAAACCATACGCTCCTTGCGTTTGGGTGAGTTTGACATCTTGATAGGAATTAACCTGCTTAGAGAAGGACTTGACCTTCCCGAAGTAAGTCTGGTTGCCATACTTGATGCAGACAAAGAAGGTTTTTTACGTTCACGTACCGCACTCATACAAACGTCAGGAAGAGCCGCAAGAAATGCCAACGGGCATGTGCTCATGTATGCTAAAAAAATGACAGATTCTATGCAGTTTACCATAGACACCACTCAGAGCCAGACGAGAAAAGCAAATAGCCTACAATAAAGAACATGGCATTACGCCTAAAACCACACTCAGAGTTCTTGATACAGACCTCAAAGTAGAAGATGCAGGTGAACTCTACAATAAACAAAACAAACTGGATAAAATGCCAAAAGCAGAACGACAACAACTGGTAAAAGAACTTAAAGCCAAGATGCTTGCTGCGGCAAAAAATTTAGACTTTGAAGAAGCCGCAAGACTGCGTGACCAGATAGCAAAAATCAAAAAATTGTAGTTTTTTGCTATAATCCACATAAATATCATACATTATCAGGAAGCCTATATGGCTCGTAGATTTAAACTCATCACAACTCTATTTTAACCGTGAACTCTCATGGCTACAGTTTAATTCACGCGTATCTGGCTCAGGCACTGGATGAAAAACTACCCCCACTTGAACGTCTCAAATTTCTTGCTATTTACGGCACAAATCTTGATGAATTTTACATGATACGTGTAGCAGGACTCAAAGCACTCTTTAAAGCACGTGTTCAGGAAACCGGTCCAGACAAACTGACCCCAAGCGAGCAACTAGAAGCAGATACAGGACATACCTGCATAAAGAACATCAGGTCTTAGAATCATGTTATACTTCTATCATCTCCGAACTTCATACCCATGGTGTGAATGTAAAGAACTATGATGCCCTCAATACAGAAGAACAAGATAGAAATAAAAGAAAAATTCTTTAATGAGATCTACCCTGTGATCATTCCCATAGCCGTAGATGCGACACATCCCTTTTCCACATCTTAACAACCTCAGTTTTGGTTTGGCACTGACACTTGACAGATGACTCTAAACATATCAAACACGGACTGATACGTATACCGAGAATACTTCCAAGGTTTATACAGTTAGGACAAACATTTATCCCTATAGAATCAGTGGTAGAACACTTTGCATCTGAACTGTTTCCCGGATTTAGTCCATTGGCTTCTACACCATTCAGGGTGACAAGAAATGCAGATATTGAGATAGAAGAGGAAGAAGCAGATGACTTTTTAGAGATCCTTCAGGAAGGATTGCGCTCGCGAAATAAAGGTTCACTCATCCGTCTTGAACTCATCGAAGGTGCAGATGCTGACCTTATCAACTTTTTACTCTCACATCTGAACCTTGATGACAAAGATATCTACTCCTATAAAAGCCTCTCTCTTAACCTGGGAAGTCTCTGGCAAATAGTAGGGGATAAAGCGCTCTCTCATCTTGTATCTACCTACCTTTAATCCAAAAACGCTTCCGCCGCTTGACAGTGAAAATATTTTTGAAGCCATAGAGAAACAGGATGTGCTGCTTTACCATCCTTTTGACAGTTTTGAACCTGTTGTACAGTTCATTAAACAAGCTGCTGCAGACCCTGAAACATTGCTATACGGATGACACTCTACCGTGCAGGACCGAAATCTCCTATCGTTAAAGCCCTCATAGATGCCGTACGTGATGGCAAACAGGTCATGGTACTTGTCGAACTCAAAGCAAGATTTGATGAGGAAAACAACTTACGTTGGGCAAAAGCACTTGAAGATGCTGGTGCACATGTAGTCTATGGTATACCGGGACTGAAAGTCCATGCCAAGATCGCACAGGTCATCAAGAGACAAAGGGACCAAACTTAAAAGTTATGTACATCTTGCAACAGGAAACTATAACCCAAGTACCTCAAAGATATATACTGATATGTCATACTTTACAACCAAAGAAGACTTTCGTACAGATGCTACGCACTTTTTTCATTTTTTAACAGGTTTTTCTACCCATACAAAGTTCGATACGCTTTTCATGTCACCTACACAGATCAAACCAAAGCTTATCAAACTCATTGAGAAAGAACGTAAACACGGATCGAAAGGACATATCATTCTTAAAGCCAACTCTTTGGTAGACTACAGATATCATCAAAGCACTTTACATCGCTTCGCAAAAAGGATGTAAGGTTGATCTTATCATCCGTGGTATCTGTTGTTTAAAGCCGGGCATAAAAGGTATCAGTGAAAATATTACTGTCTCTTCGGTCATAGGAAAATACCTGGAACATGCACGTATCTACTTTTTTAAACATGACAAAGTCAAATGCTACATCTCATCTGCAGATCTGATGCCTCGTAACCTTGTAAGACGTGTAGAACTGATGACACCTATCTTGGAAGACAACCTTACACAGAAAATAGAACAGATTCTAATGCTACAACTTGCAGACAATTCTTTACGCTGGGAACTTCAAGAAGATGGAAACTACACCAAAGTGCCTTCTCTTGGTAAAAAAGTAAACAACCACTGTGTTCTAGAAGAGTATGTAAATAAAATTCATGATAAAACAAAAAAAGAGACACCAGACTATGTAAGCCGTTTGGCCAACCGTATATTAAAGGAGAGTTAATGATCATAAAATTTAAAGAATGGACACCAAAACTTGGTTCAAATGCATGGATAGCAGAAGGCTCTTCAGTTATCGGACGTGTCACTATGGGTGAAGACTCTGCTGTATGGTTTGGTTGTGTCGTACGTGGTGATGTACATCACATTACCATAGGAGACAGAACCAATATTCAGGATCTCAGTATGATACATGTAACACATCATAAAAAGGCAGATATGTCAGATGGTCATCCTACCGTCATTGGTAATGATGTGACAGTCGGTCACCGAGTGATGCTTCATGGCTGTACCATAGAAGATGCCTGTCTCATAGGTATGTCTGCTACCATACTTGATGGTGCGGTCATAGGTAAAGAGTCTATAGTGGGTGCAGACAGCCTAGTGACAAAAAATAAAGTCTTTCCTCCAAGAAGTCTCATCATGGGAAGTCCTGCAAAAGTAGTACGTGAACTAACAGATGAAGAAGTTGCAGAACTCTATGCTTCTGCACAACGTTATGTCAGTTTTAAAAATGAGTATCAGTAAAAAGGCAATAGTAAAGAATGAAATCGATCATGACTAAAAGTTTACAAGATATGCTCTCTAAAGATGTCATCTTGTTTGTACTTAAAATAGGGGTTTATCTCATTGGTACTTACACTGCTACTCACATGGAATATGTGGGATATATTAACAAATCTTATCTACTTCTTATCTCTCATGGATACCATGGGAATGGCTACAAACATCAGGTGCATCTGTTGCAACCTTTTCTGTTGCCTATATGCTTTTTATCATCATAGTAGCATTGCTTACCTCACTTTATAGTGAAAAGCTACTCATTAACTTGGCAAAAAAACACTATCCTGATATTCAGGTAATCGGCAGTGCAAATATCAGTACTTCCATACTCTTGACACTCAAAGCCAGTATGATTTTTCTACTACTCTTTATCATTACACTTGCCTCTACTTTTCATACCTCTTTTTGGTCAGGTAGTGTATACTCTACTTATGGTCTATCTTATTAAGAGAACCCACCATTTATGATGTCGGATCACTCTTTATCAATGAGAAAAAAACACTGAAAGAAAAAAAGAAAAAGACAAGGGTTTTAGCTATGATAGCTGCACTCTTTAACTATATTCCCTTGGTCAATATCTTTGCCCCAGTATTTGCACAGATACTTTTTTTACATCATATTTTAGGAAAAGAAAAATAAAGTTTACTTACTCTGTTTTTCTTTTTTTACCCGTCTCTCTTTCTTACTGGAAATGGAAAAACGTAATAACTCATCTGCACTCTTAACATACTCTGGCAGTGTTTCTAAACTTTTTTCCATCACTTTTGCTGCACATACAGCATCACTGAAAGCACGATGATGTGTGGCAGTCTCTATCTCTAAAAAGTCTATAAGATAGGCAAGCCCATAACGTTCACTCTCAAAAGTACGCTTTGCCAATTCAATCGTACAGAGTTGAGGATTACCTATAGCCCCTAAACCAAATCTGTCAAAAGAGGCATTCAAAAAATTGTAATCAAAATGTGCATTATGCGCTACAAACACAGCATCACCCATAAAATGGCGCAATGCTGTTAGCGCTTCTTTTCGTGTCGGTGCTCCTATAAGATCTGTGGGTTCAATACCTGTGATTTTAGTAATATACTCCGGTAAAAATGCACACTCAACAAAGGTTTCAAAACGGTCTATCACTTCACCATTCTGTATCATCACCGCACCGATCTCTATCACCTGAGAGGTACCGGGTTTAGAACCATTGGTTTCTATATCTATGACACAATAACGTTGTTCTGTATGAGAAGTAAAACATGTCTCAAGTCTATAATGTTCATCATCTGTTTGTGCTAATAGGATAACCCGAAGCCTGAAGAAGAATAAAGATAATTTCGGAATCTTCCAGTAGTGTGGTATGTTTAGTAACGATCTGTTTATATTGTTCTTCATGCAACACTCCGTCATTTTTACGAAATGCTGTAGTTAGTTCCTCAAAGACTTTTTGCATTAGCTATAAATTGTTTCACTTTTTTAGGATCTTTTTTCCCTTTAATGGATTCTACCCCGGAACTTACATCTACACCGTAAAAACCAAGTTGTTTCACTTGGACTACATTTTCAGGAGTTAAGCCTCCTGCCAAAATGATCTTAGAACAGTCTACACCATTGAACCATTCAAGATTTAGACGCTTTCCTGTACCACCATATGCTTCACTGTAAGCATCTACCAAACGATATCTATTTTTAAATCGCTTTAGATCTTCTGGGCCTTTCGCACGTACTACAGGTAAAGTTTGTAAACCAATGGCATCTAAAGACTCTTCATCCACATCAAAATGAATCTGCGCACGTGAAATATCAGAATATTTGCACACAGTATCTATCGTCTCTATACCTTCATTGACAAAAAGACCCTACTCTTTCTACAAAAGGAGGAAGTTGATCGATAATTCTTTTCGCTGCTGCAGGCGTAATGTAACGTGGTGATTTATTATAAAAAACAAATCCCAATGCATCTGCTCCACACTCAACTGCATGTAAGGCATCTTTTAAATTGGTGATTCCACAAATTTTTACTCTCATACTATGACTCCTCCCCTTATTTCAATGCAGAAATTGCTTTTTCTATACCATCTGGATGTTTATAAACAAATGAACCTGCTACAACAACATTAACTCCAGCTGCTTCTAACTCTTTTACATTTTCATCATTCACACCACCATCTACTTCTATAAGACAGTCTGGATTTCTCTTTTCTATCAATGCTTTCAAGACGCTGTGCTTTTTCTATCAACCGAAGGAATAAACTTTTGTCCGCCAAAACCCGGGTTAACACTCATAAGAAGTACCATATCCACATCTTCAAGTAAAAATTCTATCGCTTCAGGTGGTGTATGTGGATTAAGTGTAATAGCAGGACGTATACCCATCGCACGTATTTTTTGTATAAGTCTATGAGGATGCTTCTCTTCTTCTATATGAAAAGAGATAAACCCCGGTTTCAAAGGTGCAAAAAGATCAACAAAAAATGAATTGTTCTCCACCATCAGGTGTATATCCAAAGGTTTGGTTGCAGCTTGGGCTACCGCTTCAACAACTACAGGTCCTATGGTAAGGTTAGGTACAAAATGCCCATCCATCACATCAACATGTACAAGGTCACATCCACCTTCACAAATGGCTTCTAACATCACGAGCCAAATGTCCAAAATCAGCAGAAAGTATACTTGGAGCTACTAACATAAATGTCCTCTTGTTTATTTTAAATTATTATAGCA
Organism: Sulfurovaceae bacterium; assembly: GCA_963705455.1. GTDB lineage: Bacteria > Campylobacterota > Campylobacteria > Campylobacterales > Sulfurovaceae > Sulfurovum. The sequence goes on along the minus strand of CAVPJM010000002.1, from coordinate 237,495 downwards.
AAATCAAACTTGTGACCTAGTGCCATACAGCAATGATATGGTACAATTTATAAAAGAATGTTACTATCAAAACTTTCAAGAAAAAAGAATCCATTTGTTTAAGTTCGTTTTCTCTTTCTAATAATGTAGAACAAAAAAAGAGATGCATATATCTTAAGCAAATTTTATGCTCAAATTGTCTATAATCCCACAAAATATTCATCGTTTTACACTTGACTTATAAAAAAGTGCTATTAGAACGACTAACTTAAAGGACATACTATGGCAAGAAAATGTGACATTACGGGTAAAGGCCCATTGACAGGAAACAACGTTTCTCACGCAAACAACAAAACAAAAAGAAGACAACTTCCAAACTTAAGATCTGTGAAAATCACACTTGAAGATGGAACAACTAAAAGAGTTAAAGTTGCTGCTTCTACACTTAGAACAATGAAAAAACACGCTGCTCAAGCTGCTACAGCTGAGTAAGTCCCTAACTTTTGGGACTTCGGCTTTGAAAGCCACACAAAGATTTAAAAAGTTTCTCGGTTGGAGAAGCGCACCTAAACCACATATAACACTAAATGACGAGTATTATGGTCATTTAACCCCTTTTAGACTTCCTCTTATACTTACTGTACTTGTTATGCTTATCGGTACAATAGGCTATATGCTTATTGATGGTTTTCCACTTATGGATGCCATTTATCAGACAGGTATAACATTTACTACCGTAGGCTTTGGAGAGATAAAACCCATTTCAGATATGGGACGTATTTTTACCATTACTCTTATCATCTTTGGCTTTGTTGTTTTTTCCATTGCTATAGGTATTATTGCAGAAGTCGTTAAAAAAGGTGAATTTCAAAAAACTGCTAAGGAGCGTAAAATGCTTTACGAAATTGCTAGACTTAAACATCATTTTGTTGTCTGTTATCATAATGAATTTACCATACAGGTAACCAAACAACTTCGTGCAAACCACATCCCTTTTGTAGTTGTTGATCCTAGAGAAGATATGGAAGAGATAGCAAAAAAATACCATTATCCTTACTTTGTAACTGCAGAACCACACACAGAAGAAGGTATACTGAAGTCACATCTCTCTTCAGCAAAAGGTGTCATTACTTTGGCAGTCAATGTTGCAGACAATATTGCAACTATCGCTTCAGCACGTCTTTATGAAACAGAAATAGGTCGTGTAAGAAAATTTCTTATCATTGCCAATGCTAAAAGTAATGAAGATGATCAAAAACTGCTGAAACTAGGTGCAGACAGGGTCGTTACCGCAACTAAACTAATGGCTCAGCGTATCAATGCTATGGCAGCACGTCCTGATATGGAAAACCTACTTCAAGAGTTCCTTTATAAAAAAGATACTCCTCTTGATATGGAAGAGGCAAAAGTTTCAAAAACATCTTGGCTTACGCTCAAAAAAATAAAAACTGCACGTTTTAGAGACATCGCGAATGTAACCATTATCGGTATACGTCAAAAAGATGGGAAGATTCATTCCTATGCCTAAAGGTGATACGATCATCATGCCAGAATCTAAACTTCTACTCATCGGTACAGGTGAAGGTATCTATAAAGCTAAAAAAATAATCCGTAAAAAAGAAAAGCCTGAGGAACTCAAATATGTTTAAAATTATTCCCCTTGAAAATGGTTTAGAAAATGTACAAGGATTCTTCTGTGGTGCTACCAATGTCGGTATGAGAACAAAAGCCTGCCAACTCTGATACAAGTGAACTAGATGGTGATGTTGCTTTTATACGAAGTGAGGAACCTTGTGATATCTCGCCGTATTTACAAGCAATACATTTCAGGCTGCACCTATAAAACATTTTCAGAAATATCCTAAAGATTTTCAAACTGATTTTGTACTCATCAATGCCAAAAATGCAAATGCGATGACAGGTAAAAAAGGGATAGAAGATATAGAGTCTATTATGTCTATACTCTCCACCAAACTAAATGTACTAAATCCCGTGATGAGTTCTACGGGTGTCATAGGCTACCGTTTGCCAATAGATAAAATAACCTCTGCTTTTGATACACTTGATTTTAATGCTTCAAATTCACATCAAGCTGCACGAGCCATTATGACAACAGATGCTTTTAAAAAAGAGTTGGCCTATAAAGTTGAGCTTGACGATGGTAACTCTTTTAATATTGCAGCCATCTGTAAAGGTGCAGGCATGATAAACCCTGCTATGGCCACAATGCTCTGTTTTGTCATTACTGATGCAGACATTCCTAAGTCTGACATGGATGAACTGCTCACTGAAGCGACAGAAGGTTCATTTAATCGTATCTCTGTAGATGGTGACACTTCAACAAATGACACAGTGATGTTTCTTTCAAATAAGACAAAGTGGGCATTACCACAAAGAAGCCTTTACTGAGGTCCTAAATAAGATCATGTTTGAACTTGCTATGCTGATACTCAAAGATGGCGAAGGGGCAAATAAACTTGTAGCCTTTGAAGTCAAGGGGGCGAAGAGTGAAGAAGAGGCTAAGAAAGCAAGTATGGCACTAAGTAACTCTCTTCTGGTAAAAACTGCACTCTTTGGAGAAGATCCAAACTGGGGACGTATCGCTTCAACTATAGGTGCATCTGGCATAGCCTGTGATGATGAAACCCTTACCATACATTATGATGACCTTCTTATCTACTCCAGTGAATTTAGGGAGTTAGACAAAGTACGTGAAAACAAAGCATATGAGATCATGAAACAAGAGAGTTTTAAAGTCACTTGTGACATCGGTTTAGGTGATGCGAGCTATACTTCTTATGGTTGTGATCTGAGTTATGAATACGTCAAAATTAATGCAGAATACAGAACATAAAAATTATCACTTTTAACTCTTTGCTAACCACAAAAAAGTTATAATATAGAATATATTAATACTAGGAACTAAAATGTTACACGAATACAAAGATGAGATACACGAACTTAAACAAAGTAATGCGCACTTTGCAAATATCTTTGATAAACACAATGCATTAGATAAACAAGTAGAAGATGCAGAAGCAGGTCGTACAATTTTAACTGATGTAGAGCTTGAAGTACTTAAAAAAGAAAAACTTCTTTTAAAAGATGAAGCGTATAAAATGATCTTAGACTATAAAAAAGCTCAGGCATAAATATTAGTCTTTCATACTTCATGGGCTTTTTGCCCATATATTAATCTTCTTAGCCTATAATAAAGTTTAAACAATCTATATATAGGAATCATCATGAAATCACTACCACTAATACTCATTACTCTTCTAACATTTGCCTATGCTGTAGAGCCCGGACATGAAGAACATGACCATGCAAAAAATAAGCAGAACAAAAAAGAAGGTATCCACCATGGAAAGATTTTGGAAATAAAAGATGCTATGGGATACAAATATCTTAAAGTAGATGAAAATGGGACACAGTTGTGGGTGGCCATAGCTAATGCTCCTGTAGCTGTTGGTGATAGAATCGGATATGATAAAAAAACCATTATGCATGACTTTGAAAGTAAATCTTTAGGTCAGAAATTTAAAGAGATCATCTTTGCCTCAGATGTCTATCTTCCTCAAAAAGTACAGAAGCCTAAAAGTATGAAAGATATGCTGGGGCTTACGCAGTAAAGATCCGCACAAAGGTATGGGAATAGGCATGTCAACAGAAGATGAGGAAAAACCCGCAAAACCTTTTGTGAAAAAAGATGTGTATACTATTGAAGAGGTGCATATGTGGAGAAAGAGTCTGGAAGGTCAGATCATCTCTTTGGAAGGTACTGTATTTAAAGTCTCTCATCAAATCATGAAACGTGACTGGGTTCACTATAGGTGATGGTACAGGCAGTCGAGAAAGAACTTACTGATGACCTGGTATTTACCGCTGCTTCAACCAGTATCAAAGGTGGAGACAAGGTCATTGCCAAAGGTAAGGTCGTTGTCAACAAAGATTTTGGATATGGCTACTTTTATAAAGTACTTATCGAGGATGCTACATTTGAAGTCAAATAATATGGCAACTTTTAAGAGTATAGAAGCATTCCCTGAGGCGCTTTTAGAGACCCTAAATATACTTAATTTCACTACGATGACCGAAATACAGGAAAAGGCCATCAGCCCCATCCTGGAAGGTAAAGACATCTTAGCACAATCCAAGACAGGTTCCGGGAAGACGTTGGCCTTTGGACTACCTTGTGTAATACATACAGATACCAATAACTACAAACCGCAAACTATTATCATTACCCCTACCCGTGAACTCGCTGACCAAATAGCCGTTGAACTTAGTAAAATAGCAGCCTATAAACCTAATCTAAAAATACTTACACTTTATGGTGGTGTGCCACTTCGTGCACAAGCTGAATCACTGGCAAAAGGTGCACATATACTCATTGGTACACCTGGGCGTATACAAGACCACTTGGCAAAAGAGACATTGGTACTTGATAGTATCAAAACACTGGTTCTTGATGAAGCTGACCGTATGCTTGATATGGGTTTTTATGATGAGATAGTCAAGATAGGCTCCAACATGCCACGTACAAAACAAACCCTGCTCTTCTCAGCGACATTTCCGGATAAAATAGAAAAACTCGCCAAAGCACTTCTTGAAACAGCCCATTACTATCAAAGTAGATACGGTTCAGGAAAGTGATAAAGATAGATGAAATAGTCTATGAAACATCTGATAAATTTAAAACACTCTCAACGCACTGATACAATCCTATAAACCAGAGTCACTCCTTATTTTTTGTAACACTAAAGCAGAAGTCATGGCACTTACTGATATTTTACATCAACGTGGGCATTCTGTCATAGATATACATGGTGACCTTGAACAAAGAGATCGCAATGAATCTGTGATCGCTTTTTCCAATGGTTCCAAACGTATCATGGTAGCTACAGATGTTGCTTCAAGAGGTCTTGATATTAAAGATATTGAACTGGTCATTAACTATGATTTACCTTTTGACCAAGAGGTCTACACACATCGTATAGGACGTACAGGACGTGCAGATGCAAGAGGTACAGCCATTTCACTCTATGGATCAAAAGATAGCGATAAATGCTCTTATATCACTTCTTCTGCACGTACAGCACAAATGAAAGACTTACGGGTTGATGCAACATTTAAAATGGTGTCTAAGTATGATACACTTTGTATTAATGGTGGTAAAAAAACCAAACTCCGTGCAGGAGATATACTGGGTACTTTATGTAAAGAGATAGGCATTGATCCCAAGATGATAGGAAAGATAAATATCACAGATACAAAATCATATGTTGCATTACATCATACGGTGATAGAAAAAGTATTTAAAGCTTTAAAAAAGACACCGATCAAGAAGAAAAAATATATAACCTGGATATTGGACTAATCTTCCAATATCTCTTTTCTTCTTTTATTTCTCACTATATAAAAAAGTGTGATCAATACTACACAAAGAAGTGCGATCAATGTTGCAGACTGCAGATACTCTGAGATTAGTGCTTCATTTGAACCCAATACATAACCTAATGCTACCAAAACGATCACCCAGATACCTGCACCCAATCCTGAATAAAAAGCAAATTTAGCCATATTCATACGTGCTAGTCCAGCGGGAAGAGAAATAAGTTGCCGTATACCTGGAATAAGTCTTCCGTTGAAGGTAGAAAGTTCTCCATGTTTAATGAAAAATACTTCAAGTTTGTCTAATGTTTCTTCTTTAATAAAAAAGTATTTACCATAACGTAAAATAAATTTTCTTCCAAAATGCATTGCCAGATAATAATTAAAAAGTGCTCCGGCTACAGAACCAACTATCCCAGCCAGCACAACCATATAAAGATTCATTTCACCCTTTAAATGCAAGATATCCTGCAGGTATCATAACAATTTCACTAGGAAAAGGGAAAAAAGTACTCTCAAGGAACATGAGAAGAAAAATACCCCAATATCCCATATCTCCAATGTAACCTACAATGGTCTTGGGCTATATCGTGTATCATAAAAAGTATGTCTATTCGCTATATGCGCCAACAGCGGTAAGTCTTTTATAACGTTGATCAAGCAGTTCATCTTCTGATAAGTTCTCTAAGCGCTTTTACACTCTCCAAAAAATACTTTTTGATTACATCAGCTGATGTTTCTTTGATCACGATGTGCACCGATAAGAGGTTCATCAAGTACATCATCTATCAAACCATGTTCAAGTAGATCATCAGGTGTGATCTTTAAATGCTTTGGTTGCGGCTTCTACTTTTGTTGGATCATTCCATAAAATCGCAGAACACCCTTCTGGAGAGATAACAGCAAATACAGAGTAACGCATCATTGCAAGTTTATCTGCCACACCAATTGCAAGTGCTCCACCTGAACCACCTTCACCGATAACGATAGAAACCATTGGTACTTTTACAGACGCAAATTCAAAAAGATTTTTAGCAATAGCCTCACTCTGACCTCTCTCTTCTGCTCCAAGACCAGGATATGCACCCGGAGTGTCTATAAGCATTAGTACAGGAATATCAAATTTCTCTGCCATTTTCACTGCACGTAAGCGCTTTTCTATACCCTTCAGGATTTGGCATACCAAAGTTTCTTTTGATCTTATTTTTAACACCACGCCCTTTTTGTTCACCAATGAGCATTGTCTTCTGACCATTGATCCAGCCAATATAACATAAAATAGCAGGATCATCTCTAAATGCACGATCACCATGAATTTCATACGCATCATCCATTAATAAGTCTGATATAGTCTAAAGCATAAGGTCTATCCGGATGACGTGCAAGTCGAAGTTTTTGAAAGTCGCTAAGAGCTCCAAAGGTCTTTTGTACTTCTTTATCTAACTCATTTTGATACTTATTAACAGCCTCAAAATTTGCGATGGCATGTGCCGATACAATCTCTTCTTGTATCTTTTCAATTTTGCTCTCAAAATCTAAATAAGTTGCCATGCATTAACCCTTATATTTTCTTAAAGATAACGACGCCGTTCGTACCACCAAAACCAAATGAGTTACTCATAGTAATGTTGATATCTGCTTTTCTGGCCTTATTAGGTATATAATCCAAGATCACAGTTCTCATCTGGTGTTGTATAGTTAATAGTCGGAGGAAGCACACCATCTCTCATAGCCATAAGACATACGACTGCTTCTATGGCACCTGCAGCACCCAAGACAGTGACCTATCTGACCTTTAATAGAACTCACAGGAGGACAATTTTCTTTACCACCAAACAACTCTTTAAGTGCTGCTGTTTCATTTTTATCATTGATCGGTGTTGATGTACCATGTGCATTTACATAGTCTACTTTTGGCTCACCTGCCATTTTATAAGCACCCTTCATTGCACGTAGAGGACCATCCATTGTTGGTGTTGTAATGTGATTTGCATCACCACTTTCACCAAATCCGATGAGTTCACCATAGATTGTTGCACCTCTTGCAACAGCATCATCATAACTCTCTAATACCAGTGCAGCTGCACCTTCACCCATAACAAAACCATCACGATCAGTATCAAACGGTCTAGATGCAGTTTGAGGATCATCATTTCTTGTAGAGAGTGCTTTCATTGCAGCAAATCCACCGATACCTACTTCACAAATAGCAGATTCTGCACCAACAACCAACATTTTATCTGCTGTTCCAACCATAATAGACTTTGCAGCCTCACCAATAGCATGTGTACCTGCAGCACAAGCAGTTACAGAGGAAAGATTTGGACCTTTAAGTCCTTGATAAATAGAGATAAATCCACCCAGCATATTGACAAGAGAAGAAGGAATGAAGAAAGGAGAGATTCTTCTTGGTCCCTTTGTTGCACATACGACAGAGTTCTTTTCAATATTTGGTAGTCCACCTATACCTGAAGCAGATGCAACACCAAATCTTTCCATATCTACATCTTCTGGAAGTTTTGCATCATCCATTGCTTCCATAGCAGCCTTTAAGACCAAGCTGTATAAATCTATCTGCTTTTTTTGCCTCTTTTGCATCAAGCACAGTAAGCGGATCAAAATCTGTTATTTCACCAGCGATGCTAACAGCATGTTTTTCTGTATCAAATAACTCAATATTTTTGATACCGCATTTTCCCTCTACTATCGCAGAAAATGCACTTTCTTTATCTAGTCCTAGGGAATTTATCATCCCTAAACCTGTAACTACAACTCTTTTCACTGGCTCTCCTATTTCACTTATATAAAATATATATTAATATTTCTAAAAAATACTAATATATATTTTATTAAATCCCCCGAAGGGAACTCAACTTATACGTTTTCGATAAATTTGATTGCGTCAGCTACAGTTGCAATAGCTTCTGCTTGATCATCAGGAATTTCGATATCGAATTTCTCTTCAAGTGCCATTACTAATTCAACAACATCAAGACTATCAGCCCCAAGATCTTCTACGAATCTAGACTCTTCCTTAACCTCATCTGGGCTCACATTTAGTTGCTCAACAACTACTTCTTTTACATCATCAAATAATGCCATTGACTACTCCTTAAGTTTGTTAAAAATACGTCTAAGTATAACAAAAAAAGTATAAAAAGCTTATATTTTTAATGAAATCTGTATTTGCGTAGAGAAAAGGATGTAAAAAAGCGTCTATAAAACATCTCTATTACTGATATATAGATTAATAATGGAGACTATAATGAACTAACACATGGCATAATACCATGTGTCAATTCATGTTATATGATTAAAATTTATACTTGATATTTGTATATACATAACGTCCTGGTTCATTCATCAGCATCATATTCGAATCTGTCCAGTGTTGTTGGAAGCAACATTATATCATTATATGTATTTGTGACAGCATATGTTGTATCAAATAGATTATCTATACCTACAGTCAGTTCAAAGCTCTTACCGAACTTCTTTGTTCCTTTTAAATTAAGTACTGCATATGCATCCAAGTCCTGTTCACCATTTTCTACATCAAAATTTGATCCATTCATCAGATGCGATCACTTCTGCTCTCAAGTGCCAAACTTTCATCATAATCATAATTTACTGCAGCATTAAGTTTAAATGGTGGAATCTCTGGCATATCTGTATCTGTTTGACCAGTCAAAGGTTCATCTTTTTTACCTCTTTGATATGCCATACCATAATCAAAATAGAGTGCATCTGTTGCGATGTATGTACCGCTAAGTTCAAATCCCCATAGATTGTTGCATCAACATTTTCAAGCATTATAGCTCTGTCATATTTCAGTTGCATTATAAGCTATAAAATCATCTAACATACTGAATAAAATGCTTTTGCTTTAACAGTTGCATTTTCATATTTCTTTTCAGCACCTATATCAAACTCATAATTGACTGTATTTTCCAAATCTAGGTGTACCTACAGAATTGCACCATACTTGCCATTATCAAGTAAAGTTCTCTTGCATCAGGCACTCTTGATGATTTACCAAAACCTGCAAAATATTTTGTATTTTCATCTGCATTGTAGGTTCCCAAAATATAACCGTTAAGTTCATTATAGTCATTATCTGGCTGTAGTGTATCAGGATTTGCAGAAGTAATCTGTGTATCATCATATCTTAGACCCAAGATCTCAAGTACAAATTTATCCATTTTTATCTTATCTTTAAGAAAAAAGCAGCATTGTTCTCAGTATCTACATCATAGATACTTATCCAGGATGCGATATTCAAGGTATATCATTTCTATAAATATCCTCCATCCCAGTTTCTCTAAACTATAATCCAATCCTACAGTAATCGTATGATTATCCACATCAAAACTATTTTTAAGTTTTGCACCTTGCATCTTTGTTGTCAATGCATGTGTCATTTCATTAGTCTGAGCCCGGATCATGATAGCTCCATGAGCTGATATTCTATACATATTTGACATAGGATGATCCACTTCTGATTGATAAAGCTTGTATATTAAGTTCTTTTGAATATGTTCCCAGATCTTTAGCAATATACTCTATATTAAAAATATCTGAATCATCATACAATGCATCCATTGGAGAAGATGGATATAAGACATCATCACTTCTGTTTGCTGTATAACTGAGTCTTAACTCTTGATTATCAGTGATATCCCAAAAAAGTTTTGCCATCATTGTCTTTTTAGTATAAGCATCCATATTTCTATATTTATCTTGATACTGTACCACTTAGCATGGAACATGTTCCTTGGCATTGACTAATTTCTCTTTGTATCTGACCTACAAAATCATTACCATCACCATCTTCATACTGTTCACTTGTTTCTGTCGAACCTGTAAGTAAAACTCTTACTTTGTCTGTGATACCACCACTAAGGGAAAAAGATCCTTTTTGGTATCCCCAACTTCCCATACCAAGATTCACTTCACCTTCAAATTCCTCAGTTGGTTTGATCGTATGTATTTTCACATCTGCACTGAGTGAACCAAAATCTTCCACATTGAAAGGACCTTCATTGATCTCGATATAATCGACATTATTTGTCAAAATATGAGAAATTGGCGGATCCATTCTATTTGGACAGGCACCATATACTTTTGCACCATCTATCGTGACATTGATATTGTCTTTTTTTTGTCCTCTTACAACAATATCATTTGCGATTCCTGATCTTCTGCTCAATGCCACACGTGGTGATTGCTTAAAAAGTGCCTCTGCCAGGTCTGCTGATTTGATGTCTTCCCCGCTAACATCTTTGATAACCTCTGTATCTACTTTTGTCTCTACATGTATCGTTTCTAACTCTACTTCGGCAGCATTGTATCCATAATGAACATGCCAAAGAGAGGTAAATTCCCTTTTTCATATTAACTCTCCTCAAAATAATTTGCATTATTAATGACTTAGTCTGTTAATTAAGTGTTAAATTTATCTAAGTTGGTATCGAAGTGTGATATTGATACTTTTTGGTAAGGCAATAGGTGCATTTTTTGTATTGATAGGAAAAGCACTTTTAACAGCATTCCGTGCTGACTTATGAAATACTTTAGGACCACTTACTGAAATATTGCCTACTTTTCCACTGCTAAGAATCGTAAATTTTACTTTTACATTGCCTTGCATACCTCTCTTTTTGGCAATACGCGGATAAGATTTATGTTTATTTATCTTATCTCTTATATTGGCAAGAAATTGATTTTTTTCTGCAGGACTACTATTTGATCTTCGTGCAGAAGCTTTTTGGCTTTGTTGCTTTTTTTTAGCTGTTTTCTTTTTGATCTTTTTCTTTGGTTTAGGTTTTTTCTTTACTTTCTTTTTTTACAGGTTTTGGTACCGTCTTGGATACGATAGGTTCAGGAATGATCTCCTCTTTAACTTCAGGCTCTTTTTCGGGAACTGGGTCTTTAATGACTTCAGGTTCAACTATAGGTTTTTCCTCGGGAACAGGTTCCTCTTCAACTATGGGTTCTTCGACCTCTTCTACTTGTTCCACTTGTTCTACAGGAGTTGCAACTTCAGGTACAAAAGCCGTCAAAGACCATTCTCATAATTTTTTCTTCTGTTTTTTGTGCTGCTACGAAAGTAGTTGTTTTGCAGATAAAAATAATATACCGGCAAAAAGAAGGTACATCAATGTGGTGCTAAAATAAGAGATAAAATGACGATGTTTTAGCATATAAAGGTCTTTTTTGGGATGTATTATGACGGAAAAACATTAAGGAAATGTTAAAAAGAACAGAAGGACTTGAGATTTAAACTTGGGGGAGTAAGAAATACAAGACAACTTCTGAGCTTAACTTATTTCGACGTGATAGAAGTATGACACAGAAGTGTTAACTTAGTGTTAAGAAAATCCAAATATTAAAAAAATAAATGAGAATTATAAAATAACATGCACTTTGGACATATTTAAACTAACACTGTGTACCAACACCTTTTTCCGACTTAATTTGGATATCTATCCCCTCTTCATCACAATATGCTTTGACTAAAGCAAGACCAATGCCTTTCCCATCTTTTTTATCATCAGCCTGGTAATAGCGTTCATGCACACGTAAAAGTTCTGTTGGACCCATTCCAACACCTTTATCTTCTACACTTAAGATATCATTTTTCAAGTATTACATGTATAGGCTCATCTTTGGATGAATACTTCATCGCATTAGATACAATATTGTCAAACATCTGTTCAAAACCTATCTTGTCCACTTCTATTTCATAAGATTCTAATGTAAGCTCAAAAGGGTTTCGTTTTTGTTCTTTAAATACTTCAATACGCTCATCTAACAAAGATTGCAGATCAAAGCGTTCTTTTTCTATGGTATGCATCTCTTTATGGATACTATAGACCAACTCATCATAGAGCTTCTTAAGTCTTACACTGGCATCTTCTATCCGTTTTATACGCTTCAAAGATTTTTCATCTTCCATTGTTTTTTTTAACATTGATGTATTGGCTTTGATCGTAGAAAGAGGAATATTAAGTTCATGAATAATATCATTGGTCAAAGAAGTAAGCGTATCTTCCATCTGTTTTTTAGGTGCAAAAATAAGTACAGAAAGCACATATCCCCATCCTATCGCTACAAGTAAAACCAAGGCTCCTGCTATAAAAAAGTTAAACGCACTCAAATGCCAAGTCTCTAAAAAACGGTACACTGCTGTAAGCAGCGTAAACATGGTCACAAAGTAGATAACCGTAGCAAAAATGATATCTTTTTTACGACTCAGCATTTATTGCTTCGCTTATGTTGAAGTTTAATTCTTGTCATTTGATACTCATTTGGTATCCTACTCCACGTACATTTTGTATCTGTGTAGGAAAATATTTCTTAAGTTGTGCAATATAAACTCTTAATGCTCCATCACTTGCTTCCTCTGAAGAACTCCAAAGGCGTTCTTTTATTTGAGCTAAAGGAACCACCCTTCCCTGACCCTCTAAAAGAGTAAGAAGAAGTTCGCTTCCTTTGATACTTAACTCTAACACTTTATCGTTTTGATACAGTGTTTTTGTCAAAATATCAAACTGATAGGTATCTATCTGTACCATCTGACTACGGACCTGTCTACGTAACACTGCCTGTATGCGTAAAAAAAGTTCATCCAGATCTACAGGTTTATGGATATAGTCATCCCCTCCTTTTTCAAAGCCCTCTTTGAGTGATGCCTTATCTTCTCTGGACGTAATAAAGATACAAGGAGTTTCATCCCCGCTTTGACGTAATTTTTCTAAAAGCTCAAAACCATTTTCATACGGTAAATTCACATCAAAAAGATAGAGATCAAACACATGTTCATAGGTCAGATCAAGTGCAGTATAGGGATCTAATGCACAATGTAAGTAATGTCCTTCCTCTTCTAAAAAATCTTCAAGGGTTTCATTAAATAATTTATCATCTTCTAATACAAGTATACGTGCCAATACTTTCCCTCTCTTTATTTTTTTATCTATGATTATACCTCAAAATTATTTACATGATACGCCAATATCATGTTATAATCTGATTCCATAGACTATAGAGAAGGTAAATTGTTGAAAATCGATCATTCATTTTTAAAACATAAAGAGGGACAGATCTTACTTCTAGGACTTATGTTATTAGGCGGCTATTTCATCCTTGTATTACTTTGCGCTATTTTTTATTCAAATTATTTTCAAGAATTACTAAGTATTACTGTAACCAATGTTATATTTGGACGTATGGCAGGCCTCTCCATAGGAGTAGCCTCTCAAATGAATACGACTTTTCTTGTACTCTTCAACTTTTTTATTGAATCCATTATGGTACTCATTTTATATCCGCTGTTTGTATTCAGCTGGAACAAACTTGATTTTGTCTCCTATCCCGCACTCAACCGGTACATGGAACGTTCTAAAAAGAATGCACATAAATATGAACCACTCATTAAACGTTACGGTGTCATTGGACTCATTTTATTTGTATTGACACCTTTTGCCATGACAGGTCCGGTAGTAGGAAGTTTTGTAGGATTTTTGATCGGTTTTCGTCATCGTATTACTCTAGCTGTTGTACTCTCAAGTACGCTTATTGCTATTATTCTATGGATCTATCTCATTAAGAACTTTGAAGAGATGCTTGTCGCATACAGTGATATGCTTATGATAGGTGTATTCATAGCTATCGCTGTATTATTACTGTGGTATTTTGTAAAGAAAACTTTTCGTTAAAAAGCTTTCTTTCACATTACATCAACATCCCGCCATTCACTTTAAGTGTCTCTCCTGTAATATAAGAAGAGTGGTCAGAAAGTAAAAAAGCTACAGCTTCTGCTACTTCTTTTGGTTCACCAAATCTAGCCATTGGTATCTTTGATGTAAAGGCATCTTTTACCTCATCTTTAAGTACATCTGTCATTTCTGTAGCGATGAAGCCTGGAGTGATCGTATTGTAACGGATGTTTCTAGGTGCTGCTTCTATCGCAAAACTTTTTGTCATTGCTATCGTACCACCTTTACTTGCAGCATAGTTTGTCTGACCTGCATTACCTGTCTCTCCTACAATGGACGCGATATTCACTACAGAACCAAAACGCTTTTTTCCCATCACTTTCAGCGCTTCACGGCATCCTATAAATGTTGATGTTAAATTTGCATTGATCACATCCATGAACTCATCCGTTTTCATACGCATCGCTAACTTATCTTTTGTGATACCCGCATTGTTTACAAGATACGAAAGTTCACCATCTGCTTCCACAATATTTTTAATTGCTGCAATAAATGCTTCTTCATCACTTACATCAAACCCTATCACTTCAGCTTTACCGCCTTGCGCTTCTATAGCTGCTTTCACAGCATTTGCTTCAGCCTCTCCTGAACGATAATTAACCCATACTTTCAAACCAAACGTCGCAAGACTTTTCGCTATCTCTGCACCTATTCCTCTACTTGCCCCAGTGACTAAAACATTATTACCTGTAAATTTCATTTTGACCCTTTTTTATTCTTTGATAAAATTGTACCATGTTTTTATGGTACAATGGCAGAAAAGGAAAGATAGGTATGGAAAAGAAAATTAAAAAATCAGTTGCTACCTTACTTGCTCATATCATCAAAATAGATAAAAGGGATATAGAGAAGGAAGCACCACTTTTTTGCAAACTTATGGAAATGGATTTTGATTGTGACTCCGAGGAAGCAGAAAAATTTTTAAGAGAAACTCTGCAGGAAGAGTATGATCTTGATGAACACATTGCTATTATCAATGATGCTTTATGCGATGACAACCTTAGCAAAATGCATATCCTTGAGCAACTTAATCATATTATCTACTCAGATACAATTACACCTAAAGATTATGAAGAGTTCGAAAAGATCAAAAAGGCGCTTTTTACCTGTTGACCCAAACATATGGGTCAGATCAGTGGTTCATCCATCTCTTCAGGTATATCCAGACCCATAAGTTTAAGTACTGTAGGTGCAACGTTATTTAATCCACACCCTTCTTTCACTGCTGTTACACCTTCAGCTATTACAAAACACCATACTTCACCTACCGTATGATTTGTCAGTATATGTCCTTGACTATCCTGCATCTCTTCACAGTTTCCATGATCAGAAGTAAGCACTACGGCATAGCCATCTTCTTTTGCCTTGTTTAAAATTAATCCCAGTTCCCTGTCAACAGCACTTACTGCTTGACATGCTGCTGCATAATTACCGGTATGTCCTACCATATCTCCATTGGCAAAATTCACTACGATGAAATCATAAGACTCATCCATCGCCGTACGTACGGCTTCACCTACTTGGGGTGCAGACATCTCCGGTTTCATATCATAGGTTTTTACATTCGGACTTGGGATGAGTACTCTGCTCTCTCCTATCATCGGCTCTTCCATCCCACCATTCAAAAAGAAAGTAACATGGGCATACTTTTCAGTTTCTGCCGTATGCAATTGTCTAAGTCCTGCATCACTTATGACCTCAGCCAAAGTGTTTTTCGGTGTCTCTTTAGGAAAAAGTATAGGGTAAGGAAAATTTGCATCATATTTTGTCATTGTCGCGATATTCAAGCGGTGTAGACTTACAGGCGAACTCATCAAAATGCTCATCACCTAAAGCTGCAGTGATTTCCCTTGCTCTGTCTGAACGGAAATTCGTCAAAAGAACCACATCATTCTCTTTCATCCCTTCATACCCTTCAAATGCAACAGGTTCTATAAATTCATCTGTCTCATTTTTCGCATAACTCTCATCTATATACGCTGCTGGGTTCAGTGATATTGATGGTGTTGCCTCAGCTATGGCACGATATCCTTTCTCCACTCTTTCCCAACGGTTATCCCTGTCCATCGTAAAGAAACGGCCGCCTATAGTGGCAATGGAAATATTTTCATCACAGATCTCTTCTATTTGGGCCACATACGTTTTAGCTGAAGTAGGACTTACATCCCTTCCATCTGTGATCAAGTGTAAAAAGACTTTTTTCCCTCTGTTTTTTGCAAGTTTTGCCAAACCAATAGTATGTTCTATATGGGAATGTACACCTCCATCACTAAGTAACCCTATCATATGTACACGATCACTCTTCGCTAAAAGATCATTTAAAGCTTGATTGTTTTCTATACTTCCATCTTCAAGCGCCAAAGAGATCTTTACAAGATCCTGGTACAAAATACGTCCAGCCCCTATGGTCATATGTCCTACTTCAGAGTTTCCCATTTGTCCTTCAGGTAAACCTACGCTTAATCCATGTGTAGAGATAAGTGCACTAGGTGCTGTTTCAAAAAGTCTGTCATAGGTAGGTTTCGTCGCATCTTTAAATGCATTACATATACTGTCTGGTTTACACCCGATACCATCGGTGATGATTAAAACTGTTTTTTGCTTTCATGTTTTTTCTTTTCGTAGTATTTAATTGAAATAATAGTAAAATAAACTTTTTTAATTCTTTAATACAAAATTTTAAACGAAAGTCGCCCATGCTATATGAACTCTCCCAACTCTTAGATATTAATCTTTTCGGATACATCTCAGTACGTGCCGGTGTTGCATTTTTTCTCGCTTTTATACTGACACTGTTTATCATGCCAAAATATCTTGCTTGGGCTATCTCAAAAAATGCAAATCAACCCATCAGTAAATATGTCCCTGCACATGAAGGGAAAACGACATACACCAACGATGGGTGGTGCAGTGTTTCTCCTTGCTACTCTGCTTGCAGCTCTTTTGACTGTAGATCTATTCAATATCTATATACTTGGAGGTCTTATTACACTTATTGGATTTGGCTTGGTTGGATTTAAAGATGATCTGGGAAAAGTACTAGCAGGGGACAACCTCGAAGGGCTTACCCCAAAAGGTAAAATGGGATTACAAGTTATCGTAGCAGCACTTGCAACAGGATTATTGCTCTATCATGGATTTCCAACAGAATTCTATGTACCTTTTCTTAAAACACCTCTTTTTGACCTGGGGTATGCGGCCATTCCTTTTTGGGTGCTTGTATTTTTAGCCACCACCAATGCAGTAAATCTTACTGATGGACTTGATGGACTTGCAACCGTACCCTCTATCATTGCATTGGTTTCACTAGGACTGATCATCTATGTAACAGGTCATGCCATCTTTAGTCAGTATCTTCTCGTTCCGAACATTAAAGGTGTTGGAGAAGTGATGATACTTGCTGCTGCACTCATAGGTGGACTATTTGGTTTTCTCTGGTACAACTGTTACCCTGCAGAGATCTTCATGGGTGACACAGGAAGTCTTGCTATTGGTGGTTTTTTAGCCTATCTTGCTATCTTGGGGAAAAGTGAAATACTTCTTATCCTTATAGGTCTTATCTTTGTCATCGAAACAGTCTCTGTCATACTGCAGGTAGGAAGTTTTAAACTACGAGGAAAACGTGTCTTTCTTATGGCACCGATACACCACCATTTTGAACTTAAAAAATGGGCAGAAAATAAGATCATCATACGTTTTTGGATGATCTCTTTTATCGCAAATATACTTGCACTTATCTCATTTAAGTTCAGATAATCATGAAAAAAGACCATATAAAACCTACACTCTTTGGTTATGGACTCACTACCAAAGCCATTGCAAAAAAACTAGGTGGTGGATGTACTTTTTTTGATGACAATGTCACAGAAGCATTCACAGATGAAGCGGGTAATCACATACTTCCTTCAGCTCTTTTTGATCCGGAGAAAAGTCAACTGGAGGTAACAACACCCAGCCTCAAGCCAAATCATCCTCTGATCAAATCTGCCAAAAACCTCTTAAGTGAATACGATTACTTTGCCAAAGAGATGCCTTTTAGCTATATGGATATCCGGGACAAACGGTAAAACAACGACCACCCAAATGCTCACACACCTATTGGATAAACGTGGTGCACTCAGCGGTGGGAACATTGGTACCCCTTTGGCAGAGTTGGATACAAATGCGCCGATATGGGTACTGGAAAGCTCTTCATTTGCACTTCACCATACCCATACAGCATCACCAAATATTTATCTCCTACTTCCTATCACCCCAGATCATTTAGACTGGCATGAAACACTTGAGCAGTATGCAGCAGACAAACTCAGACCTCTACTCACCATGAAAGAAGGAGAACTGGCTCTTGTACCTAAAGGGCTCAATCTTCCTAAGACACATGCCTATGTGGTTGAGTATGACAGTAACGAATTTGTCGAAGAGTATTTTAACCTTGACGGAAGCCAGCTACGTTTTAAAGGTGCTTTTTTACAAGATGCCCTGCTCTCACTTGCTGTGAGCAAAGTGCTTTTTGATGAAGCAGACTACACACTGATGAATGCCTTTACTCTGGATGCACACAGACAAGAAGAGCTCAAAGATGCACAAGGAAGACTCTGGGTAAACGACTCCAAAGCAACTAATCTTGATGCCACTGTACAAGCAGTCAAAGGCTATGCCGATAGACATATCCATCTCATCCTTGGCGGGGATGACAAAGGGGTAGATCTAACACCTCTTTTTGAAGTCATGCAATCACTTAACCTTACACTATATACTATAGGGGCAAATAGTGACAAACTTTTAACCCTGGCAAAAACCTATACATATCAAAGCTGTAGAATCACAAACCATACAAAATGCTGTAAAACAGATAGATGAAGTACATACACAAGAGAGTATTGCACTTCTATCTCCTGCTGCTGCAAGTTTTGATCAGTTCAACTCTTACAAACACAGAGGTGAAACTTTTATGGAATTGGTAAAAGATTTAAAAAAATAATTTTTTTCTTTATTTTGCTATGTTGACTTTTAAGTTTC
Organism: Sulfurovaceae bacterium; assembly: GCA_963705455.1. Lineage (GTDB taxonomy): Bacteria > Campylobacterota > Campylobacteria > Campylobacterales > Sulfurovaceae > Sulfurovum. Next base: position 218,326 of record CAVPJM010000002.1, on the reverse strand, counting down.
AGCTGTTATAATTCTATCCACTTAAACAGACATCTTGCTCTTTTAAGTTGGCTCCATAGCTCAGTTGGTAGAGCAAAGGATTGAAAATCCTTGTGTCGGCGGTTCGATTCCGTCTGGCGCCACCACTTCTTCAAAAATAATCATCAAAAACCTAAAAATTATTAACTAAAACCTTAGAAAATTGATATTTTTCCTAAAAATAACGCTAAAAAACATTATATTTTTAGTTTTTTTACAAAATCATACTCTATAAACCCCACGTATATACGGCATGTTTGATTGAATTATTAACTTTTTGTTAACTATTTATTAATTTTATTGACATTTTTCACTAATTATTGTTATAATTCCCTTGTATTCAAAACAAATTCAAGGAGAATTACAATGAAAAAAACATTATTACTTTCAGTAGTAGCGTCAACAATGATTATGGCTGGTGGAGATATCGCTCCAGTTGAGCCAGTAGTAGAAGCACCAGCTAGCAGCATCTGCATGGGAATTCAGTGGACAAGCTGTAGTATATTACCAAACAGATAGATTCTGATTTCTGGTGATGGAAATGGTGGTCTTTTTGATCAAGATTCATCAGCAGCTGACGCTGGTATCCAACTTAGAGCAACAAACTGCTGATGTTGTTGGTGGTATCGGTGCTGGTGTTGAAGTAAATGGTCTTGCAACTCTTAATCTTGAAAACGATGTAGTATCAGGTGTAATGCAATACTGCAATGCTGGTGATGATGATCTAACTGATGGTGGTTGGATCTCTCAAGCTTACTTGACTTATGGTATTGGGTAACACAAGTCATTCAAAGTTGGTCGTCAAACACTTCCAAAAGTCACTTTCTCCATTTGCTTACTCTGAAAACTGGAATGTATTTGCAAACACATTTGATGCTGCTTTAGTTGTAAACACTGATATTGCAAATACAACTATCGTTGGTGCATGGGTATATAGTGGTAACTATGAACTACATTTGAGCTATTGCATCAGGTAATAACATTACTGACTTTAACACATTAAATGAGGATGATGGTGTATATATGCTAACAGTACAAAACAAATCAATTGCAGAACTTGACATTAACTGGTTCTTACTACTATGGTGCTGGACGTATTGCTGATCTGATGATTACAATCCTATGGGGTGATGCAGCATACAATGCAGGTGACTTTGGTGTATGCTATCCAAGGTGGTACAGTTGATGCATGATGCTTAGCTGATGACATGACTGCATTTGGTGCAAAAATTACTGGTGCCGTAAGCGTGTATCAATCTTATGGCTGCATACTCTATCATGTAGATAGATGGTACTGCTATGTTCCAACTTGGTGGTACAACTTCAGCACTTTACACAAATACTGATAGCTAACGAATTAGTTGGTGGATATGGATGAAACTAGATGCTGATAAAATTGTTGTTGGTGCAAACACAGATGTACTAGGTGGAAACATTGCTGCTGCATATGCAATGACTGACTCATGATGTTACAGGTGATACTAATGAGCTTGATCTTGTTTATACAACAAACATTACTGATACTCTTGGTTTAACTGCTGCTTATGTTTATGCTTGATGCATGATGATGCAGCATGATACTATCAGACGTTGTACGTGTTGTTGGTAAATACAAATTCTAAGAATCACTTCTTAAAGTTATCGCTTTAGAGTTCAGGCTTTTGCCTGGCTCTAGCCTCTTTTTTTCTTTCTAAATCATTTAAATTTTTTCACTCTTATACCTTTACCATATCTTTTTGCTATAATGCTGAAAAAGTTTAAAATACAAATGGATACTAATGAACAGTAAAAAACTACACCTGGTCAGCCTCGGCTGTACCAAAAACCTTGTCGACAGCGAAGTGATGCTGGGTCGTCTTAAAGAGTATGAGATCACTGATGACAACACCCAAGCAGATGTCATCATCGTAAATACCTGTGGTTTCATCGATGCAGCCAAAGAAGAGAGTATCAACACGGTACTTAACCTCCATGATGAACGTAAAAAAAACTCCATCTTGGTGATGAGCGGATGTTTGACTGAACGCTACAAAGAAGAACTTCAGGCAGATATGCCGGAGATAGACATCTTTACAGGTGTAGGTGACTATGAGAAGATCGATGAACTTATCGCTTCTAAACAAAGTACTTTCTCTCCAGAAGTATATCTGGCAACTGAAACCTCAGGAAGAGTCATCACAGGTTCCAACTATCATGCTTACATCAAGATAGCCGAAGGATGTAACCAGGCCTGTTCTTTTTGTGCCATTCCAAGTTTTAAAGGAAAACTACACTCACGTTCACTCTCTTCCATCATTAAAGAAGTGGAAAACCTTGTAGCACAAGGCTTTTATGATTTCTCATTCATCTCACAGGACAGTTCAAGCTACGGACGTGACATGAGGCTTAAGGATGGACTTGTAGACCTCATCAAAGGTGTAGAATCCATAGAGGGTGTAAAGTCTGCACGTATCTTGTACCTCTATCCTAGTACGACAACATTTGCACTCATCGATGCTATAGCAGACTCAGAAGTATTTCAAACCTACTATGATATGCCTATCCAGCATATTGAAGACTCTATGCTTAAAACTATGAAACGTGGTTTTGGTGAGAAGAAGACCATAGAACTGCTTGAATATATGAAAAGTAAACCAAATGCATTTTTACGTACTTCACTCATCGCAGGACACCCCGGTGAAAGTGAAGAAAGTTTTAAGAAACTCTGTGACTTTATGGAGACATTTGGATTTGACAGATTTAATACTTTTCACTACTCTAACGAAGAGACAACCTCTGCTTATACTCTGGATCAGATAGATGCAGAAACTATCGACCAAAGAGCACAAATACTTGGAGATGATAGCAGAAAAAAGTACACTTGCTTCACTAAAGAAAATGGTAGGTCAAACAGTGACTGTTGTCATAGATGGTGAAAGTGATGAACATGAGTACCTGCTTTCAGCAAGACCATTGATCTGGGCTGTGGATATCGATGGAGAGATCCTCATCAATGATACTTCTGATCTGAGCTGTAGAATATGGAAAAAGATATGAAGCAAAAGTGACTGAACTTGTAGGTGATCAATTGCTTGCAACACTTATCAAGCCACTTTAATACTATGATTACAATTGATGTGTCACACTTTAAAAACAAAAAAAACCTTTTGGCTTTTTCTGCAGGTGTAGACTCATCCGCTCTCTTCTTTTTACTTTTAGAAAATAATATTAGGTTTGATATCGCCATAGTCAATTATGGTACACGTGAAACAAGTGACAAAGAAGAAGCACATGCTAAAACACTTGCAAAAAAACATAAACTTTTTTGTCATAGTATTAAAGCACCAACATTTCACTGCACACTTTGAAAAAAAAGCCAGAGATTTTAGATATGAGTTCTTTGAATCACTCATTGCAATAGAAGGCTATGATACCCTTCTAACAGCCCATCAACTGAATGATCAACTTGAATGGCTACTCATGCGGCTAACAAAAGGTGCAGGTGTTTCCGAACTTATTGGGCTTGAAGAAGTAACCAAAAGAGAAAACTATACTTTAGTACGTCCACTACTTGAATACAGCAAAGAAGAATTATTCACTTATCTGCAACACAATAAATATCCTTATTTTGATAGATGAAAGCAACAGTGATGAAAAATATGAACGTAATCTTTTTAGAAAACATTTTTCTGATCCTCTTATATCAGAGTACAAAGAAGGAATCAAAAGAAGTTTTACATATCTTAGAGAAGACAAAAAACAACTTGAAGCGAACTTTGAACAACGCTTCTCACGGAAAGAATTACGTGTCATCAAACTTCATACCCTAGGTGCGAAAGCAAAAGCAGCTGATCTTACACTCAAAGCAGTTAGGATACTTACTCACTGCATCCCAACGAAAAGAAATTGAAAAGGAAGAAAGTTTGGTCATAGGTGGCAAATGGGCCTTATCACTTCAAGATGATCTGCTTTATATCGCACCCTACCTTACGACGGATATGCCTAAAAAGTTCAAAGAAGCCTGCAGGGTCTTAAAAATACCTTCTAAGATACGTGCCTATTGTTTTGAAGAAGATATCGATATTGTCATCCCTACAATTTATCTGATGCCAAGGGGTGTGCTTTCATATACTCCTGCATCTTTTTCACAGATCCAAGCTTTGTATAGACCTGTGTCGTTGCCATTGTCTCATGTCCAAGCAGTTCACTGACATCAGAGATACGTGCACCATTATTGAGCAAATGTGTGGCAAAAGAGTGTCTCAGTTGGTGGGGTGTTACTTTTAATCCCTGTGCTTTAAAAAGTTTAGTAAGCATATAGCGCAGTTGTGCACTGTTCATAGGTGCATTGCCTTTTTCAAACAGATATTTTTTAGGAGACCTTCTGCTTATATACAAGCTAATGAGCTCTTGTAAGCTATCCAGCAAAGGCAATTCTCTTACCTTGTTGCCTTTACCATGTATCTGTATCCATCCCTTTTTAATATCTTCAAGTTTAAGGTTACTCAGTTCTGAGATACGCAACCCCAATCCATAAAGCATAGAAATAAGCAATTTCTCCTCTAAATTTGCTTGACCCAATACCTCATCAATGTATTTCTCTTCAATGGGCTTAGGAAGGCTTTTAGGTACCTTTATAGACTCATCCCCAATCAGTTTGATATGCATATGACACTGATCTTCCAGATACTTGGCAAAAGAGTGTACTGCAGAGAGTTTTTTTACAATGGTTTTTTTATGATTTTTAACGATCTTAAAACGAAAAGGAGTGATATCCAATACTGTGAAACCATCTTCTTCATAAAAATGACTCTCTTCCAGCATCTGCCTCAATGCTATTTCATAGGTCACGATAGAAGTTTCAGAATATCCTCTGTACATCAAACAGATAATGTAAAAACTCCTCAGATGCATCTTGAAGTTTAGATTTCATCTTTTAATGTACCGTATGCACTAACATTTTGTCACGAAGAAATGTTCTGGCTTCATTCATATCCATTCCTTCAAGAGAAACATTTTCTAAGTAAAAATCAATAGTACTAAAAGGTTTAGGAATGACAAATTTATCCCAACTACCAAGCTGCCAATATGCTTTTGGCATATAATTTACTATCAATACAGGTGCTTTGGCTTTATGTGCCAATGCTATAGCACCATCACTGATGGTATGACGTGGTCCTCTGGGTCCGTCAGGAGTAACCAAAAGATCGTCACCTTTTTTCAATGCTCTAAATGCTTCTAACAATACCTGTTTAGCTCCACGACTGCTTGATCCCCGTAAAGGAGCGATAGAGAAGTACATAAGTATCCTAGCGATCATCTCACCATCAAAATGCCTGGAAATGATCCCTGAAGCTGACTGTTTTTTGTGAAAATATCGATACGCTTGAGGGGACATCAGAAGTTCACCATGCCAGCAGACAACAATCGACTGATCTTGTGTGATCTCACCTGTAACATGAAAGTTTTTTTTTGAAGTATACCAGTAAAATCGCATCAAAAGATACCCCAAGAGTGGGAGTATGACTTTAGCAATGCTTTTCAATAGCGGTTTAAACATTTAATATCCTAAACAAGCACTCCATCAAGAGCACCCCGAGAGGTTTTAATAACTTTAACATCTACTATTTTACCCAAAAGCTCTTCACTTCCTTTTACAAAAAAGAGTTTACCATCATCCGAACGTCCTGAGACTCTTCCATTTGGCTTGAGTTCATCAAAGTAAACTTTATGGATCGTATCCAACTGGGCATCCATGATCTCATCAAGGATTTCAGTATGTCGTGCCTGAAGACGGGTTAATCTCTCTCCTGCTACAACACTGTCTACCTGGTTCTCAAATTCTGCTGCTTCAGTATGAGGACGAGGAGAGTACTTAAATGAAAACAACTGTTCAAAACGTACTTTTTCAAGGACATCCATTGTATCTTCAAAGTCTGCATCACTTTCCCCCGGAAAACCAACAATGATATCTGTAGAGATCGTTGCTTCAGGACAAAGTGTACGTATCTTTTCACAACGGTTAAGAAAGTTCTCTTTAGTATAGCCTCTTTTCATCTCTTTGAGAATAGTGGTTGAGCCACTTTGTAAAGGGACATGTATCTGTTTACATATCTTAGGATTGGAAGCAAACTCCTGGATAAATGCATCATCCATATGTAATGGATGTGGAGAGGTAAATCGTATACGCTCTAGTCCCTCTATTTTAGAGATTTTTTGCAACAGCTGTGTAAAGTCACATTTCTCTTCAGAAGAGCCAAAGCGTCTTCCGTAATTGTTTACATTCTGCCCAAGAAGCATGACCTCTTTTGCTCCTGAAGCTACGGCTTTTTTTATCTCTTGCACGATAAGATCAGAGGGAATGGATATCTCATCTCCACGTGTTGCAGGTACGATACAGAAGGTACAGGACTTATCACATCCTATAGAGATATTTACCATTGCCTTGAATGGATTGCTTCTGTACTCACCAAAGGCATAGGTACTCTCATCAAAATCCGTACTAACCTCTACAGCATGTTTTTTATCAACTACTTCCGTGATCTTGGATACATTTCTTGCACCCAGTACAAAATCAACAGAAGGTGCACGTTTGATGATCTCATCACCTAAATGTGAGGCTGTACAGCCTGTAACACCAATTTTAGCAGAAGGTTTTTTATGCTTGTTAAATACCCCGATCTCTGAGAAGAGTTTTGCCACAGGTTTTTCTCTTACAGAGCATGTATTGATGATGATAAGATCAGCATCTTTTAGATTTTCAGTGATTTCGTAGGATTCTTTTTGGTTCAACTCTGCGATCATATGTTCGCTATCACGAACATTCATCGCACAACCAAGTGTTTCTATAAATAATTTTTTACTCAAATGTTATCTCTTTATGGGTCGTTTTTTGAGAAAAATCCAAAAAACTATGCTGACGCTAAATCTAAAGTAGTTGTAGATTTATGCGATAATGTGTACTTCGTAGATATATTCATTTTCATCAAGTCCATACTTGACTTCTCTCATATATACAGAGAAACCTTTTTCTTCAAAATATTCAATTAACTCTTTGAGCTCTTTATGCGAATTATCTTTATCAAAATAAAAGATAGATTTGTTCGCTAGCTCTTCTTCTAATTTTTTCAACTCAATCGTTCTAGGTTTGGCTTTAAGTGTCGTTCTAGCAAGTTTTAATTTCATCTATCTATGCCTTTTAAATTCTCTTATTGATTTTTTAGATTTATGCAAGAATTATACTTTATTTTGAGTAAAGCTTTGGTTAGATATAATATTCAACTTCAAAAACAACACCTCCCAAGACGTTATTGACACTGTTATGTTACCTCTTGTAGCGGTATATTGTATTGATTATGAAAAAACCAATGATTAGGAAATAATTATGGAAAAAATATTAGACATTATAGAAGCAATTGCACATGAAAAAAATATCTCTAAAGCACATGCTATAGAGGCATTTAAAGAAGCTTTGATCAATACTGCCAAAAAGCTGACAAACTTTACAAGTACCTTTGAAGCAGTCATTGACAGTGATAAAAAAACATACTCTGTATATAAAGTCATAACTGTTGTAGCGGATAATGATGCACAGCTTTTTGTAGAAGTGGGAAAAGAAGGAAACACAAAAAAAGTAGAATCAGACAGTTTTATCTCACTTTCTGAAGCAAAAGAGTTTGATGACTCTTTAGAACTTGGAGATCAACTAAAAGAAGAGTTTGTCCTTGAAAATCACGGTCGTACTGCTTCAGCAAATCTTTTTAGAGAACTTGAATATCATATACAAAGACGTGTAGAACAAGACCTATTTGAAAAGTATAGAGAACAAGTAGGTTCAGTCATGCTAGGTACAGTGAACCGTATTGATGCAGATGACAATACACACGTTGAGATCGGTGAGCTTAAAGGTATTCTTACACAAAGAAACCGTATCAAAGGAGAGAAATATAAACGTGGAGACTCTATCCGTGCACTTCTTAGATATGTAAGTGTTGACCCAGAATACGGTCTTTTTCTTGAACTGACAAGAACCTCACCTAAATTTTTAGAAGCACTTATGGCATCTGAAGTACCAGAAATCGATGATGGTGTAGTTGAGATCGTAGCTGCAGCAAGAATCCCGGGTGAAAGAGCAAAAATAGCACTTAAAACAGAACAGATGAATGTTGATCCTATTGGTGCAGCTGTTGGTGTCAAAGGTGTACGTATCAATGCCGTAAGTGAAGAGCTTAATGGTGAAAATATCGACTGTATCGAATTCTCTCCTATTCCTGAAGTATTCATTACACGTGCATTAAGTCCTGCAATTTCACAAAGTATCAAAGTCAATGCTGATGAGAAAAAAGCCGTTGTTAACATTACAGGCGACCAAAAAGCAAAAGCCATCGGTAAGTCTGGAATTAATATCCGTCTAGCTTCTATGCTTACAGGATATACGATAGAGTTGAACGAAATTGAAGGGATTACAGAAAGACAAGCAGATAGCTCTGAAACAGCCGAAGTAACAAAAACTACAGATACTTCAGCTTTAGAGGATCTATTTAAATAGAAAACACATATTCAGTGTTCTCACTCCTCAGCTTGACTGAGGGTTCACAATTATTGAATAGATCTAAGTTATAAATTCATTCATCCTAAATGTAGAGAGAAAATATCTTGGGTATACACTAAAAAATAACGAAGTATTGATTTAGTGCCTTTTACGATAAGATCATTTTAGCAAAATTCTCTGCATCCAATGAAGCAGATCCAACCAAAACACCATCCACACCACGAATACTCATAATCTCTTTAATATTAGAAGGCTTGACACTACCTCCATAGAGTAGTGGTTTTTGTACGGTTTTTTTCAAAGACTGCATGGGTAGAAGCGATCTCTTCTACTGTAGCAGATCTTCCTGTACCTATAGCCCAGATAGGTTCGTACGCAATAATAAGATTTTTATAAGCTGATATCAATACCGTCAAACTGTGCAAGAAGATACTCCATCACAGCTTCATCGCCCTCTTCTCTTATTTCAAGTGGTTCGCCAATACAGTAGAGTATCTCATAACCCTGCTCTTTAAAAAATGCAAATTTCTGTGCTACTTTTTCCTGGGATTCCCCTAAATGTTCTCGCCTTTCGCTATGTCCGATAAGTATCGTTCTAATGCCAAACTCTTCAAGCTGTTCTGTACCTATCTCACCTGTGAATGCACCATTTTGTACAGGATAAGCGTTTTGCGCACCAAGAGTAAAATCACCCTCATACTTGTCTAAAGCTGTTGCAGGAGGAAAAATATAGACTTGATCTTCAGGTTTTTTTGCAAGCAACTTTTCTTTCAATACTTCAATATATTTTTCTGTTGATGCTCTGGTATGATTTGTTTTAAAGTTTGCTGCAAAAATCAATAAAAATCCTTCTATCTTAAGTGCTTCTAGACCTGGAAGTGGAATACCTTCTATTAGCTTTAAACTTGCACCACCACCTGTACTTACAAAAGTCATCTCATCTGCATCACCGGCACGTTGTGTCACATCTGCAGTATCACCACCACCAACTATAGTCGTTGCATGTGTTTGTGCAATATTATTTGACATTGCTAAACTACCTTTAGAGTATCTATCCATCTCATACACGCCCATAGGACCATTCCATATGATGGTCTGTGCATCATTGAGTGCTTCACGGAAAAGTCTTGAGGATGCAGGTCCAATGTCCAGTCCCATCCAACCTACCGGTATCTCTTGAATAGGAAGGAATTTCACCGTTGTATTTTCCGAAAACTCAGCTGCAGCTACAACATCAACAGGCAAGTAAAATTTAACCCCTAGTTCTTTAGCTTTTGCCATAATGCTCTGTTGCTTCACCAATCAGGTCATCTTCAACCAATGAATTACCTACTTCATGCCCTAGTGCTTTAAGGAATGTAAATGCCATTCCACCACCAATAATAACCTTATCGACTTTACTTAAAAGGTTTGTCAATGCTTGAAGTTTACCTGAAACTTTAGAACCTCCTACTACTGCTACAAATGGACGCACCGGGTTTTCAAGTACTTTAGTAAAGAAGTTTACCTCTTTACTCATAAGGAACCCTGCTGCTTTATGGTCTGCATCAAAGAATTTGGTTATCGCATCAATAGATGCATGTGCTCTATGACAAGCTCCAAAAGCATCGTTTATGTAGAAATCTGCAAAATCTGCCAATTGCTTTGCAAATACCGGATCATTTTTTGTTTCTCCTGCTTCATAACGTAGATTTTCAAGTAAAAGGACATCCCCTTCTTCTAATGCTGCTGCTTTTGCCTTAGCATCTTCACCGACAACATCTTCAGCCATAAAAATATCTCTTTTGATTTTAAGTAATGTATGCAATCTTTTTGCCACAGGTGCAAGTGAGTACTCATCTTCATATTTCCCCGGTTCTGGTCTTTCATAATGTGAAGCAAGAATAATTTTACAATCTCTGTCTATACAATATCGGATCGTCTGTAAAGCAGAACGAATACGTCTGTCATCTGTAATATTCCCAAACTCATCTTTAGGTACATTAAAATCACATCTTATAAATACTCTTTTACCATCGACTTTTAGATCTTTAAGTGTCTTCATTTATTCCCTTGATTCTTTGTGTTTTCTAAATTTATTTACTTATATGTATTGCCATATCTACCAAACGACAAGAGTATCCCCACTCATTGTCATACCAGGAGAGTACTTTTACCATATTATCTCCTATGACTTGAATAGTATCGAGTGGTACGACTGTACTTAGTACTTCACCTACAAAGTCCTGAGAAACCCTATACTCTTCATCTACACCCAAAATACCTTTATGTGAACCTTCACTAGCCTTTTTAAATGCAGCTTGTACATCCTCAACTGTTACGTTTGAGTTTAGTGTTACTGTTAAGTCTACCATAGAAACATCCGGTGTCGGGACTCTTATCGCTTGTCCATTTATCTTTCCTGTAAGACTTGGAAGTACCTTGGAGATTGCTTTTGCTGCACCTGTAGTCGTAGGCACTAAGTTTGTTGCACCTGAACGTCCTTTTCTCGGATCTTTTTTATGTTTTGCATCTAATATCGGTTGAGAAGATGTATAAGAGTGTATCGTGGTCATTAACCCTTTATCTATGCCAAACGCATCATCCAATACTTTTGCTACAGGAGCCAGTCCATTAGTTGTACAACTTGCATTTGAAACGATGGATTGTCCTGCATAATCCTCTGCATTTGCTCCAAGTACGAATGTTGCTGTATCATCCTTGGCCGGTGCAGAAAAAAGCACTTTTTTTACACCGTTATCCAAATAAGGCTGTACACTCTCTGCTGTTAAAAAGGCACCTGTACACTCCAAAACAAGCTCTGCACCACAAGATGCAAAATCAATCTTTGAAAGATCACGTTCCGCAAAGATCTTCGCTTTGTTCTTGCCAATATTAAGATATCCATCGGCTACAGTAACATCATTCACGTCTACCATGGACAGAGTCATATTTGAGATTATACTGAAGCATCTCTTCGGTTCCAGAAGCATTCACTGCAACAAGCTCAATATCATCTCTATCTGCAATAATACGCGCCACACATCTACCGATTCTACCAAGTCCGTTAATTGCTACTTTTACAGCCATACTTTACCCTTATGATTATTATGCTAAAATTACGCAATTTTACAGTAAATGAGGTTAGTATTTGGTTAATCATCAAAAGCCTACTATAGCTATCTTTGGAGGGAGTTTTGACCCTCCGCACAAAGGACATCAACTTATTGTTGAAAAAGCTATAGAAAACTTGCAGATAGATAAACTGTTTGTAGTACCTGCCTACCTGAACCCTTTTAAAACATCTACATTAGCAGATGCTCCTACACGACTTTCATGGTGTCATACACTGTTTGATTCTATAGACCGTGTAAAAGTTGATGATTATGAGATAAAAGAAGGTAAAAGTACAGTAACCTCACAAAGTGTAAAACATTTTAACCAGGCATACAATGTCAAGTATCTTATCATAGGATCTGACAATCTGTCAACATTGACAAAATGGCATGAATTTGAATGGCTGAATGAAACAGTGACTTGGGTCATAGCAACACGAGACAATCATCATTTAGATACGGATGGACTTAATAAATGGGTGCTTCTTCCTATAGAAGCACCTATGAGTTCAACCCAAATAAGAGAAGAAAAAGATTTACAATTTATTGACGAAAAGATAAGAACATCTGTCAAACATATATTAGAAGGGCAACACCATATGACAATAGACGAAAGAATAGAAAGTATCGTAAAAATACTTGATGATAAAAAAGCTGAAGAGATAGAAGTATTTAACCTTGATGATGCAGATTACATTGCAAAACGTGTAGTTATCGCTAATTCACTCAATAGCTAAACACACCCTTGCACTTTTTGACCATCTTAAAACAGAGCTTAAAAAACAAGGTGATACATTTCTTGCATCAGATGCCAGTGATGAGTGGGCAGTAGCTGATTTAGGAGATATCCTTATTCATATCATGATACCTGAATATAGACAACGTTATTCACTTGAAACATTTTTGAATGAACTTGTCGAAAATCAAAAAAAAAAAGATATAGATCCTGCATAACATTTGGTATAACGACAACAGTTGTCGAATACTTACTACCTCATGACCTGATCCGGTTAAAAGCTCCAATAACAAAAATAATCCAATCGTCACAAGCGGTGAAAAGATAATCCACCAGTAATATGTATCTCTTACAAGATACACTATTAATCCACCCCATGAAACAAGTATGAACATAATATGTGCCAGATAGATCGGCATGACCTGCCGCGTTAAATTTCCCACGACTGCCAAAGAGATGATAATGCCAAATGTTACTAAGAGCTATAAAAAGTTTTTTGAGATCTCTGTTTCTGCTTATATTGAAAAAAAATCATACCCAATGTGGCAAATACTGACTAAAATAATGAGTGCTTTCATAAGTATTTCTCCTTTTGAAGAAGTAAAACCCCTTCAAAACTTTTCTATGCTTAGCAGATATTATAACTTATCTACAGTTTCGATCCCAAGTATATCCAAACCTTGTTTGATGGTCTTAGCTGTCAAATCAGCCAAAAGCTAAACGACTCATCTTTGTCGCTTCCTCTACACCCTCTTTGAGTATAGGATTCTGTTCATAAAAACGCATAAAAAGTGTTGCTAATTCATACAGATACGTTGTGATCTGATTAGGTGCTGCATCTACCGCTGCACGATTCAGAACATCTTCAAAACGAAGGAGCATCGTAGCGAGTCTATGCTCCAATGCATCACCGATAATGATATCACCCTCTACTGGTCCATCATACTTTCTGAAGATACTTTGGATCCTTGCATAGGCATACTGCATATAAAGTGAAGTGTTACCTTCAAAACTGAGCATCTTGTCCCAGTTAAAGATATAGTTTGATTCACGGTTGATCGCAAGATCGGCATATTTTACCGCTCCGATTCCTATGATCTTTGCCAATACCTCCAATTTTTCTGGAGAATAAGACTCTTTATCATTGATCGTCTCTTTGGCTTTAACAACTGCTTCATCAAGTAGATCTATAAGTTTGACCGTTCCACCATCACGTGTTTTAAATGGTTTTCCATCTTTATCCATCATTGTACCAAATGCAATATGCTCAAGTTTCACATCTTCGGCAACAAAACCAGCCTCTTTTGCCACTCTGAACACTTGCTTAAAGTGTCCACCCTGTCTTGCATCTACCACATAAGAGATACGTTGTGCCCCTAATGTCTTGTGCTCTATAACGTAATGCTGCAAGATCTGTAGTCGCATAGAGATAACCTCCATCACCTTTTTGAACAATCACAGGTACTTCATCACCTTCTAAAAATACACATTGTGCACCATCACTCTGTGTCAATAACCCTTTGCTTTTCAGATCACTAATGACTGCACTTAGATCATCATTATAAAAACTTTCTGCACGAACATCATCACGTGTTAGATTGACACCTAGTTTTTCATAGACCTCTTCACAGTGCCCTAACGAGATATCTATAAATTTTTGCCAAAGTTCCAAACAGTGGCTATCGCCACTTTGGATCTTTACAACATACTCTCTGGCTTTATTTGCAAACGCTTCATCTGCATCAAAACGTCCTTTAGCATCTTTATAGAACTGCTCCAAGTCTTTTAAACTTACAGAACCATCTTCCTGTATCTCTTCCAGATAAGCAATCAGCATTCCAAACTGTGTACCCCAGTCTCCAATATGGTTTTGACGTATGACCTCATCCCCAAGATAGGTTAAAAGATTTGCCAACGTATCACCAATGATAGTAGAACGTAAGTGTCCTACATGCATCTGTTTAGCCATATTCGGTCCAGAATAATCTACCACAACTTTGATAGGTGTTTCACGTTTTTCTACACCAAGTCTACTATCTTTGCGTGCCAATTCACATTGTGAAGCCACCCAAAAAGGGTTGAGCCAGAGATTGATGAAACCTGGTCCTGCTATCTCTGCTTTTTCCAATACTCCGGTTAGATCAAGGTTTTCAATAATTTGGGCTGCGATCTCTCTTGGGTTTTTACCCAATTTTTTAGACAAGGCCATCGCACCATTAAACTGAAAGTCTCCAAACTCAGGTTTGGTTGCTTCAGATACACTCATAGGTTCATGTTCTATACCTGCTTTAGAAAAAGCTTCTTTGAATAACTTGATTAATTTGTAATTTTAATTTCATAGGTTTTCCGTCAAAGTTAATATGGAATTGTAGTAGAAAATAGCTTCATAGCTATTTGGAGGAGTATTATCAATACTGAGTAACGATGTACTCAGTATTAAAATTAAGCATTTTCGCTTTTTTTCTCTTCAATCTTTGCTTCAGTGCTTCTGCATCTTTCTTTGCAATCTCTTTAGTCTCTTCTTCATCGTCTTCTTTAATTGCTTTTTTGAAGTCCTTAATACCTCTTCCCATACCTTTTGCAAGATCTGGAATCTTCTTTGCTCCAAAAAGAAGCACAACAATCGCCAATATAATTAGTAGTTCTGGCATACTTGGCATACCCATGTCAATCCTTTATTTCGCTACAATGAGCATTAATTTCAATAATTATACTGCAATATGTTTAATATTAGTTATTTGATAACCATTGTACTACAAATTTTTCTTCATCTTCTTTACTTTGTTTCAATCTAGCAGCTTTAGCCACAATAACAAATCGTTTTGCTGCCTCTTCTACAGTGTCATTGATAATCGTAAAATCATATTCACCTACAGCTTTTATCTCACCTTTTGCATTTTCAATACGCTTCACTATCACGGATTCATCATCTGTACATCGTGCTCGAAGTCTGGTCTCCAGTGCTTTCAGTGTTGGAGGTGTGATAAATGCAGATGTAGTAATATCATTCATCTTTGCACGTACAAGTCTATGACCCTGTACATCGATATCAAAGATAACCAGTTTACCTTCTTCCAAGGCTTCTCTTACGGGCTTAAGTGATGTTCCATAGTAGTTACCGTGTACTTCGGCATACTCAAGAAAATTACCTGCTTTGATATCTTCTTCAAAACTCTCTTTACTCACAAAAAAATAATCTTTACCATGCTCTTCACCGACTCTAGGAGCTCTTGTGGTTGTCGATATTGAAAAATAATATTCACCTATCTCATCTGATGCTGCATTGATAATCGTACTTTTACCTGCACCACTTGGACCTGAGAGTACTAAAATAGCACCTTTTTGCATTATTGATCTTCCTCTAATTTTATTTTGATCTCTATCTCTTTACCTTTTAAAAGTTTTTTGATCTTTTTAGGCTTCATTTTAGCCAATGCAATTAAAAAAGCATCTTCTATACGTGAAAGTTCATCTTCATCTGAATAGTGTCTTTTTTTGATTTTTTTCTCTTTAGCTTTTCATCTGCTTTTTCTATGGAGTCTACAAGATCTATACTTAACTCTTCGACAATTTCATTTTCTTCCACTATCTCTAATCCATCAGCGATCAGTTGTTCTTTAATAACCTTCACTTTACGTGCTTCATACTCATCATCACTCAGAAGTTCATCCTCTTCATTCATATCTATTTCATCATCCATATCTAACAATGCTTTGATCTTTTCTATCTCATCACTGTTAAGTATCTCTGTGCCCACATGGTCTTCTGACTCCAGGATATCTTCATTTTCTTCATCTTCTATAGGTAAAGGAAAAATATCTGGTAATACTTCTTCCTCTATGATCTCTTCCTCTCTTGTCGCAGGAGAAATAGAGATATTCTCTTCTACCTTCTCCTCCAACTCCTCATACATATCAACACTTTCAATTACTTTCATAATTTGTGAAGGTAAAAATGGCTTTTTAATGGTCTCATCAAAACCTTTTACTTTCTCTTCATCATAAGAGATAAAAACTTTTTTTCTTATGCTTCTATCTTTAAGTAATGCATCAATATGGTCTACATACGAAGCATCATCCACAAACAATATATCATACCTGACATCTTTCAATATCCTCTACACGCTTTACTTCATCCAACCCAATATGCTCACCACGAGTACAAAGTGTGAGCAGTCTAGAGACAACAGGATTGTCATTAATAAGTAAAATGTTCATTGTATGGAAACTCCCTAAAGTTATTGGTATCATTGTAATATAAATTTGGTTAGGACTTGGTTGCAGAAAGATATAAGAAAAAAATTGATTTATTACTTTTGAATATTTCTAAAAATTAATTAAATAACTTCCTTTCATATCCATATATGTCATTTCTAAATTGAACAATTCCTTCATCATCTATCCAAACAGTATGATATTCAACATACACAGGTATCTTCTTCTTTAAAGTGACCCACTTATTTTTATCTGTATCATATTCATATCCCAATTCATTTAAGAGTTCTATTGCTTTCTCCAATCGTATACAGCCATGGGAAAATGCCCTAACTCTTTTATCAAAAAGTGATTTTGTCGGGGTATCATGCATATAAACATTGTACTGATTAGGAAACAAAAACTTCACTAATCCCAATGCATTATCTTGGACCTTCCTTTTGGTATAATTTACCTTCATTGTCATACGTAAATCCATTTTTTTTCAAATAACTCTCTGGCTTATCGGCATACTCATTTAAATAAATCGATGGCGGGACATTCCACCTTGGATTTTTAACAATATATTTCATTTCTCTATTAAACACAGGGGTTCTCATTCTGCTTTTTCCAACAATGATTTTCATATTTAAAACAGGTTCATCCTTGTCATAATAATGCATTTTAAATTCAGGAATATTGACTAAAATATAATTTGAACCCTTCGGACTTGAGATCCTTTCTAATTCTAAATTCTTTTTTACTTTTGTGATGATACTGTTGATAGGATCTGCTTTAATTCTCTTTTTGTATTTGGACCAATGACTCCATCAACCTCTAAACCATGTCTTCTTTGATATTCTAGTATTTCATCATCAAACCTTACACTATGTTCTATATTCTCTTCTAGACCTGCATTCTGTAGTAGATTTAATACTTTTTTAATCCTTATGATATCTTCTGAAGTATTCCCTTTAAATCTTGGAGGAGTATACTCTCCTTTAATAGAATAGAGATAATCTAGATAGTTTTTTAATCCAGTATACCTTTTTGTATGTGGTAAAAGATTCATGACATAGTGATAAGTATTACCATTTAGTTCTGCTTTTTTTAAGCCATCTTTATTGACTTTTCTATATGTGTTTCTCTCGCCTCTTACTCTAGAGTAGTTTAGAGAACCGTTTAATAAACATTCAGTGATCTGATAATTCGTTTTACCATGACAGAAAGTATATCTTTCCTGATAGTGTTTCAAATTCTGATCAGGTACTGAAGCAAATAAAAATGTATGGATGAGTATAAAGATGATTTTTTTCATACAATATCATATCTTAATTTTTATGTATACAATAAATAGCTTTATAAGATTTCTGAGATTAAGAAGCTTAAATCTCTGTCTGGATTAAATCGTTCACAATCTGCCATAAGGCATACCAAAAAGAAATGCAACACATGACTTACTGTAAAATATTTTATATGTGAAAAAAACGTTATTAGAAGTGGTACACCCATCAGGATTCGAACCTGAGACCTTCGGTACCGCAAACCGATGCTCTATCCAGCTGAGCTATGAGTGCACATTTTAAATATCAGAGTGATATTTAGAGCGCAATTATAGCAGAGAAATCTTTAGATATCAAGTAGATGCATAGGACCAAATAATTCGAGTGCTTTTGGGTTGGAAATAAATGTATGATTGTATGGATGCTCCAGTTCTATCGTCTCAAATTTATCCAGTGAAAATTGCTTCTTTAAATCTTTTGCATGGGTGCCGAACAAGATGAGTTTTGGTGCATTATCTTCAAGTGCATTTAACAGTGATTGCACAAAAGGTTTCCATGCCTTTACATGTTTTTTTGTACTTTTTTTATCGGTGAAGATCAGTGCTGTATTTAAAAGAAGTACCCCATTTTTTTCAAAATTTATTCTTAGCTCATCTATAGAGTTGATCATCTCTGTTTTATCTAACTTGCTTATAGCTTCTTGTGAAGTATCTTCTGCTTTTAACCTGTCACTAGCTACAAGTGCCATTTTCATGAAGTTACGCAGGCTTGTAGCACGATTGACCTCTTTGCTCAGCCCAGTACTTGAAAATAGGTTCTCAACCTTAGTGTCTATAAAAGCATATCCACCGGCACTCTCTTTTCTAGGATAAGGATCCTGTCCAAACAAAATATATTTGACTTTCTCTTTAGGAAGTGTCTTAAACGCATTGAAGTAGTTTTCTTTAGAAGGAAAATAGTTCTTATCTACTTCTAAAAATCTTTGATAGTCTGCCTCAAGAGAGGCATAGGCTTCAGATAAAATTGTCTCCCAAGAGCTTTTGGACATTAATCTCTCTTTTTAAGTTTATCAAACTTAATGATCAGCTCTATCTTACTTACAGGGATACCCAGTTTTTCTGCGACAGAAGATTTGCTTTCACCCGCATTGATAAGATCCATCACATCATCAAGAGAAGAGAAGTTTTCTATTACATCTTTTACGGCAACACGTGATGCTTCATAATTTGCTATAGTAACATTTTTCACGTCCAGTATCTCGTTTAACTTTTTATTCTCTTTTGCTAATTTACTATTTTTTACTTACGAGTATCAATAGTATGATCACCAATAGTGCCAATAACGATAAAATTGTTATATCCATCATTTGCATTTTATATAACCTCCATAATAATTAAAATTAAAAAAACAAACCCCAAATATCCATTGACTGTAAAAAAGGCTTTGTCTATTTTTGTAAAATCTTTGTTGACAATGTAATGTTCATAAGTTAACATAATAGCAGAAAAAAGCACTGCAAGCTGTGCCCAATAACCTAATCCTGCTGTAAACACAAAATAAACCCAAAAAATAATGGCTAAAAAGTGAAATACCCTTGCGATCCACATCGTTTTATTTGCACCAAATTTCGAAGGGATAGAATGCAAATTATTGGCTTTGTCAAATGCCATATCTTGTAGAGAGTAGAGTAGATCAAACCCTGCTACCCAAAACATTACCCCTATTGCCAGATAGACAGACCAGAGTGTTATCTCGCCACTTACCGCTACAACACCTGCTATAGGTGCCAATCCTAAACTTACGCCCAGTATGAGATGTGCCAATGCGGAGAAACGTTTAAAAAACGTGTACGCACGCAAGTACAAACAAAATAGGTATCGAGAGCTGAAAAGCTAAAGTATTTACAAAATATGTGACCACAATAAACATTAAGGCATTGATCACTATAAAGCCTATCATCTGTGTATTAGTAACTCTACCATCTACAGAAGGACGACCTTTAGTACGGGGATTAAGAATGTCAATATCTCTGTCAAGATAACGGTTTACACCCATGGCAAAATTACGTGCTGTCACTGCAGCTAATGTACCTAAAAATAATAGCTTCCATCCAAACCAGCCGACCTTGTGCAGCAACAAGCATAGCAATAAAAATAAATGGCAGGGAAAACACTGAGTGTTTAAACATGACCAGTTCTGAAAAATGGTTCAGCTTTTCTGTAAAACGATTCACTGCTGAAGCTCTATGGATGAGGAATTTTTAGTTTAGAATTCAATGTCCATGCAATGATCATTACCAATAATCGCAATGATATATCCACTGGTAATCACCCCATAGGCATTAAGCAGATAAAGTATCCATAAAAGTATGGCTCCTAATGGTGTAGGTACACCTTCAAAATATTTTTCAACTTTTCCAACATCTACTTTAAGATTAAACTCAACCAATCTTCGTAGTCCGTTAATGATATACCAGATAAATACCAAACCTAACAGCAGTTCTTCCACACCTGTAATACCGCTATAATGTTTTACTGCATAAAATAGTAAAAATGGAGGCATAACCACAAAAGAGAGAAAGTCTGCAAAACTGTCAAGTTGAATACCGAACTCTGTTGAAAGACTGTATTTGCGTGCTAATTTACCATCTATAATGTCACATGCACCTGCTATCCATGCTAAAATAATTGCTACAAAAAAATTTTCTTGAACTATAAAATATATTGCTGTAACACCAAGTGAAACATTTAAATATGTAACCAAGTTTGCAATATTAAAACGATTATTTTTATCAAAGAGATTCATTTATACTCCAAAAATATAATATGATATTTTACCCTCTTAACACTTAGCCCTTAACCCTTAACACTCACTGTGGTATGATTACGCTATGAGAAGTATTAAACAGACTACAGTGAAGCACTAAATGCCAAATATAAAAACCTTTGAACAACTTGCACTTATCGGTCCAACTGCATCAGGAAAGACCTCTCTTTCCATCAAGATAGCACAACAGATGAATGCTCACATACTATCACTTGATTCACTCTCTATCTATAAAGAGATTGACATCGTTTCAGCAAAGCCTACACTAGAAGAGCGAGCAGGCATAGTACATTTTGGTATGGATTACCTCTATCCTAATGAGAACTTTGATGTAACAACTTTTATCAAACTTTACCATGATGTACATACACAATGTTTAATGGATGGAAAAAATCTTGTGATTGTTGGAGGCACCAGTTTTTACTTGAAAATGCTTATAGATGGGATCAGTGAACTACCTACTATAAGTATTGAAACAAAAGAAAAAACAAATAACTATTTACAAGATTTACAACAAACCTATATCTGGCTTCAGGGTATAGATGAGAACTATATGTCACATATAGAATCTAATGATACCTACCGTATAGAAAAAGCATTGCATATCTATTTTGAAACAGCTTTAACTCCTACACAATACTTTAAACAATTTCCACCTAAACCTACAGTGACACAAGCTCTTCCTATCTACCAAATAGAGATTGACAGAAAGATTACTTCGTGAGCGTATAGCTTTACGTACCAATATGATGATTAATGATGGTCTGATCGATGAAATATGTATGCTTGAGAAAAAATATACACGAGCACCTAATTGTATGAAATCCATAGGTATCAAAGAGACATTGGCCTATCTGGATGGTATCTATGACAAAAAAATGCTTATAGAAAAAATCACAACCAATACTGCAAGATTGGCAAAACGACAAACAACATTTAATAATTCTCAGTTTAATAATGTGATAAAAGGTAAGTGTTGCAGAGTTAGAGAAGATTTTGTTAAGAAAATAACAAGATAGATAAAAGTACCTTGTCATTAGTTATAGAGCAAAGCTCTATAACTGCTAAATGCTAGTAGCCGCTGGCACTTATCATATAGTAAAGATATGATACAAGTGGCTGCACATAGAAGATAGCTGAAACTGTTGCAAAAGTTGCAAATCCAATGATAACCATCAATGGTTTAGAAATATTATAGTAAACAACATCCACATCTTTTACCGGATCTTTAAGGAACATATACACTACAAGTTTCAAGTAGTAGTATGCAGCAATTGCCGAGTTAAGTCCCATGATGATCGCTAACCATATATATCCTGCATTTACTGCTGCTTGCATCACATAAATTTTACCCCAGAATACTGAAAATGGAGGTACACCTGCTAGAGAGAACATAAAGAGACCCATCACTACTGCACCCATAGGCATGATCTGAATAAGACCTGCAAACTTATCATAAGGGTGATCATAATCTTGATCAAATCTTCTCACTTTATGACGAGAGATCCATAACATAGCAAAAGCACCAAGGTTAGTGAACATAAAGAGTGCATAGTATAAGAATATACTTGTATTACCCTCTGTTGTATCCAGTGCCAATGCTGCCATAATGAAACCAGCATGAGAGATAGAAGAGTATGCAAGCATACGTTTGACATCATTTTGAACCAATGCCATAATGTTTGCAAGTGTCATTGTCAATACTGCAATGATAAGAATTGTCCATCTTACCCACTCAATACCAAGATCAATATACATACCGAAAATTCTAATACTCACTACAAATGCTGCAACTTTAGGTACAACTGACATATAACCAGCTAAAGGAGCAGAAGCACCTTCATATACGTCTGGTGCCCATGTATGGAATGGGAAAAGTGAAATTTTAAATGCAAAAGCAACCAACAACAATACAGATGAACCAAAGATTGCGATCATTAATCCTGCCTCATTCATACGTGAAGCAAGTACTTCTGCTACTTTATATAAGTTCTACTGAACCAGTCAAGTGCGTAAACTACTGCTGAACCCATAGCAAAGAATGCAGCTGCAAGTGCACCCATTGTAAAGTACTTCACAGCAGCTTCATAAGAATTTGCTCTATTGTGAAGTGCTATAAGCGTATAAAGTGAAAGCGATGCTGTTTCAAGTCCTACAAAAATAAGGATCAGATTATCTGATGCTACCATAAACTGGAATCCTGCAATCATAAATAAGAACAGTGCAAAGAACTCAGGATATGAATATTCGTGGAATCTTTTTGATGTTAATGCCAAAGGTATAAATATCATTGATCCACCAATGATCATCAATTGCGATATGATTGAAATACCGTCTATCAACATCACATCAAAGAAACCACGTTCATTTACATTTAGACCTAACACAGCCCCAAAATCAACAAACAATACCAAAATAGTCAACATTACATAAAGTGATTTATGTAATTTCTCATTCAGTAGATCAATCAATCAAAATGATCAGACCACCGACAACTGCAATAAGCATTGGGGCAAGAGTAATAAGGTTTAGACTCTCTAAACTTACATTAATAGGCTCTAACATTACTTCACCTCCTTAGTTGTTTTTGCAACTCTTATCATATCTTTTGCCTCTTGTGTAATCGCTTTTTCATCCATAAAGTTTAGCAATGCTTTTACAGAGTTATCTATTGGTTCAAGTACCGGTTTAGGATATACACCTAACCAAATTACAATTGCAACCAATGGAATAAGTGACCATGTTTCTCTAGCATTCAAATCTTTAAGTTTTTTATTCTCTTCATTATTCAATGGACCAAAGAAAGTACGTTTCATTACTCTTAACATATAGACTGCACCCAAGATAATAGAAGTACCTGCCAAAATAGTCATCATAGGTGATACTTGATAGAAACCAAGAAGTACAAGGAACTCACCGACAAAACCAATCGTAAGTGGTAATCCGACCGATGCCATCAACATGACCCGAAAATAACAGCAAACTTAGGCATCACTGATGCGATACCTCCAAATTCAGACATAAGTTTTGTATGTCTTCTCTCATAGATCATTCCAACAAGCATAAACAGCGCACCCGAAACAATACCGTGAGACAACATTTGGAATACTGAACCTGACAGACCTTCTGCATTCATTGCAAAAAGACCGAGCATAATAATACCCATGTGTGATACTGAAGAGTATGCAATCACTTGTTTAACATCTTTTTGTGCATATGCGATCATTGCTGTGTAGATGATCATAATAAGTGATAACACTGCAATCGGTGTAATAGCCAAAACTGATGCATCCGGGAACATTGGAAGTGAAAATCTTACAAATCCGTATGTACCCATTTTAAGAAGTACCGCTGCAAGGATTACCGAACCGATAGTTGGTGCTTGTCCGTGTGCATATGGAATCCATGTATGGAATGGGAACATTGGTACTTTAATGGCAAAACCAATAAAGAATGCTGCAAATAACCATAACTGATAATCAACAGGTAATACCAATGCATACCAATCTGTAATAGCAAAACTCCATACACCTGTAAGACTATGATAAATGTATGCAACAAATAACATACCAACAAGCATGATAAGTGATCCTGTAAATGTATAGAGGAAGAACTTGATTGATGCATATACTCTTAATGGTCCACCCCATGCACCAACGATATAAAGCATAGGTACAAGAGAAAGCTCCCAGAATACGTAGAAAATAATAGCATCAAGTGCAACAAATACACCTACCATTGTCATCTCTAGGAAAAGAAGTGTCACAATCATATTTTTAATATTTTTTGTTTCACCCATACTTGCCATACCGATAAGTGTCATCAATGTTGTCATAAGAATAATGAACAATGAGATACCGTCAGCACCAAGATAGTACGAGATACCCATATCAGGGATCAAAGGGATCATCTCTACAAACTGCATTCCTGCATTTGACTGTATCAAAACTAAACCATAACCATAAAGAAAGAAAGAATTCAATTGTCAGCTACAGTAATACCGTAGATTCTTGCACTATCTTTATCTACTACAAATCCAAGCAATCCTGCAACTGCCGGGAAGAATACCAATATACTTAAAATATTTTCCATTTTTACCCCTTAACCTATCATCGCTGAAATCGCAGCAATTACCAATAATAGTACCGCACCTACAGCCATCCAGTTTAGATAGTTTGAAAGGTTACCTGTTTGCATACTTCTTGTTTTATCACCAGAACCGTAAAGGAACTTCGCAATATTATCTACTGTTGCATCTACTATTTTTAAATCTACCTGTGTCCAGAATTTCTCAGAGATCATCATATATGGTTTTGTAATAAACTCTTCATAGAATTTTGGTACATAATATTGGTTGGCAAGTAGTTTATAGAAGAAACCGTTTTCAACCTTTTCACTTCTTTTCCAGGCATTTTCACCTGTTCTTGCATATTTATAATATGCATAAGCTATACCTGAGATCGCAAAGAAGATAACAATAAGACCTAAATACGTTGCCAAGTGATGTGTATGTTCAGACATTTCATACTGAACAGTCTCACCGATCTTATAAATAAATGCTTTGTATGATCCCATAAACCATCCCGTGATCACAGCAAGTACTGCAAGTGGAGACATTGCTACAAGTACAAACTTGTACATTTCATGTGGATGGAATCCTAGTGGTGTATGACGATCTTCACCATGGAACGATAAAAATACCTGTCTAAATGAATAAAATGCAGTCATTCCCGCAGTAATGACTAACATACCCCATAAGATATAAGTATGCTTCATTAAATGCTGTTTCAATAATCGCATCTTTTGACCAGAAACCTGCAAGTGGAGGTAGCCCAGCAAGCGCAACAGAAGCAATGGTCATATAGATCCATGTACCTCTCATTTTCTTTCTCAAGTTCACCCATCTTAAAGAGATCAAGTTCATCATGCATAGCATGCATCACGTTACCTCCACCAAGGAAGAGTAGTGCTTTAAAGAATGCGTGTGCTGCAAGGTGGAAAAGTGCGATCCAGTATGCACCAAGTCCTGCTGCAGCAAACATATATCCTAACTGTGAAAGTGTTGAATATGCAATAATTCTTTTCAAGTCACGTTCAACCAATGCCATAGATGCTGCATAGAATGCAACAAATGTACCAAGAGATGCTATGAAGAAACTTACACCTGCAACTTCTTCCATACTATAAAGCGGATTGGCTCTAATGACTAGGAAAACCCCTGCTGTTACCATTGTTGCTGCGTGGATCAATGCAGAAACCGGTGTAGGACCTTCCATCGCATCCGTTAACCATGTGTGAAGCGGAAACTGAGCTGATTTACCCATTGCACCGATAAAGAGTGCAATAGCTGCTGTAACCAAAACAGTTTCACCAAGATATGGCAAGTTGAGCAAATACTTCATCATACTGAAGAGAACCTGTGTTCCAGTAAATAATAAAAATACCGATCAACATACCAAGGTCAGCGATACGGTTCATAATAAATGCTTCATTTGCTGCCCATGATGGAGAGATAGAAGGATTTTCTTCTCTTGTCTGATCTGGTTTATGATACCAAAAACCAACAAGTAACCATGAACATACACCAACACCTTCCCAACCTATAAATAGACCAGCAAAGTTATCTGACATAACAAGTATCATCATAGAGAATACGAAAGCAGAAAGATACGAGAAGAATCTGTTAAAACTCTTGTCATGATCCATATAACCAATCGCATAGATATGTACTACTGTAGAAACCAAAGTAACCACTGTCATCATTGTTACAGAGATTTGATCAATTACAAAACCAAACGGTATATTGAATATCCCCTGCATTGATCCAATCCATCATTGTTACATGTACAACTTCACCTGTTGTGTAAAGATTGTATGCCAATGTTGCTGATGCAGTAAAAGATAGACCTATAAGTAGAGAACCTATAATACCTACAAATATTTTTCTTTCACTCATACCAAATAAAGCTGCAAAAAGAGAACCTACAAATGGTGCAAAAAGTGCTATATATACTAAATTTTCCATTATTATCCTCTCATACTTGCTAGGTCGTCAAGATCAAGACTTCCATGTTTTTTATACAATACAATTAAAATACCAAGACCAACTGCCACTTCACTTGCTGCAATAGCAATAATAAAGAATGCAAACATTTGACCTGTTAAATCATTATAATAATGTGAAATAGCTGCAAATGCAATATTTACTGCATTAAGCATTACCTCTGTTGCGAAGAAAAGCATTAAAAGGTTTCTTCTTCTAAGTACACCGACCAACCCTATAGAGAAGATAATCGCTGATACGATCAGGTAGTGAGAAAGACCTATCATTTTTCATCCTTTACTATCATAATTTCATCATCTGCACTCATATCTTCAGTGAGACTTTCATCCATTTTCTTACCTGCAAGTATAATTCCTGCGATCATTGCTACAAGTAACATCAAAGCTGCTACTTCAAATGGTACAAGATACTTTGTGAAGAGTACAATACCTACATCTTGTGCATTACCTACACCTTCATGCATTGGATAAAGTGCCTGTATATTTTCAGAAAAGATCGGTGCAGCAAACATAAGTACCAAGTACCAATGCTGACTAATCCACCAAGTAAAAATACCAAAGCATTGTTTGTATTTTTCTCTTTAATATCTCTTGTTGCATCAAAGAACATCATTGCAAATGCATAAAGTGCCATTACTAGCCCCTACATATACAACCAGTTGAACCACACCAAGGAAATCTGCTCCCAAGATGAAGAAAAATCCTGAGATAAGTACCATTCCTGCTGCCAAGTGATGTCATAGCATAAAGTATATTCTTACTCATGACCGTGATCAAGAAAAGTCCTATTGTTAAAGCCGAAAATAGATAAAAGGCTACGATTTCATACATTCTACTCTCCCTAATACGCTAATGGCGTTTTTTTAATATTTTCATCTGCATTTGGAGAAATGGCACCAAATCCATCATACTCTTGTTGCAAATTCAGTTTATCAATAGGTGTTAACATATCTTCAAAGAGTGAGAAACCCTGCTCTTTGTTCAGATGCATTCTCATATCTTGGTCCATGTACAATAGCAAGTTCAGGACATACTTCTGCACAATATCCACAGAAAATACAACGACCAAAGTTAATTGTATATTCACTTACTTCTTTACGTTGATTCTCATCATATCTTGTATCCATAGAGATACAATTTGAAATACATATCTTTTCACAAAGACCACATCCGATACATCTATAGTTACCACTTTCAAGCAGTCTAAGCATATCATGGATCGCTCTATATCTTGGTGATATAGGTAACTTTTCAAATGGATACTTTACTGTATGCATATCTCCTTTGAAAAGTGCCTTGAGCATTGCTTTCATGGTTACCCCAAGACCCACAAAAAGTTCACCTTTGAACTGTTCTTTTTGCAACTTGTGTAAACTTATCCATAGCAGTAACTGGTGTCTGTCCTGCATCTACTGTCATGTAGTTTTGTGTACCTACATTTCTGTTTTTAAATTGTTCTAAACTCATACCTGCTCCCTTATACCATTATCACTATACGCAGTGATCAAAATATTGATCACTGCAATTGGCATTAATACTTTCCAACAAAGCCACATCAATTGATCTGGTCTTATATGTGGCCATGATGCTCTTACCCATAACATTAAGAAGAAGAAGAATGCTATTTTAAGTATGATAAACAACCATCCGAATGCAGCTTTCTACATCATATCCACCCAAGAAATACGACTGACGCAATAATCGCAACAGTGATCATGTTTGCATATTCACCAATAAAGAACATACCCCATCTCATACCTGAATACTCTGTTGCATACCCAGAAACAACTTCTGCTTCATGCTCAAGAAGGTCAAATGGTGTTCTGTTCGTTTCTGCAAATCCTGCAATAAGGAAAAGTACAAATGCTACTGGCTGTTGCCAGATGAACCATGAACCAATACCACCTGCTTGTGCATCATTAAAGTCAACAAATGACAATGAACCTACCATCATAATTGGTGCTAAGATAGAAAGTCCTGTGACTACTTCATAGATAAAAACTGAATCGCTGTTCTAGCTGCACCGATGATACCCCATTTATTTGCCTGTGACATACCTGCCAAGTAATGGACCGTAAAGTCCTGCTGCCATCATACCAAGTACAAACAAAATACCAATATTGAGATCAGATGCTATTGAAGGTACAAATATACCACCAAGTAAAGGAACAAATTCAGGAATAGTAAAGTCTGGGAAAACAGGTACAGCAGAAAGTGCAATAAATGCAGTTGCAGCTGTAATAACAGGTGCGATCATAAAAATGAATTTATTTGCATTTTGAGGAATGATATCTTCTTTAGTAAAGAGTTTAATACCATCTGCTGCAATTTGCAGTAAACCATAAGGTCCTACGTGCATTGGCCCAAGACGTCTTTGCATAAATGCAAGTACTTTTCTTTCTATATATGTACCAAAACCTGCAATTGCTGAAATCACTGCCAATATAATGATGGCTTTAATGATAACACCTAATGCAGTAACTTCTGGTAAGTTTTCTACGAGTGTTGTTTCCATATTACACCTTTCTCAATGTTACTGTTTGATATCTAGACTCTCCAAAGAGACCATACACATCTTTAGCAGATTTGAAATCCGGTACTTTTACAATATCACCTTGTGATCTTCTCATCCGCAACTACATCTAAAGTAATACTTCCATTTTCAAATACAACTTCTACCTTTTCACCTAAACTCTCTGCTTTAGCTGTACTTGCATAAAGTGCAAATGTTTCAAAGATCTCATGAGACTTGTCTGTAAAGTCGTTAAATTGTCTTGCAGGATTACATCTGTATGCAATTTCACCTTCAAGTGCTAAACTCTCATCAAACTTTTCTACAGCTCGGTAGTTCTACTTCTTGAACCGCTAATATCAAGTCTGTATCCACGATTATCTACGCCATCATTAGTAAATGCATTTGGTAAAGAGTCAAATGCTACAGCTTTAAAACCTTTTTCTACTGGAAGTATTTGTGTCCAGTCGATAGTCAATTCTGGTGCACCAACAAGTGCTTTCATAATATCATTAAGTTCATATCCATCATACTCTAAAGCAGCATTGGTAGGAAGTACTCTTTTACCCATAGATGTCAATGTTCCTTCTTGCTGATTCATTGCAGGCATATCTAGATCACCATCACCTAAGTGCAGAGAGTCTAAAGTCACCATTTTCATTGTAACCTATCGTGTATCCAGAACACTCATCATCAAGGTCACAGATAAGTGCAACACCCAGTGCATTTGACTTTGGAGGTGTCATAACCACATCGATGTTACATGTTGCTTCTACAAGTGCCACAAGTTTAGCCAGGTTTTCTGCTTTTTTATGGAAGTAAAGATCTTCACCCACCATCAGTGAAAAAGCCTCTTTTTTCTTCATCATCTTGTCAAATGCATCATCAAATTTCTCAGAATCACCACCAAGTAGATTCACCAAACCATTGATAGTGACTGTGATCTCTTTTTCAACAGTCTCTTTTACTTTTTTAGATACTTCTTCCTCTTCACCTGTCTCTTCATTCACAACCATCTCTTTGACAGTCTTCATAACTTGCTCTTTAACTGTTCTGGTCTCAGTACTTTTAAAGCTTTCAATATACTCTTTTACATCAGAAGGAAGTTTCTCTTTATCCGCAAATAGATCTAAAATAAGATAGAGTGCTGCTTCTTCAAGACCTGCTTTATGAGTAAATGACTCAATAGTCTTACCAAAAGAAGGTATCAAGTGTATCCCCTACCGGATGGAAATAAAGTCCTGCACCTTTGTTCAGCTTCTGTACATTGTTAAATGCATATTTCAATGCAGGAGAATCATTTCTAAGTGCTGCACCTACAGAGATAACAAAATCACTCTTTTTCATGATCGCATCTGTATCTGTTGAGTATAAAGATGACTACCTGAAGCTGCTGTATAATACCCTAAGAATTTTTGGAATGCTCTTACTTCTGGATTATAGAGTTTAAGTCCCATTTTTTCTTTAAGTGTTTGAAGCATCATCGCTTCTTCATTTGTGATCATAGAATTAAAACGAACTGTATCTGCCTTTTTGAACGCTTCAAGTGCTGCATTAAATGCTGCTTCATCTTTACTTACACCTCTGTTTTCAAAATCATATGCAAAACGTGCTGAACCATCTAAAGATACATAATTCCATTCATTGGTAACACGGTAGATCTTTTCAGATCTATCTTCAATCGATGTTGGTTTTACTTCATAATAAATTTGAGCACCATCACTTGAGTGTGCTGCAACAGCAGGTACTCTTCTTAAGATCCCAAGCATTT
This sequence comes from Sulfurovaceae bacterium, assembly GCA_963705455.1. Taxonomy (GTDB): domain Bacteria; phylum Campylobacterota; class Campylobacteria; order Campylobacterales; family Sulfurovaceae; genus Sulfurovum. The sequence continues at coordinate 187,299 of CAVPJM010000002.1, read as the reverse complement.
GACTGATACACAAAGTCACGACTTACCAATGCACCAACAGGACATACAGCAAGACACTCACCACAGTCAGAACAGTTAGTGAATTCAGTACCGTTACTTGGAGCAATAACAGATTTTTGCAGTTTGTTCCACATAGAATATGCATCTTTTGGCATACTGTCTTTGTAACCCTTATCAAGGTCTGCACCACCTCTTTTGACTGTTGTGATCGCAGCATCACCTATCATATCTTTACATACAGTAGTACAACGTTCACATACAATACAAAGGCCTGGATCATAGTGTAGTACTGAAGACCAGTTTGTTGCCTCTCTTTTGGTATCTGGAATCATATACGATTGTGAATCTACAGCAAGTTCAAGTGTATAGTTTTGTAATTCGCACTCACCAGACTTATCACACACACCACACTGAAGCGGGTGGTTTACATCATAAACTTCCATAATAGCTCTACGCTCTTCAAGAATATTCGGTGTGTCAATAGTGACTTCCATTCCCTCTTTAACTTTAGCGTTACATGCATATACTTGTTTTCCATCTGCCTCTACCAGACAAATACGACATGCCAATGTTGGCGAACATCTTGTCAAGTAACATATAGCTGGGATAAAGACATCGTTGGCACGAGCAGCATTAAGGATATATTCACCCTCTTTTGCCTTATACTCGACACCATCAATCGAAATTGAGACCATATTATCTACTGTTTGTACTTCACTCATCGTTGTTTCCTATTTTTTGATTATTTATTTTTTCAAAAGCTAGTCTGCTAAATCTATAGGAGGATAGCAAAGATGCACTTAAGTCTATGTCAGAAGTCGGATTCAGCGCTATAACTCCTTTCATATGTGTATCAATTTTAAACACACGCGTAAATTTAACCCCTTCAATCTCAAAAGAAATCACTATCACCATCTTGTAATTTTGTAGCCATTGCAAACTGTTTAGAACCACTCAATATATCTTCTATTTCGCTTCTCTTGTACTATCGGTTTTTCAACTTTATACGTATAAATCACTGCACCATCATACACAGGGAGATCATCTATTTCATCCAATGTAAGATCTTTTACTCTGCTCTTGTAGGCAGTCAATCTATACATACATGACTTCTTTAAATCATCCTCACTACAGTATTTGAAAACCTTTATCTTGTGGTAATTGATTGCTGTAGTCTATAAGATTTTTAGCATGGAATCCTAAAGCATTTGCAATGCCATTTAATCCATCTACTATCTGAAGCATACATATCATCATTCATATACACACATTTATCACCATTTACATAGGTACCTTCTTTACAACTTTTATAGACTACACTTTGACCTTGAGCCACATCATCAAGATGACAGATCAATGCAACACCTAAGGCATTTTTAGCAGGCGGTACACACAAAACATTCACTCCTGCATACAGTTCCAACAGTGCTATTAATTTTGCGATTTGTCCTGCTTTTGGATGCGTATACAGATCACTACCTATGATCAATGATAGTGTAGTTTTTTCATCTATAAGTTCATACATAGATTCAAGTTCTTCTTCTCCCACATTACTTTCCGCACTGAGATAACCAATATCAAGATCTTCTAAAATATCTTCTATCTCTTCAGGAAGTTCTTTGTCTTCTAAGTAATGTATATGCCAATAATGCAGCAACACCCTCTTCACTTCCTACTTCATATTTTATAAACTGAGTTATATTGGCTCGAAGTGTTGCATCTTCTATAGGATGCATGTAAACAAATTTGGCCTTTTTTTCTTCTAAGGTTTTACGAATCAATGATTCAGATTCTGATCTGTCATCCTGAAACCATGCCCAAAAGATATCACTACATCAGAGACAGCCAAAGCATCTAAATCTCCTTTAAATAGATGATACCCGCTACTGCTGCTATATGCTTTAAGAAATCCTGATAGCCCTTTGCTTCAGGACATATCAATCTCTTGCTCATATTTCTCTTTAAGTGATTGAAAAACGTAGTGCTTCTTCATTTGTAATATCCGCTGAAAAAACTATACTGTCAGTATCTTTAAGACCTTTTATGATTTCTTCAATATTCTCTTTTTGACTTTCATAATCGTACTCCACTATTGTCTCTTCCTTGTATCATTCTTCCTTTATTTATAGCTTGGACAATACTATTTATTGTCTCCCCTAGTAAAATACATTAGATGATTGTATTAGAAAACAAATTAAAAAACAAAGTACTGTGTTAAAATGTATCACTTATATTCATATACATAACATTATATGCCTTGCTATAGTGCTATCTTCTGTGACTAAATGTAACAACGATGCCAAACTTATGAAAATTATAATTTCATATACATGATTTTGTAGCTAACTATGTTACAATCCTTATCAAAACAAAATATCATAAGGATTAAACATGATTCAAGAAAACGGAAAAATAGTAGACATTGCAATTATTGGAGCAGGTCCTGGCGGTATGGCATCTGCTATCGAAGCAAAACTAGCTGGTATCGAGAACATCGTTGTTATTGACAAAGCACCTCACCACAATGACATGATTCACAAGTTTTACAAAAAAGGTAAACGTGTTGATAAAGACTGGATGGGTATCAAGTTTGAGTTCACTGGTAATGTTACATTTGAAGAGTGTTCAAAAGAAGAGTACATTGAACAAATGGATGAAAAACTAAACAAATGCTGGTGTACTTGACAAGTTTGAATACAACCATGAGATCATTAGAGTTGAAAAAGGTCAAGATGGTCTTTTCTCAATTGTTTTTGCAACGGATGGTATAGCTGAAGCTTTTGAAACTATGAAAGCTAAAAACGTTATCCTTTCAGTAGGTCGTATGGGTAAACCGAACAAACCAAGATATAAATTCCCTAAAGAGCTTAAAGATGTACTAAACTTCAACCTTTCTAAAGTTCAAAATGGTGAGCACGTAATGGTTGTTGGTGGTGGTGACACTGCTGGTGAGTACGCATATGGTCTGGTAGAGATTGGAAGATATGGAAGATTGTGTTGTAACACTTAACTACAGACAAGCTGAGATCAAAAGAATGAACCCTATCAACACAGAAGCATGTGTATGAAATACCTTGATAACGGTAAAACTTCTTAACAAACTGGGTGTAGACGTTGAGAGCGTTGAAGCTACAGAAGCTGGAAAAATCAAAGTAAACTTTACTGATGGTTCAACTGGTGAGTATGACAGAGCTGTGTATGCACTTGGTGGTACTACTCCAAAAGATATCCTTGTAAACTCAGGTGTTAAGACTGGTGAGTGGGATGTACCTGTATACAACGAAGCTACATTTGAAACAAATGTAGAAGGTCTTTATACTATCGGTGATGTTGTAACTGATCAAGGTAGTATTGCACTTGCATTCAACCACGCAAGTGATGCGGTAAAAAATATCGCTAAAAACTTAAAATAATTCTTCATACTATGCTCTATTTGAGCATAGTATGAATCTCCTACATATAAATCCTACAAAATAGTAAACTGCACAAAAATTAAAAATATAATAGAAAATAAATAAGTTTAGAAATTTGCAGACACAAGTAGAATACTTGGTCCACAGAAGAAAAAAGGTAGTTTTTACGCCTCTTCGGCTGTTGACTCTTCAGTCTCTTGTTTTGAAGCTTCTAATGCTTCTTTACGTGCTTTGACGTCTTCCTCACTTGCTTTTTTAACCACGACAGTCCAATCAACCTCATTGAACTTGAGTGAATTCATCAGGTCATGCCCTGTTGCTTTTATCACATCAGCAGATTTTTGGATAGAAGAGAAATCTCCTACTTCAAAGAGGAAAATTCCTACTTCACCTACTTTAAGTCCTTGATCGATAAGTTCAACCATTCTGTCATAAAAATCATCTTTTAAGTGTCTTAGATCATATCTTTTCATGGGTTCTCCTTATCTGTCAACTTCACCGAATACGATATTGGTTGTACCAATGATCGTAACGACGTCTGCTATATATGTACCTACTAAAATCTCTTGAAGTAGTCCTGTATGGAAGAAACTAGGTGCTCTACACTTCAGTCTGTAAGCATATGGTTCACCCTCAGATTTAATATAAAAACCAAGTTCACCTTTTGGTGACTCAGTTGGTACATACACTTCACCTTTTGGTGGTCTCATCCCTTGTGTCACGAGTACAAAGTGCTGCATTAATGCATAGTTTTGTGTCATGATCTCTTCTTTTGGAGCAGAGATATACTGTGGTGCATGTGCCATCAGCTGAGGCTCAGTCTCACCATACATTGGGATAAGCTGTCTGATAATACGTGTTGATTGTCTGATCTCTTCCATATAAAGTCTGTAACGACCATAAGAGTCACATCTGTCACTCACAGGAATATCAAAATCAAGCTCTGAATAAAGTTCATATGGCTCTTCTTTTCTAATATCATACTTTACACCGGAACCTCTAAGCATAGGACCTGTACAACCCCAGTTGAGTGCATCTTCAGCAGAGATAACCCCTACATCCTCCAAACGCATTTTCCAGATACGGTTTTCTGTAAGCAGCGCTTCATATGTGTGTTCCACTTCATAATCAACTTTGTCACAGAAAGCAGCTATATTCTCAAGCCAGCCCTCAGGCAGATCAAGAGGTACACCACCGATACGAACTGCAGAGTGAGTCAATCTCGCACCACAATAGTCTTCCATCAAGTCCATCGCATATTCACGTTCACGGAATGCATAAAGGAATACTGACATTGCCCCGACATCCAATGCATGTGTTGCAATAAAGAAGAGGTGTGAAATAACACGGTTAAGTTCAAGTAGCATTGTTCTTATCGTTTGTGCTCTTCTTGGTGCTTCTATACCAAGAAGTTTCTCTACAGCCAACGCATATGCATAGTTATTAGATGTGGATGCAATATAGTCAAGTCTATCTGTAGTTGGCAAGAATTCATTATATGTCATATTCTCTGCCATTTTTTCAATACCTCTGTGAAGGTAACCAATATCAGGATAAGCTTTTACAACCTGCTCACCATCAAGCTCAAGTACAAGTCTTAATTGACCGTGTGCCGAAGGGTGTTGAGGACCAAAGTTGATGACCATTGTGTTGTCATCACGCTCAAAATTGAGGTTTTCAAAGAATGGCGTTAATTTATTAGATACTTGCATTGGCTCCCCTATCTTCTCTCGTCTAATATTTTAGACGCTTTTTTGTTATAGTCAACCAAGAATGTTTCACTATATTCAATTGCCTGCTCTGTTTCACCTTCAGATATGTCTGCACCAAATGGCACTTCATATCCTATTCTTGCAAAACGTTTTGTATCATGTCTGTCTATATGTGCAGGATCTCTATTTTCTGGACCAATGATATCTCTGTACTCTTTTCCAAAGATCTTATCTACTTCATACCATGAAGCAAACTCATCTCCATGTAAAGGATATGTTTTAAGTAAAGGATGTCCTTCCCAGTCATCAGGCATAATGATACGTTTAAGGAATGGATGGTTATTTACTTTAATACCGAACATATCGAACATTTCACGTTCCGCAAAGTTAGCAGATTTAAAAAGAGATGTAACACTTTCGATCGCCTCACCATTTTTAATACGACACACAACTCTTACTCTTTTAGCTTCATTCACATTAAGAAGTTGATAAAAAAGTTCAAACTCTCCATCTTTTGCCAAATAATCTACTGCACTCTGTTCAGAACACTGTGTATATCCACATTTCTCTTTAAGTGTTTTTAGGACAGCGACATTATTGCTTGCATCTATGTGTACTACTAACTGTCCAATCTCAACGTATGATTCTTTCGCTTGTTCTCCCAATGCTTTAACTACTTCAGTAAAATGTGCATCTTCTACTTCTGTTCTAGGTACACGTGGTGCTACCCAAAATCTATCTGTATAATAGGCTTTTCCTTGAACATTGTCTTTTGGTACATATTTTCTCATTAGATTAACCTCGCTCTTTTACCACTTTGTGTCGTTAGATCTTGCTTCGTGTTTTTCTTCATGTCAGCAGACTCTTTACGAATTTTCTTTTGAAGCATCATAAGTGCATACTGAAGCGTTTCAGGACGTGGTGCACATCCTGGAAGGTAGATATCTACAGGGATGATACGGTCAACACCTTGTACTGTTGCATAAGTGTTGAACATACCACCTGTATTTGCACATGAACCCATCGATATCACCCATTTTGGCTCTGTCATTTGATCATAAAGTCTTCTTGCAAATTCAGAGTGCTTTTTTAGAAAGTGTTCCTGCTAAAATCATTACATCTGCTTGTCTTGGAGAAGCTCTAAAGATGGTTCCCATTCTATCGAAGTCATAACGAGAAGCTCCTGATGCCATCATTTCGATCGCACAACATGCGAGTCCATATGTTAGCGGCCAAAGTGAGTTTGAACGCCCCCAGTTTACGAGTTTGTCAACCGAAGTCAGTGCTATCGGTAAGCCAGCAGAACTAGCATAATTTACTTGATGTTGTGCCATTCAAGTGCTCCTTTTTTCCATGCATATACGAAACCAATCGCAAGTAATAAAATAAATAGTATCATCTCAGCAAAACCAAACCAGCCAAGTAATTTAAAATCGATCGCCCAAGGGAACATAAAGATGATCTCTACATCAAACAAGATAAACAAAAGTGCGATCAAGTAAAACTGTGCTGATATTGTATTCGGCTGTTTAGTTACCTCTGGTCCACACTCATAGATACTCAGTTTTAGCTTTTCTGTATCAAGTCGTGCAAATTTTCTACTAACAAAACGTGCAGCCCATAGTGTCGCTGGGAACGCCACAGCTGTCAATGCAAATAAAACAAATACACCGAAATATGGATGTTCTGTAAATACATGAGTCATATTAATCCCTTATTTTATAATTCTGTTCAAAAATACGCAAAGCCCATTTTCAATTTCTCTCACTGAATCTCGCCTTTAGATAAACGTCTAATTCAATTTTCAGTATATAGAATATTACTTGTATACTATCTGAAAGATGGTTAAAAGGTTTTGTGGGACTTAGTGCTTTATGTGATTAGTTTTTAGGGTGTAACTAGATGTAACTATGTGATACAAAGAAAATACAGATACAATATCAACTGAAATTATAATAACTATAAGGAATATACAGTGAATATTCTTAAAAACTATATCAATATACTCTACTGGATAGCTATGGCTGGCTTAATTTTTTGGTTTGCCTATTCTAAAGGGTGGATACTTGCAAACTTTGAATCCATTGATGCCAAACAAGCCATATATTTACTCGAAAATGACGATAATGTGACACTTCTTGATGTAAGGACCATAGAAGAGTATAAAAGCGGACATATAAGAGATGCCACACTGATCCCTTTACAAGTACTCAATGAAAATCTAAACAAGCTCCAACAAAATAAGCATAAACATATCATCGTATACTGTAGAACTGGAAGCAGAAGTGTATCTGCTTCTAGAATCTTAGAAAAAAATGGCTTTACTCCACTCAACGTCAAAGGTGGGATCATTCAACTCATAGGAGCAAAAGCCGAACTTGTAAAATAGTCCCTTGTTCTACACCTTAAAGCCCATACTTTTTACACCTTCAAAACTGGAACCGAGCTCTTTTTCTATCTCTTCGAGGAAGTCTTGGTTTCCAAACACACTCTCCTCCCGTACAGCTACTTTATAGGCCGTATTTTTGATGATAAGATTGATCTGACCACCGGTAAGTTCATGTTGAGCCAATTCTGTTATATCAAATCCTTCTTCATAATCTGCATTTTCAGGAAGCATAAACTGCCAAAGTCTAAGACGTTGTTTTTTACCTGGTTTTTTGAATTCAATTTTATGATTAAAACGTCTTGAAAAGGCTTTATCAATATTACCGAGTAAATTAGTTGTTGCAATAAGTATACCTTCGAATTTTTCTATCTGTTCAAGGAAAATATTTTGCATTTGGTTATGCATTTTATCTGCTGAACTTCCTGGTCCTTCACTTCTTGCACTTAAAAACTGATCTGCTTCATTAAGCAATAAAATAGGATCTACTTTCGCTTTTACACTTAACTCTTTAAAATCATCGAATATCTTACGTACATTTTTTTCACTTTCACCTACATACATAGAAAGTATCTTCGAACAGTCAAATGAAAGAATAGGCCTTTTGAGTGTTTTGGCCAAACTCATCGCTGTCATTGTCTTACCTGTCCCGGCAGCCCCATAGAAAATGATCCGGGCATCTATTCCTTTACGTTTGTCTTTTATCCCCCATTCTCTAAGCTTCTTAAAGACCTCTTTGTCAACCTGTTTGACAACATTTTGTAATGTCTCTCTTGTCTTAGGATGCAAAACTACATCATCTAAAGTTGTCATGGGCTTTAAATACTCAAAAAGCTCTTGTTCTTGCACCAATGCATCTAATTTAAGTTTTGTCACTTTTTTGCTTTTTGTAGGATGTATGATACGTTGCATCACTTCTTCTTGTAAATAAAAAGAACGACTCACACCCCCAAACATATTTAATATCTCTTCATAATCAATAATATCATCGCTGATTAGTCTCGCGCCATCTTCAAGCAAAGCACGGTTTTTTATCTTTTCATACTCATCGAAACTTATAAGTTCTATAAGTGTATTCATATCTCTAAATTGACCTTCTCCACCACTATACTCTTCTTTAAGTAATGCTAAGAAGATTCGTTTTTCTTTCTCATCAAGTTCTTTTTCTTTGAAAAACTCTTCTACTACAATAGGTGTCTCTGTCATCTTCACACGCTCTTCTATACGTGTAGTCAAGAGTGTCAATTTATTTTTCAAACGTCCAATACTTAGAGAGTTATCTGCAAAACCTTGTTTAAATGTGGCTATTTTATGTAAAAGTGCAACCATATCGAACTGATCTTGAAGGTACTCCAGATGATCCGTATAGGGTTTAACCTCCGGAAGAAATATCTCCAATGACCCTCTTCAAGTAAACGGAGTAAAGAGATACTTGGTGTCACAGATAGCACTTAAGAGTTCCAGCTTTGACGTTTCATGAGCTTTCATCTGTCCAAAGCTCACTTGAATCATCCAACCTAGATCCAAAAGGTTTTTCATTAATTCCAGTTTTTCCAGATATACATACCCCTCTGAGGAAAAATTGTCCTGCAGTATCTCCAGCACAGAAACTTCTTCCAATCCAGCCACATAACGTTTACAAATATATTGTACGAGTGATGCTTCTTCTTCTGTGCATTTCAAATGTTCAAAAATCGATGTCTTGGTCACATCTTTTTTTTCAATAAAGTCAATAAGGTGTTTCAATATAGTATTCCTAATAGTTGATAATAGTCTGAGTATAACAAATCTTTGCTATACTTTGAATAAGATATTAAATTGTAAAAAAGGAGAGTAGATGCGTATAATATTGATGATAGCGGTAGCTTTATCTATGGCTATGGCTGAAGTGACTATGGTTAAAGACCCTGTAAACAATCTGATTTGGGAAGATACCCTGCATACTTCAGAAGAGAAAGTGACACACAATGAAGCAAAAGCTTACTGCCAGGCATTAAAACTTGATACGTTTGAAAATTGGCGTTTACCTACACTGTCTGAACTACTCTCTATTGTTGATTATAGAAGATATAAACCTGCTATTCTTAAAGAGTTTAAGCATGTTGACAATGATACTCTCTATTGGTCAAGTACAGCGTCTGCAAGATCAGAGTATGACTTTTGGGGTGTTGTTTTTAGCGATGGTGCCACAAAAACTGAATCTGGGTTTTATGGGCGATATATTAGATGTGTAAGAGATATAAAATAAGAGATGTCCCTGTTTAAGAACCTGTTTCAAAAACCACTTTCTACGCAACTGACTGTCACTTCAAATAACGGGTTTCATCTTAGACCCGTTGCACAGTTTGCTTCTTTGGCAAAATCATTTTCCTGCCAGATCACTGCTACATTCAAAAATAAAACTGTCGATACTAAAAGTGTCAATACGTTGCTCTCACTCTCTTTAGAAAAAGGAGATACTTTTACCCTCATAACAAAAGGGAAAAAATCTGAAGAAGCCCTTGAAAAACTTCAATTACTATTTGAAACACTGATGCAAAGTGATACAGAAATAAAACAGATAAAAAAAACTGCATATAGTTATGAAGGTTCTGTCATAGAAGGAGAAATCATCTCTGAAGGTATTGCCATTGCTTCTATCTATAATTATAGTCCCAAAGAGGTCCAACATAAAAGTGAGATAGATTTTAAAGATGCCCTGTACAAAAGTATAGAGGAACTAAAAGAAATTTATAACACAAAAATCGAAGATGTAAATGCCGGTATTTACCTTGCACAAAAAGAACTTTTAGTTTCTCTTGGAGAAAAAAGTCAAACTTTAGCAGAGTTTGAAGATCAAGTTAAAGAAGCATCAAAAAAACTTTTAGGCACCAAACTCGATTCGAAAAGAAGTGATTATCAAGATATACTGCAACGTGTCAAAAAACATTTGGGTATAGAGGTAAAAGTCACTTTCCCGGATACTCCTTTTATACTTCTGTGTGATGACCTGCTTCCCAGTGAAATCGACCAGCTTCTGCAAACAAAAATAAAAGGCGTGATCCTAAAAGAGACCTCTGTTAACTCCCATACGGCTATTCTGCTTCGTGCTGCGGGTATCTGTTCACTTATTGCAGATACGCGGTCACTTAATGAAAATGAAGTCGTAATACTCGATACTCACTCCGGTGTCATAGTGCAGACTCCAAGTGCTGATGATTTACAAAAAGCAAGAGAACATTTAGAAAAAGATCTAGCGCAAAAATCACTCAGTGCAACAAAACGTTTTCAGACTGCAACAACACAGCAAGGCAAACACATTAAAGTCTATGCCAATGTTGCAGATATCAATAGTGCAAAAACATCCAAAGATGAAGGAGCTGAAGGCATAGGTCTTTTACGTTCTGAATTTTTATTTAAGGCGATCAAACCTTCTTTAGAAGAACAACAAAAAGCCTATAAAGAGATCTTCGATATGTTTGATGACATTACTGTTCGTACACTTGATGTAGGGGGAGATAAAGCTCTGCCTTATATACAATTACCTGCAGAAGATAACCCTTTTTTAGGTGTACGTGGTGTACGTCTATTTCGCACGCATCCCGAACTTTTAGAAGAACAATTACATGCGATTTTCCTAGCTGCGGGGAATAAACCCATAAAAATTATGTTCCCTATGATCAGTACAGTAGAAGAGTTTATACAAACAAAATCTTTTGCTCAAGATATAGCTGTAAAATATCAGATCGATATTTCACATATTCTCTTTGGAATTATGATAGAAGTGCCTTCCGTACTTTTTCTATTGGAATCATTCAATGATGTGGTAGATTTTTACTCCATTGGTACCAATGATCTTACACAATATCTTTTTGCTATAGAGAGAACGCATCCTCTGCTCAAAGCAGAGGAACTCTCACCTGTGGTCTTTGCTGCTATTGAGACCATTCTTACTAAAGCTACAAAACCTGTAAGTATCTGTGGTGAACTGGCCGCAAACAAAGACGCTATACCAAAACTTTTAGCTCTAGGTATGGAAACCCTAAGTGTTTCACCATAAAAGCATAGCTCAAACAAAAGAGGAAATAAGACATGTTTAATTTACTCCAGCGCATAGGTAAAGCACTGATGACCCCTATTGCAGTACTTCCGGTTGCTGCACTTCTACTTCGCTTAGGTTTTGGAGATATTTTCGATGGTCAAATAGCACTTATCATGAAGAGTGCAGGAGATGCTATCTTCTCTCATCTCGATCTTCTTTTTGGTATAGGTATCGCCTATGGATTGGCTAAGAACAATGATGGTGCGGCTGCACTAGCAGGAGCGATAGGTGTGCTCATAGCTAAAGCTGTCTATCTCAGCATAGACAAAGATGTGAATATGGGTGTGTTTGTAGGTATCATCATGGGTGTAATTGCAGGTACACTGTATAACCGTTATCATGACATCAAACTGCCTGAGTTTTTAGGTTTCTTTGGAGGAAAACGTTTTGTACCTATTGTGACTGCTGTTACTGCCATAGGGGTTGGTGTACTTGCAGGATATTTTTGGCACTTTGCGCAAAGTGGTATCGATGCATTTTCAAATGCCATCATCGGATTACATGAGATAGGTACATTTATCTATGGCACACTCAACCGTCTGCTCATCCCTTTGGGACTGCACCATATACTCAACTCTGTGTTTTGGTTCCAATTGGGAGAATATACCTATCTTAAAGATGGCGTTGAAGTCGTGGCCAATGGAGATTTACATCGCTTTTTCGCCGGAGATAAAACAGCAGGTGTTTATATGTCAGGTTTTTACATGGTAATGATGTTTGGTCTGCCTGCAATGGCATATGCGATCTACTTGAATACCCCCAAGAAACTCTCGTAAAAAAGTAGGTGCCATCTTGGCAGGTGTTGCCTTTACCTCATTTCTTACAGGTATTACAGAACCTTTGGAATTTCTCTTTTTATTTGCAGCACCTTTACTTTTTGTTTTACATGCCCTACTTACCGGTCTTGCCCTTGCTATAGCACAAATGTTAGACATTCATGCAGGATTTGGATTTTCTGCAGGGTTTATAGATTATATAATCAATTACAAACTTGCGACAAATCCTCTATTTATCCTTCCTTTGGGAGCAGTGTTTGCTTTGATTTATTTTGTTGCGAGTTATTACACGATAAAACTCTTTAAACTCAAAATCTTTGAAGAGACCAATGGTGACACAACAAATAGCATAAATGATGAAGCAGCAGCATTTATAGAAGCTTTGGGAGGCATAGAAAATATTACACATACTGATGCATGTATCACAAGACTTCGTATGTCTGTAAATGACAGCAGTATACTCTTAGATGAAGCATTCATCACACTTGGTGCTAAAGGTGTGATACGTCCAGACAAAAAATCTATTCAAATTGTCTTGGGAACAAAAGCTGAAAGTGTAGCTGAGTCTATCAAAGAGGCTTTACGCTAAACCTCCATCCTTTCCAGTGATATCTTTAAGAATATGATAGGCATGATTGACCGCTTTGGCGATAGAACCACCGCTCTTATAGACGATATCTCCTGCGACATAGAGTCCTTTGACACTTGTCTCATAGCTTTCGCTCGTTATAGGCAGATCGTGTTCATTCACTTCCATTCCTGACTTTCTGAAAAAATCTATCGGTGCCGTACCGCCTAGTGCGTAGATCACCCTGTCATAAATTGTATGATAACCGTTGGTATAATTAACCTTGACCCTTCCCTCTTCATTCTCTATAGATTCAATATCCGTACTGTACCTTACACGCAATTTTTCTTCTTGGTCATAGCGTTCGATCGCCTCTTTGTTTATATCATTCACTCTGTTAAAGCTCTCTTTACGGTAAGCGAGGGTTACATCATTGAGACAGCACAATTCGATCGCATACTCTACAGCTGAATCACCACCACCTACAACCAGTATCTTTTCTTGACCTGGGGCATCATAAGGGTTAAAATTAACCACCTTTTTTATCGTAGGAGGAATCTTATAGTCCGGTGTATTGGGTTTTCCCATCTTCCCTATGGCTACAATGACATTTTGGGCGACAAAGGTACCTTTTGGTGTCAAGACAGAGAAGATTCCCTCCTTCTTTAAGGACCCTATCCACTTCACATTCAAAGATAGCATCAATTCCATCATGGTCAAGCAGCGATTCAAAGTGTTCCAATGTACTCTCTTTAGTACCATCAAAGAACTCAACATTCCCTTCAAACTCTATATTTTGTCCTTGCCAGTTTCTGTCCACTCTTTTGGCATCTTTATAATACTGTCTGATAGTCTGTGAATGGTTATCACCCTTTTCAATAAGCAATATCTTCTGCACACCAAAGAATGAAGCCTCGACAGCTGAGGCAATACCACCAGGTCCTCCTCCAACGATAATTAAATCATATAGATTTTCCATACTGATACCTCCTCTTTGAGAAATTATTTTTATTGTGAAGCAAGAAAAAATTAAACAACAAGAATACCCTTAATGTGGGGACAACTTTTATAGTACTTTGTTGTTCTTCACTATTTTATTAAATTATTTCTTCTCATCTTTTTTTTCATCTTTATCTTTTTTTGGCATCTTCAGCACTATAAAAAATGCAACCAAAATCAAGCCATACACTGCATAATAATAAATATTGTCACTTTGTGGCATTAGTTAACCTCCATAATCATATCTTTGGTTTTTACGATTTTCAAGCGTTTGTCAATACTTTTTACATCACTTTCTTCAGAGATGATGACAGGAGTGATGATATCTTTGGCATGTTCACGAATATATGCTAAGTCTGCACGGATGATCGGATCTCCTGCTTTGACCTTATCACCCTCATTTGCAAGTCTCTCAAAACCTTTTCCTTGTAGTGCCACTGTCTCCAATCCTATATGCACCATCACCTCTAAATCCTTTGGACTTTTGATACTATACGCATGGTTTGTAGAAAATATTTTTGTGACCGTACCCTCTATAGGGGCAGTAAAAATATCTGACATAGGAATCAATGCTACACCATCACCCACAAGTTTTTGTAGAAAATACTTCATCATCTACACTCTCAAGTGCCACTACCTGACCATCTGCCGGCGCGTATATCTCTCTTACTTTACGTTTTAAAAATCCAAACATCTATCTACCTTTTATACTTTACGTCACCATTGACTATGGTTGTTATAATACTAAATTTTTCATCAAAAATAACTATATCTGCATCATATCCTTCTTTCAATTCACCCTTAGTGACACCAAGTTTAGCTGCAGGTATTTTTGTCACAGAATTGACAATTTCAACAAGACTCATTGAAGTATGTGTTTGCATATTTGACAGTGCATCATTCATTTTCAGTACAGACCCTGCAAGCGTGCCATCTTCGAGTACTGCTTTTCCTTCATCTACCTCAACGCTTCTGCCACCTAAATCATATGTTCCACATTTCATACATCCTGCCCGCATAGCATCAGTAATGAGTATGAGTTTCTCTTTTTTGACATTTTGTACCAATTCAAGGGTAGAAGGATGAGTATGTACCAAGATCTGCAATGATGTCACAAGTCACATCAGAGTCAAACACTGCACCCACGATACCCGGTTTTCTGTGATGATATGGATTCATAGCATTAAATAGATGTGTTGCATGAGATATACCCCAAGTAAAACTTTTTTTGCTCACTTCATAAGTTGCATCAGAATGTCCAATACTTAAAATTATATGAGGATACTCTTTTGTCAATTGCTTGACAAATTCTTCTGCACCTTCTATTTCAGGTGCCAAAGTGATCATTTTAACTTCTTGTATATAGTTTTCTATGAGAGCAATATTGGGTGTCTGAACATATGCTTTATCCTGTGCCCCATGTTTAGAAACGTTGATAAAAGGCCCTTCAAGATGAATACCAAGTATCTGTGCGCCACTGACCTTGGCAGCATTAAGTTGAATGTTTTGTAAAGCCTTGTCAATATCCTCACTTGACATAGTCATCGTTGTAGCTAAAAAAGAAGTGGTCCCTGTTTGAAGAAGTGTTGAAGAGATCGTTTCAAGTGCATCAGGCGTTGCATCCATCACATCTGCACCCCCATTACCATGTATATGCAGATCTATAAACCCTGCACTTACATAAGCCCCATTGACATCAATGGTTTCAACATCTGCTAAGATCCATTTTATCTACAATACCGACAATCTTTTGGTCAAATAAAAGAGTTTTATCTTCAATGATCTCATCATTTAAAAATATCTTTGCATTGATGATAGCTTTCATCTTGCTATTCTTCATCCCTAAGACTCTCTTTTAGTACACGTTTAAGTACCTTACCCGTAGCATTTTTAGGGAGGGCTTTAATGACATGAATTTGTTTTGGTATCTTATAGTTTGCAAGTTGTTCTTTCATGTATTTCTTTAAACTTGCTTCATCCAGGGTTTCTACACCTTCCTCAAGTTCTATATATACAACAGGGATTTCACCACTCTTTTCATCCATAATGCCTATTACAGCAGATGCACCTACGCCATCAAAGACATCGATAACTTCTTCAATCTCACGAGGATAGATATTGATACCTTTTGAGATAATAAGATCTTTTTTTCTGTCTACAATAAACAAAAATTCTTCATCATCCATATATCCTACATCACCCGTCAACAACCAACCATTAATAATAGTTTCATCTGTTGCAGTAGGACGGTTCAGATACCCTTGCATCACATTATCACCCTTGACGATTATATCACCTATAGTACCACGATGCACCTCATTCATATCTGCATCTACAATTTTGATTTCATAGCCATGAAGCGCTGTACCTACTGAACCTGCCTTTTGTTTTTTAAACGTATTCATACTTACTGCAGGACTTGCTTCACTCAGTCCATACCCTTCGAGTAACGTAGCTCTTTTAAACTTCTTTGCCATTGCATCAAGTGTTTTAGGCTGTAATGCTGCTGCACCGGAAATAAATGCTCGTAAATTATTAAACCACATAAAATACCATGGAAGTTTTGCTTTGGCTAAGGCATTATAAACATCAGGTATCCCAAAGAAAAGTGTTACGCGTTTTAACAATGTCTGTTTAAAAATATTTGAAAAAGGTTGTATCGATTTAATGATCACAATACTCATCCCCACATACATAGGAAGCATAATCGCTATACTAAAAGTAAAAGAGTGGAACATTGGTAAAAAAACAATACCTCTGTCTCTAGGCTTTACCTTGATCGTCATTGCACCAGAATGTCCATTTGAAAAAATATTTTTATGACTTAACATAGCACCTTTAGGTTTACCTGTTGTTCCGGAAGTATATATGATCACTGCTGTATCTTCCAATGCTGTATTCGTATGTGTTACAGATACATCCGTCTTTAATGCTTGTTCAAAAGTATAATGCTGTTCACCCTGCACACTACTCTCGCCTTCCCATAAAATAAATTGACATAAAGTACTTGCTTTACTGCTGTTCACTACCTTCTCATGGATACTTGATGCAATAAGTACCGAAGAACCACTATCTTCCAAAATATAACTAAGTTCATCCTCTTTTAAAAAGGTGTTGATAGGAACAACTATAGCCCCCAACTTTGATGCTGCAAATATACTATAGATAAATTCAGGCGAATTACGTAAGAAAAATGCGACTTTATCACCTTTCTTTACGCCTTTATCAGCCAAAAAAGCAGCAAGTTTATCAACCGATTCCAGTATATCTGCATAGGTGATCTTCTCATCGTCTACAAAAAGTGCAACTTTCTTGCCACGCTTTTTTGCCTGAAACGCTATAAGCTCATAAAAGTTATTAAACTTATAATCCATCTTAGTACTCGTACGCTACGCCTATAGTAGTCAAGTATGCTCCACCCCCTGAGAATCCACCACCGTTAATGAGTACAGGGTTATTCGTTATTGTGGTATTTGGTGCAATGGTAATGGCTTCTTTACTATCATACAGGAATGCTGCTCCCCATGAAAGATTTTCATTCTGTTGATAACGGAACCCCATAGAAAATATCTTTGCATCAGTGTCTGGTGTTTCAAATCCTAATGTCTCTACAGGTACTAGGTGACTCATCTATGGCAAAGCCCATCATTGCTGTTATTTTGTTATCCATTTCAATGGTTGCACCTATTCTAAATGTATTAGTGTCTTTCCAGTTTTTAGGTATTGGTGTGTCAAAATAAGGAGTCAACCCTCCAATGTTTGTACCACCATATTCAAAATCTAAATTTTCATATTGCTGACCAAAAGGCTCTCTCATAGTTAAATTCGAGTGTAAATTTTTCTTGCCACGTTTTGGAAATTGCAATATTGAGTGCTGCGGGTAAGGGTACACTTACACTTGCATCTCCATCATAAGCCAATGTCGTCTCCAGAATAAAGTTTTGCTGTACCCTCTTCATCTAAATCAACATTCGATCGATAGGTGACTGCAAGATTGATATCTGAAGTCGGTTTATATGTCATCGCTAAATTATATCCCAATTCAAATGAATCCCCTTCCATATCACGAGACACTGCTCCCGAACTTTTCACTACGCCTTCACTATATATAAATCTTAATCCCCCGGCTATACTAAAATTATCTGCAACCTTATAGGCGATATTTGGATTTAATTCAACTACTTTAAGCGTAAACTCTTCAGCAAAAGATTTCTGAGGTTGACTTTCCCACCTTTTAGTCAATCCTCCAGGGACAACCATGCTCACACCCCATCTAAAATCTCCTATAGGTTTTGAGACATAATGTAAAAATGGGATAGGTATATCTTCTACTTCAGACTCTCCTGATGCAGGACCTAAACTATAAACATTTGAAGGAAGATGTACTAAGGTAATTCCCCCTTCTACATAACTTTTACTCTCATCCAAAAAACTCATATTTGCAGGGTTATCATAGTTTGCATCTGCCCCTGTAGCATGTGCAACATTGGCTCCACTTAATGCCATTGAATTCAGTGACTGCTCCGGAATTTTATATCCTCCTGCCATGACAACTGCACTTGCTACTGCACTAAGTGCTAATCCTTTTACCATTCTTTCCATGCTTCTTCTCCCTTTTTTATTGATTTTTGCCTTGAAGTGCAGTAAAACCACACTTCAATTCCTCCCACTAAAGCCTCCTCCTTAACTCGGAAAATACTCTTTAGTTACTCAATCAAAGCATACAATGCCCTGATCTCCTCTGCCCAAATTGACTCATCAATTGTTTCCAAGACAAGTGGTATGTCATCCATACGTGAGTCATTCATAATAAATTTAAAGGCATCCCATCCTATCTCTCCCTGACCTAAAGAGTCATGTCTGTCCACTCTTGAACCTAATTTTGGTTTAGAGTCATTAATATGCATTCCCATCAAATAGTGAGCACCGACAATACGGTCAAATGCCTCCATCGTTTCATCATAGGCTTCTCTTGTACGCAAGTCATAACCTGCAGTAAAAGTATGACAAGTATCCAAACAAACACCTACTCTGTTTTTGTCTTCTATCTTGTCTATAATATGTCCTAAATGTTCAAATTTATATCCAAGGTTAGATCCCTGTCCTGCTGTATTTTCTATGACAAGTTTTACATTTGAATCTTTTGTCGCTTCTATAGCTCTGTTTAATGACTCTGCTATGACATCAAGACATTGCAACTCTGCCTGCATAAGCTTATCATGATATTCCGGATCTTTTTTAGAGATCTTTGTCAAATGAGAACCTGGATGAAAGTTAAGTCTGTCAAGTCCTAAAATACGACAACGTTCCAATTCATCTATAAATGCATCTCTTGATTTTTCAAGTTTTTCTACTTCAGGATGTCCAAGATTTATGAGATAAGAGTCATGGGGTAAAATGTGTTTAGGTAAAATGCCTGAAGCTTCAAGATTTTGATGAAAAGCATCGATCGTTTTTGTCTCTAAGGGTTTTGCAACCCACTGTCTTTGATTTTTAGTAAAAAGTGCAAATGCTTTAGCTCCTATAGCCATAGCATTAAGTGGTGCATTATCTACACCTCCACTTGCACTAACATGTGCTCCGACAAATTTTGCCATTTTCTAACCTTAGTATTGTTTTTTGACTTTTATAAGTATAGTATTGATTGTATCACGGAAAATAATTTCATTCTTTAAAACACTATACTCGATATTATATTTATCTTTTTTTACTATCTTTTGTGTAAACCCGTTACCCTTTTTTTCGAATCCAACTCCATTAAACAAAGGTTTTCCTCTAAATATATTTTCCAGTATATCCTCCGGATACATACCACTTAAGACTTCTTTATTAAAAGCACTTTTGCTCATACATTCCAACAAACTCATACATACAGAGGTCTCAGATATCTCTAAAGACATCAATGCTTGTCCACTACCGTAGATCTCTACTTTTATCTCTTTTTCATTCTCATAGATAAATCCCATATCTGCATATTTGAAGGTAGGTGTTTTAAACATAATGAATGCAGAATTTTGTTTAACATACTCTTTAGAAGTACATGCACTCAGAAGAAAACTCATTATAAAAATCGAAATGGTTCTTTTAAAATTCATTTATTTTTCCATTTTTTTAGATAAATTATACACTATTTAAGAGATTTTTAAGCACCCTATCTATATAATGCCATCCACAAGTTACAGATGGCCCCATCGTCTAGCGGTTAGGATCCATGGTTTTCATCCATGTTACAGGAGTTCAAGTCTCCTTGGGGTCACCATTTTATAACTTGTAAACATTTTCAATATTTGTGGCCCCATCGTCTAGCGGTTAGGATCCATGGTTTTCATCCATGTTACAGGAGTTCAAGTCTCCTTGGGGTCACCACTTATTTATTGATTTACTACACAATTTATTTTATATAAAATCCACTATACTATAGCAAAAATAAAAGTGAGCCTTTAAATGTTTCGTCTACTCTATATAACTATATTATTCTTATTACCCCTGCAAAGTATTGCATCTGTCTCTTATGCTGTACGTATAGCAGTATATAACAATGTTGATTCTCTGAAGAAAGAGCTAAATAAACTCTCTCCTGCAGTAAGAAAAACTATTGAGATACAAAAAAGAGGAGAACAGCATGTTGCCTGTTCTATACACACAAAAGATAAAACAAAGCTCCAGAAACTTTTGCCTTCTTATAAAAAAGTCTTTCCTGATGCTTTTATATCTGCCTATCAAACAACAGAAACAAACACTGTAAAAAAAACTGAAGAAAACAAAATAATACTTAAAGAAACAAAACCCATTGCGCTCAAGACAACAGAGACTGCCCCTCTCAAGAGTGCACAGACAGAAGTAACACCTTCTGACACAGAACAAAAAATAGTCTACACGCCCTATAGTCGTAAAATAGTTAATCCGACAAAAAATGACATCCCTTTATATGACAGGTTCCATCAAAAGACACTTTATCTTTGCGCCTATGGTGAAGAAGAGTGGTCACCCAATGTACTGATACATGTAGCGTTTTTCGACAAGGAAGTTATCTATACACCTATCAGGGGAGACATCTCGACTAGAAGAGAAGTGTATACCATAGATAATAACAAACTCTATATATCCCAACAAGGTCTTTTTGATTCAGAAATCTCCAATACCCTTGACGAAATAACCTCAGACTACTATCTTATTTCAACTTGGGTAGGTAAAAATAAAGTCAATACATATACGTTACTATTTTGATCTTGAAAAAGCTGAAGCATATGTTGCTTCTCTTAAATAGAATAAGCGAGTTTAGACTCTACAAGTAATTTGGCTTCTAAAAAAAGTTTTTCAAATTCATCTGCTTTGATGGGCTTCTGAAAAATAATAGCCTTGCAACATATCACATTTTTGATCTACAAGAAACTTTCGCTGCTCTTCATTTTCAACTACCTTCTGCGACGACCTTCAATCTAAGGTTTTTAGCAATAGCAAAGATCGTCTGAACAAAACATTTGTCTTCATCCTGCTTCAAGATTATTCAATTCCGCTATAAATGATTTGTCTATTTTTATTTCATCGATCGGCAACTGACGAAGATAACTTAAAGAGGAATATCCTGTTCCAAAGTCATCCATTGAAAAACGAATACCATAATCTTTAAGTATCTTCATATTTGGGATCAGTTGTTGTACATCTTCGGCTACCGCGGTTTCTGTGATTTCAAATACAATTTTTGAACGTTGCTCTTTTGTAAGATAGCTGTCACAGAGCTGTTTGACATCGTGAGATGAAACCTGTGATGAAAGAGTTGCCGCATACTGATGTTAATTGACATCTGTTTTAAGTCAATACCTTTTTCTTCCCACTTTTTAAATGTTTGCAATGACTTTTTTAAAATGTCATAACCCAATTCTATAATAAAACCAGTTTGTTCAGAAATAGGGATAAATTCATGTAGGACTGACATGTCCAAGTTTTTCATTATACCAGCGAGCAAGGACTTCACAACCAATAATCTCATTCTCAAGTACTGAACTGTGGCTGATAATTAAGTGATATCTCATTATTTTCAAGAGCAAAATGCAATAAACGTTCTATTTCAAGTTTCCATTCGACCCGCTTTGAGAGCTCATCATTGAAAAATATAATGCCGTCCTCGACCCTGTGCTTTTGCCTCATACATTGCGATATCAGCTTCCTTAATAAAAGTATTGGCTTGCATTTCAGGATTACTGATAATACTAACACCGATACTGGCACTAATATATAAATGATGTCCTTCTATAATGGTAACTATCTTTAATAGCTCTCAGTAGTTTTTCTGCACAGTGTGTCGCAGCTTCAAAACACTCCTCTTCTGTATCATAAAGAGAGCTTAGTATACAAAACTCATCTCCTCCAAGACGTGATACATCATTTTTCTGTTCTCTGGCAAGAGCAGACATACGCTTTGACAACTTCACGAAGCAGCGCATCTCCGATATCGTGTCCTAAAGTAGTCATTTATGGTCTTAAAGTGATCCAAATCGATGAGTAATAGATAAGTATGTTTATGTTCCTGTTTTTGGATTTTCATGGAGTTATCAAGAAGTTCAATAAAATAACGTCTATTTCCAAGTGAAGTTAAATAGTCATGATAAGCTTGGTATTGACTTTTGATCAAATAACTAAAGGTATTATGTGCAGCATATAAAAGCACACCGCTCAAGACCACTGTAAAAACGGCTAGCAGATAACTATAAAATTCCCCTACTAGGATAAAATAGATCATCAGTGGTAGACTTAAACTCACTAAAGTGATGATAGCTAGTTTTTTTTGTGAGGCCAAAATGGTTGCAGATACAACAACACAACCTAGCTGCGTGGCAATGGCTATGTAGTGTAACTCCCTATCACTTCGTGTAATATACATAATAAATATGACCGTCCACATAGCAAAGTAGATAAATAAGAAATACTGTAGTTCATGTAGCCATTTCTCTTTCTTTTTCATACTCATCTCATTATCCAAAAAAGCTCTATGAAGTCTATACCCCCAAAAAGAGACAACTAATAGCAGTGCATACCATACAAGTTCAACGAGAAAAGATGATGTATACAGATATCCAATATAAATATAACCCAAACCTGTACTGACAAAAAGTGCAATAACAACAAGTATTTGTTTATGCATAAAGTTATAAAATTTCATATTATCTAGCATGTAAATACCTTAAAAATTCTTATTGGTGCAAAGGGGTATGATTAGTGATCATGATTCTACCTAATGGTGTTATTTATTTACGGTTTTAAAGGAATTTATTAATTTTTAATTTTATAAAATAACCATTCTTCTAGCATCTTATTTTGCTAGTCTTTTAAGTAACATTGTAAGATTATTTTAGCACTTTTGTCTTTATAAGACATGAAGATATACTTATACAGTATTATAATAAGAATCGTGAAAAAGAGAAATCCCAGAAAGAAACTAACATAATAGTCCTTTTTGTTTATATGTTATATTAGATTAAATCGAAAATACATTGGTGGTGGAGCATAACGGGATCGAACCGATGACCTCTTCGCTGCCAGCGAAGCGCTCTCCCAGCTGAGCTAATGCCCCACAAATCTGAAGAATAGAATTCTAACATAAGATAGATATATTTCACCTATCTTGATAATATTTTACGAACGTTCTGTTATTTCAAGAAGATGATAACCAAATTGTGTTTTCACTGGACCATGTACTACACCTACTTCATCATTAAAAACGACTTTATCGAACTCCGGTACCATCTGACCCTGACCAAATCGTACCTAACTCTCCACCCTTTGCACCTGATGGACAAGTAGAGTTCTGCTTTGCTGCTTCTTCAAAAGCTTATCTCACCTGAATTTATCTTCTCTTTTAGTTCTTTACAGAATGCTTCATCGTTTACCAATATGTGTCTTGCTGATGCTGTTGCCATTTTTAATTCCTTTTTATTTACTATTAAAGAATCTTTTATATAACGCTGATCATAAGTGTTAAGCGACCAACTCTCCTTTTTTTAATCTTGGTATTATATCCGTTCTTATCTTCCTATAAGAAAAATCTTTTTTTTCAAAAGGTATTTGTTGAGAGCTCGCGATATTTTTTAACTTTAGATCATAATGTTTATAGTAAGAAATGTACATAGTACATTATTAAGTTCATCTTCATTCATAACTTCTAAACTATCATCTACACTCAATCCTACTAAACCCGGGATGTTCACTTTCTCCATTGATCAAGTGCAGTAAAAAGTGCTGCATACCACCCAAACATAGTGACATCCATTACATTCAATACATTATCTATCAAGATTTGGATTTTCAATAAGTGTTTTTAAAATGCTCAATTGTGCCACATCATCTCTTTTTTGCGTAAAACTATCTCTTGCTCTATCAGGTCGTGTTTCTTTCCCAAAAAAACTAGGTGAAAGCCCAAGAAGTGTTGCTGCTGTCGGGATGTACGAATCTTTGATGATAGGACTCAGTGTATCAAGATACTGTTTTACTGCACCAAATGCTGCTTCTTTGGACCTGAGGATCATTTAAATTATACATAGAAACGATCATCTCTAACACAAAAGGGATCAACGGTTTGGCTTCACGAAGTAACTTCGCTACTGTCTCACTTTTTCCTTTAGCTATGAGATCTGCAGGATCCTGTCCGTCAGGAAAAAGTACAACCCCTCCGTCAAACCCTGCCACAGATAACATCTGAGCCGCTTTCAGTGCTGCTCCGACACCTGCTTTGTCCCCGTCATAGGCCAAGATCACTTTTGGATCCCCTTTACGCAGCAGAGGTAAATGCTCCTGTGTCAATGCCGTTCCCATACCTGCAACTGCTTCTTTAAAGCCTGCCTGATGAAACATCACTACATCCAAATACCCTTCACATATAATGATCTTTTTGTTTTTATAGATACTCTCTTTAGCCAAATGATAGCCGTAAAGAAGCCGTGACTTATTAAACAGTTTTGTTTGAGGAGAGTTGATGTACTTCGCAGGATGATTCGTAATGGTTCTCCCTCCAAAACCGACCAGAGATGCACTCGTAGAGTAGATGGGAAAAGTGATCCTCTCCACCAAACGTGCATAATACCCACTGCCATTTTCGCTTTGTGCGATGATCCCTGCTTCTGCTGCCTTGGGTAAAGGAAGTAAGGCACGTTGTAAAAACTGCATCACTTCTGGTCCGCTTGGCACATAGCCTATCTCAAACGTTTCAATGGAATTTTGAGATATCCCTCTGATCAAGCAGATATTTCATGGCTGTTTGATTGTGATTAAGATTTTTTACATACCATTGCCCTACAGCTTCAAGTACACGTTTTGCATCAGAATAATCAGAACTTCCTTTGGTATAGGTCAATGAAAAGTTATTCATGGAAGCGAGTTTTTCTATGGCTTCAGGATAAGAGAGTTTTTCCAACTCCATCACAAACTTGATACTGTCTCCCCCTACACCACAACCAAAACAGTGGTATATCTGTTTACTTGGGCTTACGACAAAAGAAGGGGTTTTTTCTCCATGAAAAGGACAGTTTGCTTTGTAGTTTGCTCCTGCTTTACGTAACTCTATAAAGCTACCTATCACATCTACAATGTCAATACTGTTTTTTAAAGATTCTATCGAGGCATTATCTATCATAATAAAATTATATCTAATTAGATATAATTTAAGGACGTAAACAGAGTAAAGATCATGTGTCTAGTTACTTTAACTTTTTACCATAGCTTTTGCATCTCTTAAGGATTATTTTGGAATACATATTACCTGCATATAATGACCCGCTTTTCAGCATTATGCTTATTGTTGTCATTTCCCTTATTATTGCACTTGTTACCTATGGATGGGGACTACATAAGCAGCAAAAAGAAGAAGGTAACCTACTTAAATTTTTAGAAAAATTTGACACTGCTGAATGTGCATTGGAAACAGGAGATATGCCTTTTGAACCCATATGCTCAAACCGCTTACACTGCTTGCAAAAGCATTTGAAAATGCCGGAGAATATCATAAAGCCATCAGTATCTATCTTTACCTGATCAAAAACATTTCACATGACTCAGGGAAAATTGAACTTATGGAACGTCTTGGTAATACCTATCTTCATGCAGGATTTCTAGAGCGTGCTCAGTCTATCTATACAGAAATTTTACGTAAGAAACCTCGTAATATGCACAGTCCTTTATGAACTGGGTATCGTGTATGAGATGATGCAAAACTATGATAAAGCGAAAGAGGTCCTAGGCCCTCTTAAATATGTTGGGAGAAGAGACAAGATCACTTGAAAAGTTTTTGGATTTTTCAGAACTTTTTATCAAATAAAACCTTATCCATACAAGATAAAGTAGATAGACTCCAGAAATTATTAAATGAAGAGCCTAGTCTCTATCGACCAATAGTCACAGCACTTTTACAACTTGATACACAAAAGTGCCTGGGAGATCATAGATCCTGAACGTATCAAAGAGCTTCTTGACGTCCTTTGGTTCTTACCAAATTCACAACTCGATTTAGATATAATCACATCCAATAAAAAGCTACAAACGCTTTACTATGCAAAAGGGTATTTACAGGAACCTGTAATGCAGAGTGGTCTCTTTAGTATAGATATGTTAGCTACAGCAAAACAAAATGGTTTTGAAGAGGGAGATCTTGATCTTCTCCTATCTGTGTCAAAAATGTAAACAGAGTTTCCCTGTTTCTTTCAAACGCTGTCCAAACTGTATGGCGATAAATTCTGTTAAAGTTGAGGAAAAAATTGCAAAATCAAGCCCGAAAACAGATTACTCTTTACTCTGATGGTTCTAGCCTGGGGAATCCTGGTCCCGGTGGTTATGGAGGTATCTTGGAGTTTAAAGGAATAATGTAAAGAGTACTCTGGTGCAGATGCACATACCACCAACAACCGTATGGAACTTCAAGGTGTCATAGAGGGGCTCAAACTGCTTAAAGAGCCTTGTGATGTAGAAGTTGTATCAGACAGTTCCTATGTCGTCAAAGCTATTAACGAATGGTTAGAAGGATGGGTCAAAAGAGACTTTAAAAAAGTCAAAAATGTAGACTTGTGGAAAGCCTACCTTGAAGCTGCAGCACCCCATAATGTTAGTGGTACCTGGGTAAGAGGTCATGATGGACATCCCGAAAATGAACGTTGTGACGAATTGGCACGTAATGAAGCAGAAAGAATAAAATTAACACTATAGGAGAAAAAATGAACGATTACAGTCAACTAGAAGAACGACTGAACTATACATTTAAAAACAAGCAATTGATTATTGAGGCTTTGACACATAAAAGTGACAAAAAGCCTTACAATAATGAGCGGCTTGAATTTTTGGGAGATGCCGTACTTGACCTCATTGTAGGAGAGTACCTTTTTACTCAATTCCCAAACTCAAATGAAGGTATACTTTCAAAAATTCGTGCTTCACTTGTCAATGAAAGCGGTTTTACACTTTTGGCACGAAAACTTGATCTTGGTTCCTATATCTACCTTTCAATGGCAGAAGAAAACAACAATGGACGAGACAAACCTTCATTGCTTTCAAATGCTTTTGAAGCGATCATCGGTGCGATCTATCTTGAAGCAGGTTTAAAAGTCGCTAGAGAAATATCCATCAAACTACTTGAAGAGTGTCACCCGAAAATAGACCTTGACTCTCTCTCTAAAGATTACAAAACCGCCTTACAGGAACTGACACAGGCTACACATGGAGTAACACCAAATTATACGCTGTTGGATTCTTCGGGTCCAGACCATAAAAAAGAGTTTGTCATTGCAGTGATCCTTGATGATAAAACCATCGCCACAGCAAAAGGTAAAAGTAAAAAAGAAGCGCAACAAAAAGCAGCTGAACTTGCATTAAAGGAATTAAAATCATGAATACCTTTGGGAAAAAACTCACCCTAACTACCTTTGGTGAATCACACGGTAAAGCACTTGGATGTATACTTGATGGTGTACCTGCAGGGCTTAAGATAGATGAAGCATTTATACAAAGTGAACTAGACAGAAGAAAACCCGGTAAATCTAAGCTTGAAACAGGGCGTAAAGAAGATGACAAATTTGAGATCCTCTCTGGTACTTTTGAAGGTCTCAGCACAGGTACTCCTATAGCCATGGTCATCTTTAATACCAATCAAAAATCAAAAGACTATGAAAATGTAAAAGATCTTTTTCGTCCCGGACATGCAGACTTTACCTACTTTCACAAATATGGATTAAGAGACTACCGTGGTGGAGGAAGAAGTTCAGCCAGAGAAACTGCTGCACGTGTAGCAGGTGGTGCCATCGCTAAACTGATGCTTAAAGAGCTGGGTGTTTCTATACAAAGTGGTCTTTGTGAAGTCGATGGCATCAAAGGCAATGTACAAGATTTTGAATATGCAAAAACGTCTAAAATGTATGCTCTTGGACCCTGCACAGGAAGCAGCACAAGAAGCAGCGATACTTGCAGCGAAAGAAAACCATGATTCTGTAGGCGGAGTCGTACTTACTACGGCAACAGGTGTACCCATAGGACTTGGGTGAACCTCTCTACTACAAACTTGATGCCATACTTGCAGAAGCGATGATGGGGATCAATGCAGCCAAAGCTGTAGAGATAGGTGACGGTGTAGCCAGTACACACCTAAAAGGAAGCGAAAATAATGATGAGATAACACTCGATGGATTTACCTCCAATCATTCTGGTGGTATGCTGGGAGGTATCTCCAATGGTGATACTATCATCGTAAAAACACACTTCAAACCGACACCTTCTATCTTTCAGGAACAACAAACTATCACTACCCATAATGAAGAGGTAAAATGTAACCTAAAAGGAAGACATGACCCTTGTGTTGCCATTAGGGGTGCTGTTGTATGTGAAGCGATGATGGCACTTACTCTTGCGGATATGACCCTGCTTAATATGGGGAAAAAGATGGAACACTTAACCACTCTTTACAAAGGTAATTAATGAATCGGATAAAATTAGGTTTTGGGCTACTTGGAATTATCCTTGTTGCGGTTATCTACTACTTTAACCACGCAGAACATACTAAAAACCTAAATACATTAAAAGAATCACTAAATCTACAACTTACCCAAATGCGGACAAATGGATTTACTGTCTCAGACAGAGAGTTAAAAAATGACAGTGAACATTTTGTGATCCAAATAAATGATTCCAAGAAAGCTGCTCTGTTTTTGACTCAAAAAGGTATACAGATTACGATTGAAGAAGCAGAAGATCTCAAAGGTATGAAGATAGCTGCTGATGTGAAGTACTTGGAAGATATTATTGCTTTAGATATATACCCTCTTACAGTACCAACATATCTAGTGAATGCTGTAAGCACGGAAAATGACAAAAAAGTCTTAAGACAGATCGAAGATATGATAAAGAGAAAAACATTCTTTATACACGTTGATGTTGTCCACAGTACTACTACTTTTACAGGCTACCTAAAAGACATCGATGAAAGAGTAGAAGGAGAAAAAGAAATTAAGCTGACGTTACAGGGACTTCATTTTTCAGGAGATATCAAAGAAGAAAGAGTAGTTCAATACATGCAAAAATTTAAGACACTTCACCTCTATATGGACAATGAGATAAATCGAACCATCTCTGGTTATCAAAGTCAATATGCACTTACAGGAACAACTGCTTATGATTATACGACAGACTACAGTATAGAGAAAATAAAGATCGATGATGAAGCTGAAGGTACGTTTTTTGCAGATACTATCGTTCTATCCTCATCGTCCAGAGTAAAAGATGGACTGGCTACAGAAATGCTCCAAACAAAGATTAAAAATCTTGATCTTACCTTTGAAAAAGAAAAATTCGGCATGCATAGGTTAGTCTTGGATATGAATATTAGTAACCTTGATGTAGATACTTTAGAGAAGTTGCAAAAGACAGATCAAAAAACAAAAAAATCGCTTGATAGCCATTTAGAAACGCGTGTTTCAAATAAGATGCATCTTGATATAGCAAACCTTTCCGTTGATAAAGTAACACTTCATGGAAAAAAGATGAATGGATTTACATTTGATGCGAAGCTGGATGTAGATGAGTCATTAGATATTTACGACTTAGGGATCAAACCTAAACATGCCTTAAAGAAAATGGAGGGAGATATAAACCTCTCACTCTCAAAAGAGATACTTGAACTCCTTAAAGAAGATCCTAAATTTATGTTAATCTATATGATGTACCGACCTCAAAGAGTATTGGAACAGAGAAACTATGTAATTCAGATAAAGCGTGATGAATTAAAAATCAATGGTAAAGCTGTAAAAGAATTTTAGAAGAGTGTAGGTTCATCCAAACCTTTCACCCTAAACGTTTTACGATGCATTATACACCGGTCATATTTGAGCAGTGCTTCTATATGTGCTTTAGTCCCATACCCTTTATGTTTCTCAAATCCATATTCTGGGTACTTTTTTGCCATCTCGATCATTTCTCTGTCATGTGTGACCTTTGCTAAGATACTTGCTGCACTAACCTCTGCCACTTTACTGTCTGCTTTAATCATGGTTGAAATATTTTCAATCCCAAAACTGCTGTTGCCATCAAAAAGATACTCAACTTCAGGCAAATGTTCTTGTATGCTTTGTAAACCTAATTGTAAACATTTAGAGATACCTATCTTATCAACCTCTTGAGCCGAGAAAGAGACGATATGGTACTCAGAATTTTCAATCACAATCGGGTAGAGTGCTTCACGTCTTTTCTCTGTTAACTTCTTAGAATCCATCAACCCCTCAATAGGGTTTTTCAATACTACTCCAGCAATAACCAGTGAACCAGCTAACGGTCCCCTACCTGCTTCATCTATACCGCACAATGGTTTAGCGTTCATTATTTAAAAGAGTAAGAAACTCTTCTCCGTAACGTTCAAATTTTACCTCACCGATGCCATGCACTTCAAGCATGGCCTCCTTGTCCTGTGGAACCTTTATGCTCAAATCTTTCAGTGTTTTGTCTGAAAAAACTATATACGGAGGGATTCCTTTTTCAGAGGCGATCTGTGTACGAAGATCACGGAGTTTATCGTATACTTCAACATCATAATCATCAAAATAGGTCACTCTTTTTTTCGTTTCAGCTTTTTGTACGGTTAATCTCTCTTTTTTCAGTTCTATCGTATGTCCACCCTTTATCACTTCTATGCCAAAAGGTGTCAACCTGTAGACTTTAAACTCACCTATTTCTACAGCATTCAATTCTAATAACTTGTCACCTATTGTCAACCATTGTGCTTTACTGTACTCATCTCCTATCCCATACACGGAAAGGGTATCATGTCCATTCTGAAGTACTCTCTGCTCTTTACTTCCCTTCAGCACATCAATCACATAGTGTAAACCAAAGTTCTGCTCTGTACGTAAAATGGTTGAAAGAAGCATACGTGATGCAGTAGTGATGTCTATCTTTTCACTGGCAGGTGCTGCACAATTGTCACATTTATCTCCACACTCTTCCATCCGGTCATCAAAATAAGCAGCAATGCTCTGATGCCTGCAATTTTCAGAGTTGGCAAAGCGTACCATACTGTCAAGCTTACTAAAGGCATGCTGCTTGTAAGGTGTCTCCGGCAGGTCTTCTATAAACATCTTTTGCTGTACAATGTCTTGTGCTGAAAAAAGTAAAAGTGTCTCTGATGCCAACCCATCTCTTCCAGCACGTCCTATCTCCTGATAATAATTTTCCAAAGTCTTTGGCATGGTCATATGCACAACAAAACGGATATTACTCTTATCTATTCCCATCCCAAAAGCGATGGTTGCAACAACTATCTGTATTCTGTCAGCTACAAAGTCAGCATAGGTTCTATTCTTCTCTTCAGTCGAGAGTCCGGCATGGTACGCTTTAGCATTTATACCTTTAGTTTGTAAAAAATGGGCTACGGCTTCAGTGGACTTTCGTGAAAGTGTATAGATAATACCTGACTCATCTGTATGTAGCTTTAAAAACTCCATCAGCTGTGCCCTCCCATCTTTAATGCGGTGTCGAGCATTAATTGTTAAGTTCTCACGGAAAAGCGAACCTCTCACACGCTTAGGATTTTGCAAGCCCAAATTACTTGCAATGTCACTTTCAACTGCATGGGTTGCAGTGGCTGTAAATGCTGCTATAGGTGTAGTAACAAACTGTTCTTTTAGTAAAGAGAGACGTCTATAGTTCTCTCTGAATTCATGCCCCCACTCACTCACACAGTGTGCTTCATCGATAACAAAGAAGTTAATTGGGAGTTGATGAAGCAAGTTAAGAAAATAAGGATTTGTAAGACGCTCAGGTGCAACATAAAGAAGTTTTATCTCTCCTGCTCTTAATTGTGCTTCTATTTTTTGACTCTCTTCAATATCCTGCATAGAAGAGAGCATCTCAGCAGATATACCATTGGCTTTGAGTGCTACTACCTGATCATGCATGAGTGCCAGCAAAGGTGACACAACCACCGTAATACCTTCCATCAGAAGTGTAGGAAGCTGATAACAAAGTGATTTACCACCACCAGTAGGGAGTATCATCAATACATCTTGTTTTGCTAATATAGCATCAACCACTTCTTCCTGTAAAGGTCTAAATGCGCTGTGTCCAAAATAGTGTTTAAGGGTTTTTAATTTATTCATAGTAGAAGTGTAGCGTGTCTAAAATCAAAGAGAGGAGATATATGTCAAATTGTCATGCTTTTGGAAAAAGTGTTACCATTCAAATTATACGCTGACCGTAGGAGATTTACTCCCTTGTAGTACAGTTTTTTATGAAAGATATCATAAAAAATTAGCTAAATGGAGAAGAAAATAGATCACTTATTGATCTACATTACGGCTAAAATAACGTTTTCTTTTTGATTCTTTCAATAAGTTTATATCTGTCACAATAAACCCATCAATACAATTATTAAAGTCTTTATCATAACCAAAGTCCATAAATTGTACTCCTCCTTCTTCACAAAGCTCTGAGTACTGTTTAAATAGTGTTGGTATCGTATAGCCCATAAACCCCAATTCTTCTTTAAGTACCCTCATATCAGCCCTGTAATCTTCCCCGGTAAATACTTTTTCACAATGTTCTTTTATCCATTGAACCATACTATATGGTGTTTTATGCTGTACAAGCCCTTCATGTGAACCAAAATATGTTTGATAAAAATAAATCATCAAGCCCTGTGCTTTTTGATTAAATGTATCACTAAGACTTACCGCACCAAAAAGATATTGAATTTCTGGACGAGTATTCAAATAAGCTCCGATACCTTGCCAAAGATAATCTAATGCTCTGCTATTCCAATACTTTGGTTGCACAAAACTTCTTCCGAGTTCTATTCCCTTCTCCATATATGGTCCAAATTTTTCATCAAATCTGAAAAGGGTACTAGTATAAAGTCCTTCTTTATCAAAATCATCCATGATCTCACTACATACCCCTAAACGGTACGCACCTGCGATCTCCAATGCCTCATCGTCCCATATGATCAAATGTTTATAATAAAAATCATACCCATCTATATCACGTTTTTTACCACTGCCTTCACCAACATGACGGAAACTGATCTCGCGTAACCTTCCTATCTCTTTAATAACGCAGTTTTCCTTCTCAGATTCATACATAATAATACTTTTACCATCAGTCGTATTTCCGAGAAGCATTCCCTTTTTTAATTCTGCCTTAAGCTCACTTCGTACTTCGGGTACAGATATTTCATTTTGCGTTGCAAAAATAGGTTTATGATTTTTAGCCACTTTATAGAGATGTTTTCTAAGAAGCTTGACTGTCTCTTTACGTGAAAAATTCGGTAAATGATATGCCTCAAAAGGAATAGGTTTTCCTATCTTGAAATCTATAGTCTTCCCTTTGGCTTTAAACATTTCATGCGGCAGTGTTGCTGTTGCTAAAGAACGGTTTATCATGGACAGAAGATAAAAGTTCTTAGAATTCTTCGCTTTGATATAAATAGGAAGTATAGGTGCTTGCATTTTAGTAGCAATTTTTAAAAATCCACTTTTCCATGGTGTATCTTTCACCCCATTTGGCTTTACACGACTCACTTCTCCAGATGGAAAAATAATAACGGCTTGTTCTTCATCTAAAGCCTTATAGATATTTTTGACTGTCTCTTTTTCCATCTTTCCATTGATATTGTCTACTGGGATAATGATATCTTTCAAACTATCAAACTGTGATAAAAAAGAGTTTGCAACAATCTTAATATCTTTACGTATATCTTTCAGTAGATGCAAAAGCGCCATAGCATCGAGTGCTCCCAAGGGATGATTTGCAATGATTACAGTTCGACCATATGCTGGTATACGCGTAAGTTCATTACTCTTCAAGCCTATAGAAATATCAAAATAATCAACAATGGCTTCCACATAAGAAAAAGTGTCCTTATGTGCATTCTCTGTCATAAAAGTATTGATCTGATTTTCATGAAAAAGTTTTTTCATTGCACTAAACAACAATTTTTTTGCACTTTCTGGAAATGTTTCAATTGCTGGATAATGATGTACCATATAGTTTTCTACACTTAATTGCATTAGGCTATCCTGTATGTATAATTTATTTCATATGTGAGATGCTGATGAACTGCCTTTAATTTGCCATAAGTATTAAAAAGCTTTTCTACTAGATCCCACTCTTCATAGACAATACCGATTGCTTCTTCTTTGTCTATAGAAAAGGTTTTAGCCAGTTCTTTAGCCAATTTCTCTATATTCTTATCAGATATTAACGCTTCATCTCTCATGAATCTCTCCGTTTAATTTATGCCGAATTATAAGTTTAAGTGATAACATTTCTATTACAAGTGATAACATTTTTATTACATAAGAACTTCTTTATACGGACCATTTGAAACAGTCATGCTTATAAAGGATTGAAGAGATAATATAAGGAAATATTGTTAATTTATCTGTGAGGAAATACGCATTAACTGTATACACCAGTCTTCTTCAATAAGCTCTTCAAAACCAGTAAGCCTGATTTCTAAACCTTGTTTACATAAATATGCCTCTTCTATAAATTCAGAAGGAATATTTAGTATCTCTTTGCAATACTCTTGTGCATAATAGTCATGAGAGAAACCTCTTACACTCCACATTGGATCAATATCCATAATGGGTATTAGAAAAAAATCTTGCATAATAACTTCCTTTCAGGATGCATAAGATTATAGGAATCTTCATGCAACTCAGAAAAATAATAATGCACTCTGATAACAAAATGGATACACAACAGGTTATCAACATGTAATCATTTAACAATAATATTTCCGTCATGAATTTACTTACTAAAAACTATGAACTGCTCTTGTCAACTCTAATTTTCGCAATAATCCTAGCTACACATTATCCTTTTTATAAGGCCATTATTCTGATGCTTGAGTTTATTGTTATCATAGAAGTAGTCAAAATGATCTCTGATTTTATACAAAAACGGAAGTTGCGCCTTAGATATGTTATAGATGTTTTTATTATTTTTTTAATAAGAGATGCTGTGATATTGGTAACCAATCCCAAAAAAGAGTTTGAAGTGATACTCTTTTTACTTTTTGTCATTTTGGTTTTTTTTATCTTTAGGGTGATGGCTGTAAAATTCTCTCCTACAGCGTTTTCAAAGTCTAGAAAAGATCACAAACAGATCAGTTAAGCTTATACCCGACACCCCATACTGGAGAAATATACTCTTTAGTACCATCAGGATCTATCTTTTTTTTCAACCTGTTCATCGCAACATTAATTGTCTTATCGTTAAATTTACTGCTGTCATCATCCCATACTTCATCACGAAGATAATCTCTGTCAAGCGGCTGATGCGGATTTTTGATAAAAGTATATAAAAGTTTGAACTCAAGATTGGTTAGATCTATACGTTCATTGCCTATAGTCAATTCATGTCTTGATATATCTATATGAAGATCTTTATATTTAATTTTATCATCAGGTTTTGCCCCACTACGTCTCAATAATGCTTCAATCCGAAGTAATACTTCTTTGACCTTAAAAGGTTTATTGATATAATCATCACCACCTCTCTTAAAGCCCTCTTCAAGTTCATAATCATGGTCTTTTGCAGTTAAAAAAATAACAGGTATATTATACCCCTGCTCTCTAATATATGCAACAAATTCACTACCCTCTATACCAGGCAGATTACGATCTACTATCATTAATACAGGGTTTTCTTCTTCCAGGAACTGTTCTACATTTTCAGTTGAATGAAACCCTATAGTATCATATCCCTCTTTTTGTAAATGATACTCCAGCAATTCCAGAATATCATCCTCATCTTCAATAATCAGTATTTCCATATCTTTTTTTCTCATTCCTAAATTATATTATCAGATGATAACATAATTATTACAATCAAGATATATTTGCACCTTGTAATGCATAAAAAATGATTGCAGATAAAACTGCTGCTGCTGGTACAGTGATGATCCAGGCTGTTACGATTTTTTTTACCAACCCACGTTTAACATAGTTTTCACGTAATAACTTTTTAATACTTTTAACTTTGGCTTTTTGATTTTTGATTTTACTTGAAAGCTCCACTTGCTGTTTAAAGTCACTCTGTGAGCATTCTGTCAACTCTTTTTTTAGCGCATGAAGTTTTTCTACTTCAACATAAAGTACTTGTTGCTTTTCTTTCATCTCTTTCTTGTCCAACCACTCCCTTAAAAACCCTACACCAAATACTGCACCAACAGCAATATGTGTAGAAGAGACAGGAAGTCCAAGCTGAGAAGCAATAACAACTGTAAGAGAAGCCGCCATCATAATGGAAAATGCTCTCGTCTGATCAAGTTCAGTGATCTCTGATCCTACAGTTCGGATAAGTCTGGGTCCAAACAATGCCAAACCTATAGAGATACCTAATCCACCTACGATCATAACCCATAAAGGGATAGCCGCTGTAGTTGAAACAGTTGCACTTTTTAGTGCATCATTTACTGCAGCTAATGGTCCAATGGCATTTGCAACGTCATTTGCGCCATGGGCAAAACTCAAAAGAGCTGCAGAAAATATAAGTGGTATCGTAAAAAGTTTATTTAGATCTTCTCTTGTATTCTCCATCCCTATTACTTTTTTTACAATACGTGTTTTCACTATAAAAAAAGAGATTATTCCCCCAACAGCGCCTAATCCCATAGCCACACCTACCGTAGGATTTTTACTCTGTGGTAAAAACCCTAATGTCTCAACCAATAATGGCCAAATATGTTTCAAACCCTTTAACGTAATATAGGCTACAAATGCTGTAGTCATCAATGCAACTAAAATAGGTACAATTCTTTTTGCTGCTTCGATTTTGTTTTCTCTATAGAGTATCTGTGATTTAATAATATATAAAAAAATTGCCGCTATCACGCCCCCCATCACAGGTGAGATAACCCATGATGCAGCGATCTTCCCCATAGTTCCCCATGAGACAACAGCAAAACCGCCTGCTGCAATTCCAGCTCCCATTACACCACCTACAATAGAATGAGTGGTTGAAACCGGTGCTTTTAGCCATGTAGCAAGGTTTAACCAGAGTGATGCAGAAAGTAAGGCCGCTGACATGGCATAGACAAAGATCATAGGGTCACTTCCAAATGCCGCAGGATCTATAATACCTTTTTTAATCGTCCCGACTACATCTCCACCCGCGATCAATGCACCAGCTATTTCAAAGATAGAGGCAATCAAAATTGCTCCGCCGATGGTCAACGCCCCTGCTCCAACAGCTGGTCCTACGTTATTTGCAACATCGTTAGCCCCTATGTTCATCGCCATATATGCACCAAAAAGCGCGGCAAGTACTAGAAAACTTCCATTATTTGACAATCCTACTAAACTATTAGCATAAAATGAAACAGCAACAGCAAAGCCTGCACCAAGAACAATTTTGTACGAGTTTTTCATACTTAACCTTATGATAAATTATTGGGTGTATTTGCTACGATCCAAACTTAAATGTTTGAATTGTAACGAAGATATACTTGTGAGTAAATATTTATTGACTATTTAAAACCTATAAGAGGCAGAAAAGTCAAATGTCATGCCTGTTTTGAATTCTCTTGTGATTTTATCATCTTGTTTCCAAATTATTTCATCATTCAAAATATTACCTATCTTGAACTTCAACTCAAAGTGTTTCATATTGAGTGAAACTAATCGATTATCAGATTAATATCCTAGAATTTTTTTGAAGCACTAATTGAAAAATTACTTCCAGGTTTATATCTATTTATCACTTTATCGTCATATTTCCATATTACTTCTGAGTTCAATATATTTCCTGCTTTGAAACTTATGCCATAATCATTTGGTAATTTTTCTTGCCAAACAAAATCTAGAAGTTGTGGTGGCACTTCAATCGTATCTGGCCATCTTATATATTCACCATTTAATGCGAGATCACCAACTAGACCAACTTTTCGTATACGTTCACTCATATAATTATAGGAAAGCGCCATAGATCTTTTTGACGATTCATACCCTAATGTGGCATTAAGTACATACTGTGACAGCCCCTGAAGTTGTCTATGATTAGTAGAGAAAAGTAGCTCTTGTTCCTCTTTAAGCGTCACATCAGACTCAGTATAAGAGAAGTTCCCAGATACATAGAAGGGCGAGAAACTTTTTCCTAAAAAGTCTAAAGACTTCCTACCATCCAATTCTACACCATAAAGTATTGCAGAATCTGTATTATCAAAACTGTAAATTGGAAGTGATGAAGTTGGAAGTTGTATATCTTCAATAGGGTCTACCAAATATTTAAAGAAGAGACCCATTTTGACATATTCATCCTCAGACATATAATGGCTATATTTTAAATCAGCATTATAAATATCCGTATTCTTCAGATTAGGATTTCCAAAAACTGTAGCAACTTCATAAGGGTGGAAATAGACTCCACTAGTAAACTCTCTTAAATCTGGTACTATAAACGTTTTAGATAAAGCAAGATCAATATGGTTTTTTTCATTATATATATATTTAACAGACATACTAGGATAGACACTGGCTACGTCTAAACTCTCACTAAATTTTGCAATGTTACGTCTGAGAGTAAAATCCGGATTAGTACTATCTTCGGCAAATTGATCTATTTGTTGGTTAAAATTAACAAAACGCATGCCTAAAAGTACTTCAATATCTTCCCTAGGTTTTATAAAAAGATTGGTATAAGCACTAAGGTCATCTACATAAGCATCATAAAAATCAGCAGGATCAAACAGTGTATCCAGTGCAAAAACTCTGTTATATAAGTCCGTCCAGTTCCTTACATATTGATCCAGTAGAGTATCAATATTCGTGACTGGGTATTCTAATGTATTTAGTTGATCTAAATAGAATTTTTGATACTGTGATTGACGTACTTTCAGAGAGTAATTAAGCCCGATAGTAAGGTGATCTTCATCACTGAAAATATTTAAATCTGTTTTATTTTTCAAATAGAATGCAGCAACCCTATCCAAAGAATCTAAACGCTTAGATAAGAGATTGGTTGTACCATTCGTTAAATAGTTCGTGCCATCTTGCCCAACAGAGTAAATATAAAAAAAGTTATTTGGTTGATAAAGGTGTGCAGTAGCATACTCTAGGCCAAACTCAAAGTTTGATTTTTTATCAAATATGGCATAGTCAATATCACCAACAATTTGATCAGTATTAAGTGTTCTCTCTTCCCAATCTAAATAATGATAAAGATTGTGTGTACTGTTTGAGCCAAAATACCCGTCTGTAATACGTGTAGTTTTTTCGCCGATATGTGAAAGGAGATGTACATATTTTATATTAAACACATCAAGATAATTATATGCTATGTTAATCATGGCACTATGACTATATTGAGATTGTGTCAACTCATTCGTACCATCACTTACAGGTTTATTTATCATGGAAGCATCAATTAAACTAAAGTCATATTTAGTAAAAGTTTCTGTACGTGTATGATGTTCTTGGTCATATTTGTAGTTTGCATAAACTGAAAGTTGACTATCGTCATTAATTTCAAAATTCTTGTTACCTTCAAGAGACACACCGCCACCAAACGGTAAACTTGAACGAGTTATTGCAACATCTCTGCTGATAAAAGATCTATTAATGTACCATAATTGTTCCGGTGTAAAGTATCTAGTAGTAAAGTTTTTTACTCTTTGACCTTCACTGACATTCGCCCAGTCAACTATAAAACTTGGAAGCTCTCTATAGAGATCATCAATCCCTAAAAAGTCTATAGAACCACCTTGATAGTCTAAAGCATTGCTACCAACCGTACTGTCTGCTTTTGCTTCAAGGGTTATTTTATAATAATCTTCATCTTCACTATTTTTAGTACGAATATTAATATATCCTCCACCAAAGTTACTTGGAATTTCTCCTGATGCAGATTTTTGTACTATCATGGAGCCAATAGCATTTGCTGGGAAAAGGTCAAGTTGCACAACTCTTTTTGTTGGATCAGGTGAAGGCAAAGGCAGAGAGTTGAGTTCAACATTCGCATATCTATCACCCAAACCACGTACGTATACACTTTTCCCGCCAACAAGCGTCACTCCTGTCACCCTTTTCAATGCACTTGCGGCATCACTATCACCCTTCTTCGACATTTCTTCCGAACCCAGGATATTGGCAACAGCATTAAGATTTTTCTCTTCCTGGATTACATCTGAGATACTTCCCTCCACTTTTGGAGCAAGTACTACGAACTCTTCTAACTCCATACTCGCTGGAGTCAACTTCACTGTTCTTGAAGTAGTACCATCTTTTTTGACTACAATGCCTCCCATTGTCTGTGCACTGTAAGCTGAATGCACTACGGAGATGCTTAATGCTTTTCCTGAAGGTACCTTTGCAAAAAAACGACCATTCGCATCCGTTCTTATATCTACCCCTGTACCTCTTACAAAAACTCTTGCACCTGCGATTGGGGTATTGCCTTCTGAAGATAGTACCTGCCCTGCAAGTCTTCCTTCTCCAGTAGCTTTCTCTGCCTCTCTTGCAACTGATGCAGCAACAGCAACAGGCACATCGATATCAATACTGTCTGCCTCTATTTTAGAGAGTGTAGCTATAATTTCTGTATCTCTTCCTTCTTTAATGCCAACAGGCTTTTTAAAGTACCCTAAGTTTTCACCTGCAGTATTTTTACCAAAAATTTCGATCTGGTGTCTACCTGCAATAAGTGGTATTTTTACTGCACCATCCTCATCTGTCTTGAAAACTTTTTTACCATCAACTTTTATTTCATTATTAGACAGGGGTTTCCCATCACTGAAAAGCAACACTGAAAGCGTACCCTCTTTTAATTCACTGGCCATTACTACCAGTGGCAGTGTGATTAAAAGCAATAATTGCAATAACTTCTTCATTTATATACACTCCAGACTGTTACTTCTACATTTTTCAATATTTTTACGGATCACCGTAGCTTTAGAGAAGAGTTCATCATCTTCAATCTTTTTAAGATGATCTTCTGCACTATCATAATCCTTGGCCATATAGTATGCGTACGCCAAGGCAT
Source organism: Sulfurovaceae bacterium (assembly GCA_963705455.1). Classification (GTDB taxonomy): domain Bacteria; phylum Campylobacterota; class Campylobacteria; order Campylobacterales; family Sulfurovaceae; genus Sulfurovum. Next base: position 145,866 of record CAVPJM010000002.1, on the reverse strand, counting down.
AACGCATATTGTCATTTTGCAAAAGACCATATCTATCCAAAGCATCTTTGAGTCCGATAATCTTTTCAAACTCACCTTTACCTATATAGATCGCTACTTTTTGTTTGGTCTTTTCTTCTTTATCTGTCATCATAGAATTAAGATAAAGTGCATGTGCAAGCTCACCGTTTCTTCTGTACATCTCAGCAGCTTCTTTTAGATAATTAGCATCATAAAAAGAACCCTTTTCAAAAAGGTCGGCAGTGACATGAGGCATATCTTTTTGATTATAGTAATGTCCAAGAAGGATATGCACTTTTGCTGAAGACGGAAACTTTAATTTTGCCTCTTCAAGTACTTTGATCGCATCTTCTGACTCACCGCCACTTTGAAGCATCTGTGCCAGAGAGATATACTCCTCTGCATTTGCTGGTATCTTTGCCATATATGCTTTTGCTGCAGCGATAGAAGCTTGATAAAGCTTTAGTTCAGCAAAATAATAAAATTTCTGTTTCAAAAGTGTTTCATCTTTAGGGAAAAGCTTTGCTCCTCTGCTAAGTGCATCGATTGCAGAACCTTTTTGATCAGCTTTCCAGTAGCACTCGGCTCTAAGGGTGAACAAAGATGCATTATCACGCCCTTTTTCTCCTGCTGAATCCAATGCCTGTACAGCATTTATATACTGTTCAGCCTTATAGTAGGCCTGAGAAAGATAGATATATATCTCTTCAATCTGGTCTTTTCTTAGTTTTTCTGGATTAAATATTGGCTTTTTAACTACAGGTTCTTCCACTTTCGTATTTTTAGAAAGAACAGTAAAAAGATATACCCTTTTAGGCTTCTCTTCCACCGGTGGTTCATACACCTTTTGCTTCGTAGCTATAATTGCTTCTTTAAATGCATTTATAGACGATGGATAATTCTCATTTTTCAGAAAGATCAATCCTCTCATATTATGATACTTATCCCATTCGATCTTAGTATGAGAATCTTTTGCCAGTTGAAGCTCTTCAAGGGCTTTATCGTATTTACCATCATAATACATGATGGTTGCAATCTCCATATGGTTGATCGTTTGTTCTTCAGTCTCTTTTGCCTGTAGTGTTAGAACAGAAAACAAAACGACTGATAGTGTCAATACTTTTTTCAACATATTATTACCTTAATTAAAATCAAAACGGACTTTCTGCTTTGCCCATACTTTGACCGGATTACCCTTATATTTCGCCGGTGCAAAACGCCAGCTTCTTACACCTCTCAGTGCTGCCTGATCAAATACACCTGCCGGACTTGATGCGATCACCTTGGCAAGTTCCACACTTCCGTCTTTACCGATAAGCAAGTTCACAACCACATACCCTTTGATGCGTTTTTTTGCAGCTGCAGGAGGATACTCCAACGCACCGCGTGAAATAACTCTTGGTTTACTGTCAACCGTTCCCTCACTCATCGCTGCATCTGCTGCCATATCACCCAAAAGACTTTTACCATCACCTATGAAATCACCTGTAGCAAATTCAGGGATATTCATAGCAATCCCGCCAAGCATTGCCCCAAGATCAGGCAGTGGTGCTTTTGGTTGTGCTTTTGGCTTAGGTTTTGGCTTTGGCTTTGGCTTCTCAACTTTTGGCGGCTGTTTTGTCATCTTCATATAACGCATAGGGTCTTTAACTTTTTTCTCTTTTTTCTCAACCTTTGCATTAAATGAAACAACCAGCACCATCATTAGGAAAGCACCGATACCCATTGCCCATAAGGCAGATGATTTGGCACGATCTCTATTAAACTTTGTATTAGCCATAATAGATTATCCCATCTCTTTTGATGTTGAAACAGCTACATCCTTTGCCCCTGACATACGGCACTCATCTACTACATCGATCAGTGTCTCCACAGGAATCGTATCATCAGAGATTACCAAGACTGACTTTCTCAGTAGATGTACGTAGAAGGTCTCTTAATTTACTCTGGATCGCCCATAGTTGTACCGGCTGGTTGTCAATATAAACCTGAGAGGTATTGTCAATATACACACGTACGACTTTTGAATCTGACTTGCTGGCACTTGCTGCTGAAGGACGCTCAATATCCAACTTCATATCTTTGACAAACGTAGTCGTTACCATAAAAAAGATCAATAGGATAAAAACCATATCGATCAATGGTGATACGTCTACATTGTCTACTTCTTGTTTTTTTGGTCTAATTCTCATTCTGCATCCTTCGTGGATATAATATCTGTGATCTGTTCAAATTCAAGCTCATAACGTTCTGCTTTTTTATCAAACACACGCCCGACGATCAACCCAGGAACGGCAACTACCAGTCCAAGTTCCGTAGTAAAAAGCGCTTTGGAGATACCCCCGGAAATACTCGCTCCCTGAGCAAACATAGAACTGCTTTGCAATGCATCGAATGTCTCGATCATTCCCATAACTGTTCCAAGCAAACCAACCAGCGGTGCAAGCACAACGATCGTCCTGATCATAATTCTATAACTGTTTACATCGCTATAGTATGGAAGCAAAACACCATTAATGTGCTTTCTCACATTTGCCCCGATCGCTTTTGCCTCTTCTGCTGCCTGAAGTGCATCTGCTACAGCATAGTCAAGCATGCCTCTCATAGCCTGATCTTCACCTCTTTTTTCATGTTTCGTGATCAAACGGCGGACATTTCCTTTTGTCCCTCTTTTGAGGATAAAATAGCGATATCCCAAACCATACCAGAGAAAGAAGTTGAGTACAAAAAGTACCCACATCACTATTCCTCCAGTGTTCATAAGATCGACAAATCTGCCGATTAGCTCAAATGGCGAAAGCATCTTAACCTCTATGTTTCTCGTAAAGGTTTACGATATGTAGTGCACTTTGCTCCATAGAGTCTTTAATACTCTGTGCCCATCCTGAAAGCAGGTTTCCGATCAACAGAAGCGGGATCGCTACGATAAGACCCTGCATCGTAGTAACAAGTGCTGCAGAGATACCGCCTGAAAGTAATTTAGGGTCACCTGTACCAAACTCTGTGATCACCTCAAATGTCTCGATCATCCCTGTTACGGTACCAAGAAGTCCCATCAGCGGTGCAACAGCTGCAATTACCAGTACAAAACTACCAAATCTGTCGATCTGAGTACTCTCATTAAGGATATTTTCCATAATGACATCTTCAACGTGTGCTCTCTCTTTTTTGATATTTCTCAACGTTGCTTTGATCACTCTTGCTGTTGAACCTTTATATTCTTTAAGTTTCTCTAGAGCAACCGTACTACCCTCACCAGATTCAAATGTATCTACCACAATTTGAGTGATCTCATTTACATTTGTACTTGCATCTCATCAAGTTGATCACCCTTAATCCTAAAAGAACCAAACCAAAGAGACCAAGTGCAAAGATGATATATCCGATGATACCGCCATCTTCCATAGTGTCTACAAATGTCTTCTCTGTAACATAATCCACCTCTTTATCAAGGTTTTCATATACAAAGATATCGATCGTTTCAGTCTTCTCTTTTGCAAACATTGCCTTGGCATCATCAGATGAGCCCACAGCATTCCATAGTTTATAATTACCATCTCCTGCTGGTGCAAGTGCTCCAGCTGCTTCTTTAGAGATACCATATGCAGCAATATTTCCTACTTTTACGATATCGCCTTTCACTTTTTTCCCATCCGGAAGATAAAACTCACCTTTTTCATTTCTCAAAGAAGAGAGTTCACTATAGAGTTTCATAGAGGTGCCAAATGCCTGCTGGATCTTCTCAACATCATTGGTTTTATTATCATCAGAGAGTTTCACACCATATGGTTCAAGTGCTAAACGTGCTTGATTGACTACATTACCAGTAAGCCCTCCATCTTCCTCTTTCTCAGCTAAAATCTTGGAAATTTTTTCCAGTTTTTCACTACTTGTTTTTACCTTTTCAGATACATCAAGTAGTTTATTCTGAAGTGCTTCTACCTTCTCTTTGGATGCATTAAGTTCATTTGCTTGCTGTACTTTATCTGTTGCAAGTCTGTTTTCAAGTTCTGCTTTTTGTGCTTTAAGAAATGCATACTCTTTTTGGTATGCTCTTTCAAGTTCACCTGCCTGTACAGCTACTGAGAGTGATACAAATGTCACAAGTGCGAAAAATAGTTTAGTAATAGATAATGCTTTCATTAGTTAGCTCCTCTAAGTAGTAGTGCATTTGGCAGTGTAAAATATCCTGTACGGATCTGCTTTTGCAGTGCATCAAAAAGATTAATGATCTGGTCACGCTGTGTACTTATCTGTTGCTACTACATAGCTATAGTTATTTCCATCTTGTTTCACATACCCGACTTTATCATCCGGTGTTGCAAAGAACATCATTACTGAGCCCACTTTGGCTATCTTTGCCATCGTTGCTTTCTCATCAAGTGTGATCTCCTGTTTAAACTGCCCGATCTCCTTGGTTAAACGGAGTGCATCATCATAACTTGCCCATGTCAATGCAAGTGCTTTCTCTTGTGAAATATTTCCATTTTTAAGATCAGCTTTGATCTGGTGAAGTCCTGCTACTCTCTCTTCTACTTTGAAAGGGATACCTGCTTTGATATCTTTTTCAAGTGCATCAAGTGCTTCATTTACAACAGGCTTAAGGTCCACTGTTGCACTTCCCATTTCTTCAAGCTTTTTTTGCGTTTTTTCAATGTTTTGTTGGGTAAGTTTTAAGGAAGTTTCTTGTCTATTGATCTGTGCTTCATTATCAGAGATCTGAAGTGCATAAGACTTCATTTGCGATCTATATGCTTCTTTATTATCATCGATTTGTGTATAGAGGGACTCTACATCTGATCTAAGTTCCATAATTGACTTGATCATTTCATCTTGAGCCATCAGCATAGGTGATAAGAGTGTACCGGATGCTACCAGTGAAAGTAGAACCTTTTTAGGAATAGTAACCATTTTTGCTCCAAAGAAATTATTTGGAGGAATGGTATCTTAATTAGGTTACAAAGTGGTAACAATGATATTATCAATATAATGAATAGATGTGATTTTTGTAGAGTGAGTAACAGCTGACCAAAAGTTGGTCAGCTGTTTAGTTTAATGCTATATTATTAGCTTAATAATATATTATAATCCAAGTGCTGCTTGCTACTTCAGCAGTAGTTGCAACATGTTCCATCATAGTTAGGACCTTCTGTTACGATACCAGCTGTATTTGAACCAGTAATAGTTATGTTAGTCCCCTCAAGGTTATCTAAATCAGCCGCATCTGATACGATTGTTCCATAAGTGTTGTTTTGATTATCTGTAATAGCCACATCTGTAAAGAAACCACCGATTGCAGTCTTTTTTAAGATAAATTGCACCACCTACATCCGAAGTCGCTACGTTACCAGTTACATCAATTGTTACATTGTCATATGTTGCATGTGTATTTCCAGACAGCTCCAAACCTGAATTTGTTACACCAGAAACATGAAGACCATCTACAGAACCTGCCCAACCATCATCTGTATCAAAACCATCATCACCTGCTCCAACAATTGTTACATTTGTAAGTGTCTACGTGACCGCCCCAGATCTCAACTGCATCATCACCTGCTCTGTTCACTGTAATACCACTAATAGTAGTACCAGACCCTACACCTACCAAACTTAAGTCCATTGATCTCTTTATCCTGCTCAACAGCAATACCTGTGTTATTAAATGTACAGTTTATAAGACTACCAGAGCTGTCAGTTGATTCACCTGATCCTACTAGAATACCATCAACTTCATATCCCCCTGATATTTGAGTGTTAACAGCAGTTCCATGTTCATCTCGTATTATCACTACCGATAAGTGTTACACCACCCCATTGTCCAGCAGCTCCTGTACCACCGCTTGCTTCTTCTTCAGAAGTAAAGATTACATTGTTTGCAAAAAGTTTTCCCACCAGGTATAACTTCTATCCATGCTTTACTTCCTGATACACCAGCAATAGTAATACCGTTAGCTGTAAGTGATGCACCACTTTTTACTTGTATTTGACCATCAATACATGTATTTTGAGTCAACACAAGGTCTGTAGTAATGAAACCAGCGATAGTATTATCATCTGTACAATATCCAGTAGGAGTAGGAGTAGTACCATTATCATCAATAGTACCTGTATAAGTCGTAAAAGTAGCGGTATCAGTTCTGTTAATATCCATACATCCGTTAAGTGCCAATACAGATGCTGCTGCAACTGAAAGTAAAAGTTTTGTATTTGTCATTTTGTAACCTTTTGATTTATTTCTTTCTGAGGAATAGTATTAAAAAAGTATTACAAAAGTATTACAAAGGTATTACATGATGATTACTGAACAGCATAATAAAAAAGTGGAGCATAAGTGGCTTCTTTAGACTCAGAGCAACAGCTGACCAGAAGTTGGTCAGCTGTTTAGTTTAATGCTATATTATTAGTTTAATAATATATTATAATCCAAGTAATGCTTGTACTTCAGCAGTAGTTGCAACAGCTGCATCATAGTTAGGACCTTCTGTTACGATACCAGCTGTATTTGAACCAGTAATAGTTATGTTAGTCCCCTCAAGGTTATCTAAATCAGGCGCATCTGATACGATTGTTCCATAAGTGTTGTTTTGATTATCTGTAATAGCCACATCTGTAAAGAAACCACCAATTGCAGTCTTTTTAAGGTAAATTGCACCACCTACATCCGAAGTCGCTACGTTACCAGTTACATCAATTGTTACATTGTCATATGTTGCATGTGTATTTCCAGACAGCTCCAAACCTGAATTTGTTACACCAGAAACATGAAGACCATCTACAGAACCTGCCCAACCATCATCTGTATCAAAACCATCATCACCTGCCCCAACAATTGTTACATCTGTAAGTGCTACGTGACCGCCCCAGATCTCAACGGCATCATCACCAGATCTGTTTACTGTAATACCGCTAATAGTAGTACCAGACCCTACTCCTACCAAACTAAGTCCATTGATCTCTTTATCTTGTTGAACAGCGATACCTGTGTTATTAAATGTACAATTTGTGATACTACCAGAGCTGTCAGTTATTTCACCTGATCCTACAAGTCTACCATCAACTTCATAGCCCTGTAGTTGAGAGTTAACAGCAGTTCCATTTTCATTTAAATTATCACTACCGATAAGTGTTACACCACCCCATTGTCCAGCAGCTCCTGTACCACCGCTTGCTTCTTCTTCAGAAGTAAAGATTACATTGTTTGCATTAAGTTGTGCTCCAGGAAGAACTTCTATCCATGCCTTAGTTCCTGATACACCCGCAATAGTAATACCGTTAGCTGTAAGTGAAGCACCATTATGTACTTGTACTAGACCATCAATACATGTATTTTGAGTCAACACAAGGTCTGTAGTAATGGAACCAGCGATAGTATTGTCAACTGTACAATATTCAGTACCAATATCTGTACCAGAAGTTTGAGTTGATGTTGATCCACCACCACATCCATTAAGTGCTAAAACAGATGCTGCTGCAACTGAAAGTAAAAGTTTTGTATTTGTCATTTTTTATCCCTTTTGATTTATTTACAGCGAAATCTTAATCTCAAATAATTACAGATTGATTACGTATTAATTACAAATTAGTTACTCTTTTGTTGCCATTATGTTATCAATGTCATTGCTCTTCTTTTATGTTATTTTGTTGTAATAAATTTACTCTATACTATCAGATATGGAACTAGATATTAATTTACTGATGATGATCATCGGATTTTCACTTGCAGCATACTCTATAGTGGCAAATGACGCTATACAAACCTTAGGAACCTTTTTAAGTTCTAATGCACATAGACCTTGGTGGATACTATGGTCATTTATCATGATTGTACTTATCTCTACCCTGCTTTATAGCTACTATACTAATGGCGGTGATGTATCATATGGAAGATTGGAAAAGTTTCCTGCCATTGAACCTGCAGAGTTTAGTTGGATATACCTGCTTCCTCCTATTTTCATTTTGATAGTAACGCGGTTTGGTATTCCTGTTAGTACAACCTTTCTGGTTCTTACAGTCTTTACATCGTCCAATCTTGAAAAGATGCTGACAAAGTCCATCATAGGCTACATTGTTGCTTTTGTTGTCGGGTTTATACTCTACAGGTTCGTGGTTTCGTTACTTGAAATGCATTTCATTAAAACAGCTGATGAAGTCACTCCCTCAAAAAAGTGGGTAGTCGCACAATGGCTCTCTACAGGGTTTCTCTGGAGTCAATGGCTCATTCAGGACCTTGCCAATATTTATATCTATGCCCCTTCAGCAGGGCTCAATGAGAATGGGGTCCGTACGATATCAACGGAGTGGTTTATAGGCTCTATACTGCTATTTTTACTCCTTCATGCCATTATATTCGCTAACCGTGGAGGAACCATACAGAAGATCGTAACAAGCAAGACCAACACGGCTGATATACGCTCAGCTACCATTGTTGACTTTACCTATGGTATCATACTCTTAGTGTTTAAAAGTTGGAGTTCTATACCTATGAGTACCACTTGGGTTTTCTTAGGGCTTCTTGCAGGTAGAGAATTTGCCATTTCTTATGTGAGCAAAATAAGACAACCTAAAGAAGTACGTAGTGTTGTACTTAATGATATGAGTAAAGCACTGATCGGTTTGGCAATTAGTCTTGCATTAGCTTTCAGTGCACCTTATCTTAAAGAAGCATTCGTAGAAAAAAAGAGTGATACACCAATTACTGTCAAGGAGAGTACCAATGAGATCAAACATTCTTAAATTAGCCATCCTTTCAGACCTTATTCACTTTGAGAGTGAAGAGATGAACTATTTTCAGAACCCGTTCAGTAGTGATCTGGAAACCATTGACTGTAGTATTGAAGCAAAAAAGTGTTGGCATACACTTGATCCTTCCACAAGCAAGAAACCATTAACCATTGTTATTGATCTTGAAGCTAAAGCTATAGGGGAATACACAGGAAGGGTCAAAGGGTTTTACCTGATCAATGAATCCATTAATAAGCTAAAGACGTATGAAGGAGATCATGATTTTCGAGACAATATAGAATATTATGCATTTGAAGTACCTTCAGATGAGATCATTCAAGAAGTTGACTCCCCTGTAGACGAGATAAGCTATGGGTATAAGCCAGACTTTCAAACAAAGCTTTTATCATTGCTCTGCTAAATAGTTAACTATTTATTTGAATAAACTGTTAAGCTGGGATTTTCATCTTGAGCTATGCAGATCTTATTTTTCTGTTACCATTTTGTTATATCTATAATATACTATTACACTATCTCATATGAGAAAATATTAATTGAAAGGAAAAAAGAATGCAAATAAGTGAACTACTTCAAAAAGCAGTCAAAAAAGAGGGAAAACACTCACTCACATCTAAGACTATTGTAAAACTCAAGAATTCAAAAGAATTCAGCTATCTTGTCGACAAAAACCGCTAAATAAATTAAGACCCAAACGGGTTCATTCCACCCATCATTCCCATTGCCTGAGACTTTTTATTGTCTTCGATCATTTTATTGACATCATTCATCGCTGAGATGAGTAATATCTGTAGAGATTCCTTATCATCAAGCAGAGAATCATCTATATTCAGATCTATCACTTCACCTGCACCATTTGCAGTAAGCTCAATAAGACCCCCGCCGGCTTTTGCTGTAAATTGTATATTTTTAGCCTGTTCCTGTATCTCTTTGGCTTTTTCTTGCATCTGCTCCATCATTTTACCCATGTTGCCCAAGTCAAAGCCTTCAAACATTATTCTAATCCTTCAAATTCTTCAGCGATAGCTGTTATCATCATCAAGTATGACAATCTTTGGTAAATGCTTATCGGCTTCTTCTTCATTCATTGTTGCATACGCAATAATGATGATCTTATCACCTTTATGTACTTTTCTAGCTGCTGCACCATTAAGACAGATATCTTTTTTTCCTGGTTCACCAGGAATGATATAGGTAGAAAAACGCTCACCGTTATTGATATTTACGATATCGATCTTTTGTCCGACACGCATACTAGCAGCATCCAAAAGTTCCTGATCAATGGTAATTGAGCCTACATAATTTAAATTTGCATCTGTTACGGTAGCTCTATGTATTTTAGAATAAAGCATTGTAATGTTCATAATTATTCCTATTTATTTCATAAAATTCTTGGGATTATACCAAAATCCCCTCTATATTTATATTATACTGAAATTGTGGGGAAATTGGGAAGTCGCACTATTAAGCAGTGCGACTAGAGATGAGACTAGTGTAATTACTTAACGAGCTAGTTTTGCAGGAGATAGAGGTTCTCCCCACATTTCAGCAGGGATCACATACTCTTCTACCACATTACCGCCAATGATATGTTCATCGATGATTCTGTCTATCTTCTCTTTTGTCAGACCTACATACATTGTATGACCTGGTTCTACAAGCATTACCGGTCCTTGTTGACAACGGTTAAGACATCCTGTCTGAATAGGTGTTACTGCTGCAATAATCCCTTTTTGCATCAATGTCTGTGCTAGGTGTTGAAAAAGCTGTTGTGATTCTGGATCATCTGCCTTTACACATGAAGGTTTTGGCATCCCTGGAGGTGCTGACTGCTGACACTTGAAAATATAAAACGCTGGTTGTGGTATAGTACCTGGTACCATGATAATCCTTTAGAATTTAATTAGGAGTATTTTACTCTGATTTACTTAATAAAAGTTTAAACCAACTCTGTTGACCTGTATCAAGCCTTTATCTGTTCAATTTTATTATAATTCACCTATCTTTCCCCCAAGGAGACACATATATGAAATATCCTGATTTTTACTTTAACAGTAACGCCTATAAAACTTGTATGACCCTTTAAGTGATTTTCTTGGTGCCTTTGATGAAGGTATAGTGGAAGTAACCTATCTTGATTGCGTAAAATTAGCAGGGCACTCTTGCCCTACTGTAGCAGGTGCTTACCTTATGGCATGACAAAGGTTTGGCTGCACTTTATGAAGATACCCTTCCTCAAAGAGGATCTGTAAAAGTAGAGATGAAAGAAAATGAAAATGTCGGAGTCACAGGGGTCACTGGCGAATATTCTTTCTTTTATTTTAGGAGCTGGTGGAATAGGTGGTTTTAAAGGGATACAGGGGAATTTCCCCAGAAATAACCTTCTATTTTATGAAAGCTCCTATTCCTTCAGAGGTAAGACTCACACGTCTTGATACCATGCAAAGCGTTGATATCTCCTATGATCCTTCTGTGGTAAAAGCGGATGAAAGAATGATACCGCTCATGGGTAAAAACCTTAAGGGGTTTGCCTCAGAAGATGAAAAAAAGATGTTTCAAACACTATGGCAAATAAGGGTTGAAGAGATTCTTCTTAATAGCAAGAATTATGATAACCTGATCATCATAATATAAAGTGGAGTTCTAAGTTCTCTCTTTCAGAAGTTCTCTCACCACTTCCCTATCATCAAAATGATGTTTCACCCCTTTGATCTCCTGATAATCTTCATCCCCTTTACCGAGTATAAGAAGCACCTCATTCTCTTCTAAAGCATCAAGTGCCATTTTGATCGCAAGTCTTCTGTCTGGTGTCGCAGTCACATGGTCTTTCCCATATAATCCCACTAAGATATCTTCAAGTATCATTTCAGGTACTTCATCTCTAGGGTTGTCACTGGTCACATAGATCTTTTTTGCATATCTTCCAGCAACAGCTCCCATACGAGGACGTTTCTCTTTATCTCTATTTCCGCCTGCTCCAAATACCACAGAGATATCTCTGTCTTTCATCGCTTCAAGCACCTGAATGCATACCATCATCAGTATGTGCAAAATCAACTATGACCAGAGGATCTCTGCTTACCACTTCCATACGTCCTGATACCCCTGCAAAATACTCTACCACTTCACATATCTCTTCTATGCTTCTTCCCGTTAACATCTGAACTGCACCTATAGCTGCCATAAGATTAAAAAGATTAAAGAGCCCTACCATAGGAGAGTGGAATGTTGCTTCAGTCTGTAAGTGTTTGATACCTGCTGTAATACCGTGCAGCAAAGAGAAAGCCTGTACTTTAAATGTTGCAGGTTCATCTACACCATAACTTTGTGCCCCTATAGGGTTATATGTAATATTTTTAATATCATCTTTATTCAAAAGCTTCGGTGACTCATCAGCAAAAAAGAGACTTTTGACTCGTCTATACTCTTCAACAGTACCATGATAATCCAAATGGTCACTAGTAACATTGGTATGGACCTTAAGTGCAAAGGTTAAACCCTCTATACGTTTTTGATCTATCGCATGAGAACTTACTTCCATGATAAAGTAATTACATCCCAGATCCATTGTCTGCTTCATATTGTGCAATGTTTCCAAGATCGAAGGCGTGGTCATACTCTTCTCTTCTATACGTCTTTCCTGCGCAAATAAACCACGAGTACCTTGCAATGCAGGTTTCTCATCCAGATCAAGTAAAAAAGAGTAAATTGCCGCGGTTACCGTCGTTTTACCATTGGTTCCGGTAACACCCACCACTCTCATCTTTTCAAGTTCCCAAAAAGAGATCAACTCATCTACCGGTAATCGTTTCTGGTTTTACTTCCAACTTGTCATAATAAACACTGTTTTGTGCTGTTTTTAAAAACAGTGTATCTTTATCAAGTTTACTTGTATCATCAGTTAGAAAAAGATAACCATCTTTTTGGAAATCCAATTTCACTATTTGTTCCCTCTTACAACATGGTAAAGTGCCAAGTATATCCTGATCATTTCCAAAGAGATTTGATGGAAGCATCCAAGATACCCTAATGCCATCTCATCAAAACCTTCATGCGAAAGTTGTGTAACAAAGTCAATAAACTCATCTTTATTGGTAATTACCACTTTAGTTGAGAACATAATATCTTCAAATGTTTTTTTAAAGCTGCCTCTACTCTTTACCAATTGCATAAGAAATCACTGTAACGTATGCCATCACTATATTCTATCTGCTCTTCAATAGGCTCAACCAACAGTTCCTGCAACTTGTGTTTTGAACTATCTAAATTCTCAATAAGCCCATCAATGATATCTACCGCATTTTCTTTTTCGCTCTTGATCATTTGATAATAATCAAATAAAGCTTGTGCTTCTTCTTCACTCTCTATACCCAGATCACTTAAATAGACACCGATCCTTGCTTCATCTAATGTAGGATAATCTTTTAAGATCAACCCATAACTTCTAAGTGCCTTGGCATACTCTCCCTTGCAGAAATTCATGCTCGGCTCTTTTAAGCAGTAAATCTTGACTTATTTTACTCATATTAACCTAATTGATCCAATTTATCTTCAAAACCTGCAGGTACATTTTTTACAGTGATCTCAGGATGAATTAATGTTTGCATCTGTCTTTCTACACCAAATTTGATCGTTGTACCTGAACTACCACAACCAACACATGCACCTTGAAGCTGTACGTATACTTTCCCGTCTTGAATGGCTATCAATGTTATATCTCCTCCATCCAGTTTAATAGAAGGTCTTACCTTTTCTATTACATTCATTACTGCTGGTTCTAATTCTTCATCTGAAAATGGTATCAATTGTTCTCCTTATTATGCATCTACTCAATAGAGGCATATTATAAATTATTATAACAAAATCATAGTAAAATCTTTGTTACTATGTTCTTTAAGTGTGTTATACACTAAAAGTGTTACTTTGTCAATATGTGTTTGAATTGTTTACTGATTTAATGAATCGTATCCAAGGCAAAGCCTTGAAATACTGAAGTTTCAGAGGTAATTATACGAGTTCGATAATTGCCATAGGTGCTGAATCACCTTTTCTCATACGTGTTTTAATAATTCTTGTATATCCACCATTTCTATCTGCATACTTTGGTGCGATCTCGTTTACAAGTGTATTTGTACACTCTTTGTGTTGTAACATTGCAAAAATTGCTCTGTGTGCATTAAAATCACCAGAAGAAGCTTTTGTAACAAGCTTTTCAAAATAACTTCTAAGCTCTTTAGCTTTTGGCAATGTAGTCTCAATTCTACCTTCTTTTGTCAAAGCAATAGAAAGGTTTTTAAGAAGCGCTGCTCTATGAGAAGACGTTCTGTTTAATTTACGGTAACCATGCTTATGTCTCATAATATTCCTTTACTGTAACAACTATGCTTTAAGTTGCTCTATTTTCTTTACAAGATTTACTCTTGTAACATCTGCAAGTTCAAAATCTGAACCAAATCCGTGCTCTACGAGACACTCAGAGATCTCATCTAAAGATTTTTTACCAAGATTTTTGATATTTTTAATCTCATTTTCACTCATCAATACCAATTCACCAAGATACTTCATACCAGCTCTATCAAGTGAATTAAATGATCTTGCACTAAGTCCAAGACTATCTACAGTTTGCATGAAAGGTTTGAGTTCACTGTCATCACTGTTTCTTTTTACCGGTGCTACAGAGATATCTAAATCAAGTACCGTATTAAAAACAGAAAGTTGCTTATTCATTACTTCAAGTGCATTTGTAAATGCTTCAACTGGACCTATCTGACCATCAGTTTCGATGTCAAATATAATCTTTTCAAAGTTAGGATTATCCTCTACAAGTACAGGTTCAATCTTATAATTTGCTTTTCTTACTGGAGTAAAGAAAGCATCAAGTGCAATACTGTCATTTTCAACTTCATCTCTAAGATCTTCACTTGGCACATAACCAATACCTTTTGAGATAACAACTGTAAAGTTAAGTTCTGCATCTTCATTGAATGTAGCAAGTGGTAAATCACCATTCACTACTTCAATTTGATCATTGTTAAGATCTTGTGCTGTAACTTCTTTGTGCCCAGAGAAACTGTATTTCAATTCAACTTTATCACTTTCGTCTTTAATTTTAAAACGAATGTTTTTAAGATTAATAATAAATACAGCAACATCTTCATGCATACCTCTGATGTTATCAAACTCATGTGCAGCACCTTCGATCTTGATCGAAATAGGTGCGTATCCGATAGAAGAACCTAAAATAAGTCTTCTAAGTGGATGTGCGAGTGTAACAGCATAACCACTCTCAAAAGGATAAGCAATGATCTCAGCACGATTAGCACTGATTTCATTTACTTCTACTTCTGTTGGCATAAATGGTGCAACTTTAATTTTTCTCATTAATAGCCTTTACTTATGTATTATTTAGAGTATAGCTCAACGATTAGACGTTCTTCAACTGGGATTGCGATCTCTTCTCTTTCTGGAACTCTTGTAAATAGACCAAAAAGTTTTTCTTTATCCATGTCAACCCATTCTACCATACCAGTTTGGTTAGTAAGTTCGATTGCTCTAAGGATCTGAGGATTCGTTTTACTTTTTTCTCTGATCTCAATTTTTTGACCTGCTTTTACTCTAAATGAAGGAATATCTACTCTTTTACCATCAACAGTTACATGTCCGTGATTTACGAATTGTCTAGCTGACGCTCTAGTTGTAGCAAATCCCATTCTGTAAACAACGTTGTCAAGTCTTTGCTCAAGAAGTTGAATAAGGATCGAACCTGTGTTACCTTCTTTTGCATTTGCTTCTTTATAAAGTGCTCTAAATTGTTTTTCACTAACACCATACATAAATTTAGCTTTTTGTTTCTCTTGAAGTTGAAGACCATATTCACTGATCTTTGTTCTTCTTTGTCCATGTTGTCCTGGAGCATATGGTCTTTTTTCCAATGCAGATTTTACCAGCGAGTCTTCTCTCACCTTTTAATCCAAGATCAACACCAAGTCTTCTTTCTAGTTTTTCAACTGGACCTCTATATCTTGCCATGCTTATACCCTTCTCTTCTTAGGTGGTCTACAACCATTATGTGGAAGTGGTGTAATATCTTTTAAGAATGTTACACGAATACCTTCAGTTGCACCAATTGCTTTAACAGCAGTATCTCTACCAGAACCAGGACCTTGAACTTTGATCCCTACTTCTTTAACACCATTTTCCATTGCTTTTGCCATTGCATCAGCTACAGCTTCAGTTGCTGCAAAAGGAGTTGATTTTTTACTACCTTTGAAACCTAGTGAACCAGCACTACTCCAAGAGATAACATTTCCCATTTCATCAGTCACTGTAATTACAGTGTTATTGAAAGTTGCAGCATACGTAAACTACACCTTTAGCAATACTTTTTTTTGCTTTTTTCTTAGCCATCTACACTACTCCTTATGCCGAACCGACAGTTTTACGCTTACCTTTACGTGTACGCGCATTTGTCTTTGTTTTTTGTCCACGACAAGGTAAACCTTTTCTGTGTCTAAGACCTCTGTAAGAACCTAAGTCCATAAGTGCTTTGATATCCAAAGTTACTTTTTTTCTAAGATCACCTTCAACTACAACATTTTCTTGAATATCATTACGAATAGTTGCTGCTTCAGCATCTGTAAGTTCATGTACTCTTTTATTGTAATCAATACCTGTTCTATCAAGAATATTTCTTGAAGTTGTCAACCCGATACCATAAATGTAAGTAAGTGCATACTCCATTCTTTTCTTTTGTGGTAAATCAACACCTGCAATACGTGCCATGTTTATCCTTGTCTTTGTTTATGTTTTGGATTTTTACAAATCACGCGTACGATACCCTTGCGTTTAATAACTTTACAGTCATCACACATTTTTTTAACTGATGGTCTAACCTTCATTGGTTACTCCTACGATATATTTGCACCTAGAATGTTTAAAAAACATTCATTTTTTTGCGTGGATTATTGACGTATTATAATCCAACCCTTGAGTAATCGGTGCGACTTAATCAAAGATTCTTCGCGCAGTTTCCTAAAGCCTAATAGTTTTAGGGATGGGGATTATACCGAAATATTTATTAAGTTTATCTTATATTAAAATGTAAAGTGTATTTAAAAAGAAGTGAGCATTTACACTATAAAATATAAATGCCCTGTCTAACAAGAAAGTTTTTCGTTCTATTTGTATCTAAATGTGATACGACCTTTATCAAGACTGTAAGGAGTAAGTTCCACTTTTACAGTATCACCTGGAAGAATTTTAATGTAGTGCATTCTCATCTTTCCAGCGATATGACAAAGTACAATGTGTCCATTGTCCAATTCTACTCTAAATGTCGCATTTGGTAATGCTTCAACTACTTTACCATCAATTTCAATTACATCATCTTTAGCCATTGTATTCCTTTATGAATTTTCTACTTTATATTCTAATGTTGTCTCAATCATGAAGCTTACACTTCAGTCAAAATGATAGCTTTACCATCTACTACTGCAACTTGGTGTTCATAGTGTGCTGATCTAAGTTGATCTTCACTAATGACTGACCATTTGTCATCAAGCAATACAGGTCTACCACTTTTTTGACATACCATAGGCTCCAAACAAAAGACCATACCATTTTTGATCTTAGGTCCTTGATTTGTTTTCCCTTCAAGATAGTTAGGGATATTTGGTTCATCATGTGGTTTTGTACCAATACCATGACCACAATAATCACGTAAAGGAACAAATCCTGCTGAAACGATATAGTCTTCAAGAATTTTTGTCAATTCCTTAAAACGCATACCCTCTCTGATAGAATCTATTGCATGATAAAGTGCACCTTTTGAACATGCTATCAGTGCTTCATCTTCAGCAGATATTTTACCTACTGCCATTGTGATCGCAGCATCACCAAAATAACCATCCAGTTTTGTACCGATATCTAAACCGAGTACATCCCCTTCTTCAATCACTCTATCTGTAGGAACACCATGAATACATACTTCATTAAGTGAAGTACATACAGAACCGGTAAAACCATACAGTCCTTTAAACGACGGTTCAGCACCATGTTCACGGATATAAGCTTCACCTAAAGCATCAATTTCACTAAGTGTCATACCTGGTTTGATTATATTTTGAAGATATTGAAGTGTTTTTCCAACGATCTCGCCAGCTCTTTTGAGCTTAGCGATCTCATCAGGTTTTCTAATAGCAATAGCCATTATAGACCTACATTACCCAATGTATCATATTGATTCATTGTTCTTTGTGCTTCGATTTTTCTCATTGTATCGAGTGCAACTTGAACGATAATAAGTACAGCAACCCCACCAAAGTAGAAAGATGCACCCATACCAGAGATAATCATAAATGGTACCGTAGAAATGATCGCAAGATATACTGCACCTGAACCCGTCAATCTACTTGCAACTTCATTTAAAAATTCTTTAGTGTGTTCACCTGGTCTTACACCAGGGATGAATCCACCTTGTCTTTTCAAGTTATCTGCAATGTCTTTGGCATTAAATGCAATTGATGCATAGAAGAATGCAAAGAACATTACAAGTAAGAATGTAACAACATTAAATGTGATGCCACCTGGTGCCAATGAATCAGCAATTGCTACAAGAAATGGTGTAGTACTTGACTGAAGCATTGTCAAAGGGAACATCAATACAGCAGAAGCAAAGATAGGAGGAATAACACCTGAAAGGTTTACTTTTACAGGAATATAGTTCATCACTCTCTTTGTCTGATTCTGCATAATCGTCTTTCTTGAATAAGAGATAGGAATTCTTCTCTCACCAAGTTCAACATAGATAATAGCCAAAATAGTAATCAGCATAATTGCCAAAATACCAAGTACCACCAAGAAGTTCATCTCTCCGGCATTTACAGCTCTTACTGTATTACCTATAGCAGATGGTAATCCAGATACAATACCAGCAAAGATAATAAGTGATATACCATTACCAATACCTTTTTGTGTGATCTGTTCACCGATCCACATAAGCAACATCGTACCTGCCAACATAGAGAAAGTAGTAATAATTGTAAACATCATAGGATCGATCATTACTGCACTCTGTCCTGCTCTTCCAGTCATACTTTGAAGTCCCATAGATACACCAATAGCTTGTACTACAGTAATAAAAATAGTGAAATAACGAATGATCTGCATATATTTTTGCATACCGTCACGTTCTTTTTTCATTTGACCAAGTGCTGGGAAAGTTGCTGCGAGAAGTTCCATAACGATGGAAGCAGTAATGTAAGGCATGATACCTAAAGAGATGATACTTAAACGTTCAACGGCATTACCAGAGAACATATTCATTAGCCCAAGGGCATTGTTTGAATTGCTATCAAAGAACTCTTTGATAACATTCAGATCAACACCTGGAGTGGGGATATAGGCTAAAACTCTGTACGCAAAAAGGAATCCTAATGTGATAAGGATTTTTTGAGTTAAAGCATTGCCCATAATTATTTTCCGCTTGTTGTAACAGCGTCGTCTTTGATCTTAGCTGCAAGATCTTTTGCAGACACACCAATCAACTTCACTTTCGTTACATTTTTTTGTAATTTATGAACTGACTTGATAGTCTCAAGAGTAATCTCAGAAAGTTCAGCGATTGCTTTGATTTTTTCTACATTGATCACATATGGTTTTTCAACTGTAGAAGTAAAACCAATTTTAGGTAATCTTTTGTAAAGTGGTTGTTGACCACCTTCAAAACCTCTTTTTCTACTGTAACCAGATCTAGCTTTTTGACCTTTTTGACCTTTTCCTGATGTTTTACCAGTTCCTGAACCTTGACCACGACCAATTCTTTTTCTATTTTTCGTTGATCCTGGAGCAGGTTGTAAATTATGTAAACCCATACTTTACCCCTTACGCTTTAATTCTAGTAAGTGCTTGAATTGTTGCTCTTACTAGGTTATTTGGGTTGTTAGAACCGATTGATTTTGAAAGAACATCTTTTACCCCTGCAAGCTCAAGTACTGGTCTAGCAGCACCACCGGCGATAACACCTGTACCTTCACTCGCTGGTCTAAGCACGATTCTACTTGCGTTGAATTTGTGCTCAATATCATGAGCGATAGTTGTACCTTTGATGTTTACTTTCACAAGGTTCTTGTGTGCATCATCAACCGCTTTTTTAATCGCATCAGGAACTTCTTTGGCTTTACCAAATCCATATCCAACTGTACCGTTTCTGTCACCAATAACGACAAGTGCAGTAAATCTAAATCTTCTACCACCCTTAACAACTTTAGTAACACGACCGATATTAACGATTACTTCTTCAAATTCTTTTTCATATTTCTATTTTCCATCATGATTCCTTAAAACTTGATTCCGGCTTCTCTAAGTGCATCAGCAAATGACGCAACAACACCGTGGTAAAGGTAACCATTTCTGTCGAAAACAACAGTTTCAATGTTTTTAGAAGCAAGGTTTTTAGCCATCTCAGCAGCTACTTTTTTTACATCTTCCTGGTTTACTTTAAGACCAAGTTTTCTACCGTCAGCAGAAGCAAGTGTAGTACCAGTAGTATCATTGATAGCTTGAGCATAAAAGTGTTTGTTTGACTTAAATACAGACAATCTTGGGTTAGTGTATCTGTACCGAAGATCTTACCTCTTACTCTAGCTTTTCTTTGAGCGCGAAGTTTATTTTTTCTTTTTTGAATACTTTTTAACATCTACCGCTCCTTACTTACCAGCTGCTTTACCAGCTTTTCTGATGATCACTTCATCAGTATACTTCACACCTTTACCTTTGTAAGGCTCTGGTGGTCTGAAATCTCTAATCTCAGCAGCGGCTTGACCAACTGCTTGCTTGTCTGTACCTTTTACAGTAATAACATTTTTTTCAACTGTAATTTCAAGTCCCTCAGGGATATCAAAATTAATATCATGAGAAAAACCAAGTTGAAGGTTAAGTACATTACCTTGAACAGCAGCTCTATAACCAACACCGTTGATCTCTAAAGATTTAGAATAACCTTGATCTAAACCAATGATAATGTTGTTGAAGAGTGCTCTGTATGTTCCCCAGAACGCTGCATCTTGTTTTTCATCACCTATTCTTTCAAAAGTCACTTCAGAACCATCAATGCTGATTCCAACTCTTCCATGAGTCTCAAGTCTTTTTTCAAGATTGCCTTTTTTAGCCACGAGAGTCGTACCGTCTAGTGATACATCAATACCACTTGCCACAGTTACTGGTCTTTTTCCTATTCTTGACATCTTTATTCCTTACCAAATACTACAGATTACTTCGCCACCGATTCCACGTTTAAACGCTTCATCATTAGCAATTACACCTTGGCTTGTCGAAACAACCAAAGTACCGTAACCATTTTTAAATGTTCTAATATCATCTTTACCTTGGTGAACACGTCTACCAGGCTTAGAGATTTTTTTGATCTCATTGATCACGCTTTTTTCATTCTCATCATATTTAAGAACTACTTTTATTGTTTTTTTGTTTCCATCTTCTTTTACTTTAAAACTCTCAAGGTAACCTTTGTCTACAAAAATAGATACGGTTGCTTCAATCGTATTTGAGTGAAGAAGTGTTGTTACGTCTAGTCTTCTTTGCGCAGCATTTCTTATACGAGTAAGAGAGTCTGCAATTATGTCTGTCATCATCTTTTAATTCTCCTTACCAGCTTGCTTTGCGCATGCCAGGGATAAGACCTTCATTGGCCATTTTTCTTAAACACACACGACAAATACCGAAGTCTCTGTATACTGAGTGAGGTCTACCACAAATGTTACATCTTGTATATGCTTGCGTAGAGAATTTTGCTTTTCTCTTCTGCTTAGCAATCATTGATTTCTTAGCCATTAGTTTCTCCCTTTAGCGAAAGGCATACCAAGCTTTTCTAAAAGCATGAACCCTTCTTTATCATCTTCAGTACTTGTTACGATCGTAATGTTCATACCGTGTGTTTTGATCACGTTATCAAATTCAACTTCTGGGAACATCAATTGCTCTTGAAGACCGAAGTTATAGTTACCACGTCCGTCAAAACCTTTTCTTGGTGTACCTCTAAAGTCTTTTACTCTTGGAAGAGCAATAGATACGAGTTTATCAAAGAAGTTATACATATTTTCACCTCTAAGTGTTACTCTGATACCTGTTGGAGCACCTTCTCTAGCTTTAAAACCTGCAACAGATTTTCTAGCCATAACAATTACCGCTTTTTGACCAGCGATAAGTGAGATAGTGTCTGCCATGTTTTGGATAAGTTTATTGTCTTTACCCTCTTCACCAGCACCAACAGAGATAACTATCTTTTCAAGCTTAGGAGTCTGCATCGGGTTTTTAATCCCACACTCTTCTCTGAGTGCAGGAACGATGTCATTGTACTTTTGCTTCATTCTACTCATAGGATTATCCCTCTACTTTTTTTACATTTGAGATATGGATCGGCATTTCTTTATTAGCAAATCCACCCTCTTTGTTTTCTTCGCTTGGTTTTACAGCTTTTTTAGCTGTTTTACAACCTGCAACGATCACTGCATCTTTTTTAGTAAGTACTTGAAGCACTTCTCCAACTGTACCTTTGTCATCACCAGCGATAACCATTACCTGGTCACCTTTTTTGATCTTGAATGTTTTAGCCATTACCATACCTCCGGTGCAAGTGATACAATTTTCATAAAACCTGCATATCTTGTTTCACGACTTACAGGACCAAAGATACGTGTACCTATTGGCTCTCTTTTATCATCGATGATTACTGCTGCATTGTCGTCAAATCTAATAAGTGAACCATTTTCTCTCTGGATCTCTTTTTTAGTTCTAACAACAACTGCTTTAACAACCTTACCTTTTTTTACTTTTCCTGTTGGAAGTGCTTTTTTCACAGAAGCAACGATAACGTCACCTACTGATGCATATCTTCTTTTAGATCCACCAAGAACCTTGATACACATGATCTCTTTTGCACCAGAGTTATCTGCTACATTTAATCTAGTAAAACCTTGGATCATTACACTTCTCCTCTCTTCACGATTTCAAGAAGTCTGAAACTTTTTGTTTTTGAAAGTGGTCTACATTCGATAGCGCTCACTGTATCTCCAACATTAATGTCATTCTTCTCATCATGAATAAGATATTTTTTAAATCTTTTTACAGTCTTGTGATATCTTGGGTGAAGTACTCTTCTCTCAACTAAAACAGTTGCAGTTTTTTCTCCAGCCTTTTTAATCACAGTACCAGTTATTTGTCTTTTTGGCATGTCTGACCCTTTACTTCGATCTAGCAGCAGTTAATGCTGTTTGAATTCTAGCGATGTCTTTTTTCGCTACTCTTAACTCAGAAGTGTTTGTAAGCTGCATAGTCTTTTGCTTTGCATTCAATGTAAACAATTCAAGTTTTTTCTCTTTAAGCATCGCTGTTAAGTTCTGCTTCACTTTTATCTTTTAAATCAATATAGTTCATTACTGTCCTTTAAAGTGATAATTTTACACTTAAATGGCATTTTATGGATAGCAAGTGTTAATGCTGCTCTTGCAAGTGTCTCTTCAACGCCTGCCATTTCGAAAATAATTCTACCTGGCTTAATATTCATTACCCATTTATCAACACCACCTTTACCTTTACCCATTCTTGTTTCAAGTGGTTTAGCAGTAAGTGGTTTATCTGGGAAAACTCTAATCCAAGTTTTACCTGTTCTTGCAATTCTTCTAGTCATTGTAATACGCGCAGCTTCGATCTGTCTAGAATCAATTCTTCCAGCTTCAGTAGCTTTGATCGCAATATCACCAAACTCAATTTTGTTACCTCTGAAAGATTTACCGCGATTACGGCCTTTCATCTGCTTTCTCCATTTAGTTCTTTTAGGCATTAGCATGATTATTCACCTCTTTTTCTAGATGGCTTTCTACCACCTTTTTTCTCTTCTTGTGGCTCTGCTTGGATACCTTTAGCAAGAACTTCACCTTTGAAGATCCAAACTTTAATACCAATGATTCCATAAGTAGTATGTGCTTCTGCAAAACCGTAATCGATCTTTGCTCTAAGTGTATGAAGAGGAACTCTTCCCTCTAAGTACCACTCAGTTCTTGCCATTTCAGCACCGCCAAGACGTCCAGATACAGAAATTTTAATTCCTTTTGCACCTGATTTAAGTGCACCCTGAATTACTTTTTTCATTGCTCGTCTAAATGCAACTCTTCTTTCAAGTTGAGTTGCAACGTTTTCAGCAGCAAGTTGACCTGAAGCTTGAGGACGTTTTTCTTCTTTAATATTGAGTGCTACATCTTTACCAAGCATTTTGATAAGTGTTGCTTTCAATTTTTCGATATCCGCACCTTTTTTACCGATAATGATACCAGGTCTAGCAGTTACGATATTTACTCTTAATTTTTTAACTGTTCTTTCGATGATGATGTTAGAAACACCTGCATAGAAAAGTTCTTTTTTAAGGTATTTTCTGATTTTGTAATCTTCAGCGATAAAATCTGCTGTTCTACCTTTAGCAGGAAACCATCTTGATTCCCAGTTTCTGTTAATTCCAAGTCTAAGACCTATAGGATTTACTTTTTGACCCATATTATGCGTCCTCCCCAGTTTTTTCAGCTACGCCAACTTCAACTAAAATGTGTGCTGTTGGTTTAATGATTCTAGAAGCTGTACCTCTAGCTCTTGGTCTCCATCTTTTCATTACCGCTGCTTTATCAACTCTACAAGAAGTGATCACTACTTCTTCTGGTTCATAATCACCGTTAGCAACTGCTGAAGCAATTACTTTAGAAACGATACCCGCTGCTTTGTTAGGCATAAACTCTAACGCTGCAAGTGCAAGTTCAGCATTCATACCCTGAACTTCTCTAGCGATAAGTCTAGCTTTAGTAGGTGATACTCTTACGAATCTTAATAATGCTCTACTCATAATTAACCTACCTTCTTCTGTACAGAACCTTTATGGCCCTTAAATGTTCTTGTTGGTGCGAATTCACCCAATTTATAACCTACATGGTTTTCAGTTATAAATACTGGTACGAATTGTCTACCATTGTGAACGTTAATAGTCAATCCGATGAACTCAGGGAAAACCACTGATCTTCTTGACCAAGTTTTTATAGGTTTGTTAGAACCTTCTTCTTTTGCTTTAAGTACTTTTTTCATTAGGTGACCATCGATGAATGGACCTTTTTTTGTCGATCTTGCCATATCTTATGCCCCTTACTTTTTACGCTTAGAGATAATTAACTTATCACTAGCTTTTTTCTTACGAGTTTTAAACCCTTTAGCCGGAGTACCCCATGGAGATACTGGATGACGTCCTGAGTTTGTTTTACCTTCACCACCACCGTGTGGGTGATCGATAGGGTTCATCGCAGAACCACGTGTTTGTGGTCTGATACCAAGGTGTCTGCTTCTACCAGCTTTACCGATAACGATATTTGAGAAATCTTCATTACCAACAGCACCGATAGTTGCAAGACATGTACCAAGTACATATCTCATCTCACCAGATGGAAGTCTAAGTGAAACGTATTTACCATCTCTACCCATGATCTGTGCATAACCACCCGCTGAACGTGCGATCTGACCACCATGACCTGGATTTAGTTCAATGTTGTGAACCAATGTACCCACTGGGATATTCATTAGTTTCATTGCATTACCAGTCTTAATATCAAGACCTGACTCAGCTGACATGATCTTATCACCTACCTTAAGACCTTTTGGTTGAAGTACATATCTTCTGTCACCATCAACATACTTGATAAGACAGATTCTACAGTTTCTGTATGGATCGTACTCAACAGTTGCTACTGTACCTTCGATGTTAAACTTGTTTCTTTTAAAATCGATGATTCTATATAGTTTTTTAGCACCTGCTTCTCTGTGACGAGAAGTGATTCTACCGTTACTATTTCTACCTGCTGATCTTGGAAGATTCTTAAGTAGTGCTCTAACGCTTGCTTTAGCAGTGATATCACCACTGTCAAGGTTAGTCATATAACGACGTGAAGGTGTGGTTGGTTTATATGTTTTAATTGCCATCTTCTATCCTTATACCGCTAAACTTTCGATTTTTGCATCTTCTGGAAGCTTCACATAGAACTTTTTCAAGTCTGGTCTTTTTCCTTCAACACCCTTAAATCTTTTCACTTTACCGTTTACTCTCATTGAGTTTACTCTAAGTGGATTGATCCCGAAGAACTCTTTAAAAACTTCTTTAAGACCATTTTTAGTCATTCTTGGAGTTGTCTGAACTACGATGACACCGTCTTCTTGAAGAGCCAAACTCTTCTCTGTATACATAATTGATTTAATATCTGTAATATCTGCCATCTTAAGCCTCTTTAGTCAATTTGTCAAATATAGCTTTTTCAATCACAATTGAGTGATATGCAGCTGCAAGATAAGCGTTAAGCTCATTTGATTCGATAAGGTATGCGTTCTGGAGATTTCTGAATGCTAAGAAAGTCTTATCATCGATCATCTCTTTTACCACAAGTACATCTCTTTGCTCAAGTCCATTTACAAATGCCAAAGCATCTTTTGTTTTTCCTGATGCAACTTCGATGTTATCTACAACGAAAAGTCTCTCATTTGCTGCCATCTCAGCTAACGCATGGTAAAGCGCAAGTTTCTTTTGCTTTTTGTTTACTTTTTGGTCATAGTTCTTGTTTGTACTTGGACCAAATGCAACACCACCGCCAACAAATACAGGAGATCTTAATGAACCTGCTCTTGCACGACCGCCACCTTTTTGAGCCCATGGTTTTTTACCACCACCACGTACATCAGATCTTGTTTTAGTCTGTGCAGTGTTGGCTCTAAGACCAGCAGCATATGCTTTACAATAAAGGTAAAGATTATGCGGGTGAACTTCCAAGAATGATTGTGGAAGGTCTGTTGTTTTAATTACTGTTGTTTTCATTATTTAACTATCCTTACCAATCCTCTAGCCCCATTGTGACCAGGAATTGAACCTTTTAATACTAAGATGCCATTTTCAGCATCAAATGACATTACATCATTTTTAACAGTTACTTGTGTGTTACCATATTGTCCAGGCATTTTTTTACCAGGCTGAACACGACCAGGCCATTCAGCATTACCGATTGAACCGATTCTTCTACCAAATCTATGTCCGTGTGCAGCAGGTCCACCACTGAAACCATGACGCTTCATACCACCTTGGAAACCTCTACCTTTAGTGTTAAGTGAAGTTTTTACTACAGCTGTTTCAGACAATACTGCCGTATTTAAATCGCCAGCTTCAGTACCTTCAGCAACGTTAATAGTCATAAATTTGTTAAACTCTTTAGAAACACCATATTTAGTCTGTTGACCTTCAATGCTCTTATTAAGTTTTTTACTAGAGTTATATGCAACAAGTGCTTTTCCGTCTTCTCTCACTTCACAAACTTTCGTGTCAATGACTTTAAGAAGTGTAACTGGAACACTTGGTACATCAACAGTTCTGCTCATACCAATTTTTTCTACAATAAATTCCATTCCCTACTCCTTACTTGTCCATTGATCTTATTTCAACTTCGATTTCAGGTGCTAGATCCAACTTCATAAGTGAATCAATAGTATCTGAAGTAGCCGAAACGATATCGATCATTCTTCCATGAATTCTGATCTCAAATTGCTCACGAGCGTCTTTATTTACGTGTGGCGATTTAAGAACCGTATAACGCTTAAGTTTAGTTGGCATTGGAATTGGCCCTCTAATCTCTGCACCTGTACGTTTAACTGCATCAATAATTGCAGCAACTGATCTGTCTAATACTCTGTGATCGTAAGCTTTAAGCTTTAATCTGATTTTTTCCATATTTTACCTTTAAAAGAACTCGTTAGTACGTGCCTAAAACACAGGGGTTCAACCCTCTAACATAAATTTAGGAACGCGAATTATACCCAAAGTTTTTGAAAGGTGCAATGCTTTTTAGTCTAAAAACGCTACAATACTGAAAAACATTTCCTTTTAATAAGGAAATATATCATATGGATAGTCATGGAATTACTCGAATATTATCAAAATCAACGTTATATCAATGAGAATTATGTCCCTAGAAAATGTCAATTACCTCTAAAGGGAGACATTAACCTCTATGGTGTACGCGGATCAGGGAAAACGACTATCATTCTTGACCTTATACATGAAGAAAATGAAGAAACCACCCTCTATATAGATCTTGAAGATCCCAATCTCACTTTCAATACACTCACCTCTCTGTCACTCCAGCAATACATAGATCGTGAAGGTATTACCCTACTCATACTTGACCATTATCAAGAAGGATATCTTACCTCCTTCCCCAATGTAAATAGACTTATTGTCCTTTCTCGTATACCTCTTGAAAATGAAAACTTGAAACCTGTTGAACTTTTTCCTTTAGACTACGAAGAGTTTCTTGCATTTGAGAGTAGTTCAGCACAAAGCAGTGGTTTTAACCATTTTTTACGTGCTGGAACTTTACCTAAGATCGCAAGATCACAAAAAACGAATATTCAGACAATGAAAACCTTCCTCCAAAGCTCTTTTGATGAAAATGAAAAAAAACTGCTTCTCATCTTGGCACAACACCACACTAAGCATCTCACAACCCATCAGATATATATGTTTGCAAAAGAGAAGTTTAAAGTTTCCAAAGACTGGCTCTACAAAACAGTAAAATTGTTTACTCAGGAAAAACTCATACTGTTTATAGAAGACCGCTACCAAAAATCCGGGAAAAAGATGCTGCTATTTGATTTTGCCTTTGCCAGATACCTTACTATGGGACAGCCTTTTATCCTACAGTTTGATACTATGATCGCCTTGGCACTTATAAAACATCATATTGAGGTACAAACTCTGGGCATCCATGGATATGTAACTTCAAACAATGAACTCATCATTCCTGCACCGTTTGAGAGTGAAGAGAGTCTCTGGGTAAAGTCACAAAACAAGTTTTCCATCTATAAAAAGTATGGCATTAAAAAAGTAACCATTGTCACAGTAGCCAATACTTACGAATATACCATTGAAAAACTCTACTTTGAAGCCATACCTTTTAATGAATGGAGTGTCATCAATACTGAAGAGTAAACGCCTAACTATAAGCTAGCTTTGGCTAAAATTCCCATGCCTCTTTTCAGACCTGTGCAACGGTACTGAGAGACAACGGGTCAGGATGGGAACATAGCAGCCCACCTTTCTTTACTGTGTGCCGCAGGTATCTGGGGAGGGGTATTAAACTACATATCTTATTTTCAAACAATAATTCAAAACAAACTTTTGCTTATTGGAATAAGGTACTTCTATTTTGTAGAGAGGTGGCCGAGTGGTCGAAGGCGCACGACTGGAACTCGTGTATGGGGCAACTCATCGAGGGTTCGAATCCCTTCCTCTCTGCCATATATTCTTATATAAACATCGATATGTTTGACTCTTATATAATTTAAGATTTTACATTTTTATGACAACACATTGGCAACCATTCTTTAAACAATATACAGATACATCTATTATATTAAGTCATTGTCTTTACTTCATTTTATTAATTGTCTATAATTAAAGGGTTGCATAAAGGGTTTTATATGAAAAAAATTATGATACTAAGCGGTGCAGGACTCTCTGCAGAGAGTGGCATCCGTACCTTTAGGGACCATGACGGTCTTTGGGAAAATTACGATGTTATGAAAGTCTGTTCAACACAAGGATGGATAGCAGATCGTAAATATGTAACCCGTTTTTACAACGACCGAAGACGTGATCTTGAGTTTAAAGAGCCTAATTTTGCTCATAAAATACTAGCTCAACTTGAGCGCGATTATCGTGGAAGGTTTATCCATCTGACACAAAATGTTGACAATCTCATGGAAAAAGCAGGTGCAAAAGATGTGATCCATCTTCATGGCACACTCACTGATCTTCGCTGTGAAGCGTGTACAGAGACATTTAACGTTGGTTATGCCCCGCAAGAGGGTAATGAATATTGTCCTAACTGTGGAAATAAAAGGGTCCGTCACAATGTCGTTATGTTTGGTGAAGCGGCGCCTGAGTATAGTCGTATATCTCAAGCTATACGAGAGTCTACCCTTTTCATCGCCATTGGTAGCAGCGGTGCGGTGATCGACATTGTTTCCATTGCAAAAGAGTTTAAGCACTCCATTCTTATAGATCCCAAGCGTCAAAAAATTACAAGTGCCTTTGGCCCTGATTCTTACATCGATCAATATTTTGAACATTTTATACAGAAAAAAGCAGGTGAAGCGATGGATGATATGATGACAATTATCAAAGACCATATGAATGATCGTCGATAGTCTTTTTTTGTCTTTTGATATATCTATACAATATGTAAATAGGGACGATGCTACTTAACATAAATATTGCTCATTCTCATTTTTCACTATGTCAAAAAAGGCAACTTATTGTATACTCATATTACTATTTTATATATCAAGGTTTTCTATGAAAAAGATATCTCTATTTCTTTCTATTTTTGTACTTCTTTTCTTAAGTGCTTGTCAGGGACCTGATCTTTCAGGAAAAACGGTTAAAAAAGAATACTATACCGGCGGTCAGATACGATCGGAATTTATTATGAGCGATAAGAGCGGCCAAAATGGTCTACGCAAAGAGTATGGATATGACGGTCATGTTATCTCTACAGTAAATATAAGAAATGGTGTACCTCATGGTATTGCGACAGGATATGATGACAAAGGTCGTGTTCTTTCAAAAGTCAATTATATCAACGGGAAAAAAGATGGCATGTATGAGGCATACTATCCAAATGGTGAGGTGATGGTATCGTATACATATAAGAATGGCATAAAAGAGGGTCCCGCCCAAACATACAACAAAGATGGGTCCGTATATAGAAGAGTCATATACAGTAATGATAAGATCGTCAACTAAACTTACGATATGAGTCTTTTACCACAATATACACATATCGTTAACCCCAAACTTAAACACATTTACCTTACTTTTGACAATGGGGGAAACCTCGTTGTCAAATCACCTAAAGTATCTCAACGCAAAATAGAACAACTATTACTTAAAAAGTCCTCTTGGATCAATACTTCTAGAGAAAAGATACGACAAAAAAAAGGGAAACCTTTAAACTTTTCCGATACCTTGGAGTTGTATTTTATGGGTGAAGCTTACCCTCTCCATTTAGTACAGCATAGTAAAAAACGAATACACTTTAATTTTGACGGGGAGAAATTTACACTTTCCTACCATACCTATGATGAAAAACTTTTTCAAACACACTTTGATCGATTCTACAAAACAGAAGCACAAAAGCATATTCCCTCTCATGTTGCATTGTGGGCAGAAAAAATGGGTCTTTCTCCCACAGATTTACGCTTTCGAAAAACAAAACGGCAATGGGGAAGCTGTAGCGGAAAAAATGTTTTAAGTTTTAACACAATGATGATGAAACTTCCACATGATGTGATACAATACATCATCATTCATGAACTGGCACATATCAGACATAAACATCATCAAAAAGATTTTTGGCAGCTGGTTGAGCAACATTTACCTGACTACAAAAAACATGTCAAAGAACTAAAAAATTATACGACATAAGGAGTCTATTATCGATTCATTTTATCTTCTAGCTTTTATGCTTATCATCCTTTTGGGATCAGTATTTGTATATATCTTCTACCTTAAAGAGAAAAAAGAACAACTAGATGCAATCAAACGCGGATTTTGTCCTAAATGTCATCAAAAAAGCATTGAACTCACGGATCAAAGATCAGGTGGATGTTCTGGTCCCAAACTACTCTCTTTTGAATGTCTAGAGTGTGGCTATACCAATAGTTTTGCCGTAGAAAACAGTGATAGTTGCGGAACGGGTGGTTGCTGCTGATACTATAGTGCTTGACACCTAAGCTCTTTTCATGCTATAACACCTATCAAAAACAGTCATAGCACTGAATAAAAGGCATCTTATGAACTTTAGTACCTCATCTTTAGATTTCTCTATCCTTCCTTACCAAGAAGGAGTGAACCCTCCCGTAA
The DNA here is from genome assembly GCA_963705455.1 of Sulfurovaceae bacterium. Lineage (GTDB taxonomy): Bacteria > Campylobacterota > Campylobacteria > Campylobacterales > Sulfurovaceae > Sulfurovum. Next base: position 114,122 of record CAVPJM010000002.1, on the reverse strand, counting down.
CCAAACCCAACCCTGAATTCTTAACTGACATAGGTGAAGAAGGTATGCGTGCTTTGCTCGATAGATTCTATATGGGGCTATTTGAAAGTCCTATTAAAGAGATATTTCCAAAAGACAAAGAAGAGATGAAAAAAGCAGGACAGATCTCTGCAGACTTTTTCATACAGATATGTGGCGGACCAGCCTACTTCAACCAAAACCGTGGTGCACCACAGATGAGAGGAAGACATGCTCCTTTTCCTATCACACCACATGCAAGACTACATTGGCTTGTCACTTTTGAAGAAGCACTTCAGCCCATCATAGAACAGAAGTTAAGTTCTGAAGAGAACATACAAAGTTTCTGGAATTACCTCAATATATTTTCTCAATGGATGATCAACAGACAAGACTAAAATCGTTTGACCCTTCTATGACAATAAGGTGTTGAGCCTTTACGTTCATAGTAATCCTGGTGATACGCTTCTGCACTGTAAAAAGGTGTTTTAGTCTATTATCTTTGTGGCTATTTTAAACCCTTTGTCTTCCAACACCTTTATCAATCTCTCAATCGTTTCACGTTCTTTTGTATTGCTGACAAATATAGCAGATAGGTATTGACTCCCTATATCTGGTCCTTGTCCATCTGTCCTGTGTAGGGTCATGTATCTCAAAAAAAGTTTTTGCTAATGTTTCATAAGAGACTTTAGAAGGGTCATACACAACTTCAACGGTTTCTATATGTCCGGTATCTTTACGCACAACATCATAATAACCAGGATTTTTCAGATGTCCGCCCATAAAACCGGATGTCACTTCTTTTACCCCATTGATCTTTTCAAGATAATACTCCACACCCCAAAAACACCCCCCTGCAAAATAGGCTTTTTTTAATGTGTCAGCTTGAGTCTTTCTTTTTTTGAAAATTAAGAGACACAGAATTCACACAGTGACGTACATTTTTAGCAGTGTACCCCTCCCCTCTAAAAACATGTCCCATATGTGCACCACAGTTCGCACACACGATTTCTGTACGCCTGCCATCTGCATCAGGTACTTCCTTGATAGCTCCAGGGATAGCATCATCAAAACTTGGCCATCCGCAGTGAGAGTCAAATTTATCTCCTGATCTATAAAGTGCGTGCATCACACACCTTGCACCTGTATATACCATCTTCTTTTGTATGTACATATTTACCGGAGAATGCCCGCTCCGTTCCTTTGTCTACCAAAACATGTTTTTCAAATGCTGTAAGCTGATTTAATCTTACTCTTCCACGGTTTGAAATCATCTGCAACAACAAATGTTATGGACAAAGCCAATAGTATAAACAGTAATTTTTTCATTATTTACCTTTAATTTTTTAAAACTATAGGTAAACAATGTGTAATTTTAATGTACTAATCTCTGATGATCGCATATTTACCTGAACCCAAAAGGACAATAGCCAATGCACTTAACAGATAAAACATCGGTACTTCCACAGCCCAGGCACCATGTGCACCCAGCTTCATTAATGATCCCATCTTCGTTAAGTAGATGGCCACTGCCATATTGAAAACAATTACTCCTGCCCATAATCTGCTTTTCCATCCTATAATTAAAAAAATAGGTGCTAATATCTCTCCCACATAGACGCCATATGCCAAAACTTCTGGTACTCCCTGATACTTCAATAAACCTTTAATAAAAGTGACCCCATGCAAAGCCTTATCGATACCATGAAAGAGCATCATGCCCCCAACCATTAAACGTAATATTAATTTTCCTATATTCTCTGACATACTAAAATCCTTGTATATATAAAGTATATGATTATATCAAGTCTTTTAAGAGTTCTGGTGTAATGAAAAATCTGTGAGGCTAAATCATAGTTTTTTATTATAATTTACTAGGTAATCATCAATCAACTTAGACTTCAAACTTTTAGTTATTCCCTGATGTAATTTTGTGAGTTTTTTAAATTGAGTAAAGACACCACTATCCAAAGCATTTGTCGTGTTAACAATATTAAGATTTGTTTTTCCCAGCCATCCTTTTTCTTTGGCATAGAAAATAGGTGTATATCCGGTCCAACTACTCACGGTAATGGTTATTGGTTCTTTCGGATTTAGACTTAATAGATACATTAGCCTTTAGTATGTTTTTCTAATAATATCGTTTCAGGTGTTGTACCATTGCAAAGGAATATACAGTTTCGCCCTTCATTTTTAGCACGGTAAAGTGCCATGTCTGCACGTTTTACCAGATCATCAGCACTTAAAATATCTGAAGTATACTCTGCCACACCGATACTCACTGTTATCCGTACTTCTGGTATCCCATTATTTGTATCCTTTGGAACAATAATAGAGTCTTCAATCTTTAGTCGTACTCGCTCTGCTAGTTCAACTGCATGCGTTGCATCTGTAACAGGACAGAGAAGCATAATCTCTTCACCGCCATACCGTGCCACACAATCTGTTTCACGGATCAACTTCTTGATCAATGTTCCAAGATTTGTCAAAACAATATCACCGATGTTATGTCCGTAGGTATCATTGATTTTTTTAAAGTAATCAATATCAATCATAAGAATTGAGAAGGGATGTTTGTAGCGTTCCGCTTTTGAGAATTCTTCTTGAAGTATTCGAGTAAGATGACGTCGGTTGTATATCCCCATTAGAGGATCTGTGATGTTCTCAATCTCCAAATGATAGATACGCTTAATATCTATAGTTGTTTTCAAAAAAAGAATGCTGGTAAAAAAAACAAAAAGTGCCCCGAAGAAAAGGATGTAGGGAATGATCATATTTTGAGAGAAATCACTATTTGCATGATTTTGCTGTACATAATTCAGGTAACCTATAATAAAGAAGAAAATCAACCCTATCAATAAGCCCCACCATTTTCGAACGTGTCCGGATGGTAGTTCTTTCATTAATTTAACAATAGGAATAAGAGAAACAATCAATATAATGCTCCCTGCAATATCAAGGTTATGGATGAGAAGTTCAGATATATTAGTCATTCTTTTCTTTCTTTATTATTTATTTGATTTTATAATAAAATATCATAAAGATGTCATAAAAATGTCATAAATGAACAAAAAATAGTAACTAATGCATTTTTTATAAAATAAAGACAATAACCTGGTTATCCCAATTTTTAAAAGTGCAGTGTATTGCTGCTTGGACTAAATGATCCTAAGATAAGATGGCAGTGAGAGAGGGATGCCAGAGTGCGTCCAAACCTTTTTGAAGCTGGTTAGCTCATTATAGTATTTTTGACCTCCGTATTTTTTATTAAATTATTAATTCAGTATATGTAGCTCAACATCATTCTACAAAATAATTGTCATAAGCATTTAACTCTTTATAAAGTTACTAGAAGAAAGATTGTATAATTTAGAGAAAAATATAAGGATAAATTTAATGTTAGAATTCGATAGAGAGCATATTCTTCATCCTTATGCACCCTCAAATCCATCATCAAATATGACATTTGTAAAATCAGCTAAAGGAGTCTACCTTGAGCTAGAAGATGGAAAGAAAATAATAGATGCAATGTCCTCATGGTGGTCAGTCATTCATGGCTATAATGTTGACTCCTTAAATACTGCTGCTGTAGAGCAGCTTAGAAAAATGTCTCATGTTATGTTTGGGGGAATTACACATGAACCAGCTATAAAGCTTGCAAAAAAGCTTCTTGAAATTACCGATAAACCTTTAGACAGGGTGTTTTTTAGTGATTCTGGTTCCGTGGCTGTTGAAGTTGCTTTGAAAATGGCATTTCAATACTGGCATTCACAAGGAAATAAGCAAAAAAGTAAGATACTGGCGTTTAGAAAAGGTTATCATGGTGATACTTTTGGAGCGATGAGTGTATGTGACCCTATAACGGGAATGCACTCTGCATTTGAAGGATGTGCTTCATAAAAATATTTTTGCAGATGCACCTGCATGTATCTTTGGTGCAGGACGTGGGACGAGAAATACATAAAAGATTTTAAAACAAAGCTTCAGCAAAATCACACTCAAAGATTGCAGCTGTTATACTCGAACCTATAGTTCAAGGTGCTGGTGGTATGAGACATTTACTCACCCTAGCTTCTTAAAATGTGTAAGAGAGCTTTAGTAACAAGCATGATGTCCTTGCTAATACTCGATGAAATAGCTACTGGTTTTGGTACGAACAGGAAAACTTTTCGCTTATGAACATGCCGGGGTTGCCCCAGATATTTTATGTATTGGTAAGGCACTTACAGGTGGATATATGTCACTTGCCGCAACACTTACAAGTAAAAAAGTGATGAAGGGTGTTGAAGCAAATGGAAATGTGCTTATGCATGGACCAACTTTTATGGCAAACCCTTTAGCTTGTGCAATTGCAAATGCTTCTCTTGAACTACTACTAAATTCTCCATGGGAAGAAAGAATACAAAACATTCAAACACAGTTAAATAAAGAATTGACAAAATGTGAAGAATCTTACAATAGTAAAAGAAGTTCGTACTCTTGGAGCGATTGGCGTTGTAGAATTAAACGAAGAGGTTGACTTAGATTTTATGACTCCTGCATTTATAAGAGAAGGTGTATGGGTAAGACCTTTTTTAAATCTCGTCTATATTATGCCTCCCTTTGTGATAACAAAAGAGGAGTTAACTCACTTGACTTCCGCCATTTTTAATGTAGTTAAAAAGTATGAATATTACAAGGCGAATGCAAAAAAAGTCTAGGAATTATCAAACGTGTCGCCATAGCCTTTGTGAAATGAGAAGTAATGCAAAATTTGTGAGGCTGAATCATAGTGTCAGTTGTAGATGTTAATCTGGCAACGATCTTCTTAAGTTCTTTAGAAGCTTCTAGTTTTGGATGTCTTGTTATATATTGCTCTACAATCATTTTTTAATGAAAGTGACACATTTGTACGTGAAACTCATTAAAAGCCTTAAATAAGCTTCTCTTGCCATCTATAACTATACCCTTAAGGTGAAGCCTTTACTTAATAGTTCATTTTTAAGATGCGTATAGTCTTTGATCGTTTCGGATTCAAAATGATAAATAAATAAAAAATGCTAAAATGTACTCTAATATCGATATTTAGGTAGATAAATAAGTGATTATAAAAAGTATGGCCGGGAGAGGGGGATTCGAACCCCCGGAGGTATTACCCTCACCGGTTTTCAAGACCGGCACATTCGACCACTCTGACATCTCCCGACAATTTGAAGAATAGAATATTATCCAAAGCTAGATAAATTCTAGTTTATATGATGGAGGAGCCACCCGGATTTGAACCGGGGATAGCAGCTTTGCAGGCTGCGGCCTTACCGCTTGGCGATGGCTCCATACTATGATAATGGTGGTACCCGGAGCCGGACTCGAACCGGCACGGTCGCAATGACCGGGGGATTTTAAGTCCCCTGTGTCTACCATTCCACCACCCGGGCATATTGGTACCATTCATATATTTAAATTTTTTTATGGAGCGGGCGAACGGGTTCGAACCGTCGACCCCAACCTTGGCAAGGTTATGCTCTACCGCTGAGCTACGCCCGCAAATCCATACCTCTTTTAAGGTTAACTTAAAATTGGAGTGCGATTATAGCTAAAAAAGTTTTTAATGTAAAGAGAATTTAAACACTTTTGTCGTTAAAAGAAGATTTTCTATCATTTTTTGAGTTTCATCTGCTATAATCCCTTAAATAACTAAATTATAAACATAAAGGCTTTTCCATGAGAAGTGACGAAATAAAACAGGGGTTTAGTAGAGCTCCACACAGAAGTCTACTACGTGCAACCGGCGTAAAAGATGAAGATTTTGAAAAACCGTTCATCGGTGTAGCAAACTCATTTATAGAGATCATCCCAGGACATTTTTTCCTTAATAAAGTATCTGAGGTCATCAAAGAAGAGATCCGTGCCAATGGGTGTGTACCTTTTGAATTTAATACTATCGGTGTGGATGATGGTATCGCAATGGGACATGATGGTATGCTCTACTCTCTTCCGAGTCGTGAGATCATTGCAAACTCCATAGAGACTGTGATGAATGCACATAAACTTGATGCGATGATCGCTATACCTAACTGTGACAAGATCGTTCCGGGGATGATCATGGGTGCCTTGCGTGTCGATGTACCTACCGTGTTTGTCTCTGGTGGTCCAATGAAAAAAGGGCATACACAAAGATGGTACCCCTATCGATCTTGCTACTGCATTTGAAGCGGTAGGAAAACATGAAACAGGTGAGATCACAGATGAAGAACTGCTTGATATCGAATGTAATGCTTGTCCAAGCGGTGGATCTTGTTCAGGAATGTTCACAGCGAACTCTATGAATACACTTATGGAAGCGATGGGTATCGCATTGCCTGGAAACGGTACAATACTTGCATTAACACCTGAGAGAACAGAACTTTACAAAAAAGCAGCTAGACGCATCTGTGAAATTGCCAAGTCTGACGCCGCTGAGCGTGAAAAATACCGTTTACGCAACATTTTAAATGAAAATGCAGTACGTAATGCTTTTGCTGTAGATATGGCAATGGGCGGAAGTTCCAATACCGTACTTCATATGCTTGCTATCGCAAGAGAAGCAGAGGTAGACTTCAATCTTGAAGATATCAATGCCATCTCTAAACGTGTTTCGCACATTGCCAAGATCTCTCCATCTCTCTCAACTGTGCACATGGAAGACATTAACAAAGCAGGTGGTGTAAATGCCGTTATGCATGAGATGATGAAACGTGGTGATGATATTTTGCTTGATAACCTAGGGGTAACAGGTGAAACACTGTATGAAAAAGTCAAAGATGCGAAGATCTTGGATACGAATATCATTCATACTATAGACAATCCTTATTCAGAAGTGGGTGGATTGGCCATACTTTACGGTAACCTTGCAGAACAGGGAGCTGTGATCAAAACTGCTGGTATCACTGGAGATAGAGTCTTTACCGGAACTGCAGTATGTTTTAACTCACAAGATGAAGCGATCAAAGGTATCATCAATGGTAAAGTTACTGCGGGTAATGTTGTAGTTATCAGATATGAAGGTCCTCGTGGTGGTCCTGGTATGCAAGAGATGCTTAGCCCTACAAGTCTTATCATGGGTATGGGACTTGGAGACAAAGTTGCATTGATCACCGATGGTAGATTTTCAGGTGCAACCAGAGGTGCAAGTATCGGTCACGTAAGTCCGGAGGCTGCAGAAGGTGGCCTTATAGGACTGCTTGAAGACGGAGATGAAATCTTCATCGATGTAGATAACTATATTCTCGAAGCGAAACTCTCTTTTGAAGAGATCGCAGAAAGAAGAGATAGATTCCAACCGATTGTAAAGCCGCTTAAGAGCAAATGGCTCAGACAGTATAGAGCATTGGTAACAAATGCAAGTGCCGGTGGCGTATTAGAAGCTGAGTAATACCGTATATTTATCTTGTCAGGGCCTCTTGCCTTGACATACCTCCTGTTTAAGTCTACAAAACAATACAAACATTGAAGCTATATAAAAAGTGTTTAGTGCTTAAGTAAAATCTCGATATTGATATCTCCATAAACTCAAACTGAAAATGTCATGAATTGATAAAGAGGGAAAAGAAGAAGGAAGAGCCATTTGGCTCTCATGAAGATAATGCCATATTAAGATGGGCGTCTTGCACCTTTATATCTGTTGCTATAAAAGTCCTTATTCAAACTTGTGATCACAACTTTTTTCTTTGCTGATGAAGCATGGATGAATTTATTATCTCCAAGATAAATACCTACATGATTCACATATCCTTTACGTCTTTTAGACGTATCAAAGAAAATAAGGTCTCCCTTTTTTAACTCGTTTCTTTTTACATATTTTCCAAATTTTGACTGATTGATAGAGGTACGAGGAAGAGTAATACCAATATTTTTATAGACAAATTTCGTAAAACTGGAACAATCATAAGTATTTTTATTCCCACTTGCACCCCATACATATCTTTTTCCTAGTTTTGTTTTCGCAACAGAAGTAATACGCTGACACTTATCTGAGTTTTTATCCTTCTTCTTACTCACAAAAATATCACGAAACTTAAATGTACTCTGTTTTTGTTTTTTTGCACTCTTTTTCTCTAAACTAATCGTATCAAGTTTAGAAAGAGATGCTACTAATTTTTTATCTGAAACTTTTTTCTTTGCTTTTGCCACTCTAACTATTTTTGTATTTTGAGGGATCTTTAATAATTTTCCAACTTTAAGTATTTGACCTTTTCTAAGAGCATTTGCTTTTCTGATTTTAACAATAGAAGTATGATGTTTTCTTGCGATAGAAGAAAGGGTATCCCCTTTGTTTATCACATATTTTTTTGGTTTTGGGAGAGAGTTTGTATAGGAGATATATGCATCAGTTGGTACTTTTAATACCTTCCCCAATCTAAGGATAGCTCCTTTTTTGAGGCCATTGGCTTGCCTTACTTTATCGATCGTGGTATTATGCTTTTGTGCGATAGAAGAGAGTGTTTCCCCTTTTTGAATCGTATGCTTAACTGTATTTTTTGCTGTCTTCGTAGATGCTGTAGCTGTCACTGCAGTAAGCGACAAAGTAACTAATAATGTATAAAGTGCTTTCAATGAATTCTCCCGTTCAATTAAAGTATATTAAGTATAAACTATAAAAGTACATACTAAATAATATTGATAATTGTAGCTATATATGATTAATCAAAAATAAACATGATTTTAAATCTACCTTAAACATCATAAATGAGTCTGTCAACAAGATGGAGGACAAATCATTAAGTAAGATAGTTCACATAATTAATTTTTTTCTAGTTGTTTTACAATATGATCAGCCACCCTAAATGCATTCGCATAAATAGTCCATGTATAGGCTACAGAACCCCCTGTAGGCATAAAACTGGCATCAGCAACATAAAGGTTCTTCACATCATGAGATCGACAATATTTATTGAGTACTGATGTCTTTGGGTCATCACCAAAACGACATCCGCCTGCAACCAGGTTTTGTGGAGGAGTAGAAGAGATAGAAGAGTAAATGTTTTTTGCTCCCATCTCTTTAAGGATTTTTTCGCACTTCTTAGCAATATACTTGCCTACTTTCACATCCTGAGGATGCCCTTCTAAACGTAGTTTTCCTACTGGCATACCAAATTTGTCTTTATGTGTTGGGTCTAATGAGACAAAACAGTTATCATTAGGAAGCCAATCATTAAAAACTTCAAAACGTATACTTTTCTGTTCCGTAAAACGTGAGACCAGACGTTCTCCCAACTCTTTACCCCATACCAGCTTACCCTCTTCATAACCATTTTTACGTGCACGACTGATAATGTTTTGATGTTCAAACATAAACTCTACAGAGCCGCCTTTAAATTTTCCATCCCACCAATGGTCTATAAAATACCAATCCAGAATCGAACGATTGACAAAAAGTCCTGTCCTCATCAACTCTTCAAACTTAATATGTTTCAATGAGTCTTTATGCAATTCTCCTTGCCCGGATCCACCACCTGAAAAGAGTAGGTTTTTACCAAGTTCTCCACTGCTGTTACCCAATCCTTCAGGATGATATTTATTGGCTGAATTAAGTAAGAGTCTTGCACTCTCATGTGCCTGTGCTGCAACAACAAATATCTTTCCTTTGATCTTTCTCTCTTTACCTGTAATCGTGTCAACCACTACTGCATAACTCACCTCATCTTTTTTATCTGTATGTAAATACTTGACATATGTATTACTCATCAGAGTCAGGTTTCCTGTGGCAAGTGCCGGTTTTAAAAGCGCTTCTCTCGAACTTCCTTTTGCTCCTGAACTGCACCCATAACTTCCACAGAAATTTGAATAATAACAGGCATCACGTCCAGGCTTGTTTTTCGAAAGGACAGCTCTTGGTGTGACTAAAGGTGTAATGTCAAGTGCTTGACAACTCTTGTCAAAAAGCTGTACCACTGCATTTTCTTTGGTGGGGGGCTGTGTAAAATCTGCCGTACTTCGTGGCGGTTCAAAAGGATGTTTATCAACTTTACCCGAAATCCCTACCAACTCTTCTGCTAACGCATAGTATGGTTCCATATCATCATAGGATATGGGCCAGTCAACTACATTGGCACCTTCTATCTCTCCATATTTACTTTTGAGTCTAAAGTCATCAGGATGCATACGATGCAACATACCGCTCATCAAGTTAGAAGATCCTCCCACAATATTACCATTCCAAAAACTCCAGCCAGATTCATAGGTAGGTGTAGCTACCCACTCTCCATCTATCTTTTCCTCTATCGTATGATACTCATCAAATAAATTAGGTGTGACCAGATCCCTCCTGCAATAGGCCAATTCATCTTTGGTGAATTCTTCACGCTTGATGAGTCGACCTTTTTCCAAAACTGCTACCTTGTACCCTGCTTGACACAAAGTATATGCTACAGCTCCACCACTTGCTCCTGAACCGATGATAACAACATCATACATACTCATAGTTCAATATACCTTGTTTTAGGTCTTGGAAAACCGCCAGAAGAAGAGATTGCCTGCCATCCTGCCTCTTGGATGTTTGAGCCATAAATTGGGTCAGAAAAGAGTCCTTCCATTGTGAGTGTCATGATACGAGACAACCAGTTACGTCCGTAATTTGTCTCTTCATAGGCACGCAACGCTTTTTCTTTCTCCTGCGCTGTCATAGATACAAATCGTCCATTTTCTCTTTTCTCCAATTCTTTTGCCCCTTCAAGAACAAAAGCTTTAATATCTTTATCAAAACTCTTATGCATCATGGTTTCAAGCAAAAATTGTGTTGCATTCATAGATTTAGCAGAAGGTATTTTGCTCCCGTCTGGGAACAGATGCTCCTGTACAGCAGCCAATATCGGTTCTAGCTTTTTAAATGTTTTCTCAAAATCACTGATCTCTTTTGCCTGCATATAAGGAGAGAGACCAAGTACAGAGCCCAGTATGAGAAATATTCTTCTTTTCATTTGTATATCTTTACATTGATTTTTAGTATCTTAATACCATTGTGTGTACTTTAGGTGCACTACACTGCACGTACTTTGCACGATTTGGATATTATACTTAAAGTGTCAAAAGATTAAAGAGGAAATAGATGGAAGAATTTATTTTGTATTTGTTGCCAGGTTTGACAGTAGTTACTTTTATTGATTGCACTAATACAATCAATAGATCATGTCAGCATTATGGATAATGACTAAAAATAGTCATACCTTAATTCAATAGGTACAAAGATTTTCCTCATACATGTACATTGTATGATATACTTCTTTTCATCAGCAAAAAGGAAAATGAATGAAAAAACTACTCTTTTCAACAATCTTGGGATTAGTAGTACTCACATTTACCGGATGCGGAGATGATTATAAAGCAAAAACAAAAAAATCAGAAGCTCCTGAAATGAAATGTGAAGCAGGTAAATGCGGAAAAGGAAAATGTGGTAGAGAATAGCTTTTATGCTAGCTCTTCTCTCTTTTTTAGAAAAGATGTATATTTTCTTCATTAATACACAGATAGTACACATCTTTCCTACTATACTTCCCCTGTAACAACGAACATATATGTATATAAAGGAGTTACCAAATGCTAAAAAACATATACCCGATAACAAAAACTATATTAAGTCATGGACAAAACAGCTCTTTACTTTTAGCGAGGCTTACTATTGCCTATGGATTTTATGGACCTGCGATGCATAAGTGGTCTGATATCTCCAGTGTAGCTACCTGGTTTGGTACTATAGGGATTCCTTTCCCTACTTTAAGCGCCTATCTTGCAGCTAGTACTGAACTGTTAGGTGTCGTACTGTTAACCTTGGGACTTTTTACGAGACTTATCTCGCTCCCACTCATAGTGGTCATGATCGTTGCCATTACCACTGTACATTTAGCGCATGGTTTTTCTGCTGGAGATAACGGGTTTGAAATTCCTTTATATTACATGTTGTTCTTAGCGATATTTGCTTCATTTGGAGCCGGAAAATTTAGTTTAGACCACCTTCTCTTTGGTGAAGAACAATAACAAAAAGGAAAAACGATGAAAAAATTACTGATATTACTTGGAGCAATGGCACTTACAGTTACACTTGCAACAGCAGAGGGAAAATGTGGAAAATGCGACAGTGCTAAAAAAAGTGAAAAAAAATGTGAGAGTGGTAAATGCGATACCGGCAAATGTGACAACGGTAAAAAAGCTGAAAAGAAATGTGATAGCGGTAAATGTGACAGTGCTAAAAAAAGTGAAAAAAAAGCTCCTGCCAAAGGTAAATGCGGTAAAGGCAAGTGTGGAGAATAATCTACACATAACGCTTATTTTTTAAATCTCCTCTATCTTGAGATAGTGGCGATTTATCTTTCTTTTATAAATCATTGTATAATGTGTCTATTAAGCCAAAAAGGACATTTATGCGCTATATATTTATTTCTCTCCTTATATTACTCTCTTTTACCGGCTGTGAAGATAAAGAACGACAAGCAAAGCATGATGCTCAAGTCGCGGCACAGGCAAGAGCGGAACTACTTGCAGAGACTAGAAGCCAAAAAAGTGCAAGAAGAAAAAGAAAAGACTAAACTTAATCAAATAGGTATCGGTGTAAATGATGGTACTATTACCATAGATACGAACAAAACCAAAGACTTTTTTAATGATTTAGGAAAAAGAATGGATGAACGGATGAAAGAAATAGCTGCAGGTATGGAAAAAGGTATCATTGAGGATCAGGAAGCAGGAGTTGAGATCAATGAACAACATATCCATATAGACCTCAATAAAACCCATAATCTTCTTCTGGACTGGGGGAAAAAGATACAAGTTTTTGTACAAGAATTCGATGAGATCGCAAACACGCTAGAGATAAACAGTACCAACACAACAATGAAAGGAATGTAATGCAACCAATAGATATGAACTCTGATGAGTTTCAAGCTGAATTAGAAAAAACATGGCAATTTGTAGATAAGGTCAACAACCAATTTGGGTTCGTTCTTAATCCAAATGAAGAAGTCAACGAAGGTGTGGCTATGGGGCTCGCTCGTAACAAGATGATATATGGCAAAAGATTTTGTCCTTGTTTCATGGTTATAGGAGAAACAAAAGAAGAGCAAAAAGCAGCGGACAACCGTATCTGTCCTTGCACACCTGCTTTAGAAAAGGAAATCCCAGAAGATGGAAAATGTCACTGCGGGATCTTCTGTACTCCGGAGTATGCCCAGGCACAGGCACAATATAATGAGATTGAAGAAGTGGTACATCAACACTCAGGTGGCTTGACAAAAGAACAAGCAGAGATCCTTCTCAAAGTAGAACAGCTTGACGGAGATGAACTTGAAGCGCTTATAGAAGCAAAAAATCTAGGTATGATACACTTTACCCTTGTAGATACAAGAGAACCTATGGAGTTTCAAATGGGTCACATTGTAGGTACAGATGTCCTTGTTCCTACCTCAGAATTCTACGCAAAAGTAGAAGAAAAACTTGCTGCTAAGAAATCAGAACCGATCATCGTTTACTGTCACTCAGGAAGCAGAAGCTACCAAGTACAACATGCTATGAAAAGCTTAGGATTTGTGCATGTATGTAACCTCAGACCAGGGATCATCGGCTTCTCAGGAGAAATACAAAGAGGTTAAGCCCATAGCCATTTAGAGGGGAAGAGGGAACGTTTATCCCCTCTAACCAATAAGAACCATAATACTATCTATCAACCCGTAATAATCCTTTTTCATTTTTGAGTTCGTTTTTTTCTTTGTTGCATAACAAACAAAAAAAGGAATAAAATACACTCAAAGCAAATTCAACTTAACAATAAAATAATTTAGGGAAATATTAAAATGGGGATGAGGAGCCGAAGCTCCTCAAGAAATAATCAAAAAAGATTATTTAGCAAGTGCTGCTTTAGAAGCCTCAGCTACTTTTGCAAAACTTTCAGGAGCATTCATTGCCATATCAGCAAGAATTTTTCTGTCAAGTTCGATGTTTGCAAGTTTAAGACCATGCATGAACGTTGAATAGTTCATTCCATTTAATCTTGTTGCTGCATTGATACGAACGATCCAGAGTCTTCTGAAATCTCTCTTTTTTTGTCTTCTATCTCTGTAAGCATATACTAATGAACGCTCGAGTTGCTCTTTCGCTTTTCTGAAGTGTTTTCTTCTACCGCTGTAGAACCCTCTAGCTTGTTTTAATAGTCTTTTATGACGTCTGTGTCTTACAACACCCGTTTTTGCTCTCATGGTTTTTCCTTTACCTTAGACTTGTACTGTAACTTTTCAAAAGCCAGTTTTAGTAGGTGTCAAACATTCTCTCTGTTTGAACTTGCCCCTAATCGGGGGAATCTTATCTAAATCAAAAGGTGATTAGTTAATCATCTCTTTAATGTTTTTAGCATCTGCGCCATCAACATATTTAGGACTTCTCATACTTCTATGGTGACCACCGTCAACCTTAGAAAGGATGTGGCTTCTAAACGCCGTTCCTCTTTTGATCTTGCCGCTTTTTTTCACTTTAAAACGCTTAACAGCGCCTTTAACACTTTTCATTTTTGGCATATGCTTACTCCCTTTGTTTATTATAGAACGCTTTTTGAGCAAAGCCCAAAAAACTACGCTAACGCTAAGTTTGCTTCAGCAGCAAGCTCAAACGACCAGTCGTTTTTTCTATTTTATTTTCACTACAGCCAAGTAGTAGAAAATGGGACGGTATTATACCCAAAATATCTAAAAGATATATAAATCCATTCCATACCGATATCTCTAACCCTATTTGTGATAAAATCTATCTATTAAAAATGAGGGTAAGCCTAGTGGATAAAGTGACCGAAATACTTTCTCAAAAGAAGAAACTTTTAACCGAGATCTATTTTGATCTTCAGGTGCATTTTGAAGAGAAGTATGGAAAAGATGCTCTCGTTCTCATGGAGATAGGAAAGTAAGCCTTGTTTGGGACAACATAAGCCATACTCCCAAATATCCCTTGTGGCTTTATTTATTGTATTTATTTATTAAAATTATGGGACATTTAAAATACAGTGAAAATATGATGGCGATTTATCAAAAACAGAAGCGATATAAAGTGGGCAGAAGGACTCATAATTTCTATCCAGAGAGACTGTTCAGAGTTTTGTGTCGCCGATAGATAGAAATTATAGCACAATCAATTGTCTATAATCAATCGATTTCATCTAATTGAAACATCTGCTTTTATACTTCTTTAGACCATATTTCTTTTGATGGTTTTCCTTATAAAATATATCCAATACAGAACATTTTATAAGGTTTTCTATTGAAGGGTATAGATTTATGGCTCGCAAACGTCGCTATAGCGAATAACGTTATAAAATATGTTAGATTATAAGGTTTTGAAGATAAACACTATATGATTATTAGCAATCCGAATTACTATGTTTCTTTTAGAAACGTATCTTTTTAAATCACAATATATTTCTAATCATTATATAGTATATAAAATACTTATAATAATACAATTCAAAAGTTTATATTGTTAAAATGCTACACCTATCGTGAGGTAGGGCCAGAAAGCCATGGATCTTGGATGCTATAACTCTATAGCGGATGAAAAGATTGCCAGGTTACACTATTTAAATCAAGACTATTAATTTTATAAAAAGGGAAAAAATGGGATTAAATACAAGATTACTCGTAAGTAGTGCCTTAGTGGGAATTACAATGATGCTTACAGGTTGTGTTTCAGATGGAGAGGATGCTGTTAATTCATTGATTAAGACAACAGTAGAAGCTGCAGGGGCAAACTGTACAGATGGCGGTATTAAAGTTGATATAGGATTAGATGAAGATAGAAGCGGTACACTTGATACTATAGAGATAGACACTACAGAGTATATTTGTAATGGTGCAAATGGTGCAAATGGGCTTGACGGTGCTACAGGAGCTACAGGTGAAAATGGTTTGATAGCATTGGTGACCACAACAGATGAACCTTCTGGAGCGAACTGTACAAATGGTGGTATTAGAATAGATGTTGGTTTGGATGATGATGATAATGGTACACTTGAAGATTTAGAGATCGATAGTACAGCGTATGTATGTAATGGTGTAGATGGCTTGACTGGAGCAGATGGGCTGACAACACTGATCAATACAACAGTAGAGCCTGCAGGAGTAAACTGTACAGATGGCGGTATCAGAATCGATGTAGGAACGGATGATGATAGAAATGGTACACTTGATGCTGTAGAGATAGACATTACAGAGTATGTATGTAATGGTGCAGATGGTCTTGACGGTGCTACAGGAGCTACAGGTGAAAATGGTTTGACAGCAATGGTGACAACAACACATGAACCTGCAGGTGTGAACTGTATTGATGGTGGAATCAGAGTAGATGTAGGACTAGATGATGACAGAAACGGTACACTTGAACCTACTGAGATAGACAATACTGAGTATGTGTGTAATGGTACAGACGCAAATAGAATAACAGGTACTTTGGACAGTACCTTTGGCACAGGAGGTATTGTAGTACATGCTGCGGCTGCAGGTGCTACAAATGGTAATGACGTTGGACGAAAAATGATAAATGATAGCTTAGGCAATATTTATGTGACTGGGTATAGTCTCAACAGCGCAGGAAATAATGATATGGTGATCTGGAAATATGACAGTACAGGGAGCCTTGATGCTAGCTTTGGTACAGGAGGGATCGCAGTAAGTGACGGTGCTGCAGGCGGTACGAATCGTGATGATGTAGGGAATGGGATCGCGTTGGATGGATCTGGAAATATTTATGTGACCGGGTATAGTGTCAACGGTGCAGGAAATAATGATATGGTGATCTGGAAGTATGGCAGCACAGGAAGCCTGGATGCTAGCTTTGGTACAGGAGGGATCGTAGTAATTAATGGAGCTGCAGGCGGTAATGGGAATGATCAAGCATACGGGATCGTATTGGATAGTTCAGACAACATTTATATCACCGGTCCAAGTGTTACCAGTGCAGGAGATTATGCTATAGTGACCTTGAAATATGACAGTACAGGAAGCCTGGATGCTAGCTTTGGTACAGGAGGGATCGCAGTAAGTAACGGCGCTGCAGGTGGTACAAATAATTTTGATGAATCTTATGGGATCACGTTGGATAGTTCTGGAAATATTTATGTGACCGGGTATAGTCGTAATATTGCAAACAATAATGATATGGTGATTTTGAAATATGACAGTACAGGAAGCCTGGATGCTAGCTTTGGTACAGGAGGGATCGCAGTAAGTGACGGTGCTGCAACTGGTACAACTGGTTGGGAACTTGGAAATGAGATCGTTTTGGATAATTCAGGTAATATTTATGTGACCGGGACTGGTACCAACAGTAATAATGATATGGTGATCTGGAAATATGACAGTACAGGAAGCCTTGATAGTACCTTTGGTACCGGAGGGATCGTGGTAAGTAATGGTGCTGCAGGCGGCAATGGTGCTGATTTTGGATATGGAATAAAGTTGGATAGTTCAAGCAACATTTATGTGACAGGATATAGTACTAACAGTGCAGGTAATGTAGATATGGTTATTTGGAAATATGACACTAAAGGGATCCTGTACGGAACCTTTGGCACGGGGGGAATTGTGGTAAGTAATGGTGCTGCAGGCGGTACTGGTCATGATGTTGGAAATGGGATTATCTTGGATGGTTCAGGCCATCTCTATGTGACAGGATATAGTCCTAACAGCGCAAATTATGATATGGTGATCTGGAAATATGAATAAATTTCATTTCAGAAGGGAACTCATGTAGTAACCTTTCTGAGAAGCCTATATAGGCATACAAATAGCGTACAGTCTTCATAGACTGTACGAAAACAAGAAACCTTATAAAATATATAACTTTATAAGGTTTTCCATTCTGGGCTAATCTTGAAAAATACTATATCTACACTCTCCGCCTGTATCTGTTTGTGACTTTGTTTCGCTTGTTCAGAACAAGGCATATATATCAGCTTGAAATAAAAAGTGGGGCACAATAAAATTTATTTATTTTTAGTTCTATACATTTGTAATATATTAATAATTTAAAATATATATAACAATCAATTACCGTACATAGGGCCATACTTTATAATAGATATAGAAATATATACTGATAAGAACTCAAAAATATCTTTAATCGTGCGAATGAACGCTCCTTGGTGCTAGGAGACGAGATCAGCCAGGGAACAGAAACTGAATCAGCTCTTGCCATCGTTTCAAGTGCTATTTTAAAGCTCTTGTCACTCAGGTCTACCTTTATCTTTGCAACACACTTACACCAGCTAGGAAGTATTCCTCAACTACAAAAGCTGAAACATCTTATCTTCTTGCATTTGGGGATCAAATATGATGAAAGCAATGACACCCTTATCTATAACAGGGTTTTACAATTAGGCAGAGGAGATAGCCTTTACGGACTGGAATTTGCAAAATCCCTACATATGGACAAAGAGTTTCTACAAATGGCACAAACCATCAGAGAAAACCTGAATCATTCCGGATCTGACATACAAAAACTACGTAGACAAAAAAGCAGTAAGTACAATAAAGACCTTTACTTAAGTAAATGTGCCCTCTGTGATGAGAATGTGGAAGATGTACATCACATTGCTGCACAAAAAGAAGCAGATGAAAAAGGCCATATAGACCATTTTCACAAAAATCATAAATATAATCTCATCCCTTTGTGCAAGAGACATCATAACTTAGTACATGAAGGAAAAATAAATATATCTGGATTTGTAATGACAAGTGAGGGATTAAAATTACATTATGAGATCAAAGCGTAGTATGCTACGCTTTGATCTTAAAAAATGAACTATTTTTTGAGTGGGGTTACATACATATTGATGTAACGACCTTCTTGAGAAGGTTTGCTTTCTAAGTTTCCGATATCTTCAAGCATAGGCCATACACGGTTAAGTACATCTACACCCCATTCAGGGTTCGCCATCTCACGTCCTCTTAAAAATACACGTAACTTAACATGTTTTCCTTTTTCTAAGAACTCTCTGGCATGTTTGACTTTATAGTTAATATCATTTTCAGCGATCTTGCAAGAAAATTTTACCTCTTTAACATCTATGATCTTTTGGTTCTTTCTTGCTTCTTTTTTCTTCTTCTCAAGTTCGTATTTGTGTTTACCGTAATCCATGATTTTAGCAACAGGAGGTTTAGCATCAGGAGACATAAGCACAAGGTCTAAACCTTTCTCTTCAGCTATTTGCATCGCTTCATCTCTGGAAATGATACCAAGCTGTTCGCCATCGTCGCCTAATACTCTAAGCTCTTTGATTCTGATATCATCGTTCATGATCACATCATCAGCTTTTTTTCTGCCTCTGTTTCTATCTTGTTGTTTACTCAAATTTTACCTTCTTGAAGTTGTTGTGTTAATTTTACCATAAATTCATCTTGTGTAAGATTATACTGTTCTTTGGCTCTTCTGTCACGAATTGCGACAGTTTTATTTGCCACTTCTTCATCTCCGATGATCACTACATACGGTACACGCTGCTTTTCAGCGTTACGTACACGTTTGTTAAGAGAATCATTTTTATCATAGACTTCAGCATCCATACCTTCTATGAACCAATCTTTTCTTAAGCTCATATGCATAATCAGCATGAGTATCAGCAATAGGAACAAATATGACCTGTACAGGAGATAAAAAGAAAGGGAACTCCCCAGCATAATGTTCAGTCAGAATACCAATGAAACGTTCAAATGATCCTAAGATCGCTCTATGTATCATCACTGGCTGCTTACGGGTATTATCCTCTGCAACATACTCTACCCCAAAACGTTCAGGAAGATTAAAGTCTACCTGTATCGTACCACACTGCCATTTACGTCCAATAGCATCTGTTATCTTAATATCTATCTTAGGGCCATAGAATGCACCCCCGCCCTCATCTATGCTAAATGGCAAGTTATTGCCTGAAAGTGCATCTTTGAGTCCTTGTGTTGCCACTTCCCATACCGCATCTTCACCGATCGCTTTTTCTGGCTTGGTTGCTACTTCCATCGTATACTCAAAGCCAAACAGTTTCATCACTGAATCCACAAACTCCACCACATCAAGTACCTCAGCAGCTATTTGATTTGGCTTCACAGAAGATATGTGCATCATCTTGCGTAAATTCACGTACACGAAGAAGCCCATGCAATACACCTGATTTTTCATGACGATGCACCACACCATACTCATAATAACGTAACGGTAGGTCACGATAACTTTTTGGTGTCTGTTTAAAGACCTGAATATGCCCTAGGCAGTTCATAGGTTTGATCCCATACTCTTGCTCATCGATCGTAGTAAGGTACATATTTTCACCATAACATGCATAGTGTCCAGAAGTTCTCCACATATCAGCCTTAAGTATCTCCGGTCCACGTACAGGCTCATACCCACGCGTAAGGTGTGCTTTATGCAAGATACTCTCTAGTTTGTAGCGAAGTTTTGCACCTTTTGGCATCCAGAAAGGAAGTCCTGCACCTGCTGCTTCGTTGAACATAAAGAGTTCCATCTCGTGACCTATCTTGCGGTGGTCACGTTTTTTAGCTTCTTCCAACATGGTCATATGGTCTTTAAGTGCTTCTTTATCTGCAAAAGCAATACCGTAGATACGTGTAAGCATTTCAGCCTTTTCATCACCTCCAAGGTATGCCCCTGCAACACGTGTAAGTTTAAAGTTATGCAAAAAACGGAGTGCCGGAACATGTGGTCCACGACACAGGTCTTCAAAATCACCTTGCTTATAGACAGAGAGCGTGTCATCTTCGATGCGAGACATCACTTTTTGTTTCAGATCATCGTCTGCAAACTTTTCCAACGCTTCGGCTTTACTCATTTCATACTTTTCGATCTTGTACTTTTTCTTGATGAGCTCTTTCATCTTCTTTTCGATCGTTTTAAGATCATTCTCACCTATTTGCTCATCGACCCTAAAGTCATAATAGAATCCTTCATCTACCACAGGTCCTACAAAGAACTGTGAATTAGGATAAAGTTCTGTGATGGCTTGTGCCATAAGGTGTGCTGTAGAGTGACGTACTATCTCTAAAGACGCTTCAGAATTGTCATACTCAATAGGTGTAGCTGTACAGTTTTCTCCTGCACTCTGTGTATCAATGATATTGCCTTGGTCATCTATGTAACCGATAAGATTTTCACTCAAATTAACCCTTTATAGTAAACGCAACCTACAATGTCGCGTTAAAAATGCGAGTATTATAACTAAAAGTTAGATAGAAAGAAATTAAAGAAGAATTTACCTCTAATTTAGCTAAATACCATATTGCTTATTTTAATGATTTGAGAAAGAAAAATTAAAGTATGAATGTTTATTTTTCTTCTTTACAATAGAATGAATAAAGAAGTGTTTTATATGAAGATAGGATTAATCGTTTAATATTTTAACCAGTCCCATAGGTGCATATGCTGCCATTGGACCACCTTCTGCCCATTTTTTCATTGCAAGTTTACCTCTTAGTGCATAACGACACCCCTCATCTGTTTCACTAATATCAGTAGAGTATTTTACTAATGCTTTGGCATCTTCTTCATTATTGTCTGCAAAGTTTTTTGCTAAATACCGGGTATATATTTGAAGTTTATCTTTCTCTTTTAGTTGATATGCTTTGTTAATATGGTCCATTACCCCCATAAAATAACCAAAGATCATGGGGTGTTTGTTTTTATCATCAAGTAGGAAGGGATTATTCATTTTAGGCATTGCGAGCGATGCTTCTGTAAACCTGTCTAATTCTTCATAGATCTTTTCATAAGGTACTGTATCTTTTGTTTTCAAAAAGTCAAATAACCTCACGAGCACTCCCCTATAAATTAATTTAAGATCATAACTATATCATAAATATGTCAAATTATTTCAATCTATGCAGAATATATTTTAATAATTATGGAAAGTTAAGAAAAGGGTTGGGAATATAGATTTTGTAAAGTGTATTAATGGTGATCACGAATGGGCTCGAACCATCGACTTCTTCCATGTCAAGGAAGTACTCTACCAACTGAGTTACGCGATCATTATTTAAATACCGATAATAAGAGCAAAGCTCCTATATCTTACGCTGACGCTAAGTCAACTTCAGCAGTTGGCTCACGCGACTAGTCGCTTTTAAATATTTTGTAGGACGAAAGTATAGCTAAGAGATACTTAAAAATGAGGTGACTTAGTCTTGGCAGACCCAAGCACTCTCTGCACAGAGTTTATCAAGATACCCACTCGCTTCACTTTTGCCTGAGATCAATGCTTTTTTAAAGTTGTCATAGGCTTTCATTTTATCATGCGTGATACCTTCTCCCCATGCATACAAAACAGCCACATTTACTTGGGCAGAACTATCACCCATACTTGCTGCTTTTTGAAAGAGTTCAAATGCTTTTTGCTGGTCTTGCTTCACCCCTTTACCTTCCATATATAAAGCAGCTAGATTGTTATAGGCTTGCTTGATACCTGATTCCACCGCTTTTTCATACCAATATCTTGCTTTTTCATACCCATGGTCATCTGTTTCTCCAGCAACATGATAAAGCTGTGCCAGATTATACTGTGCTGGTCCATTTCCCTGTTTGGCCGCTTTCTCATACCACTTCTTTGCTTTTACCAGATCCCTTTGGACCCCTTTTCCGTTAGCATAAATAAGCCCGACATTATACTGTGCTTTTGCATCATCTTTTTTAGCCAATGAATAAAAGGTATTAAGTGCTTTAATATATCCACCGCTGTTATAGTCCTCTACTGCTTGATTAAAATCATTGGCGAAGAGAGTGAATGTGGTGATGATAAAAATAAATATATATCTCATAATTTCCTCTTTAAACGAATAGCTACATTATATCAGGGTCTCAGCAACAAACGTCTTAGTTACCTTGCCGCCAAACCGGTAAACTCCCTCTTCATAACTCACATAGAGTTCATCTCCGCTTCTAGGATGTACTTTCACCTGATCAGATACCCTTCCCTCTTTATGGTTACGGATAAAACAGGCTACCATTCCTGTTCCGCATGCCAATGTTTCATCTTCAACACCACGTTCGTATGTTCTGACATACAGCACATTATCTTTCACCATACAGATATTCACATTACAGTTATATTTATGACGTAAAATACGTGCTTCTTCTATGTTGAAATCATCGATATTGTCACGTACAGCTACAAGATGGGGAACGCCTGAATTGATCAGCCACCAATGTTCACCATACTCTTCTATCTCTGTACTGATGATCTTAGGAGGGACCATATCGCTTACAACATAGAGTCCATTGATCGTTGCACGTATCACACCTGCTCCGGTTAAGAACTCTGCTTTATTGTCTTTTGCAATACCTTTTTCCAATGCAAAGTGGGCTACAGCTCTACTGGCATTTCCGCACATGTCTGCAACACTTCCGTCTGCATTATAAAATTCCCATTCAAAATCATATTCTGGATGAGGCAAGACAACCACCAGACCATCTGCCCCTACGCCATTTTGTCTATGGCACAGTTTTTTTGCCAGTTCAGATCTGTCTGCTTTTTTTTGTGCCACAAACATAACAAAATCATTGCCGTTGGCTGAATACTTAGTCACTGTCATTGAGTATCTCCTCTTTCACGCGTTCACATTCTTTTTCTAATTGCGTAAGTGTACCACTATTATCTATAACATAGGTAGCTAATTTACGTTTTTCACTTATGGGGATTTGTATCTCAATACGCTTCAATGCCTCCTCTTTTGTGTACCCCTCTCGCTTCATAAGGCGTTCGAGCTGTTGCTCTTCTGTTGTATAGACCACTAATGATTTTTCTATAGGGTACCGTCCTCCTTCAAAAAATAGAGGAATATCAACAAAATAAGGTTTACCCAATTTATCCTGCTCAGTAGAGAGTCGTTTGATCTCGTTATAGATAAGAGGATGAAGCAGTGCTTCAAGTTCTTTGCGTTTTTTGCTATCGGAAAAAACAATAGCGCCTAAAGCTTTTCTGTCTACTTTACCCTCGCTCACTAATGTTTCGCCAAATAGCTCCGCAATAGCCTGATGCTGTTCATCAAGTATCTGATGTGCAATTTTATCTGCATCTATAATATGAAACCCGGAAGATGAAAGCAGTTTAGAGACCGAACTTTTTCCTGTTGCAATACTTCCCGTAAGGGCAATAGCATACTTAAATGCCATTACCATTTTCTATATGATTGAAGTTGCATTGCATCATAACCATAAATATCGTTTCTAAACTGCAGCACTCCGTCATAATCTACATAAGCAGTCAAATATATGACATCCACAGGGACCTTGCTTGTTAAATTCAAATATGACTTTTTCGTTCCTTTGAGTCTCTCTTGTGACTTCTCAAAATCTACCGTATCATTAAAAGTAGAGAATGTTTCCAATAGCTCTATAGGCTTGGAGAGACGAATACAGCCATGACTGAATGCTCTTACATTTTGATTGAATAAACTTTTTGTTGGCGTGTCATGCATATAGACTGAAAATTGGTTTGGGAAAAGAAATTTGACTTTTCCTAAAGCATTTCCTGATCCTGGAACCTGTGCAAAACGATAAGGCATAGCTTTACTATAACGGTATTGGCCCCAATTTACAGAAGAAGCACTTACTTTTTTTGCATCTTTTCCCCAGCCTGTATGTATCTCTATTTTCTCTTTCGCCATAGCATTGGGATTTTTCAATAACTTAGGGATCATCTCTTTTTGGATTATACTTTTAGGTACATTCCAATGAGGATTAAGCACAATAGTCTGTACAGTATTTGAAAAAACTGGTGTAGGATTTTTTCTTTCCCCTGTAATTACTTTCATCTCTAAGCGTAGCGCTTTATCCTCTTCAAAAAAGAGTGTAAATGCAGGAATATTGATCATAATATGCCGTTTATTATTACGTTCATTAAGCCATTTGATACGATCAAGATTTAAACGTATCTGTTCAATTCTTCTTTCTACAGGCACATTGAGGGCTGCCATAGTTTTCTTCCCAATAATCCCTTCATCTTCCAGACCATGGCGCTTTTGAAAATAGACTATGGCATCTTTTAAACACGTATCATAGACATTTTCTTCATCGCTTCTGCAATTACCATAATCTCCTGAAATACGTAGCCTCTCCCTTAGTAATGACACGATATTATGCGTTTCTCCCGGTTTTAATACTCCATCAAAAGGGACATATGGCCATCCACCATCTTTTTGCAGTTCTAAATATTTTATTAGTGCGTCTTTAAGTTCCTGATAATGATACTCTTTGGGTTCAGCCTGATTAAAAAGGTCAGATAAGCTACCAGTTAGTGCAGCATTCTCAATTAGAGTCAGAGGTCCAAATCTAGGTTTATATGTCACCCATCCAGCATGGATATCTTGTGCTTTTAAATTATAGAGTCTATCTTTAAATGCACCCCAGTTGATACTGCCATATAAGGCATACGTTGCATATCCGTAATAAAGCTGGGAGATTTTAAATTCAAGGTCCACTTTCTGATACAATGTGCCATTTGAAGCATAAATATCTTGTGCTTTCTGTTCCAATCCTATAGCATCCTGATAGAGCTTGGAAGAAGTACCAAGTGTTTTATCTTCTGTTATTTGTCTAAAAAGTTCTTTACTAAAAGGGGAGAGATAATCCTCATCTATCCATATCGGTACAAAAAAGAGGCGTGTATATAATTGTTTTAAAAAACTTTTTTCAGGCTGCTTTTTCAGTGAATTCATCATCACTGTTGATGCAACCTCATGAAACTCCAAATTGCCATTTGCATTTGCACTTTGGGTAAATAAAAAAGCTGAAACAAGCCCAATACTTATACACAAATGCCTTACTCTATATATTATTCCCATATATTTTTCCGTTTTAATTGAATTAAAAGAAGAGTATATCAAAAAGTTTTAAGCAAATGACTTTTTCACATAAAAAGACAAGACTAAAAGTTATAATTGGCGATTACCCTAAACTGGTTATAGTCTTTCATTCCATTAACTTTAAAGTCTACTGATGCATAGGCTGCGGATGCAGTGATTTTGTCATTAAAATTGTACTCTAAAACAGTATCTATCTCTCTTGATTCATAGAGCGAAGAATCATCTGCCTTAAAGCTACCATAAGCAACCCCAAAAGTGAGGTTATCTATACCCAGTTTCCCAAAATCATACCCTGCCCCAATTATCCATGCACTACCTGCAGTTTCCATTACATCAAGTGTCTGGTCTTCCATCGATGTGAAAAAAGGACCCCCGCCTAGACTTAGTCCCATTCCACCCGTATCTCCATTGTCTTGGTTATAAGCAGCCAAAACGGTTACACCCATCTCTGCAAAATTGGTTTCTACACTAATACCATAAGTCTGAGCATCTTGCTTAGCAAGCAGTTCAGCTCCTGCTTCCTGGCTGCCATCATACTGAAGTCCGAGTATCAAAGATATACTTTTAGACAGTTGATATGAATATCCTGCTTCTGCATAAATGACATTAGCTATATCATTATAGTTGTAATACCAAAGACTCAAAGAAAGATCTTTAATCCCTTCATAAGTGGCAGCAGCATAATAAATACCGTCCATTTTCTGATCTATGCCCAACGTTTCACCCACCTGAACAAATTGAGAGCTATCCACACCATTTTCCCAACCTGCCATTCTATGTATGAATCCTGCAGACAGAGTCACATCATCCACATCTGTATTTGTGATCCTATACACTTCGAAATAATTTGGTATCATTCTGATATCATCACTGTCTGCATGCGGTGTATCTAGTGACTGTCTTCCAAGTTTTATTTCAGTATTTCCCCATTTTCCATCTAAATATGACTGGGAGAGCAGGATAAAGCTTTTTCCATCTGCATCAAAAAAATCATAATTTAAGCTGGTATTGTTTTGCTGATTTCCAAGATTAAGCACCGCATATGCTTCCGCACCTACCATCAGTCCATTCCACCTTTGTGTATTGAAGTGAACGTGTCCTGCTAGTGCATAGGCAGTTGTATTTGGTATACCCTCTTCTGAAAAGTTAATATATCCTGCTCTAATTTGCCCTTTTGTATGCTCTAAAGGGTCATATCCACTCAAGATACTTCTTACGCTTTGGACTGTTATGGGTTGTTGTATCTCTTCTAGAATAGTAGAGTTGTTAGATTCAGCGTCAATACTTTCCAATGAGCGACCGAAGGTTTCTCCATAAATACTAATACTCATTATCATAATTGTGCCTACACTTAACACTATCTTATTCATTTTTAATTCTTCCTATTTAGATTTTATGTTGTGGGTAGCAAGGACAAAGCAGCGCTTTATCTCTACTCGTTGATCTGTTCTATTTCAATTTTACTTGCTTCATCTGCACGCAATGCGATCAGGGTTGAGCCTACTTCTATTTCCATTGTCTGCTTGGCAATAGAACAGCCCTTGATAAACAGGGTTTCACCACGCATAACACCAAAAGAAGTCAATCTGTCTTTTAAAGCTTTTTCTGCATGTATCTTTATGATCTCTGCTTTGTCACCTTTATGTAATTCACTCAATACCATTTTACACTCCCATAATCATCAGCGTCACACGGTACGCAATAAAACTTAATATCCATGCCGTTGCAGAGGTCATGAAAAACAGATATACCAGATATTTCCATCCTCCTGCCTCTTTGGCAAATACCATTGATGCAGCCAAACAAGGCAAATAGATCATAACAAATACAATAAATGAGATCGCCGAAGCAAAAGGTATATTTGCTTTTATCTGTGCAATAAGTCCTTCATTTCCTTCATCTACCTCATCCCCAAGTGCATACAATACGCCCAGTGTAGAGACAACTACTTCTTTGGCTGCCAATCCCGTCTCCAAAGCTACGGCCATACGCCAGTCAAACCCAAGTGGCGCAAAGAATGGTTCCGAAGCATGTCCTATCTTTCCCAAGTAGCTCTGTTCCAATAAGACCATTGAGAGTTCATTGCTGAGTTGACTTTTACTATCGTCATTGGTTGTTTGTGCTATCTTTGTTTCATACTCTGCTTTCAAGCATCTCATTTTTAGGATAGTTACTTGCGAACCAGATCAGTACAGCTGCTGCCAAGATGAAAGTTCCTGCTTTTTTAAGATAAGATTTTGCCTGACCATACACAGTATGCCAAATCAGCTTGAATGAAGGCATACGATACTTTGGCATCTCCATTACAAAGGGTTCATCTTCACCTTTAAAAACAAACACTTTAAGTACTTTTGCTGCAAGCAAGCCTAAAATAGCCCCTGAAATATAAATAATAAACAAGATATTCCCTGCCTGTTCTTGTCCAAAAAAGGCTCCTGCAAACAAGACATAGATAGGAAGTCTTGCCCCACAAGTCATAAAACCTATAATAAAGAGCGTAATGAGCCTGTCTTTTTCATTTTTAAGGGTACGTGCAGCCATATATGCCGGTACGGAACATCCAAATCCTGTCACTAAAGGAATGAAACTTTTACCATGCAAACCAAACTTATGAAAAAATCCATCAAGTAAAAATGCCACACGACTCATGTAACCTGTCGTTTCAAGCAATGCGATACCCACAAAGAGTATAAGGATATTAGGCAAGAACATAATTACTGCTCCCACACCTGCTATCATCCCGTCTGCAACGAGTGAACCTAACTCACCATCTCCCACTACAGATTTAACCTGTTCACCAAGCCATCCAAAAGCGGCATCTATATAATCCATAGGTACAGAACCCAATTCAAACGTAAGCTGAAACAGAGTCCCACATAAAAAATAAAAAGAGAGGGATACCCAAAATTTTGTTGATAAGAAGATTGTCTATCTTCTGTGTAAGGTTTTTGGCTTTCATACCCTCTACAGACATCACTTCCATCTTTGCACCTTTGGCAAAAGCAAAATGCTCATCTGCAAAGATCTCATCCAAGTCTTTAGTGTTGTTATGAAGATAGAGATGATTAAGCCCTTCTCTGACGATAGGTAACATCTCGATCCAGATAGGTTCATCATGCATTTTTTTATATACATCTACATTTTCTTGTAACAATCTTACCGCCAATTGACGATAAGGAATTGTACTTTTATAGTTTTTCTCTTTTAAAAAAGTGACAATGGCTTCTATCTCTTCCTCTATAGGATCACTATAGATAACTTTCGCACCCGTTTCTTCTGATTCATACACTTCAATGATAGCTGCTTTAAGTGCTTCAACTCCTGTTTTTTGTGATGCAGATGTTTTAATACAAGGAACTCCGAGTATAGCTGAGAGTTGTTTCTCATCAATCTTGATACCCTCTTTTTTCGCCTCGTCATCCATATTTAATGCGACGATCACTTTTTTCCCCGTCTCAAGAAGCTGTGTCGTAAACAATAAATTTCTTTGAAGATTGGTAGAGTCCACCACATTAACGATGATATCATATTCATCACTTTGTAAAAAGCTTTTTGTCACTTTCTCTTCTATCGTGTATTCTGTTAATGAATATGCTCCTGGAAGATCAATGATATGTACTTCATAGTCTTTACAGGTCACTTCATCACAGATCTTAAATTCTACTTCAGTTTTATCTACTGTCACACCTGAAAAATTGCCTACTTTAAGTGTGGCATTTGATATGGCATTGATCAGTGAACTTTTTCCTACGTTGGGTTGTCCTGCCAATGCAATGGTAATTTTTTCCACTTGGTTTCCTTATGGAGTATTAAGATTTTTAGAAATGATAATTGTTATCACTTAATTGAATTTTCAGGAGTATAATCTACCTTTTCTTAAAGAAGAGTTAAATTGAGAGTAATTATCAATAAAATAATAACTCTTATTTAAAATTTCAAACCTTTTAAAAATTCTCCTGCTTTCCCGCCAAGTGCTTTTTCGATCTTCTCCTGTAATTGTTCATCTATTTTACCTTTGAGTATCGCCGAGGTATCAATCGTTACCTTTGGGTCATCTATCGTCCCTTTGATCATCCCATGCACTGTATATTTTTCATAGACAAATGTGAACTTTGCCGTATTGGTGTTGTTTATTTTATTGACTCTTCCATCAGTAATATCGATACTGCTGTGTGAGCCTTTTGCATGCAACGTATACTCAGTGATCTTTCCTTTAATGTCTGCATGAAACTTGGTAGAGGAGAAAATAACACGTGCCGGATCTTTGCCTATCACCATTTTTATGGTATTGGTTGTGGAACTTGGTTTGATCTGAAAAGAGGCAATGTCAAGATCTACTACACCTGATTTCTTTTTAAGATCATACGTTCCTTTTCCAAATGCTTCTCCCAGAAAATCTTGTTTGTGCCCCAGCATCCCTAAAATATTTTCGAAGGGTACATTATCTATAGTGGTGCTAAGTTCATCACCTAGAAGCGTATAACTTATTTTTCCTCCCAATGTAGTAGTCTTACCTGTTGACTTCAATATTTTCTCTTTAGACAATTCTCCATTTAGTACAAGAGGTCCATAAAGTTTTTTGTCTATGATCTTTTGCAGATTCTTTAAATCTGGAATATCCAGGGCATAGCCACTTCTAAACGATTTTCTCTCTGTATCAACCACCGTGTTATCAAGAGAAATATTTGCCAAAGTACTCTTTATCTTTGTGCTGCTAAGTCCTTTCCCCTCTTTGAATGTACCTGAGCTGTCTATTGAGATATTCACTTGTAATGGATCACCTATCAACTTTTGCATTGCATCAGGCTCTGTTACAAGATTTGTGGTTTTAAAAGTGAATGTTCCTTCTGATGGCTTTAGGTGCGTTAAAATAATTTGACTGTCGAGCGTTCCTTTAGCATACACAGGAACCCCGGCTAATGCCAATATCTTCTCAATAATCACTTCAGAGGCATCCACTTTGGCAGTTTTGCTGTCATAAGAAAAAGCTACCTTTTTACCCAAACCTTTTGTCACTCCTGAGATACTGAGTTTATCTGTTAACTTAAGTTCCCCTTCCGCACTGACAGATGTACCTTTTTCTACATGTAATTTAGAGTTCAATGCATTCACATCATGTATCAACAACGCATAATCAGAGACAACTGTTTTCTCTATAAGGTTATACTCCAAGTCCGAAAAGTGTAACGTCTGCTAATGTTGAATGTATCGTAGTAGTCTTTGCTGTGAGTTTTTTATCGGCTATTTTCCCTTTGGACGCTAAAGAAAAAGTATTCTTAAGAGGAAGTTGATATCGGGACATTTGCTCAAGTGCCTTAGAAGACAATACCCCTTTATCAATCTGCAATATATATGTGCCGTCTTGCTTGTTTTCCTTATCTACTGCTATGGTACCGCTCACCTCACCTTGTGCATAGACAGGTTGTTTGAACAATGGCAAAAGCTTTTCCAATGCAAGTTTTTCTAAGGTTATTTGGATGGTTTCATCTACAGAAAACTGAAGTACTCCGCCTAATGAGTGGCTTGTACCTGTAAAGTGTAGCGTTTTATCTTTTCTCTCTAGCGTTCCTTCTGCTTTTAGAGGTCCTGCCAGCTTATTTTTTGTCAAAATACGCATATCTTTAACATCCAAACTATACTCTGCCGTTAATTTTTTTGAAACCGTATCTATCAAACCATTTTTGATCTGCAGCATAAAAAGATTACTTTGAACATCTCCCAATAGCTTGACCTCTTTGCCTGCTAATTTTGCATCTATCGTTCCATGGACGTAACTGTTTTCAGGAAGCGTATAGTCGTAAAGTGTTTCGATTCGTTGACGATTGAAAAAGGCCTTGTTTAGTACTATATGTCCATAACCGGTTGCTGTATCTTCACCTATATTGGGCATATTGATCTCTATATCTATCTTTCCTTCTGCCAGTGCAGGCTGACCATAAAGCTGTAACAGTTCTGCAATTTGTGCACTCTTCAAATTAAGTAAGATCTTTTGCGCTACATCATCAATGATATTTAAACTGTAATCCGCCTCTCCATCCAGTACAGTACCTTTACCATCTACATAGATATCTTCCGCTACACCTTTAAAGTTACCTTTGAGCTCTACTTTGGTGAATTGTATATCTTCGTAGATAAACTTGTCAGCTTTGACCTGATATATACCTTCAAATGACTGCTCCCATAAACTATAGTGTGAAACTATGTTTACAAGTGCCTGATTATCGACAACAAAGTCCAAACTTGTTATCCCCGATTCAAGTCGAAACTTCTTCACTTCAACAGGCATACCTATCGCCTCTTCCAAGCTCTTGCTTCACATAAGGCGTTAACATCTCATTACCTGTTTGGCTAAAAGCAAAAAGAAATAATCCGGCTATCGTAAGCAACACAAACAGTAATATCGAAAATATAATCATCAGTAATTTATTCATAAGCTATTATACTAAAATAACCATATAAGTGCTAGAATATCTCTATGCATTTTACATTTGGTTCACCATACCTATTGGCCCTACTTTTACTGTTGCCTTGTTTTCTCTGGTGTAAACAGTATAGTAAGCCCTATTATTTTCCCAAGTTGTCATGGGTAACAAGACAGAGTCCTCTTTTAAGTTGGGAACCATGGCTTAAAATGGGACTTTTTACGCTCATGGTCTTTGCCACTTGCAAAACCTTTTGTCTATGATGCCAGTTCGGACCAACACAAAAAAGGTCGTGACCTCATCCTGGCTATCGATGCAAGCGGTTCTATGGCACAAAGCGGGTTTCATACCAAAGATCGAATGAAAACCAAATATGAGATAACCACCGAACTCTCCAAGGACTTCATAGCAAAACGTTTTGATGACAATATGGGGGTTGTCGTATTTGGCACCTTTGCCTATACTGCATCCCCTTTGACCTATGACCTTGAATCACTCTCTTACCTGCTTGAAATGACCAATGTCGGACTTGCTGGAGAAAGTACAGCTTTAGGCGATGCCATCATGCAGTCTATCCGTACGCTCTCTTATGGTGAGGCAAAGAACAAAGCGATCATCCTACTCACAGATGGATACCATAATGCAGGTCAGCATTCACCTAAAGAAGCTGTCAAAAAAGCCAAAGAGTTAGGCATAAAGGTCTATACCATAGGTATAGGAAAAAAGTCTGATTATGATGTGTCTTTGCTTGAAACTATCGCAAAAGAGAGTGGTGCTAAAAATTATGCCGCTTCTTCAGCAAAAGCCCTTCTCAAATGTATACGAAGAGATCAATGCCCTGGAACCCAGCGCGATAAGAAGCGAAAACTACCTCAACCAAAGACTGCTCATACTTTATCCTTTAGTCCTGGTGTTTATATTGCTTTTACTCTGGGTACTTTGGTTAAGAAGGGATGAAGGATGATACTTCTCAACCCAAGCTTTTTATGGCTGCTGCTCCCTTTGATGCTGCTATTATGGAGCAGTCCGAAAAAAGTGATGCCGTATAGTACATCTTATCGTTCTCATGCTTATCGTAGTGACACTTTCCCGTCCTGTACAAGAAGAAGTCCTACAGGAAGCAAGCATAGAAGCCAAAGATATTATCATTGCATTAGATGCTTCATACTCTATGAAAGCCACTGACATAAGCCCTACCCGTTATGACTTTGCAAAAGAGACCATCTCTGCATTACTTCAAGCCAATCCCGGTGACAACATTATGCTCATTGCCTTTACAACGAACCCTTTGCTGCTCTCTCCTCCTACCACAGACCATGCACTTATAAACATCGCTCTTGAAAACCTCAATCCGGAGTTTATCCTTACCAAAGGTACCTCTCTTGAAAAACTGTTTAAAAAGCTCTCTTCTATGAAGATGGGACATAAAAATCTCGTACTTATCACTGATGGAGGAGAAGAAAATAATCTTGAAAAACTGACAACACTTGTAGAAAATGCCAATATCTCTTTAACCATCTTAGCATTGGGAACCAGACAGGGCACCACCATCCAAAACAAAGACGGAAGCCTGCTTAAGGACAAAGATGACAACCTTGTCATTTCTCGTGTCAACCCTCTTTTGGAATCATTGGCTTCTTCTGTTTCAGGTGCTTACTTTACTGCATCAAGTACAGCCAAAGCAACAGCAGACAATCTCAATGATGCCTTACAAAACAATGTCAATAAAGCACAAAGTGTAGAAAAAATGCAGCGGCATTACCTGGAACTCTATCAAATACCTTTGAGTTTGGCTCTTTTGATTGTTCTTTATGGTACATACACGTGCAGTCAAATATCTGCTCATACTCTTTACATTCTTAGGACTACAGGCCGAAGCTTCTATACTTGACAACTACCATCTAAATAGTGCTTATACAAGCTACAAACGATCTGATTTTAATGAGACAAAAAGAGAACTACAAGAGATAAAAGTCCGCTCACTGCAAAGCCAAATGGTACTGGCAAACACTTACTACAAACAGCGTGCCTTTAAAAGAGCCATACAAACCTACAAATCTATACGCTCTACTTCACCAGAGATCAAACAACAACTCTACTACAACATAGCCAATGCCTATGCTATGCTCGAATCGTATGATAAAGCCAAAACTTACTATACTAAAGCTTTACAATTAGGCGAAGATCCAGATGCGACATATAACCTGCATCTGGTTGCACTCCTAAGTGATCAAAAGAGTGCAGATCTGGGTATCGCTCATCCTAAGTCACAAGACTCCTCTTCAAGCAAAAGTGAATCACAAGAAGAGAGCAAGGAGTCAAAAAGTGAAGATGAACCCAGCTCTGGAAGTGGTGGTGGGGGAGAGAGCCAGACTCAAAAAGAACAAGAAAAGAACAAACTAGTAAGTGATGGGACACAAGAGCAGCACCCACTTGGTTCTAAAGTCTATGAGCTCATCAATAAAGGATATATACGTGAAAAACAACCTTGGTAGAAGATCTTTATACCTGTTTCTTTCTCTTCTAAGCTTTCTTGCGCTGCAGGCAGAAGACTTTACCTATACGTTCCATACTGATCGAACAACTCCTTATGTCAAAGAACCCGTTTTGCTTACCCTTGACTTGAATCAAACCAATCATGATGTCGTTTTACTCTTCAACTTCACTATTGACAAGAGTGAGGATTACACTTTTCAAATACTTGACATCAAAGAGACCAGACAGCTATCACAATGTCAAGATCCATTATGACTATCTCATCTATCCTTTAAAAGCCGGAGATATCAACATTACCTTCAGTCTTCTTAAAAAAGTGACGAATGATGACAGCGTAGCTTACAGTTTTTCCGGAGACAGAGACAATGTAAAACATTTAGTCACAAAAGATACACGCATCCAATTGCCTCCTTTACAGCTCAAGGTCAAATCACTCCCTGAAGGAACTACACTTGTAGGGGACTTTGCATTGACCTATGATATCAAAAAACATCATGCCAAAGCCTATGAACCTCTCCCTTTTCAAATAAGCATTAAAGGAGAGGGATATCCTCCTCTATTGGATACTCTTCTTCCTCAAGAGGGTAACTTTACACGTTTTACAGAAAAGCCTATTGTCAAGTCTATAGCAACTAAGAAGGGTACACAAAGTACTGTGACATATCCTATGGCTACTTTCACATACTCAAAGCTTTATGCTCTCTCCCATCACTCTTAAAGCATTTAACCCCAAAACAGAAAAAAGCTATACACTAGAAGTCCCTTCACAACATTTTGACATCCAACAAGTAGATACAGATAGTCTGGTTGACAAAGTAGATTCACCCAATGTTTTAAAGGAAGACTGGTCTTGGCTTGGCTACACTATTTGGCTATATCATGGTATTTTCAGCAGGATATCTGACCGCACTGAGCTGGAGATGGAAAAAGAGACAGATCCATAAAGAAAACCATCCTTTAATCCAAAAGATACGCAACTGTAAAGATGAAAAGGCATTACTACAAGTGCTTATCGCAGCAGACAATAAACGTTTTACCTCAAGTATAGAAACATTGGAAAGTTCTTTATATGGAAATGGTAAAATCAATTTGAACAAAGTTAAACAAGAGGCAGAAGAACAGCTATGAATGAACAGATAAACAGACTCAAAAATGAATTAAGCAAAGCCGTTATCGGACAAGACGCAATGATAGAAGGTTTACTGATCGGACTGCTTTGTGATGGCCATATACTTGTAGAAGGTGTACCTGGACTTGCTAAGACCACCACCATCAATGCCCTTTCGCGTGCTATTGGATTAGACTCCAAACGTATACAGTTCACGCCTGACCTCCTGCCTTCAGATATCATAGGTGCACAGATATACAATCCTCAAGATCACAGCTTCAGTATCAAAAAAGGGCCTCTTTTTACACATCTTCTCTTAGCAGATGAGATCAACCGTGCCCCTGCCAAAGTGCAGTCAGCCCTTCTTGAAGTCATGCAGGAGCGACAGGTCACCATTGCTGAAGAGACCTTTAAGCTTGACAGCCCGTTTTTGGTTATGGCAACACAAAACCCCATAGAGCAAGAGGGAGTCTATGCACTTCCAGAAGCACAGCTGGACAGGTTTATGATGAAAATAGTGGTACAACACAACAGTGAAGAAGAAGAGCTCGAGATCATGCGTAAAGCCGCAAGTAAAAGTTTTGGTGAAGTGCAAGCTGTACTTAGCATAGCAGATCTGCATGCACTCCAAAAGGAACTGACAAACATCCATATTGATGATGAACTGGAACGCTACATGGTACAGCTAATCTCTGCCACAAGAGAGCCTGAAAGATTTGGGTTAGAAGAGCATTGCTGAGAACATTATGTTCGGAGCAAGCCCGAGAGCCTCTATAGATCTCTACAAAGCAGCTAAAGCCAAAGCCTTTTTAAGAGGAAATGATTTTGTAAGCCCTGCAGATATAGGATACGTAATTCACAATGTACTGCGTCACCGTATCGTACTTTCTTATGAAGCTAGAGCCAAGGGAATACATACAGATGAGATCATCTCTTCTATTGTTGAAACCTTGCCGATACCCTAATGAATACAGCCCTCAAAGCCCTCCAACTCAAAGCCAAACACCAAGTTTATACCCTGCTTAGTGGACACAACCTCTCTAAACTTCATGGAGAGGGGTATGACTTTTCAGAATTGAGAGAATACCAAATGGGAGATGATATCCGTAAAATAAACTGGACCATCTCTGCAAAACTGGGGCTACCCTATATCAAAGAACTACATGCCAACCGTGAACTCTCCGTCGTCGTAGCTGCACTGATGGATGCAAGCCTATACTTTGGTACAGGCAATGCCAAACAGAAAAACACTTACGGAAGTAGCTACCATCTTAGGCTATGCTGCTCAACAAAACAATGATCTCTTTACGGGATACAATATACACAAACCCAAACACATGTGACACCACCAACCAAACAACTCTATCATATAGAACAATTCTCTCAAACACTCTATGAGACTTCTTTGCTAAACACAACGCTTGTACTTAGCAGTACCGTTACAGGATCTTTTCAAGAGACTGCACAAGCCTTCACTTGTTTTTGTACTAAGTGACTTTTTAGAGGAAGTTGATCTGTCACTACTCTCACAAAAACACGAGGTCATCGCGATAATTGTTAGAGACAGGGAAGAAGAAGTACCAAAAACACTAGGGGAAGTAACACTCTCGCATCCACAAGACAGTCAAAAGATAGACACCTATTTTGGCCAAAGAAGTATAGAAAAATATCTAGCAAAACTCAAAGAGCATGATGAGAAGCTGGCTGAACATTTTGCCCGCTATGACATTCGTTCTGTCAAAATATTCACAGATGATGAAGTCGTGAGCAAATTAGTAGGACTATTTGTATAGTTGATACTTTGACCCAACCCTTTTTGTATTAGGTCACCAAAGAAAGGATAAAGGTATAAATACTATACTTTTTTGAAAAATCTTTAAGAGATTTTACTATTTCAAGATGTCCTTATAACTTTTGTTGGCATTGAACTTTAGCTTATCTTCCACTCCCATGATACGCTCATCACCAGATCTATAGGCTTTTTTCAAACGCTTTATGATTTTTGCCTGTTCTTTTTCTTTTGTGACCTTATGCTGCTTAAAAAACTTTTTAAGCCCTATCCAACGATCTTCTTCCACCTCCACACTCTCATCTTCAGAAACAACTTCTATCGCCTCTTGCGACTTTTTTTGCTCTAATTGATGGACATAGAGCGTACGCATCTCATAAAATGCTTCTTTAAGCAGGGATATCTCCCCTTTTAGCGTCGTGGATATTTGTTTATTGGATTTCTTAAGCTCTTTGACCGTGCCTTTGAGTACCGAGATAGTCTCGTCTTTCGCTTTTAACAATGCTTTATAGTCTTTCTTGTCACTTGCAGGTATAGAAGTGGTGAGTGTAGTTCTCTTCGGTGCTACAGTTGTCTCTTTCTCGCTAAAGGTTGTTTCTTGTGCACTATCATTGTCAACTACGATGTAAAGTTTCCCTTCTACATTCTTTGCTGTCAATATCCCCCGCTTGATCTTTGCATAGACTGCTTGTCTTGAAATACCCAGTTCTTGGGCATATTCGGCAGGCTTCATCAACTTTTCCATATTCTTCCCTGTTTACAGTTTTGTAAATGATAGCATAAGTTTAATGAAAGCTCTAGCGAAGGAAATTTTTAATTAACGCTGAAAAGATAAATAGAGAGTACACTTATGTCCAAAAGTTTATCTAAAAACAATACTACGCTTTACATATTAAGAAAAATTAGAATTACATATTTTAGATTCTCGCACTTCTATTGAAGATGGCTTTTGCAAGAAAATTTAGTTATACTTTATTTATTCTCAGCAACTTTTTAAAGAGTTTTAATAAGGTGATTGAATGTCACATATGATGTTTCCTGCAGCGCTTACTATTCCCTGCTATAGTGTATATAAATTTAGGACTGTAGGCACATTGCTCCGAGAGGAAGAATCTTAATATACTATGATAAAGAAACTAATAATACCTATTACAAAAGTTATTTCATTCTTATTTACACTGTGGGGGCTTTCTGTAACTGTGAAAGCACAAGCTTCAGACGAGTTATCTATCGACCGGATATGGAGCTATGCCACACTCTACGAAAACAAAGAATAGCAATTTCTTGAAAAAATTTTCTCTTAGTGGTAGATTACAGGGAGATGTGACATTGCTTGACGCTGATCAGGGGAGTTTTGATAACATTTTGTGGCGTAGATACCGCTTTGGCTTCGTAAGTGAATTTGTAAGCGGATGGCGCTTACACTTGGAAGGAGACTTTGATCAAATCGATCTTAGGGGAGAAAGGTATGAACGCCTCACTGATGCCTATATTGTTTGGCAGCCAAATGAATCTATAGAAGTTAAACTTCTCAAGCAGTCAGCAGGCTTTACCATGGATGGTGCCACATCTTCTAAGAAACTGCTTACATTGGAGCGCAACAACTTGACAAGAAGCCTCTGGTTTTCTGAAGAATATTTTACGGGCATTACGCTAAGGAGGAATTTTAATGGTCAACATTCCTTCAAGGTCGGTCTCTTCTCCTCTGATGACAGTAATGAGATTGGGATAACAGATGCAAGCTACTTCCTGCTTGCATCTCTCAGTTATACATTGGATATCGGACCAAAATTTGATGAAGCAAGCATTCATCTGGACTATGTATATAATGACAAGGATCTAAATGCAAATACTCCAGACTTATCTCATATTGCTTCCTTTTACACCCGTTGGCGGATGGGCCCTTGGAATCTACACACTGACCTTGCCTTAGGAGATGGATACTTCGGCCAAAGTGATCTTTGGGGTGTCATCTTAATGCCATTTTATGATGTCTCAGAAATAATACAGTTTATAGGACGCTATACATACCTCAGTAGTGATCAAAATGGTCTGGTGTTAAATCGATACGAAGATCAAATCGTGCAAGGGAAAGGAGATAAATATCACGAGATATATGCTGGTCTTAACGTATATTTCTATGGACATAAGCTGAAGTGGCAAACAGGTCTACAGTACAGTAAAATGAGAGATAAAGCCAATGATGGAGGAGAGTATAAAGGGTGGGGACTAACCACTGGCCTTCGCCTTTCCTGGTAATTCAGTATTAGAAATAATAAAAAATTGAAATTGTATAAGATGATGAGACAAAAATATGCTACAAGCATGGTATATTATAAAAATGTGGCATTACATAAATACATTTACCTTAGCTCAATTGAGCATATCCATGATAGAATCATTTTATTATAAGTAACATAAGTCCAACTCCATTGTGCTATTTTCTCTCTTAGATTTGGTTAGTCTTTTCGTTTCTTAACCTTTTATTGTTACCATCTTGCTACAATATGAGGATGAAAAAGACAATAACTACAGAAAATGTTAATGCATATAAAGACATCACCTTGATACGATATGGGTATAAGGAAAGTATTTGTTACACCAAAGGATAAAGAATGAAAGTATTACTTTTTTTGCTTTTTCCATGGTATTATTTGCTGAATCAAAATTTCAGCTTTGCAAAATAGCTACTATGAATCAGTCAAGAATCCATCCTATATCGAGTGAAGAGATCAAGAAAGAGATAGAGTGTAATCTAGATATCATTGCTAAGTGCCAAAATTATCCCGATATCATAAAAGAGACAGAACTTTATAATGAGTATTTATTGTTTAAATACTCTGAAGCTGCCTACTGTACCTTTATATGATGAGAAATTACTTGAAAAATGCAGACACCTTGATTAGAAACAGAAACCTAAAGTATAGCGTTTGTTGCCGCAGTAATATTTAACATTTTTAAATCGAAGGTGAAAACCTTATAAAGTTATATATTTTATAAGGAATATTATCTAAACAGATATTTTGAATTTAACTGTATTTCTTTCCAAAGTATATGAATGTAATGAAATGATTAATTTACTTTTGAGTGCCGTCTAGTACAGGAACGAAGAGACACTGTTCAATGGTTTCAGAAGTGATACGACCATTTTTCTTATAATAACGCGTAATGATATGATAATTTTCTGCCTCTTCGACAGGTGCAACCAGGATACCGCCTTCAGCCAACTGCTCAAAAAGCACTTCAGGGATCTCTTTGGCCGTTGCAGAAAACAAGATACGTTCAAAAGGAGCATACTGTTTCCATCCTCTTTGTCCATCATCAAAACGTGTAATGATATTGTTCATCTCAAGTTCAGCAAAACGGCTTTTCGCTTCTTTGAGAAGCTCATCGATACGCTCTATGGTAAATACACGACGACAGATCTTACTTAGTATCGCTGCCTGGTAACCACTTCCGCATCCAACTTCAAGGACAGAGTCAACACCTTCAAGTTCTAAGTGTTGTGTCATTTTAGCGACAGTCAACGGAGAAGATATCCACTGGCTTGCCGCTAATGGAAGGGCTTCAAGCTGGTAAGAAAGGTGTTTAAACTGTGAGGGGACAAAGGTTTCTCTGTCGACAGCTAAAAATGCCTCTCTGACATGTTCATCCAATGCAAAGTGTTTTTCGATTTCTGTGACAAGATTTTGTCGCTGTCTGGCTTTTA
The DNA here is from genome assembly GCA_963705455.1 of Sulfurovaceae bacterium. Taxonomy (GTDB): domain Bacteria; phylum Campylobacterota; class Campylobacteria; order Campylobacterales; family Sulfurovaceae; genus Sulfurovum. The sequence goes on along the minus strand of CAVPJM010000002.1, from coordinate 72,760 downwards.
TCATACGTGTAAATACCTCATCCCCCAAATAATGCAGGCATTCTATCTAAAATCTAGTTAAAAAGGCTTTTTAAGCCTATTTATCTTCCTCTAATCCATCACTATATAGCGACGCATTTTCTTAATTTCCCTGAAATCTATACTTCCCTCTACAGCCTCTAGCGCATCATTCATTGTCACTTCTCCTGTAGGAGAGATAATGGAAGATGAACTAGCCATGTCTTCATCAGAAGAGTTTGAAACGATCACATAACACTGATTCATCACTGCGAGTGCCCGTGAAAGTACTTCCATGTGCGTTTTACGCGGCTTTCCCCATCTTGAAGGAACAATCACCACATCGGCACCTTCAACCTGTTCCCATAACTCTTTAAATCGTAACTCAAAACAGATAAGTATCGCATACTTCACCCCGTCTATTTCAAAAGGTTTGATCTTTTTCTTTTTCCCCTGCCTGAAAATAGAGGTCTTCATCTCCAAGTTTAAAGAGTTTTACTTTCTCCTGTCTATGAATTACTTTATGCTTATGGATCACCACTGCCTGATTGACAAAACTATCTCCTTCTTCAAGAATAAGCGTTAAAACCACTATCTGCTCATCCACCTCTTTTTTAAGTGTTTTCAGTGCATTGGCTGAAAATTTCGCCGCTGTTGCCATATGCTCATAATCAAGTGCTGTCAAAAATACTTCGGGTGCAACAATAATATGTTTGTCTTGATGTTCTTTTAGATAAAAAAGAAGGGTGTCCAAGTTCTCCTGATACCGTTTATGAGAAGGAAGCTGAAGAGTCACAACTTCCATTGTTTTAGGCATGTTTAACATACTAAGGCCTAAAAGTCATCCAGATCCAGACTTCCTTTGGAGTAGTTCGTTACATTCCCTTCAAAGAAGTTTGTCTTTTGGTCATTGAACTGTGAAAAGTTATCTACCCACTTGATAGGATGTTCAACATTATAGATCTTCTCAAGGCCTACTGCATGCAGTCTTTTGTCTGCAAGGTACTGGATATACTGTTCGATGATATCATCCGTGAGTCCGAGTATCTGCCCCTGAGTAATGTATGCACCCCATTCAGACTCAAGTTTCACTGCAGATCTGAACATCTCATACACATCATCAATAAGCTCTTTGGTAAAAAGCTCCGGTCTCTCTTTTTTCGTAGAGTTGATCATGTTTTGGAACAAAAGAAGGTGTGTCACTTCATCTCTTTGGATGAAACGTATCATCTGTGCAGTTCCAAGCATTTTATCTGAACGTGCCAGCGTATAAAGATAGGCAAACCCACTGTAAAAGTAGATACCTTCAAGAATTTGATTGGCAAACATCGCTTTTACAATATTTGTCATCTGTAGGATTACTTGAAAGCTCTTCATACACTTTAGCTATCGCATCATTTTTAGACTTGAGCATCATATCTCTTCTCCAAAGCTCATAGATCTCTTCTGAATTTGTAGAGATACTGTCTACCATTACGGCGTAACTCTGAGAGTGCAGTGCCTCTTCAAATGCCTGTCTTACCAAGATAAGGTTTACTTCAGGGGAAGTAATAAAAGGGTTCAGATTATCGATAATGTTATTTGTCTGAAGTGAATCCATAAAAATGAGCTGCGCAAGCACTTTGTCGTATGCTGACTTCTCTGAATCAGTAAGATGTTTATAGTCATTCACATCACGTGTCATATCCACTTCTTTAGGGAACCATGTATTGTTAAGCATCATTTCCCATAGATTATATGCCCACTGGTATTTGATATCATTGAATTCAAATATCCCGGTAGGATCCCCACCAAATATCTTACGGTCGCTTGTTCTTTCTTTTGAGTCAGGGTTGTATATTCTTTTTCGTTCCATCTTTATACCTTGATAAGTTTTTTAGCTATTAATTTAAAACATTATACACATTTTGGCTGATTGTTTAGCTAAGAAATCCATGAATGATTTAGAAAAAGACAAACTCAAATTACTGCTTGAGATCGTAGCAAATAGGTCTTTCATAATGTACCGTCCACTTTAATGACAGTGCTAAGGAGAGGACAGATGTTTGAAGTGTTTAAAGCGCAGGATAGCACCCTCTGCTAAGCACAGTGATGATATCTGCGTATCTTTAATTAAGAGGAAAAGTTATGTATACCTATTATTCTTCCCACTTATGCTTATGAGGGTTTCTCTCTGTTGAAAAATACTCTTGATCATAGTCTTCATCATCATCATAGTATTCAACTTCTGTATCCGCCCAACCAAAAAATTCGTCGGTGAAAACCCTGTCGTACCCCATCTCAACCAGCATTTCATCAAGTTTTGAATAATCTGTACCTTTTGTTTTGCAGTAGCCCATAAGCGTTTGCATATCCTCTTTATCAACCCCATTTACTTTCAAAGCAAATTCGATCTCTTGAAAGGTCATCCCCTTCTCTCCTATTTTAAAATCGCTACTCTATCGGCAGCTTATATGGAAGTTTTATTTTTCTATCCATAAATAGCATTATATTTTAAAATCCAAGATTTTAAGCTAAAAAAAATCTTAATTTATCTAAAAAAATATTGATACTCTGTTGCTTCTGCAAACAGGAACATTAACGTACTGAAAAATAAAAACAATAAGGTAATCTTTTAGCTGGTTTGACTGAGTGATCTGAAAGAAAACACGGGAGGAAAGGCAACTTTTCATGGGAAATATATTTGAAAAGAGATATGCATCTATACGGGAGACAAAGATGCAGAACAATGCGAAAAGCTGCCTAGAAAGAATGAAGTATCAAAAAGGGATAAGAGTCCTTCATAACTTTCATGTTGACAGTATAGTCTTTATGTATGAAGTAAGTGTGAAGTCTCTCAGGTATATTGAGACAAACGAATCACTTTTATCTAATAGGATTGTTGATAAATTCAAATGTTTGATGCGGTAACTTATGTATATTTTGAACTGTTTTAAAGGAGAGCACCCTCATATGAGAATAAAGATGCCATCGAAAATAAAAAGTTACCTAGAAAACCATAGAGTTTAAATAAGGGAGGGAGGAGGGATCTCCATGGTTTTCATAATGCTATTATAGTTTTTTTGTGTGTAGTGTTTGTGAAACCTACAGATAAGAACAGCAATAATCTGTAATACTTGAAACCTTTACTTGAAACTTAGCGTCCGCAGGTACATTAAAAGACTCACCGCCTTTAATGCTTATCCATGTATCACTTCCTGGTAATTTTACTTCAAGCTCTCCTGATGTAATCTCCATTAACTCAGCTGCTGCTGTACCAAATTCATACTCTCCAGGCAACATAAAGCCTAAGGTCTTTTTACTTCCATCTGCAAAATTCACTGTACGGCTCGTTACTGCACCGTCAAAATAGCTATTCCCTTCCAGTTCTACACTTACATTTTCAAAATTTTTCATCAAATTGTCCTTTTTTGAGTGGAATTATAGCTAAATCATGACAGCTATTATATTGTGTTGGTATAATCTTAGCAGTGGGAGGTGTTTGTATGAAAAAATTATTATATATAACGGACCAAGATGAATACATGGATCATAGTTTTATGGCTCCTTTGTTTGAAACGTATTTAAATCAATATTTAACTGTTGATATGGTCTATTTTACAGAGTTTAAGTCTGATTTCGAGCGGAAAGGCGAGCATAGATTTACTGTACCTACAAGGTATAAAAATGTACTTCTTGATGAACTTAACAGAAATGATGTACATATCGACAGCTATGCATATATTTTGGTCAGAAATGATATAAATATCATGAAACATGTACTCAAAGAAAAAAATAAATACCAATACAAAACCGGATTTAGATTCACAGTCCCAAAAAGAAGGGTACAGATCAGGTGTTGTATCGCAGAGGGTGAAAATACCCTTTTGGATACAGTTACAGATAAGTTTAAAACCTTTAATGAAACAAAGGTCATCAACATGTGTGATGCATTTTTACCTACTTCCCAAAGTATGCATGAAGCATTTTTCCCTAATGTAACGACCAGAACCATCATCTGCCCTCCAGGTATTGACCCCAATATGCTCCATCCAAATATACAGCATGAAGGAGAGGAAAAAAGATTTTTTTATGCAGGAACTTTAGACAGGGTAAGAGAATTTGAAACCGTACTGGAAGCTTTTTCAAAAGTGCCAAGTGATAGTTGGACACTGAGCATTTCGACCAGGGATCCCAAATATGCACTTGAACTGGTTAGAAAATATAAAAATTTAGAAAAGAATATTGAAATTCATAATGCTAAGAACAGAGATGAACTACTTGATCTTATTGCCAAAGCAGATATAGGGGTAGCACTTTTACCAGATTATCCCGTTTACAATACTTCAACCCCTGTAAAAATATTTGACTACTATTCATCGGCAATACCCTGTATCATGACCTCTTCTAAACATACCGATAAAATCTTTACAGATTGTAACGACGCCTGGTTTTGCAAATTTGAACAAAATGATATAAAAAAGAAACTCGAATATATCATCTCTCTAAGCAAAGAAACAATTGCAGAAGTGGGTGTTAAGGGCCAAAAAAGATTATTGGACATAAGAAATTATGAAAAGATCGCCAAAGATCTAGCGATACAATTAGAGGAACTTTAAAGCAGTATGGAAAATCAAACAGTGAAAAACAAACATTATGATGTTCTCATCGTCGGAGGCGGGATCTCAGGAACGGCTCTTTTTTATGAATTAGCAAAATACACAAACGTTAAATCTATGTGTCTGCTAGAAAAATATGAAGCCTTGTCAACATTAAACTCCAAAGGGACCAGTAATTCTCAAACTATCCATGTAGGCGACATAGAAACAAACTATACTCTTGAGAAAGCCAAGATCACCAAAAGAACTGCAAAGATGATAGAGAAATTTTGTTTGCTGTATGGTTTGGAAGACAAGATCATGTTCAAACATCAAAAGATGGCACTGGGTGTTGGAGAAAAAGAAGTTCATTTTATCGAAAACAGATACCATGAATTTAAAGAAGTATTTCCCTATCTTGAACTTTGGGATGCAGAGAAGCTCAAAGAGCTTGAGCCTAAACTTGTTTATGCAGACAAAGAACAGACAAAAGTACGTCCAGAACCTATCTTGGCTATGGGCACATCCACACAATATACTACCGTAGACTTTGGTAAAATGTCTGAAGCTTTGGCCTTGCAGGCACAAAAAGCTTCAGATGCCATTACGGATATCTTTTATAATTCGCAAGTTGACCAGATTAAAGAACTGGAAGACAAAACCTTTAAAGTGACTACCACAATTGGGGAAACGTATACTGCTGGTTTTGTTGTAGTGGATGCAGGAGCACACTCACTCTTTTTGGCCCATCAGATGGGCTATGGAAAACACATGGGTTGCTTGCCTATGGCAGGCAGTTTCTATATGACCGATGGACATTTTTTAAATGGAAAAGTCTATATGGTACAAAACAACAAGCTTCCCTTTGCAGCACTTCATGGGGACCCCGACATTTTAGCCCAAGGAAAAACAAGATTTGGCCCAACTGCACTGGTACTGCCAAAGCTTGAAAGATTTAAGCCTGGTACCTATTTGGATTTCTTCAAAACATTAAATTTTGATTTTAAAATAGTAAAAATATTTTGGGACCTCCTTAAGGACAGTGATATCAGAAACTATATATTTAAAAACTTTTTATTTGAAGTTCCTTTGATAAACAAAAAATTATTTGTACAGGATGCAAGAAAGATCGTACCTTCATTAAGTGTAGATGACATAGAGTATGCAAAAGGATTCGGTGGTGTAAGACCACAGGTTTTAGACAAAGAAAAAGAAAAGCTCATGCTTGGAGAAGCTTCTATAAATCCTGGAAATGGTTTGATATTCAATATGACTCCAAGCCCCGGGGCAACATCATGTTTAGGAAATGCAGAAAGAGATCTAAAAGTAATTGTTGATTTTCTCAATCTAGAATATGACGAAGCACAATTTCTTAAAGATCTAACAGAGTAAAAAGTTACATAGGTGTCATTCTTGCTTCACTAATAACATCAAAGATAGCAAGACCAAACAACTCTACACAGATGACTGATAAATAGTATACTTTTATCGTCAAAATGACCTCTTTTTTAAGGCCAAAATAAACGCTTTTTTTATTTTTTCCATACCTAGGGTTAAAAAAGAGTTTAAAGTGGATTATTTTGGATTTTAGATAGTTTATTTTGGATTTTGAACATTTTACATACTTTCAACACAACTTGATCCTTCGTTTACTTCATAAAGCAGTAAATACAAGAAAATTTAATTTCCTAGCGTTAACAGTTTGCATTTTTATTTTATGTATGTCGGTATGATATTTTTTTTGGATTCGTTTTATTTTTTATTAATACAACAAATAAAAAAGAATGAAGAGAAAAGAAATTAAAGTTTAAGATAAAAAATATCGGAGTATACATTCCCAACAAATTATTGGGAATGTAAATGGATTACTGGCAACCTACACACTCTTGAGAACGATCTTCAATGTCATTTGAAGATTCAGGAGACTGAGATCTTAGATAATACGTAGACTTCAATCCAAACTTCCAAGCATTCATGTATATCTCATTGAGATATTTACCGCTTGCTTTGTCAAGAGTAATGAAGATGTTCAAACTCTGTCCCTGGTCTAACCATTTTTGTCTGATCGCCCCTGCTTTAATGAGAAGATTTTGGTCAAGGTCATAACTAGGCGTATAATACTGCCAAGTATCTGCAGAAAGGTTAGGTGCGACTACCGGGATAAGCCCTGAGAGGTTCTCTTCAAACCATTTTCTTTTATAAACAGGTTCAATTGCCTGTGTCGTTCCTGTCAAGATAGAGATAGAACTTGTAGGTGCAATAGCCATAAGATAACCGTTTCTCATACCGTCTTTTTTGACTTTTTCTTTCAGTCCCTGCCAATTATGACTGTACCCAAAGAGTCCCCCTCTGTCAACCAATTTACAAGCATTCTCATTTGCTTTGTCGATAGGGAAAATACCTTTAGACCAATCAGAACCTTCAAATGTCGGATAGCGCCCTTTCTCTAATGCCAGGTTGCTTGATGATTCAATAGTATAGTAAGAGAATGACTCCATGACTTCATCTATTTTAGTGAAGTGATCATGACTTCCCCACACGATCTGATTTTCTGCAAGCATTTGTGCTTCACCCATTACACCAAGTCCAATGGATCTTGACTTCTCATTTGTCTTCTTTACTTTAGCTAAAGGATAGAAATTTAGATCAATAACGTTGTCAAGCATACGTATCGCTGTAGGGACAACACGCTTTAGATCTTCTTGTGTGTGGACCTTTGCAAGGTTTACAGAAGCAAGATTACATACAGCAGTGTCTCCATCTGTTTTCTCTTTGTCGACGATCCAGATCTGTTTACCGTTAAGACTGTCAAGGGCTGTCACTTTTTTAGCCGGCTTTGTTGTGCCATTGTCTACAGTTAACATTGCATTTTCATCATGTGCTTCTTGAGTTCCATCTTCAAATGTAAAACGTGTTTTATAGGTATTCGGTGCTGTGTTCTGAAAAATCTCAGTACAAAGGTTCGTACTTCTGATAACTCCCACATGCTTGTTAGGATTTGCTTTGTTTGCTGTATCTTTAAATGTAAGGAATGGATTTCCTGTTTCAAAGTAAGAACGAAGCATCTCTTTCCAAAGATTCTTCGCAGAAACTCTCTCTCTAGTAATCTTGTCATCTGAATTTTCAAGTTCAATGTAACGTGCTTCAAACGCATCGCCATAGAGTGTTGTCAACTCTGTAACTTCAAATGGATCAAAAAGTGTCCACATTTCATCTGCTTCTACTCTCTTCATAAAGAGATCATTGAGCCATATCGCAGGGAAAAGATCATGTGCTCTACGACGCTCTTCTCCCGAGTTTTTCTTCAAGTCAAGGAAATCACGTATATCAACATGCCAAGGCTCTATATACACTGCTATAGCTCCTTTACGTGTACCAAGCTGGTCTACTGCAATGGCAACATCATTGGCGATCTTTAAGGAAAGGCACGATACCTCCTGCAGCATGTTTATGCCCATCGATATAAGAACCCATACCACGAACCAGTGACCAGTCCCAACCGATACCTCCGCCAAACTTAGAAAGCAATGCCATCTCTTTGTATCCGTCAAAGATACCTTCAATGTTGTCAGGTGTTGACCCAATGTAACAAGAGCTTAGTTGGTGTCTTGGCGTTCTTGCATTTGACAACGTTGGTGTTGCAGCCATAACTTCAAATTTACTCAAGATATCATAGAATTTTTTGGCCCATGTTTGACAATCAAATTCATTTTGTGCCAAGAACATTGCTACACCCATAAAGAGTTGTTGAGGCAACTCTATAGGTGTACCACTACGGTCTTTTATCAGATATCTGTCATACAGTGTACGAATACCCAAATAGTTGAACTGTAGATCACGTTCAGGTCTTAATGTAATCATTCAGATCATCAAGATCATATTTATCTTTTAATCCAAGGACGATACGCCCCTCTTTCTCCCCACGCTCAAGATGTTCACGCAGATGATTATATCCTGTAAAGCCCGTTACTTTATGGTAAAGATCATAAAGAAAAAGTCTTGCAGCAACGAACGTCCAATCTGGTCTGTCAATGTCAATTTTGTCAACGGCAGTTTTGATCAGTGTCTGTTGTATCTCTTCAGAACTGATCATGTCACGAAATTGGAGTTTCGCATCTACTTCAAGTTCACTTTGACTTACTCGTACAAGTCCCTCTACTGATGCTGCTGTGTACTTTTGAATCTTTGCGACATCTAAAGCTTCTACTCTACCATTTCGTTTTACAACTCTGATCATAATTCCCTGTCCTTTTAACTTTCTTTGTCATCTTTTTTTTATGACAATGATTAATCCGATTTTACTCAAATTTACCTTGTGTATTTTTGAAAAGTTGTATCATTTTTAGGCATCTTTTTTATAAGATTTGGTGATAGTTTTTGAAAGAGTGGCTGTATGGGAAGTTTCGAAAAACATAAGGTTTATTTATAGGGGGAAAAGTGAAAAAAGTAATACTCAAACCATAAAAGATTTGAGTGCATTTGAAGGTGTATTGGAGATTTGCTCTATAAAAATATAGGGTTAATATCTCCATACAAGACACTATGCTACAGGTTTATTTAAAAACTCTTTTGAAAATGGCATCTACATTTTTTGTATAATAATCAAAGTTGAAACACTCTCTTATCTGTGTTTCTGAAAGTGACTGGCCCAATTCTTCATCAGCGAGTAGATACTGAAGATAGAGTGACTCACCTTGCTCATTTGTAGTTGGTTTGCCTTGCTGTATCTCTTCCCAAACTTTCATTGCATTTCTTTGTACAATCCTGTAAGCATCTTCACGACTTACCCCTGCTTTAGGAAGCTCAAGAAGTACTCTTTGTGAAAATACAAGTCCACCCGTAAGGTTCAAGTTCTTCATCATGTTCTCTGGCATGACTGTAAGGTTTGCAATGACATTGTTCATTCGGTGCATCATGAAGTCACATGTAATAAAAGCGTCTGGTAACCAGAAACGTTCCGTTGATGAATGTGAAATATCTCTTTCATGCCAGAGTGCTACGTTTTCCATAGCAGGTATTGCATAGGCTCTAATCATTCTAGCAAGACCTGTGATATTTTCAGTAAGGATTGGGTTTCTTTTATGTGGCATAGCAGAAGATCCTTTTTGCCCTTTTGCAAAATACTCCTCAGCTTCATACACTTCTGTTCTTTGCAAGTGTCTCACTTGTACAGCAAATTTTTCTACAGAAGAAGCCATAAGTGCTAGTGCTGTTGCCAATCTTGCATATCTGTCTCTATGTATTACTTGATTTGAACAAGGCTCAGGTTTTAAACCTAATTCAGCCATTGCTAACTCTTCAAGCTCTAGTGGGGCATGTGCAAAGTTACCCATAGCACCAGAGATCTGACCAACAGCGATCACTTCCATTGTCTCTTCAAGGTTCTTAAGATGTCTGGCCATCTCATCATACCACACTGCCAAAGTCAAACCAAATGTAATAGGTTCACCATGAATACCATGGCTTCTTCCTACCATTAGAGTCATTTTGTGTTCCTCAGCTCTTTTCTTGATAGACTCCATAAGCATTTTTGTATCAGCAATGATAATTTCTAATGAAGCTTTCATTTGGAGTGCAACACCTGTATCAACAGCATCTGAAGAAGTCATACCATAGTGGAACCATCTTGACTCTTCTCCAAGACTTTCGCTTACACTTGTATTAAAAGCGATTAGATCATGTTTTGTAACAGCTTCTATCTCTTCTATTCTTTCAACTGAGAATGTAGCATTTTTAACGATCTTTTCACAATCTTCATCAGGGATGAGCCCTAATTTATTCCATGCTTTAACAGCTGCTTTTTCAACCTCAAGCCATGCTGCATATCTTGCATGCTGTGTCCAGTGTTTTGTCATCTCTTCTCTTGCGTATCTTTCTACCATTGCATACCCTTATGTGTATAAAAATTTGATACAATTCTACCAAAATAGCAGTTAATAATACGACTAGTCGTATGAGCTGACTGATGAAGTCAAGCATTAAAATGCAGTACAAGCGATGCAGTAAATGCTAAGTCGTACGACCAGTGTCAATAGTTTTGACTTTGTCAAAATCCTATTAATAAAAAGGTGAAGTAGCTATGCCATTTGTCAAAGAGAAATTTACAGTACCAGAAAAAATGCCTGCATTTCTATTTATCATGCGTACCTTTAACTTTACACAAGGACAAGCACAACGTGTATTGGCAAAAGGCAGACTACTCATCGATGGTGAATCTATATTTAATACTGGGGAGTCACATAGAAGGTGAAGTAGAAGTCGTCTATTTTAAACCTTCTTCAAAAGGGAACACTCCTCTTTTTCACAACTAAAGACTTTATGGTCTTTGAAAAGCATTCCGGTGTTTTGGTTCATCCCAATACCATGGCAACCCCCTACTCCCTTTTAGATGAAATTCGTACTATTGCTGGTGATAATGCCAATGCTGTACACCGTATAGATATGGAAACTTCCGGACTGCTTTTGGCAAGCAAACATAAAAAGTCTGAGTCCTATTTAAAGAGTGTCATTTGAAGACAGAAGCATTAAAAAATCTTACCTTGCCTGGGTAGATGGTAAACTCACAGAACCCTTTTCTTCAAGTGAACGGATCAAGATAAACAATGACTATAGTCAAACCAAACATAAAGTCTTTATCTCTGATGAAGGGAAAGCATCACATACAGACTTTATCCCGCTTGAATATGATGAAACACTTGATGCTACTCTTGTAGCCTGCTATCCTCATACAGGAAGAACACATCAGATAAGAGTCCATTTGTTTCACGTGAAACATCCTATTTTAGGTGATCCTATCTATGGTACAACCTTCAAAGCTGCCAATGATTATCTGGAAGAAGAACTTAGTCAAGAAGAGCGCATGACAGAAATGGGTGCAAGCAGACTGATGCTGCATGCACAGAGCTTGACCTTTACTATGGGATCTAAATTTCATATAGAAAGTAAAAGTGATTTTGTAAGGATGAAGAATTTGATTTGTGAGAAAGAGAAAAGAGTTTTTAATCAAAAATAAGGAGAAACTTATTTCTCCTCATCGCTCCGAGAATCATAAATAAACCAACCTACACCAATTGCAGCAACTATAACAATAAACCCTAACATAAAAAGTTCCAAACTTGGCATCATACTTTCTCCTTCTAATTCTTGTTCTCTTAACTGACCACAGGCTGCTGATATATCTAATCCTTTAGACTCACGTATCGTACAATGTAAACCTCTTTTAGTCAGATACTCCTGAAACGTTTTCATATCTTTTTCACTAGGACGTTTAAATTCTGTACCTCCATACGGATTAAAATAGATCAAGTTTACCTTGGCTTTAATACCATCCAAAAGAGAGAGAAGTTTCTTAGCTGCAGAGATATCATCATTGACATCTTTGATGACAAGATACTCAAACATCACTCTTTTCCTATCATTGACAGGAAAGTTTTTCACTGCATGTGATAATAGAAGCAATATTGTACGCTTTGTTAATAGGCATCAACTGTTGTCTCAGTTCATCATCCACTGCATGTAATGAAATTGCCAGATTCACACCTAGCTCCATCTTTCCAAGTCTCTCTATCTTTGCACTGAGTCCAGAAGTTGAAATGGTTTGTCTATGTGTGGCTATTGCCATACCTTCCGGGTCTGCAAATATCTTTACAGACTTTGCAACTTCTGTAAGGTTGTCAAGTGGCTCACCCATTCCCATATAGACAATATTGACACGACGGTTGGCATCAATGTCATTGTCTTTTTTGATCATTCGTACCTGTTCAACAATTTCACCTGCAGTCAAATTACGCATAAAACCACCCTTTGCAGTCAAACAAAAGGCACACCCTACCTTGCACCCTACCTGAGATGAGATACAGACTGTATAGCGTTCCTGATGCTTTACAGAGCCATCTTCATGATACTCTTTCTCTCTCATCAAAAGAAGTACGGCTTCAACCGTATGTTTATCATGAAGTTCAAAAAGATATTTACGGCTTCCGTCTTTAGAATTTTGTACCATCACTGTTTTGAGAGGAGTAACAGTATACTCTTCATCCAGCTTTTCTCTCATCTCTTTTGGAAGATTTTTCATCTCTTCAAACGAATCTGCATACTTATGGTAGATCCAATTATATATCTGTTTTGCACGAAAAGAAGGCTTGATCACGTTCACTTAATTCTTCTTTTGTTAGATCTTGTATTATTTTCTTCATTTATTTACTTTCTTTCATATACTTAGTTAATCTAAGCATTGCTTCTTTATGATTATCCATAAAGTCTTTATGTGCATTTTCATCACAATAATTTGTCACAATAAAAACACCTGCAGCAGGTATATCAAATGATTTTGCTACTTTTAATACAGCATAGTATTCCATATTTTCCAAATGGATATTTTTAGAAAGATATGCTTTACCTAAGCTTTTATCTGTAGTAATATAATTGGAAGTATTCACTATTGTTTCACGTGAAACATCTTCTGCAGTGGAAACCATATTGTCTATAGGAGTATAGGAACCTCCAGTAAAAAAACTGTTTTCTATGTTTGCTGCTGTCTTTGATTCTATAATATCAAAAATTTTCTTTTCTCCATACGAACCTGCTGTACCAACGAACAATAAAAATTTTGGTTTTTGAGACAAACATAAACGTGTTAGATTAATAGCCACATCTGTCATGCCAATGCCAACAGGCAAAGCAAAATCAAACTGCTCACTCTCTCCTGCACAAATAATCATGAACTACATTCTCACTGGGATATTTTTCCCTCTAAGATATCTTTTTAATTCCATAATGTCAATCTCTTTAAAGTGAAAGATAGAAGCTGCCAATGCTGCATCTGCATTACCAAGAGTAAATGCTTCTTCAATATGTTGCATCGTTCCTGCACCTCCAGATGCAATCACAGGGATATTTACAAGTTCACCTATCTTCTTGTTTAACATATTATCAAATCCAGCTTTAGTACCATCTGCATCCATAGAGGTCACAAGCAATTCACCTGCACCTCTGTCATACGCTTCTTTTGCCCATTCCAGTGCATCAATACCTGTATCGTTACGTCCGCCATGGGTAAAGATATGCCATTTATCTTCAGCGACCTTTTTGCATCTATGGCCACTACAATACACTGAGATCCAAAACGTTTTGCTCCCTCTTCAATAAATGCCGGTCTTTTAATGGCTGCAGAATTCACACTTACTTTGTCACATCCTACATTGAGAAGATTGTAAATATCCGAAAGCTCTCTGTATCCCTCCACCTACAGTTAAAGGGATAAAGACTTCCTGTGCTACTTTTTTCACAACATCAACAATCGTGTCACGCCCTTCATGGCTTGCACCGATGTCAAGAAAAGTGATCTCATCTGCACCCTCTTCATTGTAACGTCTGGCAACTTCTACAGGATCACCTGCATCACGTAAACCAACAAAATTAACACCTTTAACTACCCGTCCGTCATTTACATCAAGACAAGGTATGATACGTTTTGCAAAATAATCCATATAATACGCCGTCTTCCTCTCAAAATTATGATAAGATTATACAAAAATTATCCCAAACGTGGGATTAGAATATGAAGTATAAAGGTACATTATAGTATGATTATTGAAAATTTAGCCGAATTTGCAAGTAAGAAATTTGGTCAGAACTTTTTAAAGAATGATATCTATCTTCACAAAATCATCCAAGCGATGCCCAATGACGACTTAAAAGTCGCAGAAATTGGGCCTGGCTTAGGTGATTTAACCAAAGAACTTGTAAAAGTTCGAAATGTCACAGCATTTGAGGTTGATAAAAGATTATGTGAGCATCTTACAACTGAATTTGAAGAACCTATCCACAAAGGGCAACTTTGAATTGCGGTGCGGAGATGTGCTTGAGCGTTGGGAGTCAGGAAGCCTACTGGATGAACCTTATCATCTGGTAGCCAACCTGCCCTATTATATCGCGACCAATATCATTTTAAAAGCATTTAAAGATGAACAGTGCCGGTCTATACTGGTCATGGTTCAAAAAGAAGTTGCCGTTAAGTTTGCTGCAAGTGTCAAACAAAAAGAGTTTTCTGCTCTTTCTGTACTTGCTTCAACTGTAGGAAAAGCGACACTATGTTTCGAAGTTGAACCCGAAGCATTTGTCCCACCTCCAAACGTCACTTCTGCCGTGCTTTTAATAGAGAAAAACAAGTCACAGGATGACGAGAAGTTTGAAGCGTTCTTAAAGATCGCATTTGCGCAACCACGTAAAAAACTCTCTAAAAATCTTATGGCCTGTTTTTTCTAAAGATATTGTAAATCACAATTTTCGAAAAGCTAGGAACTAGACTCTAACTTACGACCTCATGAAGCTGAGACATCTATTTATCATCACATATATAATGAATTAAAGGATAATTTAGATGGAAAACAACAATCAAAACAACGAAAAATCTCAAAATCAAGGGCAAAGAACACCCAGAGATAGAAAACCAAATCCACATAGACAAAACAGACCAAATCACACAGGGCGAAAGCAATCAAAACAGAAACCGTCCCAACCCAAATCCACATAGAAAACCAAACCCAAATAAAAAACCTAATCCTAATAAAGAAGTAAATGGAAATGTACAGGATAGAGAAACACCAGATGGCAACAAACAACCAAATCATAATAGAAAACCAAATCATAATAGAAAACCAAACCCTAACCAAAATCGTAATAACCCAAACAGAAAACCAAACCCAAGTAATAAACCGGGTGGCAAACCAAAACCGTAGTGGCGGAGGCAATAAAAACAGAAGCAAAAGAAAAAATGTTACCACTGTAAATGATACAATGAGAGCTTCTCTCGAAGAGAATGCTCGTGTAAAAGACGCAACCATGAATCCATGGAAGCAGATCGACATGTCAAGTAGAGGCAAAATAAGATTTACGCCACTTAGGTGGTCTTGGTGAGATCGGTGGGAACATGGCTGTTCTTGAAACAGAGACAACAGCTATCATCATTGATGTAGGTATGTCTTTCCCTGATGAAACAATGCACGGTGTAGATATCTTAGTACCTGATTTCTCTTACTTGCATACACTTAAAGAAACAAAAGATGTCTATGTGATCATCACGCATGGTCATGAAGACCACATTGGTGCAATGCCTTACTTGTTTAAAGAATTACAATTCCCTATTTATGCAACACCTCTTGCACTTGCTATGATAGAAAATAAATTTAATGAACATGGACTCTGTGCACATACCAATAAATTTAACTTTGTAACCCTAAGAAAACAGTATCAAATCGGTGACATGAAAATAGAATGGATGCACAACACACACTCTATCATCGATGCGTGTTCACTTGCTATTGAAACACCAGCAGGAATCATCATCCATACGGCTGACTTTAAAATAGACCATACACCAGTAGATGACTATACAATGGACCTACACCGTTATGCATACTATGGAGAAAAAGGTGTACTTTGTCTTTTCTCTGACTCTACAAACTCACATAACCCTGGATTTACGAAAAGTGAAAAAGTAGTTGGAAAAACATTTGACTCACTCTTTGACCTTGCAAAAGGAAGAGTGATTATGTCTACATTCTCTTCAAACGTTCACCGTATCTTCCAAGCCATGGAAAGAGCGTGTAAAACATGGTAGAAAAATCTGTGTTATCGGTCGTTCTATGGAGCGTAATGTTGAAACCAACAGAGCTCTTGGCTTTGTAGACATTGAAGACAAACACTTCATCGAAGTACACGAAGTACCAAAATATGCTGAACATGAAATACTTGATCGTTACCACTGGCTCACAAGGTGAAACTATGGCTGCACTGAACCGTATGGCAACAGATGAACATAGACATATCAAACTCAAACCATCAGATACAGTCATTATCTCTGCTTCAGCCATTCCTGGGAATGAAGCTTCTGTTTCAGGACTTGATGAACAAGCTTATCAAAGCGGGTGTAACGGTACGCTATAAAGAGTTTGGAGATATTCACGTTTCTGGTCACGCTGCACAAGAAGAGCAAAAACTCATATTGAGACTCATTCAGCCTAAATTCTTCTTGCCGGTGCATGGTGAGTACAACCATATCGCCAAACATGCTAAAACAGCTGTAGAATGTGGTGTTGATGAAAGAAATATCTTACTTATGAGCGATGGAGATCAAGTAGAGATCACACCTAAGTATCTCAAAAAAGTTAAAACGGTCAAGAGCGGTAAAACATATATCGATAATCAGAACAATATGACGATCGAAAATGATGTAGTACTTGACAGACAAAAACTTGCAGAAGACGGTATCGTCAATGTTGTAGCGCAAATTTCACAAAGTAATCAAAAGGTTATAGGTAAACCTGTAGTTACTTCACATGGTCTTGTTGCAGCCAAAGATGATAAAAAGTTTGCAAAAGAGATAGAAGTGCTACTTGAAACTATGATGTTAAACATGAAGCCTGAAGCGCTGAAAAACCACAGAGATATTGAGAATGATATACGTTCAGTCGTGAGAAAACATGTTGTTCGTACGAAAAAAAGATATCCGCTTATCATTCCTACTATCTTCATCGTTTAACCCACTTCTGCCTTAGGGCAGAAGATCTCATCATTTGCTCAGATATTTTATCTGACTCATTCAGAAAAGCCAACATCTCGCCTGACCTGCTAATTATGCTATAATCATTTAAAAAATATAAAGACTGAGCCATGGATCTTATCAAAATTGCACAAGAGACTTTTCACACTGAAGCAGATGCTTTATACAAAGCTGCCGAACGTTTAGACCAGAATTTTCTGGATGCCATTTCACTTATATTGGAAACAAAAGGAAAGCTGATCATCACGGGTGTAGGAAAGTCTGGATTGGTAGGGGCAAAAATGGCTGCTACCTTTGCAAGTACTGGTACATCCAGTTTCTTTTTACATCCTACAGAAGCACTCCATGGTGACTTGGGAATGATAGGAAAAGAGGATATCCTGCTTGCCATAAGCAGCAGTGGAGAGAGTGAAGAACTTACCAAGATTCTTCCTCATATCAAACGGTTTGATATCCCGCTTATTGGACTGACCGGAAATAAAAACTCATCTCTTGGCTCTTATGCTGATGTCTTTCTTGACATCTCTGTAGAGAAAGAAGCATGTCCGCTAGGTGTAGCGCCTACAACTTCTACCACGCTCACCATGGCACTGGGTGATGCTTTGGCTGTAGCACTCATGAAACAAAGAGGTTTTAAACAAGAGGATTTTGCCTCTTTTCATCCCGGTGGGTCATTGGGGAAAAAACTTTTTGTGAGGATTAAAGACCTTATGAGAACAAAAGACTTACCAATCATTAACCATACAACCACACTGAAAGATGCCATTGTTACAATGAGTGAAGGCAAACTAGGTACTGTACTCATCGTTGATGAGACAGATACATTTATCGCTATATTAAGTGATGGTGATCTTAGACGTGCACTGATGAAAGAAGGATTCAGCTTAGAGCATCTGGCTATAGAATATGCCAGCAGAAATCCTAAAAGCTATACAAATACAGAACTGCTTGGCAAGTGATGCCCTCGAAATTATAGAAAATGGACGTATACAACTTTTGCCTATCACAAATGAAACAGGCAATATCATCGGTGTATTACATATCCATGATCTGATCAATGCCGGAATTAAAAGTAAATAAAAAATGAGAAACAATGAGACTAAACAAATATATATCACATAACACAAAATACTCAAGACGAGAAGCCGATAAACTTATAGAAGAAGGTGAAGTCACTTTAAACAAAAAAGTCTTGAAAGACTTTGGCTATGAAGTTGAAGAAGATGACCATATCTATGTAAAAGGCAGACCAGTTAAAGAGAGTAAAGAACTTACTATCATAGTCTACAATAAGCCCAAAGGTGTCCTGGTCACAAAAAAAGATGATAGAGGTCGTGCAACCATCTATCATAAACTTCCAGGTAAATACAGACACTTTATACCTGTAGGTAGGCTGGACTATGCCTCAGAAGGACTTTTGCTCCTAACAGACTCACCAGAGGTTGCAACAGCACTTATGGAAAGTGGTTTAGACCGTACCTATAATCTAAAAATAGATAAACCCATCACTCAAGAGATGATCGCTGCAATGAAAGAGGGCCTTGTGCTTGATGATGCCCGAGCAGGTGCCCATGAAAAATGTAAGATCTACAGTATGGAGTTTGCCCCTTTTGTACACTTTGAAGTAAGAGCTGAAGGGAAAAACTTTTCAAAGCTTCGTGTAACCATCACTGAAGGGAAAAACAGAGAACTAAGACGTTTCTTTGCACATTTTGAAGCAAAAGTACTTGACCTAAAGCGTGTGGCATTTGGTGGGATAGAACTAAATAACCTTCCTACAAACAAAACCCGTTACTTTACCCGAAGAGAATACGATGATGTACATAAGTTCATGAAACGTAGAAGAGCCAATGCTGAAGCAGAGGAGAAAAACAAAGCCAATGCACTTAAACAAGAAGAAAAAAACAAACGTAAAAAAGAGCTGAAAGAAAAAAAATCTGACACATCAAAAAAGTTTAACTAAAAAAGATTGAGTTTTGCCAAATCTTGCACTGAAATATCGGCCTAAAACACTTGATGAGATTGATAGGGCAATCCCATCTTTTAGGCGACAAATGCTATACTTGCGAAAGCTCATTATCTCAGATACCCTCTCCCACACCTTTTTTTATGGACCACCGGGCTGCGGCAAAACAACCCTTGCAAGGGTGATCGCTTCTCTTCTTGATAAACCTTTTTATGAGATGAATGCCACCACCCTCAAAATAGAAGATCTGCGTAAGATATTCAAAGAGTATACCAATGCGCTTACAAAAACCTCTTATTTTTATAGATGAAGTTCATAGACTCAGTAAAAACCAACAAGAAGTACTCTTGCCCTTTATGGAAAACAATGCGGCTCTGATCATAGGAGCTTCTACAGAGAACCCTTATTACTCACTTACTGCAGCTATGCGTTCTCGTTCTCATCTTTTTCAGCTTGAATCTATTGATCAAAAAGAACTGCATGCCTATCTTGATAAACATTATCCAACTAGAAGATCTCACGGTTGATAGATGATGCAAAAGAGTATCTTGTATTTTCAAGTGGTGGCGATGTACGGGCCATGCTAAACCTGCTTGAGAGTGCAGGTAGCAGTAGAAAGCCCTGTTACACTAAGCACCCTCAAACAGATACGTCCTCATGCCATGCAGGCAGGCAGTGCTGAAAGTGAAAGCCACTATGAACTGACCTCTGCCATGATCAAAAGTATTCGTGGTTCTGATATAGATGCATCTATCTATTATCTTGCCAGACTGATAGATGGAGGAGAACCTGCAGAATTCATTGCAAGACGTTTAGCTATCTTGGCCAGTGAAGACATAGGAAATGCTAATCCCCCTGCCCTAAATCTTGCCAGTTCCACATCTGAATATCGTCAAACATATAGGCTATCCTGAAGCTAGAATCTCCCTCTCACAACTGGTTATCTATCTCGCTTCCTCACCTAAGTCCAATAGTGCCTATATGGCGATCAATACTGCACTTAAAGATATAGCCGCCGGAGAGATACACCCTATTCCCTCTCATATAAAGACACATGCCAAAGATTATATTTACCCACATGATTTTGGAGGATGGGTAGAACAATCTTACCTTTGTGTACCCAAAAAATACTACAATACCAAACAAATAGGTTTTGAAAAAACCCTTTGGCAGTGGCATGAAAAAATAAGATCTACATACATAAGACACATTTTCGACACATTTCTGTGTTATAATCATAATATTTTAAATATAGAAGGAAACATAATGAAAAAAAATATACTTGATATTATTCTTATTTCAAGTACAAGCATTGCCCTATTGACTGGATGTACAGGACAAGAAGTAGCACCTAGTAATGCCACACAAACAGGTGCAGTAACCGGTGCTCTTGCAGGTGCAGTAATAGGATATAACTCTGGTAGCCATAGTGGAAGAAATGCTGTAGTAGGTGCTACATTAGGAGCTCTTGCAGGTGGTGCTATAGGGAATGCTGTAGATAGCAATAATCCTGAGCCAGTAGAAACAGGCGGATGGGAATAACCTGAACTTTATAATAAAAAGGAGATAAAATGAAATTAACCAAATCAATATTAGCTGTCACAGCAGCTGCTTTTATGCTTGGAGGATGTTACAATCAACCTGGTCTAGTTGAGGACGACAAGTTATGACCGTACCAAAACCGGTGCAGCTACTGGTGCTGTTGCAGGTTCTATAATAGGCTACAATGTAGGTGGTCATGATGCAAAAAGTGCTATTATCGGAGGCCTTTTAGGTGCTGCCCTAGGTGGAGCAGTAGGTTACAATATGGACCAACAAGCCAATGAAGTAGCACAAAGCACTTGGCACAGGTGTAAACAATGATCCACTCGCCGCACTTGACCCACGTAGAGATATCATCGTCTCAAAAGGACCTAACCATGTAAAAATCATATTTAGAGATGATATGATGTTTGCTACAAATTCATCTAACCTGCAATCTAGTGCAAGATACAAAGTGGACAAAGTAGCACAACTTTTACAAAACTACCCTCAAACTGTTGTAGGTGTTGCAGGATTTACAGATAATGTAGGAAGCTACTCTTACAACCTAGGATCTTTCTAAGAGACGTGCAAGCAGCGTAAGTGACCTTCTTGCTGTAAATGGAAGACCATACACCAAAGGATGTTCATACGATAAAGCGATCGCACCAAATGACTCTGCAAAAAACAGAGCACTTAACAGACGTGTAGAAGTCTACCTCTATGCAGATCAAAACAAAATGACTGATCCTTGTCGCTAATTCCCTTATTTTAACAATCCAAGCTCACGCTTGGCTTGTTCTGCATCCATTGCACCAGAAAAATATTTACTTTCCACTTCATCAATCACAGCAGTAAGTTTTGCCTTCAAGGCGTCTCCCCTTACCCTCTCTTTTACAAATATCTTCATCTCAGAAAAATCAGGAAAAAGTGTTAAAAATTCTGTTTTTAGCTCAGAATTATTCCATGCTTGTACTTGTGTACCTATTGGCGTACCCGTCATATCAAGTATATCCCGTCCTATACTGTCAACACTTTGATATTGATCATACTGGTGTTTCTGCTCTATATTCTTCGTTTTGAAACTTTTCATCTTCCTGAATATCACCCACAAATTGAGTAATAAAATAAAGAAACCCTACCCCTATGAGTATAAAGAAAAATAAACTTTTATCCATAATAAAATCCTAAATATATTTAATATGAAAGATTATACAATAAGTTTTTTGGAAATAAATTAATTGAAGTTTTTGTAGATGGTGCGGATGAGAGGACTCGAACCTCCACGCCGTAAAGCACCAGATCCTAAGTCTGGCGTGTATACCAATTTCACCACATCCGCATGTGATTGTTTTACAAAACAATAAAAAGTAAGTGGTACACCCGTTAGGATTCGAACCTAAGACCCTCGCCTTAGAAGGGCGATGCTCTATCCAGCTGAGCTACGAGTGCACAAAAAATAATAATAAATAACAAAGCTGATACATTAATATGGTACGCCTGAGAGGACTCGAACCTCTAACCCTCAGATCCGAAGTCTGATGCTCTATCCAATTGAGCCACAAGCGCTTCTTCATATTGGGTGGTTACCCGAATTAATTACCAATGGGGTGGGCGACGGGACTCGAACCCGCGACAAACAGTACCACAAACTGTCGCTCTACCAACTGAACTACGCCCACCATAATTAAATGATTACTTATTATTATAATGTTAAATACCTAAATGGTCGGAGTGAAAGGACTCGAACCTTCGACCCCCTGGTCCCAAACCAGGTGCGCTACCAGACTGCGCTACACTCCGTTACCTTATAAAAAGGAACGCAATTATAGTCAAAAGGTTTCTATTTGTCAATAGATTTTTAGAAAAAAATGAAAAAATATACTTTTACTCCCTAAATTAGAGGTACTTTAGGCGTTAATGAGTATAATAGATTCATCTACATGCTAGGGTAACATATGAACAGTATATTTGAACAAATCAATAGTCTCTTAGGTTCCATTTTCTTCTTTGATGTCTTTTTTGGCAGCGTAGAGGGTGCAAGTATGCCTTTCATTGTTGCATGGCTGATCGTTGGTGGTGTTCTTCTTACTTTTCGTTTTGGCTTTATCAATGTACGTATGTTTTCCCATTCATTTAAGATCATTACTGGTCAATACAAAACAGCTGACGATGTAGGAGAGATCACCCCTTTTCAATCTTTAACCACAGCCTTGTCTGCAACCGTAGGACTGGGTAACATTGCAGGGGTTGCCATCGCCATCGCAGTAGGTGGACCGGGAGCCACTTTTTGGATGATCTTGGCAGGCTTCTTTGGTATGACACTTAAATTTACTGAAGTGACCCTCGCACAGATCTATCGAGAGAGAAGACCTGATGGACGTATCATGGGTGGTGCAATGCAGTATCTTTCTAAAGGACTTGCTTCCAAAGGTCATGTAAAACTGGGAAAATTACTTGCTGCCATGTTCGCAGTACTGGCTATAGGAGGAAGTTTGGGTGCAGGTAATGCATTCCAAACCTCACAAGCGATGGGTGCACTCTCAGATCGTGTCCCTTTCTTCGAAGCCTATCCGATTGTCTTTGGCCTTATCATGGCAACACTTGTAGGATTTGTAATTATTGGAGGGATCAAACGTATTGCCAGCACAGCAGAGAAGATCGTTCCTTTAATGGTATTTATCTACCTTCTCGCATCACTCTGGATACTTATCACAAATGCTTCTGCAGTGCCTGGGGCTATCGCAACGATCTTCCATGAAGCCTTTGCCCCTACTGCTGCAGCAGGTGGCCTTATAGGTGTACTGGTACAAGGTTTTAAACGTGCTGCCTTCTCAAGTGAAGCAGGAATAGGTTCTGCTGCCATCGTGCACTCTACTGCCTCAGTAAAATATCCTGTCAGACAAGGTATGGTTGCTCTTTATGAGCCATTTATAGATACGATAGTCATTTGTACTATGACAGCCCTTGTCATCGTTACCACAGGCGTCTATGATCCTAGTGGAGAGTTTGCAAACCTTGTAGCCTCTAAACAGGGTGCTGCACTTACAGCGGCTGCTTATGGAACCGTTATTTCATGGTTTCCTATTATTTTATCTTTCTCCATTGTACTGTTTGCATTTTCGACGATGATCTCATGGTTTTATTATGGAGAACGTTCTTGGACATACCTCTTTGGGGAAAAATATACACTGATATTCAAGCTGATCTTCATTTCATTTACCGTCATGGCTTCGGTCACCAGTGCTTCTACACTGTTGGAATTCTCCGATCTTCTCATCTTGGCAATGGCCTTGCCAAATCTTATAGGTCTCTATATGCTACAAGGAGTTGTTCACAACAATTTAAAAGCATATCTTTCAAAATGGAGAAGTGGAGAGTTAGATAGGGAGTGTATACGAAAAGGGGTCTGTAAACCCAAGTAGTAGATAACATGTGATTGGCATGTTATCTGTTTTAAAAGTAAGAGATGGATTAAACCATCTCTACACCCTTTTCTCCGTGTGCAAGTGCACCGATAACATAGCCGTCTGTATTTGCAAGCACAGCATCTACATTTTCCGGATCTACGACCCATACCATTCCTACACCCATATTAAAGGCTCTGTACATCTCTTCTTCTTCAACATATTGGCTCATAAATTTAAAGATAGGCAATACTCTGATACTCTCTTTATTTACAATAGCTCTAATACCCTCTGGAAGGACTCTAGGAAGGTTCTCTACAATTCCTCCACCTGTGATATGAGCCAAAGCTTTTACATACTGTTTATTGGCTTTATACTCTTTTACATAGATACGTGTCGGTTCAAGTAATGTCTCAACAAGTGGTTTGCCTTCAAATTCTTCATCAAGGCTCATACCTAGTTTTTCAAAGAAAAGTTTTCTTACAAGCGAATATCCGTTTGAATGTACACCTGAACTTGGCATAGCGATAAGGATCTGTCCCTCTTTTACATTAGCTACCGTATCCATCTCAGAACGTTCTGCGATACCTACTGCAAATCCTGCAAGATCAAAATCATCATCTGAATACATGCCTGGCATCTCAGCTGTTTCTCCACCTACAAGTGCACATTCAGATCTACGACATCCCTCTGCAATACCTGCAACCACATCTTTTGCATTTTGTGGAAGCAGTTTACCTGTCGCATAGTAGTCCAAGAAAGAACATCGGCGTACCATTGTTACAGATAAGATCATTCACACACATAGCTACAAGGTCAATACCTACAGTGTCAAGTTTCCCGCTTTCTATAGCAATACGAAGCTTTGTTCCTACACCATCTGTTGCAGAAAGGATCACTGGCTCTTTATAGCCTGTTGGAAGTGCATATGCACCTGCAAATGAACCGATACCTCCGATCACATTTTTATCGAAAGTAGATTTTACATCATTCTTGATCGCTTCTACGAATTCATTACCTGCATCGATATCAACACCGGCATCTTTATATGATATATTTGACATTATTGATTATCCTTATTGTCATAATTTACATGGAGGGAATATTTTTTTAAGTACAATTAAACCCTGGACAAAAACCTGTCAATCCTGCGATGAACAAGCATGACCATCATGGCAAATTGCAAAATAAACGCAGCTGCATACATACCAGAACCTGCTAAACCCATAACAAAACCCAGTATACTAGCTTGTATTAAACGTTGTATCTTTTCAGCACACATTTAAAAATCCTTATTAGAAATTGGGCGTATTATATCTAATTTTAGCTGTTTAACTTCCGTTATGGTAAGCAAAAACACTTTTAGAACAAGGCCTAAAACACTGTGTTAAGCCTGTGTTTGCTTCACCAGAAGGCACATCCAAGTGCTTGTGCTAGGAACGAAGTTTTCTGCCTAATTTCTCTTCAACAGAACCTACTTTGTTGCCCAATCTACCCACTGGACCATCACGCCAATCAATCTTGATAGAGCTATACACACGGCCACAATCTTTTTGAAGCTCCTCATAGGCTTTATTGATAACATTCAAAACCTCTTCCACTGTTTCTCCTTCGATGATCGTTCCCATTGGAGTAAGCTGATACGCTAATCCGCTTTGATCTACAATATCTAAAACGCGTGCGACAAAAGCACTTTTACTCTGGGTTTTTTCTGTAGGGAACATACTAAATTCTACTAATGCTGACATGGTTATCCTTAAGTGTTTTTGATGTTATAACAGATTATAGGTTATAATCACCCTACAAAGGATAAAAATGGTTAATATGATTATTGTAGGTGCGGGGGCAGCAGGGCTCATCGCTGCCATCACATCTGCAAGAGCAGGGCACAAAGTGATCATACTTGAACAGAATAACAAGATAGGCAAAAAGATTCTGGTCTCGGGTAATGGAAAATGTAATATAGACAACAAATACATTACTGCAAACCGTTTTCATTCACAAAATCCTGATTTTATAGAAAAAGTTTTAGAGGGGTATGGTGTTGATGTAGTAGAAAAGTTTTTCACATCTATAGGACTTGAACTCATCGACGGCAAAGAGGGTAAGATGTTTCCTATGTCTTTACAGGCCAGTTCAGTCGTGGAACTTCTTGAATATGAAGCCAAAAGAACAGGTGTACAGATCTTATGTGACTGTGCAGTGACTGCAGTAGCAAAAGAGGGTGACAGATTTAGTCTAGAAACAACACAGGGTGTTAAGCAGTGTACCAAACTACTCCTGGCCTCAGGTTCACCGGCAGCACCACAACTTGGAGGCTCCAATTCCGGATATGCATTTGCCACAAAGATGGGACACTCTCTCATACCGCGTCACCCTTCACTGGTACAACTCTGTTCAGAAGAGACATGGGTCAAAGCATGTGCAGGAGTGAAAGTAGTCGGGGTAGCACAACTCTATGCCAATGGTGAATACATCACCGAAAAAAAAGGTGATCTGCTTTTCACAAACTACGGTATCAGCGGGCTGGCTATCCTGGATCTAAGCCGTGAAGTGAGTATCAGACTGGCAAATTATGACTACTGTGAACTCAATTTAGACCTTATGCCAGAACTCAGCAAAGAAAAACTCACGAACCTACTTTTGAATCGTATAAAAGAGGGAAGCGACAAACCTTTAACGACATGGCTTCAAGGCGTACTCAATAAAAAACTTATTCACATCATCCTTGAACAGTCAAAATGCAAAGCCAAATTTGAAAATGAACTCAATAGAAAAGAAGTAGGTAAGCTAGTCTACAGCATTAAAAACCTCAAACTCTCTATCAATGACACCAAAGGCTTTAAAGGGGCTGAAGTAGCAACTGGTGGTGTCAATACGATAGAGATACATCCACAAACCATGGAATCAAAACTCGTACCCAATCTTTACTTTGCAGGAGAGATACTCGATGTCGATGGAGACAGAGGAGGATTTAATTTTCACTTTGCCTGGGTCTCAGGAATAAAAGCAGGGAATAATTTTTAAAAATAGTTAAAAAGAAATAATCGTTTAATTTAGTGTAGATTTAAGGGTTGTTGAGAGGGAGCTTGTTACGGTCAAATATGACCGAACAAACTCCCTCAAAGATGCTGTGAAAGAAAAAAACTATTTAGCGTTCTTTTTATCTCTTGCCATTCTCTTTCGTACATTCTCATCCAAATATTTTTTTCTAATTCTTATAGAAAGTGGTGTAATTTCGATAAGTTCATCGTCTTCTATCCATTCCATTGCTGATTCAAGTGTTACAGGTCTTGGCGGAACTAGTTTAATGGCATCATCTGCACCACTTGTTCTCATGTTTGTAAGTTGTTTTCCTTTAAGCGGGTTTACATCCAAGTCACCCGGTCTTGCAGACTCACCGATAACCATACCTGCGTATACTTTATCTTGTGGTTTAATGAACATTACACCTCTTGCTTGTAAATTGAAGATAGAAAACGCTACGGCTTCACCGTTATCCATAGAAACCAATGCACCCGGTGTTCTGCTAACAACAACTCCAGAGTAAGGTCTGTACTCTAGGTAAGAGTGGTTCATGATACCTTCACCTTTTGTGTCTGTCAAAAATTCATTTCTAAACCCGATAAGTCCACGTGCAGGGATCTCGAATTCAAGTCTTACCGTACCGTCTGGCATTGGTGTAAGTGAAGTCATCTCTGCTTTTCTTTTACCAAGTTTTTCGATGGCAACACCTTGAAATTCTTCAGGAACATCAACGACTAAGTGCTCAAATGGCTCCATTTTTACACCATCTTCTTCTTTCACTACAACTTCCGGACGAGCAAGCAAGAACTCAAATCCTTCACGTCTCATATTCTCTGCGAGGATACCGATCTGAAGCTCACCACGACCTGATACTTTAAATGCTGCATCACCTGTAGGCTCCATACGCATTGCGATGTTTGTCTCCATCTCTTTTGCAAGTCTTTCACGAATCTTGTTTGACGTTACGTGTTTACCTTCAGTACCTGCCAAAGGACCGTCATTTACAGACAGGATAACAGAAAGTGTAGGCTCTTCAACATGCATAGGATCAAGTGCTACCGGGTTAATAGGATCACATATAGAGTCACCCACATCAATGTCGTTAAATCCAGCGATCGCTACGATATCTCCTGCTTCAGCCTCTGAGATTTCAATACGCTCAAGTCCTTTAAATCCGATGAGCTTAGAAACTCTGGATTTCGACTTTGAACCATCTGCTTTTACAAGAAGGTAATCATCACCTTTTTTTACTTTTCCGTTAAAGATACGTGTAATCCCGATACGACCTACGAAGTTATCTGAGTCAAGTGTAAATACTTGTGCTTGCGTGTCAGCATCAGGTGAACCTTTTGGATAAGGTACTTTTTCTAAAATCGCTTCAAAGAGTGGCGTCATATCTTTGTTTTCATCTTCCATTTCCCATTTTGCATATCCGTCACGTGCTGCTGCATAAAGTACTGGGAATTCAAGTTGCTCTTCATTTGCATCAAGTGCAACAAGAAGGTCAAACATTTCATCAAGTACTCTTTCCGGATCAGCTCCATCTTTGTCAATTTTGTTGATAACAACAACCGGGATAAGACCAAGTTCAACCGCTTTTTTCAAAACGAATTTTGTTTGTGGCATTGCACCTTCTTGTGCATCAACCAACATCAATACACCATCTACCATTTTAAGTACACGTTCAACCTCACCACCAAAGTCGGCGTGACCCGGAGTATCAATAATATTGATCTTGTGATCACCATATCTAATAGCCGTGTTCTTAGAAAGAATCGTAATTCCTCTTTCTTTTTCGATATCATTAGATATCCATTGCTCTTTCTTGCACCTCTTGGTGTGCAGCATATGTTCCTGATTGCTGAAGTAATTGATCTACAAGTGTAGTTTTACCGTGGTCAACGTGAGCGATAACCGCAATGTTTTTGATCTTTTGCATAAAATGTCCTAAAATAAAGCGTTACGCCCTATGTAATTTTCGCGAATTATACCCAAAATTTACTATATAAGAGATTTTAATGTGAAAATGTGTCTTAATTATATTCTAAACTATGTATCGAAATCGATACATCATCACTGATCTATTATAATGAAAATCCATACATTTCATGGTAGGTTTTCATCGCATAACGATCTGTCATTGCTGCAATATAATCCGCAATCACACGTTCTTTCGTTCGTACTTCAAAAAGCTCTTTTTGATATGGAGGAAGCAGATCTGTATCTTCTGTAAATGCTTTATATAATCCTTGAATACACTGTTTTCCGGCATGCATTTTACGTACAATCTTTTGATGTCTATAAAGTTTCTGATATAAGAGTTTTTTGAGTTTTTTAAGCTGTGTTGCTGTCTCTGTTGAAAAGCCTACTGGTAACTTTTCTTGAGCATCTATGGTCACACAAATAGGCATATCTTGACGATATTGTGTTGCTCCATCCTTTGAATTATCTATAAAATCCTCTACAAGAAGCTTAATGAGCCCTGCTACAAAACGATGTCGATAGAGTTTTTCATCTCTTTTTATCCCTTCGTTTTGTACCACTTCATCCACTCTTAAACAAAGTTCATCTTCTAACAGATCATCAAAAGTGATAAGTCCATATTTAATGCCATCGTCGATGTCATGTGAAGTATAGGCGATCTCATCTGCATGATCTACCACCATTGCTTCAAGTGATGGATGTTTTTCCAGATCAAACCGAGGGTCTAACCCTTCTAAAAAAGGTTTTTTATAAGGATAGGAGTGTTTGAGTACCCCTTCAAGCGTAGCAAATGTAAGATTGAGCCCATCAAAATCTTTATATCGTTTTTCCAGTTTGGTCAAAACCCTGAAGGATTGAAAATTATGTTCAAATCCTAAAGGTCTGCCATCTGCCTTAAGCAGTTTATCCAGTTCATCGCCGCCTACATGTCCAAAAGGTGTATGTCCCAGATCGTGTGAAAGTGCGATGACCTCTGCAAGGGTCTCATTCAACTCTAACATACGTGAAAGTGTTCTGGCTATCTGACTTACTTCAAGTGAATGGGTAAGACGTGTACGAAAGTAATCCCCCTCATGATTTAAAAAAACCTGTGTTTTATACTCCAAACGTCTAAAAGAACTACAATGAACCACCCTGTCCCTATCTCGTGCATAAGGGTCTCTAAAATCTTCTTCAAAAGAAAAAAAACGTTCATTAGCTTGCATATTTGTACCTTTACTTTATAGTGATATAATTGTATCAAAATAAATTAGTATGAGTAGGGTGGAGTAATGGAAAAAATAGAAATGTACCATATCGAATACGAAAAACCAAAAGTTACACTTTTACAACAATCTGGCCTTGGTGTTGCAGAGATCGCAGCAAGAACGTGTTATGACAGTTTTGAAAACAGTGAAAATGAATGTGTGAAAAATGCAATGAATGATCTTGATACTGATGCTATCAATGACATTGATGATTCTGATCTGCTTTCAAATCTTGCATGGGTACATCACCATCACTCCATCATCGAACATGCCACTTTAAGTTTTTTAATACAGGGCACTTCAAGAGGTGTACTTCAGGAACATGCAAGACATAGACTTCAAGCTATTTCTGTAAGAAGTACACGTTACACAATGTCTCGTGTCATCAATGCCTTTGTCGCTTCACTTGAAAATGAAGATGGTTTTACATTCTTTTTGGAAACACTTCTTACTTTAAATCTCTTTGTAATTGCAGACAAAGAATATTTGGCCATAGAGATCAGAGCCATCTATGATAAATTGTATTTTCAATATCAAAAAGACAATGATTTTATACATAATGCTGTAGCTAAATCATCTCTTACCTTTTATAGAAGAAAATAAAGGCAATGCTGCTGCACTTTTTAGAGCATTGGAAAACGGAAAGAAAAAAAGAAATGTAGGAGATGGATTTAAACACATTGTCTCAGACAACTGGAAAGTAGATATGGTGGTCACTTTTAATATCAGAAGTCTAAAAAACTATTTTGATCTTAGAGATTCCGGTGCAGCTTGGTTCCAGATACAATGGCTGGCTGAAGCGATGAAAGAAGTAACCCCTGTTAAATATTTAAAACTTATCGATAAAAAATATAAAAATAGTTAAGATATTGACTGTTTTTTGAGATTTGACATAAGTCAACATTTATTTTATAATATAAAATAAAATATAAATACAAGGAGTGATTATGAAAAAGTTTACACTTTCAACAATAGCTGTAGTAGCAATGAGTACATTTGCGTTAGCAGGTGGAGATATAGCACCCGTTGAGCCGGTAGTAGAGGTCGAAGCTCCTGTAGTTGACGACAGTGGTTTCTATGTAGGGTTAGGATACTCTTATATAAAAACAAATGTAAAAGAAGCTGGTGATCCTGAATTTGACATTACGGGAGATGCTATAGGTATACTAGCCGGTTATAATTTTAATCAATATATAGCCGTAGAAGGTAGATACGGTACAACATTCGGAGATATCACATATGAAGATGAATCAGGTTCAATGGACACATCTGGTGATATGACAAACTGGGGCATCTATCTTAAACCAATGTATCCGATGGGTGAACTTACACTGTACGGACTACTTGGGTATGGAGAGCTAACCATAGATGATGCCGGCTCAGAAGAATCAGATGGAGGTCTCCAATGGGGTCTAGGGGCTAGCTATGCTGTCAATGACAATGTAGGAGTATTTGTAGACTATACAAGACTTTATGATGATTCAGGATTTGATAGTAATAATGTAGATGTTGTTGCTGAATCAATCAATGTCGGCTTTACCTATAAGTTTTAATAGCACAGCTAAGCTTTAAAGCTTAGCTCATATAAATAGTCACTGCATTCAATCTTTTTTTTCCTAAATTTCACTATAATACGTTTTTTTTAATACATTTAATTTTGGAGCGTTACTTTGCGTTTTTTAACTCTATTGGCAGTACTATTATTTACACTAAACCCTCTACAGGCAGAAACAGTTTCTATAGACAATATCTCTGCGCATATACAGCAGGGACTCGAAACACGTATAAAAGGTCAAAATAAAGCTATCATTCAAAATATTTATGCCCAAACAGGTAATCAACCTTTATGGATAGGAAATAAGAATAAGCTAAAAACAAGTCAACTTATACAAGCACTCAATGATCCTCTTTTTAACTATAAAAATAAATCATTTGATCAAAAATCTATTAAACTTCTCTTTTTTCAGCTTGACAATGGAGAGATCAGTCAGAAAAAACAGGCATCAGCCTATGCAAAACTCGACCTAGTACTTACCAGTTCTCTGGTACGTTTAGTACGTTTTATTGTCCAGGGAGATGTAGACTGGAACCTTGTACAGAAAAAATTAGTTTCACTTGAACAGAGTGATGACATTAAATCCAGATGGGAAATGTCAATTAAACCGTTTCCTGATCAGGAACAACTTATATCGACTATTGTAAATGGCAATATCAATGCGTATTTAACTTCACTCATTCCAATGGAAAAGCGTTATAGAAAGCTTGTTAAACTGCTTAAAGACTATCGTGTAATGGATAAATTTCCAAAGATAGAATATAGC
The DNA here is from genome assembly GCA_963705455.1 of Sulfurovaceae bacterium. Lineage (GTDB taxonomy): Bacteria > Campylobacterota > Campylobacteria > Campylobacterales > Sulfurovaceae > Sulfurovum. The sequence continues at coordinate 40,152 of CAVPJM010000002.1, read as the reverse complement.
AATGAAGTCTTAAAGTTAGGGGACAGTTCAAGCCGTATCAAAGAGATCAAAAGATATCTACAGATCTCTGGAGATTATCCTCAAAATGCCGCAATTGACAGAAAATTTGATGAAACGCTGAGAAGAGCGGTAATGACCTATCAGAAGCGTTATTTACTTAAAGTGACCGGTACTGTAGACAAAATCATGACATACTATCTCAACCAGCCTGTCTCAAACAATATACAAGCCATTATTACAAATCTGGATAAAACAAAGCTCTATCCAAAACAATTTGAAGAGGAATATATTGAAGTGAATATTCCTGACTTTAATCTAAGATATTATAGAAATGAGCAGAAAGATCATGAAAAAAGGTGTTGTAGTAGGTCGTATAGACAGACCAACACCTCTTTTTTCCGATGAGATACGCTTTATGGTGCTTAATCCTACATGGACCATTCCCGATAATCTCATTAAACGAGATCTTATTCATGTACTTAGAGAAAATCCTATGTATTTGAAAGAGAACAATATCCATGCATTTAGAGGTAATAACGAAGTACAGGTCACACAAGAAATGCTTGACCCGTATGAAAAAAGTGAAAGAAAGGTACCTTACCGTTTTGTACAGTACCCGGGTGACAATAATGCTCTTGGCCGTGTAAAATTTATGTTCCCTAACAAATATGATGTATACCTACATGATACGGACAATAAATCACTGCTTGAGAGACGTTATAAAATATATAGTTCCGGATGTGTGCGTCTTGAAAAACCTTTTGATCTTGTATCATCTGCTGCTTGAATCATGCTAGAGGAAATTATTCTCAAAGCAGAATAGATGAAATACTTGAAAGCAATAAACCTACCACCATCAACCTAACAAAGCCTATACCTATACATATGCTTTATTTTACAGTGTATGAAGAAGATGGTTTGGCTTATTTTAAAAATGATATCTATCTGTATGATAAGATCATTGAAGAGTCAGTTGAGGGAAATAAAAAGTCTACATTTACGATACCGGAAAAACGTATGATCTCTGTAAAGAAAAATGCACAACCTCTATCTAATTAGCTTTCTCATTTATTTAAGTAGTCTTCTTGCGCATCTTCACTCTTTGAAGATGTGTAAGTGCAATTGCCATTGCATCTGTAATATCTAAAGGTTTTATCTCTTTTTTTATACCAAACAATCTTTTAACCATAAATGCTACTTGTTCTTTAGTTGCTTTTCCATTTCCTGTTACTGCTTTTTTAACCTGTAAAGGTGTATATTCATAAAAATAACCTACTCTCTTGAAGTATCTTCAGATGAAAGTGCACCTCTAAACTGTGCAAGCTTCAAAACTGACTTGGGATTATAAGGCAAAAAAGATATCTTCGATAGCCACTTCATCCACCTTATGTGCCTTTAAAATGATGTCTATACCCTCTACAAGCTCTACTATCTGCTCTTGCAGTTCTTTTTCTTTCATTTTGAGTAAACCTGCTTCAACAAGTGAAAAGTTTTTACCATCCCAATATATGATACAGTACCCTAAATTACGGCTTCCGGGGTCTATTCCTAAAATATTCATTCACACCTTTGTTCACATAGTGAATAAAATTATTCAACTCTGTTTAATAACGCTATTTTAGCTTAAATTGGCTAAAATGTTATAAGTTATTCACATTAAGAATTTTAACTTTTTTAAAATGTGAAAATTTATTCACACATTTAAAAATATCAAAGGTATATACAGATGAATATAGGACAAAAAGTACTTTTTGAACTGAAAAAAGAGATCTCTGAAATAGAATATGAACGATATATTAAAAACCTTGTCTATGATACAAAACGTTCACGAAGTAATATTGTTTATTTTAATGCACCAAATATGATCGTTGCAAAATGGATCAAAAGTAAATACACAGATAAACTTATGCATCTTTTTGAACTGCAAAATGAAATAAAACCGGAAATAGAAATCACAGTAGGAAAACAAAACACAACAAAGTCTCGACACTCTGTTACAAACATCATTCAAGTGAAAAAAGTCATTCTAAAAGTACCTATCTTAACCCTTCTTTGACCTTTGAAAGTTTTATTGTAGGAAATTCCAACCAATTTGCCTATACTACTGCAAAATCAGTAGCAGAAAAACCTGGAAAACAATACAATCCTCTTTTTCTCTATGGTGGTGTAGGACTGGGTAAAACCCATCTTCTTCAAGCTATAGGTAATTATCATATTGATCTAGGTAAAACAGTTATCTATACAACACTTGAACAATTCATGAACTCTTTTACTTCTCATCTTCGTTCTCAAACTATGGACAGATTTAGAGATAAATTTAGAGAGTGTGATCTACTTCTTATTGATGATATACAGTTTTTAAGCAGAAAAGAACAAACCCAAGAAGAGTTTTTTCACACTTTTAATGAACTTTATAACAATAATAAACAGATTGTTATTACTTCAGACAGACAACCCAATAAAATTGCCGGACTTGTAGATAGACTTAGAAGCCGTTTTGAAATGGGTCTTATGGCAGATATACAACCACCGGGACTTGAAACAAAAATTGCCATTATTCAAAAGAAATGTGAACTTGACGGTATTAAACTTAATAATGAGATAGTCAATTATATTGCTACAAATATGGGTGATAATATACGTGAAATAGAAGGAACCATTATCAAACTTAATGCACTCTCTTCTATGCTTAACCAGGAAATAACCCTCGATTTTGCACAAAATGCCATAAAAGATCAACTTAAAGAGAAAAAAGAAAATATTACTATTGATGATATTGTAAAAATCATTTCTAAAGAACTCAATATCAAACCTTCTGATATGAAATCAAAAAAACGTACGAAAAATGTAGTAAATGCAAGAAGAATCGCTATTTATCTAGCAAGAAATCTTACACCTAATTCTATGCCTCAAATAGCTGTATATTTTGGAATGAAAGACCATACTGCTATTTCACATGCCATGAAAAAAATCAATGAAATCATAGAGAGTGATGAAAATTTCAAAGTCATTTTAGAAGAACTTTCCAATAAAGTAAATACACATACTCAAAATGACATACTATAGACTATTTTAATAATAGAAAACTTGAATAAAAAAAAGATATAATTTTAAAAGTGAATAAATGTGAATGTTCAAAAATAATTGTACATTCACTTAAATAACGGTCACACCAGCAATAAAGTAGTTTTTCACATATTCATGTCATACTACTACTACGTACTAATATTATTAAAAATAAGGAAAGTCAATGAAGATAAGAGCACAAAAACAAATTATAGAATCTATACTCATTAATTTACAACCTTTTTTAGAAAAAAAAGATGCAAGTCAAATTACCTCACATATATTATTTAAAACAGAAGATAATAAATGTATCGTTAAAGCAACTGATTCAGAAATAGGTTTAAAAATTGTTACTGATAATATTAGTATAGAAGCAGAAGGATCATTTACTGCACATGGTAAAAAACTTTTAGATATTATACGTATACTTAAAGATGATGAAATTACATTAGAACTTTTAGACAATACACTTATTATCAAACAAAAACATTCTAAATTTAAACTTCCTACATTTGATCCAAACTCTTATCCATCATTTCCAACGATCAGAAGATAAACCGCAAATCACTTTAGATTCTTTAAGTTTAATTCAAAACCTTAAAAAAATCTCTCCTGCAATTGATACTAATAATCCAAAATTTGAACTCAATGGTGCTTTAATAAATATAAAAAGTAATGCTACAGATTTAGTAGGAACTGATACTAGAAGATTAGCTATTGCAACAATTCCAGGTAGCAACAATGAAGAACTCTCTTTAATCGTACCAAAAAAAGCTATTTTAGAAATTCAAAAACTATTTTTAGATCAAATAGATATCTTTTTATGATGAAACAAATCTTATTATTTCAAATGAAAATTATTATTTTTATACAAGACTGATCAATGGAAAATTTCCAGATTATCAACGTATTATTCCATCTTCAACTAAACATCAAATTAATCTTCCTAAAAAAGAGATGATTGATGCCATAAAAATGATCACAACTATTTCACAAGAAATAAAAATGACACTTTTATCAGATACTATTATTTTTAATTCATTAAGTGCAGATAATGTTGAAGCCAAAACAGAATTAGAACTCAATACAGGTTTAAATGATAAATTTGAACTTTCTTTCAATAGTAAATATCTTTTAGATTTTATTTCACAAACAAATAAAAATGAATTTATTATTGAATTTAATGAACCATCTCTACCATTTATCGTTAAAGACGATAATTTTATTACGATCATCATGCCAATTGTTGCATAAAAGGAAAAACGTTATATGAGTGAAAATAAAACAAAATATATTTTTGTTACAGGTGGGGTACTTTCTTCTTTAGGAAAAGGTATTACTGCTGCAAGTATAGGAACATTGTTAAAACATACAGGACAACGTGTAGGTGTATTAAAACTTGATCCATATATCAATGTTGACCCTGGTACTATGTCTCCTCTTGAACATGGTGAAGTTTTTGTAACTAAAGATGGTGCTGAAACAGATCTTGACCTAGGTCACTATGAAAGATTTCTAGATACATCACTCACACAAAACAATAACTTTACAACAGGTCTTGTCTATAAAACAGTCATTGAAAATGAACGTAAAGGGAAATATCTTGGTAAAACTATTCAAGTGGTTCCTCATATTGTAAATGAAATTAAAGAACGTATTGTAAGAGCAGGTGAAAATAAAGATATTCTTATTGTCGAACTTGGCGGTACTACAGGTGATATTGAAGGTTTACCATTTTTAGAAACCATTAGACAAATGAAACATGAATTTGGTAAATCACAAGTAATGAATATCCATGTGACACTTTTACCTTATATCAAAGCTGCGGGAGAACTTAAAACAAAACCGACACAACATTCTGTTCAAGAACTCAGACGTATAGGTATAGCACCGCATATGATAGTACTTCGAGCTGAAGTACCTGTTTCAAATGAAATTAAACAAAAAATAGCCTATTCTTGTGATGTAGATGAAGATTCTGTAATTGTTGCTGCAGATGCACCTACTATTTATCAAGTGCCTTTAAATTTTTTAGATCAAGATATATTAACACCGATTTGTAAACAATTAGAACTTAATGATTGTAATCCAAATATGGATGAATGGAGCAGATCTAGTACATAAGATTATTATGCCTAGTGATAGCATGAAAATAGCATTTGTAGGTAAATATTTGGATCTTAAAGAATCTTATAAATCTTTAACTGAAGCACTTATTCATGCAGGTGCACATCTTGATACAAAAGTAGAGATCAAATGGGTAGACAGTGAAAAAGTTGAAGAAGACGGTCCACAAAAATATTTAAATGACTGTGATGGTATTTTGGTTGCTGGCGGTTTTGGCGGACGGGGTGTTGAAGGTAAAATTCAAGCGATTCAATATGCTAGAGAAAATAAAATACCATTTTTAGGTATTTGTCTTGGTATGCAGCTTGCTATGATTGAATTTGCTAGAAATGTACTTGGAATTGAAGATGCAAACTCTGTTGAGTTTGATGAAAATACAGCCAATCCTATCATTTATCTAATCGATGAATTTATCGATGCAAGTGGATCTAAACAAGTAAGAACAACAACTTCTCCAATGGGTGGAACGATGCGTCTTGGTGAATATGAATGTGAAACGAAAGAAGGTTCAAATCTTAGAGCAGCCTATGATGCTACAAATTATTTTTGAAAGACATAGACACCGTTATGAAGCAAACCCTAAATATAGAGAAGCATTTGAAGCAAAAGGTATGGATATTACTGGTGAATCTAATGGACTTGATTGAAGCAGTTGAAGTTGTTGATCATCCTTGGTTCTTAGGTGTACAATTCCATCCGGAATTTACCTCAAGACTTCAAAATCCGAATCCATCTATTTTGGCTTTTGTAAAAGCAGCAATTAAACACTAAAAAATAGATGGTTAAACCATTAACGCTTAGAGCGTTAGAATTACTTTTAACCGAGCGCTTTGAAGAGGGTTTTCTCTCTTTGCGTGATCTTCCTCACCCTTCCTCGTTTAAAGATATGGACAAAGCGACAGAACGTATTGTTTCTGCTCATACAAAATAAAGAGAAAATAACCATCATTGGTGACTATGATGTGGATGGTGTTACCTCTACAACCTTGATGAAACTTTTTTTCGATGAGATTGATTATCCTATAGAGTGGATCATACCTAATCGTTTTAGAGATGGTTATGGACTTTCAGTCAATATTATACCTCGTATATTGGTACAGATCTGGCTATTACCGTGGATAATGGTATATCTGCTGTATATGCAGCCCAACTTTGTAAAGAAGAGGGTATAGATCTCATTATTACAGATCATCATCTTTTAGCTCCAGAAGTACCAGAAGCTTATGCGATTATAGATCAAAAACAAGAATCATGTACTTTTCCTTATGATGATGTATGTGGTGCTCAAATTGCCTGGTATCTTATTGCGTCGCTTAAAAATGCATTTAAATATAAAGATAGATATGATGGCGTATATGGAATTGGTCTCTATTGCAATTATCGCAGATATGATGCCTCTGCAGCACATTAACAGAGCAATGGTCCTTGCAGGGATACAAGCACTCAATAAAAGTACAAAGACCTGCGATAAGAGCTTTTTTGGAACATAGTCAAAAAGAGCAATTGAATGCAGAAGATATAGGATTTTTTTTAGCACCTTTACTGAATAGTGCAGGACGTATGGATGATGCCTCTTTTGCAGTAGATTTTTTAACTTCTAACAAATATCTATGATGCAAGAGTAAGACTGGAACGTCTCATAGAATTTAATACACTTAGAAAAGCAACTGAACATGAGATTACCAAAAAGCAATGGTACAGGTAAATCATGATGATGAAGTGATTATTGTAGTAGGTGAAGCAGTGGCATGAGGGTGTTGTTGGTATTGTAGCTGCAAGAGTTGCAAGATCATGTGAAAAACCTTGTATCGTACTTACCCAAAGTAAAGAAGGATTACTTAAAGGAAGTGGCAGAAGTTTTGGAGAGTGTGATCTTTTTGCTATCGTAGATAGTACTAGAATGCATCTAGAGAAGTTTGGAGGACATCAGGCAGCCATTGGTCTTATCTTTGAAAAAAGAGAGCTTGAAATCCTTTAAAACAGAAGTACAGAAAAATTTTGAAGAAGGTACCTACGTAAAAGAAGTTTTTGACCCGGAGATTGTAGGAGATCTACATTTTTCCACTATCTCTTTTGACTTAACAAGTATAGTGAAAAAGTTTGAACCTTATGGACAGGGAAATCAGTACACCAAAGTTTATCAGTACAAATGTAGAGATACTTCAAGCAGATACTATGGGTAAAGAGGGTGAACATTTACGATTTTCCTTTGTACAGGATGGCATAGTGATGCAAGGTGTGAAGTTTAAAAGCAAAGAGGTTTTTGAAGTAGGCTCCAAAGTAGATATTATTTATACGGTAAATGAAAATCATTTTAGAGGAAAGACAACTTTACAGTTGATGGTAGATAAAGTGATCTCAAATCCAAGTTAAGACTTGGATTTGAAAAGAAAATAGAATTTAGATAGGTAAAACTCTAATATTTTCATCTAGTTTTTCTTTAAGAATGTTCTCAATAGCGAAAAGTGTACCTGTACTTGAACTTGCACAACCAGAACATGCACCTAAGTAACGGATATAAATGTCAAAGTTTGCACCGTTTTCTTTGATATCAAGGATTTCCATATCACCACCATCCATGATGAGCATTTGTCTGATATTTTCATCTACAACTTTATCCACCGCTTTGATACGTTGAACAATAGTCATTTGTGCAAAATCAACATTAGCACCGGCTTCTTTAGCAAGTGTTGCACCAGCAGCCATTTTTTCTTTTTCATATTCTTCTAATAGATCTACAAGATACACATCTTTTTCTTCGTGTCCACCTGGCTTAATACATGATTTACAAAATGCACCTGCTTTAGTATAGTCTGTTATCTGTTCAATTGTTGTAAGGTCATTAAGACGTATTACTTCTTTAAGTGTAGAGAGTGATACACGTGCACATTCACATACGATCACTTCTTCTTCAAAGCTATCAATATCTACACCTTTGTACTGTGCTGCAGCTTTTTTGATAACATCATAAGCCATAACAGAACAGTGCATTTTTTGTGGTGGAACAGCAGGAGTATCCGGTTCATCACGCATAGCTTTTTCAACGTCAATGTTTGTGATCTTTACTGCTTCATCAACTGTTTTACCTTTACAAAGCTCAGCCATAGTATCTGAACTTGCAATAGCTGTACCACAACCAAAACTTTTAAATTTAGATGAAAGAATAACATCTGTTTCAGGATCAACTGCCCAGTAAAGTCTTACGGCATCTCCACAACTCTCTGCACCAAAGTCAGCTACGATAAGTCTAGCACCCATCTCTTTTGCTTGTTCTTCTGTGATCTCACCCATATTTTGCGGGTTGTTCATTAAATCTGTTACTTTATTGCTGTACTCATCCCAGATGGTACCGCCTACTAAACTATCTATTCCCATTTTATATCCTTTATTATTTTATCAATTAATGGTGATGAGAGTCTAATCCGCTCTCATGACCTTTTGGTGCATATGCGTATGAACTTGAGATTCCTCTAAGTCTTAATACGGCTGCTTTAACTACTTTAAGTGTGTAGTCTAACTCATCTTGTGTAGTATAACGGCTTAGTGAAAAACGAATAGCTGTATGTGCCAGATCTTCTGCTGCACCTATAGCTTCCATTACAGAGTTTGCTTCCAAGTCTTCACTTGCACAAGCTGAACCTGTACTTGCACCGATACCTGCACGGCTAAGATCCCACAACATTGATTCACCTTCAATACCTCTAAACGAGATAAGGATGGTGTTTGGTGTTCTTTTTTCTCTTGGTGTTACAACAAATGTATCTTCAATCTTGAGGAGTTCATCTTCAAAATGATCTCTCATCTCTCTGATCTCTGGTCATTTCATATTCAAGTGCATTGATAGCTTGTTCCATCGCTTTACCCATACCTACGATACCGGCAACATTAAGCGTACCTGAACGGTATCCACCCATTTGTGCACCACCATGAAGTAGAGGTGTAAGCTCTTTACCTTTTTTCATATACAAGGCACCTACACCTTTTGGTCCATGAAACTTGTGCGCTGAGAATGTAAGGTAGTCAACATTAAATGTTTGTACATCTACTGGCGTTTTACCTATAGCCTGTACGGCATCAGTGTGAAACAGTACTTTATGATCTTTACAAATCTCACCTATCTCCTCTACCGGGAAGATAGCACCTGTTTCATTATTTGCCCACATTACTGATACTAAAGCAGTTTCATCTGTTATATTGTCTTTAACGCTCTGTGCATCTATAAGTCCTTCACTGTTAATAGGAAGGTAGGTTACCTTACATCCCATATTCTCAATAAACTTAGCTGTAGCCATAACAGAAGGGTGCTCTACTTCAGAGATGATGATGTGGTTTTTTTTACCTGTTAGAATGTATTCAAAATAGACACTTTTTAATACCCAGTTATTACTCTCTGTAGCACAAGAAGTGATAACCACAGAGTCTTCTCTACGAGCATTTATACCAGTATAGATCTTTTCCATAGCAGCTTTTATACCAGGGTGTGTATCACTAGCGAATATGTGTAAAGAGTTTGGGTTACCATATTTTTGAACAAAATAAGGTTCCATCTCTGCAAAGACCTGAGGGTCAACGATAGTTGTTGCATTGTTGTCTAAATAGACATTCATTTTTTCTCCTTTGAATGAATTCTGATCATTCCAATTCTTCTCATAAAAAGTATATTTTTCGAAAGAAGAATTTCATTTAAATTTTTTATTTATAACGATACTCATTTTAATTAAGACTAATTTAGTCCTAATTAGTTTAATGCATAATACGCTCTTATTCTTAAATTAACATAAAATTTTAAGCTAAAGAGGACAATTATACTCCGAATTAGATTATTTTTACTTGATTTCTATGAATCAAGCGGTGTAAAGAAGGATATTCTGTGAAGTTTTCACGAAATATATAAGAACCAAATACAGAAATTATCTGTTTTGGTTTAAAAATTAGAAGGAGTAGGTGTATTAATAAGGTTATAAAATTCATTTCTTGTACGTTCATCCTTTTTGAAAAGACCGCGAAGAGCCGAACTTACAGTTGTTGAGTTGATCTTTTGAACCCCTCTCATCTCCATACACATATGACGAGCATGGACCACTACAGCTACACCTTTAGGTTTAATTGTTTCCAAGATAGCATCTGCGATCTGTTCGGTCATCTGCTCTTGTATCTGCAAACGTCTGGCATAGACATTGACAATACGAGGAATCTTTGAAAGACCTACGACTTTACCGTCTGGTATGTATGCCACATGTGCACGTCCTATAATAGGAAGCATGTGATGTTCACACATAGAGTAAAACTCGATATCACGTACCAAGACCATTTCATCGTTGCTTGTGCTGAAAAGTGCCTGATTGAGTATCTCTTTTGGATCTTGGTCGTAACCCTCTGTAAGAAACTTCAGGGCTTTAGCTACACGGCTAGGTGTTTGAAGTAAGCCTTCGCGTTTAGGATCTTCACCTAAAAGTTCAAGGACTTTCGTCACAGCTTGTTCAAATTCTTCGTCTTTGTTCATCATGCTAACCTAATAGATATTTTTCACATTGTAGCTAAAAACAATTTAACTATCTTTTCATCTACTTTAGAAATGGCAAGCTTTTGTATCTCTTCACTACTAAAATAATCTTTGTGTTCAGGTGCATGTTTCATAATAGATATATACTTTGCAAATAAGTTTGTAATGGGTATAGGCATGTGTTACTTCACCTATGAAATCAGAAGCACAATCAGGTATATCTATACTTTCAAATCCCCAGAGGCCATGCAGAAACTTTCCCTCTCTTTGGGTGAGTGCCAATTTCTCATCATAGACACGGACAAGTATATTCTCTTCTCTGGTTGGAACTATACGTTTCTTTTTTGTAGGATAGAGTGTAGGTGATTCTTTTCCTTTACAAATATTCTCAAGTGGACATATCTCACATTTGGGATTTCTAGGTAGACATATGGTTGCACCTATATCCATCATAGCCTGATTATAATCAAAAGGATTGACTCTGTCGACCAAATCATATGCGATCTCCCAAAGTTCTTTATCACTTGGAGTGATCAAGTTGATGCAAACGGCAAAGGATCCGTTTCACATTGGCTTCCATAATAGGAACAGGCTGATTAAAGGCAAAGGCAGCGACTGCATGTGCAGTGTTTTTCCCTATACCGGGAAGTTTTATAAGTTCATCGATGTTACTAGGTAGCTGAGTCTACAAGTGTAGCGGTCTTGTGTAAATTCTTAGCACGATTGTAGTATCCAAGACCTTCCCACATTTTCAACACATCATCCAAAGGTGCTTCACCTAAACTTTTCAAGTGTAGGAAAACGTTCAATAAAAGGAATATAGTATCGTTCCAGGACGGTTTTAACCTGTGTTTGTTGAAGCATTACTTCAGAGAGATAGATATAATACGCTTCATCAGTATTACGCCAAGGAAGGTCTAATCTCCCATTCTCCTGGTACCAGTTATGAATGTTTTGATGAGTCTTTTTATGCATGATGGGATTATAGCATGTGTTGCTTTGTACGTTTAGCATGTTATGATTAAATCAAATTGAATAAAAAGAGCCTATAAGAAAAAGTTTTTATAAAGTAAAGTTTATTTGATAGTTAAACACTTATTAATGCAACTTTCATTATCATTAAGTATATGAATTAACAATATAAGGAGTTAAAATGAAATTAAATAGGGTAGTATTAGCATTTATGGTGCTTGTAGGATTAGGCGACAAGCAAATGCAGCGTTGACAGCAGAGCTTCATGGTTCAAAGGGTAATAATGCAGTGCAGTTAGATTCGGTGATCAAAAAGTTAGATTCAATAGGTTACTCTACAGTTGCAGCCAATAAAGACATTCAAGTACATTATTACAATAAGTTTCAAGAGAAGACGTTAGAGATGATCTCTTTCTATGGACTTGTGAATAAAGAAGCACTTAGACCACTTTTGCTTAAAAATCCGGATTTTGGTGCTTATGCTCCATTTAACTTTTTTGGGTATAAAACACTTGATAAAGAGAAAGATGATAACACATGGTATGGACACCTTGCTCCAAATACGATGTTAGATATCATTGGTGAGAAAGATGCAGATACAAGAAAAGCATTTACAGATATGGTAGGTTCGTTTGATGAAATGATGCTCAAAGAGATGAAGCCAACGATGTCAAAAAAGTTTGAGCATACGAAGCCTCTTCCGAAGAATGGACTTACTAGAATGGTTAAAAAGTTTGAAAAAACAGATGATTTAGAAACATTTGTTGAAGACTTTGTAATGGATCATGACGGACGTTTCTCTCAACACAACTTTATCATTGCAGGATTTATTGATTTTAAATTCGAATATGCTGATATGGAGTTAGATTTTGATAAATATGATGCATATTGGGTTTCATTACTTTGTCACTTTGAATTTTCAAATTCAATTTTTAACAGAGGTACTCCTGAAGCAGGTATGTTTGCACCATGTTCAGTTTATTTCTACATTCCTAAGGGAACAAATGAACTTCATGTAGGGTATGCAAGTGTTGATAACTGGATCAATGCATTGGAATTTACTGACGAGAAACGTATCGAATATATGAGAGCGATCGATGCAGAAGTGGTTGAAACATTTAAAGAGATGGGCTTTGAAGTTGTAACACTGGGTAAAGACTAAGCAAGTTGAAGCAATATAGGTTAAAAACTAAAAAAAAGGAAGATAGATGAAATTTACTAAAATGACATTGGCGTTTTTATTGGGATTGGTTACTGTATCGGTGAGTGCACAGGCAGAAGGTACTAAATTTGAAATAGGTGCACCTGCACCTGCAGTACTTAGTACTTATTATGCAGCTAAAGCACAGGATGCAAAAAGCGTAGAGTCAAAATTGAAAGCCAATGGTTTTTCTATTCTTGCTAAAACTGCACCGATCAAAGGTTCGACGGTTATTACAGTTACCAATAAAGAGTTGACAAATACAAACTCCTGGCTGGCAACACTAAATGTTCTTGTAAATGAAAAAGAAGTACGTGTACAAAACCCATCATACTTTGGTGCAGCATATCTTGGAGACAAGTTTAAATACGGCCAGTTTGCCGGAACACTGAAGTCTCTTGAAAAAGCACTTGGTGATCTTTACACAGTTGCAGATGAGTTTAAACTCGCAAAACTCCCTAAATATCAGTTTATGATGGGTATGGCGTATGTCGGAGATACGATCGAAGTAGGTCAAGGTGCAGATCTGGAAACAAAGCTTAAAGACAACAAATATGTAGCTTATAGCCTTAAACTTCCTAATGGAGCAACACTTGTCGGACATAATCTGATAAGCAGAACAAATAAATTTCTTCTTAAGATCGATGCAGGTCATAATGCACATATCTTACCATACAGAAGTATGATCAAAGATGGTAAAGCAGTGATGTTAGATCCTAAATATTATCTGGCAGTTTCTTTACCTCTTTTAAGTATGGGAGAGTTTATGAAGATCGCCTCTACTCCAGGTGAGATAGAAAAAGATATCAAAAGAGCATACAAATAGTGTAACATTCTGGCTATCCAAGTCTCTTTGGATAGCTTTTTCTACTACCCCTTTTCCCCCTATAATTTTAATGCTTATTGGTATTTCAACATTATTTAGATAAAATCACGTAATTATATATAAAGGATTGTAGTGAAAGTCACAGTAAACAAAGTAGATGACGCAAACGTGATCGTAAGTGGTACTATAGAAAACAGTGCTATTGAGGCAAACATTAATAAGATGGCTGTCCAAGCCGGTAAAGAGATGAAAGTAGATGGATTCAGAAAAGGTAAAGTACCTGCACACGTAGTGAAAAAACTACATGGTGATAAACTTGCACAAGATGCTGAAGGTGAAGTACTTAGAGAACTGATTGATGCAGGTATGAAAGAAGCAGGTATCAAGTCAGCAGATATGATTGGTCAACCTACATTTAAAAAATATGACAAAACAGATTCTGGTATTGATGTTGAAGTAGAAATTTCTGTTAGACCGGTATTTGAAGCAGAAGGCCATATGGATGTTCTTCCTGCATTTGAAAGACCAGCGGCATCAGACAAAGCGGTTGAAGAAAAACTCAATGAAATTGCAGCTCAGCAATCACCTTACGAAAAGATCAAAAGAAAGCGTATGGTAAGAGATGGCGACATGGCTGTGATCGATTTTGAAGGTTTTGTAGATGGTGTAGCATTTGACGGCGGCAAAGCAGAGAAGTTTAGCCTCAAGATCGGTTCTGGACAATTTATCCCAGGATTCGAAGAACAGATCATCGGTATGAAGTATGATGAAGAAAAAACAGTTACAGTGACTTTCCCTGAAGAGTATCAGTCATCTGATCTTGCAGGAAAAGAAGCAGAGTTCAAAGTAAAACTTCATGAGATTCAAGAGCAAGTACCTGCAGAACTTAACGATGAGTTAGCGCAAAAACTTCTTCAGGGTGAAGAGAATGCAACACTAGATATGCTTAAAGAAAGAGTAAAAACTCAAATCGAGTCAACAGAAATTTCAAAATTATACAATGAAGATTTAAAACCAAAATTGGTTGAAGCATTAGTAGCTAAATTTGATTTTGCACTGCCAAATAATATTGTTGAGCAAGAGATCGATGCAAAAGTTAATGCAAAAGCAAGAGAAATGAGTGAAGAAGAGCTTAACTCTTTCAAAGATAATCCTGAGAAAGTTGAAGCACTCCGTGAAGAGCTAAGAGAAGATGCGGTAGCAAGCGTAAAAGCAACATTTATCGTAGACGCATTGGCTAAAAAAGAAGGAGTAAATGTTGATGATCAAGAAGTATCACAAGCAATTTACTATGAATCAATGATGAGCGGTCAAGATCCGCAACAAGTGATCAAGTATTATCAAGATAACAATCTTCTCCCTGCAGTTAAAATGGGAATGATCGAAGATAAACTCTTTGGTAAAATGTTAGGTTTAGACAAATAAAACAAGCAAGCAAATAACAACATAAGTTGTTATTTGCCCTATTAACCTTCAGAGTGTATATTTGAGTTGATTAAGAAATCTATTTAACTATATATTATTAAAGGCAGAACATGAGCTATATTCCATACGTTGTAGAACAAACCGGTAGAGGAGAGAGATCTTACGATATCTATTCACGATTACTTAAAGACCGTATTATTATGCTAAGCGGTGAAGTAAATGATCAAGTGGCTTCTACGGTTGTAGCACAACTTCTTTTTCTTGAAGCACAAGACCCAGACAAAGATATTTACTTTTACATTAATTCTCCAGGCGGAGTGATCACTTCGGGGCTCTCTATGTTCGATACGATGAACTATATTAAGCCTGACATTGTGACCATTTGTATTGGACAAGCAGCATCTATGGGTGCTTTCTTACTCGCTTCTGGTACGAAAGGTAAACGATATGCCCTGCCGCATGCACGTATTATGATCCACCAGCCTTCAGGCGGTGCACAAGGACAGTCGACTGATATCCAGATACAAGCACAAGAGATACAAAGACTTAAAGATACGCTCAATCATATTTTGGCAGAACAGACAGGTAAAACAGCCAAACGTATAGAAAAAGACACAGAAAGAGATAAATTCATGTCTTCTCAAGAAGCGTTGGAATATGGGCTTATAGACAAAGTTCTTACAAAAAGTTTTACATAATAAAGACTGTATATGGTTAGAGAAATAGTAGTATATCCGGATAGAAGACTCAAACTTATTTCACAAGAGGTAGAGTCTTTTGATGGTGCATTGCATGATCTTCTAGATGATATGTATGAAACGATGCGTGCCCGTAACGGTGTAGGACTAGCAGCCATCCAAGTCGGTATTGATCTTAGAGCACTGATCATTAATATCCCTTTAGAGGATGCAGATAGTGAACACGATCAGCCTAAAGAAAATACTTTAGAGATGATAAACCCTGTGATCATTGAGAAAGACGGTTCAGAAAAGTTTCAAGAAGGGTGTCTCTCTATACCTGGTATTTATGAAGAGGTAGAACGTGCAAAACATGTTAAAGTGGAATATTTTGATAGAGAAGGCAAGAAGCATATCATAGAAGATAACGACTTTCTGGCTATCGCCATTCAGCATGAGATGGATCATTTGGATGGTAAAGTATTTATCGAAAAGCTCTCTTATATGAAACGAAAGAAATTCGAAAAAGAGTGGAAACGAAGACTTAAAGAGGCATAAGCGAAGCTAACTTACTTATATCGCCTTTTCCTCACTATACTCCTTGCATGATCATAGCATCTGCCACACGTTTAAATCCTAAGATATTTGCACCTGAGATAAGATCCATTTCTAAGTGATGTTCATCACATGTTTCTTTGATATCCTTATAAATAGTAGACATGATGTCTTGTAGTCTTTTGTCTACTACATCAAATGGAAGATAATGAAGTGAACTGTTTTGGCTCATTTCTAAAACACTGACAGCAACACCACCAGCGTTGGCCGCTTTGCCTGGAGCGAAGTATATGTTGTTGTTCACAAAAAGTTCTATAGCTTCAGGGGTGGTGGGCATATTTGCACCTTCAGCAACGATCTTTACATCATTTTCTATAAGCATTTTTGCACAGTTTTCACCTAATTCATTTTGCGTAGCACAAGGGAATGCAGCATAACATGGGATATCCCATACAAAACTACTACCCTCGGGATAGTTCTCTTTTTTTACATAGGTGGCATTTTTCCTTTCTGAAGCGTAATACTCCAAGGAAGCTCTTCTTTCTAGTTTTATCTTTTTTAAAAGTGCAAGATCAATACCATTACTGTCATGTATGGCACCTTTAGAGTCTGAACAAGTTACAGGAATAGCACCTAGGTCATAGAGTTTTTCTATAGCATGAATAGCAACATTTCCACTGCCACTTATGGTACAGATCTTACCCTTAAGTGTTTCTCCCTGGTCCTCCAAGAGCGTTTGTGTAAAATAGATAAGACCATAGCCTGTTGCCTCGGTACGTACTAAACTACCGCCTAGAGGAAGGGGTTTGGAAGTGATGATACTGTCATAAGAGTTAGTAAGTTGTTTGTACTTTCCAAAGAGGTAGCCTACTTCTCTTGCTCCTACACCTATATCGCCACCAAGAATATCAATATCTTCACCGATACTGTTATAAAAAGCAGACATAAAAGCCTGACAGAATTTCATGATCTCTTTGTCACTCTTCCCTTTAGGATCGAAGTCTGCACCACCTTTAGCTCCACCTATACGAAGTCCGGTAATAGCATTTTTAAAAATTTGTTCAAAAGCAAGAAATTTTAAAATATCAGGGTTGACACTAGGATGAAAACGTACACCGCCTTTATAAGGTCCAAGAGCATTATTAAATTGGATCCTATACCCATTATTCACATGGATGATATTGTCATCATCCAGCCATTCTATTTTAAAGAATATGGCTCTATTTGGAGCGATGATACGTTCTATAATGTTTTGATCCAGGTATCTTGGATGTTTATCCAAAAGAGGCTTTATGGAAGCAAGAACCTCTTTAATCGCTTGAAAAAAAGTGGTATCATTTTGGCAGTTACTCTCTTTGGCACGTTTCATAGCTAATTCAATATAATCCATTGTGTTCCTTTTCAAATGACAATTTTAATTATATTACAATTTGACATACTTTTTGCCTTTTTTAAAAAATTAGTGCATTATGACTCTATGAATGCAAAAATAGATAGTGGTACACCACCCAATAAACGACAGATAAATGTGAAACAAAAAAAAGAGTCTATCGTCAATAGACTTACCTGCGCTACACTTGAGGGGGTTAATGCACAAGTGATAGAAATAGAGGCGACATTTACAAAGGGACTTCCTGGTTTTGCAGTTGTTGGTTTAGCCAGCAGTGACATCCAAGAAGCGAAAGAGAGAACAAAGTCAGCATTGCTTACCAATGATTTTGTTTTTCCTCTAAAAATAAGGGCCAATCTAAGTCCATCAGAACCGTTACAAGACAAAAAGGTACATATAGCAAGGGTCAATGCCAAGATAGAATATGAAGCGGAGATTATGTTTTTTGCAGCGCAAAATCCCTGTCCTTGTGGTAATCTTCTTTCAAAGCGTAAATCCTGCAGATGCAGTGAAGTAGAGAGGCTCAGATAAAGCAGATATCAGTTCTGCGAAGATGCATCAAGAGGTGCTCAAAGCATTTAAAATGCAAAAAAGTAGAGGTCAGAGTAGACTGAACGGAAAGTTATCTGAAGAGGAGATAGAAAGTTATTGTCTATTGGACAGTGCTGCAACTCAAATTTTAGAGAATGCTATCATTAAATTTGGTCTTTCACATAGAAGTATTGCATCAGTGAAAAAAACAGCTAGAACGGTCGCGGATCTGAATGCACACACGTTGATAGAAAGATCAGATATATTAGAGGCACTTAGCTATAGAAAAAGATAGAAAAGGATCGATCTGCTCAGTATTAAAATACCGAACAAACCGCTTTAGTAATAATAAACCCACCGATTACCAGCCATGCGAACATTGCAGAAGCAGTATAGATTGGTGCGAGTCCAAGTCCTTTAAATTTTGCAAAACGTGTTCCCATACCTAGAGCTGTCATTGCCATCGTCAGCAGGAAGGTATCGACCTCATTGATTATGCTTACAATGTTTTCAGGAACAAGGTGCAGTGAGTTGAAGCCTGCTACACCAATAAAGTAAACAGCAAACCAAGGAATGACAAGTTTCACTTTTTCGCCAGCACCACCTTCCTTTTTAGTAGTGTAGCTTAGGTAGATACCAAGAATGATCAGCATAGGAGCGATCATAATGACTCTTGTCATCTTAACGATCACAGCGGCATCAGCCATCTCTTTGGGTACACCTGGTACAGAAGCAGGTACAGCAACAACCTGAGCAACTTCGTGGATCGTGCCACCTACATAGATACCAAACTCTTTTGCTGTCATATGAAGAAATCCAGCCGCAGGTTCAATGATCGCCGTATAAAGTACCGGATAGAGGAACATAGAGATCGTACCAAAAAGCACAACCATCGATACTGCGATAGCAGCCTTATACTCTTCAGATTTGAGTACAGGTTCAGTTGCAAGTACAGCTGCTGCACCACATACTGCTGCACCTGAAGCAGTAAGCATAGAAGTATCTTTTTCCATACCGAAGATCTTGTGTCCTAACCATGTACCGAGGATAAAGGTAGAGGCCAGCATGATAAGTGAAACCAGGAACCCGGCCATACCTACATCTATGATCTCTTGGAAGGTAAGTCTAAAACCATAGAATACAATTGCAAAACGAAGGATCTTTTTTGCTGAGAAAGTGATACCTCCCTGCCATGCTTCCGGAGTCTGGTTGTGCAACGTATTTGCATAAAAAATACCAATGACGATACCGATAACAAGTGGTGATATACCCAATGCCTTTACAGCAGAGAAATCCGATATAAACGTTGCTGCCGCAGCGAAGATAGCGACAAACAAAATACCGCTCATTGTACCTTTACGTTTTTGTGGAGAAAACGGCATAAAAATCCTTTAATTCAAAATAATTGATAACATTTTGAAAATTCTACTATAGTTTTGATATAATTTAGGAATTATTCATGATAAAATAATGAGATATTGATAAAAATCTATTTTAAATTAAGAGAGTAAATATGAAATTAACACTTAGGCAAATGGAGATCTTCTTAAATGTTGTCGTCTCCGGGCATTTGACGAATGTCGCTAAAGATATGAAACTAAGTCAATCCGCCATCTCTATGTCGATTAAAGAGTTGGAAAATATTTTGGGTCGGCCGGTCTTTGACAGAATCAATAAAAAGCTTGTACTTAACGAAGTGGGACGTGCATTTTATAAAGAGATAGACCCAATCTTTAAGAAACTATCAGATATTGAGTATGAATTTAAGAACTCAGAAAACAAGGGAATGATCCGTGTGGGTGCAAGTACTACCATCGTAGACTATTTGATGCCCGCTATAATCTGTAGCTATATGAGTTCTTACCCTGATGTGAAAATTACGCTTAAAGAAGGGAATACCAAAGAGATAGCAGAGATGATCAAAGAGGGAACGATCGATATCGGATTTGTTGAAGGTTTTGTTCAAGGGTCAGACATAGTTAAAGAGAAAATAGGGGTAGATGAGCTGGTTATAGTTACAGCAGATAAAGATCTCTGTACTCCATGTACTATAGATGAACTGGAACGAAAAAGATGGGTTCTTAGAGAAGAAGGTTCAGGTACTAGAGAAGTCTTTTTAGGATATATTAAAGAGAAAGTAGAGGATTTAAATATTTTTTTGGAGCTTGGGCATACCGAATCTATTAAAAGTATTTTGATGAACCGTGAATGTTTGACCTGCATCTCTAAAATCTCCGTAAAGAATGAAATAGAGGAAGGGAAATTATTTAAGATCCCTGTAAAAAACTTTGAGTGTAAAAGAGATTTTCTGATGATATACCACAAAGACAAGTATCATAGTGCATTATTTGAAAAGTTTGTCTACTTTTCTCGAAAATTGATGATGCAAATGATAGAGGGGCAAACCACTCGCCGTTAATGATTTTTAAAAATCTTCAGGGCTTGTTTATACTCTTCTGGATGGTTGAGATTTGTAAAAGGAGTATCTTCATCAAACTTCACAAAAAGGGTATTTGCAAGGTTTAGAAGATCTCCGAGTCTGTGGTTGTCTTTTTCTAATTGCAGATAGGCCAAAGGTAAGATACTCTTTTTATATAGTCCGCAAAGAGGCTGAACACCACTTGGACTTTGTGCCACTATTGCATCTGAAGTATTTTGGTTGTACTTCAAAAGTTTGTGTATGGTCTCTTTGTTAACAAAGGGCGCATCTACACTTAAAATAAAAACCTCTTCCACTTTCAAAGTTTCAAAAATAGAGATGAGCCCCACAAGAGGTGAACTCTCTGTATAGTTATCTTCAATCACTTTGCAAGCAAAGTCAAATTTATTCTCTTTTGCTGAGATATATACCTTGTCGAACATAGTATTGAGTTTAGTCTGTTGATATTCAGTAAGGGTAGCGTACTCTCCAAAAGGAAGCAACGCCTTGTCTTCTCCCATGCGAGAACTTTTTCCTCCAGCAAAGATAACGGCATGTGTGGATTTTGTCATATTTGTATACTCTCTTTACGTTTTTGATGTATCAGCAAGACAATAAATGCCATAAGTGTGATTATGGATTCAACAAGGAAAAGGTATTCTCCATAGATCTGACCCGAAAGTACAGCTCCCATTGACCCGCCTAGTCCAAATGCGATACCCAGAAAAAACTGCTGTGCAAGTTTTTTCTGGGTATAGAGTGAAAAAACATAGGTGATGGCTGCAGTATGGTAGAGTGCAAAGCCGATTGCATGAAGGGATTGTGATGCAAAGGTCAGTGTTACAGAGTCCGGGAAGAGGTAAAGCATCATCCATCTAAGTGCTGTGACAAGTGTGGCAAACTGCAAGATATGCAACAAGTTTCTTTGAAGCAAAGGCCCTTGAAAATAGAGCATGAAAATTTCACATACGACCCCGAAGCTCCACATCCAACTTGTCATTTCAAGTGATATGCCATGGGCTGTTTCATAAATGGTAAAAAAGTTATAGAAACCGCCAAAGCCCACTTGCATTAAAAAGATGGAGACCCAAAATGCCCAATATTTTGAGAGTGAGAATGAGGCATCATCTTGTGCTGTAGAATGGGATATAGTATCATATTTTGTCAGCATAGCACCAAAAAGAAGGGTTAAAAATGCCATCGTACTTAAATAATAGAGAGCCTCATAAGGCGAGTCAAGTACTTTTCCCAACCATAGTGCAATGCTAACAAAACCAAGAGAACCCCAGAGACGAACCTTTCCGTAACGGTGTTTCGGCAAGGAAGCCAGGGCGATGGTTTCGACATAAGGAAGAGAGATACCCATCGCTGCACCAAAGAGAAGGTTTGCTGCAAGATAAACCCAAAAATCATTTACCGTGGCTAAAAAAAGCAAGGTACCTATAAAGGTAAAGAGCAAGGAGAGCTGATAGACCCTAGGACTTAAAAAGAGAAAGTGTCTAAAAACAAAAGGCAGTAAAAATCTCATAAAAGGGGCAGCTGCATAAAGTATACCTACTTCCAGAGGAGAATATCCAAGATCAAGTAATACCTTTGGCATGAAGATAACATAGACGCCTACAAGTGCAAAGTAAAAAAAGTAGTAAGCCCCCAAAAGTGGTGAAAACAGTGTATAGTTTTGTTTCATTTTTTGTTTACAACAGCCGTTGCAGAGAGGAGATCATGTAATGTTTTGTTGTCTTTTCGAAAAAACATAAGTACCCAACCCAAAAAGGTAAAAAATGAAAGGATCGCGGCCAAGTTTCTAAATAGTATAACAAATAATGCAGGTCTCTTTTTAGTATTTTCATCAATAAGTATAATATTATAGGCACGATATCCTGGTGTTTGTCCCGTAAAATACATAAAAAGAGTTTGAACTATGACCAAAGGAAGAAGTATATAGATCCATCCTAAAAGTTTATGTGCAGCAAAATCTTCTCTTCCATCCATGACAAGATAAAACACTATATACATGATAGGCATGAGAAGCATGAATGCATCGGTTAAAAAAGCTTTTATTTTCAACCCTACGGATGCATAATTATCCGTATTGGGTAGTGGTTTGATGTTAGGTGTTTTTTCATGAACCTTACCCTGTTTAATGTTTCTAAAGCGTTGTTTTGCCATTAAAAATCCCAAATTGCAGCGGCATAAGGACCTGAGAAGTCCATATCTGTATGGAAGCCGTCTACCAAGTCATCACTGTCTATATGAAATCCTTTATATCCCGCTTCCAGACCTATGCCCATAGTTAATGTATAGCGGACAGAGAGTTCATAATCATATGCAGTCATATCCCAATAACTGATAGCATTGGCTTCAAGCTGGAAAGAGAGATCAGTTACAGGTAGATTAATACGGGCTTTTCCGTAAAGGAGGGGTACCCAGATAGAAAAATCGGCGTTATCATACTCCCCATCTGCACTAACACCCACATCTCCACTAAAATATCTTAGGGTAAGTCCAGTATCAATCTCTAACCAGTTATCAAGTATTTCATAATAGAGTGTCACATCAGTCATGTCAAGTGACAAGCTATTGTCAATCTGTCCACCATACTCCGTAATCTCACCCCACGAAAAATTTTCTACACTGCTTATCCCATCATGTGACAATGTTGCATATCCCAACCTTACATTAGGGAGTAAAGGAAAAGGGTGTTCAAGATAGGCTTTCAGAAATACATCTTGCTTTTCACTAAACCCAAAAGTATCTTCAAGAGATGCAGCACTGCTCTTATATGAAGTGTCACCGCTAGGTGCATGATTGAAGAAACCAAGAGAGATTTCTCCCCCGATCATGTCAGCGTGTATCTGGCTCACCGTAAGAAGTGTCAGGAACACAAGTTTTTTAAGAAGAGACATTTTATTGTAGTCCTTGTGTCATTGTAAAGATAGGAAGAAGCATCGCTGAAACTATGATACCTACAACTACACCAATGAAAAGCATCATAAAAGGTTCTAGTAAGCCTAAGAGCAGTTTGAGTTTGTCTTCATTCTCTTCGGCATAAAGTGTAGAAGTATTATCTAAAATCTGTGCCACTTCACTTGACTCTTCTCCCAGGGCCAAAGACTGCATAAAGTTACGTTTGAGCTTTACTCCTTTTGACATTTGAAGTGAGTTGGAGAGTTTATTCCCTTCAAGTACTTTAATGGATGCTTTTTCAAAGAGATCACGGAGTCCATAGTTTGCAAAAGTAGCTTTCGCAAGTTGTACCGCTTGTGCATATGCAACACCTGACCCCAGCATCAGTGAGAGAATGTATGAAAATCTTCCCAATTCATGGTTTTGGATCAGTGTACCAAGTACGGGCATCTTTAACAACAAGGAATCAATAATTCGGTGAAAGGTGTCTATTTTTGAGTAAGTGACTTTAAATGTAAAAATAAGCAGAAGTATACTTACAATAATAGCAACATAATGAGCAGTTAAAAAGTCACTTATACCCAGCACAAATTGAGTGATAGGAGGAAGTTCCTGTCCTGTGTCTTCAAAGATCCCTGTTATTTTAGGTACGACAAAAGCAATGAGAAAAGAGGTCATTCCTATAGCAACAGTAAAAATGATTACGGGGTATGTCATAGCCCCCTTTACCTGTTTTTTTACTTTGTTCTGTGCAGAGAAAAAATTTCCCATGTTGGTAAGTACTTCAACCATTTTTCCACTTTGTCCTGCGACATTGAGACTCTGGAGAAAAAAGTCTGGTAATGCATAGACTTTTTGTGTATTGAGTGCATGATAAAGTGATTTTCCTTCATCGATCATTGTTTTAATGGAGTTAAGGAAAGAGACATATTTCTTTTCTCCCTCATGCTGGTGTTCAAGTAGTTTGATTGCCGTGAGTATGGTCATACCTGAACTAAGGTAAGAAGAGAGTTCTTTGGAAAAGGTACTCAGAAGTTCCCCTGGCATTTGGCGTTTGGAAAAAGACTCAAGTGAAAATTCTTTTGTTGGGGAAAGTCCCTCATAATAGATATTCTGCGTACGAAGTTTTTTCCCTGCTTCTTCCACAGAGCTGGCCGTTACAGTACCTTTGACTTTTTTCCCTGTTTTGTCAAACCCTTTGTACTTAAAAAGCATTCGCGTTATGTCCTTGCAGTAAATTATAAGTATTATAACTTGTTTAGCTGTATCTTGCTATACGTACAGCAGGAAACAAGATATACTATTTTGTGCCTTTTCCTTTTTTACTAAAAAGACTCCAGTCTTAAATGATGGTAGATGGAGGAGTGTTTATCTTTTAGCATAATAGTATCGACAATGGCAGTAGGCCCTCCCTGTTCGGGCATAGGGATGATCTCTATTTCTTCAGGAATAAAGATCTCTCTGCTGGTTTTCTTTAAAATTTCACGACTTTCCAACTCATTGATCTTAAAAAAATCCCTCAAAATGTCATAGGCAGTTTTAGTATCTTTATGATAGTTGAGAGTATTGTTGCTCAAATAGAGAGAATCCTGTAAAGAACGTTTATTTCTTTCCGAGATATAGACTATTTGGTCATGGTTGTCTGTATGGACTTTAAGCACAGGAATAATGGCAAGAGAGATAATGATCACAGAGATAAGTATCTCAATAATGGTAAAAGCAGGGCGTAACAGTTTCAATAGAAATCTCCACTATCAGAGGCTAAAGTAGTGTTCCTTAGCCAATACTCTTTAGCCTCTTCCGGAGAAGAAAACACTTGGGGTTCTCCGAAAAAGGCAGGCAGGAAATAGCTTTCCTTGTTATTTTTTAAAATGATCTGGGTAGAACTTCCATTGTTGAAAAAATCCATGATCAGACAGATTTGTTTATCTTGATACCTGCCATATTCGATACGTATAAGCGAATCGTATTTATCTATTGTATAGGCTTGGATACCTGTGAGATCTATGGGACTTGTATATTCTTCAAAAGCTGACGAGATATTGGGTCTAAGATAACAAGAGCGGCACTCATTGATACAAAGGAGAGTGCCTTGTCCTGTAAAGAGTTCTGATGAAAGAATATTGGATTTAAGGTTCAGTGGAGTGAGTGCTTTGGGTGTTTGTTTGCCTATCTCTATACCCCCAAATCCAAGAAAGTAGACCGTAGAGACAATGAGTATAACGATAAGAAGCTCTATAAGAGAGAATCCTTTGTGTACTTCATATCTCTTGGTATGGTACATAGAGAATTCTTATTTGTTACATTCACTAAAGAGGATATCTCTATTGCTCTCTTCACCGCCTTCTTTCCTGTCTGCAGCGAAAGAGATAAGTTCAAATTCAGAACCCTTGTTGATATAGACAAAAGGTGTTTTCCATGAGTCTTTTGGCATTTTTTTGAGGTAAGGGGTTGCACGGTAGTTAGGGTACTTGTCAGCATCCGGGTTACTAAGCAGTGCTTCAAAACCCTCTTCAGTGTCAGGGTAGGTACCATTGTCAAGTTTGAACATATCAAGCCTTTTTCCTAAGTCATTCATCTTTAAACATACTGTATCTCTTTTTGCCTCATCTGCCGCATCCATAAGCCCAGGTGCTACAACTGCTACAAGCCCTCCAAGAATAACGATAACGATAAGTAGTTCTATAAGTGAGAAACCGGCTCTTAGCGAAGTGTTTTTTTGCATGCATGTCCTTTAGTTTGCTTTG
This sequence comes from Sulfurovaceae bacterium, assembly GCA_963705455.1. GTDB lineage: Bacteria > Campylobacterota > Campylobacteria > Campylobacterales > Sulfurovaceae > Sulfurovum. Next base: position 13,807 of record CAVPJM010000002.1, on the reverse strand, counting down.
GTATAATATTTTCAGTTGATTGTACAAATTTTACTTTAATAGAGCTTTTAGATGGATAAAACCCACAATACCCGCAACAGTGTAAAAACCAGACAAGGCTTTGCTCTTTTGATCACGCTGTCTGTCTTGTCTGTGATTATCGCATTAACAATGGTACTGTTGAGCTATTTTGAAGAAGTCCAACAGGATTCCAGCAATACAAAAGCACTTATACAAGCAGATGTATACTATACAAATATAACAAATATATTTCAAGGGTTTAAAAATAAAAAACCCCTTTTTTCTGTATTATACAGTACGGCTTTACCATTGCGTACGCCAGATGATACGTTTTCGCTGACTTTACAGTGTGAACCTTTGTATAAAGGTGTCAATATCAATTGGTTGGGACTGGGAAACAGTGGTCAGGAAACAGGGTTGTTTTCCGTAGCGCAAGAAGTTTTTGAAGCACTTGCACAAGAGTACAATATAGAAGATACGGGAAGACTGCAAGAGATGCTGCTTGAAGAGATAGGCAGCAAAAACAGATCCGTGCTAAAAGAGCAAAGCAGACTTCACCAAAAAAACGGTATTATATCTTACAAACAGTTTGCAAGTAGGTAGTAAGCCGTTACCAGTTTGAAGTCGATGATCCCAAGAGTAGGATCTGTCCCTTGGGAGAAGTATTTCAGTTTTTCTCCTAAAGCAGCAGAAAATCGATGGAGAATACAGTTCGCCTGAGCTGATCTCTTATCTCTTTGATATAGATTTAGATACAGTCAAGGAGTGGGCGTCATCTATTGAGTGGGAGTCTCTTTGAGAGAAGTACACTCGAAGCTTTTGTGCGTGAAAATGGCGGAGATTACGCACAGAGAAAAAGTATATTGGCAGGCGAAACATTTTTAGAAGCAGCAGAGTGCTCTGTAGGGTATACACTTGCAGGTGAACAGTATAGATTTAGATTTGAATATATTCAGGGAGAGGCAAAACATTTTGAATTTTATGGGAAATACTAAAGACTTACTTCTTGCCTATCCTTCGATGGAGAAAGTAACATTGTCGACGACTGTGAATGTGATGTTGCCACCACAGTTCTATACACTTAAAAAAGAGACAATTACCTATACGATATGCCTATCAGGCAAAAAAAATTGCTCCATCACTTTTTGATGGTTTGCTTGAAAATGGAAAACATTATGAGTATATGGTGTGGAGAGAAGAAGAGGAATGGGTATTCCTTGCGTATGATCTGAAGATGATCACGACATTCTTGGAGAGTAAAGGCTTTGCTTTGGAAAATGTTTCCAAACTCTTTTTTACCCAACAGGCAGTGGATCTTTTTGATAAACCTTTATTTTTGGGGGAAAACGAAGCATTGGTCTCTTTAGATCATATGGTAGTAGTTGTTCCGCAAGCAGCTTTAGCACAAGATGAAAAAACCCCATTGAGCTTTGACAATAGTTTTACCCCTAAAAAGGGTGTAATGCTTCAAGGTGCATACGGTTCTGTGCTTAGTATGAAACAAGCTTCGATGCTTGCGGCTATTTTTACGCTTTTTGCGCTGATGTTTTTTGTCGAGGGATGGCGTTATGGTAACAATGCCAACACAGGGGAAGAACAGATGCAACGAATTGTTTGAAGCATATCCCTCTTTGCAAAGCAAATATACACGAGACAGTATCGTGACAAAATACAAAACGATAGATACGACAGAGCGAAAAAAAAGAGACATCATTAAAATGGTATCCGGCATGATCTTTAAAGGGGTCACGCTGACTTCTTTAGAGATAGATGAAAAAGAGTATAAAGTACAATTTTCATGTAAAGATGCGCAAGTGGCAAAACGCTTGAAGGAATTGGCAACAAAGAACAAGTTGAATACTTGCGCCTATCGCAGGGAGCAATGACTTGAAGGTAGAAGGTATCCTATGAGCTGGAAAAGATACCAAAATGAATTAATTGCGCTTGTGGCTTTTGTTCTGATGTTAGGCACATATGGGTATAAAACGACACATCTCTCTTCACAGTCTGAAAGTATGGCAAAAACAAGACACTCTGTCGCAGAGATCAAAGAAGTGATTGCCCTTCAAAAGATATGGTCAGATAAAAAGACCAGTCAAAAAGTGCAAAAGCTTCAGACACTTATCTCTGCGGATAAGGTAAAATGGAGCAATAAAAGTAAAAAGGTTACGGCTAGCTATAAAGGATTAAGTGCCACAGAGTTAAATACCTTGATCACAAAAATTTTAAATCTGCCAGTAGAGATACAAAAGCTCAAAATTCAAAAAATAGCTTCATCTTATGATGTGGAGTTCAAATGCAAATGGTAAAAAAGAGTTTCTTGGTGTTCATGGTTGCCTGGTTTGCCATACTTGTACTTATGCCTAAGCAAGAGTTTTATTATAAGCTGGAAGAAGAACTTGCCAAGCATGAGATAAAACTCAACGAAGAAAAGATAAACGAAGGATTTTTTTCTTTAACCCTGAAGCATGTAACGGTCTATTTTAAAGGTATCAATGTAGCAACCATAGAAGAGGTGGAACTCTTAACTTTACTCTTTTATAGCAGCATAGAGTTACAATCTCTTCATATGGATGACTCCTTAAAAACGATGGTACCACAAGAAACACAAAAAGCACTCTTGGCACATTCGATTCTTTCTCCTTTAGAGGTTTTGGTTGATGCAAGCGGCTCTTTTGGTTCGGTGACAGGAGAGATTGATCTAAATGAACGAAAAGTACGTTTGGATTTTAATGAGAGCAAAAATATAGAGATGTTAAAACCTCAGTTGAAAAAAGGTGAAAAAGGATGGCTGTATGAAACATCTTTTTAAACCCGAGATGATAAAAGGGCTTTGGGCCTTCTTGATTTTATTGCTTGTTGTGAAAATGGCCTGGTTTTTTGTTGAGGTACTGTGGTTACCGACAACCGGTGTGGGATATAGCTGAAAAAAAGGGAGGCAAAGCCCTTTACTATAGAGTAAAACTAAGCCCAAATGAAGCGTCCGCACCGACAATTAAAAAACCGGGGAAAACGGTCGGAAGTATTAAATGATATCAAGCTTTTGGCTATTTATAATGCTTCAGATATCACGGTGGTGACCGTAGAGCATAAAAGTAAAACAAAAGTGCTTGCCACAGGTGAATCTATTAATGGATTTGTACTTGAAGGAGCGGGAAGCAACTATGCTACCTTTAGTAAAGATTCAAAAACATATGAGATCACTTTGATCACCAGTACAAAAGGTAATGGAAGTATTAAAGATACCACATCTTCCTCTGTATCGGTCCAAAAGCAAGGTTGAAGGTGAAGTGGTTGATGCAGGGGACCATAAGATCATTGACAAATCATTGGTAGACCATTATGCTAAAAATATGGATGATATCTATAAAAATATCGGTATTAAAGAGATAAAAAAAGGTAATGACCTGCAAGGTTTTAGTATCTCTTTTATTCGTAAAGGATCACCTTTTGCAAAACTTGGAATACAAAGAGGTGATGTCATCAAGGCTATTAACGGGCAACAGATAGATAGCTATAATGCTGCTTTTGATGTCTATAAAAATATTTCAGATATCAGTAACCTGACCTTGGTCATTGAAAGAGGTAAAGAAGAAATGGAGTTAGAATATGAAGTTAACTAAAATTGTATTGAGTATATTGATGGTATTGTCTATAGGACTGCATGCAGAAGAAGAGACGGTAGATATAAATTTTCGTGACTTGAACGTAGAAGACTTTATCGAGATGGTTTCTAAAATTACACAAAAGAACATTTTGATAGAAGCAGATGTGAAAGGCAAGATCAACTTTGTAGCAACAAAACCTATCAAGAAAAGTGCACTCTTTCCTTTGGCAAACTCTATTTTAGGGGGTAAAGGCTTAACGATCATCGATCAGGGTGAGTACTATAAGGTGGTAAAATCCAATGATGCAGCAGGTGAAGGACTGGATGTAAGCAGCAGCATCAAGGGTGAAACGATGAAAACAGTCATGTTTCCGTTAAAAAACTCAAATGCTGCAGTACTTCGTGCAAAGATCCAACCACTTTCTGCATAAAAGTGCAAAAGTGATCTCTTTTAAAGAAAACAATGTCATAGCCGTGACTGCGACCCCAAGAACCTTAGAAGCAGTTTCTAAAGTCATCAAGGCAGTTGAAACAACCGGTGAAAAAAAATCAGTTGTGATCAAACTGAAAAACTCTACCGTAAAAGATGTTTTTGCCAATGCCCAAAATATGGCAAAAAAGATCTTTCCTCAGACCATTGAAAGTGAAAAAGTCGATATCTTTAAAGATGATGCAACAAACTCCATTATACTTGTAGGTACAAGTGAAAATAACAGCCGTATGATCAAGTATATCAAACAGCTGGATATCGAAGGGTGAAAGCACAACACAGCAGATGTATGTGCATAAGACTCAAAAACTCCAATGTCGAAGAGATGGAAAAGATCATGAGCAAACTGATCTCTCAGATGAATAATGTTGCTGTTAAAGCACCTGCAAAAGGTGGAACTCCACCAAGTAAAGCGATGGTGGTTTCTGATATCGAAAGAAATGCATTGATCCTGCTTGCTACGGCAGAGCAGATGAAGAACATCAGAGATACGATAAACAAGATCGATATTCCTAAAGTACAGGTCTATGTAAAAGCGAAGATCGTTGAGATCGACAGCAATATGGCGCAACAGGTAGGATTCAAATATGGGTTTAACGGTGGTGCGATTACTTCTAATGGTCTCTACACTGTTGGCTGGGAACTTGGGTGCCTCTGCCTTACAAATGTCTCCTGCATCTTTTAGGTTTTTTAAATGCAAATACAAGTACTATCACGGTTTAGATACTAATGGTAATCCTATTTACTACTACTGATCCTGCATTCAAATTTGATGCAGTAGATAAGGTCTTTGCCTTGGGTGCAACACTTGATCTCTTGCAGCAAAACGGTGCAGCACAGTCTTTTGAGTGAACCTTCTGTATTGTGTACCAACAATAAAGAAGCAGAGATCTATGTAGGACAGACAAGATCTATCTTAACTGCAGGCACAACAGTCTACTACAGGTGTTTCAAATGTGGTCAATAATTATTCAAGAGAAGACATCGGTCTTACATTGAAAGTGCAAGCCAAGACTCTCAAGTAACAATAAAGTCAACTCTGGAGGTAGAAACAGTGCTTGAAGATATTGACCCTTCTTCAGAGCAAATGGCAGACAGACCGACCACAACAAAAAGAACAGTAAAGACCAATGCCATCGTGAACAATGGAGAAATGATCATCTTGGGTGGACTGATCAAAAAAGTTGGTGGTAAAGGGACAATCAAAAGTACCATTGCTTGGAGACATCCCGGTATTGGGAGATTTGCTCTTTACACATAATTCAGATGTAGAAAGAGAACAGAATGTGGTGATCTATCTTACGCCGTATATAGTAAGAAAAAGTGATGACCTGCAAAAATTAAAAAGTATGCTGGCTGAACTTGAAGAGGTACAGGGAAGATATAATACACTTGTTGAAAAAGCATTGGAAGAAAAAATCAGGTGTATCCTGCGTCAGAAGCAAGTGCTCCTGCAAGCAGAAGGATCCAGAGAAAACCTCAAGAGCAACTTGAGTATTTTAGAGGAAGCATAATGCATTTCCCTCGTCTTCAAGATGTAAACCTTGACCCTCTCTGGGAAGAGGAGATAAATCATAAACTGGCACTCAAACACTCTTTGCTTTTTTCTATGATAGATGATGTTAAAACATGTATTGTAGAAGAAAAGACATTGGGAGACGCACTGAATTATTTGTGCAAAACTTTCTTTGGATTATCCTATGACTATGGTAGATGATGAGAGTTTTGAGAGATTAAAAAATAAATTTTTAGAGATTCAAACAGGGATCTGACTTTGAAGATATGGCAACCACTTCAGATGAACTGATAGAAGTAGAATCTGACCTGCTTGGAATTTATCCGTAATTCACAGGACCTGCTTTCAAGTGAAGAGTCTGCACCCATCATTAAACTGGTGAATTCACTGTTTTTTCAAGCACTTCAAAAAGGGGCAAGTGATATTCACATTGAGAGTGCAGAGAGAAAAGGTGAAGTGCGTTTACGTATAGACGGTGCACTCAAAAAACATCTTGATCTTGATAAAAGTATTGTTACCTTGGTCATTAACCGTATTAAAGTCATCTCAAATCTTGATATCTCAGAAAAAAGAGTACCTCAGGATGGACGTACACAGTTAGCTATTTCAGGTAAAACCATTGATGTGAGGGTTTCCATCTTGCCTACCTATCATGGTGAAAGAATCGTGATGAGGATACTTTCTCAAACAGAGCATATCCCTACACTGGAGTCATTAGGTTTTGCAGAAGAGATTACCAAAGATCTTTATAAACTGCTCAACCATGCTCATGGTATGATACTGGTAACAGGACCTACAGGTTCAGGTAAATCAACCACGCTGCATGCCTGTTTACAGCATATCTCAACCCCGGATAAGAATATCATTACCGTAGAAGATCCTGTAGAGTACAATGCAGACAACATTTCTCAAATACAGGTGAACACTAAAGTAGGACTTACTTTTGCAGCAGGGTTGCGTTCTATTTTGAGACAAGATCCGGACATTATCATGGTAGGAGAGATCCGTGATAATGAAACCGCAGAGATCGCACTTCGTTCAGCACTTACAGGACACTTGCTTCTCTCTACTCTGCATACCAATGATGCAACCTCTTCTCTTAAGTCGTTTGATGGATATGGGTATAGAAAACTTTCTTATTTCTTCAACACTATTGGGTGTATTGGCACAAAGACTTACACGTAAACTTTGTGTACACTGTAAAGAAGAGACAAAACTCTGCACCTGCAACAGCACAAGAGATAAATGTACCTGAAGATAAATTATATTTTAAAGCGGTAGGATGTAAAGAGTGTGATTTTACAGGATATAAAGGCAGACAAGCCATTGGTGAACTTTTTGTCATTGATGACAAGGTCAAAGAGATGATGAAAGATGGCTTTAATGACCATCAGGTAAGAGAAGCTATGAAAAAAAATGGTATGAAAACCATTGCAGATAAACTTAAAGAGATGCTTTTGGCAGGAGATACAAGTTATGAAGAAGCCATCCGTGTTGGACTGATGGACGGCTAAAGGTAAATGTCTAACCGTAAAGCATTTACTCTTTTGGAAGTACTTATTTCCATTGCCCTTATGGGTATTGTCATTGTGGCACTTTTTTCTTCTGTTGATATGATGCAAAATTCCAATCAGCATCTTTCAAAATATCTGGAAAAATCTAAAAAGATCACTAAAGCGACCAAAGTATTATATTTGGACATGATGGGCTCTGATGGCAATATTACGATACAAAAAGATGAATTCAGCAGAGTATGTATGGAAGAAACAAGAAACTCTCTTTATGCTCTACCTTCGGCAAAAGTGTGTTGGGTAGTTCTTAAAAAAGATAAAACACTGGCACGCATAGAAGGAAATGACTACCATGTTACCGCTACGCTCAGAAGAAAAAGTGGAAATAGACCCTGTTATGACCGATATAGAGGTTTTTGATATCTATCATGAAAAAGATAAGGTTTTGGTCCTAATGCAGCAAAAAGGGAAAGAACCCATCAGTTTTATGCTTACAGGGGATCACCAAACCTGTGCCAAAGAAAAAACCTGACAGCAAAAACAGATACCAATCACATGCCACCTGTACCAGTACACCTGTATCCTACAAAATAATAGAATCAAATGCAACTAAACAAACTTTCGCTAAAATAGACAGAATGTATTTTTATCATGAAGGATTATGGAATGCAAGAGATTTATGAAAAGTTAGGATTGTTTTATCTGGGTAAAGATATAGATAAACAGAGTATGGAAGCCACAGAAGCACTGACACTGCTTAAAAACAAAAATTTTACCACACATGCAGCGATCATAGGTATGACAGGTTCTGGGAAAACAGGACTTGGGTGTCGGTATTATTGAAGAAGCGGTCATAGACAATATTCCTTCTATTATCATAGATCCCAAAGGGAGATATGGGAGACTTGTGTTTAACTGACCCTGGTTTTTCTCCTGCCTCTTTTGAACCATGGGTAGCAGATGAAGCAAGATCAAAAGAGGCAACGTCCAGTGAATATGCCAAGAAGATATCTGCTATGTGGAAAGAAGGGATAGAGAGTTGGGGACAAAGTGTTGAACGTGTACAAAAATTTCATGATGTGAAAAAAACCATCTATACACCGGGTAGTTCAGCAGGTGTTTCCATCAATATCATGAGTTCACTGGAAGTACCGCCTGCTGAAATAATGGAAGACAGCGATACCTTTTGCATCATATTTAAAAAGTACAACAACTTCTTTACTCTCTTTGGTAGGTATCGATGCAGATCCATTGGAATCAAAAGAGTATATCCTGCTTGCACAGATCATTACAAAATCATGGATAGCAGATGAAAATCTAAGTATAGAAAGTATTATAGGGAAGATCACTCAACCCTTCTTTTAAAAAGATAGGGGTACTGCCTCTGGATGATTTTTATCCGCAAAATGATCGTTTTAAATTGGCTACAAAATTTAACGCACTTCTAGCAAGTCCGAGTTTTTCACTTTGGCTGCAAGGAGAAAGTTTAGATATTCAAAAACTACTGTATGATGAAAATGGTAAAGCCAAAGTAGCTATCTTTTCTATCTCGCATCTGAATGATGACGAACGTATGTTTTTTGTCACTTTGCTTCTAAACAAATACATTGCATGGATGCGTCGACAAAGTGGTACCTCTGCACTTAAAACACTACTCTATATGGATGAGATCTTTGGTTTCTTCCCTCCTACCAAGAACCCGCCAAGTAAAGAGCCTATGCTGCTGCTTCTCAAAGCAGGCAAGAGCCTTTGGTGTAGGTGTGGTACTTAGTACACAAAACCCTGTAGATCTGGACTATAAAGGGCTCTCTAACATAGGTACATGGTTTATAGGAAGATTACAGACAACGCAAGATATAGAGAGGGTTATAGATGGACTTGGAGGAAAAGTAGGTTCAAGTTTTGATAAAAATGAAATCAAGAATCTTTTGTCAAATCTAAAGAAGAGAACCTTTTTCCTTAAAAGTGCACATTTGGACGATATTACGACTTTTTAGTACACGTTGGGTGATGAGTTATCTTAAAGGACCACTGAAAAAAGATGAGATAGCTTGCTTGATGCAAGAGCAAAAAGAGAGCACAGAATATTAGAATCAGAGACTGTAGAGACAATGATTGAAAAGACAATCGTGCACTGGAAAGCTATCAAAATATAGATGCTTCTATCCCCCAGTACTATGAACCTGATACTTCAGAACAAAATATTTTTTCACCAACATTGGGAGCTAAGGCAAAAGTACATTTTTATCAGCAAAGCAAAGGTATAGATATGGAAAGAGCATTTGAACTTTTTATCCCTCTTGATGAGAAACAACAGACATATTACGTGGGAGGAGGCAGTAGAAGAAGAATTGGGTTTTGAGAGATTTCCTCATACCGCTCCTTCTAATGCAAAGTTTCATACGCTTCCTGAGATTGGTATTGGAAGATAAGGGTTTGAGCAAAAGCGATAAGAGAATTAAAAGAAACGCTTTATCGTGAGCAAGAGTTGGAATTACTGCGCTGTATTTCTCCTAAATTAGAATCTAAAGTAGATGAAACACGGTCTGATTTTATTGTACGGCTGCAAGATAGGCTTAATGAGAAAAAAGAGAGTGAAATAGAAAAACTTCAAATCACGTTATGGACAAAAAGAGAAAACACTTGTTAGAGAGACTCTCTCGTGCCAAAGAACGTGTAGAAAAAGAATCATCTGATTCTACAGGATCTATGATAGAGGCAGGTATAGCAGTACTGGGTGCACTGTTTGGACGTAGCAGTCCAACAAAGATAGGGCGTGCAGTAAGCAAAGGAAGCAAGATACTTAAAGAACGTGGAGAGATGAGCAGAGCAGAAGAGCGTATGGCAGCAGTTTAGAAGAAGAGATAGAAGCACTGGAGTATGAGCTGGAAGATAAAATAGATGCATTAAATGAAAAATACAATGCAGACAACTGTGAGATAGAAACATTTAGCATTAAGCCAAGAAAAACCGATATAGATGTAGAGATATGTGCTGTAGTCTGGAGAGTTGTCTAATGAAAGAAAGATTAAAAGCGACTAGTCGCTTGGACTTTGCGAGAAGATCTCAGCTATTATAGTTGCTTTGCGTCCACAGTTTTAGCCTTTACTTCCTGGTTTGATAGCAGTACTTCCCTCTTTACACATGGACAATCTTCCGGAGAGAACATTTCAAAAGTAAAGTCATCAAGAGCAAAAAGAGGTATATCCTTTGGCAGACTACACTCTTCTTTAGCTGCTAGTATCACTACCTACACGTTTACAGAATCCTCTGTTTGCAAGTGATGCAAATGCAACTACCACTCCACCTAGTGCTTCGATGGCCTGAGCCGCTTTTAAGTGCAGAACCACCTGTAGTGATGATATCTTCACAAATGATGATCTTTTCACCCTTTGCTACTTCAAATCCACGACGTAACTCCATGCCACCTTCTTTTTTCTCAACAAAGATAGAACGAACATCAAGTGAACGTGCAAGTTCATAACCTGCAAGTACACCGCCTAAGGCAGGAGCACATACTGTATCTACTTCAATACCATGTGATCTGATCATTTGTGCAAGAGCATCGGTAAGTAAAGAGGCTTTTTTTGGATATTCAAGTACCTTGGCACTTTGAAGATATCTATTTGAGTGATTGCCGCTTGCTAGAAGAAAGTGACCTTCAAGCAAAGCATTGGCATCTTTATAGGCTTTTTCTACATCATAGGATTTTTGCATGCTTATACCTTGAGGATATCAGCTTCTTTTGTTTTAAAAGTTTCATCTATTTTTGCAATATACTCATCTGTAAATTTTTGTATTTGATCTTGCGCTTTTTTAGATTCGTCTTCACTGATCTCTTTATCTTTTTCAAGTTTTTTGATCTTGTCATTTCCGTCTTTTCTTACATTTCTGACAGAAACTTTTGCATGTTCAACCATTCCTTTTGCCTGCTTAACGATCTCTTGTCTCTGATCAGTTGTCATTGGAGGGAAAAAGAGTTTGATGAAGTCTCCGTCATTATTTGGATTTACACCAATGTTTGCTTCCTGGATCGCTTTTTCAATCAGGGGAAAGAAGCGTCTTTTCCCAAGGAGTAATACTGATCGTTGTGGCATCAGTAGCGATAACACTTCCTACTTGGTTGAGTGCAGTCATCGTTCCATAGTAATCTACTTTAATATTATCTACGATACCAGTAGTTACTTTTCCTGTTCTAAGTGTTGAAAAGTCTCTTTTAAGAGCATCGATACCCTTTTGCATATTTTCTTTTGTGTGTTCAAAAATCTCATTTACCATAACTATCTCCTTGGTATTATTTAGGGAAATTTTACCCTTTTTTACCTTGTTATGTATTTAGATAGATGTGTGAGAAAGAGAGATATCAAGAAGGAAATCCCTTCTTGATAAATGATTAGTTGGCAGTTGGTGCAGCAGGTGCTGAAGGTGTAGTATTTTCTGGTGTAGTTGGTGCTGCCGGTACAGCTGCATTGTTTGCAGGAACGATACTGTCTGCAACAGATGAAGTATTTGCTGTAGTGTATAGGTATCCCAATGCTAAAGTATTTACAATAAATGCAAATGCAAGTGTAAAAGTAAGTTTTGCAAGAAAACCAGTTGGTCCTTTTGCTCCAAATACAGATTCATTACTTCCGCTGTATGCGCCAAGACCTATGCTTGAACTTTTTTGTAGAAGTACTGCAATTGTGATTGCCAGTGCAAGTACGATTTGTACGATTAAAAGTGTTGATGTCATCTATGCCTCTTTATATTGTTGGATAGCCCATTGAAATTTGGGTATAATTTCGGCGATTATACCCAAAAAAGTTTGAAATGGTGATGAAGATCACAATTTCGTGTAAAAGGAGAGGAACCTATGTCTAATGTTATTCAAGAGTTTTCTCGTTTTGCACATGAGTATGATACGTACAATGTCATTCAGGCAGAGGTTGCCAAATCATTGGTAGAACAACTTCCTGCATCTCATTATACGAGCACTTATTAGATATTGGGTGTGGTAGTGGAGAAGTCTATAAGAACCTAGAGAAAAACAATTTTTCCTTTGATCATTTTATTGCACTGGATTCTTCACAAGAGATGTTAGAGATTACATCCTTCTGCTAAGAAGATTGAAAAAATATGTGCAGATTTTAATAGGCTTCAAACATTTGAAGAGCTTTCACTGGATACCAGAGATGTCTTATCCTTTCCTCTTCGGCATTACAATGGAGTAAAGATCTGGATTTTACTTTGTCTGAGATATCAAAAAAATCATCTCCATGCCTATTTTGCTATTTTTACATCCAATACTTTTAAAACCTTACATGAAACAGCTAATATAAATTCACCTATTTATAGCTGAAGCAGTATTGAGAGAAACCATTGAGAAATACTATCATGCTGAGTTTGAGTTAAAAGAGTATAGACTTTATTTTGAGACAGTAAGAGAGATGTTTAATTATATTAAAAAAAGTGGAGTAAGTGGAGGAGAAAAACAATTGACCTATAAGCAGACAAAGCAACTTATGAAGACATATCCCTTAGATTATCTGGAGTTTGAAGTGTTATTTGTTGAGGCTACATCTTTAAATGGCCCTTCGTCATAAAAAGGCAATTCAAATAAGTTTATGTAAAGAAGATCGGATCTAATCCGATCTTCTTTGAAGATTCTTCTTAGTCATCACTTCCAAAAATACCAAGAAGTTGAAGTAGTGCTGTAAACATATTTAGGAAGTCCAGATAAAGAGATACAGCTGCATCTACAGGAGAGTCATATGCACCATTTGCTATATTCTGTGTATCATAGATCGTAAAGATACTAAATAACAGTAAGATACCTGCAGTAATAATGACATGCATCATTGGACTTTGAAGTATAAACATATTTACAAGTGAAGCAATGATCACTACGATAAGCGTAATAAAAAGTGGTTTTCCCCAACTTGAATAATCTGTTTTACTATTAATAGCAAACAGACTTAACGCACCAAAAAGTACAGAAGTCATAAGGAAAGCATTCCCGATAACTGCACCATTTCCTGCACCGATAAGTGAAGCCAAAAGTGGTACCAAAGAAACACCTGTCAAAAAAGTAAAGAGAAAAAGCATTGCCAAGTTAAGTCCTGCTTTACCTCTTGTCATACTAAGTCCAAAGAAAAGTATTAAAAGTTCAGCACCAAAAATGAACCACTTGTATTGCATAATTGTCTCTGCATAAGGCATAGTTAGCATAAGCACCTGCAGCAGCAGCGATCATACTTGCAGCCAATAGTTGGTAAGTTTGTTTCATGAAGCTTACAGATGCGCCTTCTTGAACGTATCCAGCTTCTGTTGATGTATAGTCTCTATCATATAAAGCCATAGTATTCCTTCAATTGTTAATTTAATGCAAAGTATAGTGCACGAGAGATTAATCTAAGGTTAATAATGAAATTTACTCTTTTTCTCTTTGCGCTTGTAACTTTTTGTACTCATCTTGTGCTTCTTGTGCCTCTGTTTTGTTGCTTTGGATCTGTGTACTACTTTTTTCTTCTGTAGTAGAGGTAGGTACTTCAGTTGTATCCATACAGGCAGATAAAAGGAATAGAGTAGAGAGTAAAAAAAATAGACGCATATAGATGTTCCTTGAATGTTAACTTGTCTAGGATTATAAAACACTATGCTTAAATATAACCATATAGAGTAAATTTTATATATTAATATGT
>CAVPJM010000001.1:0-187335 GCA_963705455.1 Sulfurovaceae bacterium | reverse complement strand
AAAAAGAGTTATACTAGCTGAAAATAAATCAACAGGAATAATCTATGAAAAAAATTATTATCGCAATCACTCTTATGATGATGTCATTTTCAGCCCTTCATGCTATGAATGGACCAATGAATCCAAATGCATTAAAACATGCAAACCCAATGCCTAATCTTATGCGTATTGCCGTAGGAAATCCCGATCTTTTAGGAATTGACGCGAAGCAAATGAAATCGTTGCAGGAATGGATAACTGCAAATAAGCCTGCAATGAAAAACATGATTCAAAAAGTCATGTATGAAGAAAAAATGCTGTTAGAAGAAGCATTAACCACAGATACTGATACAGTGAAAAAAGCTGAAGTGATGCTCGAGACTCGCAAACAAATTATCGAAATGAAAACAAAATGCAGAGCATATCTGAGAGGTGTTTTCAACCAAAGAACAATATGCGAATGTTATTCAAATTTATAGAAGTGTAAAATAAACTATAAATCCCCTTCTGTTGCAAGTATAATTCACAATAATATTTTACTTGCAACAGCACATGCCGCACTCTCGCTTTTTAAAACAAGTGGCGTATGAAAACCCACTATGTCACTCTTATTGAACAGTGCGATCTCCTCCTCATGAAAACCGCCCTCACACCCAATAACTATCGTACTGATACCTTCATTTGAAAGAAAATTATTCTCTGAAAAATTCAACATCTTACTGTGAGGGATATTTCTCTAAAAAATCCTTTAGGTTATCGGCCATTTCCAATTGCATTAAGTCAGATCTTCCAGCCTGTTGTGAAGAGTTCAGCAGTATCTTTTCCAAACGTTTAAAATCAATTTTAAAACTTTTTTGAGAACGCTTACAGTAGATAAAAGTACTTTTTCCACACCCATTTCATTGAGTGAAGGCAATACCTTTTCAATATTTTTAGGGTCAATGACACACCAACCTATATGCAGCAGAACCTTTGCTTTGACCTCAAGTGTCTGACTCTCTTGCAGTTCAAGTAAAACAGAGCGTTTATCTATAAGGTAATGAGATATCGATGAAGGAGTCCATCTTTCAGGTTACGAAGGTAGAGGGTATCATCAACCTTATGTCTTCGTACTTTAAAAATGTAACGATGTTCATCGCCAACTAAAGTGAGTTGAGGCTGACCTGCCTCTTCATGATAAAGATATAACATGATTATATCGTTACTATACCTTTAGCTTTAAGTACCATAAGTACAACCATGACAACAACTAGCAGGATCTGCACTGAAGATATTTTCAAAAATGCGCCTTTGAGCAACTTGTGCGCATCATCATTTTGCAAATTGGCTATTTTGATAAGCTTATACTTCTTGATCTCTATATACATTAACACAGCCCAAACAACAACCATAATAATCGTAGTCACTGACCAACCCAAATCCCCTGTAAAAACTGCTACTATACCTGCAAATGCTATCATTGTAGCAATCGCTTGAAATATCATCGTATAGATAAAACTTGCTTTTCTAAATCCTAATGGATTTTTTGCTGTCATCATAGGGATCAATAATCCTCCAACCAAAAAGCCTAAAAAAACTTTTACTAAAATACTATGTGCCGCCAACATCTCTGCTACCATATGAATTTCCTATAATTTTGATTTGTTTAAAAGTGGATTATACCCTATTTTGTTATAATCGAACCCTCTAAACAACATTACTAAATTTTAAAGGGTCAAAATGCCTGTTTCTATCACTCAAGCACTCGATATTATCTATCAAAACACCTCTGTAGTCAACTCTGAGGTTATACCTATAGAACTGGCATTAGGACGTGTTATGAGTGAAGACTCTATTGCTACATTTGATCTGCCAAGATTTGACAACTCTGCTATGGATGGATATGCTGTAAAATATGCGGATGCAAACAAGACAGTAGAATGTACAGATATCATCTACGCCGGGGATGACCCGAAGATGACACTGCAAGCTACAAAAGCCATTAAAATTATGACAGGTGCTCCACTTCCAGATGGCTGTGAAGCGATCATACCCATTGAAAATGTAACTGTAAATGGCACACAAGTAACTCTTCCTAAAGAAATACAAAAAGACGGACATATAAGACATGCGGGTGAAGACATCAAACATGGTACAGTTTACCTACGCAAAGGCGAGAAAGTCACTGCATACAGTATAGCTCTGCTTGCAAGTCAGGGCGTGACACATATACGTGTGTCTCGTAATATCAAAGTTGCTGTATTTGGTACAGGGGATGAACTACGTCCACACTTCGAAAAAATATCACCGCATCAGCTCTACAATTCAAATACTCCTATGTTTCTTGCACGTGCCAAAGAACTTGGCTGTGAAGTACAATATATAGGTAGTTCCGGTGACACTATGGAATCTTTAACATCTGCTATCAAATCAGCACTCAATGCAGATATTATCATTACATCTGGCGGTATTAGCATGGGAGACAAAGACTTTACCAAAGAAGCTTTTACAAGCTTAGGAATGACACTTCACTTTGACAAAGTAGATATTAAACCCGGAAAGCCTACAGCTTTTGGGACCATAGGAGACACTGTCGTGATAAATCTGCCGGGGAACCCTCTTGCATCTATGGTGAATTATGAAATATTTGTACGTGCAGCCATACGAAAAATGTCTGGTATGAATGCTCATTATCATCATACGATATCCACACAGATAAAAGAAGATTTTATCCTAAGGGGAGGGAAACATACTGTACGTTTAGGCATTTTTGAAGGAAATACATTTATGCCATTTATAAAACAACTGCCTGGAATGATATCACCTTTGGAACAAGCAAATGCTATGCTCATCACAACACCGGATGTTTCCAGACTTGAAAAAGGCAGAACTGTAAAAATACTACCAATAAGTTGGGAATTTACTGCCTACGAGAAAGAAGACTTTTTTACACATTAATTCCAAAAGAGGGACTTCTTTATCCCTCTGGATTTTTTATATCTTTGAAAGATATTCAGCTACTGCCTCAATATCTGCATCAGACATAGATGCTACTTGACCCTTCATAAGCATACCCATACCTGCTACATTTTTTGTACCTGCTTTATACTCATTCATTGAAGTGATGAGTGCTGCTTTATCCTGACCAGCAATAACTGCTGATTTTCCGAGTGCTTTTGTCTTACCATCTGCACCGTGACATCCTACACATTTAGTATATGCATCTGGTGCTGTGGTTGAAGAAGAAGGCATTGCCGATGTTACTGCAGTTGTTGCCGCTTCAGTTAATTCCGCTGTCTTTTCTTTCACTGCTGCTTTTGCTTCTGCTGCTTTTTCTGTCGCAGCTGCTGCTATTTTTGAAGCTTCTATTTTAGCTTCTTCAGCTATTTTGGATGCCTTGATCTTTGCAGCCTCTAGTGCATTTACAGTATCTTTTTTAACTGCTTCTGCTACTGCTGTTTTATTCACATCTTCTACGACTTTTTTTGTCTCTTCTCCACAAGCTGTAAATAGTACAGTTGCTGCTACAAGAGAGCATAATGTTATTTTTTTCATGCTATATCCTTTCTAATGACTAAGCTGTAGGCTTAGCTGATTCTGTAGGCTTTACCGGAGGACACGTTCCAGATGCCGGCTTAGCTGCCTCTGCTGGTGATGTAGGCACTGCTGCCTTTGCAGCTTCAGCAGGAGTTGCAGACTTAGCTGGTTTTGCCGGTTCAGCAGGAGTTGCAGGTTTTGCAGGGGCTACACACTCTGCTGGTTTTGGTTTTTTAGGTGATATTAATGGTGCTGTAGTCTTTTCAACTTCAACTTTTTCTACTATTGTTGTCTCTTCTGCATATGCTGCCGAGAACGTCATTGCTACTGCAAGAGAGAGAAATGTCATTTTCTTCATGAATCCATCCTTTTGTTTTAATGCTTCTATTATAACTAAAAATAAGAAACCTAAACTTTTTTAGGATTTGTAATTAGCGTATGTTTTAGCAGTTTATCCCAAAGCTTTGTATCACTCCATTCACTTTGTACCTGAGGGGAAAAAACAATATCCTCAAGTTTTATCTTGCCCATCTGTTCACTATGGGCGTCTTCTTTAAATCCTTGTGCATACCCTGTATCTGTCTCATGCACAATGATACTGTGAAGCTTTACTTCTCTCTCGCCATTTTGCATATCTGTACATGCTAAAACACGTTCTACCATAAGATAGATCACACGGGAAAACTGTTCTGCTGAAGGAGAAACAGGAAGTTCTACCCATCTGTTACTATAGGTTTTCATCGATTCTATATAATTTGTATCATCTTTTGACCAAAGAGTGATCGCATGGTCAAAAGAGTCTATAAGCTCTTTGATATACAATTTGGTCAATCCAAAGTCATATACCATTTGTCCGTCATCAAGATAGTTTGACTCCAAAAGTACTTCAACTTTATAAGAGTGCCCGTGGATATTTTCACTGCAGCGTTGCGTCGTACAGTCACGTACAATGTGTGCATTTTCAAATTTAAAAAGTTTTCTGATTAACATGTTTCTTCCTCAAATAGGAGTATATTTACCTGATTTTAACCAAGCTAACTAAAATTTAGGTTATACACCCTGTGTTGTATCAAAAACACGTATATGAAGTCTATCACTATATCTAAAGTTATGTTTCATACAAAATTCAAAAACTGACTTGTCATTCTTCCAGATCGTATCTCTGCTTTCTCCTACAGGCATACAATACACGGAAAGCTCCGGTAAGATCTCTCTTATGGCCTTTATCTCATCGAGTGCCGAAGTTACTACCAAATGTGCATCAATGGTAAACTTCAAAAAAGCCTCTTTTGCATGATCACCTATTGATTTAAGTGCTTGAGGAACGATACGTTTCTCTTCAGGCTCACCTGAATTCGCCAGCTTTAATGAGAGTGCAAAAATACACGATTTATAGGCCGGATACTTTTCAAAATCTATCTCTATGGTCCCATTGGTTTCAAAAGTTATCTCAATTTTTTCTGAAACCAGCCACTGAATCACTGCATAAAATACTTTGTCACCATGATACATTAAGGGCTCACCGCCGGTGATGACCATATGTGGTTTATAGCCTATCATACTAAATTCATTTTTAAGTTTATCGATCAGTGTTTTACTCTTCTCTACTTTTGTCCATGATTTGGCATATACACTGTCTACTGCAAAATAGGTATCGCAACCATAACGTATTTCACCATCAACTTCATAGCTTGCACCAAAACCTGGACAGTTCAGATTGCAGCCTCCTGTACGTAAAAAATACGAGGGTACACCCGCATATTTACCTTCACCCTGGATCGAAAAGAACTGTTCAGTAAGGTAAAACATCAGCCACCTGTTTCATAAAATGCACGTGATGAGATCTCTTTCTCTTCATTGGGATTATCTTCACTCCAACGGTTCTCTTTAGGTTTGTCTTTAAGTACTTGTGCCAAAATATCCGCTGCACCTTGTATATCACCCTTTTTCACTGATTCTGCAATGCTCATCGCTTCATCAAAATAGAGACATGGTATAAGATTTCCCTCTGCAGTCAAACGTATACGGTTGCAGCTCTCACAGAAATCATGTTTATGCGGATCTATCAGTCCAAACTCTGTACCGTCTTCAAGTACATAATTAAATGATGGACTGGCACCTTCTCGTCCTAATGCACGAATTGTATGTTTCTCTTTGACTTTGTCAAGTATCTCTCTGCCATGCATACCCTTGAGTGCCTGATCTGCATGTCTATTTTCCATATACTCTATAAAACGCACTTTAATGTTGCGTGCTTTACAGTACTCTAGGATATCTAAGATCTCACCATCATTAATACCTTTAAGAGGTACCATATTGATCTTCACTTTAAGTCCGACTTCTAACGCTTTTTCTATCCCTTTTAGCACCTGAGGCAGGACATCTTTTCCTGCTATTTTCGCCGCTACATCAGCATGAAGAGAATCCAGTGAGATGTTAAGTCTTTTCAATCCGGCATCTTTAAGCCTTTGTGCTGCTTCAGGAAGCAAGTATGCATTCGTGGTCAATGCCAAGTCTATATCTGGTTTATAATCAGATATCATTTTGATAAACTTATCAAGATCTTCTCTAAGTAATGGTTCCCCACCTGTAAGACGAATTTTCGTTACACCTTCATCTATGGCTACTTTGACAAATAAAAAGAGTTCTTCAAAAGAGAGTAAATTTTCTTTAGGTACCCATGAAAAAGGTTTTTCTGGCATACAGTACTGGCATCTAAAGTTACAACGTTCTGTCACTGAGATACGTAAATAGTTAACTGTACGGCCATGTCCATCTATAAGCATATAAAATCCAATGTATAATTTTTTAAAATTTTTTTCTTAGGGTAGCAGAATGTAGATAAAAAAGGGGTGATGTATATCAAGAAAGTGTGGACAAGGCAATGCCTTGTCCTAAATGGTTAGATTAATGTAAATCTCTCCATTGTTGTTTTTTCCATAAGAATGCAAGAATTGAGAAGAGAATGAAGAAACCAATTACAATTGGTCCAAGTGCTTCTCTTTTCGCTTTACTTGGGTCACCTACTTCTGTAAGGTATGCTTCTACTTTTTCATACCCTTCTTTATTTAAACCGACTCTAGGCATAGATGTACCAGCCAGTTGACTCTGTGGATTTTCTATAAATGTTTCCATAAAGTGATGACTTCTTGCTCTAATGATCATAGAAAGATCAGGAGGCAGTTTACCCATATATGCCTTCACAGCGTCCTGCTCATCTATCACTTTGATCTTGTGTGCAAGCTCGTCTTTTTCAAATTTAAATGCAGGTGTATCACCTAATTGTGTCAGTTTTCCATAACGAACAGCATGACATCTTACACATGCTTCCATATACGCTTCTTTAGGTGTTACTTCTCCTGCCTTATGCGCAAGTATATATGCTACCACATCAGCGATCTGCTGATTGTCACTCATCATAGATTTGATCGAACCCATTGGATGCATCATTGTATCTTCATATTTATGATCAACATTTGATGCCATTGCAGGATCTTTGATCAAAGCTATAAGATAATTTTTATCATAGATAGTACCTGCATGATCAAGATTTGGTGGTATAACACCACCCATGTTCATGTTTGCACCGTTATGACACCCCATACACATACCATAACCAGCTTCACCTGCTGCGGCATTTCCTTCAAGCTTAGCCACTTCTGCTACATCAGCCCAGAACGCTTTTTTTGCAGCTACTCTCGCTGCATCTCCTGCACGTTCTGCTTCCGCGATATCATCTTTACCATCATAACTGAATCCATGACTTTCAACAACTATTTCATTCCCTTTAGCATCCACTTTTTTATGCATTTCATGATGTGCATAAGGTTCTACCAAATAGTATGTTAACAACGAAAAGAAGACAACAACTGCTAATATTTTTAATTCTCTCATGTTATGCTCCTTTCTCTAATTTCTTTTCAAACATCGTGATGATGAAAAGCAATGGTCCCATCGCCAGGAATAACCATGCACAAACCACACCCAACAAAGCAAATGTCGGATCTGTCGGCGGTAATTTACCCAATGCAGTAAGTGCTATCATATCGATAACCAATACCCAGAACCAAACTTGGAAAAGTCCTCTTTTGTGTGCTGGAGCTACATTTGGACTTCTGTCTATAAATGGTAAAAAGAAGAAGGCAGCCTGTGCAATACCAAACGCAATCAAACCAGCATCTTTACCAAACGGACGTAAGATCTCATATGACCACAAGAAATACCACTCAGGATAAATGTGTGCAGGTGTTTTTAATCCATCTGCAGGATCAAAGTTTACCGGGTCCATTGCAAAGTTAAAGTTATAGAATACCAGGTAAAAGAAGAGTATAAAATACACGCCCATTACAAAAACATCCTTACTTAAAAATACTGGAGAGAATGGAATCACTTTAGACTCTTTTTTCTTTCCTGCTTTCCAAAGATCCGCAGCTTCTTTAAAGTCTATCTCTTGACCCTCTTGGTTGTTTACATGTGGAATTCTAAGCGTACCAAAATGAAGTACAATAAGCCCAATGATCACTAATGGAAGTAAAAAGACATGTAACATAAAGAATCTGGTCAAGAATGCATCACCAGGAACATAATCTCCACGTATCCACTCAACTAAGCCATACGCTTCAAGAGAACCACCTGAGAAGAGGTTTGTAATAACCATACCTGCCCAGTAACTCATCTGCCCCCAAGGAAGCATATATCCAGAAAATGCCTCTGCTGAGAATGCAACAAATAGTGCCATACCAGAAAGCCAGATAAGTTCTCTACCTCTTTTATATGAACCATAATAGATACCCGTCAACATATGGATATATATAATAAGAAATACAATAGATGCACCGATACCGTGGATATGTCTCCATAGCCATCCATAACCCACTTCACTCATGATCGTATAGTTGACAGAGTCAAATGCCAAGTTCGTATCTGGTTTGTAGTACATAAGCAAGAAGATACCAGAAATAACGAGTATCCCGAATGTCGCTGCCAATACCATACCCATAGCCCAAAGGAAGTTAATATCTTTTGGGATCCAGTACTCAGTGTTCATTACTTTTTTAATAGTATTGATAGCTAAACGCTGATCAAGCCACTCATTAAGACTGTTTGCTTTTTCAAATTTTGCCATTTTGTCCCCCTATACCGTTATGCCAGCATCTAGCATTTTTTGATACTCAGGACCTGTTTCACCAAGTACGATCTTCATTCCATCAATCTTAAATGGAGGGATTTCCAATGGACTTGGTGGTGGAAGACCAGGTTCATTTATACCAGAGGCATTAAAAACACCACCATGACAGGCACAGAAGAATGTTTTAGTGTCTTTTTTGTACGCAGGGATACATCCTAAGTGCGTACACAATCCTATAGACATATGAAATCTATCTGAACCGATAACAAGATCTCTGTCATTTGCTTCCATTTCTGCTGTTTTTTTCAAAATAAAGATAGGTTTCCCTCTCCATTTTTCAACGATCAATTCATTTGGCTTAGCCGTACTTAGATCAATCGTAGTAAATCCAGCTGCCTTTACACTTGGCAATGGATCCCACGAACGCTTAGCAGCATAAAGTGCACCTACACCACCGACCGCGGCACATGCACCAAGTGCCATACCCATAAAGTCACGACGACTTTTTTCTTCATTAGCCATACTTCTTCCTCCTCAATCTATTAAGTATAATACATAATTATATTGTATACAACTTGGGATTAACTTGGGATTAAAAAAAGGGGTCTAAATACAAAGATATTGAACAATTTAGAGTGAATGTTACTGCGGGTAAATTAAGACTATTATAGTCTTAATTTATAATTATTATTTGTTATTGTTTTAATATGATACTTTTACCGTGATATTTTGTCTTCACTATTTGCATCATCGTAGATCATTTATCTTTTTGCTCTTTGAGCCATTCTAATATGTACATGTATGATTTCCAAAGCTGCAGGAGTCACACCCGATATCTGTGATGCAGCAAACAGTGTAGGAGGTGTAGCAAGTTCGAGTTTTTCGACTATTTCATTGCTCAACCCTGAAATATTTCTATAGGCAAAACCTTCTGGTATTTTGATCTTAAGCATATCATCCATATGCAAGATCTGTTGTTGCTGTTTTTCAATATAACGGCTGTACTTCGCTTCAACAAGGATCTGGTCTATCACCTCGTCATCATACTTGTCAAACTCTGGTAAAAGCGTCACAAGTTTTTCTCTATTGAAATCCCCACGTCCTATGACATCCATCATATACGTTTTATCGTTTATCTTTACAGCACCTATAGATTCAAGTTTTGCCAAAAACTCTTTTGTCGGGGTTGCATGATTAACCCGTAAGTAATCTAATGCTTCCTCTATATTCGCTTTTTTCTCTTCAAATCGTGCTATATATTCAGCATCCAAAAGACCTAACTCTTTGCCGTAATGCGAAAGTCTCATATCTGCATTGTCTTCACGAAGAAGTAATCTGTATTCTGCACGACTTGTGAACATACGGTAAGGCTCTTTCGTTCCTTTTGTCACCAAATCATCTATAAGTACTCCGATATAGGCTTCATCACGTCTAAGAACAAAAGGCTCTTTACCTTGTATACTCAGTGCTGCATTGATGCCTGCCATAAGTCCCTGTGCAGCAGCCTCTTCATATCCTGTGGTACCATTTATCTGTCCGGCAGTATATAGTCCTTTGATCTTCTTTGTCTCAAGAGTATGCTTCAGATCTGTCGGCTGTATATAGTCATACTCTATAGCATAACCGTAACGGACGATTTTTGCTTCTTCCATACCTGCTACCGAACGTACCATCTCAAGCTGTACATCTATCGGTAATGAGGTACTCATACCGTTGATATAGTACTCTGTCTCATCGATGGTTTGTGGCTCTACAAATATCTGATGTCTAGGTCTCTCTCTAAAACGGTTGATCTTATCTTCTATACTAGGGCAGTATCGTGGTCCTACACCTTCGATCTGACCTGAAAACATCGGTGCTCGGTAAAAGTTACTCTCAATGATCTCATGGGTATGTTCATTCGTATAGGTCACATAACAAGGTAATTGTTTAGGATTAAACGTTTTTTTATCTGTTCTGAATGAAAAAGGCGGCGGAGGTGTGTCTCCTGGCTGTACTTCCATGATAGATGTATCTACACTCTTCGCATCGATACGTGCACAAGTACCTGTTTTAAGACGCCCTATATTCAAGCCTAAACCACGAAGATACTCTGCGAGTTCCACAGAAGCAAACTCACCTTGTCTGCCTGCCGTTAGTTTTTTCTCACCTATATGTATGAGACCATTAAGGAATGTTCCAGCAGTAATGATCACTTTAGATGCGGTATACGTATTTCCAAGTTGTGTTGTTACACCTTTAACTTCGCCCTCTTCTACTATCAGTCCATCAGCAATCTCTTGTTTTACATCAAGGTTATCTGTATTAAGAACCACATTACGCATATAAATACGGTACTGATCCATATCGATCTGTGCACGGCTTCCTCTTACTGCTGGACCCTTGGAAGCATTCAGAGTACGAAACTGTATACCTGTTTTGTCTGTACATAGACCCATCTCTCCACCGAGTGCATCGACTTCCCGTACCAAGTGACCTTTAGCCAACCCGCCAATAGCAGGGTTACAAGAAGAAGCCCCGATCTGCTCTGCTAGTATTGTGATCATCAATGTGCTACAACCCATACGCGCAGAGGCTAATGAAGCCTCTATCCCCGAATGCCCACCACCGATAACTATGACATCATAATTCATAAAAAACCTTACCACTTATTCACAAACTAAAGCAAGGAACAAGAAAAAATATATATTTTGCTATAATAAGCGAATTATATCCAAAAAAAATATTATTAAAATACGACTAGTCGTATGAGCCAACTGCTGAAGTTGACGCAGCGTCAGCGTAGTGTTATGAGCAAAGCTCATGACACGTCCTAATCAAGGAAGTCCATGTTTACAGGTTTGATCCGCGAAATTGCCACTGTTAAAAGCTATCAAAATAATATCTTGACGATCAAGTCACAGCATCCTGCAAAACTGGGAGATTCCATCGCTATTAATGGTATTTGTCTGACTGTCATCAAGGTGCACAATGATGGCTTTGACCTTGAATTGGCAGATGAAACCCGTTCCATCATCGATGAGAGCAAACTTACAGGCCAAGTACATATGGAGCCTGCCATGATGATGAATGACCGTTTTGAAGGGCATATCGTGCAAGGACATGTCGATTGTGTGGGAACGGTCTCACAGATCACCCCAAGGGAAAATGCTACTGATTTCATCATCACTGTTGATAAAAAGTATATCGCACATATTGTCCCAAAAGGCTCCATTACCATAGATGGTATCTCCCTGACGGTCAATAATGTAGGAGAAAATAACTTCAGGCTTACTATTATTCCTCATACACTTAAAGAGACTCTGATGAAATACTATAAAGTAGGGACCAAACTTAACATTGAAACAGATGTTTTTGCCAGATATATTGACCATATCCTGGCACACAGAAATTCAAAAAAAGATATGAGCTGGCAAGAAATTGACAGTTTACAGATGACCTACTAGTGAACCTATACGATTTTATAAACCCTAAAAGTGGTGAAACATTCACCACACTTCTCGAACATAAAAATATCAAAATAAACCGCATTGTAAGCTCAGATCAATTGGATGAGAAAGTCTATACACAAGAGGAAGATGAATGGCTGGTTTTACTTGAGGGTGAAGCTACCCTGCTTCTAAATGATGAAAAGAAAACGCTTATAAAAGGAGATACTCTTTTTATCCCTTCAAAAACACCCCATCGTGTTTTAGATACACAATATGGTACTGTGTGGCTAACGGTTCATATCTTTTAAATACTCTATATCTTTCATACTTCGTGCTTGTGTGTTACGCACTTTCTTTAATTCCATGTCTACATATTCCAAATCCAACATTCTTAAACTTGCCACTGTCGAATAACGCATCATTTCTGCCCTATGTACAAAAATATAAAATCCATTTTCATAGAGTCCCAAACGTATGGCCGCTGCAGTTGAGTATGTTGTTAAAAGTGCATCCTCTTTAGAGATTTTTTTTATCTCAGAAAAGTGTTCTGTTGTCCAAAGCAAAGGATTATGTACAGGACTAAATGCATCCTGATAGATAATATCTACCTTCTCTTGAATCTTTGGAATACTTTTTCTTGCATCACCCAAAAGTATCTCAATTTTGAATTGTTCATCTTCGTAGTAAAGGTCTTGGCTTATCGCTATAATAATATGTTTGATACTGTCAAATTCTGGAGGAAAATCAAAAGTATCCAAAGAACGAACCAACCCCTCATCAAATTCTGGAGAGAGTATATGTACTTTTGTCTCTAAGCCCTGAGTTTTAATGTAGTATAGAGTAGAAAAAGTGTTATAGCCCAAACCAAAACAGATATCTAAAATGGTCAACTTGGATTTTTCTTTGCTTAAAGCCAAAGCCGGTTTTACATGTTTTTCCAAAGACTCATGCAAGGCACCATCTTTGGTAGAGTGATAAGGTTCGTCAAATTCAACAGAAAAAAGTGTATTGGTACCATCTTCACATAGTACCAATTTTTTTTGTTCCCTTAGTGATTCGTTATACATTAAGAGTATCTGTAGAAATGAATATATACACTATTTATTTGCTTCTTTGAGTTGTTTTTTTGTCATTTTTAGTTTTTTATTATTCATCACACCAATACCTCTATCCAAAACATTCTGTGCGATTTGTTTTGCTTCAGTTAATGAGTGCATCTTATAGGTTCCACACTGATATACATTGAGTTCAGGAATATCTTTTTTACTTTCAACCTCAAGGACATCCTTCATAGATTTCTTCCATGCTTTAACTACCTCTTTGGCTTTTGGTGATCCAAGTAGTGACATATAAAACCCCGTACGACATCCCATTGGAGAGATATCTATGATCTCTACATCTTTGCTGTTCAAATGATCTCTCATAAACCCTGCAAAAAGGTGTTCTAGCGTATGTACACCTTTTTCTGATAAAGTTTCTTCATTGGGTACACAAAAACGCAGGTCAAATACTGTGATATCATCTCCACTTGGACTACTCATATTTTTGGCAACACGTACCGCAGGAGCGATCATCTTTGTATGGTCGACTGTAAAACTGTCTAATAATGGCATAGGTTTTCCTTCATAATTTTTTTTGATTATAGCGTTTTAATTTTTGATTGTGATTGAGTGATAAACTTTACAGCCTCAAGTGCCGTCTTAGATAGATTATCAGTATGTTCTGACAGCAAAGTTTCATCTGCATATCCGCATGTCACAGCAACACTGTTTATATTCGCTGCCTTTGCTGCCAAAATATCCATAGGTGTATCACCTATCATCCAATACATACTTTTATCACTTGGTAATTTTGATAACGCTTTGAAAATTGGTTCGGGGTGTGGTTTTGGATTTTCCACATCCTCTCTGCCTACCAATACATCAAAATAAGACATCAGCCCCATATGCTCCAAAAGCTCTATGGAATATTTGGCCGTCTTGGTTGTCACCACTCCCAAAATAGCATGTTGTCTTGCAAGCTCCACTGCTTCTCTTGCTTCTGGAAGCAATACGGTCTTTGCACATGAGATCTTTCTATAGTGCATCTTATACGCCTGTACATGTGCATCCACATCGGATGCATCTACACCAAGTGTAGCGAACATTACATCCAAGGGGTGTCCGATCTCCGCTTTTATAAGTTCATCATGCGGTACAGGTGCATCAAACGTCTTGAAAGCTACACCAAAACTTTCCAAGATAGCTTCAGTTGAGTCTATCAGTGTTCCGTCTAAATCAAACAATATAACCATTTTTTCTTTCTTTCTATACTAAATTAATAAGCTCATTGACCAAATATTGCACTTATAGCGTAATGCTATCTATTGACTTTTCTCTTTTTATTATCTGGATCAGGATTAAATTTCAAGATAGTCACGATAGGAATAATAAATCCTGCAATAATAACAATCCAGAGCAATCCCCCTAACTCATCATAGTTTGCAGGTACCGCTATTTTTCCATCTTCTTGAATCTCTCGTGTCATAATAAAGATCTTGTTGAGATATTTACTCAAAAGTCCTCCTGCACTCAGGGCAATATTCATAAGACTTGCCATCAATGCGAACCATGTTCCTTTGTGCCCCTCTGGTGCATAGATAGCAACCAAAGTCAGCATCAATACCCCTGCAATATAATCAAATGGTGAAGCAACTGCAGTATCAACAAGTGCTACAGTCCTTGCATCTATGCCCAGCATGGTATGGATATCGTAATACATAGCTAAAACAGGTAAAGACAAAACACTTCCTATCACTGTCATCCAAATAAGTACTTTTCCTATGGCCTGATTGATAATATACTTTGAACTTATCCACATACCAACAAGTGCTAAAGATGCGCCTATCTGTCCTAATGTACCAAAAAATGCCTTATCAAAGCCCAATATGTCTATTTCCCACCATGTAAGTGCAGGCCCGACACTTGGCATGGCCCTATAAACAAATATCACTATCATTGCCATCTGTATATGTCTGATAGTATCTGGATCAAGCTCCATGACCAGGGTACGAAGCATATAAAGTACTACTCCCAAAGAGACAAAGAAGACTATTTCCTGAGAATATGGTACTTCATTGTAACCCATCAACACAACAAATACTGCAAAAACAAACCCGCCAAAAAAGATTTTTTTATTGAGTGGAGAACTCTCTACGGGATTTAATTTTACAAGGGTAACCCCCAGTATAGATAGCATTGGAATAAACAAAGAGATCTTAAACATGGTTTCATAACTATAGATCTCTGCAAGCCAACCTTTCAATCCTGATACCACAAAAATAGCCAATCCAAGAGAAAGTCTGGCAAGTACTTGAATCATCGCCAACTCTTTTCTTATCTCCTCAATGGTTTGACTTTTGTCGACAACCTCCGTACTCATAGTATCTGCAACAACATCTTGCAGTACAAACCCAACAACAGTGATAACGGATGCAAATATATAGACTTTTTCTTTTGGATATAAAGTCAACCAAGAAGCGTCTGAAACCAAACCTATCATTAGTGTTGTACCAAGTACCATAAGCATAGCTCCGATGTAGACATAGATCTTCCGATTGGATCCAAAAAAAGTAAAAGAGTCTACCATCTGACCAAATATCATTTTAATGGTCCATGGTACTGTAAGCCATACAGCAAGGGATATAAGATTTTCCGCTGACAAGTTTAATTGCTCTTTCACCCAAAAAGTCTCCGCTACTGCTGAAAATCCACTGGCACCATAGGCAAAATAGATCAGTAACAGGGGTACATATCGCATTCTAATTGCTTTGATGGGTGTCATGAACATGTCAAAAAAGTTTGTCATTTAGTATCTTTAGGAGTAAATTTAAAAATCATTCTAGCATATTTTACGTTCATAGATTGTTACTCTGCATTGTATACATATAGTTTATAAATTTTAGGGGGAACGCCTATTATACAAAAACCTCAGATCTGATGCATACTTATCTGCTCTAAAGAAAATCGTATGCACATCTTTCTGTTTATATCTTTAATTTGGCAATTTTGGTGCTGATTTCAACAACTTTTGCGTATAAGAGTGCTGTGGATTTTCCATTACATTTTCCACAGATCCCTGTTCCACTATTTTGCCCCCTTTCATCACTGCCACCTCATCTGCGATCATAGGAACAATGGAAAGATCATGCGTGATAAACAAATAAGATACACCTGACTCATGTTGCAGCTTTTGAAGTAATTTAAGTATTTGAGCCCGGACAGATACATCCAGTGCAGAGGTAGGTTCATCACAAATGATCAATTCAGGTTCTACAGCCAATGCTCTGGCGATTCCTATACGTTGACGTTGTCCTCCGGAGAATTCATGAGGATAACGATACATATGATCTGCTTCCAACTCAACTTTCAAAAGAAGTTCACGTATCTTTGTATCCTGCAACGCTTTGTTCTTTGGGCCTACACCCAAACTCACCATACCTTCTCTAATAATATCACCAATCGTCATACGAGGGTTCAGTGCAGAAAAAGGATCTTGAAAAACAACCTGGATCTTACGACGATATGGCTTGAGTGCCAATGGGCTAAGGTGTGCAAGATCTTGATTTTCAAATTGGATAATACCTTCTGTAGTTGGTATCAAAGAGAGTATCGCTTGCCCTGTGGTGCTTTTTCCACTTCCTGATTCACCGACCAAAGCCAGTGTTTTTCCTTTTGGGATCGAAAAACTAACCCCATCTACTGCTTTAACATAACCAACTGTTCGTTGAAAAAAACCTTTTTTGATAGGAAAGTGAACCTTTAACCCCTTCACTTCAAGTAGTTTCTCTGGATTATGTGCCATCATCCTACCTTCTTTAGTAGGCATAGCATCTCTTAAAAGACTTTGTGTATAAGGGTGCTGAGGATCAGTGAAAAAAACATCACACTCTGCCTTTTCCACAATCTCGCCATTACGCATTACTGCCACTCTATCTGCTACTTGTGCAACCACTCCCATATCATGGGTAATAAAAAGGATAGAAAGATTTCTTCTCACTTGTATCTTTTTAAGTAACTTCAACACTTTTGCCTGTATCGTAACATCCAGTGCAGTAGTAGGTTCATCCGCGATCAAAAGATCCGGTTCACAGGCCAAAGCTATAGCGATCATAACCCTTTGTTTCTGTCCACCTGAAAGCTGATGAGGATACCAGTTATATCTCTCTTTAGGCTCTTTTAAAGCAACCTCCTCAAACAATGAAATTACCTTCTCTTTAATAGCCTCTTTTTTTAATCCCAAATGTATTTTTATCGCCTCTGCTACTTGTGCTCCGATGGTCATTACAGGATTCAAAGCAGTCATAGGTTCTTGAAAGATCATAGCTATAGATTTGCCGCGGATCTTTTGCATTTTATACTCAGGAAGTAAAAAAAGAGAATCATTTTTTAATTTAATATCTCCCGAACTCACAGAAATCACATTGGGCAATAGTCTCATAATAGCTAAGGATGTAAGGGATTTACCTGATCCTGACTCTCCCACCAATGCAAACACTTCTCCTTGCTGTATCTCAAAACTGATGGATTTAAGAAGCTTTTCCCCAGCTACAGTAAGACTCAGGTTTTCTACACTTAAAAGAGTCTTCATGATTTATTCCTTGGATCCAAAACAGTCTGGACACGGTCAGATAATAAATTGGCCGCTAAGACCAAAATGAACATAAAAATGAATGCAGAGAAAAGTGACCACCAGACCATTGGATCTCTTGCCATTTCAAGTCTGGCCTGATTTATCATATTACCCCAGCTGTGCATAGTAGGGTCAACCCCTATTCCTACGTATGAAAGAACTGCCTCAGCCAATACCAAACCGGAGAAATCAAGTACCACTGAGATAAGAATAATATGCATCAGATTGGGAATAATATGACGACGGATAATCGTCAGTTTACCTACACCAAATGCTTTGGCTGCTGTCACAAACTCTATTTGGGATATTTTTAATGTCTCGGCACGGAGCAATCTGCAAAGTCCTGTCCAGCTGGTGATCCCCAGTATAAGTATCAAAAACAATAGTCGCAGATCAGATCTCTCCAGCGTACTCTCAAACCAAGTGGGATTGTTATTCATCATCACCTGCATTGAGAGTACTCCAGCTGCAATGAGAAGTACTCCCGGGATAGAACTAAGTGTGGTATAGAGATATTGGATCACATCATCTACCCATCCCCCAAACAAGCCTGCACTTACACCTAAAAGTATAGCTACAGGCAACATGATCAATGTCGTTAAGATACCGATCAGTACCCCCGTTCGAATACTTTTTAAACTTTGATAAAGAACATCTCCGCCTACTTTATCAGTCCCTAGTACATGATAGTCAAAACTCAACATGTAAAACCATGTGAACAGCGTAATCAATAGTGTCAATGTCACATATGCTGTTCGCCAGGGAAGTTCCGTTTTCCCCTGTACAGTCAGTCTAAACGTATCTTTAAACCCTGCTTTAGAACACCAAAGAATATGTATAAAAATCAATATCATACTTATTGCCAAACCAATTACAATCGCGATAATAGATGTCTGTATACTTTCATCTTTGTTAGAAACATACTTAAGCGGTAGATACTCCTGCTTTGTCACACCATGCTCGTCTACTACAATTGATTTAGTATACTCATACTGTGCAAATGGCGCAGAATAGGTACGTTCTGTACCTTCAATATTGTGTGCGAAGATCAAATCCATGAGACTGACTATCTCTGAATATTGGATCTGCTCACTCTTACCCTCTGTTTGCTCTACAGCAAAACGTAAATGAACCGAATCCAGCAGGGTAAAGAAGATATAAAAAAGCAAAATGATCGTTGAGGCCATTGCGATACTTGACTTGAAAATAGTATGCCACTGCTGTCTTAGCTGAGGAGAACGAGATGCGCCCCATCCCAGTAATATCAGTACACCTAGCAAGCCCCAAACCAACATATCTGTCCAAAGTAGAGAAAATATCATAATTTTACCCTTGGATCAAAGAATGTATAAGAGATATCTGTCAAAACAAGCCCAAAAATATAAAGGACAGAACCCAAAAAGACCATCGCTTTTACAATCGCAAAATCCTGTGAGTTGATAGCATCTATTGTATAGGAACCAAGTCCAGGGATACCAAAAAAAGACTCCATGATCAAACTTCCCATAAAAAGTGTAGGTATCACAACCACCACCCCTGTCAAGATCGGCAACATTCCATTACGCAATACATGTCCAAAGAGCACCCTAAGTTCTGAGAGTCCCTTAGCTCTTGCGGTACGAACATAATCTTGATTTATCTGTTCCAAAAAAATACTGCGATACCATCTCACACCTGAACCGATCCCTGCAAAAACCCCTATCATCACAGGCAAGATAACAAATTTGATCCCGCTCCATCCACTCTCATAGCCAGAGATAGGGAACCAATGCCACATTTTAGAAAAGAGTACCTGCCCTGCAATAATGTAAAAAAGTCCAGAGATTGACATGATCATAACAGCAACGATCATCATACTCGTATCCAAAACCGACCCACGAAAAAGTACCAAAAGTAAAGCCAGTGATATATTGGTGATCAGTGCGATCAAAAAAGTAGGCAGTGCAATAGCTAAACTGGGTCCCATACGCTCTTTAATATCTGCACCTATATTACGATTAGAGTCTGATATACCAAAATTAAAAGTGAAAAGCTTGAGTGACTCTTTCATAAACAGTGTTTCAGTCACTACAGAAACACCACGTGCATTTGGATTGATGAAAAGTGGTTTGTCATAACCTCTTTGTTCTTTCCATGTCTCTATCATTTGAGTAGTGACCTGTTTTGCACCTAACTGTGCTCTTGCCATATCATTAGGACTGTTTACCATAAAAAATAGCATAAAAGTAATAAGGTTGACCCCTATCAATATAGGAACAGCATAAATCATTCTTCTTAAAATATAGACAAACATTTAATGCTCCTCTTTAGCAATAACAGCTTTTTGTCTGTTTTGGTAAACACGATGCGATACAAAGGCGATCATAGCCAATAATGATACAAAGAGAATCAAAGGTAGAATTTGGGGCTGATTCCATTCTTTTTGCTTACTTGCCCTTAACTGTGCATCTACACGTTTATATTTGAGTGTGTTATTTGACATCGCATGAGGCAACACATTTTTATACCATTGATGAGAGAGTGCCATTGATGTAGGATGTACACCCCATATCCATGGTGCATCTTCCCTGACTATTTCAAGCATTTTTTCTATCTTCATTTTTCTTTCAGACGTATTTTTCATCGTTTTCACTTCATCAAACAGTAGATCAAATTTCGGATTTTGATAATTTGAGCTATTTATCCCTGCTCCATTTGTCTTAACTACAGCATTCGGTCCATAAAGCAAAAAGAGGAAATTCTCCGGGTCGGGATAATCTGCATTCCAACCCCATGAGTAAAGTTGTACTTTTCCTTTTCTTACTTTCCTTTGGAAACGATTATAATCTGTGGATCGTATCACAAGCTCTATCCCTAATTTTGCAAACTGCTTACGCTGCCAATCCATCAATGCTCTGTCATCAGGACCTGTAGCTGTAGCATCATAATACAACTTTAAGACTTTTCCTGTTATTTCTGAAATTCCGCCTGGATACCCTGCTTCTGCCAATAATCTTTTAGCAACCTCCATAGATTTTCGTACACGTTTTCCATTAACCCAGTCATAGACCACCTTATTCGTACCTTTTTCACCCTCTTCATTACCAAATATTCCTGGAGGAATAGGGCCTTGTGCAGCAGTTCCGCGTTCATTGATAAAAATAGAGATATACTCTTCCTGATTTTGAGCAATACTGATAGCCTGTCGTAACTTTTTTTTCTCTTCCGTATAACCGCCCACAACAGGATCTGTCATATTAAAAGCCATATAAAAGATGGAAGGTTCAACTGAACCCTTCATCAAGATGCCTTTTTCTCGCATTTCATCACTCAGGTCCATACTTCCCACTGAAGAGACCTGTATGGCCTGGTCAAAAGCTTCAGAGCTTATACCTGAGGCATCATAATAGCCTTGTAGGAACTTATTCCATAAAGGAATACTCTCTTTTCCAAAGAGTAAATCACCTCTTTGATAAAAGGTAACTTTTTACCTGAATCCTCAAGTAACTCTTTTGACACCTTTGATTTTTGACGTTCTTCTATACTAAGAGAAGGATAGTTTTCAAAATGATAATTTGGATTGACTAACAAACGCATTTGTTTATTAGGATTATTTTCGGCTAGATAATATGCACCTGTTCCTACAGGGAACCAATTCAGTGTTATGTTTTTTTCGATCAAGCCTTTTTGATGGTAAAAAAGATCTGCTTCCCATGGGATTGGAGCAAAAAAATTCATACTTAGCCAATAGCTAAATTGCGGGTACTTCCCTTTGATCTTAATAATTAACACTGAGTCATTGATGACATTAACTCCCTCAATGGAATAGTCACGAAGATCAGTCCACTCCAAAACCTCGTTTTTATCCTTAACTATCTGTGTTATATTTTGAGAAAATGTTTCTAACCCAACGATATAGGCCTGCATATTATCTAAAATAGGTGAATGGTTTTGTCTAACGGCCATTCTTTTTATTGCATATTCATAATCAGAGGCCAGTAATCTGCGTGTTCCCACTTCTTTGAAATCATCAATAGAATCTATCTTTTCCAATGCATCTTCACTCAATTGACCATACATCAAAGTGCCATCTTCATTTTTTACAAAGGCAGGATGGTTTTGATATCGAATATCTTCTTTTAACTCCAAACGGTATTCTGAATACATAAGATCTTTTGAATTCTCATCGACTTCATTATCATCTTTATCTAGGTAACGTATATCTGGCATTTTTATGAGGGTTAAAGGTTCAAGTTCATAAGGTCTTTTAAGATAATTATATTGTAAAGGCGGCTCATAGATCTGACCAATGACACTCCATTCAATTGCATTATACGATTGAACAGGATCAAGTCTTTTAAGTGGTATAGAAAAGGATGAAAATAACGTGTCAGTTTCTATCTTTTTTGGATTATGCGGATTATTCCACACACTGGCATACGTAGTAATGTTTAAACATAATAGTATAAACACTATAGCTGATAATCTGTTCATTTATTTATCGACACACCTTTCCTAAACATAGAAGGAGAACTTTAAATCGAATAGTATCATACTTTCATGGCAATTAAGATAATTTAGAATTATTAAAATTACTCATACAAAATTTTCTATAAAACTAATTCTTACATCATTTTATCATATCTTAAATTCATAGATTTTTACTCCTATTTTCATCAATATAATTTATAAATTAAAGAAAAAATATGGTTTTCTAAAAATCATATATGTCATTGTTTTATTAAATAAATTAGTATTTTTTATTATATTCATAAAAAATACTAATTTTAATTTTTCTTTAATACTCTATGTCTTACACTGTATATGAACATTTAATTTCAACCATTAGTTATGTAATACATGACCTAATGATGGTTCAAAAAGGAAGAATATGGCACGATTAATAGTAATGGGTGGTGGTGTTTCAGGACACACCGCTGCAACTTTTGCAAAAAAATGGCTTGGAAAAGAGCATGAAGTGGTGGTAGTCACTCCAAACTCTCAATGGAATTGGATCCCCTCTAATATTTGGGTTGGCGTAGGAGAAATGACAAAAGAGGACGTTGTATTTCCACTTGCTCCAGTCTATAATAAAGCAGGAATTGATTATAGACAAGCCTTGGCTGTTTCGATCCACCCAAATGGGAAGGCTGACAGTGATACTCCTTACATTGTCATAGAGTCCACAAAAGAAGAGACTAAAGGTCAAACAGAAGAGTTGACATATGACTATCTTATCAATGCCACGGGACCTAAACTTAACTTTGATGCAACGCCAGGTTTAGGCAATGGAAAAGGTGAACTGGGAGAACATACTGTTTCTGTTTGTACTGCCGACCATGCTGTCCATGCTAATGAAGAACTGAAAAAAGTTTTTGAAAAAGCAAAATCAGGTGAAAGACAAAAGCTTCTTGTAGGTACCGGTCATGGGATGTGTACCTGCCAAGGTGCAGCGTTTGAGTACATCTTTAATATTGAACATGAAGCCAGAAAAGCCGGTATCCGTGATATGCTAGATATTAAATGGATCTCAAATGAATCCTTCCTGGGTGACTTTGGTATGGGTGGTCTTCATATGAAAGTTGGAGGCTACGCTGTAAGTTCTAAACTTTTTGCTGAATCTCTTTATGCAGAAAGAAATGTCCCATGGATCATCGGAGCACATGTGAACAAAGTAGAAGCAGGTAAAGTCCATTATGAACTTCTTGATGGTTCAATGGGTGAAGAGGAGTTTGACTTCTCCATGCTTATCCCGCCATTTGCAGGTGTAGGTCTAAAAGCATATGATAAAGATGGTTCAGACATGACCGATACACTTTTCGCACCAAACGGATTTATGAAAGTAGATGCAAAATATGATGCAGGAGCCTATGAGAACTGGAAAGCATCTGATTGGCCAAGAACATATCAAAACCCATCATTTTCTAATATCTTTGCATGTGGTATCGCCTTTGCACCACCACACCTTATCTCTAAACCTATGAGTTCACCAAACGGAACGCCGATCAACCCTACACCGCCAAGAACTGGTATGCCTGCAGGTATCATTGGTAAAGCCGTTGCACACTCTGTATGCGATATGATCAAAAATGGGGAAAATGCACATCTCCATGAAGCCTCTATGGCAGAAATGGGTGCAGCATGTGTTGCTAGCGCAGGTAAAGGATGGTTAGATGGTCAAGCAGCAGCGATGACAGTCTATCCTGTTGTACCAGACTTTGAAAAATACCCTGGAACAGGCCGTGATACTGACTATACATTTGGAGAGATCGGTCTTGCGGGTCACTGGATAAAACATATCTTACACCATATGTTTATCTACAAAGCAAAACTCAAGCCGGGCTGGACGTTGATCCCTGAATAAGATCAAACTGTATTTAGTTATAAAAAATTTTATAGAAAAAAAGGAGATACTATGAAAGAGGAAGAAGTAAATTTTCAAAATGAACAATTTAACTTAACCATGATCCCAGGAAAATTTGCAAGAGCAATGAGAACCTGTAAGATCTGGCAATTTATCAGATTTGTTGTGATCAACATTAAAATGTTGATCGTCGTAAGTAAAAGCCACTAATACCTCTGTGTACCTTAGAGAATCTAAGGTACACTTACTACAAACCCTTATCCTATTTTTATCTATATATCTAAACATAGCATAAGTGTTTTAAAGAGATGAAATGATAAAAAAAATTATACAATATCCTACGGTCATGAGTTTGGAATTTGGTGGAAATGTACGCCATTTTGATAATACACTATTAGAGATTATTCAAGATCTAAAAGATACAATCACTGCCAATAACCTCAATGCACTTGCAGCATTTCAAATAGGTTCTCCTCTTGCTGTTATTGTTATTAAACAAGATGATCAGTTTATAGAGATAATCAATCCAGTGATCATCAAAAGGGATGGTTCTGTCTCTCCTGTTGAATCTACTGCATACTTTCCGGCACTTAGTGCCAAAACAAAACGATATGAAAAGATCAAACTTATGTATGAAGACAGGGAAGGTAAACAGCAGTTTCTCACAGCTGAAGGCGAGCTTGCTATTACCATTCAAAGAAAAACAGATTATTTACTCGGTGCGAACTTTCGAATAAGAATGGACGAAGAAGAAAAAAAACTTTTTGATGCCAAACTCGAATTTGGAACAGACAATATTGATAATAATAGCTGTCCTACTGTTTTTAAAAAAGATAAAATACTTCACCTCATCAAGTATGGATTTGTTGCGGGAATTTTAGGATTATTGATAAGTTTTTTTCTCAACTCAGAGATAATACTTACACTAAAAACAGTTGAAAACACTCTTATGCTTATACTTTTACTACTTATGATTATTTATTTCTTCTATGCTCAATATGAAGGGAAAAAATATAAACACTGTACGTCCTGTCAAATAGGAAACATTATAGGCACCCTGGCTATTTTGTGTGTCAAACTCTTTTTACTTTTTTTGGCAAATTATTTTTTACTCTATTAAAGTATTTCATCTCTACACTTTCATATCATTATTTTATGTGTGTATTCATAATTCATCACTACAATTCTTTACAATAAAAAACCCTATTTACTCATAAAAGTTATATAAGTTTATGCTACCATATAATTCCAATGGAGCTTTAATGAATACACGTATAGAAACACTTTCAGACAAAGACATAGATGCGATCCTAATACTTGAAGAGTCTTGCTTTGCACCTTGTTTACGTGCTTCAAGAGAGACACTTCATTCAAGGTTTGATCTAGGACACATTATGCTTGGGTTATATGTTGACGAGAGCTTAGTAGGTGTAGCTTCATTTGCTTACAAATGGTTTGACTCCAAAGAAGAAACAAAACAGTTTGCACAAAAACAATGGCGGCCATTTTATCAAATGGAAATGTCTGATACTTTCAATACCGTACTTATATATAATGTAGAACTTCTTCCCTCAAAAAGAGGTATTCAACACATATACACGCTTTTAAATGCTATGATGAAGCGTGCAGCGGAAGATGGATGTAAATTCCTCATAGGTGTTTCGCGTATACCATCCTATAATGGAGACCCCTATAACAATATTGCTGTAAAACCTGAACTAAAAACAGCTATAGACTTCTACCTTTCCGGTGGGTCTATACCTTCTAATAAGACATTTCTGCAAGATCCTCTTATACTTTTGTACAAACATATAGGTAACTGCGAAGTATTGACCTTAGCCACTAATTATCTTCCAGAAGATAGACCATCAGGTGGTGTCCGTGCCATTGTATATACAAAACTTGAAGGACAATGGGAAACCAATATGAGGACAAATAACTAATGCAACGAGATGATTTAAGGTTTTTACCACGTTCATTCAAGATGGTCGAAGATCCACATACCTACTACCATAAACTGCGTAAAGAAGAACCTGTCTATTGGAGTGAGGATTCGAACTGCTGGGTACTCACACGCTATGACGATGT
The DNA here is from genome assembly GCA_963705455.1 of Sulfurovaceae bacterium. GTDB lineage: Bacteria > Campylobacterota > Campylobacteria > Campylobacterales > Sulfurovaceae > Sulfurovum. The sequence goes on along the minus strand of CAVPJM010000001.1, from coordinate 161,180 downwards.
CAATAACATGCTAAAAGACCCGAGATTCGGACGTGGAACAACCTATAGAATCATTGCGGAAAATGATGAAAGTATGAATGATGTTGAACGGTTACGGTTTAATCTTCTTCCTTTTAAAGATGGTGATGCACATAAGAAAATCCGTTCTGCCATGAATGCACTGTTTCATAAACGTGTCATGAAACTGCTGCCAGAAATTCAGAACCTGGCAGATACTTTGATTGATAAAGTCGAACACGAAGAAAGTTTTGATCTCATTGCAGATTATGCCTATCCTCTCTCAGTAGGTGTTATCAGCATTCTTTTGGGCATTCCCTCATCAGACAAAGACATTTTTAAAAAATATTCACCTCATTTTTCTGCGCTTCTCGTACCTAAAAAAACAGAAGAGGATATTGCACTTGCTCAAACACTTATTATGGAATTAAAAGAATATTTCAATGCCCTGATAGTTAGTAACAAAGATATCAAAAAAGATAATCTCATCAATGACATGTTACATGAAAATATAAGATCAAATGCACTTACTGATGCAGAGATCTTGGTCATGCCTATTTTCCTTATCTTTGCCGGGCATGAAACAACGATGAATCTCATCGGTAACGGTATGCTTGAGCTCTTTAAACAACCTAATCAGCTTTACAAAATGATACATGAACCAAAACATATAAATTCTGCGATAGAAGAACTCTTACGTATAACGAGTACTAACTCAGCACTTTATAGAATTGCTCTTGAAGATGTCAAAATTGGTGAGAAACTGATAAAAAAAGGGGAAGAAGTGGTTGCGATATTATCTGCAGCAAACAGAGACCCTGAACGTTTTCCTAACCCAGATCAAATCGATATCACACGAAATGATGGAGCACATATTGCTTTTGGTACGGGGATACACCACTGTATGGGTGGTACATTGGCTCGCATGGAAGCGAAGATCGGATATGAGACATTACTTAAACGTATACCCAATATCTCTCTTGCCCAAAAACCTGAATGGAAAGAGTCTTTTGTATTCCGCGGTCTAAAATCTTTGATCGTATCTACTTGATTTAATGTTTGTCTGCTCTACGATACAAAAGTTCTTTGAATGCATTTTTTATCTTGCTTGAACTCTCTACAAGATATTTATATGTTTCATACACTTCTTTATTCTTGGCACTGAAGGATGTATTCATACAGGTATTAATCTCGAAGATAAGGATTGAGCCATCCAACCCTATGTTACAATCCATTCCAAAAAAATCAAGTTTTAAGATCTTATGCATTTCTTTACATAAGGTGTTTAGATATTCTGGAGGATTTGTTACAAAAGCTTCTTCCTCTTGACGTAAAGCTACATGATCATTCATCAGAACACCTCTGCTTTCTGCATGGACTTTCCAACTGTCTGATATGATCAAATGACGTACATACGCCTCTCCATCAACTACCATGATCCTTGCTTTTCGATAATAGTTATCTGCTGATCTAAAATCTACAAACTCTATCGCATAAAAGTCGCGCCCGTCAAAAGCAAAAGCTTCAAGCTTATGTAATTCATTTTCATTCATGACAAGTTCCATACCTTCTCCGCCATGATCACCTGATGAACGAAATATATAAGGATAGTTCATTCCCTTTTCTTCTAACATTTTTGGAATATCCGAAAGATATCTGGGTGTGATTCTCACTGTTTTAGGAATCTTGATACCAGGGATATCATGTAGCAATTTATAGATCTGGTCACGTGTCGTTTGCTTTATTAAGGCTGGTGAATTGATGATTGGAATTGAAACATTGTTTAAAAGCTCTGATGCTTTATCTAGTCCTTTTTTATTGGTATCGGGATCACAGATAGAATTGATAATAATATCTGCATCTTCAAGTTTGATCTTTTTGGGTTCAAGACCACCTAAAGTTATAGTGGTAACTTGAGCAAAATCAGACCCTACTAGAAGATTGAGTGTGTTATTACCTTGTAAAGTTACATTTAACTTATTGATGTTACCATCATTTTTAGCCACTAAAAGCATATTACTGTCAGGCGAACTCACTACGTATAAAATTTTAAGCATTACTCTCTCTTCTATATCGTTTCAACTTATTTATAATCATATTTTCAACAGCTTCATTAAAGCGCTGGATCTGTTTAGGCAGATAATAACCCTCTTTTTTACATCTCTCAAAATAGTGTGCTTCACAATCTACATTGAATAGTATGATTTTTCCTTTCTCGTTAATACTACAATCCACAGCATAAAAATCAAGATCAATTTTTTCTTTAAGACTTATCAATGCGGGAATTCTTTTTTTCTGGTATTTTTTTAAAAATGTTTTTTCTTCTGCTTCTATTGCAGAGATATTTTTTTCTACACCTTTATGAGCCTGTATGTCATCTTTCACATACCACTCTTTTGAGATGATAAGATGTCCCGGAATGATCTTGTCACCTATAATAAAAAACCTGTATTTACGATAGAGTCCATCTTTGGATCTGTAGTCATAAAATGGACGTATATAGTAGGCTCGTCCGTCAAAAGCAAAGCGTTCGAGATCATGTATATCATCTCCTTCTTTAAAAAGATAACTCTGGCTTTGTTCAGGTTCCAGACCCGCTTCTTTGACTATATAAGGTGCCTGTAACCTATTCTTCTCGAGTAACTCTTTTACTTCAGCAAGTGAACGGGGTGTAATACGTATGGTCTTGATGACTTCCATACCTTCTATCTCTTTGACCAAATGGTAAAGATGATCCATTCTCACTCTTGAAATATGATCTGGATGGTTGATATAAGGAAAGTCATTTTGAGCAGACTCTTTTTGAAGACGTTGGAGTACCGAGAGCAACGGTCCGGGTCTCCGACACTGTTGTAGATGATATCTGGTGCTATATCTATCTTTATACTGCTGAACTCTCCACCAAATAGGACTTTTTTATGACGAAACTGTCTGGGATTTAGCACTTCAAGAAGCGGTGAGAGCTGGAGGATCTCTAATAACCGTTTTTGACCAGTTTCATCAGTCGTGACCAAAAGGACTTCATTACGATCGCCAAGACCTGCCAATTGTAAAATTGTGATCATCAGTGAAACACCTTTTGTTTTTATAGATTATGATATATTTAGGCTTATACGACGGCAATATCGTGAAAGAAAGTGACCCTCTTTTATATAAAAAGGGTCTTTGTAAAAAGAAAATGTTTAGAGTGATGCCCATCAGGCATCTTTGTCATGACTACTGTTAGTCCCTAAAAAAATAAATATTACAGTCACTTTCGCTTGTCATGTCACTCCATGAGTCGTATGTTTGAGGTTCACCTCCGCCTATAGTAACTGTTGCAGAAGTATAATTGCTTTCGTTAGTATCAAATCCTACAGTTGCCACAACACTGTCAGATCCTGTCAAACTTAAATTTCCATCATATGGAAGTACATCAGAGCCTGATTCGGAAGACGCACTAAAATAATCAACCTGGTTCTCTTTCATCGTTGTAGTTGTTTCTACAGAAACACTTCCACCAAGACAGAGGCTACCTGCAGTACCATTTATAACAACCGTCTTTTCTTGATTCATACGGGTCCATTCATATACATAATTATCAAAATATATACCATCTTGAGCTATACCATTCTCATAATAACTCATCCCGCCATTCGCTGTAAGTGAACCTGAACTGCCATCCATTAATTCATACTCTTCTATAATGGCATTCTCAGCTACATCCTTCGTACTATATATGGTGTCACCACTTGCATTTACCTCTTCACTTTGTCTGATTCCATCTGTCATATAAGTAAATCTTCTGAAATCGTCAGTCTCTTCCTGCGTTTTCGATTGTTCTGTTCTATCAGACGTATACGTGCTTATATCGAGTACGTGATACCACTGCTGTTTCATTGTTGTCATACACTGCTGTAAAGTTATCTGCAGCGCCATCTGACGAACTTTCTATATTAGTATCTACGTTATAGCTTCTTGCATAGTAATATAATTGTGTCCCGTTTAGAGTTTCACGATTCAATATTACATCATCTATTATGCCGTAACCATCACCAGAATTCATATTTACACAATTATCCCAAACTGTAGTCGTTTCCACTCTAAATTCATTCTCAGTTTCAGTGATTGTTTGAGTATATGTTTCAGTTCCACTGATATCACAAGGTTCTGGTTCACCAGATACCACTGCAAAGTTAGCATCCTGCACTTCTTTTATTTTTGCTTTTAATACTGCAGCCTTAGCGTTCATTCCTCCAAATTGACGGAATTGTTCCCTAACAAAATTCAATACATTTGTTACATTCTGATCAGTCATCGACATAGGCTGTTTCAAGCTATTAATAACAGCATCTCCAGTATCAGTAGTCGTAGTAGAAGAACTAGAGCTTCCACATCCCGTTACTATTAAACCTGCTGTTACCACAGACATACCTATCAAACTCATTTTTTTCATTTTTTCCCCTTTTCTTATGTCAGATTTTTTTGAGTATAAGATAAGATATCTTAATAATAAATTAATAAGAGAACCTATACTTTAAATTATATAATAAAATATGTACTAAAGAGTGTTTGTTTAAAATGTGGATTGGGTAGTATAAATTTTGCAAGAGAGATTCTTGCAAAAGATTCCAAGGAAACACCTTGGCGAAAGAGATTTTCCAAAGACAAGCTTTGGAAAAAGATCGACTATCTTTTTGAGAATTGTGGAGATCTTCTCGCTTTTTTCTTTCCTGGCTTCTTTCTTTCAACTATTCTTGAGTCTCTAGTAAGAAGTCCCATTGGTTTAAGGATTGCTCTGAAAGATGGTTCAAACTCTACAAGAGCTTTTGTGATACCATGCTTAAGTGCATCTGCTTGAGCAGCATAACCACCACCAAGTGTAGTTGCTTTAATGTTCATAGCCTCAAGTTGCTTAGTAGCTTCCAGTGGAAGTCTTACTTTCATTTTAAGTGTTTCATGTCCACCTAACCATTGGTCAAGTGTTTTACCGTTGATAAGCATTTCACCGTTACCTGGAGTGATCCAAACTTTAGCGATTGCTGCTTTTCTTTTACCTGTTGCGTAAATTGTTGCCATGCTTACGCCTCCTTATTGATTTGAGCAGTGTGTGGGTGTTCAGCACCTGCATATACTTTAAGCTTTTTAAGCATTGCTCTACCAAGAGTAGTCTTTGGAAGCATACCTCTAACAGCAAGCTTATAAAGTTTTTCTGTATGGTTTTCTAACATATCACCAAGTTTTTTACTTTTAGTAGAACCGAAGTAACCACTGTGAGTAAAATACTCTTTATCTTCAAGTTTAACACCTGTAAATTTAGCTTTTTCAGCATTGATGATAACTACGTAATCACCACAATCTACGTTTGGCGTAAATGATGGTTTGTGTTTACCTCTAAGAAGTGTCGCTACTTCAGTTAAGATACGACCAAAAGTTTTACCTTCTGCATCGATCAGAACCCAGTCACGTTGTACTTCAGCAGGTTTAAGAACTGATGTCAATTTCATGAATTTTCCTTGTTTAAATAGAACTGTTTACACTGTAAGTGTTCTTTTGTGGACGGATTGTACCCACTTAACCTTAAAATTTATTTAAATTAAGATTTACTTAAGTTTTTAATGTCAATTTCATCTTCTAAAAGATAAATAAGCATTCCTTCTGTTCTTTTCCCGGTAATCTTAGCTATAGCTTTTTGATAATACTCTACTTGTTTTTGGTGCTTCAAAGCATACTTTTTAGAACTCTTATAATCAATTACCCGTACGTGATCCTCATACTCTAAAAGCAGATCAACCTGTTTGAGTTCTCCTCCAAAAGAGAGAGATTGCTCCTTGTGTATCTTAGCCCCGCTACATAGTTGTAGGAAACTTTCATTTTCTATAAGTCTACGTATACGTTTTTCTATCTCACTTATCTGTACTTGTGTAAGCTCTTGTCCAAATCTATTTTGTAGTGAAATCATAGTAATATCTAAACTTTGAGTATCAAAACCACCTAACATCTCAAGTGCATAATGCAGTGCTGTACCAAACAGAATGGCCTCATAGTCTTTCTCTTCTTCATCCTCTCTTTCTGGTGTCTCCTGTGTACCATAATCTGAAAGCACTATGTCAGAAGCTTTTTGCATCTGTTGAATGTTTTTCGCAGTATCACTCACTGTGTGAAGTGTGCCTACATGCATCGGACTCATATCTAATCCATCAAAGATGGACTCTTTAGGCTTACGAAGTATTATCATACCTTCAACCGCCCTTGTGAGTGCAACATAGAGTACGTTCATACTGTCTTTGGCACTTGCAGAGTTTACGTGCTTCCATCAACTGTGCATACTCAGTGTCAAAATGTTCACGCCCTTGGAGTCGGTAAAATATTCTGTCGATATGTAGCGTCTCGTCATAGCTATACATCAGTGCAGAAGTATCAGCATTTTTACGTGTAAGCTTATCTAGAAGGATCACATACTCGAATTCTAATCCTTTAGAGCCATGAATGGTCATGATCTTTGCACCATGCACAGAGTTCGATGCTACAGAGATACTGGAAGTATGAAACTCCTCTATAAAAGATGGGATATCTGTAAAGGCAGAGGCAAATTCTAAGAGCTTCAAGATATTCAAGTCATCATCAAAGTACCCAAATTCACGTACAAGTCTATCTACTACTTGCAATGGTGACATAAATGCAGAAAACCAAGACATATCTACTTCTTCTATCTTTTTACCTACCTTTAGAAGCAATGCTTGAGCATCTATCTTCTCACCAAAGAAGAGATATTCACACATAGCTACAAGTGCTGCTATCTTTGGTAGGTTTTTGAGTGAAGAAGATGTTTTAAGAAGTGTTTCTATACCTTCATGTTCACAGGCTTCCTGAAGGGTCTGCCCATCTTTATTGGTATTGACCAAAAAAGCGATATCATCTACATGTACCCCCAGCGCCAAAAGTCTCTTGGCCTGTATCACAGCTTCATCTATGAGTTCTTCAGACTCTATGACTTCTACATACCCTTCACAGGCATCCTGTCTGCTCTTTTGAGCTACATACCCTTTCATCGTCGGTTCAAACCATCTGTTGACCTGTTCTACCACATTTTTTGCACTCCGATAGTTGGTATCCATAGGCAATATATCTACCCCATAGGTTTCTGCTACCTTATCAAACAGCTCTTCTACTCCTCCTCGAAAGCGGTAAAGTGACTGCTTGGTGTCCCCTACATAAAAGAATGATTTGAATTCACTCTGTCCATATCCTGAGAAGATCTCATCGATGAGTGGTTGAAGCAGTAAGAACTGCAACGTAGAGGTATCTTGAAACTCATCAAGTAGTATGTGTTTGAATTTGGAGTCTATCTTAAAGTATAAAAACTCCCTACTCATACTCTCATGTAAAAGTCTATAGGTAAAATAGGTAAGGTCATCAAAGCTAAGTATACCTGTTGATTTTGCTGCGGTAATGTTTGCATTGCGGTAGTAGTCATAGATTTTAAAGAGACTTTGCAGGACGATGGCTTCTCTGGCTTCAGCCCATCTGGAAAGTGCTTCTTTGAGATAGGTAAATAGTCCTTCTATCTCATCATTGGCCACCTTTTTAAACCAACTGTGCTCACACAGACTCTCCTTTTCAAACAACCCTTTGGAAAAGAGATCTTTGATATTTTTGGTCTCAAACTGTTTCATGCACCTAGCCGATGCATTGGCTCTCTCAAGTGCTTTTAGCATCTTGAGTCTGAGTGTTTCACATATTTCTTCTTGCTGGGTCAAGATAAGGTGACTCTCATTCTGCTTTGGCAAAAGAGGATCAACCTTGTAAAAGTTCTGCATAAGATCAAATATCTTTGTAAAACGTTTGTCTTCTATATCCATAGCCAATTTCACAAGACTTGATAAAAGACCGTTTGCCTGTACCTCATCCAAAAAGTGCCTCTCCAACTCCTCTGTACCCTGTTCCTTGGTTACAAAGTCCGGTTCAAGCCCTAGCTCCAAAGATGCCGAGCGCAAGATACTGGCAAAGAAGCTATCGAGTGTAACGATATAAGAAGACGAAGCCAAAAATCTTGCGAGTACTTCAGGCTGTTTAGCAAATAATTCCTTCTTACTCAGCCCGGACTCCACAGAGACAGCATCCAAAAATGCATCGTTCTCCCCAAGGTTTCGTAGTGAATCCACCACCCGCTGACGCATCTCAGCAGCTGCTTTGTTCGTAAACGTCGCAGCCAAAATACTACTAGGTGATTCTCCCATGAACAAAAGTGAAATATACCGAACAGAAAGCGCAAACGTTTTACCCGACCCCGCTGAGGCTGAGTAGGCTAAAAAGGGTTTGAAACTCATAGATACTCTCCTCTACTACACATCAAGGTAAACTCACAAAATTTACACTTTTGCAGATCCTCACACTTACTAGCAACAAAGCTTTTGGTCTGTTTAAGCTCTATAATGACTTCTGCTAGCCGTTCATTTTTCTCTTCAAGTGCGGTGATCTCTTCTATCTCTCCATTTTCGAAGAGTTTGACAAAGGCAAGGGAGACATTTTGATACTTACTCCTTAACATCTGATAGTAGATACTCATCTGTAAGTCATTAAGACTTTCTAGATTTTTTGTCTTTTGTGCTTCTTTTGTAGAACCACTTTTATAGTCAAGTACCAGCGTGTCTGTCTCATTTTGGTCAATACGGTCTATGCGCCCCTTAAATCGAAGTCCACCTATCTCTGATTGAAACTCCTTTTCTCTCTCTATTACTTTCCATGCATTGTTAAAATGCTTTATTTGACTCCAGACAAAGCCTTTTAGCTTCTCTTTCCACAGCAATTTTTGGTAGTTTGTTTTTGCATCCTCAAAAGGGAGTAAGGTATCCAGTAAAACATCTATCTGTTTTTGCATCTGAACTTCATTCTCATAGCTGTCATGTTCACGGTGGAGATACTCCAAAAGAGTATGCAAGAATGCACCTTCATTGAGTTCCTCCTCCTTTTTTGCTTCTATCCTTTGGATGTAACGGTAATAATACTTACGCTTACACTCCAAAAAGGTCTTTAATCGTGAGGCAGACCATATAATACCAAATGCATCAAACTCTTTTACTTCTGGATCTACTACCTCTTGCAATTGTGAGGCTCCTGCATAGAGTAAGTTAAACTGAGCTTGGGTCTGTTCTACATCCTCTAGTCCTAACTCATAGAGAAACTTTGAAGGTAGTTTATTGTCAGAAGTACTGTAGAGTATCACTGATTTCTGTGCTTGTTCAAGTAAGCGTTTATAGTACTGTTTCTGTAGGGACTCCCTGTCATTTTTGGTCGGAAGATTAGCAAACGCACGTACTGAAGAGTTGAGAAACTGATCTTTGCTCGAAGTGGCAGGTACGAAACCTTCGTTAAAGTCTACAATCACCACACCTTCAAAGCTCACACCCCTGGTCTCCAGAACACCCATGACCGTGACTTTACCTCCACGCACATCATCCATCGTGACAGAAGCAAGAGACTTCAGCCATAAAAAGAGCCACTCTTTGATACGCAATGTTTCCTTTTTCTAGCACTTTCGAAAAGTACAGGTACGTCTCATACACACGCTCATTAAATTTCTCTTTCCTTTCTGCATCCATAAGGGGTGGCTCATGTAAGCCAAGTCTATCTATGAGCTGGCAAAGAAAGATTGTACATCTATTTTGTGAGTGGGTGTGATCTTCCCTATCTCTTCAAGATTAAATCCATAGCGTTCCAGTACCTTGGTACTCTTCTTCATGACTTTGCCGAATGTGAAGTGCCTCTAATGATTTATAGATACGTCCGTTCTGTAATCATACCCCATCGCAAAGTTTAGGTTGTTATGCGCATCAAAAAGCGTAAAGTGTTCTTTGAAACTTCTCATCAGGTAAAATAAGGACTATCTCTTCTGCATTTATGCCTGAAGATACCATCTTCTCTATCTCTCTAAATGCAATAGCAATCTGTTCTTCCCTCTACAGAATACACTTTTGCATGGAAGATTATCATATGGTTGCATATCTACTATCTCTTTATATGACAAAGAAAAGGTTATATCTTTATTGTTTTCAAGTGCAATGCCCAAATGCTTAAAACGCTCTTGCATCTTAGAGATTAAACTTCGTAGTTGTATAATAGATGATCAGTGGACCTCTTTTGCAACATGTTCCTAAAGTTCTAGTTCAAAATACTTAAATACCCTTCAAGATGTATCTCTATTTTTTCATAGGCTTGTAAAAAACCCATGTTCATTGTATAACTGCTGGGAATAAAAGCTTTATCTGTAAAACCTTTTTCATCTAAAAGGTTTTTATAATTCTCCAAAAGTCTTTCCAAGATGCCAAGATGTGTACCAAACTCTGCATAGGCATCCGCCTTTGCCAATGTGTCAAAGCCACCTTCTTCTGCGGCCAACTCTTCAAAAAATTTAAACAGTGCATCACTCTTGGTGAAGAACCGCACCAAAGAAGATCAACTTTGAGATCTTCAAAAGTTTCAAAAGCTGCTGCTTCTCGAAGCAAATACGCTGTAATGAGTCAATTTGCATTTTATTTTCAACCAGTATTGCACGATGTTCAAACTCATCCATACGCATAAGTGTTGGCAAAAAACCATCTTGTTCTTTCTGTTGAGAGCTGACTGTTCTTAATGCTCGTGATGTTGGATAAATGTGGAGTTGATTCATAATGTGAAGTATATCATAGTGTAGAAGATAAAAAAGAAAAATATGTCAATATGGCAAATAAAGATAAAGACAAGGTTTAGCCTTGTCTTAAAGATTTAGATTTTAGGTTTAAGATAAGCAGAAATTTCAGAGTACCCGATAGTATCACCTACTTCTGCTCTAAACTGTAAGGAGTATCTACCTGCTTTTTTAATGTTCACATCTTTTATCTGATATATCCCGTCAACATAAGGTACATTGAGAAAAAGCTGATCCTCTTTTCTACTATGAGGCTGTGTCAGTAAAAATGTTGCATTTGCATCAGATACTTTGGTACCATCTTTTGTAACTACTTCATACGAAAATGTATTGGCACCTTGTGACAACTTCACCGGGTTCGGCTGAGCACGGTTACTGTTTATATTGTCTGTCATAACCATCGTTTCAGCATCTAAGATATTAATAGTATAGGTTTTATCAAATGCTATTTTTTTTCTCCAAGATCTGGTTGATATTTATATCAGCCATTTGGTACTTGAGCATATATTGATTTGACTCCTGTACAGGCATCGATGAATCTGACTTTACAGTCCAGTAACTTAAAGTGAGTCCAATTGTAAGAAAGCCAAGTATCATATGCGGCCAATAGGTTTTTTCGTTATTTTTTGCCATTTTTTATCCTCATCCATAGTGATCTAAATACAAAGATCCAGAGTACTACAGATGAACCGATGTATACAAGTACTCTTAAACCCATACCATACAACGATCTCATCGGGTATCGTCTTTTTTAATTCTATGCCTTTTGAAGAGGCAATACCGTCTGCCAGTTCTGAAAAGGCCTGTATCACACCAATGTTGTGTTTATCTTCATCTGAATTACTATCTTTAGTGGAAACCACATCAACTGCGGCATCTCGCACCTCATCATAATCATATAGTCGATTTTATCATCAGAAGAAGGAATAATCCTACTCTTCCTTGTGTTTCAGATTTTTCTGTTATCGTTGCATAAGGTGCAAAAATAAACAATACATAAGGCTTACTCATATTTGCTTCATACTGCTTGCTGTACTCTACTAAATTATATCTTTCAGGGAAATGCTCATTGGTTGCAATAACATAAGCATATACGCCTGTTTTTGTTTGAAGTTCTTCACCTATCTCATTGATGATTTGTTCAGCTTCTAATTTTAAAAGGTCGTTTCTGAGGATATGTGTAGCGTTAAGCAGAAGGGGAAGCAAAAGCAAGCAAGGTTGCCCTTACTATTGCTTTAATCATATTAACCTACGTATAAAAGATTGCCAGAGAATGACAAATAGAGTGCTGCTATTGCAGCAAATGCCATACACGCGATAAGTACTTTATCCATATATTTAATCATTTGTTATCCTTTTTGGCTGAAATGCAAATTGTTTATTCTCTACAGAGATCATTTTAATGTTGTTTACATCTCTAATGACTGATGGATCATAAGGATTTTCAACGCGCATGTCTCTGTGTAACAATTACCATAAGCATCAATGTAACAAGAATTACTAATAATCCTACAATTGATATCAAAATACCTGCTATTCCATTAAGCCCAAATACACTTCTTTTTGTATTTTCTGCCATATTAAACTCCTTAGTTTGACAATGACTGAATATACACAGTCAAAGCTTTCTCTTGTACTGATTCTGATGGAATAAGTGTTTTAAACGATGGCATTTTGCCGATCATACCCTTTTTACCATTTTGTAGTACATGATTCATCAATGCAGTATCATAAGATACAAGGTTTGGTGACATACCGTCGTTACCTTGTACCATCTGCTCCATGACATGAACTACAAGCCGCAAATGATGCAGGTTGCTCACCTTTCATACCACCAGCCACATAAGCAGCGATCTCTTCAGCCTGCTCACCTGAGCCATTCCCGGAGGCATCATACCCATAGCATACCCTAACTGGTTTGAACCATTGTTGATCACATCCAGTACTTGCTCTTTAGTCATTCTAGCTGTGAAATCTTGTGCTTTACCAGAAAGTACCATCACCTGTAGTACCATGACATTGCTCACATTGTACCAGATAGATAGATTCACCCATCTCTTTAAGTGTTGCTGTGTCTGCATCTTTATGTACTGCTTCAAATTTCGCATTATAAGCCAAAACTTCTTCATTATACTCACCGATCTGGCTATAGGCATTAACAGGGTAACCGAAGAAACCATACCACATGGACCACATGAAAACTGCTAAAAATGAGTATGCCCAACCTGAAGGAAGTTCATTTTGATACTCACCTATACCATCCCAATTATCATCTGCAAGCTCACCGCTTGCTGTATCTGATTTTATCTGATTAATATATTTAACTGCAACAGCTGCTGTAATTACTGCAACTGCTATAGCACCACCCATTGTTATCGCAGTCATATCATCCGCAAGGACATCCATACCTAAATTCATAACCACTGCAATAGTCGCTATAATCAATATAGCTGCAAATGCCAACGCTTTTATCATTAATGCATTCATTTATTCTCCTCCTTGTATTCTCTTTGTGAAGCGGGTTTATCTTCTACAGGTGTACTTGTGATCTCATCATCAAGTGCAATATTCCCATATTTTTCATAATCACGCTCACCTTTTTTTTCACTTCTATACAGGTGTACAATATACCCATACAACATCACTACCAAAAAAATGGTCATAAAGAAACTGGCATAGCCTTGTATATTCTCTAATGTCCATTTTGTACTCACTACTTCAAGCTGTTAAGATAAGCAATAAGTGCTACGATTTCAGGTACTTGACCATTCGCAACTGCTTCTTTAACATCTTTGTTTTTCATATCATCAGCAATAGCTTTTGCATCTGCAAGAACTTTTGGTCTGTGTGCATCCCATGCAGCTCTGGTTCTTTTAAATTCAGGACCATATGGTGTGTGGAATGCATTTTTAACTGTTACCGCTTCTGCATAAGCAGTTTCAATATCAGCCAATATTTGTAAACTGATGTTTGTATGCCGGCATAATAGAACCTGGAACAATTTCAGCAGGTGCCAACATGTGATTTTCATGCCAATCTGTTGTTCTATAGTTTCCTATACGGTGCAAGTCCGGACCTGTTCTTTTAGAACCCCAAAGGAATGGTCTGTCATACGCATATTCACCTGAAAGTGAATAATCACCGTAACGGTCAGTCTCAGACTTGAATGGACGAATAAGCTGTGAGTGACATGACATACAGTTATCTTTAATATAAAGATTTTTACCTGCAAGTTCAAGAACTGTACGAGGTTTTAAATCAACTACAGGTCTTGCTGCCTTTGCAAAGTTTGGAACTATTTCAATAAGCCCTGCAAATGAGATAACAATCGAAATCGCCGAAGCGAAGAAGAATGGATTTTTTTCTAACCAATGAAAAAACATAATAATCTACCTCCCTTATGCCATAGGTGTTCTAAACTGTGGCTCTTCTGTAATCACTTTAGCAGAAGTCATAGTTTTGATCATATTGTAAGCGAACATTATGAAACCAACAAGGTACATAACACCAGCAACTGTTCTGATAGTATAGTAAGGATGTAATACATTTACTGTATCGATGAAAGAATACATCAAGTTACCATACTCATCTACTGCTCTCCACATCATACCCTGTGTAATACCTGCGATCCACATAGATGTAAAGTAAAGAACAACGGCAGTTGTTTGAAGCCAGAATTGTGTCTCCATAAGTTTTTTAGAGTAAATTTCTCTTTTAAACATACGTGGAGCCATATGGAACAATGAAGCCATAACCATAAATACAACCCAACCAAGAACACCATCATGAACGTGTCCAGGAATCCAGTCTGTAAAGTGCGCAATTGCATTTACTGATTTGATCGCTTGAATAGGACCTTCAATTGTTGATAACATATAGAATGTTGATGCAAGGATCATAAATTTGATCAGTGGATTGTCTGTTAACTGATTCCACTCACCTTTCATCGTAAGGAGCATATTAATTGCAGAACCCCATGATGGTAAGATTAGTACTACAGAGAACGCAGAACCCATTGTTTGCATCCAATCTGGAACTGTTGACCATAAAAGGTGGTGAGAACCAGCCCAAAGGTACACGAACATCAATCCCCAGAAAGAAAGTAAAGAAAGCTTATATGAATAGATCGCTTGTCCAGACTCTTTTGGAAGGAAATAATAGATCATACCAACGATAGGTACAGTAAATCCAAACGCAACCGCGTTATGTCCATACCACCATTGTACTAGTGCATCATTTGTACCAGCATACATAGATACTGAGTGCGTGATAGCCCCAAGACCTTCAGTTGCGAAGTAAGTAGGGATAGACATGTTGTTGAACAAGTACAACATAGCAATACCAAGAAAACATGCAAGATAGTACCACACAGAAATATAAAGTGCTTTCTCTCTTCTAATTCCGATAAGTCCCATCATAGAAAGACCCCATAGAACCCAGATCACTACGATAGCAAGATCGATAAACCACTCAAACTGTGCATACTCTTTACCTGAAGAAATACCCAATAACAGAGTTATTGTCGCTAATAATGCTCCGAAGAAATAAACCCAAAAATGTATCTTACTGATAACCATGATGAATTTTGATTCTGCCATCGATACCTTAAGTACTCTTTGACCGATATAATACCATGTAGCAAAAATGGCACTTACCGTAAATCCAAATACCACTACATTTGTATGGATTGGTCTAAGTCTTGAGAATGTACCATATTCACCCAATAGATAATTTAATTCAGGAAATGCCATTTGTGCGGCAATAATTGTACCGACTAACATACCTAAAAATCCAAACAAAATTGTTGTATATGTAAACAACTTTGCTACTGAATAATCATATTCCAATGCTGCGTTTGATTGCATGCATACCCCCTTGTATAAATTCTATGTTGCAAAATAATTACAACACTCAATAATAATTATAATATTTTTTGATTATAAGGGTACTTAAATTATATTATAATGATTTTATTTGGGGAGAAAGGTGACATCTTACGTATATTAGTAGTCTATTAGGGTATTAAAAGAGTTTTTTTATCCTATTTATACTATCAAATTTTTTGATTTTTCTAGGAGTGATTTACTCCTAGATATGATCTTAGAAAGAGTAGATATTATTTAAACCAGCTCTTTACAGTTGCCCAGATCCCTGTTTCTATACCTTTGTCTTCGTTATCTAAATCAGCAAATCGTTCACATGCAGTTTTACGACCTTCATCACAGCCTTTTTTATAATATTCTTTTTCTTTTACTCTACTTTTTTCAACACCAAAACCACCACGATACATGATTGCAACATTAAAACACGCATCACCACTCTTTAATGCGCAGGCTTTTTCATAATATTCTCTTGACTTCACAAAATCTGCTCTGACATCATGACCATCACGATATATCGTACCCATTGCCTCACAAGCAAATTTCACATCACGACTGCAAGATTCTTCAAGGTATGTCATGGCAATTTTATAATTTTTATTTTTATAGTAATTCTCACCCATTGCATCGCAACCTCTAGTTTCACCTTCCATACAGGCTCTTCGCATATAACTCATGCCTTCTTCTCTGATATCCTGTGCTTTAGCATTGTCTCCTGTAATCAGAGGCAATCCAAAATAATAACATGCCGTAGCATTATTATCCTCTTGACAGGCATGTTTAAGTTCATTCGCATTGGATGCAGATAAAGATACAAAGGTAAGCATCAATCCGACTATAAGTTTTAGAAGCATATTTATTTTCCTTCTTTCTTTTTTTGATCTCTTCTTATCGAATCGACAAGAATACTATTTTCTTCTTCCATCTTTTCAAAAGCTTCATCCAGTCTCTTTTTGAGTGCTTCTTCTTCTAGACCCTCTTTAAGTGCTAGTTCATAGTGTTTTGTAAAATCGACATATGGTGTCACTCCTGATGAAAGTATCATTTTAAAATCTACCGTTGGAAAAAATTCATTCCATGATTTTATGGCCGTTTTAACCACCTTTTTATTATTAAAATATGTTCCTAATGCAACTATCTGCATAGCAACTACAAGTAAAATAATATAAAAAACAATCGCTTGGGCAATGCCCAATTCTTTAAATGACGTTGGATTAAAAATTGCCGCATACATTGCAAATGGTAAAACGATAAAAGTCAAGATGATCCATTTATTACTTAAGCCTCCAAAAACCGCATTATTATAAATGAGTCTTTTTTTTAGTTTGTTATCTTTTTCTTTAAAGACACTTGCTAATATAGTTTTAAGTCCGTAATGTTGTTCTTGCATAGTTATTCCTTAAAGTATAGTGTAAAAGTGTAGTGAGATTTACTAAACTGTAGATTAATAGCAGAAGTAAAATCTTCTGCTATTATTGGGAAAGCTATAGATGGTGCTTTACATACTCATCAATACTTAGAAGTATAATAATACCTAAAAAAGCAGCATTGATCTTCCAGAATATTGCACGTGCATCTGTAAGCTTAAACTCTTTTTTGAGTAATTGCATCGAAGTGATAAATGCCCATATTCCAAGAGCTGCTGATAGAGTTATAGTAATATTTGAATGAACATTAAATGTATAGACCAAGAATATACCTGCATGTATGGTCAATATAAGCCATACAAATGTTAGCCTTTGTAATGTACCTTCACCGAATAGACGCATTACAGTTGGATAACCACCATCTTTATAATCTCCGTGAAAGAGCATCACAAGTAGCCAAAAATGAGGTACCTGCCATATAAAATAATATACTGCTAGCGCAATAAACTCTAATTCAAAAAGTCCATGCCCCGCGGCAAGCCATCCAATTGCAGGTGGTATTACACCTAAAATTGCTCCAGGCACAACAGCCAAAGCAGATCTTTTTTTCAAAGGCGTATACATAAGGTTATACCAAATAAACGCAAAAGCAAAAAAATTAATCCCCGTAAGCCCTAAAAGTGAATAGATAAAAACCAATGAAAGTAAAATTAATACAACTGCAATGATTGTACCTGTACGAGGTGACATACGACCTGCTGCGATAGGACGATTTTTTGTTCGTTCCATCTTGGCATCTTCTCTATACTCTTGTACTTGATTTAGCGTTGAAACTCCCATAGCGACTAAAAGCACAGAAAAGGTAGCAAGAAACATATCTAGACCAATCTCCCCCTTTGCCATGATATAGGCAAAGAGTGCAGATAAACTTACTGCAAAGGAGAGAACAAATTTAGTAACAATAAAAAAATCTTTTATCATTATTTACCTGTTTGCATATACTTAACTAATGTATCAAGCTCATCTGCTGGAAGGTTGAACGCTGGCATAATACCTGGATAGAATCCTTCTGGAACATCTTTGTCCGGATTCTTAACTGCATTAGCAAGATACTCAGCATCATACTTAGAACCAATACCTTTAAGAGATGGACCAACCAATGTAGCATCCGTATCAATTGAGTGACATGAAGCACATCCATTTTGTGCATAAAGTGCTGCACCATCTTTTGCAAAATTACCTTTTGGTGTATCACTATCAGCACTATTGAACCACTTATCATAATCATCTTTTTCCATAACTACGATTTTTGAATACATATATGAGTGATCTGTACCACAGTACTCTGCACACTCTACATCATATTCACCCACTTTTGTCGCTCTAAACCATTGTTTTGTTGTACGACCCGGAACAACATCTTCTTTCATACGGAATGCTGGTACATAGTATGAGTGAATAACATCATTAACTGGTGCAGTCATTTTTAAGATAATATTTGTATCAACCGGAACATAAAGTGCCGATAGACCCATTGTACCTTTTTCTTTATCGTAAACACCACCTATTTTATGAACATGTCCACTTGCATTAGCTGGATAAGTATACTTCCACTTCCACTTAGAACCCTCAACATCTATTACAAGACTTTGTGATTCTGTTGGCATAGTTCTAAACATTTGCATAGTTGTGTTACCATAGTAAAAGAAAACCATTACTGCTGTAACAGGAATAATCGTCCACATTAACTCTAATCCTGTATGGTGAGTCAATGTACCAATATCTTCATTTTTAACTTTATCTGCACGATATTTCCACGCAAAATAGAACATTGGTCCTACTACTGATAAAAACAATAATCCTGAAAGAATAAAGTGTACAGCAAAACGCTGTATCCATATCTGCATTAAATGTTGATACGCTATTGCTAAATCCTTCTAATTTATTACTCATAAATAACCCCCTCCTTAGTGCGCTGAAGGAGCAGTGATATGACTTTCAGCTCCAAATTGGAAATGTTGTAACATCTATACCAATTACAATAATAAAGAAAACTGTTACAAGTGCCAATGAAAACCATACCATGGCTGTAATCAGTTTCTCACCTTTTAAGTGCATATAATAAATAACAATTAAATATGCTTTTACAACTGCAATTAGCATTTGTGCCAAAAATGTTGAATGTGTCATAAACATATGTGGCTGTATAAATGTTACTGCTGTCAACAACAATAGTCCTACAAGTACTTTATAATATACTTTTTTCTCTTCTTGATAATTTACTATTTTAGTGTCCACCTGTAGCTCCTCCTGCTCCGATCATGTAGTAGTAAGGGAATACAAATACCCAAATAAGGTGTACGATATCCCAATATAGTGCGATATTCCAATGTAAAATATGATGATCCTGGTGTTACTTTACCAGCATTAATACGCTTAAGTAGCCAGATCATAAGACCAATACCAATGATGATATGGAATCCATGAAGTCCCGTCATTGAAAAGTAAAGACCAAAGAATAACTTTTGACCAAATGGTAAAGATGACTCTGGTAAAACTTATCATGCATCAAGAAAATACCATGATTATATTCAGCTGTCCATTCAAAACCTTTGATCACCAAGAATGCAACTGCCAAAATAATAGTTGCCCAGATCATAAGCTTAGCACCTTTTACATCACCAGCTCTCATTTTAAGTAAACCTAGACCCATAGTAAGTGCAGACACAAGCAAGATCACTGTGTTTGTACCACCAAGTAGTCTATTTAAAGATGCAGATGCATCTAAAAAGTCTTGTGGATGAAGTGTATTATAGTAAGCAAGTGCAAGGAACATTGCTCCAAACATCATTACTTCTGTTAACATAAACAGCCAGAAACCTAGTTTCCCGCCGTAAAAATCATCTTGCCAACCTTGAACTTCATGTTGATTCCCATCGCGATCTGTCGCGATTTCAGGTACGTATTCGTGTCCCATTAGTCTATCCTTTGCATCGTTTCATAATTAAATTTAACCACTGGCTCACCATGGTGATACTCATATGGATCAAAATCAACATATGGTACTTTTGTATGGTTCTCTAATGGTGGTGGTGATGTTGGTAAATGCCACTCAAGTGTTGTTGCATCCCATGGATTTGGTGTTGCTTTTTCACCTTTTGTCCAACCTTTAAAGAATAGTCCAAAACATATAAAGTAAACCAGCAAGTATAAGATAACCGCCACCAACAAATGAAATTTGATGATAAATCTGGAACTCTGGCAAGTAGTCAAAATAACGTCTTGGCATACCGTAGTAACCAGCAATAAACATTGGGAACCATAAGAGGTTAAATCCTACAAACTGGATATAGAATGCAATTTTAGCTTTTCCTTCATCATACATTCTACCTGTAATCATGGGAACCAGTAGTGCATACCTGCAAAAAGTCAACAATACAACCCCACCAAGAATAGCGTAGTGGAAGTGTGCAACTGTATAGTACGTATCTTGAAGGTGAATATCTGCACCGATCATAGTAATTGTAACACCAGTGATACCACCGATTGCAAAAGTAATAATCGTTCCAAGAGCCCAGATCATTGGTGCTTGTAAGAACAATTTTACCTTGATACATTGTTGCAACCCAGTCATAGAACTTTACACCTGTTGGAATAGCAACAAAGAAAGTCAAGAATGAGAATACTGATTTTAGCAACATCTGACATACCTGATGTATAAAGGTGGTGACCCCATACTAAGTAACCAATACCTGCAATAGATGCTGAAGAAAGAGCAATCGTTCTATATCCAAATACCTCTTTTCTTGAGAAAGTAGGAATAATTTCAGACATAATACCAAATGCTGGAAGAATCATAAGATAAACTGCCGGGTGAGAGTAGATCCAGAATAAGTGTTGGAACAATACCGGGTCTCCCACCTTTAGCAGGATCAAAGATACCAATACCAAAGTATTTTTCCAAAATAGCAAGTACAAGTGTGATACCAACAACCGGTGTTGCAAGAAGCTGAATCCATGCAGTTGCATAGATACCCCATACAAACAGTGGCATTTTAAAGAATGTCATACCTGGTGCTCTAAGTCTATGGATAGTAACAAGGAAGTTAAGACCTGTAAGAATAGAAGCAAATACCAAGAACAAATGCAGCAACAAGTGCCATAATAACATTTGTATCCGTATTCATTGAATATGGTGCATAGAATGTCCAACCTGTATCTGCTACACCTTCACCAATAAATAGTGAAGCAAAGTGCAATACATACACCCAGCGATGTATAGCCAGAATGTAAACCAGTTAAGTCTTGGGAAAGATACATCTTTCGCACCGATCATAAGTGGCATAACAATGTTTCCAAATATTGCAGGAATTCCTGGAATAATGAAAAGGAAGATCATAATTACACCATGAAGTGTAAATGCCTGGTTAAATGTATCTCCATCCATAAACTGTGCACCTGGTGCAAACAACTCTAATCTCATTGCAAATGCTGTAAACACTGCAACAAAAAAGAATGTAAACATAACAGCTGCATACATAATACCAATTCTTTTATGGTCAATAGTAAGCATCCACTGCATGAATGTACTTTTAGGGTGCCCAATGGCACAGTGTGTTTCGTCGAAATAAGTTTTACTCATCTATTGTCTCCTTTGATTTTGATGATCTTCTTGATCTCTTCTTCCTGCTTTTACAAGCCATATAAAAAAGATAATTGTAATAGTTAATATCACTGTTGCTGCTACTTTTTCCCAAGCAAAAATATATGTTTTTCCTTTTGGATCATATGAGAAACAGTATAGTAACGTTTTAGCTATGGTTGGTCCAACTTTTCCTTGCGCTGCTTCCAATACTGCCATTTTTACATCAAAAGGAAGTTGCTCGATACCATTAAGGTAACGTGTAATCTTTCCTTCTGGTGAAATGATTATCAATGTGGCAGCATGAATCCAGTCAACCACACCTGCTTTAGATACTGTCTTTTGATACGTAAATCCAACTTTATCAGCAAAAATAGCCGAAGAGTTGTTCTCACTTAATAAAAAGTGCCATGCATCTTGCACATATGGTCTCCCTATTGACTTCAAGATGCGTTTTTCTTTTCGCTTTAGCCAAAGGCGGTGTTTCATCCTGCGCAAAGCTGATAGTCAATACTTTATAGTCAGTATTTTCAGCCAAGTCAAGCTTAGAAAGCATTTTTGCCATATCTGCTAGTTGTGGTGTACAAATTCCTGCACATCGAAAGTAGTTCAAAGAGATAATTGTTGGTTTCCCGTCCATATACTCTTTGAGTGTCCTACTTTTTCCGTCTTCATCAATAAATGTTAAATCAAGTGGAACATATTCACCTAACTTTTCATTTATTCCTAAAGACTCGGCCTGTAGTACAGTTAAAAACAGTAATACAAGCATCACAATTTTCTTCATATACCCTCCCATGGTTATGTCTATATTTATAAAAATACGCATTAATTCTAGACCACAATCACTTAAATAGCAATGAAAACATATAGTTTATATAATATTTAACACATAATTAACACTTTTGTGTTACAGAAAGAAATTTTTTATATTTTATATAAGATTTTATAATTTTTTATATTATATAATTTAATTAATAGGAAAAGATTATTTTTGAGGGAAAGTCTACGCTTTCCCTGTTTTTATTATGGATAGAATGGATAATTGTACTATATCACTATAGTTAAAGAAGTTTAGGCTTTGCCTTTTGCACTTTGGATGGAATGGATGTATTGGTAATCTACTGCTATCTTTTGTTCTTTAGGTAGATTGTTAGAGAGTCTTTGTACCATGCCTTCAAAATCTTCAAACAGATAATTTGCCATTGAACCTGGTATAGGGTTGATCTCATTGAGAAGGACTTCATCATTCACGACAAAGAAATCACAACGTATGATGCTTCCTTTAAAAAGAGGATCATAGATCTTTTTGAAACTCTCTTGAATCTTTACTTTTAAATCATCAGAGATATCAGCAGCTAAGACTTGTGAATCTCTGGAAAAATCCATATATTTTTTTTCAAAATCCAAAAACTCTTCTTTATGTGGTTCTTCCACGATAGAAAGTTCCCACTCATTCGTATATGAACCTGCCTGATTAAACTCTTTCACACCTTCTATAAAAGGCTCTACGATCACGTCAGTATCAAATTCAAATGCAACATCAAGTGCATAATCAAGCTCTGAAGCCTCTTTTACGATACTCACACCGATACTTGACCCTAAACGTACAGGTTTAATGATAACAGGATAATCCATAGATATTTTTCTCTCATCATTTTTTGAAAGATACTCATAGGCCACTGTTTTAACACCTAAACTCTCTGCTAAAAATTTTGTATAGAGTTTGTTATAAGAGAGTGCTGAAGCTTCCATACGCGGAGAGATAAAAGGAATACTGATAGAACTCCATCAATGAAGCTATCTTTCCATCTTCTCCATCTCTTCCGTGTATAAGATTCAGTGCTACATCGAAATCTACAGCTTTACTTCCAAACATACCATCTATCTGAAAACCACCATTTTTAAGTGTAAGTTGTTTGGATTTTTTATATTCACCTGATGAGAAAAGTTTAGAATTTATCTTATCGGTATCTATAAGATAAAATTTTCTATCACTGCTTACAAAAATATAAGTCAAGTGTAGACTTTTTTAACACTTTTTTCATTGTTATCGCAGAGACAATGCTTATTTCATGTTCATAACTGGATCCACCAAACAAAATAGCTATTTTCATTTTGATTCCTTAAAGCATTTTGGCAAATTCGCCAAAGATATATGCACTTTCATGTGGTCCAGGACTTGCTTCTGGGTGATGCTGTACCGACATAGTTGGAGAATCATTATATTTAAGTCCTTCAATCGTATTGTCAAAAAGGTTTACATGTGTCACTGTCGCCACTTCAGTAATGTTATCAGGTACATTATAGTTATGGTTTTGTGCCGTGATCTCTACGGTACCTGTTATTTCATTTTTCACAGGATGATTTCCGCCATGGTGTCCAAACTTCAATTTATAGGTATCGTAACCATGAGAGATAGAAAGCAACTGATGTCCAAGACAGATACCAAAAAGTGGTACTTTATGAGCAATAAGCTTTTTGATCTTCTCTTGTTCCTCTTTTAAGATAAGCGGATCTCCCGGTCCATTTGACAAAAATACACCATCGATCTCTTTTGCATCGATCTTAGCAATAATCTCTTCAGCTGACATAGAGTTTGGTACAACAGTAACTTCCATACCCGCATGTGTAAGTTCATTTAAAATATTTCTTTTGATACCAAAATCAAGTGCAATGATCTTCTTGGTTGTCTTCGGTGTATCATACTGGAAAGTATCTGTATTGTAACGTGCTTCAGTGTGTACATAACTCTCTTTTGTACTTACCTGCTCAATATAATTTACCTCTTCAATACGAGGTGAAGAGTCCAGTACTTTTTTAAGTTCATCCTTGATCATGTATCTCTGTAGAAGCTACCATCATCATAGCACCCTTCATCTCTAAGCATTTTAGTTAAAAAACGTGTGTCTATCTCAGTAATACCAAGTATGTTCTCTCTTTGTAAGTAATGCTGCTAAAGTCTCTTCACATCTAAAGTTAGATGGACGATCCTGATAGCTTCGAACAATGATACCTTTACAGTGTGCACCTTTACTCTCCATATCTTGTGCATTACATCCTACATTACCTATCTCAGGCATTGTAAATGTCACAAATTGTCCTGCATAAGAAGGATCAGTAACGATCTCCTGGTATCCTGTAAGAGATGTATTAAAAACGATCTCGCCTACAGATGTTCCCTCTGCTCCAAAACTTTTTGCTTCCAGCATCAATCCATTTTCAAAATATAGAGAAACTTTTGGCATTACAGCATACCTCTCTTAGAAAGTTCCTCTTGATAAAATCTTTCATAAAGCAGTTCATAATCCTGAGAACCGGGGATCACTTCTTTTTCCATGCCTCTTATCTTTGCATACACAATATCATCTATCTCATCATATGCATCAGCAAAAGCTTTAAAAGATTTAAAAATCACATTCTTCACCTGGTTTTCATTGACTGTATACTCTGCAAGGTAGTTTTCATACAGTTCATCCAAAATAAGGTGTGCCAGATCATTATATCTGTCATCATAATTCATGATCACACCATGTTCTGGAGCCATTTTCTTTTTGATCATAAAAAAGAGTTGTCTCTCATCTGCATGCTGAAATTCTATTTCATCATAATTCTCATCAAGAATTTTTTTGACTTTTTCATCAAGTGCATGCTCTTTTGCAAGATTTTCATCTATGATCTTTTTTGCTGCTGCAACAACCGCTTCTCTACCTTTTGGCAGAGTGATAAAAGGTGCATTGGCTAGATCTATCCCAATTTTTGTTGCTACATATCCTGTTTGTTGTGGTTTTAATCTCATTGCTACCCCTTGTTATCGAATTATTGTATCTTCACGCTCTGGACTTGTGGAAATAATCCCCATTTTTGTCCCTATCATCTCTTCAAGTGCCAAAATATATGACTTTGCTGTCTCCGGTAATGCATCAAATTCTCTTACACCCTCTGTTTTATCCCAACCTGGAAAACTTTTATAGATAGGTGTTGCATCTTCAAGGTCATAAGGTACATAATTGATCTCTTTACCATCTACTTCATAGGCTACACATACTTTCACTTCATCAAAACCATCAAGTACATCCAATTTCATCAAGTGCTACCTGATCTACACCATTTACACGTACTGCGTGACGCATAGCTACAGCATCAAACCAACCACATCTTCTAGGACGTCCTGTTGTCGTACCAAACTCATGCCCATTTTTACGAAGTGTATCACCTTCCACTCCAAAGTCTTCACTTGGGAAAGGACCATTCCCTACTCTTGTACAGTATGCTTTTGCAATACCTGTTACTTTTCCAAGGTCTTTTGGATTGATACCAAGACCAGAACAAGCACCTGCACTTACTGTTGTTGAAGAAGTTACATAAGGGTATGTACCATGATCGATATCAAGCATCGTACCCTGTGCACCCTCTAAAAGTATCTTCTTATCTTCATCCATGATCTCCCACATCATTTGTGTCGTATCTGTAATATAAGAACCCAATACTATCTTTATACCCTTGAAGTTCAGCTAAAAGTTCTGCTTCTACGGTGTTTCAACACCCATCGCATCAAAGACAGGTTTGTTCATTGCAAAATAATCTATGATTTTAGCAGTCAAGTTTTTCAGGGTTTAAGCAACTCTCCCAGTCTATGTCCTACTCTAGCGATCTTATCACCATATGCAGGTCCAATACCCTTACCTGTTGTACCGATGGCCTTATCACCCTTCAAACGCTCTTTGGCCTGGTCGATAAGTGCATGGTAAGGCAAGAGTACATGTGCTTTGTCTGAAAGGAAAAGTCTTCCTTCCAAATTATCAAACTGCTCCATCTCTTTGATGAAATCTTTTGGTGAAAGTACTACACCGTTTCCTACGATATTTTTAGCTTTAGGGTTAAGTACACCAGAAGGGATAAGGTGAAGTGCATACTTCTTGTCACCAATGACAATCGTATGCCCGGCATTGTGCCCACCTGCAAAACGACACACATAGTCATGTGTCTGTGCCATATGGTCAACGATCTTTCCTTTTCCTTCATCTCCCCATTGGAGACCTACGATCAAATCTGCTTTACTCATCTACCCTATCCTCTATTCATTTTATTGCTGATACACTCATCTGTATAGAGTGCAAATCCTGCTGCTTCTACACCATCAATTGTATAGATCCCGCCCATTGCCAAAAGACTGTTATCTTCAAACATTCTAAATGTCAAAGAGTCATAATATCTCATCTTCGCATAAAAAAGTGGAGAGATAACCATATTGCTATACGCTACTTTTTGTGTTGCCTCTCTTATCTTTTCAAGTTCTGCTTTAATGTCATCAGGGAATGCACTTAGATCATTCAAATCATTCACAGTATTGATTCTTACAAGTTGCTCTATCCAAGGCAGATCAGCTGCCATGATCTGTTCAACATTCATTGACTTCAATACATCCAAAGAGACCCCATATTTTTCATTTAAGAGATGCGGAATACGGATATTGGCTATCTGCATCACTGGTTCTGAACCTATCTGTGCTAAAAGTGTTGTTGTTGTTTTTGCGATCTTCTCAAAAGTACCATCGATGACCTCTGCACCGATCTGATACTGCTCTTTTGTCGGGAACGTTACCGTTGGCTGGATATAAAACCACTTTTTAGACTCTGTACTTCGCCCCAGTCTTTTTGTCACGATACGTACAACATCTGCTGTAGAGTCTGCACGTAAAGTCACTTCATGGTTCTCTTCGTCATTGAGTCTGACCAATGGTTTTTGATCATCAAAACATTCATGCTGATGGTAAGAAAAGAGTGGTGTCACTATCTCTTCAAATCCAAGACCTATCCAATGTTTCGCTTGCGATACTTTCTATCTCTCTTTTTATCTTGGCACTTTGCCCAAAATAAAGTCTACTCCCACTAGGAATCTCGTGTTCAAATATCATTTAGTTACTCTTCTTAAAATATGTTTCATTAAATACACGGCTGGCTGTACCATCAAACTCTCTTCTGCCAATATCAGCCAATGCCAACTCTATAGCATTCACTACCCATGCAGACTCATACACAGGGATAAGCCCCATCTGGTTGATACGGAAAAGTTTACCTTTGAGATGGTCTTGACCACCTGCCATATTTACCCCATACTTTGTTTTAAGTAGTTTTCGTATAGGCTCTGCATCTTCATCAAATACTGTACTCATAGAAGGTGCCGGTGTCTGTGGATACATAGAAAAACCGATCGCTTCAAGTGCTGCCTGTGTTGCTGCTGCTCTTGCTGCAGTATTTGCATATAAGTGCATCAATACCCTCTTCATCAATCGCATCAAAGATGGCATTAAGCCCTATGATAAGTGTTGTTGCTGCTGTCCACGCAGTAGTATTTTTCTGCTGATTTTTAATTTCTGTTGCAAGATTAAAATAATAATCTTTACCTTCACCTATTTTCTCTACTGCATGAAGTAGACAATCCGATCATAGCAAGTCCAGGAGGAAGCATCAATGCTTTTTGACTTCCTGTGACCAATGCATCTATGTTTGAAACATCTATAGGTTCTACACCTACTGCTGTGATACCATCTGCTACGATCATGATGTCAGGATTGATCTCTTTAGCTCTTTTTGCAATCGCTTCTACAGGATGGCGAAGTCCACCGGCACTTTCACACACCTGTATAAAGATTGCATCGATATCTGCATTTTCATTCAATGCATTTTCAACATCAGACACAGAACAAGGTGTATTCCACTCATAAGTAAGTTCCACCTTATCTCTTCCCATTGCATCAGCAATCTTACCGAAACGCTCACCAAACTTACCGGCATTTACAGTTAATGCTTTAGTCTTACAAAGGTTTAACATACAAGCCTGCATAGCGCCTGTTCCTGAAGAGGCAAGCATCACACATTCATCCATCCCGAAAAGTTTTAAAAGTCTTTCACGGGCTTCTTTAAATATAGCTTCAAATTCTGGTGTTCTATGGTGTAGCGTAGGTGTTGCCATAGCTTGGCGTACAGACTCCGGTACTGGTGTAGGTCCTGGTGTAAAAAGTAGCATAAATATCCTCACTGTCACCGTTCAGAAGACGGCATAATTACGTGGATTATAGCGAAAATGAGGTTAGAGAATGGTGAAGAAAAAGAATTAAATAATCGCAGAAGGAGAGGAAGTACCTTCTACTGGTATCTTAAGAAAGTACGATAGTTTGCTGTCCTATCTCTTTATATCTTGAATAATAGTGTTCTACGAACGATCTTATCTCTTTTTTTACAGGTAGATATACACCATTTTCTTTATTTGCATATATACTCAAATAAGTATTTGCATCGACTTTTGAAAGATAATTTTCTGCTAAATTTTTATAGGCATTTTGATAGGTTTCCTTCATCTCATCATACTTGCTATAGTCGATCTTTATCTGTCCGTCATAGGTAATAATACCTGAGCTAAAAAGAATATCAAGATGGATCAATCCTTCACAATAATAAGGCAAGACCTCACCGACTTCACGCCATGCCATAAGCCCTACAGCACGGGAAACCACATCATCTACAATGTGTGTTTTCAACGCTTCTTGTTCATTTGAAAAAAATGCCATCAGGCCACCTGCAGTCGCCTTGAACTCTTCGATATTTTTAAACTGTCCAGAAGCATTCATCTTGGTTTCCGTATCTGCATCTATCCATAAAATATGTCCATACTCATGTCCTACCGTAGATATATCATAGATCTCATGCCAAAGCTTAGGTTCCTTCTCTACTAGTGTTTTTTGTTTTTTTACAAAATCTTCACCCAATGTTTCTACAGAAAGTTTCATAGTAGGCTTGGACTTTTTACTCTCCATCACAAAGTCTGCATAAGCAAAGATCTTCTTTCCTAGTTCTGCTGAGACCTCTTCGTCATTTGGTACGACCTGTGCAGAAAAAAGTCCATTGAACTCTGCACCATAATAGAGGATCGGCTGTCCTATGTAAAGTTGTGTTTCATCCACTTGCATTAAGTTCTTAGCCATTGTTTTTTCAGCTTCTACACCAAAATCTTCAGCCATTTTAGATGCAAATTTTTTAATGTTTTCTCTTGTATGAGAATCATTCTTGAAGCTTTGGATTCACGATACGAAGATCCCACTCTAAGGCTACGGCTTTTCTGTAATGGTCTTCATAATACTCCAACGGATGACCTACCTGAAGTGGGGTTTTTACTGCCATCCAGGCTCTGTCTACATCTGCCCATTTTCCTATAAGTTCATTTGTCTCAGTATGAGAAAAAGCATCTTTCATCGCTCTGAAATATGCTATCCACTCTGCTTTTTGCTCAAACACTTCATCTTCATGCTGATTTAAAAGTGCGATCAGTTGTTCTAAGTGCTGTTGTAACCTGTTCTACTTCATCAGGGAAAGCCTCTAGCATAGGCAACACTTTTATAGCCATTATCCTCTTTTTTAAGTACAGAGTAACAACGATCTCCCACACATCCGCTTTCATCAGTATCGAGCAATGATTCACCTTGAAGCATCTCAAAAACTTTTGCATCATCACCATTGAACATTTCAGAAAGTTCAAGATTCACAGTGTGAATGATATGATCTGTCCAATGACTCTGCCATACACTCATACATCGATTCCTACATAATGCACACCCAAAATAAGTGAACGGTAAAAAGGTGTAAGCAGTTTCTTCTCCTCCACCCATGCAATAAAGTTCTCATGACGGTTGATATACATCGTACTCACAAAACCATATGCCAACTCTTTTTTCATTGCAATCTCTTCTTTGGAACAGCCATTCTTCTCTAATACTTGTTCTAAAGCATCTTCACGGAGATTCACAATACGTGTCAAAGCCGCCATCTCAGAGTTTTTGTCTCTAGGTATATCAAGAAGAGATAAAAAAGCCTCCACTACCTCATTGGCTCTTTCGTGCCCCTTATTGTTCATCTAACAATTCATAATATGTATTAAGACTGGCCTGTCTAACTTGCAATTCATCATAAATGACTTGCAGGTCTTCCATAAATTGTTTTTTCATGATTTACCCTTTAGCATTTGTATAATCGGTTTAGCTAAACTTAAAGCTTGAGAACGATGTGAAATTTTAGATTTAATATCATCATCAAGTTCTCCCAATGTTTTATCATATCCTGAAGGAATGAATATCGGATCATATCCAAATCCTTTATCTCCTCTAGCTTCATCTATAACATCTCCATGCATCCAGCCATGTACCACATACTCACCGTATTTGGAAACAATCGCTATAGCAGCGGTATAGTAAGCCGGTGTAGATTTTACATCCTTTTTCTTTTACCACTTCTATGAGTTTATTAAGATTGTCTTTATCTGTAACATCTTCTCCTGCATAACGTGCAGAATAAATGCCCGGAGCTCCGTCAAGTATAGGCAGAGAGATGCCACTGTCATCTGATATTACCAAATACTCTTCACCAAGTTTCTCATAGATAGCACGTGCTTTTATGAGTGCATTGGCAGCAAATGTATCTCCATCTTCTACGATTTCAAACTCACCCAAAAGTTCAGAAAAAGCCACTACCTCATCTTGACACATTTGTTTAAATTCGCGTAATTTACCTTTGTTTCCTGTTGCCAAAACGATATGCATACATATTCTCCTTTTCACGGAACTTCACTTTGTGAAAATTTCTTTCACTAACACTTTGTCATTAAGCAGAGATGACAGTTCTTGATCTTTATCATCTACTCTTAAATATTTCGTTATATAATGAGAGAAATTTTATCTAAATAGAGGTATCACTATGATTAAACAGATCATGCCACTCAGTCTCATTGTTGCTTTGAGATTTTTCGGACTTTTTATTGTCCTCCCTGTTCTCTCCGTCTATGCGCTTGACATGGAAGGGGCAACACCATTCTTGGCAGGTCTTGTTGTGGGTGGTTATGCGCTCACTCAAGCAGCCTTTCAAGTACCTTTTGGATTGATCAGTGACAAAGTTGGTCGAAAAAAGACTTTACTTTTTGGTCTTATTATCTTCATTATCGGTTCTGTGATCGCTGCACTAAGTGACAACATTTACATGCTTCTTGTTGGTCGTTTCTTGCAGGGTGCAGGGGCTATCGGTTCTGTTGTCTCAGCTATGGTGGCTGACTTGGTAAGAGAAGAACAGCGTGCACATGCTATGGCGATCATGGGTGGTACTATTGCTCTGAGTTTTGCAGCAGCGATGATCATTGCACCTATTGTAGGTGGTAACTGGGGGATAGACAAACTCTTTTGGCTTACGGCTATTCTTTCTGTATTGTCCATAGGTATCTTATTTACTGCTGTACCTCAACCACCTACCATCATTCATAGCTACGCAGAAGAAGAATCCAAGATGTTAGAGGTCTTTAAAGACAAGTCACTGACACGTATGTACATCACTTTTCTTTTCCACTCTTCCATTATGACCATGGCATTTTTTATCATCCCTGTTGTAATGACACAGGGACTCACAGAAGGTGGTTTTGGATGGGAAAAAGCTGAATTATGGAAAGTCTATTTGCCTGCGATGATCTTTGGTTTCTTTGCGATGGCACCTGCAGCGATATTTGGAGAAAAGTACGGAAAAGGGAAACAGGTCTTTATGATCTCGGTTGCAGTCATTTTCTTCGGTTTCCTTGCTATGGGTTTTGCAAGTTCTGCATGGGTCTTTGTCGTAGGTGTGGTCCTTTTCTTTATAGGATTCAATATGTTTGAACCTCTCTTACAAAGTTTTGTAGCAAAATTTGCTAAAGTCCACCAAAAAGGTGCTGCACTTGGTGTAGCCAATACCTTTGCCTATATAGGTATCTTTCTTGGGTGGTTTGCTTGCAGGTTGGCTCATGCAACACTACGACAGGGCAACATTGGCTGTTGTTGTAGCCATCATATCTATCATATGGTTCATCTGGGTAGCAACTATGCCAAATCCGAATAACAGGGGAAATGTCTACCTTCCTCTAGATATCTTTGACCGTGAAAGAGTCGCTTCACTTACCAGTCATGAAGCGATCGTAGAGAGTTATGTGAATGAAACAGAAAATATCGCTGTCATCAAATATGAAAAAGATCTGATAGATGAAGATGAGATCAGAGGGATGTTAAGCTAATGCTTACGCCTTTCATCAAAGAGCTTCAGAAGCATTCTTCAGAAAGGCACCTTCTGCTACCCAGATAAAAGAGACTTTACATCTTCTCTTTGATGACAGTCACCTATGGGTGCGAGCAAAGACTACCCTGTAGCGGTAGTTCATGAAAAAACAAGGATCACAGAACCCTCTGCCCTGACTTTTTTCACACAAAACCACCTAATAGATGAAGTAGGGATTTACCCCTTGTGACTTATAACGCATCACAGATTGACAAGATTGTCACAAATGCACCTTCTTACATCCAAAGAGTCAACTACATCGTAGCCCAAACCAAAACCATTCCCAAACCGCTATTTTTCAATAAATTCAAACATGACTACTGGAAAAAGATCCAAAGTGTCGATGGGCTCGAAGCGGTTGTCGATGTTACTGAATCCTAGCTAAGTCAGACTACAAATTGTGAAGCTGAAGCAGCATTACGTGCCATCATCCGAAAACGAAAAGAAGTGCATCAGTTAAAAAAACTGACCTTTATCTGGATCGTAGAAATCCGAAGGTGATCCGAAGAAGATAGAAACAGTATTCAAACACTATTTTGAAGCAGACTATACACTTATAAAGAATGCAGAAAAAACCTACTGTTTAGGCTGGAGTAATCCACTGCAAAGTATCAATATGAGATATTTTGTATGCCCTCCGGAATAAA
This sequence comes from Sulfurovaceae bacterium, assembly GCA_963705455.1. Classification (GTDB taxonomy): domain Bacteria; phylum Campylobacterota; class Campylobacteria; order Campylobacterales; family Sulfurovaceae; genus Sulfurovum. The sequence continues at coordinate 127,861 of CAVPJM010000001.1, read as the reverse complement.
CACCTATTATTTGCATCATATGGTTACATTGATATCAAAAAATAATATCGTTTAAATAACTACCTAGCATCGTATAGATCATTTTTTGACTTTTTGTTGACTTTTATCTTCTATAGTATTATTTATGAATATAAATACAATAAAATGTAAAACAATCTCTATAGATTCGCTCTATGTAAATAGTACTGAACAGCATATTGATATTTTTTACACATAAGTGACATTATGAAAAAAAGCATACTCATGGTATGTTTCAGTACTTTTATCTGGGCTGAAACCATCACCACTTCCCCCATAGACATTCAAGAAACAAATCTTACTTCAGGCACTGTAATACTAAGTGAAGAAGAAGCAAAAGAGACAAGCAGTGTTACACTGCAAGAAAGACTTGCACAGGATATCTCTTTTAGTACTCTTGTAGGAGGTAATGTTGAAAAAACGATCTCTTTTCGTGGAGTGAATTTTAAAGCTACAGAGTATGTAGAAGATGGCATCCCTCTATATCGTAATGTGAGTGGTTTTACCGATCCAAAATTCACTATGACAAGTGCAACACTTCAGACTCAATGATGGTTCGGGCACTTCAACATTAGGTGTCTCCCCTATGGGTGGGGAAGTACAGATCAATGCAACCGTTCCAACAAAAGCATTTGAGAGTAACCTAGATACCACCATTTCAAGCAATGACGAATATTATCATACTTATGTTGGCACTCTTGAAGACAACATCTATATTCAGGCAGATGCCAGTTATTATCACAGATCTGACTTTTCTCTTTCACATGAGTATGATCCCACTCCTCTACAGGAAACAAGAAGCCGTGTGAACAGTGATAACGATCAAAAAAATATTTCGGTAAAAAGCGGCGTTTACCTTGATGATCAGATCCATCTTGCTGCAAAAGTAGATCTAACCAGAGCAGAGTATGGCATAGCACCAAATATATATACGGATATGGACTTCTCCTGTATGGGATGCTTATACTCGCATAGACCGTAAAGACCTAAACAGTTTCTACCTCTATGGTGACTATGATACTGAGGATCTGCAATTAAGCATCCGTGCCTATTATGATGATTATGAAGATATCTTTAAGGTCTACAGTGATCCTGAATACCAATCAAGCTGGCCGGTCGTTACTTATGATGATGCACGTTTGGGAACTGTTATTAAAGCGATAAAAACCCAGAATGATCATACCAGTACCTTTATTCTCCAAGCCGAAGAAAATGAACATATCAGAAAAGGTGGCGGATGGAATACGGAAAAATATCAAGTTGATACTTTTAAAATAAGTTTTCTGCACTTATGGAAATTAAATAGCTCATGGCAAGTTGAAGGCGGACTATCTTCTGCACTCATGCAAACATAAAGAGGTCGCAGAAGCAAATGCTATACAACCTCCTGAAGATAAAAAAACATTTGATGCACTACTTAAAACAACGTATACAAATAAACAGAATGAACTATACTGCAGTATCGCAAAAAAGAGTCGTATGCCAGCCATGTCAGAAATGTTTACTTTTTTTCCATGGGATAAGGCCAATCCTGATCTAAAACCAGAAAACAGTATGCAGTATACACTTGGTTATCAGAAGGATATGACAGAAAAGACATTTCTCAATCTATCGCTCTATTACTATGATATAAGTGATCTTATCATTTATCGTGACGATAGCTATATTAATCGTGAAAGTGCAGAAAATTATGGTGCAGAAGTGCGTTTAGAAAGCACCTACTTCGATAAACATCATCTGCGTACTTCTTATGCGTATACCCATACACGCGACAGTGAAGATGAAGCTTTGGAATTTATCCCTTTGCATCGATTTAAGATAGAGGATACACTTAATATCACTCAAAATTGGAAAGCTTATCTAGGATATCAATATATTGGTTCTCGATATAGTCATAATTCTGCTACCTATAGTGATGAACAGATGAAATTATCCACATACCATATTGTAGATACTCAAATTACCTATAAAGTCTCTGAATCAACAAATTGTAGAGTGGGGGTTAAAAATATGTTTGATGAATCCTATGAATGGAGGTATGGATATCCAGCAGAAGGACGTTCCTATTATCTTTCTTTGGAGTGGAAACTTTAATGAAAATAACTAACGTCAATATTGATAGGCAAAAGTATTAGTCTTTCTCATTTTCAATAGCGCTGTAAAAATCTCTTTTATCTTGATACATGTTTTGATCTGCTATTTCAATAAGCTGATTAAAACTATATCCCTCATCAGGGAAGAAAGCACAGCCTACACTCATATTGATTTTATAATTTTCTTTACCACCTATACAGCTAATAGGGAAAGCCGATTTTATCTTATTGATTATATGAATAATTTGATCACTATCAGATATTTCTTCGAGAATTAATACAAACTCATCCCCACCATATCTGGCCACAGTATCATTATGAGCGTAACATTTTTTCTAATGTTTTAGCCACAATTTTTAAAACACTATCACCCAAATCATGTCCATAGCTATCATTGAACTGTTTAAATTCATTGATATCACATACCAGAAGAGCCATTTTTTGATTATTTCTGATTGCTCGATGTTGAGCCTTCTTGAAATTATCGTGCAATAAAACACGATTAGCTAGACCTGTTAAAGGATCATGAGTTGACAGATGTTGATAATATTCCAATACTCTTTTTTCTTCCGAAATGTCTTCAAATGTGAGAATGGTATACTGCTTTTCATTACTAACAATATGTTTGATCTTTTTTCGTACCAGAAGATGTAAATCATTTTTACAAAGAATATACATTTCACAACTGTCATTGTTCTCTGCATGCCAACTATTTTTGTAACATGTATCATACAAAGAAGTTTCATTTTGATCCAATTCAAAAAGCGATATATGCTTTCCAAGAAGATCAATTTCATCGTATCCGGTCAATTCATGAAAAGCAAAATTTGTTTTGAGGATAGTGGCATTTTCATCTAAAATGAGCATAGCTATAGGGTTTTGAGTAAAGGCTAAACCCACAATCTCATCAGCTAAAGCTTTTTCAGTTTGTATAAATAATTTCTTCTTTATAGATGTCACTATAGATGTCATCAGCTACAATTTCCTCCCCTTTAAAATATTCCCATCTTTGCACTATAACCATAAAGATGTCACATTTATGTCATATTTTACAAACTTAATATAAATCTTTTATACATTTAATATGACATAGATATGACATATTTTATACTATACTCTGCATATGAAAGTATTAATAGTAGAAGATGATGTACAATTAAACATCGCCATCAGTGAATTTTGTAAGATCAAAGCATTTGATACAGTGAGTGTAAAAGATGGTTTAACAGCAATTGATCAGATAGATAATGGAAATTTTGATCTCTATATTATTGATATCAATATTCCTCGTATTAATGGTTTAGATCTACTTAAACACATTAGAAAAACCGATCTTGAGTACCCCGGTCATCATTATAACTGCTTCTTTGGAGATACAAAATTTTTCCACTGCCTTTGCAAATGGGTGTAGTGAATATATCAAAAAGCCATTTCATTTAAAAGAACTGGATATTCGAATTAATAATTTATTGGTTCTCAATAATCCTGCACCTATCATTTTAAATGATGAACTTAATTATGATCTAAGCAGAGAAGAATTTTATTATAAAAACAAGCCTATCAGGTTAAGATATAAAGAAAAAAGGTTTTGTACCATACTGATGAAACATGCAAATAGTATTGTGACCAATGAGATGATCTATGATTATGTATGGGAAGGTGAAATTAAAGAGACATACCCTTTGAGACAGTTGCTTGTTGAACTTAGAAAAAAACTACCCTTTGATATAATACAAACAAAGATCAGAGAAGGGTATATTATTGAAACTCAAAAATAAGCTTTATCTCACCCAGTTTTTCATTATACTCACACTGACCATTTTCATTTCGGCAATGTACAGCAATTTTAAACATCATAGCCAACATGACCTTGAACATAACCTCGAAACAAGTATGAAGATTACTAAACTGCTATTGATATCTGCTTTAGAAGACACGTACAAAACATTTGAACAGAGAAAAAGTTTTATAGAGCACATTCATCATACGGCATTAAATGAGTTTAAAAAAGATGAAAATATCTCTTTAGAACATTTGAAAAATAAAATGATCTCACACTTTAATTTAAAAGATTTAGATATAGACCTTTTTGTCATAGATAAAAATTATGTGATTACCGATGCCACATACAAAAAAGATATTGGACTTGATTTTAAAACTATTCCTGATGGAAAGATGGATTTAGACAAAGCTTCAAAGGATGATAAGATACATATAGGAAAGAATGTTGCTATAGACTATATGGATTCTACGATTAAAATTTATTCTTGCGCTAAAGTAAATAATAATAAATACCTTGAAATGGCATTCATTGACCCTTCAATCTATAACAAATTGCGTACACGTATCTCAAATATTTCCAAAAGTACTAAACACAAAATAAATATTTTTCGTATTACAAAAACCTCTTCTAACGAAGAGTACTATGAAGATATAATGAACACACAAAATATTACCAACAAAAAAGAGTGGAATGACTCACGTAAAAAATTCCCTTTGAATAGTACTACTGATGATCAGATCATCAATGCTAAACGACAACATAAAATGATCAGAGATGATACAAACATCGAAAAAAATACAGTAAGTATTTATGTACCCCTACTCTCTAAAGAAAATAATAGTTCCTCTCTTATTCTTATAATAATTTTGTTTTGAAACTAGATATTGATATCAGTGAACATATTGCACAATGGAAAGAGAATAAAAATGTTTTTATTTTCCTAACTCTTGTGTTATTGCCAATGATGATTATTTTGTACTATTTTATAAAAAATAATTTTTACGTTCCTATTACCAACATTACACAAAGTTTTGAAATGGAAACAAAGATAGATGACCCAAACTTACTGATGAAAAAAGATGAGTTTGGAATCTTGGCACACAAGTACAATGCCCTGTATGAAAAACTTCAAAACCAGATAGAACACAATCAACTCCTCCTAAACGAGAATAAACAGTTCATCGCTGATATGGTACACCAGATAAGAACACCACTCACTGTCATCATGACCAATACCTCACTCATAGAGATGAAATCTGAATCTACAGCTTTCTGCCTATACCACACAGATAAACTCAGCCATCAATATGCTCTCCAACTCTTATGAAGATCTCTCCTATATCATCTCAAATGATACGATAGAATACAAACCCATAGAGATCGATCTTACAAATTTCCTGCATGATAGAGTTGACTTTTTTGAAGTCATTGCTCAGGCAAATAATAAAACCATATCTACGAAGATCGAAGATGATGTCACACTATATATGAATGATACAGAATTAGAGAGGGTCATCGATAATAACCTATCCAATGCCATTAAACACAGTAGAGAAAAAAGTGACATAAAAGTTGTTTTAGAAAAAAATAATTCAGAAATAATCTTAAAATTTATCTCTAAAGGTGGAAAGATCAAGGATGTCTCTAAGATCTTTGACAAAAATTATACGGAGACCAATGATTCAAAGAGAAGTTTGGGATTGGGCTTGAGTATGGTAAAATGCATCTGTGAGAAAAACTGTATCACTACAGTGCCCATTCTGAAGATGGTATCAATACATTTACATATATTTTTAAAGTGTAATCGTTTGGAAACCTTAGGCTTCCAAACGAAGAAGAGTATAAAGTCATAGAAAGATCTAGAGTTTACACTCTCCAAGCTCTACTTCTCTATACTCTACATCCATCAACTTGCATGCCCGCTTCATGATACCTTCTTGAGTAAAGCCAAACTTCTCAAAGAGTTGTTCTGCTGGTGCTGATGCTCCGAAGCTTTCCATACCAAGTACATCATCTGCATAACGGTAGTATTCTGTTGCTGTAGCTGCTTCAACTGCGAGTACTTTTGTATTTGGGTCAACGACTGTTGCTTTATACTCTGCATCCTGCTCATTAAAAAGGTCAAGACATGGTACAGAGACAACATTAGCTTTGATACCAAGTACAGCCAGGTGACATGCTGCTTTCAGACAAGGCATCAATTCCGAACCTGAAGCCATCAGTGTAAAGTTCGCATCTTTTCTTTTTTTGACAATGTACGCACCTTTGCTTACTTCACCAAAATCTCTTTTTGGTTTAAGTGTTTTAAGTTTTTGACGACTTAAAACAAAACCGTGTGGTGCTTTCATAGTCAATGCAGTTTTCCATGCCTCTACGTTTTCCGTTGCATCTGCCGGTCTCCATACATAGAAGTTCGGCAATGCTCTAAACTGAGAGATATGCTCGATAGGTTCGTGTGTAGGACCATCTTCACCTACCCCGATACTGTCATGTGTCCATACAAAGAAGTTTTGAATGTTAGTAAGTGCTGCGATACGTGCTGCTGGTTTAAGGTAATCAGAGAATACAAAGAACGTTGCATTAAATGGAATCGTCGTACCATACAATGCCATAGCATTAGTGATGGCAGCCATAGAGTGCTCACGGATACCAAAGTGTAAATTTCTTCCTTTAGGGAAATCTCCTAGATCTTTTAACTCTGTTTTGTTTGATGGTGCCAAGTCTGCTGAACCACCAAGGAAAGAAGGTACAGCTGTTGCAATAGCATTAAGTATCTTACCGTTTGAGTCTCTTGTTGCCATTGCTGCATCTCCAGAGAAGTCTGGGAACTCAATAGCAGAAAAATCTGGATTTAAAAGTTTTTCCAGAGCTACATTTTGCTCTATAAGCGGTGCTTCTTTTTGTCTGTGTATCCACTCTTTCTCTGCAAGTTCACCCTGCTCTAAAGCACATCTGAATCTTAGTAAAACATCTTCAGGAATTTGGAATGTTTCATCCGGATTAAAACCTTCTTTTACTTTTGACTCAGCAATGATAGCATCACCAAGAGGTGCACCATGCGTATGATGAGACCCTTCCATCTCACCTGCACCCTTACCGATGATCGTATTGGCAATGATAATCGTAGGCTTCGTTGCTGTTTTTACTTCTTCTAACGCTTTTTCGATGTCATCGTAGCAGTGCCCGTTGATCTTTATTACGTTCCAATTCTGTGCTTCAAAACGCTTTTGTACATCTTCACTCCAAGCAATGCTTGTATCACCCTCAATAGTAATTTCATTATTATCATAGATGAGTACCATATCTTTCAGTCCCAAGTGCCCTGCAAGTGCACAAGCTTCATAAGAGATACCCTCTTGCAAATCACCATCACCACAGAGACAATATACTTTATGGTCTATCAGTTCACAAGTCTCAGAGTTTACCTGGTTAGCAGTATATGCTTCTGCCATCGCAAAACCAACTGCATTAGCGATACCTTGACCCAAAGGACCCGTAGTGATCTCCACACCGTCTGTATGCCCATACTCTGGGTGCCCTGGAGTTTTAGAGTCAAGCTGACGAAACGCTTTCAGATCATCAAGAGATACATCGTACCCCCAAAGGTGTAAAAGTGAATAGATCAGTGCAGAACCATGTCCACCTGAGAAAACCAAACGGTCACGGTTCAGCCATTTTGGATTTTTAGGATTATGGCTCAGCTTTTCACTCAAAACCACTGCAATATCTGCAAGACCCATAGGTGCACCCGGGTGTCCTGAGTTTGCTTTTTGGACCATATCGGCCGCTAAAAATCTGATGGTGTTTGCCATCTTTTTACGCATAATGTTCTGCTCTGTCATCGCCATAGTAATTCCTTTAATTGTGTCTGTATAGATATGTGTTCATCAAGGGTTGTAAAGCTGTTTGTAACTTCTCATCAAAGTCTTCAAATCGTCTTTGCAAATCTTTCGCTAAAGTATCTGCTTCTTCAACAGTCTTCTCCAGTCCTAAAAGATTGACAAAGCTATTTTTATCGCTGTCATTTCCTGTGGTTTTACCCGCTTCTTCTTCACTCTGTGTCTCATCTATAATATCATCTTGTATCTGAAAAAGCAGTCCAAGATCAATACCGAAATCATAAAGAGCATCCTGTACTTTCTTCTCCAATCCTACTATAACAGCTCCCATCTGTAAAGATACAGCGATGAGTTTAGCCGTTTTATTTTTATGCAGCGTTTTTACCTGTTCAAGTTCAAGCGGTGTGTTTTCAAAATAACAATCTATAGCTTGTCCGAGTACCATACCGCGACTGCCTCCATCACGTGCAAGCAACTCTATAAGTTTAATCTTAACATCTTCACGAAGCGGTGCTTTGGCAATGAGATAAAAAGCATCTGTGTTCAATGCATCTCCTGCAAGTATAGCCGTTACCTCATCAAAACGTTTATGCAGTGTCTGATGTCCACGACGCAGATCTGCATCGTCCATCGCAGGAAGGTCATCATGTATGAGAGAGTAAGTGTGGAACATTTCAAGTGCAAGTGCTACGGGTAATGCAGAATTGTAAAGCATCGGTTCATAGGTATCAACAATGTTCAAAAGCAACATAGGACGAAAACGTTTTCCTCCGGCAGTCAGCATCACACCCAATGCTTCTTCATACACAGGGTGGAAGCTTGGTACTTGTGGTAAGTTTTCATTTAGATACGTTTCAAATCGTTGCATGCATACTCTCTCAATTTAATTGGTGAAATTATATCGAATTTGGATAAAATAACGTATGATAAGAATTAAATTCAGTATAGTGAGGCACTAAATGCCAAATCTTAAAAAAGAAACACTACTCTTACTTATCATATGGACAAAACGACTGTTGGGGCTTATCGCTTTTTTATTGTGGGGATATGTTATTTTTTCCATTTCACATTCTCCAGCCCCGTTTATAGAACAGGCACCCTACTGTATGGTAAGTACCATGCTTATATTTGGCTTGCTAACCGCTGTATATAAAGGCTTGGATCATTGGAGTTTACAGTATAAATAACACTGTCATCCTCGTGATTGCTCCCTAAGGTCATTTTTCCCCTATAATCAGAGTATACGAGGATTATAAGAGATTTTAAACCTTACATTTTTTAGCGATCTGTCTGATCTGCTCATCCAAGGTAAGATTTTCTACATCGATGATGATATCTGCGACTTTTTTATAGGCTTTTTCACGTTCTTTATAGAGTTTTCTAGCCTCTTCTTCTTGTGAAAAAAGTGGACGTTTTGCCAATTTGTTTTCAGAGTTCTTTGCTGTTTTCAAACGGTTATGTATCCACTCAAATGAAGCATCAAGCAACACTACCGTACCAAGTTTTTTAAGATTTTTCACCTTATAAAAACCCCCACCACATGAGATCAGTGTACCTGTAACACATTTTTCTATCCAGTCAGCAGTTTCCTGTTCCTGTGCTCTAAAATAGGCTTCACCTTTTTTTGCAAAGATCTTTTTGACCTCTTTGTTCTCTTTAGATTCTATAAGGTCATCTGTATCTATGATATAGGTACCGTATTTTTTTGTAAATGCACGTGCAGTCGTACCTTTACCCACTCCCATGAAACCAATGAGGATAATATTCTTTTTCAACAGTTCATACCATGTTATAACGGTCTATGATTCTTGAAAGACGTTTACGAAGGTTTTTCAATGCATCTACAGCATTCTTCACCTTCTGCTACAAGAGATTCAAACTCATCAAACTGTATCTTGGCAACCCAACCGATCTTGGTATGTTTTTTAATCCCTACAAAACGTACTTCACCAAAGTGCTCTTTTGCCATTTTATAAATACGTTCAATTCTTTCATCTAAAGTTTTTGTCTTCTTTATTGCTCATCTTTATCCTTTTTTATTAAAAATATCCTCACACTATAATGAGCATTTTACTTTCTGATATAATTATATCATATCAAAAGAATAAATGTATTACAAAAGGATTACATCATGAAAAATATACTGATTACTGGTGTAAGTTCCGGACTTGGTGAAGCCTTGGCCAAAACATATTTGGAAAATGGAGACAATGTCTATGCCATAGGTAAAACCATTCCTAAAAAACTTGACCACTACCCTCATTTTTTCTTCTTTCCTTATGATCTAAGTCAAACATTTATGCTACAAGCTACACTTCAAGAATTTCTTGAACAACATTCATTTGATATAGTTATACTCAATGCCGGTCATTTTGGGGGAGATACAGAACACTATCCAAAACAGATCTAATAGATGTCAAAGATGTGATGGAAATCAATGTCTGGGCCAACAAAGAACTTATAGATACCTACTAAGTGCACATGCTCATGTTAAACAAATTAGTAGGTATCAGTTCAGGTGCTGCACTTAATGGTTCAAAAGGCTGGGGTGCATATTCACTCTCAAAAGCAGGTACTTAACATGCTACTGAATGTCTATGCCAAAGAGTTACCGGAAATTCATTTTACCGCACTTGCACCAGGAGTCATACGTACCCCTATGGTTCAGCATATCATTGACAAAGTAGATGACACTATCTTTCCTTCAGCCAAACAACTTAAAGAGTGGTCATATACAAACACCTCAGGAAGCAGCCAAACATCTCATAGTCTATTTTCCCTAAACTGTTAGAGTATGAAAGTGGAAGTTTTTTAGATGTAAGGACAATGAATCTAGACTTTTATCTTCTGCCATTCACCTTTGTCGAAAGTGATCCAAAGCCATATAGCTTTCACAAATGTATCTGATATCATAGCAATATAGACTAACAAAATAGACTCAAAATACCAACTTAACACAAAAGCAGGAATAATTCGAACAAACCATAAGGAAGTAAGGTTGACCTTCAATGTTCGTTTTGGTATCTCCTGCACCACGCAAAGCTCCTGAGAGTACAAAATTATAAGCCAAAGGAATTTGTGAGAGTCCCACGATACGTAAATACAAACTTGCCTCTTCAATAGTCTGTGCATCATCAGTAAAGAACCATACGATCTTTTCTGGTATAAATATCATAAAAAATGAGAGAAAGAACATGAAACCAACGGTATATTTGAGCACGAGAATAACATCTTCTCTGGACTGTTCAGGATTTTTGCACCTAATCCCTGTCCCATCAGTGCCATAGCTGCAATGGTAAATCCGATACCCGGCATAAATGCCAATCCTTCTACACGTAACCCTATCTGATACCCTGCAAGTACTTCTGTACCATAGTGTGCAATGATCACAGTGAAAAGCATAAAGCTCCCAAAAGTCAAAGAACGTTCAAAAGAAGCTGGAATACCCACTTTCAGTGCACGTTTTAATAAGTGATCTTGAGATAGTGCCAAGCAGGAACATACGGTGTTTTATTTTTAAAATAGAGAAACACATAGACCATCAGTTCCAGGATATTGACTATCACTGTACCTACAGCTGCGCCCATCACACCCAGTTGAGGGAATCCATGATTACCGAAGATCAACAGATAATTTAAAAACACGTTGAGTGCAATAGAGGCTATCTTGATCTTCATAGGTGTTTTGGTATCTCCTGCTGCGTTCAGTGCCGTGACAAATACCAGTTTCATAAAGACAAACGGCAGCATCCATGTAAGCATTTGTACATAGTCTTCACCCAGTGTAATAACTTCGGGTACCGTACCAAACCATACATAGACATCTTGATGCCAGAAAGTACCATAAGACCATAAGAGGCAGAGAGAGAAAGAAAGTACAAAACGAAGCAGTGTTGAGAGCCCTGCCGAAGCCGTATTCATCTGCCCTGCCCCCACAAACCGTGAGAGTAATGCTGAAGTACCTACATGGAGTACAGAAAGCATAGCAAACAAAAACATCAGCGACTGTAATCCAAGCCCTACTGCTGCTACAGCAAAAGCAGAGATACGCCCCACCATGATAAGGTCTGTAATCACCTGTAGCATATCCAGTAAGGAATTGATCGCTGCAGGGATGGAAAGCTTGAGTATTTTTTGGTGTTTTTTAGGGAAAAATCGTATCAAAGAGAGACATTATCCTGTAATTTGTGCAATATACACATAAAGTAAAACAATGATCAAAGAAGCTGTAGCCATCGTCCATATTAAAGGCCACAAGCATTTTACCTGCATTAAACATTTGTCTGTATCTGTAAAGCAATATTGGAAATACTACCATTGCTACAACACAGGAAAATACATCAACGGACTCACGTCGTATTCATCTATAGCATATCCCACTGCAACAAAAGAAGTATACACAATGATATAGACCATAGCAAGCACTACCATTTGTGCAAGCATAAAGAGAACTTTAGCCCCTGCCTTGTTTTTTTCATCGTTGTAGTGCTGCATATATGTTTCCTCTATTGTATCTTTACGGAATTATAGCACACCGTTTTCTTCTGCATACTACAAACAACTATTTTTTAATTTACACTTTCTTTATAGACAGTTTCTATACATCCGGCCAGTCACCTACAGGCCATGGTTTTTCATCTGTATTGAATCCTACATAAGAGACAAGCTGTTTTGTATATTCTGCTAAACCCTCTGAAAAAAGTAAGATCTTTTCATTTGGCTCACCTGTCAGCCAACTGTAAATATATTGGGTAATAGCAATTACAAAAAGTACCATAGAGATAAATCTGCCTATGATCAAATATAAAAGTATATAGAGGGCTCTTACTATCCCAGGTTTTTCACGTTCATTTGTTTCAATTTCGTCCATAACCATTCTCTCTTTTTAGTTTAATTATATCACACACAAAGACAAAAGTGAAAAAGTATGTCAAAATATCATAGTTAATCGCTAAAAAGGAAAACTATGAGACTCTTTATCGCGTCACCTGTCATTTTAAATGACTATGCCTCCATTCAAGAGGATTTTAAAGATATTATTGAAGGGAAATGGGTTGAAGAGCAAAATTTACACCTGACTTGGGTATTTCTCGGTGATGTGAAAGATGAAAGAGCTGCTATAGACAAACTGAAAGAAATCTCTCCACTAGAGCATAATATACCTATAAAAGAATTAGGGTATTTTGGACGACCTCCTAGAGTCTTTTTTTCCAAATCGGAAGATAAAAGGCTTTACGACAAAGCAAAAGAATTTAGAAATGCCGGTTTTGATCTCTATCGTTTTAAACCACATATTACACTTTGTCGTATCAAAACTATACATGACTACAAAGCATACAAAGAAAAACTCAAAGCATATCGTGAAAAAGCATTAGGTACTATACTGCCCGAGGTCTCTCTTTATCAGAGTTTATTTACCTCTACAGGTGTAAACTATCAGTGTCAATGGAGTATCTACAAGTATTCTTAAATATAATCATCATTTTTTTTAAGTTTATTCATAAAATATTTTTATATAGTTAGATTAAATATTATAAAAAGGTGTTTGATGAGTGACTATGAAACGATAATCGGTGTAAAAGTTGCAAATTTTCTTGCCTCTTTTAAAAATACTCATCAAGAAGATGATTATAATGATGTATTTCATGGAAAATGATGACGCCCATATTTATTTTGAGAAGTGCTGTAAACTATTGTCTCATTTTCAAAACGTAGATGAAAGCGGTATATATGAAACTGCTCAAACTTTAGCTTAAACTTGTTCAAAATATAACTTGCCCTATATCATTTTGCACAACTTTCTAGAACGTTTTGAAAATTCAATACTATGTGATACTTTAAAAGAAGGTCATAGTTCATCTCTAGCCTACCTTTTTTTAAAGCAGATCACTATCTCATCCAATACGCTTCTCCAAATATTATCTTTCCGAAACAATAGAAAAGTTCCTTGAACAATAATAACCGTCGTATTCAAACGATAGAAGAATTAATAGATTCAAAAACTATCCACTTTTTTGAAGGACATCTCATCTGGCTTAATACATTAGCTCAGGCCATAGAAAGGTTTAGATGCTGATGCCTTGCCGGAATTATCTCCACCGCATGTATTCTTGGAAAATGGTTACAACAAGAAGGAAAACAGCTTATCGTCGATCAAGAAGAGTTGGCAGCACCTGAATCTATTGCATCAGCATTTACATCATGTTGCGAAACGTGTGGAAGTACTGATCTCTACCCTACCCATTGATTATCATTATCTACTGTTACTTTTGGAAAAAGCAGATCATCTTGCACTTTCAATCGGCATTGATCTCACCTTCATCAGTAATATAGAATATATAAGATCTTCCTCCAAAGATCCTTTAACAGGAGTGTTGAATAGACAGCTTTTAGATAAAATTTTCAAAACACAGTTTGAACTCTCAAAAAGCCTTAATACTGGATTTGCATTGATCATGGGTGACATTGATGATTTTAAGAAGATTAATGATCAGTATGGTCATGTTTTTGGAGACTTTATATTAAAAGAATTTGCGCAATTATTAATAGATTCCGTAAGAAAGTCAGATTTTGTGATACGTTTTGGCGGGAGAAGAGTTTATTGTAATACTTCCTGTAACCACGTTGGATGAAGCTAAAAAAATTGCAAATAAATATGTCATACATTTGCAACAAAACCTATTGATAAAAATGGAGGCATTCTTTATATCTTTCTGCAAGTTTTGGTGTAAGTTATATCCAGCCTAAAATAGATGAATCATCATCAAAACGACATATGTTAGAGCTGATTGATGAAGTAGATCAAAAATTGTTATTGGCCAAAGAACTAGGTAAGAATAGAGTCAGTCTCTTAAAACATAATTTGCTTATACCGAATATAAAACTTACTTTAATATGCGCCTAATCGCTTCAACCAATGCTTCTTTTTCAATACTTCGTATCTTTGTGTCATATGCTTCAAAATCCAAGCCCTTTTTGGAAACCTCTTTTTGCAAGATCACCTCTCCTCCGTCAAGTTCAGAACTGACATAATGTACACTTACACCACCGTGGGTATGTTCATCTTCATAACTCTTTTCTATGGCTTTGAGCCCTTTATGTCTTGGAAGCAAAGAGGGATGCAGGTTGATACTTTTGATCTGCTCTGTAAAGACAGGTGTCAAGATACGCATAAAGCCTGCAAGTACTGTCAGGTCTGGGCTGTACTGCTGTAGACGCTCTACCACCGACAGTATCAAAGGCTTCTCGGCTTTCATAGGCTTTTGAATCTATGATCTCAAGAGGAATAGATGCTTCTTTTGCTACCTGTTATTCCCTCAGCATTTGGGTTGTTTGTCAAAGCAACGACAACTTCACACTCTTTATGGTGTAAAGTATTGACAATATGTGCAAAGTTAGATTCCTTTACCACTAAAAAGTACAGCTATTTTTTTACGATTTTCCATTGAGTGCTTTCCTACCTCGATATGTCATACTTAATCATGGTCGAATTGTAGCGTTTTAGGCCTTAACAGCGCACTCTAATTTTCCTACTTCTTCCACCAGATCCGTAGGTAACATCGCATAAGAAGACCCTTCAAACTGATCTGCTGCCATCACTAATGCTAAAGAACCATGAATCGCTGCATCAATCGCAGTGTATCCTTGTGCCAGCAATGAAACGATCAAACCTGAAAGTACATCTCCGCTGCCTCCTTTGCTGAGTTTCGAACATCCTAAAGGATTAATGTAGAGTCTCTCCTCCTGCATGATAAGCGTATTTGCACCTTTAAGAAGGAGAGTGATATGCGGATATTTGGCATTGAACATTCGTACCATCTCAAATCGTTTGTCTTGTACTTGTGTGACAGTAAGCTGTTCACCTGTCAGTATCTTCCACAGTACCACAAACTCTTTAGGATGTGGGGTAATGACGATCTCTCTGTCTCTTTGATCCAACACAGATAAGTATCTCTTTATTATAAAAACTGTCTGCATCCAAGTACTATGGGTAGATGGCTCTTGACAACATACTTCTGTAAGAATTCACTCTCAAAGTGACACCCAAGCCCCATACCTATGGCCAAGGCTGATGCATTATCCGGAACCACAGTTGCATGCATCAGGTAAGGAGGTGGTGTGATCTTTTCATGTACGACCAATGTTGTAAGCCCTGCTCCGAATGTAGCTGCAGCCATTCCGGCAATAATACCCGCACCCTCCTTTTCTCCACAAAATACAGCTGCATGTCCAAAGCTTCCTTTATGTGTCGACTGTTGTATTCTGCTAGGTAGTTTCAAATCAGACTTTTCAAGCAGACAGGTTTGACTCTCACCTTCATAAAAAAGTGGACTTACCCCAAGATCAACACGAGATACTTCACCTACCACATCTTTACATGCATCTAAAAACAGTGCCTCTTTGTATGCTCCCATGGTCAAGGTCACATCCGCATGAAATGCCATAGGCATAAGCGTACCTTTCTCTCCTACCCCTGTAGGAATATCACAAGCGATCTTATATGCTTTTAGTGCATTGAGCTGATGCAGTATATGTTCTGTATTTTCATCTATATTTCGATTTGAGTCCTGCTCCAAAAAGTGCATCTACCACTACATCTGCCTGACTTGATCGTATCTACCGTTCTAAGCCCCAAAAAAGCGGCACGTTCAAACTGTACTTTTGCCATAGCCGAATGCAATTCAAAAGGTACATAGAGTTTTACCTCATAATCACCATGAAGCTGACGTGCCAATGCAATACCATCTGCACCATTATTCCCTGTACCTGCGGCTATCAGTACAGAAGCTCCCTTATGAAAAATGTTCACGGATATAGTTTGCTATCCCTGCTGCAGCATGCTCCATAAGGATATCTTCACTTAATCCATACTGCTTCATAACATCTCTTATCTAAAGCATAACAACTTTCAAATACTTTTTGCATTTCGACTCCTTCTACTTACTTTTATTTTATCACAAATTAATACTAACTCGATATAATCCGCATTCACTATTTATCTATTTTGGTCTAGAGCCAGAAAATTTTGATAAGGAAGGGGGTGCTTTTCGATGCCAGGAATTATGCTAACACAACGTGACTCTTTTGATGATGCTTATAGAAAATTCAAAAGACAATGTGACAGAAACCTTATCGTGACAGAAGCTAGAGCTAGACAAAACCACGAAACTGAGACTGAAAAGAGAAAAAAAGAGAAGATTGCAACTCGCAAGAAAATCCTTAAAAAACTCTTCATGCTTAGAAGATACGAGTCTAGACTGTAATTTTTACAGCAGTAGGGCATTTGCCCTGCTACTCAACTTACTTTTTCACTTAAACTACTATAAATTTTCTTCAACTCATTACACATTATCTAACTTTTCGCTAAAATAATCTAATATTTTTTCGAAGGTTTTTCTATGACATTTACGACTACATTACAAAAAGACGCTATCAAGATCATGCTACTTGGTTCTGGTGAACTTGGTAAAGAAGTTGCCATTGAGGCACAAAGACTTGGTATAGAAGTCATCGCTGTTGATAAATACGAAAATGCACCTGCTCATCTTGTAGCCAATCGTTCTTATGCAATAAACATGCAAGACAAAGAAGCAGTACTTGCACTTATAGAAAAAGAGCAGCCTAGTTTTATCTTGCCGGAAGTTGAAGCTATTAGCATTGCAGCGCTTTTTGAAGCAGAAGCCAAAGGTTTTCATGTGATCCCAAATGCCGAAGCAGTCAATAAAACAATGAACCGTAAGAACATCCGTGTATTTGCTGCAGAAGAGCTAGGACTAAAAACAAGCGGATATGAGTTTGTTACTACACTTGAAGGACTCAAAGCAGCAGGTGAGCGTATAGGTTTCCCTTGTGTCATTAAACCGGTAATGAGTTCATCAGGTCATGGACAGAGTATCGCAAGAACAGCTGATGATATAGAAAATTCATGGGAGATAGCAAAAGAGGCGCGTGGAGATGCCTCTGAACTCATCGTAGAAGAGTTTGTACCTTTTGACTATGAGATCACACTTTTAACCGTACGCAATGAAACAGGTACAACATTCTGTGATGCCATAGGACATGTACAAAAAGATGGTGACTTCATCCTTTCATGGCAACCGATGCAAATGAGCCCTCAGGCACTTAAAAAAGCACAAGAGATCGCAAAATCAGTGACCGATGGTCTAGGTGGACGCGGTATCTTTGGTGTGGAATTCTTTGTAAAAGATGATGAAGTCTACTTCTCAGAACTAAGCCCGCGTCCTCATGACACAGGTATGGTCACACTGATCACACAAAGCCAAAGTCAATTTGCCCTGCATGTAAGAGCAGTACTTGGACTCCCTCTTGACTTTACCTTCTATGGTTCAGGTGCTTGTGGTGCCTACAAAGCCAAAAATGAAAGTCATAATCCTACACTTGAAGTACCGGACAATGCATTTACAAAAGACAGTTTTGTAAGGGTCTTTGGAAAACCAGAATCTCATGTAGGACGTCGTATGGCAGTAAGTCTTGTACTGGGTGAAGTGGAAGAAGCAAAAAGAAGAGCAACCCAGATCGTAGAGAATATTTCAGATAACTAACAGGAGTGTATATGCGCTTTTTTTCTAGAGTTTTTTTACCATTTTTATTACTTCTTTATATTGGTACTGAAACCTACCTGAAACTGCATCATAGTTCACTCTGTGAAGAAACAGGATGTAAACTTGCAGGCGAGCTCCTGAAGTTTAATCCTATGTATCTCAATTACTTTGGTTTCATAAGCGTTCTTGCGTTACTTTTTCTTGGTTACCGTTCACTCAAAAATACATTTTTTGAAACACTTTTTTTTATGGTACTTTACGCTGCGATAGCATTTGAAGCAACTATTCTTTCTTATCAGTTTATCGTTAATCCTGAGGCATGTCTCTTTTGTTTAGGGGTATTCTCTTCTTTGCTTCTCATTGCACTTTTTAATCATGGTAAACAATTTTACATCGTTATAGTTGTCACTCTCTCCATATTTTTAGGACTAAATACGCTTGCAATCCCTCAAAACAAATCTTTTATCACAAGCCCCGGTATCTACCTTATACAATCTGAAACATGCAGCCATTGTAAAAAAGTAAAAAAATATTTTGCAGATAATCATATAGAATACACATCTATCCCTTCAAAAGAGATCAATGCCAGAGCATTTTTAAAATTTGTTGACATACACAGTATTCCGGTTCTTGTGATCAAAGAGGCATCTGGCATGAAACTCTTAAAGGGTGATGAAAAGATCATTGCACATTTTGAAACTCAAACGAAGGATGCCGTATTGACTCCAGAGGCCATAGTTCCGCCAGCACAAAGTAGTACACTAGACTTCTCCGTAGACTTGCTCCAGAGGGGTCAGGATGAGGAATGTGCGATCACCATCACTGAAACTCCTTCTTGCGAAGACAATAACTCTATGCCAACACCTCAACATTAAGGGAAAAAATGAATATCGTATTACTTGACGCTAAAACATTAGGTGATGACCTGGACATCTCTGTTCTTGAGTCATTTGGAACACTTACCGTATATCAAACCACCTCCAAAGAAGAGACTCTTGAACGTATCCAGATAGCAGATATTGTCATCACCAATAAAGTGCGTTATCACTGCAAATATGATGGAGGAAGCACCTAGGCTCAAACTTATCTGTATCGCTGCAACAGGTATGAATAATGTCGACTTGGACGCTGCCAAATTTAAAGGAATAGAGGTCAAAAATGTTGCAGGGTATTCAACCAAAAGTGTTGTACAACATACCTTTGCCATGGCACTCTATCTACTTGAAAAAATGGCATATTATGATGCAGTCGTGAAAGATGCTTCATGGACTGACTCAGGACTATTTACAGATGTAAGTCATCCATTTTATGAAATTTCAGGGAAAAAATGGGGGATCATCGGTTTAGGAACAATTGGCCAGGAAGTCGCTAAGATCGCTACAGCTTTTGGTGCAGAAGTAAGTTATCATTCTACCAGCGGGAGGAATCTTCATCATGCCTATCCACATCAAAGTTTAGAATTTATCCTCAAAGACTGTGATATCATCTCCATTCATGCACCGCTCAATGACGATACCTATAATCTCATCAATGAAAACAATCTTCCTTATATGAAAGATGATGCTATTCTGCTAAACCTGGGACGAGGGGGCATCATCAATGAAACAGACTTGGCATTTGAACTTGACAGACGTACATTGTATGCTGGATTGGATGTACTGGAACAAGAACCTATAACATTAAACAACAGGCTTAATGAGGTCAAACATAAAGAGAGACTCCTTATCACTCCGCACATGGCTTGGGCAAGCATTGAAGCTAGAAAAAAGCTTCTTGAAGGTATTGTAGAAAATATTCGTATTTTTATGGAGAAATAATGATAGATGTACTGATCATCGGTTCAGGAGGTGCAGGACTCACAGCTGCACTTGCAGCAAAAAAAGAGGGTGCCTCTGTCACTGTAGTAGGCAAAACCTACCCTACCAATTCACAAACATCTATGGCACAAGGAGGTATCAATGCTGCTCTTGGAAATGTCGGTGAAGACCATGTAAGTTCTCACATCGCAGACACGATCAAATCTGCACATGGACTTTGTGATGAAGACATGGTAAAGCAAATGTGTACAGATGCACCTGAAACCATAGCATGGCTTGAGAGTTTGGGTGTACCTTTTTCAAGACTCGACAATGGTAAGATCGGTACCCAGACCATCGCACAGCGTCAAATGGGTGGTGCATCGGCCAAACGTGCATGTTATGCACAGGACTACACAGGTCTTAAAATACTCCACACTCTCTATGATACCTGTCTCAAAGAAAAGATAGACTTTTTAGATGAACACTATCTTCTCAATCTTATCACACAGGACAAGACAGTCAAAGGTGCCACGTTTTTAGATATCCGTACAGGTGAAGTCAAACAGATCAATGCAAAATCTGTCGTCATGGCAACAGGTGGATATAGTTCACTCTATCATGGTTTTACCACCAATGCTTACGGTTCTACAGGAGATGGTGTCGCTGCTGTACTTCGTGCAGGTGGCGCAGTATCGGACATGGAGTTCATACAATTTCACCCTACTGCACTCAAACACTCTTGTATTCTTATCTCTGAAAGTGCCAGAGGAGAAGGCGGGTATCTGGTCAATGAATCAGGGAAACGTTTTGTAGATGAACTTAAGCCTCGTGATGAAGTAGCACGTGCCATTTTCTCTCAAATGAAAGAGGGGCAACGTGTCTTTTTGGATGTTCGCCATTTAGGAGAAGAGAAACTCATGGAGCTTCTTCCTCAAGAAGTAGAACTGTGTAAAATGCATGAACATGTTGATCCCTGCCATTGAGCTTATCCCCATCAAACCTGTCGCTCACTACACTATGGGTGGGATAGATGTGGATCATGCTTTGGAAGTGAATGGGATCAAGGGATGTTTTGCTGTTGGTGAATGTTCTAATGCCAAAGTACATGGAGCCAACCGTCTTGGAGGAAATTCTCTGCTTGAGATCACGGCCTTTGGAAAACTTGCAGGAGAAAATGCCTATAAATATGCTGTATCTGCAGAGTTCCAAACCTGCTGATGATACGCAAGAACAGAAAGATTCTACAGAGATAGAAGCACTTTTGTCACAAAAAGAGAATGTTAATTTCTATCCCTACAGAGAAATGTTAGGAAATATTTTTTATGAAAAGGTCGGTATTGTCAGAGAAAATGATCAACTTCATGAAGCACTAAATGAAGTGAACACTATACAGACTACACAAACAAGAGATGGGTATTTCAGACAAAAGCCGAGACAAATAACCAAAACCTCATCGACTTTTTAGAGTTTCAAAATGCCCTGCTTCTAGCACCTACTATTATCTCATCAGCCATTGCAAGAGATGAAAGCCGTGGAGCTCACTACAAAGTCGGGTTTGAAAAAGAAGATGAAGCACTGAAAAAACATATTGTACTTCAGTGGGAAAAGGAAGAAACATGCAAATAAAAATTCTTCGCTCAGAAACCAACACACATCAACTCTACACACTTCCTGCAGGTGAAATACCTCTTTTAAATGCCTTGAGCTACATTAAAGAGACACAAGATGCCACACTGACATTTTCAGCTGGTTGCCGTGCTTCAGTATGCGGTACCTGTGCTGTACGTGTAAACGGGAGAGAAGAGCTTGCCTGTGCCTATAAAGTAAAACCCGGAGATATCATAGAACCACTTCAGTATCATCCTGTACTACGTGACCTAAAAGTAGATAAACATAAAGCCAAAGAGACACTCTCTAAAAGTACTGCTTGGCTGCACAATTCACAAGAGGCTTCACTTACACATGCCGATGAAAAACTCTCTGAGACACAAACAGACTGTATACTCTGTGACTCATGCTACTCTGCCTGTCCTGTCTTTGCTGTAAACCCTGATTTCTTAGGACCATTTGCACTGACACGTGCGTATCGTTACAGTTCAGACAAACGTGAAGGTAGTACAAAAGAGATCATTGACAACATTCAAAGTAATGGTGTATGGGATTGTACTTTATGCGGTGAGTGTACAGCTGTCTGCCCTAAAGGCATAGACCCGAAAATGGACATCACGATGTTACGAGGGACTCTCTGTGCAAGAAGGCTACGATGACCCTTCTTTTGCTACACAGAGTTTTGGTACACCTGATTTTGGCGGTGGAGGATTTGGGTTTGACCCCAATGCTGGATTTTAGATATCTCTAGGATCTACGATCTTTCCAGCGATCGCTGATGCAGCTGCAACTGCTGAGTTTGCCAAGTAGATCTCAGAAGTTCTAGCACCCATACGTCCTACAAAGTTACGGTTGGTTGTAGCAACACAACGTTCACCGTCACCAAGTATACCCATGTATCCACCCAAACATGCACCACACGTAGGGTTAGAAACCACTGCACCTGCTTCGATAAGGATATCCATCAAACCTTCATGTTGTGCTTGAAGAAGTATCTTTTGTGTCGCAGGTGTCACGATCATACGTGTATGACGTGCAACTCTTTTTCCTTTCACGATCTCTGCTGCGATACGTAGATCTTCTATACGTCCATTCGTACATGATCCTATCATCACCTGGTCTATCTTTAAGATCATCTGCTACAGCTTGTTCTACAGGCTTACCGTTTGATGGCAAGAAAGGATAAGCGATCACTGGTGAAAGTGCTGCTGTATCTATGGTGATCACTTGACAATACTCAGCATCTGCATCAGAAACATGGATCTTAGGTTCAGCTCTTAGTCCGCCATTAACTTCTTTTCTTTCTTCAAGATATGCCAATGTCACATCATCTACAGCAAAGATACCATTTTTAGCACCCGCTTCGATAACCATATTCGCGATAGAAAATCTGTCTGCCATACCAAGGTACTGAATCGCTTCACCTGTAAACTCAATAGCTTTATACAATGCACCATCCACACCTATCTGACGGATAAGTTCCAAAATGATGTCTTTACCATAAATGTGTTTTCCGGGTTTACCTGTCAACTCTACTTTGATCGTCTCAGGTACTTTAAACCAGTTACCTCCCGTGATCATCCCAAAGGAAAGGTCTGTACTTCCCATACCTGTTGAAAATGCACCAAGTGCACCATGTGTACACGTGTGGCTGTCTGCACCGATGATAACATCACCAGGAAGAACAAGTCCTTTTTCCGGAAGCAACGCATGCTCGATACCCATATCTTTTTCATCAAAAAAGTACTTCATATCATGCTTATAGGCAAAATCTCTAGATATTTTTGCCTGATTTGCCGAAGCGATATCTTTTGCCGGGATATAGTGATCCATAACGATACAAAAATTATCAGGTCTTGCCATCTTTTCTGCACCAGACTCTTCAAATGCTCTAATGGAGATAGGTGTTGTAATATCATTTCCGATGATCATATCGATATCTACTCTAACGATCTCTCCTGCATGCACTTCACGTCCTGCATGTTCTGAAAAGATCTTTTCTGTCATAGTTTGTGCCATAGGTTGTCCTTCATTTTACATAATGTATATAATAAATAATTACGCGAATTATAGCGAAAAAAAATTATGCTAGAATTTCACTCATACATAATATAAATTCTCTCACCAAGGGTGTGGCTTTAGTGCGAGGAATTTTTGAGGGGCTATGCTCCTTAAAAAGGAGACCTTTTAATGAAATTATACGAACTCAAAGCCATCGCCAAACGTCTTAATGACTTCTCCTTTATCAGCCGTGCAAGACGTATTGAGGACAATACTCTTGAGTTAGTATTTGACAAACATGATAGCTATTTTTTCAACATGACAAGAGGACACAGTTTCATCTACAAAGCCCCTTCACAAAGACCGATTCAAAGTTACAATGCACCTTTTGACACACTGCTTCATACACTCTTGTCGGCAAGCAAGACTCATCTCCGTAGATGTACCAAATGAAGACCGTATCTTACGTTTTACCCTTGCCCCCAAAAGTTCTTATAAAGACAAGATCATCTACCTGCAGCTTGAATTTACAGGGAAAAACACCAATGCCATACTCATCGATGACAACGAAGTCATCATCGAAGCACTCAGACACATTGATGCTGACAGCTCTTTTCGTGTCATTCGTCCGGGTATAGAACTGCTTGCCATTCCTCCTTTTACACGTAGCGAAGAAGATCAAAGAGATCGTAGATGTAGATGCATATCTTGAAGAGAAATATACACAGATACAAGCTAAAAAACTTTTAGAGTTAAAAAAACAAAAACTCTCTCTTACTGGATAAAAAGATTCAAAAACTGAACCAGATTTTAAAAAAACTTCCTGATGAAGAGCAATCTGAAAGATCAGGCACAAAGAATACAAAGAGCTATGCCAACCTTATCCTGGCAAATCTATACCAGATAAAACCCTATGACACCAAGCTTAAAACCTATGATTTTGAAGGCAATGAAATTAGTATAAAATTGCCTAAAGATACCAAAGTGAACCGTATGAGTGACTACTTTTTCAACCTTGCAAAACGAGCCAAAAATAAAGCTAAAAATGTCCATATAGAAAAAGAAAACCTGCAAAGCAAAAAAGCTTTCTATGAAAATATCTACTATGCACTTGAACAAGCCAAAGATCCTTATGAACTTGAACTTCTTGTACCTAAACGTGCAAAATCACAACGTAAAAAAGAGCAGTCTTAAAGAGGGTGAACTTTTCTGGATAGAAGACTATAAAGTCCTTGTAGGAAGGAACAGTAATGAAAACCAAAAACTCTTCGAGATGGCAAAAGCAAATGACCTTTGGATGCATATACGTGATATTCCCTCCAGCCATGTCATCATCAGAACCGACAAACAAAATCTGCCAGACTCAGTTCTAAAAGCTGCAGCAAAACTCTGTGTAGATTTTTCCGTTAAAAACCCTGGAGACTATGAAGTCGATTACACAAAACGTAAATTTGTCAAAGTTCAAGAAGGATCCAATGTACTTTATAACAAATATGACACCATTTCTGTCACCAAAGAGGGTGTTGAAATTAGAGTCTAGTACCATCTAATCCAAAGCATGCTATAATATTCTTCATTTAAAAAGCGGGGGAATTATAATGACAAAAATATTTACAGATTATCAGGAACGATGGCTTACAGGTATTGGACTACTGGCACTTGTTGGATTTATTGGCTGGGTAGATAACTTTTTTGTTATGTGGGCTTTTTTGGGTGTCATTTATATATTTGCTTTTTATGAAGCGATGAAACTTTTCAGACTCACCGGACCTTCTATGTATGTATGGGCTATAGTGTTGTGGATTGTGGCATATTTTTACCCAAATCCGGATGATCTCTTCTTCTTTATGGCAGTCATATTTGCATCTTCTCTTGCCTATTTTCATAATTTTGACAAAAGACTGCTGCTTCCATTCCTCTACCCGGTAAGCGGGATACTCTTTTTCCTTATCCTCTATCAGGATTTTGGTATCGCCTCTATGTTCTGGCTCCTTGTCACGGTTGCACTCACAGATGTAGGAGCATTTTTTACAGGAAAAGCCATAGGTAAAACAAAGTTTTCAGACACTTCGCCAAATAAAACACTTGAAGGTGTTTTTGGTGGTATCACTCGTAGCAACAGTGGCAGGTAGTTTTGCAGGACTGTATGTTGTTGAACTATGGATCGCAATTATCGTAACACTTGTGACTTCTGTTGCTTCAGTATTTGGAGATCTATTTGAATCTTATCTTAAACGTGAAGCAGGTGTTAAAGACTCTGGAGACCTACTCCCTGGACATGGTGGTATCTTAGATAGAATTGATGGATATCTCTTTGGTGCGGTCATCATGGTCATTGCTCTAAGATCTTTGATCTAGTCAATGTCAAGTATCGTTTTACTCGGTTCTACTGGCTCCATAGGGGTCAATACCCTCATCATTGCAAAACGCTACAACATTGCTATAGAAGCACTGGTAGCAGGAAATAATATAGACCTGCTCAATGCACAGATCAAAGAGCACAACCCTAAAGTGGTTGCTATTGCCAATGAAAAAGACAAAGCAAAAGTCAATCATCCCAATGTACTCTGCGGTGCAGAAGGTATTTTGGACACTCATAGAAATGTCCAGCAGTGACACTGTTGTCAATGCCCTTGTAGGCTATGCAGGTCTTGCCCCTACACTCAAAGCCACAAGTCTTGGTAAAAGAGTCGCACTGGCCAACAAAGAGTCTCTAGTGGTTGCCGGAGAGTTCATAGATATGTCACTTATCACCCCTATAGACTCTGAACATTTTGGACTCTGGTACCTCATGAATGAACGTCCTGTCTCTAAACTTTACATCACTGCAAGCGGTGGTGCATTTAGAGACTGGGAACTAGAAAACATGAAAGATGCTACTTTTTCAGATGCACTCAAACATCCAAACTGGTCCATGGGGAACAAGATCACTATAGATTCAGCTACCATGACCAATAAACTGTTTGAACTTTTAGAAGCAAAATGGCTCTTTAATACAAGCAACATTGATGCCGTCATAGAAAAGAAATCGATCATCCATGCGCTTGCAGAATTCACAGATGGGTCTACTACTGCACACTTTGCAGGTGTAGACATGAAACTCCCTATCGCTTTTGCACTTAGAGGTGAAGTGAAAGAAGCCATCCTTGCCCCCTACTGATCTACTCAGCATAGGTGCCCTGGAATTTCTGCCTATTGAAGCAGAACGCTACCCTATCTGGAACATTAAAGAGCACATCCTGGCACATCCTCATTTGGGTGTTGTGGTCAATGCAGCAAATGAAGAAGCCATTAAAGCATTTCAAACAGAAAAATGTTCATTTTTTGGAATGAGTGACATGGTGTTAGATGCCTACAAAAAGTTTGAGACCATTAAAGCATCAAACATCGATGAGATCATCCAGATAGATAAAGAGATACGAGCCTATGTCAATGCAAAATAAAGTACTGATTTTACATGGTTGGGGAGGAAGTGATGCCCCACACTGGCAAGCAGAATTAGCTGCAGCTATTGCAAAAGAGTATGGTACTGTCTCTTTTCCTTTACTTGACAACTGTCACTTTCCCAGCAAGAACAGATGGGTCAAACAACTCAAAGAGATACTTGAAGACTTCAAACCAGATACTGTTGTATGCCACTCTTTGGCCAATACACTCTGGTTTTGGCTCTGCCAGGAAGAAGTATCTTCTGTAAAAAGACTTTTTATGGTCTCGCCTCCAAGTCTTACAACAGATGTAGATACTATTAAAACCTTTTTCCCTTGCTACTCTGCCAGAAAAACTCTATGCCAAAGAGATACAGATGATCGTTTCTGACAATGACCCTTACATCAAGGTAGCAGAAGCCCAAACGATGGCAGATCATTATGATATCCCTTTAAGCATCATCAAAAATGCAGGGCATATCAATGCGGACAGCGGTTATGGAAAATGGGAACTTATAGAAAAACTTGTATTGGATAGATCATGATTTTAAGTATTGAGTCAAGCTGTGATGACAGCTCTATAGCCATCACCGACATAGAAAGCAAAAAAGTCCTTTATCACAAAAAGATCTCACAGGAGAAAGAACACTCCTGTTATGGCGGTGTGGTTCCAGAACTTGCATCAAGACTGCATGCTGTTGCCCTTCCTGAGATACTGAAAGAGACTAAACCCTATTTTGAAAAACTTAAAGCCATTGCCGTCACCAATCAGCCTGGACTTGGAGTTACCCTGCTTGAGGGTATTGCTATGGCAAAAACATTAAGCACCTTTCTTGAGATACCTCTTATCCCCGTGCATCACCTCAAAGGACATATCTACTCTCTTTTTATAGAAAAAGAGGCTACTCTTTCCTTTACTTGTACTTCTCATCTCAGGAGGGCATACACAAGTTCATAAAGGTTGAAAGTTTTGAACATATGGAGATACTTGCTACAAGTATAGATGATTCTGTAGGTGAAAGCTTTGACAAATGTGCCAAAATGATGGGGTTGGGCTATCCTGGCGGACCTCTTATAGAAGCACTTGCACTTAAAGGAGATGAAAACCGTTTTGATCTTCCTATACCTCTGCGCAACTCTCCCCTCATCGCCTTTTCTCTCTCGGGGCTTAAAAATGCTGTAAGACTTAAAGTAGAAGCAGCTTGGCGGCAGCGAAAAAATGAGCGAACAGGACAAAGCAGATCTCTCTGCCTCATTTCAAAAAGCAGTCAAGCTTCATCTGCTTCAAAAAAGTAAAAAGATCTTTGCCAAAGAACACATAAAAGACTTTGCTATCGTAGGTGGAGCATCTGCAAATAAATACATACGAAATGCCTATCAAGACACTCTGTGATGAATTTGGTAAAACACTTCATGTTGCACCCTTTGCAATACTGTTCAGACAATGCTGCGATGATAGGACGATATGCACTGGAAGCCTATGAAAAAAAACACTTTATAGATCCTAATGAAATCGATATCGTCAGTACAAAAAAACAGCAAAGCGGCATGCTGTTGTAAATGCTCTGCTAATCCCCTGTACAACCATCCTTTCCTAAGTTAGTTTTAGCTAAAATATATATACTTATACCCCACAAAACGGAGTCTCAACATGGCAGAATATGGTGCTAGTAATATTAAAGTCCTTAAAGGACTGGAAGCGGTAAGAAAAAGACCTGGTATGTACATCGGTGACACATCTACAAAAGGTCTTCATCACCTTGTATACGAAGTCGTAGATAACTCTATCGATGAAGCGATGGCAGGTTTTTGTGATACGATCAAAGTAACACTTACGAAAGAAGGTTCTGCGATCGTTGAAGACAATGGTCGTGGTATCCCGGTAACAGAACATCCTACCGAAAAAATTTCTGCAGCGACTGTCGTACTAACGGTACTTCATGCCGGTGGTAAATTTGACAAAGATACCTATAAGGTTTCCGGTGGACTTCATGGTGTTGGTGTCTCTGTTGTAAATGCACTCTCAAAAGATTTACATCTTACGATCTTTAAAGATGGTGAGATACATGAACAAGTCATTTAAAGCAGGTATCCCGCAGGCTGTTCTAGAAGCAACGGGAACAACTAGAAAACATGGTACAAAAGTAGAGTTCTGGCCAGATGAGACTATCTTTAAAGAGGGTGTCACTTTCCAAAAAGAGATCCTCATGAAGCGTTTCAGAGAACTTTGTTACCTGAATCCTAAGATCTCTATTGACTTTAGAGATGAGCGTGATGGGACAAAAGAGCTTTATCATTTTGAGGGAGGTATCAAACAATTTGTAGAAGACATGAACACCAAAGACACCTCTTTCAACGGCACAGTTTTTTCAAGGTAAAGCAGATGATATTGAAATCGATATCGCTTTAATGTATTGTGATTCGGACACTGAAAAATCACTCTCTTTTGTAAACAACATTAAGACTGCAGAAGGAGGTACACATGAGGCAGGATTTAGAGCGGGTCTTACGCGTTCTATGGCAAGTTATATTGCCAAAAATGCCAATGCAAAAGAAAAAGGTACTAAAATTACCGGTGATGACTGTAAAGAAGGTCTCATATGCTATCGTTTCCGTGCGTGTACCTGAACCACAATTTGAGGGACAAACCAAAGGGAAACTGGGTTCTTCTTATGTACGTCCTTTAGTACAAAAATTCTTCTCTGAACACTTCAATAAATACCTTGAAGAGACTCCTTTAGAAGCAAAAGCAATCATGGCACAGATACTTCTTGCGGCCAGAGGTAGAGATGCAGCAAAACGTGCAAAAGACTTAGTAAAACGTAAAGACTCTATGAGCATTGGAACACTTCCTGGTAAACTGGCTGACTGTCAAAGCAAAGACCCTGAAGTTTCTGAGATATACCTGGTGGAAGGGGACTCTGCTGGTGGTTCTGCAAAACAAGGACGTGACAGAGTCTTCCAAGCGATCCTACCGCTCAAAGGTAAGATCCTGAATGTAGAAAAAGCACGTTTAGAAAAGATCCTCAAGTCTGATGAGATCAAAAACATGATCACTGCACTGGGCTGTGGTATCGGTGATGAGTTTGATGAAGATAAATTAAGATACCACAAAGTCATCATCATGACCGATGCCGATGTAGATGGTTCTCACATTCAGACACTGCTTATGACCTTCTTCTTTAGATTCTTAAAACCTGTCATAGAAAAAGGGTATCTCTATCTTGCACAGCCACCACTTTACCGTTATAAAAAAGGTAAAAATGAAGTCTATCTTAAAGATGAAAAAGCACTCAATGATTATCTGATCGAAAATGGTATTACTGCTATTGAAAGTACAACCATGGGACAAGCAGACCTTGTTGATCTCTTTAAGCTTGTAGCATACTACCGTATGACACTCAAAGAGATAGAAAAACGTTTTGCATTGCCTGAAGTACTTCGTTATATGATCGAAAACCCTGACGTGGTCGGAACCGATAACAAAGAACTTGCAAAAACAATAGAAGCATATATTGCTGAACTTGGATACAACATTCTTAACAAAACCATTACCGAAGATACGATCCACCTGTTTGTGCAAACCAATGATGGTCTTGAAGAACTTATCGTAGATGAGATACTCTTTACAAATCCTCACTATAATGAAGCAATACATATACACCAAAAAATCAATGAGCATATCACAGATGAATTTAAAGATCAAGACCTTCTTACACTCTTTGCCGAAGTTGAAAGTTCAGCAAAAAAAGGTGCGTATATCCAACGCTATAAAGGTCTAGGTGAAATGAACCCTGAACAACTTTGGGAAACAACGATGACACCAGAGAACAGAAGACTTTTACAAGTTACTATAGAGGATGATGAAACTGCCAGTGATACATTCACACTCTTTATGGGTGACGAAGTAGAACCTAGAAGAAACTACATTGAAAGCCATGCAAAAGATGTAAAACACTTGGATGTTTAATGTTATTATCACAAAAAGAAGAAAGAGAACGACGTTTTACCCTGGCTCTTAGAGCAGGTATGCCCGTACTCATTCTTGTTTTTCTTGTCTTTTATACTACGATTTATCAAGGGCCAAATGTCCAATATCGGTGTAAAAGATTTTACACTGATTGCAGCAATCACCTTTATTACCATCTATTTTATCTATTTTTTAATGAACCTAAGTGTTCAAGAGACCATGATTGATCAAACTACACAAGGATTTAATAAAAAAACTTTTATTAAAAAACTACAACACTATAAACCAAAATCTCTTGCATGTTTAAATATAGAAAATCTCTCCTCTTTAAGTGAAAACTATAGTAGCGACCAGATAGATAATCTTCTCTATACTATCTCCCGAAAATTAAATCTGATCTTTAAACAAAATGGTGTGGATAAAGTACTTATAGGACGACATCGTGGTTCAGAATTTTTAATTGCACTCAATGAAGATCATGAGAATATACAAACGATTTTAGAAACATGATAGAAGAAAATAGCCGTATTAACAACATAGATGTTGATTATAAATTTGCCATTATCACCAATACCTCATGAGGACTTTGAAAAAGCAATCATACAACTTCGAGATATTATCGCAAGTCAATCTGACGATGATAGTAAACAAAAACATACACATACAGTAAAAGATGCAAAAGAACTTTCAGATATAGAAAAAGATGTCATTCAGTACAATTCAAAATAAAAAGTTACTCTTATCCTTTAGACCTCTTTTGAACACGCATAATGACACCATAGATACCTATGAAATTGCAGTTAAACTAAAATCAGAGACCCATCAAGAATATCTTACCTCGTGTATTTCTACCAATTATTAATCGTTTAGGCCTAGGTAGAGACTATGACTTTACTCTGATTAAACATGTCATTGATCTTCTACCTCTTGTAGATAAAAATATATCATTTACCTTTAATCTTTCACCTTTTTCTCTAAGAGACAATTCTTTTCAGGAAAAACTTTTTACCTATTTAGATGAAAAAGCAGATAGACCCGTCTCGTCTTATCATCCAACTCTATGAACGTAAAACACACCATGATCTTAGTGGATACCTTAATACCCTCAAAAATTTCAGATCACATGGTATAAGAATCTGTATCGATAATTTTGGTTCATCCAATGCCTCTATGGAATATATGAAACATTTTAAATTTGATATGGTTCAATTTGACAGAGATTATGTGACAAACTTAGAAGATGAAACAACCTATGCTATGCTTCATTCTTTAATTAATATGTCAAAAAACCTACAGGTTCAAACTGTTGCAAAATGGGTTGACAATGAAACACAAAAAAAGAAACTAAAAACACTTGGTATTGACTATATACAAGGATTTGGCGTGAGTAAACCCATAGATGAAGAAACATTGATCAATAGATACAACTAAAGGAAAAATATGAAATACGGTGAAAAAGAGATACGTGAATTTGATATCAATAGTGAAGAGAACTATTGGCCAAATGAACATAAAAAAAATTATACTATTAACATAGAACTCCCTGAGTTCATGTGTATGTGCCCACGTTCAGGATATCCTGATTTTGCTACACTCAAACTCTCTTATGAACCAGACTTGAACTGTGATAGAACTTAAAGCCCTCAAACTCTATATCAACTCGTTTATGACATAGACATATCTCACATGAGAACTCTGCCAATGAGATATATGATGCACTTTACAGTAGACTAAAACCAAAATCAATGAAACTCATTGCAGATTTCAATCCTAGAGGAAATGTACATACTGTCATAGAGATAGACAGCACGAAAAACTAAAACATGACAATTTGACATATATTTCAGATTTCTTTTTCTAAAAAATCCATTATGATATGCTTATATGACTACTAAGGATATCTATGATAGATTTTCATGAAGTGATGCAAAGAGTCAAACAGATTCTCTCTATCCAAAACCAAAAAAGAAAAAATACTCGACAGAGATATAGCAGACTCTCTAGAACTTGACCCGCAATACTTTGCAGTCATTAAAAGACGTAAAAAAATCCCCTATGAACCTCTAGCCCATTTTTGTAAACAGCACAATATCAGTATGAACTGGATACTTTTGGCACAAAAACCTCAATATTTGACCTAAGTATTATTTATAGATATAATAAAATGTTAAAAATATTATTAAAGGAAGAAGAGATGAGTAAACTAGATGAAAAAATTGAACACTATATTGCTGCTTCAAAAGAGTTAGGATTAGATCTTTCTGATGACCTTATTAGTAAAGTAACTGTAGGATTAGGACCGTCTATCTACAAACAAGATGCTGAAACTGTATCATGTTCAGACAGTTCAGAACTTGATACAGTAAAAAAGAATTTCTTAGAAAATAAACTTGGCGTTGATGCAAGATGATGCGACTTTGGATGCTGCTATCAAAAAAGTGTGTGAAGCAATGGGAACTTCAAACAGACATAAATACAGAGCTCTCTTCTATGCACTTCTTAGCTAAAGAGTTTGGGAAAGAGTCTGTTTACGCTTAATACACAAAAGAAGTTTATATCTTGATAAACAAGATATATCTCTTCTCCTCATCATTTTTACCAAATCCAACGATCTCCATATCTTTATACTGTGCATTAACATCCATTTTAAGCTCAAACATCATTGCATCCATATCAAGTATCAAGAATTGATGGGATAAGCTCTCCTATGGTCAATTTTTTATCACTACCATCTATTTTAAATAACAGTTGTCTTTTTTCTCTCTCTAGCTGAACTGAATTTAAAGGTGCTTCACCTGCATAGATAAGTTTTGTACTATCCTCTGTATCTGTTTTAAGTAAGCCAGCCATGACCTCATATGCTTCATGATTACCTATTTGTTCCCTTACATCTTCTATAAGATCAATAATTACTTTCATCATGTGTCCTTTAAATACTATTGTATGCTAATTTAAAAAAATTAAAATAGAATAATACTTAAATATAAATGGTTAAAAGTTTGATTCGTGTAGTTTACTGTAGATTTGATGATGTTTGGGTAAAGGAGCTTACTGATAGTAAGTGACTGAACAGCCAAATCCATTCAAAGATGATGTAAAATACAGCGAAAGATTAACTATTTCTTTTTTCGATGATCTCTTTAGCTACATTAGTTGGAACTTCTTCATAGTGATCGAATTCCATTGCGTATGTTGCACGACCTTGAGTCATTGAACGTAGGTCTGTTGAGTAACCGAACATTTCAGAAAGTGGAACAAATGCGTTAACGATTTTGTTTCCAGCTCTGTCATCCATACCTGATACTTGACCACGTCTTTTAGCAACGTCACCAATAACGTCACCCATATAATCTTCAGGTACTTCAACTTCAACTTTCATCAATGGCTCAAGAATTACTGGGTTAGCTATCTCTACAACCTTCTCTGAATCCCATTGAACCAGCAAGTTTAAACGCCATCTCAGATGAATCAACATCATGGTAAGAACCATCATATACTGTTACTTT
This sequence comes from Sulfurovaceae bacterium, assembly GCA_963705455.1. Lineage (GTDB taxonomy): Bacteria > Campylobacterota > Campylobacteria > Campylobacterales > Sulfurovaceae > Sulfurovum. The sequence goes on along the minus strand of CAVPJM010000001.1, from coordinate 93,258 downwards.
AACATCTTCAACAGGGTAACCCGCTTGGATACCTCTATGCCATTGCTTCTTGTACACCTTTGTTTACCGGCTGGATAAATTCTTTTGGAATAACCCCACCTTTAACTTCATCAACAAACTCATAACCAAAACCTGGTTCTTGTGGCTCGATTCTAAGGTAAACGTGACCAAACTGTCCACGACCACCTGATTGTTTAGCATACTTGTATTCTTTTTCTACAGATTTTCTAATAGTCTCACGGTATGCAACTTGTGGTGCACCAACTTCCGCTTCAACTTTAAACTCTCTTTTCATTCTATCTACAAGAATTTCAAGGTGAAGTTCACCCATTCCTGAAATAATAGTTTGACCAGACTCTTCATCTGTAGCAACACGGAAAGATGGATCTTCTGCAGCAAGTTTACCTAGAGCAATACCCATTTTTTCTTGGTCAGCTTTTGTTTTAGGCTCAACTGCAACAGAGATAACTGGTTCTGGGAAATCCATTCTTTCAAGTACAACTTTATCTTTATCTGAACAAAGTGTATCACCAGTAGTTGTATTTTTAAGACCAACAACCGCACCGATCTCACCAGCATAGATCTCAGATACTTCTTCACGTTTGATCGCATGCATTTTCATGATACGACCAATACGCTCTTTTTTCTCTTTAGTTGAGTTAAGTACATAAGAACCTGACTCTAAAGAACCACGGTATACACGGATAAATGTTAACTGTTCCAACAAATGGATCTGTCATAATCTTAAATGCAAGTGAAGCAAATGCACCATCATCTGTTGAATCAACAATAACTTCCTTCATCTTCATCTTCCATCATAGTACCTTTAATTGCAGGTGCTTCAACTGGAGATGGAAGGTAAGCAACAACAGCGTCAAGTAAAGTCTGAACACCTTTGTTTTTAAATGCAGAACCAACAGTCATTGGAACAATATGCATACCAATAGTTGCAGCTTTAATTCCAGCAACAATCTCTTCTTCTGTAAGCTCTTCACCTTCCATGTATTTTTCCATAAGTGCTTCGTTACCATCAGCTTCAGAAATACTCTTCAATCAGTTTTTCACGATACTCTTCAACAATTTCTTCCATATCTTCTGGAATCTCTTCTACGTGGTAGTTAGAACCCATAGCAGCATCTTGATCCCAAACGATTGCTTTCATTTTAACAAGATCAACAACACCTTGGAAATTTTCTTCAGCACCAATTGGAAGTTGAATAGGCACAGGATTACCTTTTAGTCTCTCACGAATTTGTCTTTCAACTTCATAAAAATCTGAACCTGTTCTATCATATTTGTTAACAAATACAATTGATGGTACACCATAACGGTTTCTTTGTCTCCATACTGTTTCTGATTGTGGTTGAACCCCACCAACTGCACAGAATACAGATACAGCACCATCAAGTACTCTCATTGAACGTTCAACTTCAATAGTAAAGTCAACGTGTCCTGGAGTATCGATAATGTTAATTTGCTTACCAGCCCATTCACAAGTTGTAGCAGCAGAAGTAATTGTAATACCTCTTTCTTGCTCTTGCTCCATCCAGTCCATTGTTGCAGCACCATCATGTACTTCACCAATTTTGTGTTCAACACCTGTATAGAAAAGAATTCTTTCAGTTGTTGTTGTTTTACCTGCATCAATGTGAGCAGCAATACCGATGTTTCTTACGTCATTAAGTTTGTGCGTTCTTGCCATAACTTAGTCCCTTACCATCTATAGTGAGCAAATGCTTTGTTTGCTTCTGCCATTCTATACGTATCTTCTTTCTTTTTGAAAGCAGAACCTTTTTCAGTTGCAGCATCCATAAGTTCATTACTTAAACGCTCCATCATAGTTCTTTCATTTCTTTTTCTTGCTGCATCAACGATCCATCTGATTCCCAGTGATTGTTGTCTTACAGGTCTTACTTCTATAGGCACCTGGTACGTTGCACCACCTACTCTTCTACATTTTACTTCCATTACAGGTTTAACGTTATCCATTGCTTTGTTGAATACTTCAATACCTTTTTCACCAGATTTTGATTCAATTCTCTCTAACGCAGCATACATTACTTTTTGCGCTGTGCTTTTCTTACCATCAAGCATAATTGCATTGATGAATTTTGTTAATACTTTAGAACCGTGTACTGGATCTGGCAATACCGGTCTAACGGGAGCTTTTCTTCTTCTCATTATTTATTCCTCTTCAATCTTATATGGTTGATTTACTCAAGTTTTGTCCCCTAAGGTTTGTATGACAACACCTGCTTGAAGTCTATTTCCAGACTAAACTTTTACTTTAACACGTTTAAATAATCGCTGATTATTTTTTAGGTCTTTTAGTACCGTATTTAGATCTTGCAACTGTTCTACCATTTACACCTGAAGCATCTAGTGCACCACGAACGATATGATACTTAACACCAGGTAAATCTTTAATTCTTCCGCCTCGTACAAGTACGATAGAGTGTTCTTGAAGGTTGTGACCTTCACCACCGATATATGAAATTACTTCAAAACCACTTGTCAATCTTACTTTAGCAACTTTTCTAAGTGCCGAGTTAGGTTTCTTTGGTGTTGTAGTATATACTCTAGTACATACGCCTCTTCTTTGAGGACATTTTACGAGCGCAGGTGATTTTGATTTTTTCACTTGCTTTTGACGTTCTTTACGAATCAATTGATTAATTGTAGGCAAATCGTTTCCTTTCTGGTTAGTTTGAATTGAGATCTTATCTCTTGAATCTGGGTTCTTACACCACATAAAAACATTCATTATAAATGTTTTTATCTGATCTAATTCGCTACAGATTTTTGGAGGCATATTATATCGAAAAATTCTTTAGATATTCTTATATTTAGAAGCGGAGAAAAACAAGAAGGATGTTTGATCTGTTTCTAGTCTAAACTAGAAACAGTCTGCAGAGATTACTCTGCAGCTGTAAATTTAATATTATCATTATCGATCATACCTGTACCCACTGGGATAAGACGACCGATAACAACATTTTCTTTAAGATCTTCAAGGGTATCTATCGTTCCCGCGATAGATGCAGAAGTAAGTACCTTAGTCGTATCCTGGAATGATGCCGCAGAGATAATACTGTCTGCACCAACTGCTGAACGTGTAATACCTACAAGCATCGGCTCAGCAATAGAAGGTTCACCACCAAGAGCGATCACACTTTCATTCTCTTCTTGGAACTTACGACGAGATACGATATCTCCAGCGATAAACTTAGAATCACCACTCTCAACAACTTTTACCTGTCTCATCATTTGAGAAGTAACGATCTCGATGTGTTTATCTGAGATATTAACCCCTTGTCTACGATAAACCATTTGTACTTCAGATACAATGTACTCATACAATGCTTTTTCACCAAGTGCTGCAAGGATATCATGACTTGAGACAGTACCGTCTGTCAATTTCTCACCTGCATGTACATACTCTCCAGCATGTACAAGTGCAGTCTTATTCTTATCAATAAACTGTTCAGTTACCTGACCGTTGTCACCAGAAATAATAAGTCTCTCTTTACCACGTAATGGTTTACCAAAGCTTACTACACCATCGATCTGTGCAATAAGTGCAATATCTTTAGGACGTCTTGCTTCGAAAAGTTCAGAAACTCTTGGAAGACCCCCGGTAATATCTTTTGACTTGATCGCTGCTTTTGGTGTTTTTGCCAAGATATCTGCAATACTTACTTCATCGCCATCTTTAACAAACAGGATCGTTTTTGCAGTCAAGCTGATAACGGATCAATTCTCCACCTTCAGTTGCAAGAACGATCGCCGGTTTATACGCAGCAGGGATATATTCATTAAGTTCAAGTCTTGTATCACCTGTCACTTCATCAAACTGTTCAACAACCGTTACACCCGGAATAATATCTTCAAACTTCAATTTTCCTTTCTGTTCAGCAATAATAGGCTCTGAATATGGGTCCCATTCAGCGATCACTACATGTGCTGATGTTTCAGGAGCAGAAAGCAGATCCCCTCTTTGAACCATAGCATCATTATCAACTTTTACCACAGAACCTCTTGAGATATAGTGTCTTGCTGCTTCTCTGTTGTTTTCATCAACAACAACAGCAAAAAGACCTTTTTCTACTACTTTTGTACCTTCAGTGATACCTGTATGTGCTTCAAGGTAATCCCCTTTAAGCAAGAAGAATTTCACTTTACCTTTTGACTCAGAGATCACATTCTGTGTCACTGGTGCACCGTCTTCAACTTTAAGTTCAGAAGCAAATGGCACACGACTTGGTACAGACCAACCTTCATTGATCACTTCAACAATAGAATCACCTTCTTTTACTTTATCACCATCTTGAAGTGGTAAGAAAAGTTTTCCTTCAACTTTACCTGCAACACCTGCAAGTTCATTTGATTTAGCCACATCAGATTTTCTAAGGTTGTACTTCACTTCATCTTTACTACCAGCATTTACAGAGATCACATACTCATCATGTGTAACAACAAGAGAAACTGTACCGTCAACCACTGCTTTAATCTTAGGTTCAACCAAAAGAACACCTGCATTTCTTCTGTTTGCAACAATAAGGTTACCATCTCTGTTACGATATACATTCAAGGTTATAGTATCTGATAAAACCTTCTTTAGTTGCGATAACCTGTCTATCTTCCTTACCTGCTGTTGCCGTACCACCTGTGTGGAATGTACGTAGTGTAAGCTGTGTTCCTGGCTCACCAATAGATTGCGCAGCAATAACACCTACAGCTTCTCCACGTTTAACCATTTTGTTATCTGCCATATTCAGACCATAACATTTTGCACAAATACCTTTAGGTGCTTTACATGATGATGGTGCTCTCATAACAACTGAACGTACACCTGCATCTTGTACTCTTGAAGCAGTCTCTTCATCTATCATCGTACCTTCACTTACAAGTACTTCAGAAGTAATAGGATCAATAATATCTTCAGCAAGTACTCTACCATAGATACGATCTGCCAATGGTTCGATCATTTCATTACCCACAACGATATCAGATACTTCTACACCTTCATGTGTACCACAATCTGTCATAGTGATTTTTACATTTTGTGCAACATCGATCAGTTTTCTTGTCAAGTAACCCGCATTCGCTGTTTTAAGTGCTGTATCGGCAAGACCTTTTCTTGCACCGTGTGTTGAAATAAAGTACTCAAGTACATTTAGACCTTCACGGAAGTTTGAAGTAATAGGTGTTTCAATAATAGACCCATCTGATTTCGCCATAAGACCCCTCATACCAGAAAGTTGTCTGATCTGAGCTGCTGAACCTCTCGCCCCAGAGTCTGCCATCATGTGTACTGAGTTAAATCCATCTTTATCTGCTTTAATAAGACTCCATAAGACTCCTCAGCAATACCATTGTTTGCATCTGTCCAGATATCAATAATTTTATTATAACGCTCTTGATCCGTTAAAAGACCTGCACCAAATTGTCTCTGGATCTCTTTTACTTCCTCTTTTGCAGAAATAACACTTCCTGCTTTAATTTCAGGAATCTTAATATCATCAATAGAGATAGAAACACCCTACTTTTGTTGCATATTTGAAACCCATATCCTTAAGATTATCAAGGAAACCGGCAGTTTCTGCAACACCACCTATTTTATAGATATAGTCAACTAATACACCAATATCTTTTTTCTTTAAGATTTTGTTCCAGTATTTTTCTGGTACATAATCAGGAATAATTGATTTTAAGATCAATCTACCTGCTGTTGATTTAGCAATATGACCATCGATCACTGTTCTGATACGTGCATTAAGATCAAGTGACTGTTGTTCAAATGCAATCTCTACTTCTTCTACATTTGCAAAAAGTTTATGTTCACCTTTTACATCATTCTTCTCAAGTGTTAGGTAATAAAGACCTAAAATCATATCTTGAGAAGGTACGGCAATCGCTTTACCTGATGCTGGAAGCAAAATGTTCATCGATGCAAGCATCAATACTTTTGCTTCAGCTATCGCTTCATCTGAAAGTGGTACGTGTACCGCCATCTGATCCCCATCGAAGTCGGCGTTGAATGCAGAACATACTAACGGGTGCAATTGGATCGCTTTACCCTCGATCAGTCTTGGGTGGAACGCTTGAATAGAAAGTTTGTGAAGTGTTGGTGCACGGTTCAGTAAGATAGGATAGTTATCAACTACCTCTTCTAGACATTCCCATACTTCATTCTCTTGCTTTTCGATCATCTTTTTCGCTTGCTTAAGTGTTGTTGCATACCCTTTTTCTTCAAGCTTTGCCATCAAATGCGGCTTAAAGAGTTCGATCGCCATTTTCTTAGGCAATCCACACTGATCCATACGTAAGTCTGGACCAACAACGATAACAGAACGACCAGAGAAGTCAACCCTTTTACCAAGAAGGTTTTGTCTAAAACGACCCTGTTTACCTTTGATCACTTCAGAAAGTGACTTCAGTGGTCTTTTATTCGCACCCTTAACTGCATTTCCTCTTCTACCGTTGTCAAAAAGTGCATCTACTGCTTCTTGAAGCATACGCTTCTCATTTCTAACGATAATTTCTGGTGCATCAAGTTCTACAAGTCTTTTAAGTCTCTGGTTTCGGTTGATCACTCTTCTATAAAGGTCATTCACATCAGAAACAGCAAATTTACCGCCATCAAGACTTACAAGAGGTCTCAAATCCGGTGGAAGAACCGGTAATTGTGTCAACATCATCCACTCTGGTCTGTTACCTGAGTGAAGGAATGCTTCAATCACTTTAAGACGTTTAACAATCGTCTTTCTTTTTGCTTCAGATTTTGTTGCTTCAATATCAAGTTTAAGTTGATGTGAACATTTCAACAAGATCAAGATCTGCAAGTAGTTCCTGAATGATCTCTCCACCCATTCTTGCATCTAGATCTGTATCACCAAAACGTTGAGTGATCTGCTGATATTGCTCTTCATTCAGTACATCATATTTTGCCAGTGGATTCAAACCTTCACTGTCATAAGATGCTTCACCTGGTGTTTTAACAATATATGCTTCATAATAAAGTACTCTTTCAAGGTCTTTCATCTTTACACCCAAAAGTGTACCGATACGTGACGGAAGTGAAGAAACATACCAAATATGTGCTACAGGAGCAATAAGATCAATGTGTCCCATACGGTTTCTTCTTACTTTAGAAGTGGTTACTTCAACCCCACATTTTTCACATACTACACCTTTATAACGCATCTTTTTGTATTTACCGCAAAGACACTCATAGTCTCTGATAGGTCCAAAAATTTTGGCACAGAAAAGACCATCTCTTTCTGGTTTAAGGGTTCTATAGTTAATTGTTTCTGGTTTCTTTACTTCACCATAACTCCAAGAGAGTACTTTTTCCGGACTTGCAACTCTTAGTTGTAAGGCTGCAATATCCATTTGGTCTCTCTTCACTGTTAAGATCTATTGGTGTTAAATTCTCTAAAAACTTACTCATTTTCACCCTCCACTTCTTTTTTACTCTCATATAATTCTGTATCAAGACCTAATGCTTGAAGCTCTTTTGTCAATACGAACATTGTTTCAGGTACACCTGACTGCCGGTACAGATTCACCTTTAGTGATCGCTCTGTATGCTCTTGCTCTACCTTCAACATCATCAGATTTGATGGTCAACATCTCTTTAAGAGTATGTGACTGCACCATATGCTTCAAGTGCCCATACTTCCATCTCTCCAAATCTTTGTCCACCAAAGAGTGCTTTACCACCTACTGGTTGTTGTGTAACAAGTGAGTAAGGTCCAGTTGAACGTGCATGCACTTTTTCATCAACCAAGTGGTGAAGTTTAAGCATATACATATACCCGACATTGACTCTTTCTATCATCTGTTCACCTGTTTTACCATCAAAAAGTATCATTTTACCATCTGTATCCATCTTAGCCATTTCGAAAAGTTTATCAAATTCAGCCTGATTTGTTCCCTCAAATACTGGTGCAGCAAATTTAACACCCTTAGACCAGTCTCTACCATATTTGATCAGATCTTCATCACTCATAGCTGTCAAGAAGCTCTTTTGCATTCATCAGTTTTGCCACATCTGCAATTTCGATCATCTTCGCTCTAAGATCTTTGATGAAACTTTCCTGCTGATCTGCAAACATCGCTTCGATCTGCTCACCAAGGTTTTTACCGATCAATCCTAAATGCACTTCAAGGATCTGTCCGATGTTCATACGAGAAGGTACCCCTAGTGGGTTCAAGATAAGATCTACCGGTCTTCCATCTTCCTGGTATGGCATATCAATCTCTGGTACGATATTAGAAACAATACCTTTGTTTCCGTGACGTCCTGCCATTTTATCACCTACTTTGAGTTTTCTCTTCGTAGCGATATAGATCTTTACAAGTTTCGTCACACCTGAAGGAAGAATGTCATCTTTTTCAAGTACTGATCAACTTCTCTTCATGTTCAAGTTTTAAGTCTTTTCTTCTGTTTTAAGAAGTAGTTTTTCAATGACTCATACTCATTTTGTACATCTTCAGAGTAAGACTGAACTACACCTCTAAGTGCAAATCTATTTACACCTTTGATCGTCTCTTCATCAATTTTAGATCCTGCTGCATACTCAGTTTCACCGATAGTTACAGCTTTCACCAATTCTTGTCTTGAAAGATAATTTGCAATACGTAAGATCTCTTCTCTATCTATCATAAGAAGTTGATCATGGTGATCACCGTCTAGAACCGCTTTCTCTTCTTCATACGCCTGAATAGCACGTGCATCTTTTTCATAGCCTTTTTTCGTAAAGACTTTGATATCGACAACCACACCTTCCATAGATGCTGGACAGTAAAGTGATTTATTTACGACATGTCCTGCTTTTTCACCAAAGATTGCTCTTAAGAGTCTCTCTTCTGGTGTTGGTTTAATCTCACCTTTAGGACTTACTTTACCTACAAGGATCATACCTGGTTTCACATATGTACCTATTTGAACAATACCACTTTCATCTAAGTGGAGTAATTCATCTTCACGGATATTTGGAATATCACGAGTGATCTCTTCTGTACCATGTTTAAGTTCTCTTGCTTCTACTTCTTTTTCATACGTATGTACTGAAGTAAATGTATCTTCACGGATAAGTTTTTCAGAAATAACAACCGCATCCTCATAGTTATATCCGTACCAAGGCATAAATGCAACACGGATATTTTTACCAATAGCAAGTTCACCCTGATCCATATTTGCACCATCAGCGATTACTTGTTTTGCTTCAATTTTATCACCAAGCTTCACAATAGGTGTTTGTGTAAAGGTTGTATTTTGGTTGGTTCTCATGTTCTTTTCAAGTGGATAATGGTCTATAAATACACCACTCTCATCTTCACCCATGATATAAATATTTTTACGCATCTACTTTTTCAACAGTACCTGCTCTTTTTGCTTTTACACATTCCCATGCATCACGACTCACGATAGCTTCCATACCTGTACCAACCATCGGTGCCTCTGTTTTAAGAAGAGGTACCGCTTGACGTTGCATGTTTGAACCCATAAGTGCACGGTTTGCATCATCATGTTCCAAGAATGGAATCAACGCTGCAGCAGAACCAGAGATCATCAATGGAGAAATATCGATAAGATCAACTCTTTTTGCTTCATTAAGCTCGATGTTACCATTCAGTCTAGTCTCGATAAGATCTTCAACGATACGTCCATCTTCACTTACTACGGTAGATGCAGGAGCGATACATTTATCTTCTTCCTGTGTCGCAGTAATATATACGATCTCATCTGTAACCTGACAATCTTTTACCACTTTATACGGTGCTTCAATAAACCCATGCTCATTTACTTTTGAATAGGTTGCAAGGGTATTGATAAGACCAATATTCTGACCCTCAGGTGTCTCAATAGGACAAATACGACCATAATGTGTAGGGTGTACATCCCTTACTTCAAATCCGGCTCTTTCTTTTACAAGACCACCCTCACCAAGTGCAGAAAGTCTTCTTTTGTGTGTTACTTCTGAAAGTGGGTTTGTCTGATCCATAAACTGTGAAAGTTGTCCAGATGAGAAAAATTCCAAGATCGTATTTGTGATCATTTTAGAGTTTACCAAGTCATGTGGCATTAACTCATCAAGTGTACCAGATACAGTTGTCATCTTATCTTTGATCGCTTTTTGCATCTTCACAAGACCACTGTGAAGTTCATTACCAAGAAGCTCACCGATCGCTCTAATTCTTCTGTTACCTAAGTGATCTCTATCATCAATATGACCTTGACCATTCTTAACTTTAATAAGATATTTCACCGTATTGATAAGATCTTCTGCAGTAAGTACCGTAGCATACTCAGGAATATCTAAGCCCTAAGTTTATGATTCATTTTCATACGACCAACTTTAGTCAGGTCATATCTTTCAGGATCAAAGAAAAGTTGCTTTAAAAATGCTTTTGCAGCATCAGGTGTTACTGGTTCACCTGGTCTCATCACTTTATAGATACGGATTGCTGAAAGTACATTTTCATCATCTATCTGCTCTGTTTGCTTTAAGAGTCTTAAACTTTCATTATCAGCGATGAATGCATTAATGATCGACATGTCAGCACCTTCAGCAAGGTCATTGATGATCTCAATAGTTTCAATACCCTGCTTCGATCATCTTTTTAAGTTTACTCTCATCCAAAGGTGTTACAACATCATAAAGTACTTCACCGCTCTCTTGATCGATGATCGGCTTAGCCAAGTGTCTTTCCATTAGTACTTCAAGAGGATATTCAATCCACTCTAAACCATCTTCAATGAAGTTTTTGTGCTTTTTTCTTAGTAAGTCTTTTACCTGCATTTACAACAGTATTACCATCCATGTCTTTGACATCATACTCAGCTCTACCAGCAAAAATCATCAGCATCAAATTTTACAAGGAATCTGTTATCTTTAATACTGATCTCTTTTGTTGAATAGAATAGTTTTACAATATCATCTTTAGAGTAATCTAATGCTCTAAAAAGAATAGTTACAGGGATTTTTCTTCTTTTATTGATACGTGCATAAAGAATATCTTTAGAATCATATTCAAAATACAACCATGAACCACGATCTGGAATGATCTGTGCAGAATAAAGCATACCGCTACCAACAGTTGTTCCCTCTTCTTCTTTAAAGATAACACCTGGAGATCTGTGAAGTTGATTTACGATAACTCTTTCAACACCATTTACAACAAATGATGTTCTCTCTGTCATCAAAGGAATATCACGTACAAAAACAGCTTGTTCTTTTATCTCTTTTGGATCAAGTTTTTCACCTGTTTTTTCATCTCTGTTCCAGATAGTAAGTGCAATATTCATTTTAAGAGATACAGAGTAGGTCAATCCTCTCTCCATACACTCTCTAACAGTATATTTTGGTTTAACGATCTCAGAGTTCTTATAGGTTAATGTAAGTCTGTTTTGTTGATCATGAATAGGGAAAGATGATCTGAAAACTTTCTCTAAAGTAGAGTTTTTTCTGTCTTTTTCACCTAACATTAAAAAGTTTTCATAACTTTTTTGTTGAAGTTGGAGCAAGTTTGGGATTTCAATTTCTCTTGGTGTTTTTGAAAAGTCAACACGAAGTCTGTTACCAGAATGTAAAGAATTTAACATGGGGTTATCCTTATTTCGGTTTAGTTTGGTTTATGTAGTATGGTTAATGTGTATATTGGGTATACAAAGAAACTATTGACACGAGGGTATGAAATGTCTCCGAATAGTTTATCGCTATATCCAATGAGGTTTGAACATGAGCTTAGGCACTCGCCTAAACTCACTTAAATAAGAATGATTATTTAAGTTCGCAAGTAGCACCTGCTTCTTCAATTTGTTTTTTGAACTCTTCTGCTTCTTCTTTAGAAACACCTTCTTTAAGTACAGTTGGAGTCTCTTCAACAGCAGCTTTTGCTTCTTTAAGACCAAGACCAGTGATTGCTCTTACTACTTTAATAGCATTGATTTTCTTAGCACCACCATCTGTAAGTACTACGTCAAATTCTGTTTGCTCTTCAGCAGCTTCACCAGCTGCTGCAGCACCACCAGCTACTACTGTAGCTTGTGCAGATACACCAAATTTTTCTTCAAATTCTTTTACAAGCTCAGAAAGCTCAAGTACTGACATGTTTGAGATAAACTCAAGAACATCTTCTTTAGTTGTTGCCATAATTAATTCCTTAATATTATAATTCATATAATTGCAATTGCATAGTTTCAAATCAAAAGAGCCTTGTGGCTCTCACCACTCTATGCCCTTCTTCTTTTTTAGCTGCTAATGCATTTAATCCAATTGTAAAGTTTTGTACCGGTGCGTTCCAAACATTAAGAAGCATACCAAGAAGTACATCTCTAGTAGGAAGTTTAGCCATTGCATTAATGGTTTCCAAACTAGCAACTTCACCCAGGATCAAACCAGTTTTGATTGCAAAATTATCTTTGAAATCAGTTGCTGCTTTGATCAGCGATCTTACAAGGTGTAACTTGTGTATCACCCCAGATTACAAGGTTTGTGTCTGTAAAATCAATAGCTTCACATCCTGCATTTTGCAATGCGATTGCTGCTAGTCTATTTTTAACAACTTTGACTTTTGTGTCTTCATCTTTTGCAAGATTTCTTACAATCTCAAGATTTTCAACAGTCATACCTTTGTAATCACAAACGATGATGGCACCAGCGTCTTTAAACTCTGCTGTCATCTCTGCAACTAACTCTTCTTTTCTAGTTCTAGTCATATAATTCTCCTTCCGATCTCTAAAAGGGTTCCATAAATGGACCATATATTTTTTCAAATATATTAATTAAGCTTTCGCCCCTATTATCTTTGATCTAAGATTATGAGTTTCCTCAAAAGAAAACTATTAAATAGTCTTCTTCTGAAAATACATCTTTATCTAAATAGTATAAACCAGCAATGATCGCTGGTTCATACTGATTTGATATCAATAATTTATTTCATATCCATTAATTCTGCCGTATCTAAATGTAATAGATGGACTCATTGTGAGTGATATCGCTGCCATTAGTAATATATCTACCTTTTGCAGATGCAGGTTTTGCCTTATTGATAGTTTTAACAAGTGTGATAAAGTTCTCTTTGATCGCATCTTCTGAAAAAGAAACTTTACCAATACCCGCATGGATATTACCTTTTTTGTCTACTCTAAAGTTAACTTGTCCACCTTTAGCATTTTCAACTGCTTTAGCAACATCCATAGTTACTGTACCTGTCTTAGGGTTAGGCATAAGACCTTTTGGTCCAAGGATTCTTGCTACTTTACCAAGAACACCCATCATGTCAGGTGTTGAGATAACGATATCAAAATCAATATTACCTGCTTGAATTGACTCGATAAGATCCGTAGAACCTACCACGTCTGCACCTGCTGCTTTAGCTTCATCCGCTTTAGCGTCTTTTGCAAATACTGCTACTCTTACTGTTTTACCAGTTCCATTAGGAAGAACAACTGATCCTCTGATCATTTGATCTGCATGTCTTGGGTCAACATTTAGGTTTAATGCGACTTCAACTGTTTCATCAAATTTTGCTGATTTAAGATCTTTAAGTGTAGCCATTGCTTCATCAACACTGTATATTTTAGTAGTATCTACTTTTTTAAGTAGTGCTTCTCTTCTTTTACTTGGTTTTTTTGCCATTTTATTCTCCGCTTTATTTGCTCCCACATTTTTTAAAATCATGTGGTTATGATTGTCTTTTAAAAGACTAGTCTACGATTTTAACACCCATACTTCTACATGAACCAGCAATAATATTTGCAGCCATTTCTCTGTCATTTGTGTTAAGGTCAGCAATTTTCTGATCAATAATTTCGTCAAGTTTTGCTTTTGTGATAGTTCCTACTTTGATTAAGAATCGGATTATCTGTACCTTTTTTAATACCTGCAGCTTTCTTAATAAGATCACTTGCCGGTGGTTGTTTTGTTACAAATGTAAAACTTTTATCTGCATAAACAGTAACGATTACAGGAATTTTAAATCCTGATTTATCTTTTGTTTTTTCATTAAAAGCTTTACAAAACTCCATAATATTTACACCACGTTGTCCCAATGCAGGACCTACTGGTGGTGATGGATTTGCTGCCCCAGCGGGGATCATCATTTTAAACTTAAAAGCAATTTTTTTTGCCATCTGTTCTTCCTTTGTTTGATTTGACTATTAGGTCTTATATAATTTTTTCTACTTGTGTGTAGAGTATTTCAACCGGTGTATTTCTACCAAAGATTGAAACATTTAACTTTAACTTACCATGGTCAAGATCATACTCTTCCACCATACCTGTAAAGTTAGCAAATGGACCATCAACGATACGTACCATTTCGCCTGTTTCAAAATCAACTTTAGGTCTAGGTGCAGATTTTTTCTCCATCTTGTCTAAAATTACTTTGATATCTGCTTCGGTAAGAGCAGTAGGTGTCTTTTGTTCACCGATAAATCTAGATACTCTTGGTAAAGATTGTATCTTATGCCAAAGATCAGTATCCAGGTCTATATGTGCGAAAGCATACCCAGAATACAATGTTCTCTCAGTAATCTTTTTTTTACCATTTTTAACTTCAATTACTTCTTCTGTAGGAACGACTATACGTTCAAGTTTGTCTTCAATACCATAATCAACTACAAGTTGTTCAATTGCTCTTTTTACAGATTGTTCACTGCCTGAATATGTTTGAATTGCATACCATTGATAAGCCATTGTCTATCCTATAAAACTGATGATACGATTGATGACATCAAAAAGTCAACCAACGCTAAAAATATTGATATTACAGTTACTACCAGAACAACTGCTAAAAATGCTTGTCTTACTTGTACTTTTGTTGGAAATATAACTTTATGAATCTCCGCTTTCGCGTGTGCTATAAATGTTGAAATTTTTCCCATATATATTACCTTTTATTGTGGCAGGCCAAGAGGGACTCGAACCCCCGGCACCTGGTTTTGGAGACCAGTGCTCTACCAACTGAGCTATTGGCCTAAAAATAATACCATGGGACAAAGCCCAATAGTATCTAACAAAAGTCTCCGATTACAGCTTCATCTCTTTGTGTACTGTATGGCATTTACACCATTTACAATACTTTTTAAGAGCAAGTTTTTCTGTTGTCGTTTTCTTGTTTTTATTGGTGTGATAGTTACGTCTTGTACACTTTTCACAACCTAAGTGAACTGTTTCTCTCATCGTTATCTCCTATGATAATTGTGCAAGAGGCAAGCCTCTTGCAGTGTGTTATTAAGCAATAATCTTAGAAACAACACCAGCACCAACTGTTCTACCACCTTCACGGATAGCGAACTTAGTACCTTCATCAAGTGCAACTGGAGCAATAAGTTCAACATTGATTTTAACGTTGTCCCCTGGCATAACCATTTCAGTACCTTCTTGAAGTTGAACTGAACCTGTTACGTCTGTTGTACGAACGTAGAACTGTGGTCTATAGTTGTTAAAGAATGGAGTGTGTCTACCACCTTCTTCTTTAGTAAGAACATAGATTTCAGCTTCAAATTTAGTATGTGGAGTGATTGATCCTGGCTTACAAAGAACCATACCTCTTTGTACAGCTTCTTTATCGATACCACGGATAAGAACACCACAGTTATCACCAGCTTCTCCACAATCCATTTCTTTACGGAACATTTCAACACCAGTTACTGTTGTTTTTTGAGTATCTTTAAGACCAACGATCTCAACTTCATTACCAACACATACAGTACCTCTGTCAACTTTACCAGTTACAACAGTACCACGACCTTGAATAGTAAAGATATCTTCGATTGCCATTAGGAAATCTTTATCAGTTTCTCTTACTGGCTCAGGGATATACTCATCTACTGCGTCCATTAAGTGCATAGATCTTTTCTGACCACTCACCAGCAGTACCAGCTTTAGCTTCTTCAAGTGCTTTGAATGCAGAACCAGCGATAATTGGAGTATCGTCACCTGGGAAGTCATACTCAGAAAGAAGTTCACGTACTTCCATCTCTACAAGCTCTAACATCTCTTCTTTATCTTCATCATCAAGTTGATCTTCTTTGTTCAAGAATACAACGATATATGGAACACCTACTTGCTTAGAAAGAAGGATGTGCTCTCTAGTTTGTGCCATTGGACCATCAGTCGCAGCAATAACAAGAATAGCACCGTCCATTTGAGCAGCACCAGTAATCATGTTTTTAACGTAGTCGGCGTGACCTGGACAGTCTACGTGAGCGTAGTGTCTATCTATCAGTTTCATACTCTACGTGAGAAGTAGCAATTGTAATTCCTCTTTCTCTCTCTTCTGGTGCATTATCAATTTGATCGTAATCCATTGTTGCTTGACCATTTTTAAGTCCTAAGACACATTGTGATCGCAGCTGTCAATGTAGTTTTTCCGTGGTCAACGTGACCAATAGTACCGATGTTAACATGCGGTTTGTTTCGTTCGAATTTTGCTTTAGCCATGCTATTCTCCTAGCGTAAAATGTTTTAAAGGCAGTATTATACCTAAATTTTCTTAGACCCCATACCCATATGGACAGAACTATTACAACACTGTAATACTTTTGTCCATACTATCTGGAGAGTGGAGCCCATAGTGAGACTTGAACTCACGACCTCTTCCTTACCAAGGAAGTGCTCTACCCCTGAGCCATATGGGCAAATCATTTAATATGTAATAATATAATTACTATCTAGTTGTGTTAAAGTCATAAATGAATAAAAAAGGAAAGCTTTTATATGTGAAGTTATTAGTGTGTTAAGTACATAATTCACACAGCTCCCAGTTTATGGAGCGGGCGAAGGGATTCGAACCCTCGACAGCCTGCTTGGAAGGCAGGAACTCTAGCCACTGAGCTACGCCCGCATCTTTATGCGACTTAACATATGGTGGTGAGTGAAGGATTCGAACCTTCGAAGACATAGTCAGCAGATTTACAGTCTGCCCTCGTTGGCCGCTTGAGTAACTCACCTTATATGTTTGAAGTCTATTACTGGTCAAACACTGATAATTATATTTCTATGGAGCTGGTAAAGGGACTCGAACCCCCGACCTGCTGATTACAAATCAGCTGCTCTAGCCAACTGAGCTACACCAGCACCATCATTAGAAGTTATTACACTTAAAATGGACGGGAATTATAGACAAAAACAGTTTTAAATGTCAAGGGTTTTTGATAAATTCATAAAAATTTCTCTTTTTTAGGTAATTTCTATAGAATACACCCATATAATAATGAAGAGTATAGGCTACATATAATGAAAATACTACTGGCACCAAGTGAAACAAAAAAATCAGGAGGAGAGCTCTCTTTTAACCCTAAGACTTTACTCTTTGAGACACTTCTACCTCATAGAACAAAACTCTTACATACCTATATCAATATTTTACAAAAAGGTGACATATCTGCACTTTCAAAAATGTTCGGTCTCAAAAAAGAAGCAGATATCCTTGCACATAAAAAGGATATCATTCATGAACTCACTATGAAAGCCATACAAAGATATACAGGTGTGGCTTTTGATTATCTTGGCTATGAGACATTGGATGAAGGATGCACAACGCTATATAGACAGCCATGTCATCCTCTTTTCAAATCTATTTGGTCCCATACGTGCTTCAGACCTCATCCCTGAATATAAACTCAAACAAGGTGAAGCCGTTGGTGACATCAAAACAGAAAAATTTTATCATGAGCACTCTGCAGAACTAATGGAAGCCTACCTTGCTGAAGATGAGATTCTTGATCTACGTGCAGGTTTTTATGATAAGTTCTATAAGCCAACCAAACCCTACACTACCCTTAAGTTCATCAAAGAGGGTAAAGTTGTCAGTCACTGGGCAAAAGCCTATAGAGGAATTGTCTTGCGTGAGATAGCCAAAGCCAAGATAGAAACCTTGGATGAGTTTATGAAGCTACCCATAGAAGGACTGAGTATTAAAGAGATACAAACAAAGAAAAATAAAACTGAAATTATTTATGAGATAGGATCAACTATGAGACTTCCAAGTGATGACACCCTCTATAAAATATTTATTTTTCTTTTGATGCTAATGGTAGTACTTGGTATACTTTTTGATACAGATTATAGTTAGGAGAAAACTTGAAAAAAAATCTATTTGAAATGGGTGCAAATTTTGATGATGGCTGGTCATCAGATAATAAAGAGAAACCGTCTAAAAATGTTTCTACTGAAATCAAAGCACCTGAAAAACACCAACTTCATTTTGCCAAAGAAAAACGTAGAGGAAAAGTGGTCACGATAGTCAAACCTTTTTACCTAGAGAAAGCAACATTTCAGACTCTACTTAAAACACTCAAAAAGAAACTGGGTACAGGGGGGACTATTAAAGAAGACAGTTTGGAGTTTCAAGGAGACATACCTGAATTAGTACGTAAACATTTAGAAGCATTAGGATATAGATTTAAATCCTGATTAAACCATCATAAAGTTTATTTGCCTATCGCCAATGCATACAGAACCATCTCATCATTCTCTACAAATTCATTAACCTCATCATCATAATATGCACCGATACCCGAACATCCTATGCCCAAATAAAGAGAAGCCACATAAAGTCTATGTCCTATGATCCCTGCTTTTTGGTAGAGTGCCTGATAGTTCTTAGCTTTAGATGTCAAGAAAAAGGCTACTGCTCCCTGCATAGAGAGAGTATACTGTTCTAAACTCAAATATCCTGCTTTTCTCGCAAAGTCTCCATACTTTATATACTTACCTTCTTTATAGAGTCCTAATGGCATATCAAGTACTCGGTTTATAACGACATAAACAGACACATCTTCATCACAATCACTGAGTATAGGCTGATGTATGGCTTCCATGATGTAATTGAACTGCCCTTTGGTAATGGCACCTTCCTGAAAACCTCTTTGGGATCTACGAGTAAAGAGTGTCTCTTGAAGTTTCTCTGTATGATACGTGAACTTTGGTGCCTTCACTTCTCTTTTACAAGCTTCCAACTGCATAGTTTCATTATACGCCTGTTCTATGAGAGGGTTAGGTTCAAATGTTCTGCTCCCCTCCACATAAGGAAGCGAAAACTCTATCGCAGATACTTCTTGGTCTTGTATAGGTACAGCTATAGAGCAGCCAGACAAAAACCATTCTCGATCCTTCAAACCCAAACATACGATTTAGCTTTTCTCTATCTATATCGTAGACCATCTCTACAGCATGAGAGCTTGAGTAATGCAGAAGCTTCTATACTGCCTAAAAGATGTCCTGCATCCAAAAGACAATACCTGAATGCACGGTTTTTATATTTCCATGAAGAACGATAATAGATAGCAGAAACCAAAAACAGATAACCTTTCATCGCCGTTTTATACCCCAAATAAGGTTCTATACCTTCATTCTCTGTAATGCATTGAAGTAGCACCAATGAAGAAGAACTCACTTCATAATGGTATATACCGTCTTCTATACCCTCAACACCTCGCGCTTGAAAATAGAGTTCATTAGGGTAAAGTGCTCCTGCAGAAGGATTTATACGCAAATAATACTCTCCGCTTGGATAACTTTTCTTTGCAGTTAACCCTGCGATATGATAGAGAAAATGATCTTCTTCTTTATCTAAATCTAATTTTCGTTTTTTATAATTGTCCGGATAATTTTTATAGGTACTGGGCTGATCTTCCCATGAAAGTCTGGTTTGGATTGGTCCGTACTGAATTGTAAGAATGTTTTGTGGTGCTATGGTACCAAAACATCAAAGACCTCAGCATGTTTTATTTTCAAAGCATTCTATCTTTTGGCAGGCTTGTTTAAATAGCTCTGCATGCTCAATATTCTCTGTAGATAAATGTTTATACCTCTCATAAGAAGCAATAACCCGTTGTGCTTTATCTTTCATCTTTTTTCTGTTTCGTTTGATATGTTCAAAAGTAATTGCCCCATTGATCAATCCTTTTGCCAAATTCGCTAAGGGATGATTATTCAGTCTCAAAGGATGCCACGCCTCTTCTAACACTTCATGTGCTTCAAAATACTCTTCTTCATCAAGTAACACAAGGTAAACTTTGAGTGCGCCTTCTAAATCATCATTCATTTTTAACATATTTTCTTTTCACTCTTTTTCTATCTGTTTTATCAAATGTAGTATTCATATCATAGATATGAACAGCTACTTACTCTACAAGCAAGATACTTACCACTCTCTTCGGCTTTGCTTAAAACAAATGGATTATTTTCACATTTTGCCTCATTTGGTGTATAATAGGTCCAATATACCATAAAGTAAACAGAAATGACGAGAATTAAAATTCAGTACAGGGATGCATTAAATGCCGAGTCTTACAAAAGAAGAAAAAAGTGAGCTTAAAGAGAGTATAGAAACGAATATCCATACTCTAAAAGAGCAAATAGCTACACTTGAAGAGAAAGTAAAACCTATCGCTCCTGACTGTTCACTAGGAAGACTTACCCGCCTAGAAGCCATGGGAGAACAACATGTCAACAATAAAATACTCGATGAATCCAAACTTACGTCTTGCAAGACTAACCAATGCCCTTTTACGTGTAGATAAGCCTATGTTTGGTATTTGTATAGAGTGTGAAGAACCCATAGGTATAGGACGTATGAGTATACGCCCCGAAAGTGTACGATGTGTAGAGTGTGCGAATAACCTATTATCAGAGCTTCTCTGATATTTCCTACTACTTTACCCACAATACTCTACTTCATCCGGAGAAATAGCCTGTGGAGGATACATTCTATTATCAGATATAAGTTCTATCATTCCATCTGCACGTTGTTGAATACGTTTAATAAATAATCCTGCCTGTCGTAGATGCAATAAAAATACCATTTTTATTGATATTTGTTTGTGTTCTATCTACAAAAACAATACTTCCATCTTGAAGTGTTGGCTCCATAGATTCACCATCTACATGAATCGCTTCAAGCTCTGTGTTTCCCATATCCTACCATATTATGCATGATCTTTTCATCTATAGTAATCGTTTCAAAATCTTCATCAAAACCATAAGCTCCGCCACCTGCACTTGCACGAATATCTGCAAAATAACGTACCTGAAAAAACTTCTCTGTCTCTGCTTTAAGCATATCAACGGCTTGGTCAAAAAAAAGCCAATTCACAGAGATCTTCTTTAAGCGCACAAAACTCCAATATCTCTTCATAAGGAATAGAGTTTCGTTTTTTCATCGTTGCAAATGTAGCCTGAGGAATATTCAATGCAGTTTGCCACATCTTTATCAAACACTTTTTTCCCTATAGTACTCTCAGAGAGTACATCTTTTAACTTTTCTATAATTTCACTTAAAACTAACATTTTAACTCCTTTTTTATCTATTATATGACAAATTATATGATATTTTTCTTAAAAGTATGACAATTTGACATATTTTTATAAATAAATTACTATTTTATTTATACAATTTGACATATAAATATTCAAAATAGCGGCATTAAAAAGAGTCAAATCTCTTTTTCAAAACAATAATAATAATAAAAGGATTTAAAATGATTTACTCAAAAAATAAAGAATTATTAAGTTATGCAATGAAAATGGGATGTAAAACAGCAGCAGAATTTGCTATGTTTTTAAAAGCAAGAGAATCAATCCTTGCTCTATAATGTTAAGGTGATATAAGGCTCTACCCAAAAAGTAAAATGCTTACCTCATCACCTACTTCTTTAGAAGTATCATCTTCTGAAGTCACAAGCAAGTGCTACATCACCAAGCATATTGGTAAGGATAGCTGAAGAACCTACTTTTTTACCTTTAAAGTCAACATAGTACTTCCCCTTGCAAAAGAGAAACATTACACGCAGTAAACTCTGCTTTTTTAGCACGTTTAACAAAAGGCTCTTTCAGTGTTGGCTTTAACTTTACGTAACGAACATCTTCCTTGTTGAAATTTTTCTATGAGTGGTACAAGATAAAGCAGTGCTGTCACTGTAGAAGAGTAGGCAAATCCCGGAAGCCCAATAATAAATTTATCCTCTTTGCGTGCAACCATGATATGCTGCCCAGGTTTCACGCGTACACCTTTGAACACCACATCACAACCAAGTTCATAGATGACATCTTTCACAAAGTCAAAATCACCGACACTCACACCACCTGTAGTCACAACAATGTCAGCTTTTCTCTAATGCATCTGAGATAGCTGCTAGTAATAGTTATCTTTATCATCTTTGATACACCCAAGTTGCATAGGTAACCCATCATACTTATTGACAATCGCTTCTAGTATATAATTATTGGAGCTTCTTATCTGAGAATCATTGGTTTGCTCTTCTCCTAGTTCCAATAATTCCGAACCTGTTGATATGATAGCCACTGTTGGCTTCTCATATACAAGTACATTGGCTATATTCAAACTGGCCATAACCCCTATTTGAGGAAAGTCGATTTTCGTCCCTTTAGGAATAAGCATCTGTCCTTTTGCATAGTTCTCTCCTACTTCACGTACAGAAAACCCTTGAGGCACTTCTTCTTTGATAATGATCTCATCACCATTCACTTCTACATTTTCTATAGGTATAAGCGTATCAGCTCCATGAGGCATAAGTGAACCTGTAAAGGTCTTGATACATGTACCGCCTATCACTTCTTCTTTCAGTGCAGAACCTGCAGGGTTGATACTTCCCACTTTAAGTGTTCCTAAAGTCATATCTTCATGGATGATGGCATACCCATCCATTGCAGAAGTAGGAAACTCTGGAGAGTTATGATCTGCAACAATATCTTCAGCCAGTACATACCCTAAAGCATCTACCAAATAAAGTTTTTTTGTTTTATAATTATTTATCTCAAGATTTTGTATCATCTCTATGGATTCATCAAAATGCATAAATGCCATGTTATTTTTCTTCTCATTAAGCGACTAGTCCGCATATCCATTCTAAAATGAAACTGATGAACATTCGCAGAAGCCGCTCATGTTCTTATTAGCCAAAGGCCTGCACCGTTCATCGGTGTACTTCTGTCTGCTGCGTAAATACGTTCGCCATTCTTCACATCATACTTCCAGATGGGTGCATTTGCTTTAAAATCTTCTACAAATTCATCTATGAGTTCAAGTGCGACTCTGCGTTTAGGAGAGAATACTGCAGAGACATACGAAGAGGTATGTACAGGCACATCACCTATGGAGTGTGCCATCTTTACCACTGCTCCTAAAGCAGCAGCTTTTTCTTGCCACTGCATCAAACCATTTTTGCAGTACAGGTTCATAAATATCAAAACTGAGTGCTTCTATATCATCTTCTGCACGTATCGTTCCTACAAAAGGGATATATGCACCATAATTTGACTCTGCCTGTTCATCAAGCCAACGACCAAATATCTCTTTGGTATCTAGTGGACCATTATAAAGTTCCACAGACTTACCCGCCACATACAGGAGGCAAGATAGAAATCCTATCACCATCCTTGAGTACTGTTGTCAAGATCATTTACCATGGTATCATTAAGTGCTACCGCACATTTGTCCAACCATGTACTTAAACTTGCATCTTCTTTGAGTTGTGTAGAAACATCTGCCAGTGTTGCTGCTTCCATCTCCATAGGTGCCTTACCGATGGGACCTAAAAATTCTACTTTTACCATGAGAAAATTCTCCTAACTCATATATCTTACTTCAAAATGTGACTAGTCACATAGCCCTCTCTAAGAGGACGTAGCGTCAGCGTAGTTTTACGGGCTTTGCTCGAAAAACTCTATAATAGTGACGCGATTATAAAAGTTGTTTGCTATAATTACGCTTAAACAGGATTTTGGGAGGGGCTTGTACACGATGTTATTTGGGTCTATTTGCTATCTTAATCTTCTGCCTTTTCAAGTCTTTCTAAAACGTTATATCTCGAGCAATGCATCACAAGATGAGTTTTAGCTATAAACGTGCTGTTCCTTCACAGATCAACAAAGCACTTCAAAGACGAGAAGTCAATGCAGCATTCATCTCTTCTGTCGCCTCAGCAAAATGTAAATGTACAGATCTTGGTATCATCGCAAATCAAAAAGTCTACAGTGTTTTACTCTTAGAAGGAGAAAATGAAATTGATCCGGCATCAGCCACTTCCAATCAACTTGCACGTGTATTAGATCTCCAGGGAAAAGTACTCATAGGGGATGCAGCCCTCAAACATTATTTAGATGGAGGAGAAGGTATTGACTTGGCAGAAGCTTGGTACAAAGAGACCGGTCTTCCTTTTGTCTTTGCCAGACTCTGCTATAACAAACATGAAAAAACTATCCAAAAACTTGCGCGTACTTTTGCACAGACCAAAGTAAAGATTCCTCAATACATCCTCAAAAAAGAAGCAAAAACAAGAGGTATTTCGCCTAAACAACTTACTTGGTATTTGAAGTCATATACATTATAAAATGGATGACAAAGCAAAGAAATCTTTGAAGTTATTTTTAAATAAAAGTAGACGTTTGTAGTTGTTATATCCTACAAACTATTCTATCGTTGCAATCGCTTTTTCTATACGTGCAACTGTTTCATTCACACCTAAAATAGCCATGATCTCATCAAGCCCGGACCCGGTCATCGAACCAAGTAAGACTTACACGAAGAGGCATACCGATTTTACCAAAACCTATCTCTTTTGTTTCAACCAGTTTTTCCATCACTTCATGGTAATCACAAGGAAGATGCAAGGTCTTATCCCAGTTTTTCAACATCAAGGCAAAATCACTCAATATCTCTTTAGCTATCCCCTTTAAAAGCTTTTTTAGAAGACTTTTCATCATACTCACTTGGTGCAGTAAGAATAAGATTGATCTGCTCTGCTAGTTCTACAAGTGTTTTTCCTCTCTCTTTGGTCGCATCAAGAAGTAACTCTAGCTTATCGTGTCCATGAATATTTACACCAAACTCTTTAAGCAGCAGAGCAAGCTCATCATTTGGCGTATTTTTAATATAGTGTGCATTCAGCCAACGAAGTTTATCCAGGTTGTAGTTGGATGAACTTTTATTAATATTCTTAGGATCAAAAAGTGCTATCATCTCATCGATACTAAAGATCTCCTGGTCTCCATAACTCCAACCAAGACGTACCAGGAAATTCAAAAGCGCTTCGGGCAGATATCCCATCGCTTTATACTCCATCACATCTGTTGCACCATCTCTTTTAGAGAGTTTTTTACCCTGTTCATTGTTGATCATCGCAACATGGTTAAATCTAGGGATAGGAAATCCAAGTGCCTTGTAAACAACTATCTGCTTAGGTGTATTGTAGAGATGGTCATCTCCGCGTATCACATCTGTCAATCCCATAAGTGCATCATCTATAGCAACCACAAAGTTATACGTTGGTGCACCATCCGCTCTGGCAATAACAAAATCATCTACTTCAGATGCTGCAATATTCATCTCGCCTTTTACACCATCTGTAAAACTGATTGTTCCTTCTTGCGGTGCTTTGATACGGATCACCGGCTTAACACCTTCTGGTGGAGTACCCGTAAAGTCACGGTAACGTCCATCATAACGTGTACGCTCTTTTTTGGCCATCTGCTCTTCACGTAAAGCAGCAAGTTCTTCTTTACTCATGTAACACTTATAGGCTTTGCCCTCTTCAAGAAGCTGATCAATATATTTTTTATAAAGATCAAATCTTTTGGACTGATAGACCACTTCACCATCATGACTCATCCCTACCCATTCAAATGCTTTGAGTATCGCTTCTGTTGCTTCTTCAGAATTACGTGCCATATCTGTATCTTCTATACGAAGTAAAAATTTACCTTTGTTATGCTGTGCAGTAAGCCAGGAAAAGAGTGCTGTTCTAAGCCCTCCAATGTGAAGATATCCTGTAGGAGAAGGTGCAAAACGTGTAACTGTCATAATAATGCCTTAAATAAGTCTAAAAATAAATTAGTGAATTGTAGCGAAAATGTGGTTAAAGCGGATTATAGTGTAGTATTTGAAAAAGAAGAGTCTCCCTCACCCTTCATATTATTGTTCATTTCTTTAAATTCAGTAGTACCTTTTTATATAGCTGATGGTTTAGAGCTATTCTTCACTTTTAATGCCATTTTCTCGCCGACACCCTTAACTCTTTGAAAGTCTTCAAATGATTTAAACTTACCTTTTTTTCTCTCATTTATAATCGCTGTTGCCTTTGCCTCACCAATTCCTTTGATCTCCATCAGCTCCGCTTTAGATGCACTGTTCAGTTCATCTAAACTCATACCAAATAGTGATGATGCAGCCAATAAGATACACCTGCTATTATTTTTTTAACATCCTTATCCTTTAGATAATTAATTTTTTGTTATTTTAAAAATAACAAAAATATTATACTAGAGTATTCTTATAGATTTAGTAGATATTAACCATATCTATAATTATCTTAAGCATTTTGCAGTTAAGATAATATATCCTATAGTATAATATTCCAAAAATAAAGTATTTATATGACATCTATATTTATTTATCCATTTTTCATATCTCTAGTCACCTGATAATAATCATATACTTAGCCATAAGTATGGTCTCTTCATTGATGATGCAAACCAGGACAAACCACAAAATTATCATACTGATTCTACACCCAGAGCCGGTGGCATAGGTATTATACTTGGTATTTTTTTACTTATGTCCTTTCCCTTTGGATTCAAATTTATTACTACCACTTACACTTGCCTTTATTTCCGGAATTCTTGAAGATTTTCATAATTCATTAACACCTAAAGCTCGTCTTTTTTTACAAATTTTAGCAGCCTTTAGTGCCATTTGGTCCACTAACGCTGTTGTTACTTATTTAGGTTTAGGCATTAGTATGCCTTACTGGCTAGGCATATTATTTAGTGCCTTTGCAATTGTAGGTATGATGAATGCTATTAATATTATAGATGGCTTTAACGGTCTTGCTTCAGGGATCATACTTCTTATACTTCTCTCTTTTGCAATGATCTCTTACGAACAGGAAAATATGGAGATACTTACCATAGTTCTTAGTACGGCAGGGGCAACTTTAGGATTTTTCATGCTGAACTTTCCTAAAGGTAAAATATTTTTAGGAGATGGTGGGGCCTATCTACTGGGCTTTATTGTTGCAATTATTGGTATATTTTTGGCAAGCAAATATGAAAGTGTAAGCCCCTGGTATATTCTAGCTATATTTATCTATCCTGTTTGGGAAGTTCTATTTTCTATTGTGAGAAAGCTTTATATGGGGCTATCTCCAATGCAACCAGATTCATATCATTTCCATATGCTTGTATACAGACAGATCACTCACAGTAATCCATTAACCTCACTATTTATTATAGCTTCGACACTTCCCTTTATGACACTCTCAACCTTTTTCCCAAATAAATCAACAACAAATATTGCTATAGCCTGTTGTTTTATCCTATACTATTTAACGCTCTACTATTATCTCTATAAAAAAGACACATCCAAGAACTGATCTTTAAACAGACTATTTTTTTAGTTTATAAATTTTACTATAAGGTGATGAGACCACTAGTTCAAAAAGTGTTTTATCATATTTTTCCAGCATGAACATTTGTACATACATAGAATTAAATGTTTCATTATCCATTACAACAAATTGTCCATAACTTTGCATATAGACATACTGCATACTCTCCATCTGCATGATAGAGTCTGTGATTGCAATTGTACTTTCCCTCATTGGTATTTTGTGTCACTATAAAATGTTTTACTAGCTTCTTCCTGTTGTCCTAATCTGATCATCACCTTTTTTGCATCAAAAGCAATACCATTTCTAAAAGTGATCATACCATCCTTATTGCTCACTGCCTGTGTAGGATAAAAGGCAATCTTTCTCTCTGCCTGTCCTGTTGTTAGGTCCAAGTTTCCAAAAACAGCTACCGTAGGGAAAATATTTAACATACGGTAAGGAAGATAAAGATAAATATCTCTTGTTTTTTTAGGAAGTGTATAGACTCGATTTTCCAAGTTCAGACAAAAGAAGATTTGGATCAATCTGATCTTCTTGTTCATTTTTAAACAAGTATTTGCAATACTTGTATAATTTGAATCTACATATGTTTCAACTGCCAAACGACTTAAATTAGCCGCCAAGATCAGAAGAAGATGTTTGCATGATCTTAGAGATAATAAAATTATCATTCTGATGTTTTCCCCCATCTATAATGGTATTTGTATTAGAGTAAAACCAAATAGGATATCCATAATCCCACCATGCAAGTGTATAATCTTTAGCATCTGACATTTTGTCAAGTTTTACCAAGATCTTGCTACTTCAGCTTTGTTTAAAACTGTTGGAACCTTATAATCAATAATATGTGTAATATTTGGGTACAACATACTTGCTGTCAATAAAGTCATTGCAACCAAATATATACTCTTTTTATCTGAAATATGTTGTAGTAATGACATGAAAAAGATAAATAGCAGACATCGCAGCAACAGGTACTGCATACACCGTAAATCTAAGTCCTCCCCATAAGGCAAAAACACCTATCCCTATAAGTGGTAATGCCAAAATAAATGCTCTATGTCTCATAACCAAAACAACATATCCAATAAATGAAACGATTACACCTATCTGTGAACCAGAAATACGATTTGCAAACATTTCAAAAGGAATCTTGTCCTGCTTCTCTGATCGTTTGATGTACACCATAAAAATGCAAGCCCTTCACTTGCTGTACCTGTAGAGACATAACTCATGACTTTACCCAATATCAATCCAAATACATTTCCAAAATACATAAAAAGAAGAAAAAGAATACCTGAAATAATCATCAGTTTTTTCTGTTCTATAGATGATCTTTTTAAGAATGAAATATAAAGCGATCAATACAACTATTTTTATCAATATAATTAAATGGAGCAGCCAAAGGGAAAGGAACCAATGCAACAAAAACCAAAACCATTGAAATATATGTTGTTCTATCATGTCGATGATAGAACATCATATAAAGTGCATAGATAATCCCCATTGCATAAACAATAGATTTTCCAGCATCATATAAAAATGGATAAAGTAGCTATAGCAATAGCAGCATACAAAGCAGATCTAAGAGTAAAGTCCATAGTACTTTTCATCAAAAAATAAAGTATGAACATAGGTGCCATAGCAGAGAACATATCGGTATCATAATACCCTATCATGGTACGATTATAATAACTCCAGGCAATAGACCCAAGAAGTGCAGCAAAAAATCCCCAAAGTGACTGATTATATAATCTTGCTATGAGGATAATAGGTATAACTACCAAACTTGATATCACTGCAGGCATATAGAAGATAATCGTCTCCAAACTAAATGGTGTAATCTTAGTAAATAGTACTGTAAAGAATATAATTCCATTAGCCCACATATCACGTATACCGGGATTATGCTCATGCATTCCATAAAGAATATTTTGTGCACCTGCTGCCCAAGTATACCCATCATTCGTATTGATCATCAATTGATCATTCCAATAAAAGTCTGGATTGTCCTGAAATTGATATACCCAGATCATACGTATCGCAAAACTAAATATATATGCTACCCCCATTAAAAGTAACAAATACTTAAGCTGGATCTTTTCTTGATTTCTTGGTGATTTTGCATGATTTCCTCTAATTATCTTATTTTTTATACTTTAAAATACTTCTGTAAGTATACCATCCAAAATAATAAATGGCTTTATATATCGGTAATTTTTCAACCTCACGGTACAGTTTCCAATTATATTTACTTGCAAGTATTTTATTACTGGAAACTGAAGTCGTTCGAACCCTATAATATGCCAATGGTTCATCTAGTCCATACGCATACGGAACTTGTTTCAATATTTTCAACCACAATCCAAAATCCTGTCGCTTAAGTATATCAGGCATATAGACTTTCCCTATCTTCTGAGTATCATATATCGCGGTCAAACAACCGATAATATTTTGTTTTAACAATTCACTATAATCTACCTTTTGTGGTACATGTTATCTGATCTATGATCTCTCCACTTTTCTCTTCAATCCGATAATAACCGGTATAACTCAAAGCGATATCATATTCTTGCATAAAAGAGATTTGTTTTGAAAGTTTATCTGCAGTGCCAAAGGTCATCACTATCCAAAAAAGCTATATATCTGACCCTTAGCCTCTTTAATTGCACGATTTCTGCAACAGCTGGACCACTATTTTGTGCTCAATTTAATTAACTTGATCCGTTTATCATCGGCTATCAATGATTCTATGACTTTAAGCGAATCATCAGATGAACAATCATCAACCACTATCAATTCCCAGTTTTCATAGGTTTGAGAGAGAACAGATACAATGCTTTCCTCTATAAAAGATGCACTATTATAATTAGGCATGATGATCGAAACCAACTCTTTCATGATACTCTCTTTGTGGCAGAGGTGAAATAGTCGATAGTCCCTTTTGTAAGAAGACGTCAAGTAAGAAAAAAATGATATCTTCTTACGATAAGATGTATATTTTTTGATACTAAAAAGAATATTGACTACAAAAGCTTTCCATCCAAATACTCGAGCAAACATAGCACCTCTTCCAAAGATAACTTTTTGATCAAGACTTCCACCTGTGCTATCTCGCGGATGTTTTACAATAGGAATAGGTAAAAAAAGCATTTTTGTTTTCATTTTATATAAATCCATAGCAAAAATAAAGTCCTCGCCTATGGGATAAATATCTGAACCCGGTCCAAAACTTTCATCAAATGAAATATTGTTTTTTAAAATCAAATCACTTTTAAATGCCATTTCTGTTGTTCCAATTCCAGTTAATGTACGTAAAGTATGCCATTGTTTTTCTTTTGGATAAGACTTATAATCATTACCTTCCAAATCTAAAATCTTAAAGGAAATAAAATCTGCAGAGAGATTTCTCTCAAAAGATTTGATAACCGTATCAAAAATATTTTTACATAAAATAACATCATCATCAAGTATCAAACAAATAGAAGAGGGTTCAATAAAATGTAAAGTATTATTCCTATTTATTGCTACACCTTTTCCCTCTAAACACTATACTCTACATCTTTTCTCTTAATAAGTTCATCTATAAAATTTGAAATATTTTGATCCAACTCTTGAGTAATCTGATGACTAATAACATAGTGTATTTTTTCATCATAAGGCTGCAAGATATCCTTTAGATTTAAAATTCTAGCTGTCAATCGTCGAAATAAGTACAAACAGTTCACTCTTCATATTGAAATCTACTTTTTCTCATTTTAAGAATCTTTGCTATCAAAACTTTGGGAAGTATTTTGATGATGTAGTATTTCGTCATATGCAAGCCATATGTTGCATAAGCCAATAGCAGAATTCTTTCCATGGCTGATAACAATCTGTAAATATTCTTTTTTTGATTTAGTATCGCTACTTATCCCACCTTCCATGATCATTGCGAGAGTTGTATCAATGTATATAGACCTAAAATTTTCAATATGAATACGTAGAGCCATATCAAAGTCAGCCGATATCATGTATCTTGTATCAAACAGCCCAACTTTTTTATACACAGTTTTTTTAATAAATGCACTAATATGAGGATACATCATCTCTTGATATATTTTTCCTGTAATTAATGGGTATATAGGTCTTGCAACGATCTTGCTCGGGATTTTTTGTATATTCCCTATACTATAATCAGCACCACTTTTCTTAAGTGCAAGGACACTTTTCGAAATTGCATCCATGATATACCAATCATCTGCATTAATTATACCTATCATTTCCCCTTCAGACAGCATTAAACCTTTATTCATCGCATCATAAACACCATTATCTTTTTCACTTACCCAATAATCTATCTTATCTTCATACTTTTTTATACTATCAACAGTGCCATCACTAGAACCACCATCAATAATAATATATTCAACATTATCATAACTCTGATTTATCACACTTTTTATCGTTTGTTCTAAATATTGTTCTCCATTAAAAACTACCGTTATGATACTAACCAAAGGCTTATCTTTATACGACTTTTTAAAATACCCTTTTGTTCGTAATCCCCCTTCGCCTTGTCGTCTTTCACCCTCTGGTAAAAACAGTATAGTTTCAAACTTCTGGTCAGCTTTGATTTTTATGACAGGTTGCTCGGTTATCAGTATCTTTGTTGTACTATAATTTTGATCCAAACATATTTTTTTAGTCATTACTCATATTTTCCCTATCCCAAGTAATATTTCTCTTAACAATTTTAGCTGGACTACCAGCTAAAATTACACCCATTTCATTAAAAACTTTAGTAACAACTGCATTGGTTCCTACTATACTATTCTTACTAATTATTACACCTTTCAAGATACGACAATGAGCAGCCAACCAAACATGGTCATCTATCTTAATATCTTGTGCATAATTAACACGTATACCTGATTTAGCATCAATAATTGAATGAGAATCCCCTGTTCGTATATCAATATCATATGCAAACATACAATTTTCTCCTATTTCAATTTGTGATTTTGATTCAGTAACAGCTATATGAACATCTTCCATTGTGGTGTTCTTACCAATTATTAATAATCCATCATTATGCTCAAAACAAATGGAATCACCCCTTGTAAAAATACAATTTTCACCAATTTTAACAGTATGGTTATCTCCACGAATAAAAAATGTAACATTATTTAAAATACTTCCTGGTTTAATTACAATATTATTGTTATTGCCTTTGATATCAAAAGTTACATTATTTAAGATTACTTGTCTGTATTCAAATTTATTAGAACTGCCTTTAATTTTTTTATGTATCCGATTGAATAAATGATTATAAACATATAAACGCTTAATGAATGTACCAATTGAGGGGTAGTTCAATTTAATTGTTATATATATGTTTTTTAATTTATTTTTCATAAATATACTTATGATTCAATTCTTCAAGATATCTCATACCATTAAAAACAACAACGAGAATATTAAATATAGATTTTTCTTTCCTTACAAGTAGTGTTGTACTAGAATTTTTATTTTGACATCTTGCATTAGTCATTTTTTAAAATATCCTCATAAAGTTCAATATATCTTTTACTCACTACTAAACTATCAAACTCTTTCAAAAATTTTTCTCTAGCGTTTGTACAAAGTTCATCATAATTCTCATAATTTAAAATCCACTCGATGCCATCTTTTAAATCTGTAGTATCAAACGGCTTTGCTAAATAACCATTGGTTCTATGTTCAATCATATCACTATTTCCACCTATATCAAATCCAACTACAGGGGTTCCGCATGCCAAACTCTCCATAATTGCATTTGATAAATTCTCTTGCAAACTTGGTACTATCATTACATCTACTGCACTATACAGTGTTATTAAACTAACTTCATCGACTAGAGTTCCTACATAGTGTGTTTTAAAGCCAAAATTCTGAGACTCTTTAGGTGCATTACTCCCAAATACTACAAACTCTATATCTTTATTTTCTAGCTGATGTAAAGCTTCACTTAACTTGTCAAAACCTTTTCGTGTATCACTCGTTGCACTCATTGCTCCAAAAAGAATTAATTTTTTATCTTCTGGTAAGTTCCAAAGGTCTCTAGACTTATTCTTGTCAAATGGTTTAAATACATTTGCATCCAAAGGGTTTGGTAAATTAACATGTCGCTTTTCTTTTAAAAGGGTACTATTTTTTGAACAGTCGTATAACCATTTACTTAGTCCAATTATAGTTATATTTTCTATTTGAGAAAACGTCTTTTGTTTTCGGCTGAATATTTTCCGACTTAAATCATCATCCTTATCACTTCCAAGGACCTTACAGCTTCCACAT
Organism: Sulfurovaceae bacterium; assembly: GCA_963705455.1. Classification (GTDB taxonomy): domain Bacteria; phylum Campylobacterota; class Campylobacteria; order Campylobacterales; family Sulfurovaceae; genus Sulfurovum. The sequence goes on along the minus strand of CAVPJM010000001.1, from coordinate 59,513 downwards.
TCTCTTCATAAGCACCACACTCTTCATCATAATGGCATCCTCCTGTAAAAGCCCACATATCATGAAGTGACCATACGATAGGAGCTTTAATGCGTGCTATATCCTCAATTCTTATCATTCCACTACATACCCAATGAAGATGAACAATATCTGGGTTGATCTCATTTATAGTATCAACAATTTTACTAAATCCAAACCAAGATGAGCTAAAAGGTGTTTTTGTTTTATTTTTATAAAATCTTACTGGGGACACTTTCTATAAGTGGACGAAGTTTATTCAAGTACTTTTGTATCTTTTTATCTTCGCTTATTATAGTATATTCATCACTACTTTTATTTTGTACCAACATCTTGCTATCTATACTCTGAGATAGAAGAGCTTTATGGAGTCTATAGGCTGCTCTTGCTGCTCCACCCTCGATATCTGATGCGCTTACTATTAATATTTTCATTTTAAAGTTCTTTTAGCTTTTCAGTATATATATTCATTTTTTCGAGGGTATCATTCTTATCAAAAATAAATTTCTCATCAGTATTTTGAATTATCCCTGTAGTTATTTCATCTTCTTGTAAAGATATATATCTTGGATTATAAAAGTTGTTTTTATCAATATCATTTAAAAAACCAAAAATCTTGCCTTTTTTGGGTTCCGTATAATCAAGTACATAATTTTTACCACTTGAGATAGTTTGTAGAACAACAGAGTGAAATCTCATACCTATATTTAAATAAGCATTGCTATAAATTTCCATAGTCTCTTTCAATGTCAAATTCGAATTTTGTACTTTTATATTTTCTTTTTGGAGGTCAAGTGCAATGCCGTTTAAAAATACTCTATCATCTCCACCTACATGAAAATAGTGCATTGGAATTAATCGTATTTCTCTATCTTCAAATTTATTTGAAATATCTTTTATAAAACTTTTAAGTTCTTCATTTATATTTTTAGAATCTTTATTTTTACTATATTCAAGTGGAAATTCTCTTAAATTTACTGCAATATAGTCTTCATCTATTTTAGTGTGTGCTCTATTGAATTGTAAAGTACACTCAACGGCAGGATCATAACTTGTTTTGACAAATCCAGAATTAAACGTTTTATTAAATTCTTTATATATCTCTTCCAAATTCTCTTTTGACTTATTATCTCTTAAAATTACGATATCACTATTTAAAGAGATATTTAATACCGATTTTCTATATTTCTTATGAAAAAGTGGTCCAACTCCACACCCTAAGAGTGCAGTTTTTATGCCAAACTTTTTTGCTTTTTTAAAAGCATATTCAACCATAAAAAGCTCATCTAAATCCATCAAAGGACCACCACCCATAGCAACCAAATTAGAATCTTTTATAGCGTCTTATAAGCTCTTTTGAATCTTTAGAATTAAATAAATCTATTTTAATATCTTTTCTAATTATCTCTTTATAAAAACTATAATCTTCATTTATTGTTCTTTCACTGAAAAATGGATATAAACTTCCAAGTTTTATCTCAAAATTTACGTATGATTTATCAAAAAAAGATATAAGCCCAGCTAAAATAGCTCTATCTCCTATGGTTTCAGTACCATACCATCCTATGATTGTTATTTTCATTATATAACCCTTGTTTTTATCTCATACATTCTCATTGACAACCTATCTCTTAAAGTATCAACAAAAAACTTCAATACGTTTTTAAATTCTGGCTGACCACTATAGTCATGAATGCACCCTTCACAACTGTTAGTAACAATACTTTTTCTATACTCTATAATTTCATCATTGAAAAATACTTTTTCACCTTTATTCTTTCCTAAGACGTTCCTATGCTATCACTAGCTACTGCACAATAATACAATTCTCCCCTAGCATCAAGAGTAACACCTTCATCTTTCCACGCACATCCTAATAACCTTTTGGGCTTATCACTATTTAGCCATGTAAAAATAGCGTAGTATTTAAATCTATTGGCTAAATCTTTTGTTTGAGATACTTGATAATGAAAAAATTCTTTTGCACTTTGTTTAAGTGGAGTATAGATAACAGAATATTGTTCTCGTAATTTATCACTTTCAATTCTTTTATTATCTATACCTAAGCGATACTTGATATTGTAGTTTTTCCTTTTAGCATAAGTATCAAGTTCTATCAAATAATCTATATTTTGCTTTACGATAGTACATCCAATATCATAACTATCACAATATTTATTTTGATTAGTAATTATCTCATCTATAGTCGAAATGGTTTTTTCAAATACATTATCTCTTCCTCTTACAGTATTATGAACTTCGCCAACGCCATCAAGAGAGATAGCGATATGAAAGCTTATTCCTCTTTCTTTACAGGACTGATAAATTTTTTCAACATTTTTAAAAAGTGGGTTAGGGCTAAAACCATGAGATATAATGTTTAATGACTTTAAAGATGGAAGTTTTAAAATCTCATCTGCATACTCATATAAATTTGGTACAAGGGATGGTTCACCACCATTTATACCCACTGATACCACTTCCTTAAAAATATCATCTTGCATGAATTTTGCAAACTCTTCAACAGTAGCTTCTCCACTATGATCCATCTGCCAAATATTACACATCACACATCTTGCATTACAATTATATGTAATAGGCAATTGTATTACTTTAGGGTATTTTTTTTTACTTCCATCTATTTTAGTTAAAGAGGCACCCTGTAAGAATCGTAAAGCTTTAGCGATTAAAAAAAGTCTTTTATTTTTTTTAATCCTCTGAATCAATTGTTGTTTCATTTTGATAAAACTTTTTTAATTATCTTTTGAAAAATATTTTTCTTAGCCCTAATTAATTTATATAAACCGATATCTTGGACCAAATATTGAGGATGTTTTATTTTTTTATTTAGATTTTCTAGTTTTAGATGAGCACATATGGATTTTCTCCACTTGTATGAGTTGAATCATCTCCAAATCCTAGATTCAAGATATAATTATTTTTTGGAACCACAGTGTATTGGCTATTTTTGTACAATGTAAATGACCATTGATAATCCCAAGTATCTATCTGATAATTTTTCACTTTTTCAAAGGTATTCATTCTATGAATTAACTCTTGTTCCCAAAAAGTAAAGAAAATTGTTTATTGTTTTTTATTTCTTGAAAGTCTTCTAACTCTAAAGAATAATTCTTCCACCTATTAGCCCAAGGTTCCCAACCCCAGATCATCGGATATATTGAAAAATAATAATCATATTTCAAGTCTTTATCTTTATATCCATAATTAAATCCGCTTATCTGACCAACCCTCTTATCATCCTTATACCTCTCCAACAACTCCTGACAAAACCAAAAAAAACTTTGACTTGGTAGACAGTCATCCTCAAGAATTATTCCCATCTCTTCATTTTTGAAAAACCAATCTATTGCTCCACTTACTGCCATCTTGCAACCGAAATTCTGTTCACGGAAGAGAGTTTTCACTTCACAGTCCCAGTCTATGTTCGAAATGATATAATCTCGCACTTGTTTTACTTTTGTATCTTCACTATCTTGTTTCTCGTGCTCCATCTGCTGCTACGTAAAGTCTAGGCGGCTTGGCCTTTCTTATTGCGTCAAAAACCTGCTTTGTTGTATCTAGTCTGTTAAATACTAAAAAAAGGACAGCTGTATTTAGTGGGTGAGGGGGTATGAACTTATCCATTATTTAACTCTTTTATATAATCTTTTATTGTTCTTGTAGGCTTCCATCCAAGGGCTTCAGTCTTAGAAGTAACAACATCTGCTGTCATTCTATTTCCTTTTCTCTCTGGTAACATTTGTATCTCTCCGCCAAACATTTTAGCGATTTCAAGTATACTATATGACTCAGAGCTACCTATACCAAACTCATCACCATACCCATTTCTCCAACTAAAACTAAACCGTTTATAATATCATCTATATGAGTAAAGTTTCTTTTTTGAGTTCCTGGACTTACTATTGTAAGTGGTTCTCCATTTTTAAACTTTTCTTTAAATAATGCTATTAAAGTAGCATATTTACCAGTACTTATCTCTCTATTCCCATAAACATTATAAAAATAGGTAATTGCATAAGGCACGTAAACCAAGTTCCATAGTTTTCTACTAGTTCCGTATTGGATGCTTTTGTCCAAGCATAAGGACCTTGACTACGGCCAAACCCACCATCACCAAACTTTGTACTACTGCCAGCATAAACAATCTTTGCTCCAGTTTTTCTACAAAATTGTAATATTGCAAAAATACCATCTTTATTATACGCCCATACTTTTTCAATATCGTCAAAACTTTGTTCTACTCTTGAGTACTCTCCAAGATGATAAATAGTATCAGGATTAAATTTTATTAGCTTCTCAATGTCTACAGTTGAACCTTCAATATAAGTTACATTCTCTACATGGTTATCTTTGCTACCTGTGGAATAGTTATCTAAAGAATAAACTATATTATTTTTATCTTGAGCTAATCTTTCACAAAGATTACTACCTATAAAACCTGCTCCACCTGTTACTAATATTTTCTTTTGCATGATTATTTGTATCCTTTTAAAATATGTATTGGTATAAAACTTCTCGTTTTCATTTCTAGTTGATGATATAAATCTTTATCAAAAAAATCATAAACATAGTTTGATATAAATTGTCCTAATAATGTAGCTATAGCAGCACCATTTATACCATATTTTGGAATTAAAATATAATTTAAAACAATATTTAAAATGGCGCCTACTAAAGTACGCTATAATGATTATATTTGTAAATTTTCATTAGTTAAACACTTCCACTAAAGGCCACACCTAAAAATACAAATACCCCTGCCCAAATATGTATCATCAATACACTTCCAGCTTGATTATACTGTCTCACCATAAAGTAACGCTACAATCCAATCACTTAAAAATGTCATAGGTAGTAGCAATAGCTATCGCCATCCACACCATCAGATCATAAAGCTTTTGAAGTCTTGCATAATACAGTTCTTCACTTTGTTTTTTAGCATTTATAATAGCAGGAAAAAGTGAAGAAGCTATAACCATAGGTATAAAATACCAAGCTTCACTAAGTCTTACCGCTGCTGCATATTGTCCAACTGCTTCACTATCTAACATCTCTTTTATCATTACTTGGTCTATCTTCATATAAATTGAAATAACTATACCACTTAAAATAAGTGGCCAACTATCTTTTAAAAGTGAAATTGCTACACTTTTTTCAAACTTCCATACTCTAAAAGAAAGATGATTATGTAAATAAAAATACAAAAACCCCATAGCCAAAACAAAACTGTCAAACAGTATTACCCAAGCAAAAGCAATCAAAGGAGCTTCGTTGAGAAGAAGAATGATTTTAATGATAGTTGAGATAAAAAGAGATATGATATTTGCATAAACTACATATTTACTCAGTACTTTACTTTGAAAATACATATCTATCACATTCAAACTTTGAAATATTGTTGCAGAAGCAATGATAAATATGAGTATATTTGTATAGTGATCATTCGAAGTAAAGTTAACCGCAACAGCCAAGAAAAGTAAAACTCCAAATGCTCCTATGAGTTTAAGTCTAAAAGCTGTTCCTAAAAGTACATCCCGTTTACTCTCATCTTTCACAAGTTCCCGTATAACGATCCCATCTAGTCCTAAAGTAGCAATAGCAGTAAAAAGTCCTACAAAACTTTGAGCATAAGAAAATAAACCAAATTGTTCAGGACCTAAATATCTTGCAACCCAAATACCAACAAAAAGTCCTACGATCATCCGTAGAATTTTTTCACCAAAAAGCCATGAAGTATTTTTAAAATACTTCATGAAGCCTTGATGATTTTTAAGGGATTTTAGTTTGGTGATCATTTTATAGTATCTCGATACAGTAGCATATTAATATATTCTCATTTTACATTATTTGATTTCTTCAATATTATATCTAAATAAAAACATTTACTGTTTAACCTCTTCTTATATATAGCAATATCATCCAACACTAGACTCATTATTCACACTCCCGGTGCTTTCCACATAGATTGTGTCAATCCTCTATCCACAAGACTTAACTGATTTTCATACACTTCTTGCCATTGTTCTTTTATGTCAGCATACTTACTAAAGTTTTCACTGTTTGGCAGATACTCTTTATCCCATACCACTAAATCTTCAGCTGCATTGACCATACTCTCATAGATACCTGCACCTACTCCTGCTGCCATAGCAGCACCTAGAGCTGTGGCTTCTGTTACTTTAGGTACTTTTATCTTGCATCCTGTGACATCTGCTAATATCTGACACCAAAGTGCTCCTTTACTTGCACCGCCTGCAAAGACTATCTCATCTATGTCAACATGACTAAAGGCTTTGATCTTTTCTAGGTTAATGGCTGAAACGATGCAGGCATTCTCTTGGAGACTTCTGAACATTGATGCTCTGTTGCATATCTCTGGATCGATGGAAAGATTTAAAAAGCTTGGTGCTGCATGGTACCATTTACCGTACTTCATACTGTCTGAAAAAATAGGGAGTATTCCATAGGAACCTACAGGTACTTTTTTTGCTTTTTCTTCTAGAACAGTGTAAGTATCTATCCCTCGTTCAAGCGCTTCTTGTTTTTCGATTTCACAAAAAGCATCTCTAAACCAACGCATGATCAAACCGGAAAAGAAAGTAATGCCTTCAGCCTGAGAAAGTCCTTCGACAACATGAGGGTTGACACGGATACTCATATCTTTTGGTGGTAGAGTATCACTTTTTATGTTGACCACCTGTTGCCAAAAAGAACCGCCAAGTATGGCAACCTGTCCTTCTTTGACCACACCTAGTCCAGCTGCACCCAACTGTACATCTCCACCACCCATCACTACTTTGGTAGAAGTGGCTAAGTCCAGTTTGCTTCTGAAGCCTCTGGAGTGACTGTTCCCATCACTGTCCCCGGTTCTAAGGAGGGAGGGAAGATATCTGCTTTTATACCCACTTTCTCTGCCATAGTCAGGTTCCCAATCTCTTTTACGCAAAGAGTAGATACCTGTAGTACCTCCATTACTTGGGTCTGTGGCTATGACTCCACTCAATTTTGCTAAGATCCAGTCACCTATCATTGAAATAGAGGCTACTTTTTCGTAAATTTCAGGTCTATTGTTTTTCAACCATAAAATTCTAGGCAATGCACCCAGTGCAAAAGTTTGCCCTGAAGTTTCATAAAATGCTTCTTCTATGCCTTCATAATGTTCTTTTAGAAACCGTACTTCCTTGTCTGCTCTGGCATCCACATTGGCAACACCCCATAAAGCTTCACCCTCTTTGTCATAAAGCACGATACCCTCACGCATACTCGTAGCACTGACTGCAACAATATCACTACCTTGTAAATTAGCATTTTTTAAGTGCTTCCTGTATACACCAAACTGTTAGATCCCAATTGGACTTCGTATCAAATCCCATACTGTGAGGAACACCTTCCTCTTCAAGATGTACCCACTCTTGCTGTGCAACAGATATTTGATTACCTTTAGTGTCAAAAATAACTGCTCTTACAGACCCTGTTCCTGCGTCTATTGCCATTAGGTATTGCATTTATTGTCCTACTTTTTCAATTTTGCCTGTTCTAATTCCCAGTACTCCATATCAAAACTATCCGAAATAGAAATACTTTCATAACCTCCAAGCTTATCTGCCCGTAACACTGCCATCATAGTGTGTTCTACAATGTCATTCATCACATTGACCTCTTTTTCATTTTTACCAAATAACACTACACCTACATTTTTAATCACAGCATAATTAGGTGCAGGATTCAAACAAATCTCATCTGTTGAAAATGTTTCAAAATACTTTTTATACTCTATCGATATAAGTATTTAAGTGCCTCTTCTATATCTTTATCTTCAAGTACTAAGGGTACACGTTTGGTTCTTATAATATGTTCGGGCGTTAAAACACCTCGTGTAGCGAAGGTAGATAAATCATCTTGAGATGCATAATGCTTTGCCAAAGGAGAGTCATTGAGTTTCATCACGATATCATAACCCTTTGCCTTAGAAATAAGCATTTTTAGCTTCTCCAAGTCGACCTCAACATCCACATCGCTCTGTGACAATACAATATCTGCATTTTTTGCTAAAAATGTCTTCAGCCACTGTAACAGCATCTATCATCTTATCGTATGATCTTTTTGCATCATTATCAAACGTAAAAATGCCGTGATGGTGCAAGATGATCCCCTCGCAGGTATCCCAATCAAAATCTTGGGTCATCTCATAGATCTTTTGTGCCAGTATAAACCCTGGCATCACATAAGGGATGATGAGAAAATTTGGGAAACAACGAAGCAATATGCTCTTTTCCGTGTTTAGAATTGGAGATCGTTACGATAGCATCTGCATGGGTATGATCCACTACCTTGAATGGTATGATCGCATGCAAGATCGCTTCTACTGAAGGATTGGGTGCACTCTTGTCTATCATCGCTGCTTTTTGCTGAGTGACCATATCACTGTCAGAAAGACTCTTGAGTTTGGCCATTTCCAAAAGTGTACTCATCTTCACAGGAGCAAAACCTTCCGCTTTTATAGAAACCAGGTCCCAGCCGCTTCCTTTCACATATAAGATCTCTTCCCCATCTACCATGCTCTTCACAGAAGTATTACCTCCGCCATGAAGCACCAGTTCATCACTCTGTCCAAGTAAATTTGAAGTATAGACCCTTAGATCTAGATCACTCTTGTACTTGCTTGCTTCTGCATCATTCCATAAATTTTTCAAACTCTACCCTAATACTTCTAATTCATCTGTATACTTGCTTTCACAGTATGGCTCATAGCTTGATTTATAGACTGCATAATGGGCTGATGCCTTATGCCCATCAAGTGCTGCTTCATTTTCCCATGTCTCTACTGCCATGAATTTTCGTCTATTGTTTTCATACTGAAATATCTCATAAAAAATACACCCCGCTTCTGCTTTACTCGGTACTACCATCGCAGATAAAAGCTCTTTCATTTTTTCTTCAGAACCCTCTTTTGCTATAAAGGTTACTCGTTTTGTGATTGTCATACTATTCTCCTGTTTTTGTACTGTATTCTAACAAAAAGGCCTTATGCTTTAGACCTTTCATTCATCTTTCTTGCAACGCAACTGCTTTCTGCGTCTCATATAGAGATAGACTATTCCTCCACCAAGAAACAATCCTCCAAGTACCTGTACCCATGCACTAAGCAAAATACTTTTATTGACAATCTTCTTATGCATACTGTTGTCTACTGTAACACCTGCGAATTTAGCCGTGTGTACCATAAGAGAGACTGCCAGGTCTTCATTTGGCATCTCTTTATGACAACTCAGACAAGCACCTCTTCTGTCAAGTTTGGCTCTTGTCTCGTTGTCAAGTGCCTGTGAGAGTTTCCAGTGGTTTCCTACGGTTTGTACTTGTGTACCGTTTTCATCTATCATGACTGAAAAATCATATTTGAGGTTGGGTATGGCAGGGATCTGTTCATCTACCTGTTTAGGTAAAAGTGTTTTATCGGCTCTCATCAGATCCACGATGGTCGTTTTAGTTTGATCTGCAAAATATTTACCGCCGTTTATCCCCCGTCCCATCGCTTTAAGACTGCTGTGACAACTTTCACAGGTTCTAGACGCCTTGCTCACCGTATGCGGCTGTACAGGAGACATGGTAATGGCATTGATCCCTTCTTCTCCTGCACCCTCTGCATTTGGTATCTTGAAAATATGGTTTTGAAGCAGGGTATTCCCCTCTTTGCCTATCACCGTTAAGACTCACCTGACAACCTGGAATCGTCGGAGAGACACGCCCTTCTCCATTTTGACTCAGTGCCGGATCTTCCCAGCGTAGGTAAGAGCGTGTTTCTGTTACTTCTCCATCCACAAGAAAATCTTTTAGCGTATCCACTTCGCCTGTTTTACCATTGACATGATGTTTGGAGGCAGCCAGATAATCAGGGTTTTGCTTTCCTTCAGAGTAGTCTATTTTCACATGACAACCATAACACTGCGGTGCCCAGGTCGCATGACACGTATAACACTCTAATTTATCCGTATGTGCTTCGATCTGATCCATCGCGACTAAACCCTCTTGAGATATCTTGTTCTCTTTTTTAAGGGTTTTAAGGGGTGAAAGGATGATCTCTTTACCTGAAGAGAGATGCATCACTACCTTATCACCTTTTTTAACTGCCTTTGTCATGGGGTTACCACGTGCAGAAAGTAAAAATCCATCTCCTGTGTCTTCAGGTATAGCCCCTTGATGTAAATACTCAGCAAGCGTTTTGGTCGTTCCTCTGCCTTTCCCTTCTTTAGGTTTAGTTGCAAATTCATCACTGTACCCTAGTGGTAATTCCCAAGGAAACTTGGTTGTCGTACCGTGACAATCTTGACACTCTATCTCTACGGCACCTAGATTTGCACCTCTAAAGAAACCGTCTCCATGCATATCATTGGATGTATGACAATCCTGACAGAGCATTCCTTTAGAGTAGTGTATATCTTCGGTCAAATGCAAATAACGTTTGGTATGCAGCTTGGGCTGTCCATTTCCCTGTTCATCAAAAGTAGCTTGATACTCTGTTTCCATAAGGCCCTGATAAGAGACCCCTATACGCTTACCTCTATTATGACAAGTCGTACAGGTCTCCACTGGAATCCCCGAGTAGTTAATGTCATGCACATTAACTGTCACCTCACGTGAAGACTGTATCGCATGTACAAGCATATGTCCATCTTCTTGTTTTGAGATACTTTTATCTTTCCCTTCATAAAGTCCTGCATTAGAGTAAGGTACATGGCAAGAGGCACAACCGATTCCCCGGTAGTCCCCTCTTCTCTCACGTCCTTTTCCTCCAGTATGGCAACGCAAACACTCTTGTCTAAGATAAGTATAGACAGAAAGTGTTGGGTCTTTTTCTATCTCTTCTGCCGTAGGTGCAGCAGGAAGTTCTTTGGTCTCCATGGGGAAGCCTTGAGGTTCCAGTGCAGAAAGTTCTTCCATATATTTTTTATAGCTTTCTGTGCCTAAACGTTTATGTGGATCAGGCGATTTTCCGCCAAAATTTGTATAAGTATGTTTATACCCCTCTTTGGCTCCAAATCCCCACAAAGCACCATGTATCTTGCCCTGTTCTGTTGCCATAAGATTGTTTTCCTGTGCAGCTACCTGGTTGGGATGACACATCCCGCAAGTGTTTTCATTGATCCATGGGCTTGCAGGATAAGGGTAAAAGCTTTAGGGCCCTCATGTGATTCAAAATATTTGAGTGTGCCCCTATGTGCATCTTCTTTCTCTTTTGCTTCAGGATCTCCCCCGTGACAAACCACACAGTCATTCCCTCTCACTCCTGCTTCTTCAGCCTTTTGCAAAATGGCTTGCATCATCCCCGACTTTTTATCTCGTATGTCCGCAATGCCCTCATGACATGTCATACAGGAATTCTCTGCTCTGCCCTATAGAAAACGTGAGAAACACAAACAATAAACCTACAACTCTTCTCATACTATTTCGCCTTTCCCCTATAAAGAAGTATTATATCCTAAATGAAATACATTCATATTAAATTTACATGATTATGTTATAATTTTCCAACTTAATAGAGAAACGGAACTATATGAAAAAACTTATTCTACTTGGATGTATTACTTTACTGACACTCTCACAGGCTAAAATGATAGATGCTATTGCAATTGTCGTTGAGGGAGAACCTGTAACCACCGCAGAGATACGTGCGGTACAACAACAGATGCAGGTTTCAAAAGAAGAAGCTACTAATCTTCTTATCCAAGATCGCCTACAAAAATCTGCAATGAAAGATATACATATCGATGAAACAGATATCGATGCAAAAATAGCCGCCATTGCAGCACAAAACAATCTTACTATTCCTAAAATGCAAAAGATATTAAAAGAGCAAGGTACTTCGTGGAATAAATATCGTTCAAGTGTCAAAGAAGCAATGAAAAAAGAGAAATTTTATCAGGAAAAAGTAGTTAGCACTATCCCTGCACCAAGTGAAGATGAACTCAAGCTTTTTTACAAAAACCATCAAGAGGAGTTTACCATCCCTGCATCTGTCAAGCTGGTTGAATACTCTGCACCATCTGAAGAGAGCATGAAGAAGTTTCTTCAAACTAAAAATCCAAAAGGCATAAAAAGCCGTTCAGTAACAAAGTCAACCAAAGATCTCAACCCTGGGCTTCTTAGAGTATTTTACAAACACAGGATGGTTCATACACCCGTCCTCTTAATGCAGGAGACCGATATATAAGCTATAAGGTCCTCTCTAAAGAAGGTCAGGTAAATATGCCTTTTGAAGCAGCCCAAGGTGCCGTTGCAGCAAAATGGAAACAACAACAGCAAGGCAAAGCACTTAAAGACTATTTTGAAAAAATCAAAACAAACGCTGACATACAAATACTCAGATAACACTATTTACAAAACGAAGGAAAAATATGGGACTAAAATCCGATAAATGGATACGTGAAAAATCACTCAAAGAAGCAATGATAACACCTTTTTGTGAAGGACTTGTAGGAGAAGGTGTAGTAAGTTACGGGCTAAGCTCATACGGGTATGACATTCGTGTCACTGATGAATTTAAGATATTTACGAACATCAATGCAGAAGTCGTTGACCCAAAAGACTTTAATGAAAACAATGTTGTAGACTTTAAAGGTGATGTATGTATCGTACCACCTAACTCTTTTGCACTTGCAAGAACGGTAGAGTACTTTAAAATGCCAAGTGACACTTTGGCTATCTGTCTAGGTAAAAGTACCTATGCACGTTGTGGTATCATCGTAAATGTGACACCATTTGAACCTGGATTTGAAGGACATATTACCATAGAGATATCTAACACCACTCCTCTGCCTGCCAAGATCTATGCCAATGAAGGCATTGCACAGGTACTCTTCTTGCAAGGAGATGAGCAGTGTGAAACAACCTACAGTGACAGAAAAGGAAAATACCAAAGTCAAACCGGTATCACACTTCCAAGAATTCTTAAAAAAAGCTAGTTCACTGCTTATCACTTTCCTCTTCATACTAAAACTACGTTTTAGTGTGAAGTCCATTTCTTCTTTTACACATACTGATAACACAGAAAAATACAGCTATAATTCCGTATCTATTTAACAAGGATACATATGCGTTATTTTTACAGTTCATTTGTCATCATGGCAGTGGGTATCATTGGGGCTTATTTTTTAGGTGGTATTGCCGCTGTTTATATTACTTTTTTACTGGTTATTCTTGAGATATCTCTTTCTTTTGACAATGCAGTGGTCAATGCAAAAGTACTTGAGACCATGGATCCTATCTGGCAAAAACGGTTTATTGTTTTTGGTATTCCTATCGCCGTATTCGGTATGCGATTGATCTTTCCTTTGGCTATTGTATCTGTGGCATCTGGCATGGGTTTCATTGAGACACTTGACGTTGCAATGCATCAACCTGAACACTATGAAGCGATACTGAAAACGACCGAAGCAAGTATCTTCGCATTTGGTGGTGCGTTTTTACTTATGGTCTTTTTAGATTTCTTTTTTGAAGAAACGAGACATTAAATGGGTCAGATTTATTGAAGGATCAAAGATTGTTGAACATTTTTCGGGAGTATCAAACATTGAACTTATCTTCGCCATCCTTACAGGGATCATTCTTGGACATGTCACACAGGATTTTAATGTACTTTTAGCATTTATGTACGGTGTGCTGCTTCATTCACTGCTTGGAATGCTCGATCACTTTCTCTCTTCTGAGACAGTCAGAAGCGGTATCGCAGGATTTATTTATCTTGAGGTACTGGATGCAAGTTTCAGTTTTGACGGGGTTATAGGAGCATTCGCCCTGACCAGTAATATTTTCATCATCATGATCGGTCTTGGTGTGGGAGCAATGTTCGTACGGAGTCTTACCCTCTATTTCGTCGAACACAAAACCCTCTCGGTCTTTCGCTATCTGGAACATGGTGCACATTATGCTATTGGTATCCTGGCCTTGATCATGCTCATCAAGATCAACGTGCATGTCAGCGAAGTAGTCACCGGTACAATTGGTATCGGGCTGATTACCTTGGCTTTCTTACATTCAATATGGGAAAATAAAAAAACACAGAACAAAGACCTGTAAACACAAAAGAAGATGTCAAACATGAATCCATCTTCCCCGTAGATCAAAGCCCTTTTTGCTCCAACCACTTACACAGCATATACAATGAAAATATATGCTGTTTGAACATCCCCTGTTTCCCTTTCTCCAAATACATTTCAAGTTCACTTTCATTAAAGAGGTTCATTTTTGCCTGTACTCGTCCAGATGACTTCAAGCTCTCCACTCTCTTGCAGCCACTCCATATACGGATAGTTAAACCCTTTTTTCTTACGATCGACTATCTCTTCTGGAAGATACTTCCTGGCGACACTCTTCACAAGTGCTTTGGAAGTATCTGCCATACGAAGTTCCGGGCTGCACAGGCAAATGCTGTAGCCACGACTTCTTTGTCTAAAAATGGACTTCTCGCTTCTACACTGTGTGCCATACTCATTCGATCAAGCTTACGCAAGAACACATTGCCCAGCATCACTTTCATATCTAAAAAACTATACCAGTCTATAGCTGAAGTACGTCCACTCTGTTCAAACTCTTTTTTGTAAGGCTCAAGTGCTTTTAACGAAAGATTGTCTTTAACATTCATACGTAAAAGTCTGTTTTGCTGAAGATCGGTAAATACTTCTGCTGTTGAGCGAAACAGCATACTCTCCTCAAAAATACGCTTATACCACTCCCACTCTTTATGCATAGAAAAATGTGACTTGAAATAATGCTGCAGCCATCCCTTGAACTTTAACTCTTTTGCCTGCTCCAGATCATAAAATTCTTTATAGGTTCTATACCCCATAAACAGTTCATCACTGCCATCTCCTGTCAGAACTACTTTAAATCCCTCTTTATTTACTTCTTTCATCAAATGGTACAAGGGCAACATCGCAGGGTCTGCCAAAGGTTCATCCAAAGATGAAACCACCTCTTCTATGGTTTGTAAAAAATCTGTCTTTACCAAACACCACTTCATGATGGTTTGAACCTATATGTTCTGCTACTATTCTGGCAAAAGGACGTTCATCATATTTATCATATCCTTCATACCCTATGCTAAAGGTATGTACCTTTTGTTCCAGAGATGCCATCGCAGAGATCAAGAGAAGAGTCCACTCCTCCAGAAAGCAGACATGCGAATTTCACTTCTTTGGGTAAACGTAAAGCCACGGACTCCAAAAGTACCTTTTCCAAGATCTCTTCTGCTTTCTCTTTTCTCAACGATGGGTTGTGTCTCAATAACGGAGTATAGTATTTTTGCTTTACTACTGTCTTGCTCATCCTAAGCTAAATGTTATCATTTCACCTGCATCTACCTGATAAATCTGTCTATCAAACGTCTGAGGAGAAAGAGGACGTTTGAAAAGAAAGATATTGAGGAATAATTTGTCTGTCAAACGTAAGAGGGACAAGAGAATGTATGGCTTTCATTTCACTTGCAAAGACAAATCTTTGTTCATTGGAAGTATAAAAAAGCGGTTTCTTTCCAAAAGGATCACGAAACAACTTTACCTCTGATTCTTCTATGATAGCAATAGCGAACATTCCACGAAGATGTGTAACAAAATCATCTCCCCACTTCACATATGCTGCATAAAGAACGTCTATCTCACTTGCTTCATCAAGATGAAGCTCCTCTGCCAACAATTGATAATTATAAATTTCACCATTAAAAAGTATCTGTATCCCATGATTGCTATATATTTGTGTAAGTGATTTCGCTCACATGCGTAACAGCTAGCCGATGTACACCAAGAAAACAATGATCGTTTACAGAAGTATAACTTGCATCTATCCCTCGATGTGCCAATGTTTGAAAAGCTTTTTGTAGCCTCTTTCTTATCATAGGTTCCGATAATTCCAAATATTGCACACACCTATAGAAGTCCTTATTTATTACTTATTTTCTCAATTATACTTACATAAAATAAATACTCTTCTCTTGCTTTTACTCTCTTTTGTGTTACAATGCCAAAAATTCATCTATATAAAGTAAGTAAATATGAAAAACCTAATTATAGTAGAATCACCTGCTAAAGCACGTACCATTACCAGCTTCTTAAGTAAAGACTATAAAGTCATCGCCTCAAAAGGGCATATCCGTGACCTTGCCAAAAAGTACATTCGGTATTACTGTAGATGATGAAACAGGTGATCTTGTACCTAAGTACTCCATCCCAAGAGATGCAAACCCTACCGTCAAAGAGTTAAAGAAACTTGCCAAAGAAGCTGAAACTGTCTTTATCGCAACCGATGAGGATCGTGAGGGTGAGGCTATCGGATACCACATCGCTAAAGCGATAGGCAAAGAGCCTACTGAGCTTCCACGTATTGTCTTTCATGAGATCACCAAGAATGCCATACAGCATGCACTTGAAACACCTCGTAAGGTAGATATGAACTCTGTAGATGCACAGCAGACAAGAAGACTGCTTGACCGTATTGTAGGGTATAAACTTTCACCTTTACTTGCAAGCAAGATCCAAAAAGGCCTTAGTGCAGGTAGAGTACAGAGTTCAACACTTAAACTTGTTGTAGACAGAGAACGTGAAATTAAAGCATTTATTCCTGAAGAGTTTTGGACCATAGATGCACTTTTTGAAAAAGATATCGATGCTTCTATCTATGACTATAATGGTCTAAAGATAGAAAAACTGACTGTCAAGACTGAAGCAGATGCAACAGAGATAGTTAATGCTGCCAAAAATGAATCTTTTGTTGTAGCTTCACTTGAAAAGACCAAAAGAAAGACCAAAACACCTCCACCATTTATGACATCGACCCTTCAACAAGCAGCCTCAACCCAACTGGGATTTTCTCCTAAAAAAACTATGATGGTCGCACAAAAACTCTATGAAGGTGTCAAAACAGACAAAGGGACTATGGGTGTCATTACCTATATGAGAACCGACTCACTGAACCTTGCAAAAGAAGCTGTAGCGTCCGCTAGAGAATATATTCAAAACACCTATGGAGACAAATACCTCCCATCTAAAGCCAAGAATTATGTAACAAAGTCAAAAGGGGCACAAGAAGCGCATGAAGCTATACGTCCTACGATGGTTGAGTTTGATGGAAAAATCGCTGCGAGACTATCTCTCTGTAGATGAACTTAAACTCTATAGACTCATCTATAACCGTTTCTTAGCCTGCCAAATGACAGAAGCAGAAATGGAATCACAGACTCTCTTGTTCAAAGGGGATAAATGTACATTCAAAGCAAGTGGAAGAAAACTTCTTTTTGACGGTTTTTACAAAGTCACAGGCTACACGAGATAAAGACAAACTCTTACCAGAACTGAAAAAAGGTCAAGCTGTAAGTATGGATGATATCAAACAGGAGCAACACTTTACAGAACCTCCTGCACGCTACAATGAAGCCAGTCTGATCAAAAAGCTGGAATCACTTGGTATTGGTCGCCCAAGTACCTATGCACCGACTGTGACAACACTTCAAACACGTAAATACATTGAATTGGAAAAGAAACGTATCCTTCCTACAGAAATAGCCTTTACCGTGACAGAAATGCTTGAAGAACATTTCCCTGAGATAGTTGACAGTGGATTTACATCAAATATGGAAGAGACACTTGATGAGATAGCAGAAGGAACAGCACAATGGCAACCTATTCTTAAAGCATTCTATACACCTTTTTTACAAAAGGTAGAAGAGGGAAAGAAAAATATCAAAAGTCTTAAGGTAGCTATTCCAACAGGGGAAAATTGTCCTAAATGTGACTCTGAACTTCTTTTACGTAAAGGACGTTATGGTGAATTTATTGCCTGTAGCAACTTCCCTAAATGTAAATACACTAAAAATACGGATGGTACAGAGATAGAAGGACCGGAAGAGACAGACGAAAAATGTGAAAAATGTGGTTCGATGATGGTCATCAAAAACTCTAAAAGAGGAAAATTCCTTGCCTGTTCCGCTTACCCAAAATGTAAAAATGCCAAGTCTCTTGAACCAGCCAAAGAACTTACTGTTCCTTGTCCTGAATGTGGAGGAAAACTCCAAGAAAGAGAAGGGAAAAGAGGTAAATTCTTTGGCTGTGTAAACTACCCAAAATGTAAGTTTATCGCCAACTTTGAACCCGTAGATAAAAAGTGTCCTGAATGTGACTACACCATGGGTAAAAAAACCCTCAAAAGCGGTGATGTCTATGAGTGCTTTAAATGTAAACATAAAGAAGAGGCTAAAGTAATGTCTAATCCAAAGCAGATATTTTTATGTGCAATCAATAACATACTGAGCGGTACCTGTCAAGAAGACTGCAAGTTTTGTACACAAAGTGTAAGATATCATGCAGATATCCAACGCTATAATTACAAAAACATCGAACAGATCGTTTCTGAAGCAAAAGCTGCAAAAGCCAATGGTGCATTGGGCTACTGTCTGGTCACTGCAGGTAAAGGTCTTGATGATAAAAAAGTTGATTTTGTTGCACGTGCTGCACAGGCAGTCAAAGCTGAAGTCAAAGACCTCAATCTTATCGCATGTAATGGTACAGCCACTAAAGAACAGCTCCTCTACCTAAAACAGCATGGGATAGACAGCTATAACCACAATCTTGAAACATCTGAACGTTACTATGCAGATATCTGTCAAACACATGCCTGGAGTGAACGTTATGAAACATGTGAAAATGTAAAATCAGTAGGCCTGTCACTTTGTTCTGGGGGTATTTTTGGTATGGGAGAAACACGTGAAGACAGAGACTCTCTTCTTGATGCCATCGCATCTCTAAGTCCAGAGTCAACCCCTCTCAACTTTTATCACCCTAACCCTGCCCTCCCTATTAAAACAAGAAATATAGAATTAGATGAAGCTATAGCCATTATCAAGAAGGCTCGTAAGTTGTTGGGTGAAGATAAACTTCTTATGGTAGCAGGAGGACGTGAGCTTTTATTTAATGGAAAAGAAGAACTCATGTTTGAATCTGGTGCAAATGCCATGGTGATTGGGAACTATTTAACCACACAAGGTATTGAAGCAAGTAGAGACAAAGAAATGCTCGATAGACTAGGTTATGAGGTAGCGACAAGCTGTGATACACACTAATATCACTCTGATACTCACACTGTCACTACTGATATGGGGTAGTCCTTTTGTTGCTAAATTTTTACGTTTGCCTATCCCTCCGGTAGAGATCATTTTAGGATCTATTGTTGCTTATCTTGGATTGGTTGGGCATAATCAATACTTTACACTTATTGCAGAGGTCGGATTTCTCTATCTTATGTTTTTAGCTGGTATGGAAGTAGATTTAAAGCAGATTACAAATAGTCCTAAAATAGTCATACAAAGGTCTATGCTATTCCTCTTCTTTATGGTCGTATTTTCTATCATATTTGGATTTATCTTTGATCTTCATGCCATTGTTATTATCTCTATGCCGCTTATATCCATAGGCCTGTTGGCCTCTTTATCAAAAGTATATGGTAAAGAAGAATCATGGATACGTTTAGCTTTTATTGCTGGTGTATTGGGTGAGATTCTAAGTATTGCTGCACTTACCATCTTTGATGCTGCTATCACGACGGGATCTCCTGTAGATCTCATTTTGAAAGTCGGCTATCTGCTCTTATTTATCTTCGTAATATACATCCTCTACAAAATGTTCAACCTGCTTTTTTGGTGGTATCCTGAACTAAAAAGTATATTGGTCCCAAAACTAGATACATCTTCACAAGATATTCGTCTATCTATGGCTCTCTTTTTTATTTTGATCGCTGTGATGTTGTCTTTGGAATTAGAACTTGCCTTAGGTGCCTTTATTGCGGGGAATGGCTATCTCTGCATTCTTCCATCATGAAAAAGAACTTGAAGAAAAGATGTCCAGTCTTGGCTTTGGTTTTTTGGTTCCTCTTTTCTTTATACATGTAGGGGCATCATTTGACTTAAAGGCACTTCCTCTGGAAGGTGTTGTTTCAGGTGCACTGCTTATTACAGTACTGATGATCGTTTCTAGATTATTTGCTGCAATTGTGTTAAGAGGGATTAGTGGTGGCTCAAAGGATGCTTTGCTTATAGCGCTTGTCTCTCTCTATGCCATTGACACTGCTTGTAGCCGTTGCAACAATCGGGTATGACACAAAATTATTGGACCTGTTGACCTACTATCAGCTTATCCTGGCGAGTATTTTTGAAATTTTGATTCTCTATGACCATTATTAAAATGTTACAAGCAAATAAATACCGCAAAAGAAAAACAACAGAATTAAAAAAGAGGAAAGAGGTTACTCTGCCCTTCTCATCTCTTGAACTGCTTCCCAGTATGCAATATCAGCAGCATCTTTTGCCGCTTTTGCTTCCGCAGCAACATCAATGTCGACAACTTTAGATTCACTATGCAGCTTTTTTTGCAGCTGCTTCTTTTTGAGCTAACATCTCTTCTGCTGCTTTAGCTTCTGCTGCTATTTTTTCTAATTCTGCTTTTTCTTGCGCTTCTTTAGCAAGCTTCTCAGCTCTTTTTTTCTCATAAGCTTCAACTTCACGTCTCTCTTGTTCTGCTTGTTCTTTTGCTTTTTTTAATTCTGCTTCTTTATCAGCGATCTTCTTTAGCATTTCTTCTTTTTCTTTTTGAATACGCGTATCTTCTATTTTTTTTGCTTCGAGTGATGCTGCTTTCTTTGATTCTTCTAACTTTTTAGCTTCTTCTTTTTTCTTGGCTTCCTTCATGGCTTGTTGACGGATAGCCTCTGCATTGTCAGACTCTTTTTCTTCTATCTCTGCAACTTCAGGAGTATCAAGTTCATCCTCTTTGATCTCTTCTTCCTCGTCATCTAGCAAGTCATCATCAGATCCTGCCGCATCTCTGAGGTCAGAAAGAAATGAATGTGTTTCTTTGTCAATATCTCTAAAACCAGATGCATTCGCACTCACAAATAATACCGCCATTACTGCCCATAGATACTTTTTCATACTTTACTCCTTAGGTTCTAACTGTTTTAGCTCAAAATACTCTTTTTGAAGTCTTTGATTTTCTACTTTTAATATTTTCTCTTCATGAAGATAGGCCTTGTTTTTTCTCTTTTAACTGATTCAAAACAGTTAGTGAGTTCTCCCCATATACCAAGACGCCAACATAGATACCAAAAAGAAGGATTCCTAGTGCCGTCACCAAAAAAGTTTTCAGTGAAAGTCCAGCTATACTACCCTCTTCTCTAGCATCTGCCATATATTATACCTTCATTTACTTTGTAAAAATTGACGCACCCAAATACTCAAACTGTCCAAGCTCAGCTTCTATCTCAAGTAGTCTGTTATATTTAGCGATTCTGTCACTTCTTGCTGTTGATCCTGTTTTTATCTCACCAGTATTCAATGCAACTGCAAAATCTGCGATGAAAGTATCTTCACTCTCACCTGATCTATGAGACATTACACAAGTATACCCACTTCTTTGCGCAAGGCGCACAGTTTGCATTGTTTCAGAAACCGTTCCTATCTGATTTGGTTTGATCAAGATAGAGTTTGCGATATCTTTTTCGATACCCTCTGCCAATATAGACACGTTTGTTACAAAAAGATCATCTCCAACAAGCTGTACTTTATCACCGAGCACCTCAGTAAGATGCTTTCCATCCATCCCAATCATCTTCACTTAACCCGTCTTCGATGGAAACGATAGGATACTTCGCACACATATCTGCATAGTATGCTGTTAGTTCTTGGGATGTCAGCTCTCTATTTTCTGACTTAAGCACATACTTGCCTTCTGCATTGATAAGCTCACTTGCGGCAACATCTAATGCAATAGCGATCTGCTCTCCAGGTTTATATCCTGCTTTTTCAATTGCTTCCATAATGACTTGAATAGGTTCTTCATTGCTTTTAAGATTTGGTGCAAAACCACCCTCATCACCAACAGCTGTACTTTCACCCATTCCATCAATGATCTTTTTAAGGTTATGATACACTTCAGCACATGCTCTAAGACCTTCTGAAAACCTATCAAATCCTATCGGCATTACCATATATTCTTGAAAGTCTACAGAGTTGTTTGCATGTTCACCGCCGTTTATGATATTAAGCATCGGTACTGGCATCACTACAGCATTTGCTCCTCCAAGATAACGGTAAAGAGGCATACCCATACTTTTTGCAGCTGCACGTGCAACTGCCATAGAAACACCCAGTACTGCATTCGCACCTAGGTTTCCATAATTTTCCGTACCATCTACTTCTTTCATTACAAGGTCGATTTCAGCCTGATTGAAAGGACTAAGCCCTACAAGCGCATCACAGATGGGACCATTAACGTTTTCACATGCCTGAAGTACGCCTTTACCCATGTATCTGTCTCCTCCATCACGAAGCTCAAGTGCTTCACGTTTACCCGTACTTGCTCCACTAGGAACAATAGCACTCTCTACTGTACCGTCACTCAAACTTACCGTTGCTCTTACTGTAGGGTTTCCTCTACTGTCCATCACCTCTGTTGCTACGACTTCATCGATAAAAATCATCAATATCCTTTATATACATTTACTATTTTACATTTGTCTATTATTCTATCGAAATTTACCCTATACTTAAATGAGTATCATGAATTGTGAATGCTTGAGAAGGATTTAACGGTGATTTATTTGGTAGAAATTTCATATTCTAATATACAAGATTCATAAAGTGTCAAGGTTAACTTGACACTTTCTTTATAGCTGATTTTCTTTCTAATCTTCGCTCATTTCACTTTCATCTACCGCGAAAGCGCTTCAGCAAAACCAAGTGATTCTTTAATTTTACCTTCTATCTCTGCCATCATTACTGGATTCTCTTTGAGTGTGATCTTTGCATTTTCTTTACCTTGTCCCAATTTCTCACTACCGTAACTGAACCATGCACCTGATTTGTCTATAATGTCCATTTTTACACCATAATCAATCAGTTCCCCCACAAAAGAGATACCTTCACCAAACATAATATCAAACTCTGCCTGTCTAAATGGTGGAGCCACTTTGTTCTTCACAACTTTTGCTTTCACACGGTTACCGATAGAAGATTCTCCTTGTTTCAATGTAGCGATACGACGGACATCAATTCTCACAGAACAGTAAAACTTCAGTGCATTACCCCCCGTCGTGGTTTCTGGAGATCCATATCCCATAGTACCTATCTTCATACGAATTTGGTTAATAAAGATCACCGTTGTATTTGTCTTATGTAAGATCGCTGTAAGTTTACGTAGTGCCTGAGACATTAGTCTTGCCTGAAGTCCAACATGCTGGTCTCCCATATCACCTTCTATCTCACTTTTTGGCGTAAGTGCGGCAACAGAATCGACAACGATCAGATCAACTGCACCTGAGCGTGTCAATGTTTCTAAAACATCAAGTGCCTGCTCACCAAAATCCGGTTGCGACACCAAAAGATTATCCGTATCAACTCCTAGATTTCTAGCATACACTACATCCAATGCATGTTCGGCATCTATAAATGCACATACCATATCCTTTTTCTGTGCTGAAGCAATAGTCTGCAGTGCAAGTGTTGTTTTACCTGATGATTCAGGACCATATATCTCTATAATACGCCCTTGCGGTATACCGCCAATCCCTAAAGCCATATCTAATCCAAGTGATCCTGTTGAGATAGATTCGATAGGTTCGAACTCCTTATCCCCTAGTCTCATCAAGTGTACCTTTACCAAACGTCTTATCGATCTGCTTGATTGCCATATCCAGTGCTTTTTGTTTGTTTGCGTCCATTGCCATTGTCATATCCTTAACCTTAATGTTGAATTCTAGCACCATTCTAATACGTTTACGTACACAAGATGTAAAAATATGTCAAATTGACATGTTTTTTATACAATTTATGACAAAGTTACCCCAAATGCAAACCATGATAAAATACATCTATACTAAACAAAGTGAGTACCCTAGCCTATGAACCCGATACAATTAGCCCATTCCCCGGATGCAGATGATATCTTTATGTATTTTGCCATTAAATTTGGTTGGGTTGATACCAAAGGCTATACTTTTGAAAATATTGGACTGGACATTGAAACACTCAATGTAGAAGCACTAAAAGGAACCTATGATGTCTCTGCCATCAGTTTTGGTATGTACCCACTCATAAAAAATGAATATGCTCTGCTTCGTACTGCTGTAAGTTTTGGAGAAGGGTATGGGCCCAAACTCATACGCCGTAAAGACAAAAAACTTAAACGTAATTTTAAAGTAGCCCTTTCTGGAAAATATACGACCAATGCCATGCTTTTCAGAATTTATTATCCTGAGGCAAGACCTGTCTATATGGATTTTCTCGAAATTGAAGATGCTGTTGTCTCAGGTAAAGTAGATGCTGGTGTACTGATCCATGAATCCATTTTGGACTTTGATGAAAGTCTTGGAAGTGGAAAAAGAGATATGGGACATTTGGGTAGAATTAGCAGGAGAGGGACTTCCCCTGCCTCTTGGTGGTATGGCTATTCGAAGAAGTTTACCGCTAACCCGCGCAATAGACATAGAAAATATCCTGATAGAGGGTGTTAAAGTTGCCAATGAGAGAAAAGAAGAGCTCTGTACCAAACTTGAAGCAGAACATCTTGTACGTATCTCAGATGAAATGCTCAAAAAATATCTTGATATGTATGCCTCTAGATGAATCCGTTGAGCTCTCATCACTTCAACTTAAAGCACTTGACAAACTGTATGAGATAGGTTTTAATACATGGTCTATGGGAGTCTCCTATCAAAACAGAAGATTATTTAATTCCCAAAGAGTACGAAGCGATTGCGGAACAGCTAAATGTTCTTTAAAACCATAGACTTCTCCAAATACTCAAGTATCAAGGTGGGGCAACCGACACAAGTACTTATGATAGAAGAAGGTGATGCCATACCTACAGACAGATATCTCATCGGTGGAGCAAATAATCTCCTTGTTTCTCCTACATCCTCCTCCTCTTATGATGCTTTCTAAAGACTTTGCCACCATCACACAAGAAGAAAATATGTTGATCATTGGTGCAGCTATGCCTACAGGTCGTATCGTCTCTTATGCCAAAAAACACAATATTTCAGGTTTTGAGTTTTGTTCTAAACTTCCAGGTACACTTGGAGGAATGCTTGCTATGAATGCAGGAGTCAAAGAGTATGAGATATTTAATATTTTACACTCTATCAAGATCAATGGCAAATGGATTTTAGCCGAAGAGATAGAGCATGGATATCGTTTTGCTAAACTGGGAGGTATCGCTACTCATGCTAAGTTTGAGATACACCATGGGTTTAACCAAGACACTCCTAGATAACCTGCTCAACCTACGCTCCAATCAACCTCATGAACCAAGTGCCGGTTCAGCATTTAAAAATCCTGAAGGAGATTATGCAGGACGTCTTATAGAAGCTGTTGGGCTAAAAGGAAAAAGAAAAGGTCAAATGCAATGGAGCACTGTGCATGCTAATTTCTTGGTTAATTTAGGAGGGGGAACATTTGAGGAGGCTAAGTCTCTTATAGACTTAGCAAAAAATGAGGTTTTAAAGATGTTTGATATTGAGCTAATAGAAGAGATTAAAATCCTCTAAAAATCTATTTTACCTCTTCAGATCTAGAAAAAATATACCCTTCATCTAGACAACGTACACATCTGATATAATTGGACTGACTAGGTTTTCTTGCATATTGCATTGCATCTGCTGGGAAAACAACATAATATCTATTCTCTGTAGCAGGCGTAGATGACCAGAAATCAGAAGCACGAAAGTATTCAAATGGATTATCTTGTGGGTTATGCACATTCGACAACTCATCCACTGTAGGTAATCTCCAATCAGTATATCCAGCATAATTTAGTGTACGACAATAGTTCATCGCATGTCTATGTTTACCTGCTTTTCCTACAGAATGTCCACGCTTATAAGCACCATCTTCTGCATCAGTATATGCTTGGATCTTGCCACATAAGTTTTGCATCTGCTTCAACATAAACTTTATTTGTTTTACAAGAAGCATTTGACATATTTGATAGATTTGCAACAGGTGAAAGAGTAGTGCTGGCATCTCCACCTGCCATAAGTAAAGTTGTAACCATAGATATACATGCTGATATAAGTACTTTTTTCATCTTTTTCTCCTTAGTTATCCAATATTATTCAATATCATAATATAAGATTCATCAAACCAAGCTAAATTTAGTCTATAATCTGAAATATATCCAAAATTCGATGATAAATTATGCATATATTTCTATTTTTACACCTTTTTCAACTGCACGCCAAAGTTTATCCATAGCAAGATTTGGTACTGCCATACAACCCTCTGTCCAATCACGTGAAAGTGTATAGTTATCGCCTCTTCCATCTGCATTCCATTTAGGTTGGCCATGAATCGTAATATATCCTCCTGGATTTACTCCCTTTTTACGTGCTCTTGCCTTATCTGCTTCACTTAGGATAAGAGATCATGAGAGATTTATAGAGTCTCGAATCACATTTTTTTCTTACAATAGTATAGGCACCCTCTGGTGTTCTATAATCACCTGCCTTGACTTTATTTCCACCGTTGGCTCCACCATTGGCTCCTAAAGAGATACGAAATTCTTCAACAACTCTTACCATCTTTATAGGCATACATCATTCTTTTTTTCTTATAGACAACGATCTTGTCTATCTTACTGTTATGATCTATCTCTGCTCCTCTTGCCAATTCATTAATACACTCTTTTGTTGCATAAGGTGTTTTATCAAGCTTTCCCATAATAAGGTATTCTCGCCACAACCAACTATGAACAGTGCTATGATCAGTACCAAGCATACTCAATTTTATTTTCATTTTTTTCCTTTATGCTAAAATAATCAACCCCAATCTTCATTTTGGCGTTTGGATTTATGTTTGTCTTTTTTATAAGATGTACCGTTCTTTAACTTCTGCAATCGATTTAAATTACTCATCTCTGCCTCACGTATATCAGAAAGTTCCTTATCTGTAAACACTTCTGCCAAACAGGTTCTCACATATATACGTAGCTATATACTCTTTAAGCTGCTGATGATACTCTGATTCAAGATGCACCTCTTCTTTTTCATCAAACTTCTTTTTAAGTTGTCCAAATTTTACTCACAAAATCCTCAGCAATACATTTTCATCTCTAAACATACGAAAAAGATTTTTGCTTATTTTTTCTAATTCTACTAATGTACTTTTGACGATTAAATTTATCGATCTGTTTTTGCGTATATCTCACTATCTACCTTTATTGGATAATAATTGGTACACCTTCACGTACCGCATACCATAACTCTCTCATTGCAGAATTTGTCACTGCGACACACCCCTGAGTCCAATTTTGTGAAAGTGTATAATCATCCCCTTTCCCATCTGCATTCCAGGTAGGTTGCCCATGAATAGTAACAGCTCCTCCTGGATTCACTCCCTTCTTGGCCGCTCTGGCTTTATCTTCCGGACGCGGGTAAGAGATACAAAGAGAACGATAATACTTAGGAGAACAAAGTTTTCTGGAAATCCAAAACTCACCTTCTGGTGTTCTGTTATCTCCTTGCTGCTGCTTTGTTCCTATAGGATTTTTACCCAAAGAAACAGGCAATGTATTGTTGCACTTTATTGTCTTTATACAAATACATTTTACGTTCTTTTTTTACAACAACGATCTTATCTATACTTTCACCTTGAGAAAAATCTTCAGCTTCTAGTAATTCTTCTTTACACTCTTCTAACGTATACTGATTTCCTTTAACTTCAGGTTCAGGTTCAGGAGCATCGCCACAACCAGTCAAGAACAATACAGCCATAAAAAATCCATACATATATTTCATTGAAACAAATAATCCTTTAATAATATAATGAATATATTTTAGCACAAGATTTAATAATGGTAAATAAATAAAGATTAAAAATAAGAGAAGAAGAAAAAAAGAGAGAGATAAACACCCTTCAAAGAAGAGGTTTATCAGGATGGAAAGTACAATTAACAAGCTGCCTTAGCTGCTGCAAGTGCTTCTTCGTAGTTAGGCTCTTGTTGTAATTTCAGGAACAACTTGCTTATAAGCAACTTTACCGTCTTTACCAACTACAAAGATAACTCTAGCCAGTAACACCTGCTAAAGGACCATCTGCCAAAAGAACACCATAAGCGTTAGCAAAATCTTTGTTTCTGAAGTCTGAACATACTTTAATGTTTTCAATTCCAGCTGCACCACACCATCTAGCTGCTGCAAATGGAAGGTCCATAGAAACTGTGATTACTTCTACACCGTCAAGGTTAGCTGCTTCAGTGTTAAATCTTCTAGTCTCTGCATCACATACACCTGTATCAAGTGATGGTACTGCAACTACCAATTGAACTTTACCTTCACCACCAATTGTCTCATTTTGAAGCATTGGATTACAGTTTACTACTGTTAGCTACTGGAGCTGTATCACCTACGTTAATTTCTGTACCTGCTAGGTTACATACGATGTCATTTTTAAATGTTACTGTTGCCATTTAATTTCCTTTAAAATAATTTTTGTACAAGCATTATGTCTTAAACAATATAAATTTAGTCTTAAATAAGATAATTTTAGTCTTATTTTTAAAAAATTATTTAAATTACTTCATAATTAACATATCAAAGATGACAATATTTTATCATTTTAAAAGCTTATCACATACCAGGGATTCTAGGGATCTTTCCTAATTTAGAATAACGGCAATACCATCCCCACATCTTTTTCATCCAGTGTCCCACAATAGGCATAGGGATCATCTTTCCCGCCTTTATCGTCTACGATACACAAATGCCGCACCATTACCTGTATCCATCACACATAAAATATTCAAATGTTCCATATAACTTCGTTTTGAATCTATATTCTGTATATTGTTCATAATATTATAAGCTACATTTTTAGCCATTACCTCAGCTACATGTCCTTGCTTGGCTCTCCACTCAGGTCCCATAAGAGATGCAGAATCACCAATGGCATACACACCATCAAAACCTTCTATCTCATTATACTCATTGGTAACAACATATCCTGCATCACTCAATGGAAGTCCTGACTCCTTCAGTATACTATGTCCAGTACCCTGCTGAGATAAACATCGTCAGATCTGATTCTAATTTTGTTTCCATCTTCAAAACAGATACCGTCTTCTTCAAAATGAGTGATCTTTGAACCTATTTTTTTATGTGATGTTCGTCATCTTGAACATTTTCTCCATCATTACTAATGCTTTTTCACCCATTTTTTGTCCAGGTTTTTCCATAGGAGCAAAAAAAGTCAAGTTCAAAGTTATCACGTACACCTTTTTTCTTCAGATAGGTATCGACATTAAAAAGTACTTCAAATGCAGGACCACCACGTACAGCAGAAGTGTCTTTAGGATTACCGCCAAAGCCCATAGCAATTTTTCCCTTCTTTTTCTAGTATCAGTGCATCCAAACGCTCATAAAGAGCGGTGGCTTCTTCTGGTTTACCACAGATAGAAAATGTATGCTCCATACCTTTATGCTGCATCTTGTCCTGTCCGAGTGCTACAACTATATAGTGCATAACCTTCTAAGATACGTCCGCTTTGCAAAGTGACTTTTTTTTCTTTTGCTTCAAGTTGTATTACAGGATCTACAATAAGCTGAAACCCATGCTTCATTGCAAGCTTATCCAAGGGTACAGATACATCCTCTCTTGTCACTTCGCCTGTAGGTATCCATATAGAGGTAGGATAGATATAAAAATAATCCCTATCACTTACAAGTGTTACATCCAAATCTTGTTTTTTAAGATAAATAGCTGCTTCAACACCTGCAAATCCACCACCCAATACCAATACTTTTGCCATTAGCCTCTCCTAATACTTAATTATGCCTGTTCTTTTGTCACCATACATCAGATACCTTGTACTTACTAATCATGCCATAAATAGCACCTATCAGCAGTCCAGATAGGATCACGATCCATACCGTTAACTTTTTTTCTTTCTTTCGCCACCTTATAATCTTCTATTTTTCAAGTGTTGGTTCAATGATCATTTTTTCCTTATTTTTTTACCAGATCTGCACGAGGATAGAAAAATACCACTTCTCTGTCAACTACAATTTTCTCTTTATCATCTACTGCATATGCTCTAATGTTATAGGCACAGGAACATCTTTTCTTGCATTGTTGGCAAGTTGTTCTTTTGTTTCCAAAATGACTACTTTTTTCTTCTTCTGTCCTGCACCCAACTTAAATGGTTCTGCTAGGTCTTTTGATCGTGATCTTATCATTCCCGACAATTTCAAAGTAATACGTATGTTCTTTTCTATCTGTGTTGGCAAACATGAAAATATAGTCATTTTGTACCACACCATTATCCAGTACCTTATAGAGTCTTTGTCCCTTGTTAATGTTTAAGAGCATATGTTCTTTTTTACTTCCCATCACAAACAGCGCAACAAGTACAATCGTAAGTACAGCAAAGTATGCAATCACCTTTCCTCTGAAGTAGTTGGTTTTACCCTGCATGATGCAGCGTCTCTTTTTCACTTGACCACTGTACCAAACTTGGCTTACCGAGTGCCCCCATCACTGAAGTACAGGCATCGACACACTCAAGACAGTTGATACACTCAAGCTGTAATCCTTTTCTGATATCAATATGTGTAGGACATACCGTTACACAGCTTTCACAAGTTGTACACTCTGCAGTACTGTCTACCTTAACAACTCTTTTTGTTTGGTAAATTTCTTCTCTCTTTCATATCCATGTCCTTCATAGATGTCTCCACCACGGATAGGATCATAGACAGCCATAATCGTATCATCATCATAAAGTACAGACTGTACACGGCTGTAAGGACAGACATAGACACAGAAATTCTCTTTTATAAACACCACATCAAGAATAATAAACAATGCCGTACTCACTAAAACCCCTACAAGCACCATATGTTCAGCAGGATTGACTCAAATAGCCTAAAGAAATCTTCAGGAGGTACAAAGAACCATAAAAAGTTAGCAGCAGCCACAAAAGCCAGTACAGACCAAAGTAAAATAGCGATAACACTTTTAACTTTATTTTCCATCTTACTCATATCCGGTTCTTGTTGCTTGTTCTTAATACGTTTTCTCAGACCTAAAAGTTTTGTTTCTATACCATCTCTGTAGATCACACGAAAAATAGTCTGTGGACAAGCCCATCCACACCATGCTCTACCGCCTACTGCAGTGACTGCAAATATTCCCAGAAAAAGAAGCATAAGCAAAAATGGCATCAAGATAAAGTTCTTGCATATCAAAAGCAATACCTGCCAAATGCAGTTTTTTCTGATCAAAACTCAATAAGAAAAGATGGTTACCATTGATCGTGATCCATGGCATCACCAAAGCTACTACCGTTGCGACAACATATGCCCAATATCTTTTGATACGATAAGGTATCCAGCCCTTTAAATACTCTTTCGCCTGATTTTTTTCTTTGTTTCTTCTGCTGTGATTGTTGCTTCCATATTATATTCCCTTTTGTTCTTTGACATTCTGCTCTTTAGCTTTTCTTGCCTCTTCAAACGGACAGATAAGCACTATATTCTCCATACTTCTTGACACTTTTCGATTGATCCATCTCTATCCATGACCCCTCTATCAACTCTTTAATCCCTCGTGACTCTATATAGTCTTTCAACGAACTGCGACTCACATCTAACTCTCTAGCGATAGCACTTACACTCATACCCTCACCCAAATAAGAGACAATCTCTCTTTGGTAAATATCAAATTTAGAACTTGACTTGCTTCCTTTTGGACGTCCTATTTGATTCGTTTTTTCTTTCTCCTCTTTCCTTAATGCATTAAGCAAAGGAAAGATATCCACCATGTTTGTATCCTTGTTCATAAGCATATTCTTATCTACAATCCAAAGATTAACATTATGACTAAGCATACAATTAATCACCTTGATTAACTCTTCTGCCCTATCACTCAATATATACAAAGATGAGACAATAACCGTGTACCCA
Organism: Sulfurovaceae bacterium; assembly: GCA_963705455.1. Taxonomy (GTDB): domain Bacteria; phylum Campylobacterota; class Campylobacteria; order Campylobacterales; family Sulfurovaceae; genus Sulfurovum. The sequence goes on along the minus strand of CAVPJM010000001.1, from coordinate 27,485 downwards.
TCCTGCATAGTTTGTAAAAAGTCTTCAAACTCCTACTCTCTCATCCAAAAGAAGATTTTTTGTAGCATACTCAACCACTTCTTTGTCAATGATTAGTTCTTTTTTTAATGTAAAGGATAAAATATCACTTTGCTGTGTAGTCAAATTTGGAAAGTCTGGTACTTGTCTCATATATGCATAAACCATAAGATTCCTTTAATTTATTATAATTTTTATAATATTATCTTATATGGTGATAAAAGTCAAGTATATTTTTACTTTTTTCGTCATTTATTCTTTTTTAATCGTCAGAACTTCTTTACTTACGTCTATTTTATGTTAAAATACGCGTATCATAATATTAAATAAGTATAAGGACAAAAAGTGAACCTTACACATCTAGATGAACAAAACAAACCCAAAATGGTCGATGTCTCTGATAAAGACAATACAACCCGTATTGCCATTGCAAGCGGAATCATAGAAGTAGGACAAGCGGCTTTTGATGCCGTTATTGCAAATACCGCAAAAAAAGGACCTGTCCTGCAAACTGCAGTCATCGCTGCCATACAAGGGAGCCAAACAAACCTCAACACTTATTCCTATGTGTCATCCTCTTGATGCTGACATCAGTCAAAACAGACATCGAAGAACTACCCGAACTCCCAGGGTTTAAACTCACAGTCACAGCAAAACTTAACGGGCAGACAGGAGTAGAGATGGAAGCACTTACAGGTGTAAGTGTAGGGCTTGCTGACCATTTACGATATGCTCAAAGCCATCGACAAAGGTATGATCATTAAAAATGTTCAACTAGAAAATAAATCTGGTGGCAAGAGTGGCGATTTTAATCGTGCCTAAGTTTCAACAGGAGAAGCAATGATTTTAGATGATAACACACCCCAAAAACCAAAAATAGAATACCCGACCCAATGGGGATTTAAACTCATAGGTAGAGATAAAGAAGCTCTTTTAAAGTGTATCAAGGAAGCGATGGGAGACAAAGAACATCTCTGTTCTTTAGGCAATACATCAAGAACAGGTAAGTTTCATACCTATAATGCAAGTTGTATAGTGGATACAGAAGAAGAAAGAGATCGTATCTTTAAATACTGTCAAGATCATGATGATGTGGATATGGTGATCTAATTCACCCTATCTTGCTCAATATATGCTCTTTGTCGATAACATTTTATCCGCACTCAAGCTCACCAACATAGAAACGATCACATACGCCAGAAAAAAATAAAGTCCCACCTCAACTTCTGCGCGACTTACGTCTCCTTTATTGGCTGTGAGATACACCAAAAATACTGCTACAACAAAAACATCCACCATTGACCATTTTCCTATCATCTTGAAAAACTGTAATGATCCCATGTGCAAATCTACTTTCCATAAAGATAGAAACAAATAAGCAAAGAAAGTACTTTTAGTGCAGGAACGACAACAGAAAAGAGTAATATGACCAGCGCAACTATCATATCTCCACTTTCATAAAGTTTTATGATGGATCCTATCACCCCTTTAGATTCAAAAGAAAGAACAATATCACCCAAATATTCCACCTCTTTATGAATGGTAACCATTAAAATAGGGGTAATCAGCCCAAAGACAAGTGTCATCATCGCAGACAAGAGAACCAAACAATGTAAAGTCCCGTAAAGAAACAAGAAAAAGAGAAAGCAGATATAACTGCCAACAGACACATAAAGTAAATCGTATACTCTTGTGCTTTACGCATAGCTGCTTCTTGTTTTTCACTCACCTTATCAAGTTTCATTTTTAGTTCATCATCATACAGATCACCAAACAAACTTTTTGCAAACTTTTCAAGCTTGAGACTTGCCTGTTGTCCTGCATCCTGATAAGAGACCAATTCTGTAGTAGCCTCTTCATAAAGTATCGCTTGATTATATGCTTTTACTCCAAAGAAAACCATAGATCCCAATATCACTGATCAATGCAATGTAAACTATTTGTTGTATTAATTTTTTCATACCAAGATTATACCTTAAGGTATGTTAGACTCAATGCGCTACTTCAAAATAAATCAATAACGTCTGCTGAAAAAAATTGTCATTGTCATCACTCACCATCACATAACGATGTTTCCCGACTCTTGCCAAGCCTTCAAAGTTATCTATCATCCATCCTTTATGACTATTCATTTTGACCAAAAGTTCACTTTTCACATATCTGTTTATTCTTGCATCCTTCAGATAAACTTTTTTTAACGTCACCACAAAAGGTTCCAATATCCCACTATAAGATCGTTCCATCACCAATAGATTACCATCATCCATAACTTCCATAGCCACAACAGCACTTCTCTGTTCTGCCTCTGCATTAAAATGCCACTTTGTTTCCATTTAGATGCATAGATTGTCTGATCTTTTTTATGTTCATATTTTCAGTGGCCACTCTGCTGCAGTCAGCAATCCATACTTAGGATGCCAGGTTAATGCTTCCAAAGATTTATTACGACTTCTATAATTTTTAGGATCTCTCAGTTTTTTGGGCAAGAGTATACTGTTTGACCATTCTTCCCTTTTGATCAAATCTTCCTATTTTGGCTCTACCTTCAAAAGAAGCATAAAGCTTGCCCTTTATCATCCAAGCGTCAGACCTTCACTGTCTTGATGCCATTTTTTAAACTTTTTACCATTATTCTTTAACCAGACTTGATCCCACTTATGGGCTTGAGCTTTTCTATCTTATCTGAAAAGAATGCATCAAAAACAAAAAGTGTTCCCTCATCACTTACAAAATAAAGTTTCTTCTTTTTTGGATCATATGCAACATCAGAGATCTCAGAAAATTTTAATCCTCCGATCTTTTTAAATGCAAGTATTTTTTGATCTAAAAGAGTGATGCCTTCAAACTGTTTACTACTTAGAAGATGGGGCTATCTGTGTGTTTAGTATTTCTCCTTGAAGTAATCCCAAAAAGCTTACAAGAAAAAAAACTATTTTCATTTCTCTTCAGCATCTTCTTTGAAAAAATACACCATGACAAGTATCCAGACAACAGCTATATCTATAGCTACATCTGCAAAATTAAATACCGCAAAGTTAAAGCCGCAATGCCAAGCGACATAGTCAACCACACTTCCATGCACAAAACGATCATAAACATTACCCAGTGCCCCGCCGATAAGTAATCCTACAGGAAATGCATAACGCTTTATATATCCCTCTTTAAAGACAAAGAACAAAATACCCAAGACAAGCACTGCCTGTATCCACTTAAGATAAGGACCAAGAAACGTCAACATAGAGAAAGCCACACCTTTATTGTAATGCAACTCAAGGTCTATACACTCTCCCGCACGATAATACCCTTCAACAAAAAGTGATTTTATATTCTGATCTATAATAAAGGTACCTAAAAGTACCAAAAAAAAGACAGCAAAAGCTCCTCATTAGGCTAATGCACCTTTAAAGAATGTTTTACACTCTTCCATCATCTCTTCAAGTTTTTCTTCATCTTTTCCTTCAAGTAAAAGACGGATTTTATTTTCTGTCCCAGAATATCTAAATAGATGTCTCATCCCCAGACTTTCGACTTTTGTCTTTCAGTGCATCAAGTCCATCGATGGTATCAAATGCTCTTTTTTCATCCACCAAGAGGTTTACTAAAAGTTGTGGATATGAAGTATAAGGGTTAAATACTTCACTCGCCTTTTTATCTGTCTCAACCAAATATGCCAAAGCTTGTAATGCACTGGAAATACCATCTCCTGTCTTGGCATAATCAGAGAAAATCACATGCCCACTCTGTTCTCCTCCAAAATTCATACCATTTTCCTGCATCATCTCCACAACATTTTTATCTCCCACAGCAGAACGGCAGAAGCTTAAGCCCTTGAGAATGTAAGTACTCATCTAACCCTTGGTTACTCATCACAGTGGCTACCATGCCCCCACCTTTAAGTGTACCTTGATTTTTAAGATGTACCGCAAGTACTGCCATCAGCTTATCCCCATCAACCACTTCACCTTTTTCATCCACCATCACAAGTCTATCAGCATCACCATCCAAGCGCAATACCCAACATCTGCACGATACTCAAAACCACTTTGGTCAAATTTTCAGGATGCATCGCACCACATCCTTCATTGATATTAAATCCATTGGGTTTATCTCCTATCACCACAACATCCGCACCAAGCTCCTGCAATATAGTAGGACCTACGATATATCCTGCCCCATTTGCACAATCTATCACTACCCTTTTACCCGCCAACGTAAGCGATTTAGGGAAAAGAATTTTTAATATGTACTATGTAGCGACCTATCACATCATCTATTCGTTTTGATTTTCCTATCTCTTTATCCTGTAACCTGTGCACTGCTCAATACATTGCATCATCTTCAAAGATAGCTTCTATCTCTTCTTCTTTTTCACGGTTCAGTTTATTTCCGTCCGCAGTCAAAGAACTTGATCCCATTGTCATAATAAGGATTATGGCTTGCAGAGATCATAATACCTGCATCACAACGCATATTTTCTGTCAAAAAAGCAATCGCCGGTGTTGGCATAGGACCTATCTGTATCACATCAAATCCTACTGCCGTCAATCCCGAAACAATAGCATTTTCTATCATATAACCGCTACGTCTTGTATCTTTTCCTACTAAAATTTTATTGGTTTTTGCAAATTGTTTAAAATAGATCCCTGTTGCCATTGCCAAACGCATTGCATTGACTGCATTTACTTTCTTCCCTGCTTTTCCTCGTACGCCATCTGTTCCAAAAAGTGTCAAAATAATTTCCTTTAGGAGCTTCATTGCCCCATTGTTCTATTGGCTCCATTTTAACGCAAATTTGATTAACATTCCTCATAACTCTTACCCCTGTATCTTATGTACTTTAATCTACCATACTATTAAATTAATAAATCTTTAATCTTTTTTTAGATATTATTCGCGAACTATTTTCACTCTAATAAATTGAGTAATAACAACATACCTACCAAAAGGAAACAACATGGCACACAATAAATCAGCAAAAAAACGTATTTTGCAAACTGCTGTAAGAACTGAGAGAAACAGATATTACAGAACAAGAATCAAAAACATCACAAAAGCCGTACACGAAGCAGTAGCAGCAGCTGATAAAGCAGCAGCAACAACAGCATTCGCTACAGCAAACAAACAGATCCATTCATTAGTAAGCAAAGGTTTCATCAAAAAAACTACTGCTGCTAGAAAAGTAAGCCGTCTTCACAAAATGGTAAATGCTATCGAAGCTGCATAAGCAGTCTCGATACACCCTCACTAAAAACACAATCTAATACAAAGAACGCCTATGTTCAAAGAAAAACTTCAACCTTTCATCGACAGATACAATGAACTTAGTAAACTCTTAAGTTCTCCCGACATTGCTAGTGATATTAAGCGTATGACAGAACTTAGTAAAGAACAATCAAATCTTAGTGACTTGGTAGAAAAAGCAAACCTTTATGTTCAAACAGCAGATGCCATAAAAGAAAATAAAGAACTTTTAGGTGATGCGGAACTTGGTGACCTTGCAAAAGAGGAACTATCTGAGTTAGAGCCTATGCTGCCTGCTTTGGAAGAGGAAATTAAAGTACTCATGATCCCAAAAGACAAAAATGACGATAAAAACATTTTTCTTGAACTGCGTGCAGGTGCAGGTGGAGATGAAAGTGCACTTTTTGTGGCTGACGTATTTAAAATGTACTCACGCTATGCAGAACAACTGGGATGGAAGATTGAGATTGTCAGTACCAATGATGGTACTTCTGGTGGCTACAAAGAACTCATTGCCCAAATTAAAGGAGACGGTGTATATTCACAGCTTAAATATGAAGCAGGTACCCACCGTGTTCAACGTGTTCCAGATACTGAGACACAGGGGCGTGTTCATACATCAGCCATCACCGTTGCTGTTATCCCAGAAGTAGATGATGTAGAGGTAGACATCAAACCAAATGAGATTAAAATGGATGTATACCGTTCAAGCGGTTGTGGTGGGCAGTCTGTAAATACCACTGATTCTGCTGTGCGTTTGACACACATTCCTACTGGTATTGTTGTTGCTATACAAGACGAAAAGTCTCAACATAAAAATAGAGACAAAGCGATGAAAGTCCTTAAAGCACGTGTCTACGAAGCTGAACTTCAAAAACAACTTGATGAAACATCAAGCCAACGAAAACTTCAGGTAGGTTCAGGTGATCGTTCAGAAAAGATCAGAACATATAACTACCCGCAAAATAGACTTACAGATCACCGAATAGGATTAACACTCTATGCCTTGGATGATATTATGAACAATGGTAATTTGAAATTGCTCATTGACCCTCTTATCGCACATGCTCAAACTGAAGCCATTAAAGAAGCTGGTCTCTAACCCATGCTCAAATTTGAACAGCTAAAAAGCGATAATGACCTTAAAGAAGTTATAAAAGCTGCGTTTGATGCCGACTTTAGCTGTTGCTGGTGCTTGGGGCTATACACAAAAGCTTGCGACAATCATTGAGTCTACCGACCTGCCTCTTACACAGTTAGAACATATGCTTGCTTCTATGCGTACCTATATTGAGATGAATATGACGCTGCCTCAAAGAAGAGCGTTATGGAAGTATTAATCTCAATGAAACACATAGAGAACAAGTAAAGGTCGGATGATCAAATATACGATAAAGTGACCTATGAGATAACCGCTATGAAAGAAGAGCTCTATACCTCATTTATCAATGCATATAAAGAGGGTTTGGGTACAGAGGATTTTGATATTACAGAACATTTTAATCAAAGAAAAAAAGCCACTATTACAAGAAGTGAGATCTATTGGTTTGAAATTCATCAATCACTTTAAGTCCTAATCTTCACTTTCAAACTCCACTTTATCTTTAAAATCTTCCCATTCCATCTCTTTATATTCACCGCTGTAAATATATTTTAACAAAAGAGAGAATATCTCAATATCCTTATATCCTATTGCTCCATAGACTATACTATTATTCCCATCTACAAAGCCTACAGTAGGGTAAAAGCCTATCTCTAATCATTTTGCATAAACCTATGTTTACTGCCATTAAAATCACGATGTAGGATGCTTCCTGCATCATCAATACCCAATATCCACAAAAATAAAATATTTATCTATCATATCTTCAATACTCATCATCATCTAATGTCTTATCGTACATTTTTTCACAAAAACTACATCCATCTTTATGAAAAAAAAGTAAGAAGTGTTTCTTTTCTTTTTTTGCTTGTAAAGAAAGGTGATCAATATTAATAATTTGTGTATCCCTAGATAAAGAGGAAGTAAAAAAGAGAAGAAAAAGAAGTGTTGTCATCAAAGAGCTGAAACATACACTTACTTTAGCTATAAAACTAATCTATAGACTTCATAAAGTACATGGATTAATTTTATACTATCTATCCGACCACAAGGGTCGCATAGATAAATTAAATCATTATTTGATTTTTTTAGCTTCTGTAACAGTATTACCTTTAAGATCTGTCCATGTGATTGAAACTTCATCACCTGCTGCAGCACCTTTAAAACTAAATTTAAACTGCGGGTTTTTAGACCAGAACTGGCTTGTAGATACATCATATACTACTTTACCATTTGCTGTCGCAGTGATATGTGTGATGAAGTTAGCATCAACACCTTTTTTCTTTGCTTGATCATATGTAAGCATGTCATGTTTTGCCATTACTTTTACGTCTACCACATCGCCTTTAAGCTTTGCTTTAATTTTCATATTACCCATAATATTCCTTTTTCTTTCTATTTCTGTTTATACATATTAAGATTTTAAAATCTAATCTAGCTGGTTGAGAAAAGGATTAACCTTCACATCCACCAAGAGCAACTTCAAGTGACCACATTACCTACATAGAACTTACCATCAGTACCTTCTACGATTGCAGTGATCTTACCAGATTTCTTCATTTTGATCTTCATCATATAATCAACGATTCCACCTTCTGGTACAGTCAAATACACATACAGTTGCTTCAGGGTTTGCATCTTGGAAAACAGCTACAGTTTTAGCAGCAATATCAGAAGATACAGTTACAGGAATTGCTCCACCGTTACTTGCCACTTTTGGTGCTTTAACAGTTACACCTTTTTCTTCTGGTTTAATATCACCATAAAGTGCTTTAATAGAATCTGCTACAGTATGTGCAGTCCATGTATCAGGCTTTGTAGCTCTGAAATCAATTGCAGATAAACTTGCTGGTAATACAGCAGCTGCAACCATACTTAAACTCATAAATTTTCTTCTATCCATTTTATTTCCTTTTGTGTATAAATTTAGATAAAAGGTCAGCCTCTGCCAACCTAATATCTTATTTTACTAAAATATTGTGTAATAATTGTGATAATTCACACTTATTTACTTGCATTCCACCATATAATCAACAACTTCATTCATCTGTGCATCTGTAAGATCCATTGCACCACCTTTTGGAGGCATACCATTGATTCCGTTTATAGCATTGTGATAAACTTGGTCGATACCTTTTTCAAGTACTGCAGCCCAAGCCGCTTTATCACCTACAGCAGGCGCACCCATTGCATCTGTTTCATGACATACTTTACAACTTGCATCATATGTAGCTTGTCCAGGATGTACTGGGCCAGCATCTGTTACTTCTGGCAATGTTTTTTCAGAACTCAATGGTGGGTTCAAAGTCAGTCAGATGCAAATACAATTCTTGCTACTTCAGGTTCACCTTCAAAACAATCTTTCATACATCTTACACCATTACCATAGTTCAATGGGTTATTAAAGTATTCACGTGCATTGTCTTGACCTTTTGGACCATTGATATTTGGTTCAAAACCATCAACGTTAGGCATAACGATCTTTAAGAACTTCTCTCTGTCAAGAACATATTCATCATCTACAAGCTCACCGTCTATTTCCATCTCATTGATATAAAGAATATATGCAGATAATGCATACACTTCATCTGTTGTTAATGACATAGGTGCTTGGTGAGGCATACCAGTCTTGATGTACCACCACAATGTACTTGCATATGGCCAGTTCGAACCAAATACACGCTGAGGACCATCAGAATCTGGATCTACTCTTTGAAGCATCAGTGTTTTCTGCATTTTATATGCATTACCTGCTGTTAATCTTGGGTAAAGTCCTGCACCTGCACCAAAGTCACCATGACAAGATGCACATTTTTCTTCATAGATCTCATCACCTTCTTCTACAGAACCTGAACCTTCAGGAAGTCCTGTACCATCTGGCATTACATCGATATCCCAAGCTTTCTGCTCATTTGCAGTTGCTGTTTTACCTTTGTTGAATGGTGTTTTATGTGCTTCTTCATTTACATAATATGCACCGGTTTTACCATTAACGATCGGATAGATCACCCCACCATCAACAGAAATTTTTCCGTTATGTTCATAAGTCTTTTTAACGCTATCAGAGACTAAAGCATTTGCTGGTCCTACAGCATCTATTTCTCTTTTAGTGAAACCTTCTGTATTCATTGTAGTATTTGCTGGCGCTACAGTTGTTGTAGTCTTTGCTTCAGCTGTATTCTTTGTACCATTTGATGCATTACAAGCTGTTCCTAAAAATACTACTGATGCAAGTAATGTACTTGCAACAATTTTTTTATGATAAGATTTGTACATTTGTAACCTCTCCTTTTGCATCTATTTCCCATGTATGAATACCATTTCTATGGTAAACACCTTCGATTCCCACAGCAGCTCTTTCATTTTTCACTGTTGGCTGAATGTGTCCTGCATCATCTGAAGCACGTGAGCTAAGAAGCATTGGCTTACCTGTATATTCATGCATAATTGAGAATCTAGTCCAAGATTTTTCAAGTACTAATCCTTTAAGTGATGCTTCAACCCAGTTCTTACCACCATCAAACGAAACATCAACAGTTGTAATCGTTCCCATACCTGACCATGCAAGTCCTTCTATCTCTACCATATCACCTTTTTTAAGGTCTGTCCATGGTTTCTCAGGACATGGTGAAGTAATTACAGAGTTTACTTCATTTGCATAGAAGTGTTGTATCGCTTTACCTGTATGTTTTAATGCCGTATATTTTGATGTCTCTTCTTTTGCATAGAATGGCTCAGATGCAAATTCAAGTCTACATAACCATTTTACACATAAGTTTGCTTCCCAACCTGGAACAACGATTCTTATCGGGTAACCTTGTTCTGGACGTAATGCTTCACCATTTTGTCCCCAAACGATCATTGCATCATCAAGTACTTTATCCACAGGGATAGTTCTTCCCATGTGTGAATTATCATATACCTTCTGCAAGCATCCATTGTGCTTCTGGTTTAAGACCAAGGTCTTTAAGAATATCTTTGATGTAAACACCAGTCCACTCAGCACAAGACATAAATCCTTTTGCAAATTGGATTGAGTTGAATTGAGGTCCTCTCCACTCTGGTCCACCATTTGCCGGACACTCAAGAAAGTGAATTCTACTTACATTTGGATATCTTTTCAAGTTGATCCATTGTTAAAACAATTGGCTTTTCAACAAGACCATGAATCATAAGTCTATGCTGATTTGGATCAATTGTTGGTGTACCACCATGATGTCTGTTAAAGAAAAGTCCATTTGGTGTAATAATACCACTCAAATCTTGAATAGGTGTTACTGCAATTGATGCTCTATAGTTACCTGAAGAGAGAATAGGTGTTGTTCTTCTTGTTACCTTATGCTCATAAGGAGAAGGTTGACCATATAGGTTTGTCCTTACATCATCACCAAACTGAAGACTCCATGGTTTCTCTTCCATGATATTTGGATCATCCTCTGGATTTGCTTTAATATGCTCGCTCGCATCTACTGTGACAGGTGCGACAACACTAGCTGCTGCTAATGCGCCCATAGAATAAGTTGCTGTTTTCTTAAAAAAGTTTCTTCTTGATACTTGCTCTGATACTTCAGAAATGACTTCAAGTTCTTCTTTATTTATCTTATTCATTTGTCCTCCTTGATTTATTTTTAAAATGACTAAAAATATGTACCTTAATTTCGTCATATGCACTAGATTATATTCAAATAAAATAAAAGTAATCTAGTAAAAATGATTAATCATTCACTCATAATACATATAATTAGCTTCACTCTGTAACAAATATTCACCATAAATATAAAAGAAGCCTATAACTATCATAAATATTATTTACATAAATAGACTCTTTTATGTAAAAAAGTGAAGGTAATATCTTTTTTGCCGATCAATCTACTCACCTGAAGCCATACAGCTTAATGACAGTATATCAATATATTCTCGTCGTATAATATAATTTCCCATCCAACCCTTCAAGTACGGCAAAAACTGTACCTTTAAATTCCATTCTTATATTGAGTTCATACGCTATCATACTATCTTCATTCACATGAAACACTGCCACTAAACTCTTAGGATTTGCATCTTGAAAAACGGCAACTGTTTTCGCTTTCATTTTGAAGTATATGGCAATAGGGATCTCTTCTCTGATCTTTTACTATTCCTTTGGGAACAATTAGTTCTATATCCGTACTTTTTTGAATGGTTGCAAATTTTTCTCTTCCATAAAGCTGCCATGGCTGCTTCATTGATTGAAGAAGCATTCCATGCACTCAGGTTTACCGTCCTTATAATCTACAGACAATGCTTGTGTTGTATAGGGAAAAATAGAAATACCTAAAGCTAAAAAATGCCGTCGCTTCATACTTTTCCCAACACTCTGCGTATCGACTTCGCACGTAACTCCACATCTCCCTTATTGTTTGCATTGGCTTCCAATGCCTTTTCAAGTCCATCTTCTTCTCTACCATACTTCATTATGAAATAAATAGATTCAGCCAAAGTATTTTCAAGTGGAGTAGTAGGGTCTGGTTCTATAGGATTAAAATAAGTATTATCCCAAAGCACACCCATACTCAAAAGTGCCAAGGCATCTTTATTCTCTTCTTGTGACAAATGAGACTGTGGGTGTATTGCTTCTTGATACTTTGCCATAGCCTGAGATACTTTGGCCGGTATCATACCTCCTACTGTCACAGCAGATAATTCTATTGCATCCCTGTACAGCATACCATTATCTATATTTTCTTCCACCTGTATATAAAATTGTTCTATCATATCTTCTCTGTTTGTGCTCACTAAAACCCCTATATTAAAATATTAAACTCAAAGATAATATAATTGAGCTTTAAGTTCTCTGACATGCACTCAAGTGGAACAAACTAGAACCTACTCTCAAATCAATTCTCCCTCTATAAATTCTTTATGGTACAATTTCATAAAAATACAGAGGAGTACTTTGTGAAACATGTAGGAAAAGTTACAAACTTGTTTATATCGGTGCAAGGATCCTCAGCAGAGAATCAAAAAAGAGTCATTCACTTTGGATTCAAAGGGTATTGTTGAAGATAAATATCATGATACAAATATCCAACGTTCAGTGCTTATTACTTCAGAAGAGAGTTATACATTAGCGAACAAGCATGACATTCAAGTTCCTTTTGGTGCCTTAGGTGAAAATATTTTGATGGACTACAATCCATACCATTTGAATGCGGGAGACCAACTGCGAATAGGTGGTGTTCTTTTGGAGATCAGTCAAAACTGTACTATGTGTGATCATCTTTCCAAAATAGATGAAAACTTACCTACTCTACTTAAAGATGATAGAGGTATTTTTGCCAAAGTCATTAAAGGGGGAGTGATTAAAAAAGAGGATGAGATATATCTCTTAACATAAGAGATATGTGTTATGTCATTATGGGGCAACTGCCCCATAAGAAAAAGTATGACTACTTAGCTGTAAGCTTTTTAAGTATATCTTCCATTTTTTTCTGCGCCATGATAAGAACATCATGAGATGCTTTGTCTTCAATCGCCAGTGATGCTATCCAGTTATATACAGAAGGGAATCCGATTTCCATCGTGTTTGTTCCTTTTTTCTGATACATATACATTGAACAAGGGGCAAATGCTCCTGCTTCAGGATGCTTTTTAGCTACAGTATAGATAACTTCAAGGTAACAGATCGAATATACATCATAGAAAGTATATGCTTCATAACCGCTCTCTTCCATATCATAGTTAAGATCGTTAAATCCTGCATTGATAAACATAGCAGGGATGAGCGCTGCTTCAAAATTCTCTTGGAATCCTTCTTTTTCTTCTTCCCAGTCTGCTTCAGGATCCATAGCAAATTGTGCAGTTGAAACCAATGGACCTTCTGGTTGTTTCATTTCATAAGCAACTTTTTCTACTTTTGCATTTGGAAGTGCCGCTTTAAGTGTATCTTGAATGAGTTTTCCATAAGCAACCAAGCTCTGCATCATCTGCAGGAAGACCCATGATCTCAGCCATTGCCTCAACACTTAATGAAGAAATAGAGATCGTTTTTGTGCCTTTTCTTGTCCAGATCGACATACTCATTGGAGAGAAAAGCCCGATGTTCGGATATTTTTTACCCAACTTAACCACTACATCTTTTTTAAACAATGTAAAGAGATTGTATACATCAAAATCAACTGTAGAAAAGTTTTTAGTACCGGCTTTACATTGTCTTAACCATGGTGCTGTCATATCTCTGTTGTCATTAATGAAAAAACCTGCTTTTTCAAATTCTGCTGCAATTGTTTTAGTTGTGATCTTGCCATCACTGTTATCTGCAGTCAAAATGGTTACATTGTGCGTAGCTTTTGTAGCATCTGCAACAATACCTGTTGTAAGTCCCATAGTGACAAGCAGTGTAATCAGCAAGCCCTTTGTGAAGTGTTTCATAGTATTCCTTTGATTGTGTGTTTTATATATAGCCATTATTATAACTGAACTTCATTTAATTTAAATATATATAAAGAAGGATAAAGAAAAAAAGTGGATTAAGTGTGTAAAGTAAAGGAAAAATAAGGAGAGTTTAACAAAGGGAGGACCCCTTTGTTAAATGATCTTAGAATCTATATCTGATGTAGAATCTAAAGTCTTGTGCTGCTTCAACAACATTTGGTAAGAATTGCGCAGCACCTGCCATCTGCTAGCCATATCCTGAGCATTTGCTGCATCGCAGGATATCTGAGCATCAATTAGTAGCAACTGTTTGAATATCTGTCATTGATGTTGGATCAATTCCACCAATGCAGCAAATGCCAGCTGCACCAGCTTTTAAATCATCAATTTTAATTGCTGTTCCTGAGTAGTTACCAAAGAATCCGTTACTTCCTGTATAATCATAATCAATTTTAGTATATCTAACTTGTGCACTAAGTGCATCAGTGATCTGATATGTATAGTATGCTTCCCATGCATCACCACGAGCTGCTAGTTTAGAACCGATCATAGTATCTTCAGCATATGTAAATGGTCTCCAGTACTTGACTACCATGATTATACTCAAGTCCAACTTTACCATAGTTTCTCACCATCAGTTACAGGTAGCTGTGCACCAAACCAGTAAGAAGTACCTGTTTCACTCTCCAGACCTGCTGAGTCAGATACCTAACATTGTAACTACCAGCATCTAGGTCTAGTTTTACTGTCCATGCAATTGAACCAAATACTTTTGCATCTGCAAAATAACCATCTTCAGTTAAGCCATCAACCAATACAGAGAATGCTGCACCTTCCATATCACCATACTGGTTACATCAAGACGCAGTAAAATAGAGATGTGCACTACATATCTGGAGTCATCAGGTTCATCTGTACTGGATCAACTACTTGACCAGGAAGATCATATGCTCTAAACCAAGTTGCTTTTGTAATATATTGACCATCATTATATGGTTCAAAGATAAATCCTGCAAGTTTAATATCATCAATACCACTTGCATCATCATTAGCATTTGGTGTTGCTGATCCAATCAATGGCTGTGCATTTGTAGAACCTTGACCCATACAAAGCTTGAACTGACATACCTGGTACACCAGTCACTTTTGAAAGATCAAGCTTAGAACTTAAACCATCAAATTCAACATTGATCATGTGACCAAGTGGAGATTGAGCTGCATCATCATCTCTAAGGTTAGCTAAGAAACCATTTGTAGATGGTCTTCTACCTACAGAGAATGTCCAAGGCATATCAAGCACCAAATGCATTTTCACCAAGGTATAACCAGTATGCTTGTCTTACTTTTAATGAATTGTCAGTCAATGCTTCATTTGCTAGTCCAGTCAAACTGTCCACCTAAAGAGAATGTTCTATTTACTGGTGATGCAAAATCTGCACCAAAAGCTTTATTCATAGAAAGTTGACCTTTAAATACATTATTGTTGATCTGGAGCATACGCCATATTTAACCAAAGTCTTAAGCCCATAAGATCATTTTTCTCATGAGTATCACCATTTGCCATATCATAGCTGATACTATCAATATGATGTTCTTACATCAGCACCCCATTTGATGTTATCTCCAGAATCATGTGCTTTAACTTCATTGATCTTTTTATTTTGCTTTTTAAGATTTTTCTTAACTTTTGCCAATTCTGCCTCTAGTGAATTTAGTTTTGCTGTCAATTGACATTAGACTGCTGCTTGTACACTAGTTACTGCAAGTGCTGCAACAAGTGACGCTGTTATAATTCTTTTCATGTTTACTCCTTTAATTTATGTTTGTCCAAAACATGTAACAGTTAGTTTAGAGCATCTACACTGATTTTAGACTTAAAAAAGTAAATTTTAAAAATATTTTGAAGTTAATTAATATGAAGTTATAAAGGTTATAAAAAAGAAAGGCAAAAACCGAGTAAAAAACAAGGAAGTTTACAATTTTTGGACAAGGAGTAAAACAAATACTCAGTCTTTAATCGCCTTTTCTAATATATTATAAACGATAGGAGTTAACGGGGAGTAAATAGAGGATTAATAGTAAGAATAAAGCAAGTTAAATGCGTAAAATAGAGGGGGTAAGCAGAAGTAAAAAGTGATATAGAGTAACGATCATGGTAAAAAGGTTAATGGAGATATAAGAACAGATAAGGGAATAGGTATAAAAATGAATAGATTGATTTAAGTAAAAAGTATATATTGATAAGAGAAAGATTGAATAAGAATGAAGTGTGTTATAAACTCAAAGTGGCAGCGACCTACATTTCCACAGACGTAGCCTGCAGTATTATCGGCGATGGGAGGCTTGACTTCCAGGTTCGGAATGGAGCTGGGTATGACCCTCCCTCTAGCCCCACCACTAAGAGAAAGATAAACACCGATGTGTTCATGTTTCTCCCAGCTCGAAAGCTTTGAGATACTTAGTATTGTTAAGAGTCTAGACATAATGTTGATTTTGGGTAAATTACAATCTTACAAGGACTTAATATTATTAAGTTTGCACTTAATAAGGTAGTACCTATTTGAAGAATAAAGTAAATACAAACGATCTATTAGTACTGGTCAGCTAAATGACTTTCATCACTTACACACCCAGCCTATCAACGCAGTAGTCTTCTGCGGATCTTCAGGGATGATTCATCTTGGAGTTGGCTTCCCGCTTAGATGCTTTCAGCGGTTATCACATCCGAACATAGCTACCCAGCGATGCCCTTGGCAGGACAACTGGTACACCAGTGGTTCGTTCACCCCGGTCCTCTCGTACTAGGGGCAACTCTCCTCAATCATCCAACGCCCACGGCAGATAGGGACCGAACTGTCTCACGACGTTCTGAACCCAGCTCGCGTACCGCTTTAAATGGCGAACAGCCATACCCTTGGGACCTGCTTCAGCCCCAGGATGCGATGAGCCGACATCGAGGTGCCAAACCTCCCCGTCGATGTGAGCTCTTGGGGGAGATCAGCCTGTTATCCCCGGCGTACCTTTTATCCTTTGAGCGATGGCCCTTCCACACAGAACCACCGGATCACTATGACCGACTTTCGTCTCTGCTCGACATGTACGTCTCGCAGTTAAGCTGGCTTGTACCATTATACTCTACGATGGATTTCCAACCCATCTGAGCCAACCTTTGTAAGCCTCCGTTACTTTTTAGGAGGCGACCGCCCCAGTCAAACTACCCACCAGACATTGTCCTCCGACAAGATAATTGTCGCAAGTTAGCAATCAGAATATATAAGGGTGGTATCTCAAGGATAGCTCATCATCAGCTGGCGCCGATGAATCAAAGCCTCCCACCTATCCTGCACAAATATATCCCAATTGCAGTGTCAAGCTATAGTAAAGGTGCACGGGGTCTTTCCGTCTTGCCGCGGGTAGGAGGAATTTTCACCTCCACTACAATTTCACTGGATCCCTGGTCGAGACAGCTCCCATCTCGTTACGCCATTCATGCAGGTCGGTATTTAACCGACAAGGAATTTCGCTACCTTAGGACCGTTATAGTTACGGCCGCCGTTTACTTGGGCTTCGATCAAGAGCTTCGCCCCGAAGGACTAACCCCATCAATTAACCTTCAAGCACCGGGCAGGCGTCACACCTTATACATCCTCTTACGAGTTAGCAAAGTGCTGTGTTTTTGATAAACAGTCGGGAGGGACTCTTTGTTGCAACCTCTTCCGCTTTCGAGAGTAAATCTCTATACAGAAGGAGGCACACCTTATTCCGAAGTTACGGTGCTAGTTTGCAGAGTTCCTTAACCAGGGTTCTTCCACGCGCCTTAGAATACTCATCTCACCCACCTGTGTCGGTTTACGGTACGGGCAACTAATAATACACTTAGAGGCTTTTCTTGGCACGACGGTATCAACGATTCAGATGTTGTTCCGAAGAACTCGATCTGCCTGTCAGGTCTCGAAAACAGCCGGCGGATTTTCCTATCCAGCTTATCTACACCCTTCGAGCCACTATTCCATCAGTGACCTCGTTTAACCCTATGCGTCCCCCCTTCGTACTAAACTATTAGTTGGTATTGGAATATTAACCAATTTGCCATCGCTTACCCCTTTCGGACTCAGCTTAGGACCCGACTAACCCTACAATGACGAGCATAGTGTAGGAACCCTTGGGTTTACGGCGAACGGGATTCTCACCCGTTTTCTCGCTACTCATGCCTGCATGCTCACTTCTAGCCGCTCCACCACTCCTTACCGGTATGGCTTCAATGCTGACTAGAACGCTCTCCTACCACTTGATATAAATATCAAATCTACAGCTTCGGTGTCTATTTTAGCCCCGTTATATTTTCGGCGCAGAATCGCTAGACCAGTGAGCTGTTACGCTTTCTTTAAAGGATGGCTGCTTCTAAGCCAACCTCCTGGTTGTCTAAGCAACTCCACATCCTTTTCCACTTAAATAGAACTTTGGGACCTTAGCTGGTAGTCTGGGCTGTTTCCCTCTCGATGATGGATTTTATCACCCACCACCTGACTGCCATGAATTCACATGAGGTATTCGGAGTTTGACTGGGTTTGGTACCTTGGTATAGGCCCTAGCCCAATCAGTGCTCTACCCCCTCATGTTTCGAACATGACGCTATACCTAAATATATTTCGGAGAGAACCAGCTATCACTAAGTTTGATTGGCCTTTCACCCCTATCCACAGGTCATCGGAGAAGTTTTAAACCTTCACCCGTTCGGTCCTCCACTAGCTCTTACACCAGCTTCAACCTGCCCATGGATAGATCACTTAGTTTCGGGTCTACAGCAACTAACTATCGCCCTATTAAGACTCGCTTTCGCTACGGCTTCACGTTTGTTTAACCTTGCTAGTCACCATAACTCGCAGGCTCATTATGCAAAAGGCAGTCCATCACCCCGCGTAAAGCATGGGGCTCTGAATGATTGTAGGCAGATGGTTTCAGGTTCTATTTCACTCCGCTCACTGCGGTTCTTTTCACCTTTCCCTCACGGTACTGGTTCACTATCGATCCTGAAGTAGTATTTAGCCTTGGAAGGTGGTCCTCCCATATTCAGTCAGGGTTTCACGTGTCCCGACCTACTCGAATAGTCTATGATTAGTTTTCGTATACGGGACTTTCACCCTCTACGGTAGAGCATTCCAGCTCTTTCTACTAACACCTCAAAGATTTTAGGGCTACTCCCTTTTCGCTCGCCGCTACTAAGGGAATCTCGGTTGATTTCTTTTCCTGTGGGTACTGAGATGTTTCACTTCCCCACGTTCGCTCCTCGAAAGGTGACATGCATCACTACATGCCGGGTTGCCCCATTCGGAAATCCAGGGATCAAAGCTTCTTGGCAGCTCCCCCTGGCTTATCGCAGCCTAGTACGTCCTTCATCGCCTCTTCTGGTCTAGGCATCCACCATCTGCCCTTAGATTAATTTAATTAATTCTAAGGTACTACCTTATTAAATGCAAATAAGTCATTTTCAGATTCGCTCTGATTATGGTTTAGTTGTTTAATAAGTTCGAAGTTCTTACACTTCTAATTTATTGAGTTTCTTGCACATGAAAGATATCATTCTAGATTATTTCTAAAACAATATGTTTTTATGTTAAATTGTAATTTTTTTGTATGTTATGGATAAATACCATATCATGCAACATTACGTTAGACTCTTAACAATAATAAGTTAAATAACATTTAGGTGTAAAACCTAATAGAAACATTCTTCTGAATACTTCTATTAAGTTTTCCGGTCCATCATCTCTTCTCAGAAATGGTGGAGAATAACGGGATCGAACCGATGACCTCCTGCGTGCAAAGCAGGCGCTCTCCCAGCTGAGCTAATTCCCCAGATATACACTATAGGTGTCTAAGTCAAAGATCCTTATGACCTTTGACAACCAAACATAAGTTATGATCGAACATAAAACAAACCATTGTCTTTTGTGTTGTTGATGATGCTCTGTGAGGAAACATCATCTATACTCTGAAAGGAGGTGATCCAACCGCAGGTTCTCCTACGGTTACCTTGTTACGACTTCACCCCAGTCGCTGATTCCACCGTGGAGGGTAGCCAGTTTAGCTTCCCCGCTTCGGGTGAAATCAACTCCCATGGTGTGACGGGCGGTGAGTACAAGACCCGGGAACGTATTCACCGTAGCATAGCTGATCTACGATTACTAGTGATTCCAGCTTCATGTAGTCGAGTTGCAGACTACAATCCGAACTGAGACCAGGTTTATAGATTTGCTCCACCTCGCGGTATTGCTTCTCATTGTCCTGGCCATTGTAGCACGTGTGTTGCCCTAGCCGTAAGGGCCATGATGACTTGACGTCGTCCTCACCTTCCTCCTCCTTGCGAAGGCAGTCTCACTAGAGTCCTCGGCCGAACCGTTAGTAACTAGTGACGAGGGTTGCGCTCGTTGCGGGACTTAACCCAACATCTCACGACACGAGCTGACGACAGCCGTGCAGCACCTGTATAAAAGCTCCCGAAGGCACCACTCTATCTCTAAAGTGTTCTTAAATATGTCAAGGCTAGGTAAGGTTCTTCGCGTATCTTCGAATTAAACCACATGCTCCACCACTTGTGCGGGTCCCCGTCTATTCCTTTGAGTTTTAATCTTGCGACCGTACTCCCCAGGCGGAATGTTTAATGCGTTAGCTGCATCACCGAATAGACTAGCTACCCGACGACTAACATTCATCGTTTAGGGCGTGGACTACCAGGGTATCTAATCCTGTTTGCTCCCCACGCTTTCGCGCCTCAGCGTCAGTAGTGTTCCAGAAGATTGCCTTCGCTTTTGGTATTCCTAGTTATCTCTACGGATTTTACCCCTACACAACTAATTCCATCTTCCTCTCCCACACTCTAGCCTAGTAGTTTTGGATGCAGTTCTACGGTTGAGCCGTAGGCTTTCACATCCAACTTAAAAGGCCGCCTGCGCGCGCTTTACGCCCAGTGATTCCGAGTAACGCTTGCACCCTCCGTATTACCGCGGCTGCTGGCACGGAGTTAGCCGGTGCTTATTCATATGGTACCGTCATTATCTTCTCATATAAAAGGAGTTTACGCACCGAAATGTGTCATCCTCCACGCGGCGTTGCTGCATCAGAGTTTCCTCCATTGTGCAATATTCCCCACTGCTGCCTCCCGTAGGAGTCTGGACCGTGTCTCAGTTCCAGTGTGGCTGATCATCCTCTCAGACCAGCTAGGCGTCATTGGCTTGGTAGGCTCTTACCCCACCAACTACCTGATACCATATAGTCTCATCCTTTAGCGAAAAAACATTTCCCAATATAGCATTAACTATAAAGGAGTATGGGGTATTAGCAGTCGTTTCCAACTGTTATCCCCCTCTAAAGGGCAGATTAACTATACATTACTCACCCGTCCGCCACTTAGCTGACATCCCGAAGCGACCGTTCTCGTTCGACTTGCATGTGTTAAGCACGCCGCCAGCGTTCACTCTGAGCCAGGATCAAACTCTCCATTAAAAATGAAATGGTTTGAACCATTGTCAAAGAATCACTTAATTTATTTCTAAATAAGTTAATCTTTTTCCAATTTTTTAAAAATTGGTAAAATTAAAACTCAAATAGACGTTGATTTGTTTACTTATATTTGGTTGTCAAAGATCATTCACTCACACTCTTCTGGGCAACTCGCCTAGCCGTCCATGTGTTGTTGGACGCGTATTATAGCACCGAACTTCTCTCTTGTCAAGGGTTTTTACGCTTTTATGCTAAATTTGTTGAAAAAATATTTTAAAGCCCTAAAATACGGTATTCATATTGCTCTATATCTTCTTAGAAATAAGTATATTTCTATCGAATGAATAAGGAATAATGAACGAAGAACTTTAATTGTTAAAGAGCCTAAAATAGGGAGATGTATTAAGGAGATAGGCTCTTCTGTAAAAGATAACCGATACAAGAGAAACAAGGAAGTTTACAAATTTTGGACAAGGAGTAAAACAAGTTCTCTTGAAAGGGAACTGGCCTTTTCTAATTACATTATAAAGATAGGAGTTAACGAAGAGTAAATAGAGTATTAATGAGATAGAGTTTAATATAAAGTAAGAGTATAAAAAGTATATAGTAACGATAGGTAAAAAGGTTAATGAGATATAAGAACAGATAAGAATAGATATAAAAACGAATAGATTAATTTAGTAAAGAATAAATATTGATAAGAGAAAGATTGATTAAGAATGAAGTGTGTTATAAACTCAAAGTGGCAGCGACCTACATTTCCACAGACGTAGCCTGCAGTATTATCGGCGATGGGAGGCTTGACTTCCAGGTTCGGAATGGAGCTGGGTATGACCCTCCCTCTAGCCCCACCACTAAGAGAAAGATAAACACCGATGTGTTCATGTTTCTCCCAGCTCGAAAGCTTTGAGATACTTAGTATTGTTAAGAGTCTAGACATAATGTTGATTTTGGGTAAATTACAATCTTACAAGAACTTAATACTTATTAAGTTTGCACTTAATAAGGTAGTACCTATTTGAAGAATAAAGTAAATACAAACGATCTATTAGTACTGGTCAGCTAAATGTCTTTCAACACTTACACACCCAGCCTATCAACGCAGTAGTCTTCTGCGGATCTTCAGGGATGATTCATCTTGGAGTTGGCTTCCCGCTTAGATGCTTTCAGCGGTTATCTCATCCGAACATAGCTACCCAGCGATGCCCTTGGCAGGACAACTGGTACACCAGTGGTTCGTTCACCCCGGTCCTCTCGTACTAGGGGCAACTCTCCTCAATCATCCAACGCCCACGGCAGATAGGGACCGAACTGTCTCACGACGTTCTGAACCCAGCTCGCGTACCGCTTTAAATGGCGAACAGCCATACCCTTGGGACCTGCTTCAGCCCCAGGATGCGATGAGCCGACATCGAGGTGCCAAACCTCCCCGTCGATGTGAGCTCTTGGGGGAGATCAGCCTGTTATCCCCGGCGTACCTTTTATCCTTTGAGCGATGGCCCTTCCACACAGAACCACCGGATCACTATGACCGACTTTCGTCTCTGCTCGACATGTACGTCTCGCAGTTAAGCTGGCTTGTACCATTATACTCTGCTATCGATTTCCAACCGATATGAGCCAACCTTTGTAAGCCTCCGTTACTTTTTAGGAGGCGACCGCCCCAGTCAAACTACCCACCAGACATTGTCCTCCGTGGGAGATAACCCGACGCAAGTTAGCAATCAGAATATATAAGGGTGGTATCTCAAGGATAGCTCATCATCAGCTAGCGCCGATGAATCAAAGCCTCCCACCTATCCTGCACAAATATATCCCAATTGCAGTGTCAAGCTATAGTAAAGGTGCACGGGGTCTTTCCGTCTTGCCGCGGGTAGGAGGAATTTTCACCTCCACTACAATTTCACTGGATCCCTGGTTGAGACAGCTCCCATCTCGTTACGCCATTCATGCAGGTCGGTATTTAACCGACAAGGAATTTCGCTACCTTAGGACCGTTATAGTTACGGCCGCCGTTTACTTGGGCTTCGATCAAGAGCTTCGCTCCGAAGAACTAACCCCATCAATTAACCTTCAAGCACCGGGCAGGCGTCACACCTTATACATCCTCTTACGAGTTAGCAAAGTGCTGTGTTTTTGATAAACAGTCGGGAGGGACTCTTTGTTGCAACCTCTTCCGCTTTCTGGAGTAAATCCTATACAGAAGGAGGCACACCTTATTCCGAAGTTACGGTGCTAGTTTGCAGAGTTCCTTAACCAGGGTTCTTCCACGCGCCTTAGAATACTCATCTCACCCACCTGTGTCGGTTTACGGTACGGGCAACTAATAATACACTTAGAGGCTTTTCTTGGCACGACGGTATCAACGATTCTGAATCTACTCCGAAGAGCTCGATCAGCCTGTCAGGTCTCGAAAACAGCCGGCGGATTTTCCTATCCAGCTTATCTACACCCTTCGAGCCACTATTCCATCAGTGACCTCGTTTAACCCTATGCGTCCCCCCTTCGTACTAAACTATTAGTTGGTATTGGAATATTAACCAATTTGCCATCGCTTACCCCTTTCGGACTCAGCTTAGGACCCGACTAACCCTACATTGACGAGCATAGTGTAGGAACCCTTGGGTTTACGGCGAACGGGATTCTCACCCGTTTTCTCGCTACTCATGCCTGCATGCTCACTTCTAGCCGCTCCACCACTCCTTACCGGTATGGCTTCAATGCTGACTAGAACGCTCTCCTACCACTTGATATAAATATCAAATCTACAGCTTCGGTGTCTATTTTAGCCCCGTTATATTTTCGGCGCAGAATCGCTAGACCAGTGAGCTGTTACGCTTTCTTTAAAGGATGGCTGCTTCTAAGCCAACCTCCTGGTTGTCTAAGCAACTCCACATCCTTTTCCACTTAAATAGAACTTTGGGACCTTAGCTGGTAGTCTGGGCTGTTTCCCTCTCGATCATGGATTTTATCACCCACAACCTGACTGCCATGAATTCACATGAGGTATTCGGAGTTTGACTGGGTTTGGTACCTTGGTATAGGCCCTAGCCCAATCAGTGCTCTACCCCCTCATGCTTCGAACATGACGCTATACCTAAATATATTTCGGAGAGAACCAGCTATCACTAAGTTTGATTGGCCTTTCACCCCTATCCACAGGTCATCGGAGAAGTTTTAAACCTTCACCCGTTCGGTCCTCCACTAGCTCTTACACCAGCTTCAACCTGCCCATGGATAGATCACTTAGTTTCGGGTCTACAGCAACTAACTATCGCCCTATTAAGACTCGCTTTCGCTACGGCTTCTCGTTTGATTAACCTTGCTAGTCACCATAACTCGCAGGCTCATTATGCAAAAGGCAGTCCATCACCCTGTATAAAACATAGGGCTCTGAATGATTGTAGGCAGATGGTTTCAGGTTCTATTTCACTCCGCTCACTGCGGTTCTTTTCACCTTTCCCTCACGGTACTGGTTCACTATCGATCCTGAAGTAGTATTTAGCCTTGGAAGGTGGTCCTCCCATATTCAGTCAGGGTTTCACGTGTCCCGACCTACTCGAATAGTCTATGATTAGTTTTCGTATACGGGACTTTCACCCTCTACGGTAGAGCATTCCAGCTCGTTCTACTAACACCTCAAAGATTTTAGGGCTACTCCCTTTTCGCTCGCCGCTACTATGGGAATCTCGGTTGATTTCTTTTCCTGTGGGTACTGAGATGTTTCACTTCCCCACGTTCGCTCCTCGAAAGGTGACATGACTCACGCCATGCCGGGTTGCCCCATTCGGAAATCCAGGGATCAAAGCTTCTTGGCAGCTCCCCCTGGCTTATCGCAGCCTAGTACGTCCTTCATCGCCTCTTCTGGTCTAGGCATCCACCATCTGCCCTTAGATTAATTTAATTAATTCTAAGGTACTACCTTATTAAATGCAAATAAGTCATGTTTACAGATCGCTCTGATTTATGGTTTAGTTGTTTAATAAGTTCGAAGTTCTTACACTTCTAATTTATTGAGTTTCTTGCACATGAAAGATATCATTCTAGATATTCTCTAAAACAATATGTTTTTATGTTAAATTGTAATTTTTTTGTAAAATGTTGATTGATATTAATATCTATGATTTTGCAACATTACGTTAGACTCTTAACAATAATAAGTTAAATAACATTTAGACAGATGTCTAATAAAAATATTTGTATTAAATACTTTTATTAAACATATGGTGGGCGTACCAGGACTTGAACCTGGGACCTCACCCTTATCAGGGGTGCACTCTAACCAGCTGAGCTATACGCCCATATGAAGTACATCAAAGATCCTAATAATCTTTGACAACCAAACATAAGTTATTGATCGAACATAAAACAAACCATTGTCTTTTGTGTTGTTGATGATGCTCTGTGAGGAAACATCATCTATACTCTGAAAGGAGGTGATCCAACCGCAGGTTCTCCTACGGTTACCTTGTTACGACTTCACCCCAGTCGCTGATTCCACCGTGGAGGGTAGCCAGTTTAGCTTCCCCGCTTCGGGTGAAATCAACTCCCATGGTGTGACGGGCGGTGAGTACAAGACCCGGGAACGTATTCACCGTAGCATAGCTGATCTACGATTACTAGTGATTCCAGCTTCATGTAGTCGAGTTGCAGACTACAATCCGAACTGAGACCAGGTTTATAGATTTGCTCCACCTCGCGGTATCGCTTCTCATTGTCCTGGCCATTGTAGCACGTGTGTTGCCCTAGCCGTAAGGGCCATGATGACTTGACGTCGTCCTCACCTTCCTCCTCCTTGCGAAGGCAGTCTCACTAGAGTCCTCGGCCGAACCGTTAGTAACTAGTGACGAGGGTTGCGCTCGTTGCGGGACTTAACCCAACATCTCACGACACGAGCTGACGACAGCCGTGCAGCACCTGTATAAAAGCTCCCGAAGGCACCACTCTATCTCTAGAGTGTTCTAATATATGTCAAGGCTAGGTAAGGTTCTTCGCGTATCTTCGAATTAAACCACATGCTCCACCACTTGTGCGGGTCCCCGTCTATTCCTTTGAGTTTTAATCTTGCGACCGTACTCCCCAGGCGGAATGTTTAATGCGTTAGCTGCATCACCGAATAGACTAGCTACCCGACGACTAACATTCATCGTTTAGGGCGTGGACTACCAGGGTATCTAATCCTGTTTGCTCCCCACGCTTTCGCGCCTCAGCGTCAGTAGTGTTCCAGAAGATTGCCTTCGCTTTTGGTATTCCTAGTTATCTCTACGGATTTTACCCCTACACAACTAATTCCATCTTCCTCTCCCACACTCTAGCCTAGATAGTTTTGGATGCAGTTCTACGGTTGAGCCGTAGGCTTTCACATCCAACTTAAAAGGCCGCCTGCGCGCGCTTTACGCCCAGTGATTCCGAGTAACGCTTGCACCCTCCGTATTACCGCGGCTGCTGGCACGGAGTTAGCCGGTGCTTATTCATATGGTACCGTCATTATCTTCTCATATAAAAGGAGTTTACGCACCGAAATGTGTCATCCTCCACGCGGCGTTGCTGCATCAGAGTTTCCTCCATTGTGCAATATTCCCCACTGCTGCCTCCCGTAGGAGTCTGGACCGTGTCTCAGTTCCAGTGTGGCTGATCATCCTCTCAGACCAGCTAGGCGTCATTGGCTTGGTAGGCTCTTACCCCACCAACTACCTGATACCATATAGTCTCATCCTTTAGCGAAAAAACGTTTCCCAATTAGATTAACTATAAAGGAGTATGGGGTATTAGCAGTCGTTTCCAACTGTTATCCCCCTCTAAAGGGCAGATTAACTATACATTACTCACCCGTCCGCCACTTAGCTGACATCCCGAAGGACCGTTCTCGTTCGACTTGCATGTGTTAAGCACGCCGCCAGCGTTCACTCTGAGCCAGGATCAAACTCTCCATTAAAAATGAAATGGTTTGAACCATTGTCAAAGAATCACTTAATTTATTTCTAAATAAGTTAATCTTTTTCCAATTTTTTAAAAATTGGTAAAATTAAAACTCAAATAGACGTTGATTTGTTTACTTATATTTGGTTGTCAAAGATCATTCACTCACACTCTTCTGGGCAACTCGCCTAGCGTCCATGTGTTGTTGGACGCGTATTATAGCACCGAACTTCTCTCTTGTCAAGGGTTTTTCCTCTTTTATGCTAAATTTATTGAAATTCTTTTTTTACTT